>JASBVF010000027.1 GCA_030147525.1 Bacteroidota bacterium
GTATTTCGATGGCTTGGGAATCACTCAAAGTCCTTCTTCCGGTAAAGGCGAAATCATGAACATTTTACTAATGGTTATTTATTTTTCTTGAAAAATGCTTCATTTCCAAACCCTTATCCGGCAATACAAGACCGACCCGGAATCGGTCTATAACACCTGGTTCGTCAACAACGAAGATAGGCTGAAAGCTTTCCGCAGCATCCGCAGGGGCGTGATGCAAGTGGTGAGCGACATCAAAGGCGGGCGCTTCGGAAACGACTTCAAAGGCTCCTCGCTCGAGTTCGTGCTGGGCTGCATCACCGAGCAAAAGCAGGTGTTCGAGGGAGCGGCGCACCCGTTTTACTGGAAACCCAAGCTGCGCATCCCCGACATATACGAGAACGAAGCGAACAAGCAGGCTTTCGGGCAGTTTCTCGAAAATTGCCTGAACGCCAAGCACGAAAAGCACTTGCTCGACGAAATCCTTCGATTGGACAATTTGAAAATCAAGGGCCTGGGACCTGCTGTCGCCAGCATCCTGTATTTCCTGCACCCGACCCTCATCCCGCCGTTCAACACCGCCATTGTCAACGGTTTCAACACGCTTTTTAAGGACAAAAAGAAACTCGGTTCCTGGCAGGAGTACCTCAAGCTGCGGGAGGTGCTGCTCGACACGAATCTGAAATACCGAGCCGACCTTTCCACCGACCTCGGCGCGCTCGCCGGGCTGCTTTTCGAGGTAGGCTCGCAGAAAATGGCGGCGGGAATGGACGAGTACCTGTCGGAAGCGGAGCGGGATAAATTTGAAAAAGTCATCGAAAAGCGGCGGCGGGAAGTTTTGAATGAGCGAGCGGAAGAAAGCTTGCACACCGAAATGCAGTACCACCTTGTAAAAATCGGCAACGCCCTCGGCTACGACGTGTTCCCGGCGAGCAACGACCGCTCGAAAAGCTTCGCCGGGCAGAGCTTCTCGTTTCTTTGCCCCTGCGCTTTTCCCGACCTGCCTATCGAGCGGGAAACGCTCAACACCGTGAAACTCATTGACATTCTTTGGTTTGAAAAAGGTACCTCGAATGTGGTGGCGGCTTTCGAGGTGGAAAAAAGCACCTCGATTTACAGCGGCATCCTGCGCCTGACCGACCTCTCGTATTCGATTGCCGACGGCGACGAGACATTCTACATCGTCATTCCCGACAGCCGGGAGAAGGACGTGCTGTTGCAACTCTCCCGACCCGCCATAAAAAACAACAGCGTCGAAATCCGCTACATCCTGTTCTCCGACCTGCGGACGCATTGCGACGCTCTGTGCAAGTTCGGCGACAGCCACCACATCATGCAAAAAATCGCAAGGAAAGCGGGGCAGGCTTCTATAAATTGAAGTGAATGGACAATCGAGTTTGGGTAAAAAAAGATAATCCTGTGGTAACATTTCACTTTAAAAAGGAATCAAATAGCTTCCTTCGGAGCGTAATCTTTTTAACCTAAATATTTTACAATGAAAGCAGAACAAACCTCGAAAGCAAAGCCCCACCAACAAAAGGAGCATTGCGAGCCAGTAGAAGCTGGTATCAGCCCAAGTATCCATCGAAGGATACTCACCTTCCTTAACAATGCCATTCGCCCGGAAGACCTTGCGTTTGAAAAAAACACCCTAACCCACGACGAGGGCAATCCCATCCATGAGGACAACCCGGAAGAATTGCACGGAAAGCGAAAAAAACTCCTTGACCTCGGCATTGCCAAAGAAATCCTCGAATTTAGGGACAAGGAGTTTCCGTTCGGGTTTCGCAGCTTGAGGGATTTGGTGGAACTGAGGCAGTTTGACTTCAGCCGTATTGAAGTTCTTTTTTCCCATTTGTCGCCAGCAACATTTGGTCAATGGAGGACATTGCCTTACCCAATAACCACACAAAATCCCGGTGGTGGCGCTGAATTTCCCATCGAGGTGGTACATGCAGCCTTATTGCACACGGGAAAGGTAGTGTTCATCCCTGCCGACTTTGGGAATGCCAGGTGGAAGACCCCGATTTGGGACCCCAACGATGAGGTAACCCCCCGGTTCGAGTACCCTGTCACCGACCCCGATTACTCTTTGCTGTGCAGCGGGCATTGCTTCCTGTCCGACGGCAAATTGCTGGTGGTCGGCGGCGGCGGCGACAGGGGAGTCACTCCTACTGCTTGGTGGGGATTCAAGTTAGACCCCGTAGCCAGGACGTGGACAAGGACAGCTGGCAGGATGGATGAATACAAATGGTATCCGACTGCCGTAGTCCTGCACGACAAGCGGGTGTTGGTTACCTGTGGGAATACTATCGGAGAGATGGAAATCTACAATGAGGACACCGATATGTTCGAGCCAGTAACGGGCGACTCCCTGCGTTTTCCGAACCTGTACCCCGGACTGCACGTACTCCCCAATGGGGCAACGTTCTACTCCAGAACCGGATGGGGGAGTGCCACGAATGGGGCTCCGCCTTCCAACGACAACTCCGCCTATTTCGCCTTTGCCGCCTCCCCGGCTAACACGGGCGCATGGACGGGAATAACACCTTCAACGGTCAACCGCTGCAAGGGGATGTCGGTGATGATACTTCAAAATTCCTTTCCCACGACCAGGATACTGGTAGTTGGCGGCAGCGATGCAAGTGGCAATGGCGTCAATTCAGCCGAAGTGATAGACCTGTCTATACTTTCAGCTGCCTCTTCCTGGACGCCCACCGGGGTATTGTCCGATTCGTTTCCCCGCAGACAATGCAATGCGGTGTTGTTGCCTGACAACACGGTGTTCGTGGCGGGTGGCGTCCTGTCGAACAATTCCCCCTGCATGTTGTACAACCCCGCCACCAACGCTTGGACGGCAATGGATGAATTGCCTTCGGTCAGGGCTTACCATTCCGTGATGCTTTTGCTGCCGAGCGGCAAGGTGATGATGGCAGGCGGGACAGCGGAAGCCGGAGGGATACCGGGAAGCCCAAACATTGAGGTTTTCAGTCCGCCTTACCTGTTCAGAGGGGCTCGTCCGGTGATTTCAAGTGCGCCCGCATTGGTTCATCACGGGCAGAATTTTGTCATCGAGTCGCCCGACGCCTCCACCGTCGTGAAAGTGGTTTTGGTCAGACCGATGGCGGTGACTCATCAAACGGATGCCGAGCAGCGGGTGCTGGAAATGCCATACATCCACGACCACGCAAACCCAACGAGGCTGACCTTGACAGCGCCACACGGCGGGCATCCCCACGCCATTGCTCCAATGGGTTATTACATGATGTTTGCCATAAATAACAACGGAGTTCCTTCGGTTGCTTCGTGGGTTTACTTGCATTGACAGGAAATAGCGTGATTGAAGCCGCCAAATTTGGTTGGTGGCTGTTGAATAAACTTTTGCAATGGCGTTGTGCTGCCCATAGCGGAAGCACAACGCCATTCTTAATTTGTCAAAACATGAAAAAAGACACCACACACCGCCTGCCGACCCTTCTGCTTCTCGCCGCCGGGCTGTTTTTCCTGCCGGAAAACCTGCCCGCCCAGCAAGTTCCCTGCCTGTTCGACAGCCTGTACCCGCCCCAGCGGTTGGAGCGGGCGGAGAAGCGCATCTCGGCAAAATTGGCGGAAAACGCCTCCGGGCAAACGGCAAGGAGCAACGATGACAGCGTCCGCATCATCCCCGTCGTGGTTCATGTCATCCACAATGGCGGCACGGAAAACATCTCCTTTTCGCAGATTGAAAGCCAAATCCGCATCCTCAACGAGGATTACGGCAAGCTGCCCGGCACTCCCGGCGATGGCTCCGGTGTGGACACGGGCGTTCGTTTTTGCCTCGCAAAAAAAGACCCGCAAGGCCGCTGTACCAACGGCGTCGTCCGCCTGCGGACGCCCCTGACCAACCACAAGCCTGTCGAGCGGGCCATGCTCAAGGAACTTTCATTTTGGGACAACACCCGCTACCTCAACATGTACGTCGTGAAAACCATCGAGGGCAACGTCGGCGGTTACGCTTCCTTCCCCTACACGCCGCCCGACGAGGACGGTATCGTGGTGAGAGCCAACCTGTTCGGCGACGAGGGCACGGCTGCCGCTTCGGGAGGGCGCACGACCACGCACGAACTGGGGCATTGGTTCGGGCTGTACCACACCTTCAACGGCGGCTGCGGGCTGGACATCTGCACAGACGGCGATTTTGTATGCGACACACCGCCCGTCGCCAACCCCAATTTCAACTGCAACCTGAACGCCAACTCCTGCTCCAACGATAACCCCAACCTGCCCGACCAGGTGCGCAACTACATGGATTACACGCCCGACGCCTGCAAAAACTTGTTCACGCAAGGGCAAAAAGACCGTATCCAAGCCACGCTCGATACGGTTCGAACCCTCATCTGGTCGCCCGGCAACCTGCTCGCCACCGGCTGCGACTCGGCATATCAGCCGCCCGCCGTTTGTCCCGTTGCGACGGATTTCGTGACCCTCACGCCGACCGTCTGCACGGGCAACAGTGCCTATTTCATTGACCGTTCGCTTAACGGAGCGACTTCTTGGCAATGGCTTTTCCCTGGTGGAAACCCTTCGTCTTCCACCGCCCAAAACCCGACAGTCGCCTACGATACGGTGGGCGTGTACGACGTTACGCTTATCGCCGATAACGCCGAGGGCAGCGACACGCTCACGCTCGCTGGCTACCTCGAAGTCACCGAGCCGGGCATCGGCGACCCCTTGCCCTTCATTCGGAATTTCGACGACGGGCAGTACCCGCCCGAAGGCATCACGGTCTATAATCCCGATGCCCAAATAGCTTGGGAACTCGACAGCCTTGCCGCTAAAAGCGCCCCGTACTCCATGCGCATCAACAACCTCGTCAACACGAACTACGGTACGCTGGACTGGCTCGAACTGCCTTTCCTCGACCTCAGCACCGCCCACCCCGACTCCACGCTTCGCATGACTTTTTGTGGGCTTACGCCCGCAGCGACGCCAACTTCTCCGACGAACTCATCGTGCAACTGTCGAAGGATTGCGGCTTCACCTACGTACCCATTTTCAGCAAATCGGGCAACGCCCTCGCCACGGGACCTACTCAAACGACGCCTTTCATTCCCGACTCGACGCAATGGAAAAAGGCAGTCATCAACCTGAACGCCTACCGGGATGAACGCTACGTGAAAATCCGTATCGTAAACGTGACCGATGGCGGCAACAACCTCTACGTGGACGACCTGAACATCGGCGACGGAAGCGACGGCAATCCGACCGCCGTGACACCGACGCCCGCTGGCGATTTGTTTCCGAACTTTCGCCTGACGCCCGACCGGGCAAGCGGGCTATTGCTGCTTTGGGCGAATGTCGCGAGGCAGTTGCCTTTCGAGGCAGTGTTGTACGATGCAGCGGGCAGGGCGGTTCGTGCCTGGCAAAACGAGGCGCTCGAACCGGGCAGCCCTGCAGCCATTTTACCCGTGGGTGACTTGGCAGGAGGGATATATTTTTTGAAAATTGAAAATGAAGGTGGGGCGAAGGCGGTGAAGGTGGTGTGGTGAAAAGCAGGGAAGGGGGAACTACGGCATCTTGCATTTGAGGCAAAAAATAAGCGTCCAAACATGGCTCGAATGATACCCTCTCAACCGTTTGAAACTCGTAGCCGAGGCGAACTTGACCTGTTCGATAGTTTTCGTCGCCGTTTTAAAGGATGACCCAATCAAGGTGGTTTGAAATTTTTACTGTTTTGTTTTTAAAATTGAATGAACTCGCATAATTTTGCAAAAAAAATGCAAAATAAGTTATGTTGATAGAATTTAGAGTATCGAACTATCGGTCAATTGGAGATGAACAGGTACTTAGTTTTGTACCTGCACCCAAACAGCGGGATTACCCGTCCAACGTCATTTCCAAGGGCAAATACAAGGCATTGAATGCCATAGGAGTGTACGGCGCTAACGGTAGTGGGAAAAGCAACCTGCTACGCTCTATGAGCGTGTTTGATAAAATATTGCACTTGTCAGCCCGAACCTTGTCCACGACAAGGTTGCCCTACGACCCGTTTTTGTTGCGTGAAGGATGGGAAAACAAGCCTGCCCGCTTTGAGGTGACATTTTTAGTGGGTGAGGACAAAAAGTACCGATACGGCTTCGAGTACAACCAAGATGAAATCGTCTCGGAATGGCTGTACCGCAAAATTGTGGGGAGGGAAGTTCCGCTTTTTCTAAGAGAAAAAGACATTATTGATGTTTCTTCCGCTTTCAATAAAGATGGCAAGGGCAGCCCCAAATTGTTCGATGCCGCCGTGGAAGCCACCCGTCCCAATGCCTTGTTCCTCTCTTTTTGCGACACGTTCAACATCGAAGAGGCGAAAGCCATTTTCCAATGGTTCAAGTATTTCTACATGATTGACGGGCTGAACACGGGAGTGGAAGGCTGGCAAACAGTGGACATCTGGAACAAGTCGGAGGAAGGCAAAGAACAGATAACAGCTTACCTCAAGCGCATAAAAGACCTCGGCATCGCTTTCGTGAATGTCACGAGCAAGGATTTCATTGCCGCCGATTTGCCTGAGAATATGAACGACGAAATGAGGAATGCCCTCATTCGGGAATTGAGCGGTAAAAAGGGCTATTCCATTTTTTCAGGTCACCAGTTGTATTCCGCCAAAGGCGCTCCTACGGGGAAGCATATTTCATGGAAAATCGAGGAAAGGGAATCGGCTGGCACGAACAAAATATTCCACCTTATTGGACCTATTCTCCGAATTTTGAGCCAGGGCGGTGTGCTGATTATTGACGAAATTGAAGCCAAGATGCATCCGCATTTGACGTTGGACATCATCAATTTGTTTTTGAATGCGGAAACGAACCCCAACCAGGCGCAACTGATATTCGCCACGCACGATACCAACCTGCTCACCTATTCCAGCCTTCGCCGGGACCAGATTTATTTTGCCGAAAAGAACGAGTGGGAATCAACGGAAGCTTACTCGCTTTCCGACTTTGTTTATTTGGGTGAAAACGGTGAGACTAAATCCGTCAAGGAGCGTCCGGACACCGATAAAGAGAAAAGGTACATCGAGGGTCGCTACGGTGCTGTTCCTGTGTTGGGCAACTTTCAATTTCATTTTCAAACAAAAGGCGTTAATGGCAAAGAGAGGTAAGCTCGCAAAGTTCGCAACAGAGGCGTCAGAGCAAAGACCCATAAAGTTCAGGAGATACCAATATCTGTTCCTGATTGTCTGCGAAGACCAAAAGACGGAACGCGTCTATTTTGAGCGGTTTAAGTCGCAAATCCCGTCAGAGACTATCTACCTGGAAACAATCGGAACCGGACTTGATGCGAAGGGCGTAGTTGAAAAAACGCTGGAAGAAAGAACCTTGCTTGCCCAAAGGGCAAAACGGGAAGTTGACGTCACATGGTCGGTTTTTGACGTTGACGATGCGAACATCAACACAGGGAAAGCACAGCGTTTTCAGGATGCCTGCAAAATCGGGGAAGAAAGCAATATACAGCTTGCTTACAGCAACGAGGTATTCGAGTTATGGCTGTTGCTCCACCTAACTGCCGTTGACAGCCAAAAGCCTTTGCCGAGGGCAGAAGTTTACAGACTGCTGGAAGAGCAGGTGCGCAGGCGGGCAGGGCATGAAGCATTTGAATACACCCACGGAGATACCCAAATTCTGGACAAAGTACATTCTGTTGGAAATCAGGAAATAGCCATAGAAAGGGCTGCCGATTTGCTAAAACAGCACGGCAAACGGGAACCGCTCAATGCCAATCCAAGCACGAAGGTGCATCTGTTGGTTCAGGATTTATTGAGGTGGATACGATACTACACCTACTCGCCTGAGTAGCAAAAGCTGATTGCCAACCCTGGTCATACTCTTCCTTTCAAAAAATCAATCCTTTCCCGCCACGGCAGGCAACCATTTCCCGCACCTGGTTGAATAGACTTGTGATGCAGCATTCAATTACAACACCAGCGGTTATTAGGGCGACTGGCGGTCAATTCGCCCCCACCTCTCCTTTTTTATCAATATCTCAAAATCAATTCAACACATGAAATTCATTTTAAAACATATCCTTCTCTGCGGCTTCGCCGCAATCACCGTTTCGGCATTTGCCCAAACGCCCGTGCCCATCCCTCCCACGCTGTCAGGCAGCACGATTGACCTGACTGTGCAAAATGGCGCCACCGAAATCTACCCCGGCTTCACCACCAACACCATTGGCTACAACGGCAGCTTCCTCGGTCCGACCATCCTGCTCGATGCGGGGCAGCAGGTCACGCTCAACGTCCACAACCAACTCGGCGACACCACGACGGTGCATTGGCACGGGTTGAACGTGTCGCCTGCCAACGATGGCAGCCCGCACGTCATGATTATGACGGACGAGACCTGGTCGCCGTCGTTTCCGGTGCTGGACAAAGCCGCCACCTACTGGTACCACCCGCACCTGCACGGCAGGACGATGGAACAGGTGCTGCTCGGCGCTGCGGGCTTCATCATCGTGCGGGATGCGGAAGAGGCTGCCCTCGACCTTCCTCGCAGCTACGGCGTGGACGATGTGCCGTTGGTGTTCCAATTCAAGACCTTTGATGCACAAAAGCAAATTGTGATGGACGATGAAATGGACAATGCCTTTTTGGTCAACGGTGTGGTGGACGGCGTGCTGAACAGTCCGGCACAGGTGGTGCGCTACCGCCTGCTCAACGGCTCCAGCCACCGCTTTTTCAATTTCGGCTTCGCCAACAACAAGCAGTTCCACCAAATCGCCTCCGACGCCGGACTGCTCGATGCGCCCGTCGCACTCACCCGCCTCAC
Organism: Bacteroidota bacterium; assembly: GCA_030147525.1. Classification (GTDB taxonomy): domain Bacteria; phylum Bacteroidota; class Bacteroidia; order Chitinophagales; family Saprospiraceae; genus UBA6168. The sequence goes on from JASBVF010000027.1 coordinate 8,778, forward strand.
CCTCGCACCCGGCGAGCGGGCAGAAATTCTCGTGGACTTGAGCAGCGAGCAGGGCAACACTTTGACGCTGAAATCCTTCGGCACGGAACTGCCGCAAGGCTTTCCCGGTGGCACAATGATGATGGGCGGCATGGAAGGTCCGCTCGACAACACGGACTTCACGGTGCTGACCATCAACGTCGGTGCGCCGACCGCCAACCCGGTGACGACCGTTCCCACCGCTCTGACCATCAACGAGGTGCTGTCGCAAAACGGCGCAACAAGCCGTCAAATCGGCTTCACCGCCCAGCCAATGATGAGCATGACGAATTTTTTCATCAACAATAAAAAGTTTGACATGGAGCAAGTGGAGTTCACCACCGAACAGGGTAGGGTAGAGGTCTGGAACATCACGAACCAAACGATGATGGCGCATCCGTTCCATATCCACGGCAACCATTTCTACGTGTTGCAAGTGAACGGGACAACGCCACCGCCCGACCAACGGGGCAGGAAGGACGTGGTGACCGTGCCGCCGATGAACGGCAGTGTGAAGCTCATCACCAAGTATGAAAATTACGGCGACCCGGTGCTGCCGTACATGTTCCACTGCCATATCCTGAGCCACGAGGACGGGGGCATGATGGGGCAATTCATCGTGAACCCGGCGGTGAGTGGAACGGAGGAGTTGGGCAAACAAAACCCGCTGACCATTTCGCCGAATCCCGGAAAAGGGAGCTTCATCATCGAGGTGGATTTGCCACAGGCAGGAGAAGCCGTGCTGACGCTGCATTCTTCGGACGGCAGGCTGCTGGAAACGAGGAAGCTGGAAGGGCTGACCCCGGGCGTTCAGCAAATCCCGGTGGATTTTACAGGGCTGGCTGCTGGCTGGTACTGGCTGACCGTTCGGAGCGGGGAGCGGGTGTTCTCGGGGAAGGTGGTGGTGGAGTGAGTTTGCAGAATTCTATTTATCTATCTGAGGACCATTGGTAACAGTATATTAGTCGTTTCTCGAAAGTTTCGATATTTTGAGCCAATGGTTTTCGGATTGTTATTAAAATTGTAGAAGGTTATCTTTGGGCAAAATTAAACGTTCAACATGGCTCGAATGATACCTACCCAACCAATAGACACTCGTAGTCGGGGCGAACTTGACCTTTTTTCCATTTTCCAACGTCAGTTACCAAACGACTATCATGTGTTGCATTCTTTGCGCTGGTTGGGTGGGAAGTCAAAAGTGGAGGGGGAGATTGATTTTGTAATTTTTCATCCAAAAAAGGGATTGCTTCTGCTCGAAGTTAAAAGCGGGAAAATTGAATATCGAAATCGCTTATTGCTTCAAACCAATTCCAAGACTGGTGAAGTCGTAGAAATAGACCCAATCGGACAACTGCGAGCCAGCAAGCACAAATTGATTGACTTGCTGAAAAAAGTTCTGCATCGAGGTGCATTTTGTCCAATCGGATATGCAGTGTGGTTTCCTACTTTTTCGCTGAATGGGGAGCTTCCTCCAGATATGTCGCCTGATTTCACCGGAGACTTTTCCGACTTGACTAATTCGCTATCATTTTTAGAAAAAGCATATGGGTACTGGCTGAACGTAGTAGGCCAACCTGTTCTTTCCGACCAAAATTTCAACTCAGTGCTTCATGCACTGTGTGGGGAATTTTCCATTGCGCCGAGCCTGAAAGCGCAGTTTGATTTCCGGGAGCAACAGTTTGTTCGATTGACCAACGAGCAAGCCCGTATTCTTGAATTTTTGGAAGAACAGCCTCATGCTGTAATCTCCGGTGCCGCAGGTACGGGAAAGACACTGCTTGCTATGGAGAAGTGCCGCCGCCTTGCCGAGAACCGGGAGCCCACGCTTTATCTTTGCTTTAATCGGCAATTGCGTCAATTTCTTTCTTTGAAATTTCCTTCCAATTCCTGGCTGCAAGTTCATACGTTCCATTCGTTGGCAGCGTCACTTCTTCCGCCCTGTCCAAATTTGGAAATGCTCGAATACCAATTCTCCGACCTTTTACTTGACGACCGGTTTGAGTTTCCTTTTCAACACGTTATTGTAGATGAAGGTCAAGATTTCCGGGAAGAATGGTTGGATTTAATGTATCTGAAAGAGCCGCAAACCTTTTACATTTTCTACGACAAGCATCAAAGTCTTTTTCAATCTGACCTTTCCCGCATCATTGCCGAGGCTGATTGCAGATTAACACTGACCCGCAACTGTCGCAATACGCGGCAAATCGGCAAAACAGCCACCAAAATGCTACAAATGCCTGCCGACCGTCTGCTCGCTGAAGCGGTGGAGGGTGAAAAACCCATATTGCTCGAAGTTGGCAGTGTGCGGGAAGGTTTTGAAAAAGTAAAACATCTCATAAAGCACCATGTCCGGGAAATTGGCGGCGACCTGCATGAAATAGCAATTCTTACCCTTTCGTCTTTGGAAAAATCGGCTTTCTCAGAATTGCCCAGGCAGCTTGGGTTCCCAGTGAGCGAGGAATTTGAACCGAACAAGATTACATTTACCACTACCCGTAAATTCAAAGGGCTGGAAGCCGCATTGGTGGTGCTACTCGACTTTGATTTGCCTGCGTTATGTGACCCTTTGCAGCGCAATTTGACTTATGTGGCGTGTTCGAGGGCAAAACACGCACTGTTCTGGGTGGTGGTCAGGCCTGAAGAAACAGATTATGCCAAAGCTCTTGCGAATGAGTTTGCAGGACGACGCAGGACAGCAAACAGACAAGCATTTAAAAGTCATTTTTCCATTCAAATTCAATGAATTATGAAGCGTTCTCTGGTTCACCCTGAAGCAAAAAACGATTGGGCAAGTATCCGCCAACCGGAACACATCACGGCGGTTTTAGACGTGATGCTCATTAAACTGGATGATTATTTTGCCCGCTTTTGTGCTGCACCGCCCTCGACCGAAGCAGACTTGGTTGCTGTTTTGGGCAATCTCGGTGAGGTGCAGGCATCTTCGAAAAACAAGCAGTCTGATACCCGTTCTTGGCTATTGGAACGTTGGGCAAGCGGATTGAAAAAACATTATGACAAAGAAGAAAGAAAGTACAAGGCCATGTTCAGCGAACGGCGAATGGAGAAATTCCGGGACGGAAACCCTAAAAACTTTAAAGACAGGTTGAAAAAAGAGTGTCCCGTAATAATTAATGCAATGCGACCTACTGATGATGAAAATATGCAAAAATGGCAAGGAAGCTTTGCTCGCGCAAAACCGCAAGAAATGTTCGACACTTTTGAGGAAGTGCTTGATTTTGCCCGTCCGCATGTTGAGGCATTCGAAAACGACCTGCCAGAAACTTCGCTGCTGCCTGATACCTTCGCTGAATTGGCTGCCTTTTCTGATGAGCCAAACCTGTCCCTTCCAGGCGTCATTGGTGCAGGCATCAAATCAACCGTGGTTTATTACCTTTTCCCAAGTCATTTTCACCGTGCCGTCAGGCATTCGCTGTTCGGTTTTTATTTTCTAAGTGATATGCAAGCCTTTGGCTTACCAAGCGGCACAAATGAATTCATCATGATAAATGATACGGACAAACGTCGTGAACAACGTGGGAGTGAGTACAATTACAAAATAGACCAAAACTACTGGTATCCATACGACTTGTTTATGTTTTATTCCTATTGGTTGTTCCATAAACTGGAATGTCGAAGTGAAAACTATGGGGTGCCCCTCGACCCAGACTTTCGTTTTGCCTACGTTTTTACTTTTCTCCATTTTGTATGTGAATGCAATGACGGCTCGATGCAAGTTATGGCTGGTGGTTATGGGCACGAATAATAATTCAATTCTTGCTTTCATAGCTTATGAACATTCGGGAAATTCTACAAACGCATTTTGGTCATCACGATTTCCGTGATTTGCAAGAGCCTGCCATCCAACGATTGCTTTTGGGTGAAAACACGCTTTGCCTTATGCCGACTGGCGTTGGTAAATCCATCATTTTTCAGGTTGCAGGTATTGCTTTGGAAAAAACGACACTGGTTATTTCACCGCTTCTTGCATTGATGAACCAACAAACGATGCGGCTTGCAAACCAAAAATTGTCGGTACTCGCTTTCAACTCTGCCCTTGGCGATAGCCAGAAACAAAGTGCCGCACTAAAGGATTTTTTTAAAAACCAACCTAATCCCCGTTTCCTTTATGTGTCCCCGGAAAAACTAATGTCAGACGGTTTTCTGGATTTCGTTCTTCGTAAAAATCGTGATGAAATCGGGCTGGTAGTCGTAGATGAGGCGCATTGTGTTTCGCAATGGGGGCATGATTTTCGTCCAGCGTACAAATTTATTCCCCAGTGTTTGGATACTATTTTTGGTGCGGAGCCACGCCCTCCCATCCTCTGCCTTACCGCCACCCTTGCTCCACGAGACTTGGAGGAAGTCTGCCGGGATTTTGGTATTCCGAAGCAAGGCGTTTTGCGAAGCGAGGAAATTCTTCGCAGCAATATCGAATTAATCATCGAACCTGTGTTTGAAAATCACAAAGCCAAAGTAGCCCGTTTGCGTGAAATTCTGGAAAAACATTGGGGTGAGAAGATTATCGTTTACACCCACATTAAGCGGTACAGTTACGGTACTCGTAAAATGGCAGAGCTATTCGCCACTGATTTTTCCTGTCAACCTTTCGATGCCGATTTGCCGGAAGATGAAAAACGAAATACACTTTCTGCATTTGAGCGCGGCGACTTGAAAATAGTCTTTGCCACCAGCGCCTTCGGTATGGGTATTGACATTCAAGATATTAGGGTCGTTGTACATTATTTGATGCCGGAGAGCATTGAGCAATATATCCAAGAAACTGGCAGAGCGGGACGTGATGACATGCCTTCTTTTGCCTATTTACTTCATACACCTGCCAATGTCAAAGTCAGGGAAGATTTGATTAGGCAGGATTTCAGTGTGGAAGCGCTATCCGAACTTTTTTATGGACAATTATTTATGAAAAACTATCGGCAGGATAACCCTTCGAGGTATTTGATTTATGATTGGTCGGATGCGAAGGAAGAGGAAATGCTACCAAAGCTTTTTTTCCAAATGCAGCAATTTGGTCTCGCCACGCCACCTGTTCGGTGTTTTCAATTCGTGGATTGCTTTGAAGCGCGGATGGAAAACGCCGTTTTTAAGCAATATGCCAACCTCCCTGACATTTTTGCCCTCGATGATGTTGCCCGGCATGTCGGAGAGCCGCTCGCTGCCGTTGCCGAAAAAATTTACGAGGAATTTTACCACGACCGGTTGAAACTGAAAAGACAAATGAAAAACGTCCTATTTTTTCGGTTGACAAGAATCTTTGAAGCAAACGATTTTGAATTGCTCGCGGCTGCCATGAATGAGCGGGCAACCGTTCGATTAAACAACTTTCGACAGTTCTGTGATTTCATCGAATTGGATGCACCTGAACGTGAAGGACAGTTACGCCACTTTTGGTCTTCTACTTAACTACTCTGTTTTGCCTGTTAACCCGCAACTCTTTTATCTTCTCTACTGAATAGTCTGGTAAAGTCCAATAGAGTATGGGGACCATTGTGTGAAACTCAGTTTATTATGAAAAAACAACAATCCATGATTAGTGCTGCCCTCGGCATCGTGCTGGCAACGAGCTGTTGCTGGTTGCCTTGGCTGGCGCTGGCCTTGGGAGGCGCTGCGGGTCTTTCCGTTGTTTCCGAGGGCGTGGAAAAATACGGTGGCTGGCTCATTGTGTTGGGCATTGGGCTGGTTGGTTGGTCAGGTTGGAAGTTTTTTCAGAAAAGGAAGAAACCCCAATTGGGCAACATCGTCTTACAAAGCTTGCTCACCTGTCCGAACTGCGGTTTTCAAAGGACGGAAACCATGCCCAGCGACGCCTGCCAGTTTTTTTACGAGTGCGAAAATTGCCGGCAACTGCTGCGCCCGAAGCCCGGCGATTGTTGTGTGTTTTGCAGTTATGGTTCGGTTAAATGCCCGCCCATCCAGCTCGGAAAAGATTGCTGCGTATGACCAACGCCCGTTTTTATTCTGATAGCTATATTACCATTTCCGAAAGCTCCTGAATTTTTTTCCCTTCGCCAGGCAACCATTTCCCCTTCGCCATTGAATAGTATAGTAGCGCCTTGAAAGTCTGGTGCGCATCTCAATCCAATTCAATTGCATTGCATCATGAAAAACGTTTTTTATTTACTGTTCCTGACCTTTTCGCTGATGGCGGCAAGTTGTCAAAAAGAAGAACAACTGGGGCCTGCCGATGCCATTTACCTGAAGTTCATCAACAAAACCGGGGAAGGCATCGAGGGGTTGCTGGTCAGCCGGGCGGACATCGGCGATTTATCAAAAGGAAAATCAACGGATTACCTGCGTTACGAGACCTTTGGGCAGCAGTTCAAGTACATGCTGACCGAAGCAGTCGGCACGATGGGTGGCAAAAGGCATTTCCAGTCGTCCGCTTGCAGCGGTGTTTGCGGAACGCCCTCGGCGCCTTATGGTGTCTGGTTGGAAAATGGCTATTACAAGGTGGTTATTACCAAGTCGGGCGAGTTGGGTGGCAATTATCTTGATTTTCGGTTGGCTGAGTAAATTCGCTACTGTTTTCAGTGACCGGGGCCTGTTTTGCCCCACATTTTGTAACTATACCCCATAATTTTATAAAGCATCACGGCATTAAAACCATTAATTTTGCGGTGATTTTTGAATCAATGGCAGCTAAGTTCCTACATATCATCCTCGCGTTGTCGGTTCTGTTCAGCACGACCGGCTTCACCTTGAGCAAACACTTTTGCCAAAAAGAGTTGCAGGAGGTGAGCCTGTTTGCGAAAGCGGAAAACTGCCAACATGCCAAAACGCCTCCCTGCCAAAGCGCCAGCCATCATTGCGGTTCGCATTCCGATAAAGATGATAACGGTTGCTGCAACAACACTGCTAAATATTATAAGCTCGACCAGGAAAAACAGGCCCAATCGCTTGAGTTCAAACCGTTGAAAGCCCCGGTATTGCTTGCAGCCGTCCTGGTCATATTTAATATCGAACTGCCGGTTGACAAAACCCAATTTCTCACCTACCAAACCTACAAGCCACCCATTGTCTGCGACGATTTCCAGTCCATGTTGCAGACGTTCCGTTTATAAATAGCCATCAGTATGCACTTGCCGCTCGGTGAAACCCACCGCAGGGGCTAAAGTCGTTTGGTTTGCGCCGGCAACGGCGTGATTTTTTTCAACCAAAATTGATGGTACATCATGCTTAACGGAATCATTCGCTTTTTCCTTGAAAACAAATTCGTCACCCTGCTCCTGCTGGTGATATTTATTGGGTGGGGCATCGCCACCGCCCCTTTCGGCTGGAAGACCTTCCTGCCCTCCGACCCCGTGCCTGTGGATGCTATCCCCGACCTCGGCGAAAACCAGCAAATCGTTTTCACCAACTGGATGGGGCGCTCCCCGCAGGACATCGAAGACCAAATCACCTACCCGCTCACGACCTTCCTGCTCGGCATCCCCGGCGTGAAATCCATCCGGAGTTCCTCCATCTTCGGCTTGTCCAGCATCTACATCATTTTTGATGAAAGCATCGAGTTTTACTGGTCACGCAGCCGGATTTTGGAAAAACTCAACTCCCTGCCCTCCAACCTGCTGCCAACCGGGGTGCAGCCGTCGTTGGGGCCGGATGCCACTGCCCTGGGGCAGGTGTTCTGGTACACCATAGAAGGGCGTGATTCCGCCGGGAACGCCACCGGCGGATGGGATTTGAACGAAATCAGGACGGTGCAGGATTTTTATGTAAAATATTCCCTCAATGCCGTCGAGGGCGTCTCCGAAGTCGCCTCCATTGGTGGCCACGTCAAAGAGTACCAGGTGGACGTGAACCCCGATGCCCTTAAAGCCTACAACATCCCCTTGACAAAGGTGATGGATGCCGTTAAAAAGTCGAACCGGGACGTCGGCGCAAAGACCATCGAAATCAACAAGGCGGAATACTTTGTCCGAGGGCTGGGCTACATCAAAAAAGTGGAAGACCTCGAACTGGCGGTCGTGGCCGTGAACAACAACGTGCCCATCCGCATCAAGGACATTGGCGTCGTGAAATTGGGCCCGGCTACCAGGCGGGGCCTGCTCGACAAGGACGGCGCCGAGGTGGTCGGGGGCGTGGTGGTTGCCCGCTACGGCTCCAACCCGCTCGCCGTCATCAACGGCGTCAAAGAAAAAATCAAGGCGACCGCCTCTGGTCTGCCAAAAAAGACCCTGGCCAACGGGACGGTGAGCCAATTGACTGTCGTGCCTTTTTACGACCGTTCCCAACTTATTCATGAAACCCTCGGCACGCTCGAACGGGCGCTCTCGCACGAAATCATCATCAGCATCATCGTGGTCATCGTGCTGGTACTCAACCTGCGGGCATCGCTGCTCATCTCCAGCATGTTGCCGGTGGCGGTGCTGATGACTTTCGTCGTCATGCGCTATGCCGGGGTGGACGCCAACATCGTGGCACTGTCCGGCATCGCCATCGCCATCGGCGTGATGGTGGACGTGGGGATTGTTTTTGTGGAAAACATCATCCGCCACCTCGAACTGCCGGAGAACCACGGGGTGCGGGGGCGGCGCCTGCTCGAAGTTATCTACGAGGCGACGGTCGAAGTCTCGTCCGCCATTACCACGGCGCTGGCGACGACGGTGGTCAGTTTTCTGCCCGTGTTTGCGATGGAATCGGCGGAAGGCAAGCTGTTCAAGCCGCTGGCATTCACAAAAACCTTTGCGCTGGGCGCTTCTTTCGTGCTCGGTATCGTGGTACTGCCTGCGCTGGCGCACCTGGTGATGTCGTTGAATTTTGACAAAAAAAGGGTGCGGGGTATCTGGAACGTTGCGCTCATTGCCGCAGGCATCCTGTTCGCCATCGTTTATAAAACCTGGCTGCCCGTATGGCTGGTAGTTATCGGTTTGAACAACCTGTTTGAAAGCAAATGGCCGGAACGCTGGAAATCGGCGCCCAATTTTATCAATGTCGCTGTTGTTGTGCTGGTCGCCACGTTTTTCCTGACTGAGGAGTGGGCGCCGCTGGGGCACCATAATTCGCTGTTTGTCAACTACCTTTTTGTGCTGATGCTACTCGGCATCATTCTCGGTGCGTTACTGTCCATTGTCCATTTTTACGAACCTGTTTTGAAATGGTGCCTCGTGAACAAAGGCAAGTTCATGCTCATCCCGTTGTTCACCATCCTCTTTGGGCTGGTCATCTGGTTGGGGTGGAACACGGCTTTCGGCTTCGTTGCCAAAGGCTTCGACAAGACCGGCTGGAACGTCCGCACGACCGGACTTTGGAGCACCATGACGCACAAATTCCCCGGCATGGGCAAGGAGTTCATGCCCTCGCTCAACGAGGGCAGTTTCCTGTTGATGCCCACTTCCATGCCGCACTCCGGGGTAGAGGAAAACCAGCGGGTGGTGGCACAGCTCGACATGCTGCTGGCGAACATCCCCGAAGTGGAACTGGCCGTGGGCAAGGCCGGGCGTGCCGAAACCGCCCTCGACCCTGCCCCGATTTCGATGTACGAGAACGTCATCAATTACAAACCGGAGTTTTTAATCAATGAAGACGGAAAGCGGGAAACTTTCAAGGTGGATAAAAAAGAGCGCTTCATCCTTGTTTCGGGCGATTCGCTCACGAACGAGGAAGCCCTGGAACGGGGTGTGAAACCTACCGAACTTATCCCCGACCCGGACGGCCAATACTTCCGCAACTGGCGCCCGAAAATCAAAAAACCTGCCGACATCTGGGACGAAGTCGTGCGGGTGACCAAAATCCCCGGTGTCACCTCTGCCCCGAAATTGCAGCCCATCGAAACCCGCCTCGTCATGCTCCAGACCGGCATGAGGGCACCCATGGGCATCAAGGTCTATGGCCCCGATTTGAAGACCATCGAGGATTTCGGGCTGAAACTCGAAGCCATCCTGAAAGAAGTGCCCTCGGTAAAGTCAGAGGCCGTTTTTGCCGACCGCATCGTGGGCAAACCCTACCTCCACCTGAACATTGACAGGGTGGCTGCCGCCCGCTACGGGCTGAATATCGAGGACGTGCAGATGTTCATCGAAACCGCCATCGGCGGTATCGCTCTGACGAGCACGGTGGAGGGCAGGGAGCGTTTCCCTGTGCGGGTGCGCTACCCCCGTGAGCTTCGGGACAACCCCGAAAGCATCAAAGAAATGCTGGTACCGACCCCGGTCGGGGCGCAAGTGCCACTCGGCGAATTGCTGGAAATCGAATACGTGCGGGGGCCTCAGTTGATTAAAAGCGAGGACACATTCCTGACCGGCTACGTGCTGCTCGACAAAAAAGAGGGCTACGCAGAGGTGAATGTCGTGGAAGAAGCCACCCGTTTCATCCAGCAAAGGATTGACAATGGCGAACTGGCCGTGCCTGCCGGGGTGAGCTACAGGTTTTCCGGCAGCTACGAAAACCAGTTGCGGGCGATGAAACGGCTGTCCATCGTCATCCCCATCAGTCTCATCACCATCTTTTTGCTGTTGTTTTTTCAGTTCAAAACGGTCATCGCCTCGTCCATCCACTTTTCGGGCGTGTTCGTGGCGTTCGCCGGCGGCTTCATCATGCTCTGGCTGTACGGGCAGGACTGGTTCCTGAATTTCTCCATCGCCGAAGTGAGCATGCGGGAGCTGTTCCAACTGCACCCCATCAACCTCAGTGTGGCGGTCTGGGTGGGCTTCATCGCCCTGTTCGGCATCGCCACCGACGACGGGGTCATCATGGGTACATACATCCACCAGGTCTTCGAAGAAAGAAAACCGCAGACCGTGCCGGAAGTAAGGGAGGCTGTTTTGATAGCAGGTAAAAAACGGGTACGCCCCGCCATGATGACAGCAGCCGTTGCCATCATCGCCCTGCTGCCTGTGCTGACTTCGACTGGAAAAGGCGCCGACATCATGGTACCGATGGCGATTCCGACATTCGGAGGGATGACAATCCAGTTGATGACGATGTTCGTGGTGCCGGTGTTGCAGGCGTATTGGCGGGAGACGGTGGTGAAAAGGCAGGCATCTTCAACGGTTACGCCAAGCTGACAGCAATCAAGTTTTTTAACAAAAAAGAAAAAATCATGCGCAGTATAATCATCATTCTTTCCATCCTGGCGGCGGGCAGCCTTTCCGCCCAGACGCTGGAAGACTACCTGAAAATCGCTGCCGGAAACAACCCCGGCATCAAGGCGAAACAGACGGAGGTGCAAGCTGCCCTGCAAAAACTCCCGCAGGCGAAAGCGTTGCCCGACCCGACGGTAAACGCCTCGTTTTTCCTCAGCCCCATGATGCTGCCGATGGGCAACCAGTTGGGCAGCATCTCTGCGATGCAGATGTTCCCGTGGTTCGGGGCGCTCGACGCCATGGAAAACGAGGCGGCACGGATGGCCGAGGTGAAACTCCAGGCAGTGCAGGTGGCACAAAACGAACTGTTTTTCAAGGTGAAAAACGGCTGGTATCCGCTGTTCGAGCTGGAGGAAAAAATCCGCATCCAGCAAGACCTTTTGCGCCTGCTCGAAACGGACAAGGAACTCGCCACCGTCATGTTCCAGCAGGGCATGGCGCCCATGGTGGACCCCATCCGGGCGGACATCATGATTGATGAGGTGAAGACCGAAATCGCCCTGCTCCAACAAAAGCGCAAGCCGCTGGAAGTGGCCTTCAACCGCTTGCTCAACCGGGACGACAACCTTCCGGTGACCATCTCCGGTTTGTTGCCAGAACCCGTGTTCGGCGCCGCCGCCCGCCAGGACAGCCTCATCGCCAACAACCCCATGCTGGCGGTCTTCGACAAACAGATACAGGCTGCCATCGCTGAGGAAAAAGTAGCGGATTATATGCGGAAGCCGATGATTGGCGCCGGCTTGCAGTATATGCCCCAGGTGAAACGCAAAGGCGGCGACCTCGACCTGCCGCCCAACACCGGCAGGGACATGGTGATGCCCATGTTCTCCGTCACCGTGCCCATCTGGAAGAAAAAATACAACGCTGCCGTCGAGGAGCGGCGGCTGATGCAGGTCATGTACGCAGACATGAAACAGGACATGCAAAACGACCTTGCCTCGATGTACGAAATGACTTTTTACGAACTGGAAAAAATGGCGCAAATGGTCGAACTGCTCAACCTTCAGACGGTGAAAACCCAGCAGGCGGTTGACCTCGTACTGGCTGCCTACAGCAATGCCGGGCAGGACTTTGAAGAAGTTTTGCGCTTGCAGCAGCAGTTGTTCCGTTACCGGACGGAAAAGGTTTCGGCGCAGACGGAGTACCAACTGATGTTGGTGAAACTGGATTATTTGACAGGGAAAATGAATTAACCAAATCATCCGAATGGGCTTTGCAGCCGCTGGACGGGTGCAAAGCAGGGTTCAAAAATTTCAACAATGAAAAAGATAAAAATCAATCGTTCCACACTCATTGCCGCCATCGTCATGCTGGCGGCCGGACTGCTCATTGGCTGGCTCGCCAAACCTTCGGCTCCGGGCGGCACAACGCACGAAGGGCATGAAATGGCAGGCACGGAATCTTCCAAAGCCACTACCTGGACTTGCTCCATGCACCCGCAAATACGCCAGCCTGAACCGGGTCAATGTCCCATCTGCGGAATGGATTTGATACCGCTGGACGACAACATGTCATCGGAAGGCGACCCGATGGAAATCAAGATGTCGCCCACGGCGATGCAACTGGCCAACATTCAGACCGCCGTCGTGGGTTACGGTATGCCCACCAGAGAGGTGCGCATGAACGGCAAGGTGCAGCCCGACGAGCGGCTGAAATATTCGCAGGTGACCCACCTTGACGGACGGGTGGAGCAGCTTGCCATCAACTTCACGGGCGAACCGGTGAGGCGGGGGCAACGGATTGCGAGCGTGTATTCTCCCGAACTCGTCACGGCACAGCAGGAACTTTTTTCAGCTTTGAAAATAAAGGACATGCAACCAGCCCTTTTCAATTCCGCCAAGCAAAAACTCAAAAACTGGAAGCTCACCGACCAGCAAGTCGAGGAGATACTGGCCTCCGGCAAACCGCAGGAGCGCTTCCCCATCCACGCTGACGTGAGCGGGATTGTTTTGGAAAAAAAGGTCAACCTCGGCGATTACGTCATGCGGGGTATGCCGTTGTACGAGGTGGTGGATTTGTCGAGGGTTTGGGTGCTGTTCGACGTGTACGAGAGCGACATGAGTTGGGCGAAGGTGGGCAGTATGGTGGATTTCACCATCCAGTCACTTCCGGGCGAAAAATTCAAAGGGAAAATCACTTTCATTGACCCCGTCATAGACCCTATGACACGGGTGGCGAAAGCCCGGGTGGAAGTTTCCAACCCCGGCGGCAAGCTCAAACCCGAAATGTTTGCCAGCGGCATCATCAAAACCCAATTGGCAGGCAAAAAAGACCAGCTCGTCGTCCCGAAATCCGCCGTCATGTGGACGGGTGAGCGTTCGGTGGTGTATCTGAAACATACCACCGACGCCGGCACCAGCTTCCTGATGCGGGAAGTGGAGCTCGGCCCGTTAACGGGTGATGGGTACGTGATAAAGTCAGGTTTAGAGGCAGGTGAGGAAATCGCCGTCAACGGCACCTTCTCCATTGATGCCGCCGCCCAATTGGCAGGCAAACCCAGCATGATGAACCCCGAAGGTGGTACGGTGATGACCGGGCACAATCACGGTGGCAGTTCACCTTCGGCCGCTGCACCTGCGAAACCAATGGAAGTGAGCAAACAGGCGACGGCGGCGGTCAAGCAATTATTCGACCTCTACTTTCCACTGAAAGATGCACTGGTGAAAGCCGATTTGGTGGTTGCCAAAAAGCAGGCCGGCGATTTGAAAAAAGCTTTTGATAAAACCAGCATGAGCCTGTTCACCGGCGAAGCCCACAACCACTGGATGAACCACAGTGCCGCCGCCATTGAGGCTTTGAACAAAATAGCCGTTGCCAGGGACGTGGAGGAGGCGAGGAAATATTTCAAACCGCTCTCCGGTCAGATGGTGGCGCTGGCAAAAGCCTTCGGCCCCTTCGGCGAAACGGTGTACGTGCAGCACTGCCCGATGGCGGACAACAACACCGGCGCTGACTGGCTGAGCCTCGACGAACAAATCAAGAACCCCTATTTCGGCGATAAAATGCTGAAATGCGGGAAGGTGACGGCGACGATAAAGTGATAGCTAATCTTGTAACCAAGCCTGCCCAGCAGCCCGAAAGCGGCAGGCAGGCATTAAAATCCTTTTGACAATGAAGTCATTAAAAATCATGGCATTTCTCGTGTTTTTCGCTGCTGCTTCGGCAGTCGCCGTTTCGTGCGGCGGCAATCATCATTCGGAATCCTCCGAAGCCAAACAAGGCAAGGAATACACCTCCGCCTACGTCTGCCCGATGCACTGCGAGGGCAGCGGCAGTGAGGAACCGGGCAAGTGCCCTAAGTGTGGGATGGAATACAAAAAGAATGAAAACCACCAACCTGATGGGCACGACCAAAGTAGCCATGAGGGACATAATCACTGATTTTTCAAACCAGTCTGCCGATTCCTGTCTGCCGACAGGCAGGTATCTCCCGGAGGGATGACAGCAGGCATTAAACATTTCGAACATGAAGTATTTAAGTCAAATCCTGAGTCTCGGATTTTTTCTATTCCTGGCCATCCAGGTACAGGCACAACATGACCACGGCAGTCATGGCCACAAGGCGGAACCCGCCAAAACCGAAGCAATGCCCGCTGGCGGCGTAACGGATATTTTCATGGTTTACGGCAACTGCGGCATGTGCGAGCGGCGGATTGAAGGAGCGCTCTCCAAGGTGAAAGGCGTCCATTCTGCTGATTGGGACGTGGACACGAAAGTGCTGACTGTCAAGTACGACGATACCGCCATCTCGCTCGACGACATCAAGAAAAAAGTGGCGGAAGCGGGGCACGACACGGACAAGTTCCGGGCGAAAGACGAAGTGTACGGCAATCTTCCGGGTTGCTGCCAGTACGAGCGGCCGAAAAGTTAGAAGGGTATTAATTCTTTATACAGAGAAGGCGCTGCAGGTGGGGAATATGAAAATATTGTTTGCCTGCCGCCTTCCTCTAAAAAACAGCCGATATGAAACCATGCTGCAAAGAAGCATTTGAGGATAAACCGAAATCCCTGTTCCGGCGGGTTTTCAACTGGCTCGTGCTTGGGATTTTGCTCATTTTGATTATCGGGATATTGATACAAATGATTGCTTAAAACATTTGCTATGAAAAAAATACTCGTTCCAACCGACTTCTCCCCCTGCGCCAACAACGCAGCTGAAACAGCATTGCAAATTGCCCAAAAAGCAAATGCGGGCATTGATTTCCTGCACATCCTGGTCACGCCCATTGATTGGGTGGCTTTGGACATCAGGAAAGAAAGCCAATACCCGGAGGTGAAAAAACAAATTGGCCATGCCAAAACAGAACTCAGCAAATGGGTGAAACGGGCAAAAGGGTTGGGGCTGCAAAGTGGAAAGGCGCTATCCTTCACCCAGGGCAACGAAGAAATAGTGAACCATGCCGAAAGCCACGGCCACGATTTAATCGTGATGGGTTCGCACGGGGCAAGTGGGTTAAAAGAATTGGTGATGGGTTCCAATGCGCAAAATGTGGTGCATAAGGCAAAGACCCCGGTGCTCATCATCAAAGAGCAGTTGAAAAACTTGAAAGTTGAAAACATGGTTTTCGCCTCCACTTTCCTGGAGGATGTACACCGGCCATTTCACCAGATTATTGATTTCGCAGACTTGATGGGGGCATATAACAACCTGCTTTATGTCAATGTGCCTGAGCAGTTTGAGGGGAGCCACGAGAGCGAATCGAGGATGAAAAGCTTTCTGACAAGGTGCCCGAGGGGAACATGCAGCATCAATGTATTCAATGCTGAAACCTCCGAAAAGGGCATCCTCCAATTTGCCGAAGACAGGGGGATGGATGTCATCGCCATCGTGACGCACGGACGGAAAGGCATCAAAGGCTTGTTTGCTTCTTCTTTGACGGAAAAACTGGTCAACCATTCTGTTTTACCCGTATTGAGCGTCAACATGCAGGCTTAAATGAAAGTATTGAAAACGACCTGTAAAATCGAAGCCATGGCAAATGGAAGACGCTTAAAGTAAAAAGCAGCAATCATGAAAAATTATCAAAATATAGTTGAGGCGCTGGAAGACCTGAAATCAAGGGGGTTTACCTACGATTTCAACCTGAAACCTTTTTGCCTGGAATGCGCCAGCCTCCTCTTGCAACTTCATCCGGAGGATTTTGAAATAAAGGAAATTTATCGCTTTGAAGGGATGAGCAATCCCGATGACAGCTCGGTGGTATATGCCATCGAATCAACCAGCGGCGTTAAGGGCGTAATGGTAGATGCTTACGGCGCCTATGCGGAAGCGCTCACGCCGGAAATGGCAGCCAAACTTGGAAGCACAAATGCTGCGTAGTAAGCCACCCACATTTTCACATCTAAAATCAATTAAAATGGAAACTTATGAAATCAAGGATTTGGCCATCAAAAACATGATTTGCAGCAGGTGCCTGAAGGTCATCCGGCAAGACCTCGAATCCATCGGGGTGGAGTTGCTGGAACTGCGGTTGGGGAAAATAAGAATCAAATACCCAAAAGACAAAGTGACGATGGAGCAAATCGAAGAATTTCTGGAACTGGACGAGTTCGAATTGGTAAAAGACCGGAGCGAGATGATTTCGGAAGAAGTAAAGCTCGTTTTGATAGAAATGGTGAATAACCTGCCCATTGACCGCACGCAAAAACTGTCCGATTTTCTTTCAGAAAAACTGCACAGGGACTACTGGACATTGAGCAAGACTTTTTCTAAAACGGAAGGGACGACCATCGAGCGCTATCTCATCCTGCTCCGGGTGGAAAAAGCCAAGGAACTGATTGAATACGATGAAATGAATTTTTCCGAAATAGCATATGAACTGGGCTACAACAACATCAACCACCTGTCGGGGCAGTTCAAGCAGGTGACGGGCATGAGCATGAGCGAGTACAAACAGCTAAAAGACAAATCCCGCTCGCCATTAGACAAGATTCTGTAAACATTACCCAAAAGAGGATAAACCCCAATCATGAATAAGTCGTAAATTTATGATTGTTAGATAATTAGGGTAAAAACCATGATTTTCCAATTCCATTTCACACCTGCACTTCTCACGGATTTTTAGAATGATAAAAAACAAGGTTTAAAACCTGTTTTAAAACAGCGTATTAAGCCAACTTGATTCAATTGACCTCGGTTGAAAGGTTATTTTGTTGACTAAAAACAAGGTTTTACATGAAAAACAAACGCTTGATTTGGATGCTCATTGGCTGCGTTTTGCCGCTGCTGCTCATATTCTTTGCCCCGGCCTTGGGTCTGAGCGGGAACATGAGCCTGTTGATTTTCATCGTGGCCATGTTCGCCTGCCACCTGTTCATGCCGCACGGTCACGGAGGGCATGGAGAGCACGGGCAGCATGACCATTCACCTAACCAAAAAGAAGAACGCCATGAGCAACATTCACATTAGGAAATTCGGACTGGCCGTGGGGCTGACCTGGGCACTGCTCTACCTCGGTTGTGCCATCGTCATGCTAACCGTCGGCAAGGAAGGCACGGTGCTTTTCTTCAACAGTTTGCTGCATGGATTGGACACCGCACCCATCATCCGCATGGGGGTGCCGTTTTATGAATTCTGCATTGGGCTGGTCGAGTCCTTTATCCTTGGCTGGCTGGTGGGGGCTTGCATTGCTGGCATTTACAACTTCAGTATGGCCAAAAAATGAATTTTATAACCAGTAAAACAACAAAAATCATGATTAACAAAAAGTATCAAAAGGACAACGCTTGCTGCGAAGTGACTTTCAGCTTGCCGCTGGAAGCTGCGCCCGATGCCCGGGAAGTCCGGGTGGTCGGCGATTTCAACCATTGGAACTGGGAAGAGGGTGTGCCGATGAAAGCCACCAAAAAAGAGTACCGGGCTACCGTGGAACTCGAACCGGGGCAGCGTTACGAATTCCGCTACCAAATGGACAATGGGGAATGGGAAAACGATTGGGAGGCCGATGATTATGTCCCTTCTCCATTTGAAGGTGTCCATAACTGTGTGGTATCGCTGGAGGCAGAGGTTTCTGCACCCGTCGAAAATGCCGCCACCTAAAGCAAGTATTCAATGGAATACGCTTGGTTCATCTGGTCGCTAATCGCATTGGTTTTTTGGGGTTATACATACTGGAGGAGACCCAGTTTCCGAAAAGAGATGGGTCAAATAAGCTGGCTGACAATGCTGTTCGGGTTGACCGAGCCATTGTTCGTTCCGGAATACTGGGCTCCTCCTTCTTTGTTCAATCTGGCCGAAAAAACCGGATTTGACATTGAAAGCTTCTTGTTCTCATTTGCCATTGGGGGTATTGGCGTGGTGCTGTACCGATTGGTTTTCCCAGCTGAATTGAGTGCCTTGAGCGAGCATGAAAAATACCACAAGCGCCACCAGTTGCACCGGGTTATCCTCTTTTTGCCAGTGGCAATTTTTCTGGTACTGGCTGTTTTTACGAGCCTTAACCATATATACTGCGGCGTGATTGCATTATTTCTGGGAGGGGTGGCGACGCTATATTGCCGCCCCGACCTGAAAGCCAAAATCTGGGTGGGGGGCTTGCTTTTTCTGGGGTTTTATGTGGTGTACTTCGGCAGCCTGTTGCTTGTTTTTCCGCAGTTCGTTGACGCCCATTGGAACCTGGCTGCCCTCACCGGCATCAAAATTTTAGGAATCCCATTAGAAGAACTGCTCTTTGCCTTCACCTTTGGAATGTACTGGTCCGGCTTATACGAACACCTTTTTTGGTACCAATTAAAACCTGACAACACTTTGACCCATGTTTAATCAATGCCCACATAGCACTGTTTGCCTGCCAGCCACCGGCCTGCCAAGGGCCGTGGTCATCGGGGCAGGGTTCGCAGGCATCCATTTGATAAAAAAACTGCGCAACCAGCCCGTGCAAATTGTCCTGCTGGACAAAAACAATTTCCACCAGTTCCAGCCGCTGCTGTACCAGGTCGCCATTGCCGGGTTGGAGCCCGATTCCATCGTCTCGCCTATCCGCAAACTGTTCCAGGGCTATGAAAACCTGATATACCGCATGGCGGAGGTGGAACGGATAGAGCCGGAAACGCAGCGGGTATTCACCAGCATCGGCTGGGTGAGCTACGACTACCTCGTGATAGCGACAGGCAGTTCCACCAACTATTACGGCTTGCAGCAGGTGGAGCAAAACAGCGTGGGTTTGAAAGACATCCGTGATGCCCTCGACATCCGAAGCTGGGTGCTGCAAAACCTGGAAGCAGCCGCCATTACCTGCGACCAGCAGGAAAAAGATGCGCTAACCAATTTTGTCATAGTCGGAGGAGGGCCTGCCGGTGTCGAGCTGGCAGGCGCCCTCGCCGAGTTCAAGCGCTACCTGCTGCACAAGGACTATCCTGAAATTACTGCGGACTGGATGAAAATCTACTTGGTGGAAGCGGTTGGCCGCTTGCTGCCGATGATGTCAGACGGGGCTTCGGCGCATGCGCAGAAGGTTTTGAAAAAACTGTCGGTGGAAGTACTGCTGAACACAGCGGTGAAGGGCTACGACGGGACGACTGTCACCCTCGGCAATGGGGAAAAGTTACAGGCAAAAATGCTGGTCTGGACGGCAGGCGTACAGGGCGAAGCGCCGGGAGGTTTGCAGAAAGAAGTTATCGTCAAAGGAAACCGCCTGAAAGTGGACGGCTACAACCGGGTGGCAGGCCACGGCAACATCTTCGCCATCGGCGACGTGGCAGCGATGGTCACGGAAGAAACGCCAAAGGGGCACCCGATGCTGGCGCCGGTCGCCATTCAGCAAGGGCAACTGCTGGCGGAGAACCTGCTGCACCATATCAGGCACGGCGCGTTTGAAAAAACTTTCCGCTACCGCGATAAAGGCAGCATGGCCACCATCGGCAAGCGGAACGCCGTCGCCGAAATCGGCAAATCCAAATGGAAAGGCTGGTTCGCCTGGCTGCTGTGGTCAACGGTACACCTGTTTTCCATTACCGGGTTCAGGAACAAACTGATGGTGGGCATCAACTGGATAACGCGCTACCTGACGTATGAAAAAGCGAATAGGTTGATAATTCGAAAATTCAAACCGGGAGGCGGCTCAAAAGACGATGCTGGTAAAAATAATTTGCCTTATGAAATGGCTACTGAGCCTCGGACGCATATCGGGCATTGAGGTTTTTGTCCATTGGACATTCCTTATCCTTATTGCCTGGATATTATTCAGCCATATCAATATGGGGGCACGGCTGGGAGCAAAGCCTTATGGGCGTACTCGATACAGAAAATATCACGGAAATGATGATGGTGGACAAAGCCATTGCACAATCTTGAATCAAAACCGAAACAACATGAAAGCGACATATTGGAGCATATTCCTGGTGGCCAGCCTCTTTTTGGCAGCTTGCGGGAACCAGCCCGCACCTGGCACTTCTCCTGAAACGGAGGAGGAAAAGATGCACCGGGAGCATACCAACCTCGCCGATAACCTGGAGCACAAAGGCATCATCATCCTGGAAGAGCAAATCGAAGTCCCCAGGGAATTCGGGCAGCAAGTCTATACCTTTTTCACCAGCTATTTGAGCTTGGAAGAAGCCTTGGTCAAAAGCGATACGGTGGCCGCCAACAATGCTGCCAGGGAAATGAAATTCCTCCTCGACCTGATACCGAAGCCTGCGTCCGGTGACAAAGCGGCCAAAGCCTGGGCAAACCATAAAGAAGGCTACCGGAAAAACCTGACGGAATTCCTGCACGTGCAAGACCTGGAAGAAAAGCGCTCCCATTTCAGCCACATCACTGAATTCCTCTATTGCACCTTCAAAAGTTTCGACATGGAAGCCGGCGACATCCATGTGGCCTATTGCCCGATGGCTTTTGACAACAAAGGCGCTTACTGGCTGACGGACGACCATAAAATCAGGAACCCCTACTTCGGCGACAAGATGCTGAAGTGCGGAGAAATCACCGAAATAATCCCTTGACCTAAACCAATATCATTCACCATAAAAATAACAACCATGAAAAAGTCAATTCTTATTTCCCTCGCTGTGATAACCTTCCTTTGGATGGGTTGCGGCCAACAAGCTGACGTCAACTCGATGCTGAAAAATGCAGAAACAAAAGACAAAGTATTCGCTGCCATTGTGGAAGACCACGAACTGATGACCGAATTCATGACCAAAATGATGGCGAACGAACATGCCATGATGATGATGAAAGGCAACCACGACATGATGGGCAACATGATGGGCAACATGATGGGCGATGGCAACATGATGAACATGATGAAGGACAATCCGGACATGATGCACAACATGATGAGCGGCATGATGAAAGACGGCAACATGATGGGCCACATGATGCAGATGATGAATCAGGAAGGCATGATGAGCGACGAGTGTATGCAGTCCTGTACGAAAATGATGAAAGACAAAGGCATGTCAATGGACATGGGCATGATGGGTGATAAGGGCGGCAGTACGGAAAAGGAAGGGGACAAACACGATTCTCATCACTAAAAATCAATTTGCCATGATGTACTTCTGGATAATACTGGCGGCAATCGCCATTGCAGTAGTGTGGTATTTCAACAAAAACAATGGAAATGCCCGTTCATAAGCCCCAAAAAGGAAGACCCTCTGGACATCCTCAAGCGCCGTTTTGCCAATGGGGAAATAGACGAGGAAGAGTATGAAGAGCGCAAAGCGGTGCTTGAGGAAGATGAATACCTAAAGTACAAACCGTAGGGATGGACTAACCTTCATCCCTGCACAAAACCAATCACTATGCATTTCTACGAAGGTTATCATTTCTGGGGCATGCACCTATTCTGGTGGATTATCTGGATAGTGCTACTCATCTGGGTTTTCGCAACGCCCTGGCCTATCCCTGGCGACCGGAGAAAAAGAGAACGCCCCCTGGACATTCTGCAGCGGAGGTATGCCGCCGGAGAAATTTCTACTAAAGAATACGAAGAACGGAAAGCTATCCTGGAAAGGGATGAGGTTAAATAACATTTTAAAACAAGCGTAATGAAATACTACTTCAGCAAAACCATCAACGAAAGTTTTGAAGGTGCAATTGAAAAAGTGACCGAGGCCTTGAAAGCTGAGGGCTTCGGCATCCTGACGGAAATAGACGTTCAGGCAACCCTCAAAAAGAAGCTGGATGTTGATTTCCGGCCTTACATAATATTGGGGGCCTGCAACCCGCCATTTGCCCATAAAGCATTGTTGGCAGAAGACAAAATAGGCACCATGCTGCCCTGCAACGTGATAGTACAGGACAAGGGCAACGGGGCTGTGGAAGTGGCTGCCATTGACCCAATGGCTTCCATGCAAGCCGTTGAAAATGAAACGTTGGGCGAGGTGGCAGAGGCGATTAGGGGGAAGTTGAAAAAGGTGGTTGAAAGCCTTTGATGGCAGTTTGTTGAATTTCCTAACTACATAAAATTATGACAATGGAAGATTTTAAAAATAACAGGCGCTTCAAATTTATTGCTGCTCCTATGCTTTTTCTAATGGTTTTGCTTTTTGCAACGACGTCGAATGATGCCTTTGGACAAACCGCATGGGTAGCACCATCCAGTTCCAACAGCTTAAAAAACCCTTACGTCGGCAATACCAACGCTACAGCTGCCGGGAAAAATCTATACAAACAGTTTTGCGCTATTTGCCACGGTGATAAAGGCAAAGGCGACGGGCTGGCGGGCATGACCCTGAAACCACGTCCCGCCAACTTTGCAAAAAGCGATATCCAATCACAGACGGACGGGGCTATCTACTGGAAGATAACAGAAGGCAGAGCGCCCATGGCGTCTTACAAAACTGCATTGACGGAGCAGCAACGCTGGCAATTGGTGAACTACATCCGGCAATTGGGGGGCAAATAGCCTTACGGTCGCCAATCATCTAAAACTTAAAATATGCAATCATGAAAAATCGTATCAAACAAGTTGCACTGTTGGTACTTGTGGGGTTCAGTACCCTCGCAATTGCCCAGCAAGACACCGCCATTCAGGTCAAGTCCACGCTGGACATGCAAGTGGCACAATTGCCCCCGGCGGTGGTGAATGACTGGAAGCCAGGGAAAAGTCGTTTCCTGTTGCGGGGCTATTCCCACTCTGGGCTGGAAATCACCGAGGAGGAAATCTCCTTCGTCGGCGGGTCTTTTAACCCCCTGCTTCTTTTCCGCCAATCCGACCGCTTGCTTTTTGAAGGTGAACTGGAAATGGAACTGGAAGGCGGGGAAACCCACATCGGCCTGGAATATGCCAACATGTCATACCTGCTCACGGATGCACTGACCCTCCGGGCAGGGAAATTCCTGGTACCGTTCGGCACATTTGTCCCGAACCTGCATCCGGCTTGGATAAACAAGTTCCCCTCCCGCCCATTGGGCGCCGGCCATGATGGCATCATGCCTGGCTCCGATATAGGGATTGAACTACGGGGGGCGGCTTATCTCGGACCGGTCAAGACCAACTACTCCGTTTATGCCATCAACGGCCCTCAACTCAACAGTGGTGATATTGAAGCTGAGGAAGGAGGTGTACTGCACTATGCACTGGTTCCCGACAACAACAAGGACAAGACAATCGGGGGGCGTATCGGCTTTTTCCCCATGAGCAATTCTGCCCTTGAAATCGGCATTTCAGGTCTTTACGGAAAAGTAGGGGACAAGGACTCCAAATACGAAGATGTAGCGGCTATGCTGTATGCCGTGGACATGTCCTACGTGCGAAACCTTCCGGGTATCAGCAGTGTGCTGGACATCAAAGCACAATACACAGCCGTGAAGGTTGAAGATGCCGAGTACCCCGAACCGGATGAACCGGGTGAAACGCACACCTTTGACAACAGCAGCACCACCTGGTTTGCCCAGCTTTCCCTCCGCCCTGCATTTGTCGAAAACAAGTTTTTCCAAAACCTGGAAGTAGCTGGTCGCTATTCCAAGTTGACCACGCCGGAAGGCGCACCTTGGGAAGTTGACCAAGACCAATGGGAAATCGGGCTGAACTACTGGCTGGACTGGCGGACGCTGTTCAAATTTTCTTACCGCACCATCAGCGGCGAGGCAGGTGGGCATGGCGGAGAAGAAGCCGAAGGAGGGGGTGATGCCTTCTTCATCCATTGGGCCATCGGGTTCTAATCTTTCACTTTAAAAAAAATCGACATGAAAAAGATACCAATCATTATCGGACTGTTCGCCGTCATTGCTGCCATCGTCATCAGCAGCAGTTGCGCCACTACCAGCGACATTGCTTCGGCCAAGTCAGGAGCCCAGCTGTGGGGCGAGAACTGTCTGCGCTGCCATAACACCCCATCACCGGAAACCTTTAGCGACACGGAATGGGATGTAGCGGTGATGCACATGCGGGTGCGGGCGAATTTGACGGAAAACGAGGCGACTAAAATTGCGGAGTTTTTGAAAACGGCTAACTAAAAAAGGATTGCCATGACCACTACCATATTCAGCGCACACGGATTTGAAGAGGAGCATCTACGGGAAGCCAATGCGGGCAGGCATGACCTCCGTTTGCTTAATATCAAATTAGATAACCATACAGCGGCCCTTGCCAAAGGCTGCGAAGCTGTCAGCCTTTTCGTCTCCGATAATGCATCGCCGGATGTATTGAAAGTACTCCATGAAAATGGGGTCAAATACCTGGCTTTGCGCTCCGCAGGTTTCAACCATGTGGATTTGGCGGCGGCAAAGGAATTGGGATTCCGGGTGGCAAGAGTGCCTGCCTATTCTCCCTATGCCGTCGCCGAACATACCGTTGCCCTGATGCTGGCGCTCAACCGCAAGCTCATCCGGGCGCACAACCGGGTAAGGGAACTGAACTTTTCACTGGATGGGCTGACTGGTTTCGATATGCACGGCAAAACCGCCGGGGTAATCGGCACGGGCAAAATCGGCAGCGCCGTCGTTCGTATCCTGCACGGTTTCGGTTGCCGTATCCTGGCACACGACCAATATGAAAATGAGGTATTGAAAACCTTGAGCGGGGTCACATACACCGATTGCTCCACGCTTTGCAAAACGTCGGACATCATTACCCTGCACGTGCCGCTAACCCCCCACACCCGCTATTTGATTGACCGGCATTCCATCAACTCCATGAAGCCCGGCGTGATGCTCATCAACACCAGTCGAGGCGGATTGGTGGATACCAAGGCGGTGATTGACGCCCTGAAAACCCGGCATGTCGGCTACTTCGGAATGGATGTCTATGAGGAAGAAGAAGGCTTGTTTTTCGAAGACCACTCCGGGGATGTACTCCAAGACGACGTGATAGCCCGGCTGATGACTTTCAACAATGTACTGATTACCAGCCATCAGGCTTTCCTGACAGATACGGCACTGAAAAACATTGCCGATACGACGATTTACAACTTGGATTGCTTTGAAAAAGGAGCGGAAAATGAAAACGAATTATTCATCTAAAAAAATAAAACCATGCACGGAGTAGATTACGGCGGTTACGCCTACGGCTTTTGGACGACGGTACTGTTTGTCTTCCTGATATTTATGTTTATCGTGTTTAGTTATGTCAGGCCAAAGGAAAAATTCGAGTGGCGCTCGATGGGTGTTTTCATCGGGTTTTTGGCGGCGCTCTTTACTGAGATGTACGGCTTCCCACTGACCATTTACTTACTGACAAGTTGGTTTGGCAGCAACTATCCAGTGCTCGACCCATTCTCGCATTCGAGTGGTCATTTGGTGTTGGTTTTTCTGGGTTTGTCCCATTCTGCGACAGCCATGTCCATCCTCCATATCATCACGAACGGCATCATATTTTTTGGAATTTACATCATTTACCTGGGCTGGAAAAAAATATACAAGGCTACCGGGGAGGAACTCGTCACAGATGGAATATATGCCCAAATCCGGCATCCACAATATGTGGGCATGATGCTCATCACCATAGGCTTTTTAATCCAATGGCCTACGGTCATCACCCTGGCCATGTGGCCCATACTGCTGGTGCTTTACTACCGCCTGTCGAAATATGAAGAGAAAAAACTGGCGGCAAAATTCGGACAGGATTTTTATGACTATCAGCAACGGGTGCCTGCTGTCATCCCCCGCTTCGGTGGAGGGAAAACGGCAGGGCACGCTGCCTGAACAAAAATTTTCAACCATGGCATCAACAGCCCAAAAAGCACTGACCCCGGCGGAAAAAGAAAGGTTTTTCCAGGCTTTGGAAAACGACCAACGCCTTTTCAAGGAAACCCTCGAAGTGGTGCTGAACCTCGTGGTTTCAGACCCGAAACTGACTTTCGATGTGGCAGATTTGATAGAAAGCGACTTTCGGAACCTGTACCTCGTCATCATGAAAAAAGTGGCGGTGGAAAGGAGCAACGATAGTACGCTGGGGTGTTGCAGGGATATTTAAGCGACCATTCAATTAAAAATCACAACCATGAAAAAGATAAAAGTAGCAGTCAACGGATATGGCGTCATCGGCAAAAGGGTGGCGGAAGCAGTCATGCTCCAGCCCGACATGGAACTGATGGGCGTCAGCGATGTAGCGTCGGACTGGCGGATAAAAATCGCCAATGTCAAGGGAATTCCGGTATATGCTTACGGCTATGAGGCGGCTGATAAGATGTCGCAGGCAGGCATTGACATAGCAGGGGTTTTTGACGACCTGCTAAAACAGGTGGATGTGGTGGTGGATTGTGCCCCCAAGAAATTCGGGGCGCAAAACGCTGAACGGTACCGGAAAGCAGGCGTGAAATTCATCGTGCAGGGCGGGGAAAAGCATGAAACGACCGGGCACTCCTTTGTGGCGGAAGCCAATTATGAATCGGCACTCGGCAGGGATGCCACCCGTGTGGTTTCCTGCAACACCACCTCCATCGTCAGAACGCTAACGGCGCTCAAAAGGGCGGCTCTTTTGAAAAATGCGAGGGGCACCCTCCTGCGCCGGGCCACCGACCCCTGGGAGAGCCACCTCAACGGCATCATGAACACCCTCGTACCGGAAAAAGAAATCCCCAGCCACCAGGGGCCGGATGCCAAAAGCGTTGACCCGGAACTGGATGTTGTGACTGCTGCTGTGAAGGTTCCCGAAACACTCAGCCACTTACATTATTGGAACATCCGCCTGACCCGTGAGGCTTCCAAAGAAGAAGTGCTTGCCGCTTTTCGGACTTCCACCCGGATTGCTTTTATCCAATACGAAGACGGGCTTTCCGCCAACAATGCCGTGAAAGAGCTGATGCTCGACCTCGGCAGGCCGCACGGCGATATGTACGAAGTGGCCATCTGGGAGGACATGCTGAAAGTGGAGGGCGATGAACTCTACTACGCCTACCTCGTGGACAATCAGGCCATTGTGATACCCGAAAACATAGACGCCATCAGGGCTTTGATGGGTATGGAGCCAAACGCTGAAAATTCTATCAGGACTACCAACAAAGTCCTTTTCATTCACCCTGAGTTTTTTTTACAACCCTATTTGGTTTGAAAGAGATAAAAGCATTTATCCGGCTTATGAAAGCCATGGATGTTCACAAGTCATTGTATGCCCATGGTTTTTGTTGCATGACTTTGACCGAATGTGAAGGCACCGGCATGTACACCGACCCGGACAAAGATTTCCCTTCGCTCAAGTTTCCATTCCTGCACAGCAAGCGGGTGAAAATCGAGATTGTATGCACGGAAGAGGAGGTGGAGCCAATCGTTGAAATCATCAGGGAACATGGCCGGACAGGGCGCTCTGGCGATGGCATCATCTACGTTTCCGAGGTAGGGGAGGTTTACCGGGTGAAAAACAACACGAAAGGTTTGGAAGCAATCAAATAAATCCGATGAGTTTTGAAAACTTTTAAAAGATGAAAAGAAGAGATTTTATTGTTACAGGAGCAGCATCCGCCGCAGGTTTGACCCTGTTCCCCGGTGATTTATTCGCCAAAAAAACAAAACAGTTGAACCTGGCAAATTTCCCCCAGCCCCTTCCTTACGCAATGGATGGAGATTGGAAGGAATTTGAATTATACGTCGACATCGCCACCCACGAACCGGCACCGGGCATGAAGTACCATACCCTTGCTTTCAACGGTACCATTCCAGGCCCGGAGATACGGGTAAACGTGGGAGACAAAGTCCGGGTTCGGTTTAAAAACAAAACCGAGCTTAACCATACCATCCATTGGCACGGCCTTCACGTACCCTGGCGGATGGACGGCGTGCCAATGGTCACTCAGCTTCCGGTGATGCCGGACAACGAATTTGTCTATGAGTTTGTGGCTGAACCACAGGGCACCCACTTCTACCATTGCCATTGGGGCACTTTGCTGCACATGCAGGCAGGCATGTTCGGTACTTTCATCATCGAAAACCCGGACGACCCGATTAAAAAACAATTCCCTTATGAGTGGGAATACACCCTCGTCTATTCGGCGCATGACGTTAATTTCATCCGCAACGAAATGAACGGCATGCTGGAGCGGATGAAGGAGCGCCGCTACCTGATGCAAAACGGGCGCTTCGACCCGCAGCGTTGGTCGGTCTTTGACAACAAGCAACAATTGGAGGATGCCATGCGCAATGGCTACATCCCTCCGTACCTGACCAACCGGCGGGCGCCGGACGAGTTGCCCCAGCCTCAATGGTTTACGGTCAATGGCAAATCGTATCCGAGTACGCCCTATCTTTTTATAAAAGAAAATGAAAATATCCGGGTGCGTCTTATTAACGCCGGCACTGAAAATCACCACCTCCACCTGCACGGGCACGACTTCTGGATGGTGGCGGACGATGGCTTGCCTATCGAGCATCCCTGGCAACGAAATACAGTACCGCTAAGCCCGGGGAAAACCTACGACATCATTATCGAAGGGAAAAACAGGGGCATCTGGACTTTCCACGACCATGACACCCGCCGTGTCACCAACAACGGACTTTACCCCGGCGGCAACCTGCTCGCACTGGTGTACGAAGACTTGCCGGAAGATGAAAAACTCATCATGAAATATTCCGGCAACACCATGTTCAAAAAAATGGACGGGATGGAAGGCATGGCAATGAAGGAAGAGAAAATGGACATGAAAAAGATGATGTTCGGCGGGGAAAAACTGCCCAAGATTGCGCTGGACGAATAACCGCCTGGCTTAAGAAATGAAATAATTAAACCATTTAAAATAAAAATAGACCATGTTTAAATCCAAAGTTTTATTCATAGCGATAGCAACCGCTTCCTTCCTTTTTTCATGTTCTTCCGAACCGGAAAAAAGTGCCGCCAACACACCGCCACATGCGATGGCACAAGGTGCGGCACAGCAAGCTTCCACCAATCAAAAATTCGAAATAGTGCCCAACGAAAAGGTCTGTATGGTGAACGACCGTTTTATGGGCATAAAACAAATCCCGATTGAGGTGGAGGGGATAACCTATTTCGGGTGCTGCCCGGATTGCGTCAAAAAATTACAGGAAAACCTCAATGGGGTGAGGTACTCCAATGACCCTGTTTCTGGTGAAAAAGTAGATAAGGCGAGCGCCGTGATTATCAAGAACAATGAAGACGGCATGGTGCAATATTTCGGGTCGGAGGCTTCCGCCAATCAATTTTTAAAACAGTAAATCTTTGATTTTGATATCCCTTGATTTTCAAATGGAATCAGTAATGACTTCAGAGCCCAAAATGCATAACCAGAGGAGTTTCTCTCCGCATTCCGAAATGCTGTCAGCCATACGGGACACCGTGATGGAGTGGCAATCGGAGATGTATTTTTTGCAAAAAAAATCTTCATTGTTAAAAAGAATTGTGGGGTTTAGCTATTTCTCAAAAAGGTGCATCGGCGCAGATGGAAATGATTTTCAAAAAGAGTTTTCACTGTTGACAACCCAAGGTTTCTCTTCTTTTTACAAGAAGTTGGATACATATTCAGAAGAATTAGAATCAACCGATTTTTTTCCGAAAAGCGCTTTGGAATCAAGCATTATTTACTACAGGGAAATACACGAGGATTGGCAAAACCTGAAAAAGCATTACCGGCAGCTTGAAATGCAAATACTGGATGGGGTGATAAAAAATTACCCGGCCACTATTTTTTAAACGTAACTAAAATGAGCCACCAATTTTTAATCAAAATACAGCGTGTAATATCTATCCTGCTTTTTTTATCTGGGCAAGTATCCGTATTTGCCCAGTTAGGGGAAGACAACCTGATGCCCGAAATCGAAATCGGGTTTAAGACCATTGCCACGGGCAATTTTTACAGCAATAAGGGGGCGGCATCTATAGACCTGCCGGTCCTCAATGAAGGCGAGCAGGTCATCAGCGATTTTTCGGACTCTTATTTCCTCATCGGCGCTCGGCAAAAACTGTATGGGGGCTGGCGTGGACAAATGGTGCTTGGAATTTCGTTTCCCGACGCCAACTCTGGTTTGGGGCAGGTTTTTTACAACCAGGTTTTTCTACAGGTCGAAAACCAGAAGAATATCTTCAAAGTGGGGCGCTCTACTTCCCAAACGACACTGCTGGAGTTTCCTACACTCAGGGACGACGATGCGCTGCAATACAATTATGTCCTCAACCCCTTTTCCAACGGGCTGAACACGGAAGACAACCAATACGCCAACGTGCTCGAATACACCCGCATTTTCGGTCAGCGCTGGTATGCGACAGCTCACGGTGAAAATTACCAGGATTTCGAAAATCCCAACGATTTTTCCCTGAATGGCATCGGTGGCTCTTTGGTGTACCGGATGCCGGCGGCGCAAATCTGGAACCGTGGTTTTTTACAGGAAGCGGGCGTGAGCTATAATAATTACCTCACTGACCGGCAGGAAGACAACGTAGATGAAGTATTGACCAACATCATTGGTTCGGTGGCTTTAAACCTGAAGCCTGACCCTGTCCATTTTATTGATTTCAAAGCACAAGCGATTCAAAATTTTGGTTTTGACGACATTCAGGAAATTGTTTCTTACGGCGATTATACCCGAACTAAAAGCACTGGCATTTATGGTTCGCTCCGATATGTATATCGCAAATTGGAACGTCCTGCCTTGATGACCTCCCTGGGCTTCGGCTTTAAGGATTTCTCCAACCTTGGGAACAACACCAATCAATGGATGGGCATTGCCAGCTTTTTCTACCGCATCGGCAACAACTTCGACCTCGTTGCCCAATACCGTTACAGCCAGAACAATGGCGATTTGATACCGCTTTTGGGTGAAAATCAGCACCGTTTTCAAGTGGGCCTGGCTTACATCTTCAATAAAGTGTTCAACAGCCAGTTCGACGACCGGAACTCTATTTTGAACCTGGAACACGGATACCTCAAATAATGAATCCACATGAGTAAAAACATTTTCATCACCAAAGCCTCCGGCGAAACCGTACCGTTTTCAGCGGAAAAACTCCGCCGTTCCCTCCGTCGTACTGGGGCAGGGGAGGAGGTGATGGATAGCATTGAAAAAGAAATAGGGCAAAGGCTCTATCCAGGGATAACCACGAAGGAAATATACCGACAGGCATTTTCCATGCTCAGGAAGGCCTCGGCCCACTTAGCTGCCAAATATAAGTTGAAGAAAGCTCTTCAAGAGCTGGGGCCTTCCGGTTATCCCTTTGAGAAATATGTTGGTGAAATATTGAAGCACGAAGGCTATAAAACCAGGGTCGGCCAAATCGTGCAGGGGAATTGTGTGCAACATGAGGTGGACGTTATTGCCTCCAAGGACGACCAACATTTTATGATTGAGTGCAAATTCCACAGCGACCAAGGGCGGAAGTGCGATGTCAAAATCCCCCTTTACATCCACTCCCGCTTCCTGGACGTGGAAAAAGCCTGGCAGGAGAAGCCGGGGCATAGGCATAAATTCCATCAGGGCTGGGTGGTGACCAATACCCGCTTCACCACCGATGCCATCCAATACGGGACTTGCGCGGGGCTGAACCTCGTCTCTTGGGATTTCCCCAAAAAAAGCAGCTTAAGGGAACGCATTGATGGCTCCGGCCTGCACCCGGTTACCTGCCTGACCACCTTGACCAAAAAGGAGAAACAACAGCTGTTGGACAAGGGCATCGTGCTCTGTCAGGAGCTTTGTCAAAATGAGAAGCTGTTGAAAGAAATTGGCGTACAGCCAACACGGGAAAAGAAAGTGATGGAGGAAGCAAGGCTTATTTGTGAAACAAAAATTCAATTAAAATGAACGAAAATATCCAAATCCACTTCCTCGGTGCTGCCGACACTGTCACGGGTTCCAAATACCTCATCGAGGTTTTGGGCAAAAAAATCATGGTGGACTGCGGCTTGTTCCAGGGTCTAAAAAAGTTGAGGAACCTGAACTGGGATTCTCTCCCGGTGGACGTGGCAGCGATTGACGCCGTGCTGCTCACCCATGCCCACCTCGACCATACTGGCTACCTGCCGAGGTTGGTCAAATCCGGTTTCAAAGGCAAAATATACGGCACTGCCCCGACGCTCGACATTGCCGAAATCATCCTGCGGGACAGTGCGAAAATACAAGAGGAAGAAGCCGCGCAGGCCAACGAGAAAGGGTACTCAAAACACAGTCCGGCCAAACCGCTTTATGACCTGAAAGATGTGGACAAAACGCTCCTGCGCTTTGAAGAAACCCCGCTCGACCAATGGCTGCCGCTTTTTGACGGCATTAAAGTCAGGTATCAATACAATGGCCATATCCTCGGCGCTACTTTCATCGAAATAGACGCCGCTGGAAAGCGGTTGGTCTTTTCCGGCGACATCGGACGGGAGGAGGACTATTTGCTTTTCCCATACAAAAAACCCGAACGAGCTGACCTCCTGTTCATCGAAAGCACCTACGGCGACCGCCTCCACCAGGCGGGGAATATCGAAGAGGAATTGCTCCAACATGTCAAGGAAACCTATCAGGAGGGAGGGACGCTCATCATCCCCAGCTTTGCCGTCGAGCGCACCCAAACGCTCATGTACCTGCTCTGGCAACTGCGGCAAAAAGGGCTGATGCCCAACATGCCCGTTTACATGGACAGCCCGATGGGTGCCAATGTTTTGCGTGTGTTTCACCGCTCCGCAAAGTGGCACAAACTCCCAAAAGAAGATTGCGATAAAATGTGCGACTACATCCAGACGGTTACGAGTTTCAAGGAAACCTGGGAAATTATTGACAACAAAAGCCCAAAAATCGTCATCGCTGGCAGTGGCATGGTGACTGGCGGGCGGGTGCTTACCTACCTCACCAAATATCTCGAAAAACCGGAAACCCGGGTGCTGCTGGTGGGCTATCAGGCAGAAGGTACCCGTGGCAGGCAGTTGCAGGAAGGAGCGCACGAGGTGAAAATCTATGGAAAATACTACCCCGTGAAAGCAAAAATTATCCTACTGCAAGGGCTCTCCGCCCATGCCGATCAGCGGGAATTATTGAACTGGCTCGGCGACATAAAAAACACGCCCGAAAAGGTTTTCATCGTACATGGCGAGGCACATGCAGCGGATGTGCTGCGGGTGAAAATCAAGGATGAATATGGCTGGGAATGTGTCGTTCCGGAGTTGTATTCGATTGAAACATTTGAAGGGGGAAAACCAAAAATCTTGGCAAGCAATCCATCAAAATAAATCTTACTCATGCACCATCTGATAATCCAATTGCTTAAACCCTTCATCAACGCCTCGGCGAAAAAAACATTGATGCAGCATTTTGATAAAAATGCAGTCCGAGCCATACTCAAAAATGCCTGGGTGGAATATGCCATTTTAAAAAAGGAAGTATCCCCTGAGCAAAACTTTGGAGCAAGAATCATGGTCGGGCTGGCAATTGTCTCAGAGGCTTTTTACCAACAACTTTTACAAAAAGCAGGAGAGCAGAGAGCATATCAGCTTTTTAATGAAATAGCCTGGGATATTTATTCAAAAATGGGTGGGTTGGCTTACCGGCTTACAAGCTTGACTTCGAAAAACAAGTACGACCATCTTTTGAAAGCTACCCGGCTGTTCCGGGCATTTCCCTTTTCAAGCCCCTCGTACAGGTGGAAGGATTTGCCTTCAGAGCCCGGCGTGGTTGCCTTCAATTGCGAGCGATGTCCGGTGGCAAATTATTTTAAAAATAGGGGCAATGCCCAACTGGGTTTTAACACCTGGTGCCAATTGGATTTTCGCTTAGCGAAGCTGTGGGGAGGCACTCTTTCACTGACCAACACCATCGCTGGCGGGGCGGAGGTTTGTGATTTCAGATGGAAGGTAGATGAACGTAATAGTAAAAACGAACCATAGTCGGTACAGGGGCCTTCAAGTACGAAGCCGTGTCATCCAACAGAAAACACTGAAAGTTGAAAAAGATGTTAACCATAACGTTTATTGCCATCATAGTTGCCTTTGTTGGGGTTGGGCTGCATGGCTATCTACACGGGGTCATGGCGCCACCCTACGACCCTGAAAATATGACGCTCAACTACGAGCGGATTGGCAATGGCCAGAAAAAGTTAGTGCTGCTGCATGGCCTGACAGGTTCCTTGAAATATTGGAAAACAGGGCTGGGTGATTTGCCCGATTCCTGTTCCATACTGCTCATTGACCTTCTGGGCTTTGGGGACTCGCCCAAGCCCAACAGCAAATACGACCTTGAAGAGCATTTGGGAGCAATAGAAAAAGTGGTAAAAAAAGAAGGTTTTGATTCCGGTGATGTAATCGTGGTGGGGCACTCGCTCGGTGCCATTTTGACCATCGGGCTGGTTGGAAAACACCCGGACTGGTTTCAAAGCCTGGCCGTCATCGGGCTTCCCAATTATAGCGGAAAAGAAGCCATCAAAACCAAGTTCGGCAAGGCTTCCCTATGGGATGGTGTGAGCGTGGATTCCAGGTACAAGTTCGTTTGCTTTTTCCACCCGCTTTACATGACGGAGTGGTTTCGGCCCAAAAACATCCCGAAGGATGTTTTCAAAGACGCCGGCAAACATACTTGGGTCAGTTATTACCGCACCCTTGATGAGGTCATTATCAATACTGACCTCCTACAATTGGCTTCCCAAATCAAGGACAAAAGGATACTGCTCATACATGGCAGTAACGATGCTGCGGCGGCGATAGAAAATGTGGAATTGCTTCTCCCCATTTTTACCAATGCAAAATTTATAAGGTTTCTCGGAGCTGACCACCACCTCTATTTGGAAGATCCATCGGGCGTCTGGGCATTGATAGAGCCACTTTTTTCCACCGACAAAAAATTAAAACTCGTCAAATGAATACCACTCAAAAAGTAACCGACTTGCTCGGCTCAGATGCTTCATGGCTGCTTGGGCATGAATGCACCTTGATTCCAAAAGAATCAATAGAACTACCTGCCCCTGATTTTTTGGAAAAAGTATTTGTCAACAGCAACCGCAGCCCACAGGTGCTCCGCAGCCTGGCGCAGCTTTTCGGGCATGGTAATCTGGGTGGCATCGGCTACCTGAGCATACTGCCCGTTGACCAGGGGATTGAGCACACCGCTGCCTTCTCCTTTTATAAAAACCCCGACTATTTCAAACCGGAAAACATTGTCCGCCTGGCCATCGAAGCGGGCTGCAATGGCGTGGCTTCCACCTTTGGCGTGCTTGCGCTCAACGCCAGAAAGTACGCCCACAAAATCCCTTTCATCGTAAAAATCAACCACAACGAATTGCTGACCCACCCGAACAAATACGACCAAGTGCTTTTCGGCAATGTTCGGGAAGCGTGGAACTTGGGGGCAGTAGCGGTCGGGGCCACCATTTATTTTGGCTCAAAAGAAAGCAACCGGCAGCTTCAGGAAATTGCCGAAGCTTTTGCCCAAGCCCATGAGTTGGGCATGGCCACCATCCTTTGGTGCTACACCCGCAATGAAGCCTTTAAAAAGGAAGAGAAGGATTACCACGCCGCTGCCGATTTAACGGGACAGGCCAACCATCTTGGCGTGACCATTCAGGCGGATATCATCAAACAGAAACTACCCACTACCAATTTTGGATTCCGGGATATACAGTTCGGAAAATACGGTGAGGAAATGTACGAAGCCCTTTCCTCTGACCATCCGGTTGACCTCTGCCGCTTGCAGGTTGCCAATTGCTACATGGGGCAGATTGGGCTGATAAATTCCGGTGGCGGTTCAAAGGGCGGTTCTGATTTGGCGGAAGCCGTGAGGACTGCTGTCATCAACAAACGGGCAGGTGGCATGGGCCTCATCCTCGGCAGGAAGGCGTTCCAGCGGCCGATGAAGGAAGGGGTGGAAATCATCAATAGCGTCCAGCAAGTATATCTGGAAAAGGAAATTACCATTGCCTGATTGCAAAAAGAAAATGAACCACGATTCAAACATATTGAAGCTCAAGCGCCTCGGCATCGACACCCAGCGGGAGTACTTCGTCTATATGCGTGCTGATTGCCACATCTGCATTTCCGAAGGCTTCGAGGCATTGACCCGCATCGAGGTGACGGTGAAAGGAAAAACCATCATCGCCACTTTGAATGTGCTACACAGCGAACTGCTACAGGACGGCGAAGCCAGTCTGTCGGAAAGTGCCTGGAACGCCCTGCGGGCGGAGGAGGGCGATACCATTGCTTTCAGCCATTTGCAGCCCGTAGGTTCCATGAGCCATGTCAGGTCGAAGATGTACGGAAACAAGCTGGGTGACGAAGCTTTCCATTCCATCATTGCCGATGTGGCGGAAGGGAAGTATTCCAACATCGAACTGGCTGCTTTTATCACCGCTTGCGCCGGGGACAACCTCGACGCCGAAGAAATCGCAGGCTTGACCAAAGCAATGGTGGCGGTGGGTGAAAAACTGGATTGGGGACAGGGCATCGTGGTGGACAAACACTGCGTCGGCGGCCTGCCCGGCAACCGCACCACACCCATCGTGGTGGCCATCATCGCCGCAGCCGGGCTGACCATTCCCAAAACCTCTTCCCGTGCCATTACCTCCCCGGCTGGCACAGCGGATACGATGGAAACTATGACATCCGTCAACCTGTCGCTCGATGAAATCAGGAACGTGGTGAAACGGGAGGGCGGTTGTATCGCCTGGGGCGGGGCAGTGAAGCTCAGTCCTGCCGATGATGTGCTCATCAAGATAGAAAAGGCGCTCGACGTGGACAGCGAGGGGCAAATGATTGCTTCCGTTTTGTCCAAAAAAGCGGCGGCTGGCTCCACCCATGTCGTCATTGACATCCCGGTGGGCAAAACGGCGAAAGTCCGCTCTCAGGTTGATGCCCAAAAACTGGAATTCTACTTCCGGCGGGTGGGGTTGGAAATCGGACTGGAAATCAAAATACTGATGACGGACGGCTCGCAGCCAGTGGGCAGGGGCATCGGCCCGGCTTTGGAGGCACTGGATGTCCTGGCTGTTTTAAAACAAAAAAATAACCGCCCAAAAGATTTGGAAGAAAGGGCCACACTCATAGCAGGCGTCCTGTTGGAAATGGGAGGTAAAGCCTTGCCCGGCAACGGTCAATCCATCGCACTGGACTTGTTGCGGGGCGGTGCTGCCTGGAAAAAATTCAGGGCGATTTGCGAAGCACAGGGAAGCTTTCGGGAGCCGGAGCCGGGAAAGCTGAAGCATGAGGTACGAGCCGTCAAAAGCGGTCGAGTGGAGGAAATTGACAACCGCCGGCTGGCCAAAGTCGCCAAGTTGTCGGGAGCGCCTTCCCGCCCGGGTGCAGGCGTGGTGCTGCATTGCAAAACCGGGCAAAAGTTGGTGGCGGGCGAACCGATGTTCACGCTTTACGCCGAGACTTCGGGAGAATTGAGCTATGCGAAAATGTACCTGGAAAGGGAATTTGGGAACATCATTCGATTGGAGCCTTCGGCTTCGGCTGAAGGCTCGGAATGATTGCCCTACATGGGAAGAATCATTTGGTTTTTTGGGGTTACCCTGCTACTGAGGGGGAGATTAAGTTTTCCTCCTCGTAGCGGGGGTTTTTGAAAAAAACAAGAGCGCATGGAAGCAAGTAAAAATGGTAAAAAAATGAACAATGGCAAAGCCCCATCACCAATGGATGCTGACTATTCCAACATTTTGACGGGATGGCAAGCGCTTGAGGAAAGGCTCGACCTACTGGAAAGAAACCCTTTATTCAGGATAAAGAAAACCCTGATTGAAATACAAAACCAACAGCTTTTCCAATCGGCATCGAGCCTGGGGGCGGGCATCCTGGGTTTGGGGCTGGGCATCCTGCTCAGCCGCTGGATGGGCGCATGGACGTCTTTCCTCATAGCTGGCGGGCTGTTCATCCACGGCTGGGGCATGTACAAACTGCATTACAGCGGCAACGCTTCCTGGTCAAAACTCCCTGCCTGGCTGAAGATTTCCGTGGGGGTGTGCTGGTTGGTTCTGGCAGGCTTGCTTGGCTGGCTGCTGGTGAGAATTTTTGGAAATTAAAATTCAAGAAAATGAAAATCATACTGTTCGCTCTGCCGGGAAATGAAGAATTGGCGAAGGTTTTAGCAGACAAACTGAAAGCTGAAATGGGTGAAGCCACCATCCGCCGTTTCCCCGATGGGGAATCCTACGTCCGCATCCTGTCCGATGTGAAAGACAAGAAAGTGGTGTTGGTTTGTTCGCTGCACCAGCCCGACGAAAAGCTGCTTCCGCTCTACTTTTTGTCGAATGTAGCCAAAGATTTGGGGGCAAAATGCACCTGTCTCGTAGCGCCGTATCTGGCCTACATGCGGCAGGATAAAATATTTCACGAAGGGGAAGGGGTGACCTCAAAATACTTTGCCCGGCTGGTTTCGGGCTTTGCCGACAGCCTGGTGACTGTTGACCCGCACTTGCACCGCATCAGCAGTTTGGGTGAGGTTTACAGCATCCCGACCGAAGTGGTTCATGCGGCCGGTGCCATTTCCGAATGGATAAAAAAACACATCGAAAACCCGGTGCT
Organism: Bacteroidota bacterium; assembly: GCA_030147525.1. Classification (GTDB taxonomy): domain Bacteria; phylum Bacteroidota; class Bacteroidia; order Chitinophagales; family Saprospiraceae; genus UBA6168. The sequence continues at coordinate 47,705 of JASBVF010000027.1, forward strand.
GGTAGGCCCCGATAGCGAGAGCGAGCAATGGGTCTCGGAGGTGGCAAAGCATGCAGGAGCGCCATTTCTGGTTTTGGAAAAAACCCGGCATGGCGACCGGGACGTGGAGGTCTCCGTGCCGCAAGTGGAGGCTTTTAAAAACCACACGCCTGTGCTGGTGGACGATATAATTTCGACAGCAAGAACGATGATAGAAACGGTGGGACATTTGAAAAAAGCCAGCATGAAAGCCCCCGTCTGCATCGGCGTCCATGCGGTATTCTCAGGAGAGGCTTTTTGGGATTTGTTGAACTCCGGGGTGGAAAAAGTGGTGACCTGCAACACGATTCCACATGGAAGCAACGCCATTGATTTGAGTGGCCTGTATGTGGATTTTATCCAAAATTTTGAAAAACCAATTATTTAAAAATATGAGGAGTTGCATGTCCATATTGACCTGTTTCCTGTTCCTTCTCCCCTTGTTGGGTTTCGCCCAGAGCGAAGAGGGCATGTTGATTTACCAGATTGACGGCAACCGGTATTGCCGAAAAAATTACGACGGAAACAATAAGCTGACAAGCTACCAGTCCATCGAAGTCGGCAGCCTGAAAACAAGCGCTGAAAAGGTGGAAGCCAAATTGACTGTGATTACCTACGATGAAAAAGACAACATGAAAGGCGCTTCCCAAACCGTCATCACCTGCGACCCGAAGGCGAGCGAAGTGATGATGGGGATTTTCCCATTTGCGGGAGGCGCAACCAATAAATCCCTGAAAATAGAACTGCCAAAAAATGGAACGTTGTACCCGAAGGGCTGGAGGGAAAAAACTGCCTTGGAGGACTACACTTTCCAACTCAACTTTGAAGGGGGTGCGGCGGGCTTTTTCGGGACGGAAAGCAGCGTGTCGTTCACCGGGCGAAAAGTCAGCCAACCAAAGGAAGGGGTGTTTCGGATAGCCGGGAAGATGACGCTGAAGGCTTATATTTTGGGGATAAAAATTTCAACCATCAAATACGATTACTCCGAAGATTTTGAAAAAAACACTGGCATTGTGCGCCAAAAATTCACGGAGGGCAACGGGAATTATTTCACGGTTGAAATCAAAAAATAGCAATGATTGAGCTTGATAAAATAAATACCAGCGCACCGGACGGTGCAAAGAAAAAAGCAATGAACCGGGAACTGACTGCCTTGCACAAGCGGCTGTTTTCCCTGCAAAATGTGCTGTATGCAGAGGGCAGGCACCCCATTTTAATCATCCTGCAGGGCATGGACACCGCTGGAAAAGACGGCGCCATCCGCCATGTTTTTTCCTGTGTGAACCCGATGGGCTGTAACGTCAAATCCTTCAAGGCACCGACGGAGGAAGAGCAAAACCACGATTTCCTCTGGCGCATTTATCCGTACCTGCCGGCAAAAGGGATGATGCAGATATTCAACCGCTCCCACTATGAGGACATCCTGGTGCCTTCCATTCATGGCACGTTGTCCACGGCGGCCATCGAAGAACGCTACCATTTTATCAACTGCTTTGAAAAGCAAATACATGCAAGCGGCTCGGTGATTTTGAAATTTTTCCTGCACATTTCAAAAAAGGAACAGGCAAAACGAATCGAAGCACGAAAGCAAGACCCGCACAAAAAATGGAAGTACGACCAATCTGACGAGCGGGAAGCAAAAAGCTGGGAAACCTATTCACGGGTTTACGAAAGCATCCTCCAGCGGTGCAGCCCCGAAATCCCGTGGCACATCGTGCCTGCCGACCAGAAATGGTACCGGAATTACTACATCGCCAACCGCATTGTCGAACAGTTGGAAAAACTGAACTTAAAATACCCTTCATAAAAAATACATCATCATGCAAAAAGCACTGCTGATACTGACCATTTCACTGACCGCCTGGAGCGCTGCCTTTGCCCAAGACGTCTATTACACCAAAAGCGCCACGCTCAAGCTCAACGGCGAACTCGACGGCCATGCCCTCCAACTCGATACCCGGCAACTGGGCGTCATGCTGGACTACGAGACTACGGAAATCATCATCCGGTTTCCGTTGAACTCCTTTAAAAGCGGCGTGGATTCTTTGGACAGGCTCCTCAAAAACAGTGCCCTGGAAGTGGTTTTCGACGGAACGCTGAGTTTGGAGTACATCAATACCGAAAACCACCCGCCGCTGAAATTCACGGCAGAAGGCTGGCTGACGGTTGGCCCTTCCAAAACCCTGATAACAGGGGAAGGGGAGCTTCACCACATTGACGATACAGGTCAAATTGCCTGTATGATGGGCATGACGATGCACCTCAACCTGAAAGACCTGAACCTGCAAAACCCACTGCCGGGCTTGAAGGATGATTTTGAAGCGGTCATCACGCAGGCTGTCTTGAAGAAGGATAAAAACTGACAGACATTATATTTTCACCCATACACCTTTCACCATCAAATTTTTCATTCATGAAAAAACTCATCAGCGCCCTGTTTATGGCAGTTATACTGTTTTTCATCAGCCAATCCGCTTTTGCCCACGACCCGCAAAAGCACGAAAAGGCAGAGCAGCCCGAAACAACTGCTGACACGACTGCCCAACCGAAAGATTCAATGATGGCAACTATGGCCACCGGGCATGAGCACGACGAACACCAGGAGATGAACTCCACCATCGTAGAAGCCAGGTTGAGCGATTTTCCGTCCCTGCACCCGCTGTTGGTTCACTTTCCGATAGCCCTCCTGCTGCTGGCGTTTTTGACGCAACTTTTGGCGCTGATTGTCTGGAAAAAAGAGCTGAGCCTCATCACGGGAATTTTGCTGCTCGGCGGATTTGCCGGGGCTTACCTCGTCAGTACCCTTTTCCATCCGCACACCGGGGAACTGAGCGAAACCGCCCAGCAAGTGCTTGACCTGCACGACCGGTATGCCAGTTACACCGTCTGGGCAAGCGGGATTGCCCTGTTGCTGAAAGTGGCGAGCCATTTTTTGCTCAAAAGGAAATTATGGGTGGAAGTATTGGTTGCCGCTGCCATTGCAGGGGCTGGTTGGTCGGTCAGTCATGCCGGGCATTACGGCGCTACGTTGGTACACATACATGGTGTTGGCCCGCAGGGCAAATACCTGGAAACCCATGAAGACGGCGGCGAACATGAGCATTAAGCAAGAAACATACATCCCTGCCCTCGGCTACGACCGCCTGAGCAATTTCTACGACCGCACCATCCGTTGGACAATGCCGGAGGAGAAATTCCGCAAGAGGCTCGTTGAGCAGGCTGATTTACAGACAGGCGAGAAGGTGCTTGAATTCGGTTTTGGTACTGCCAGTCAGACCATTTTGCTGAAAAAGCAAACACCCGGAGCGAACATTACCGGCGTGGACGTTGACCTAAAAATCAGGGAACTGGCTTTGGAGAAAGTCCTAAAAGCCGGGATAGAGATACAATTGGATTTGTACCATGGAAAAACCTTGCCCTATCCCAATGCTACTTTTGACAAAGTGGTGAGTTCGTTGGTATTTCATCAATTGGACAGAACGCAGAAGGCTTCGGCTCTCGGTGAAATCCACCGGGTGTTGAAGCCGGGCGGGGAACTGCACATCGGCGATTGGGGGAAAGCCCGTCATATTGGGATGCGGCTGGCATTTTTGCTGGTGCAATTGCTGGATGGCTTTAAAACGACGAACGATAACGTAAAAGGGCTGCTGCCCGGATTCATTGAAAATGCAGGGTTTCAGGAAGTTGGTGAAGCAGGGTTTATCAATACGGGCATCGGGACTTTTTCATTTTATCATGGAAAAAAGTCGAAATGATAAATGTAACAAAAGCAATCAATACCAATGACCATTTTTGTCTTGACATACATAAGGAGCAGCTATTTTGGGCATACGGTCCGAGGACTTTACTGTTCAACCAAATTATAAAAACAAGAAAAATAATCATAAATGAGACACCCCAGACATGGAATCAATTTTATCTCATAACCATGGGTTGCCATTTCTTGACGATATTTGCCGGGAGTATGGCAGCTCACAAATTCAAACAGCCATGAAAAAAATTTCATCGCTTATCCTCCGACGTGCCCTAACCAAGGCGCTTTTTTTCAAACGAACACCTATCTCAAGACTTTTGCTTTTCTTTCAGTTGACCGTCCCTTTGGGGCTTTGGGCACAGCCGGGCCTGCAATGGACATCATCCATCAATGTCGGCAGCGGTTCACCGCCCCAAGAATGGGCCGACTGGATGTACGATGTCATCGTAACAAGTTCCGGTAACTATCTTGGAGTTGGTTTCGCGAGGGAGGCTGAATCGGGGCCTCCAAGCCCACCACAACCTTCTTACGTACTTGTGACGCCCGGCGGCAGGCTACTCAGGGACGAGGTTCTTGGGCCTGAGCAGGGCGACCTTTGGAACGTTGCCGAATCCAGCAGTGGCTATTTTGCCGTCGGAAGGAGGGGCTGGGCTGGTACACAAAAAGGCATGCTGGTAAAAATCAACAAGACTACGCTTGATGCCACGACCTTTGAGACACATCCTGCCGGGTATGGGCGTTCAAGGCTCTACGAAATCATCAATGTCCAGTCGAACGGCCAGGACCAGTACCTGCTTGTCTCCGGGTTTGCACAAGGCGTCCTTGGGGATGACGAATCGTTCAAGTGGATGGCGGCAGTTGACTACAACGGCAACATCCTGCACGACCATGTTTTCCCCAACAATAGCCTCGGCGAGGAAATCAACGCATTTCAATACGAAATCCTCCCAAACGGGAATGTCCGTATTTATTCTGCCGCAAGGGTTGCCGCAACATTGGACGGCGGTTTCAACCAGCACCGCAGGCACGACTTTGACATCAGGATAGGGGTAGTGGAGTACAGCCCTTCAACGGGCACGTTCACGGAGACAGCCAACGCCTCTTTCAACTCCATACACCAGGGGTCACGTGACTTGATTGCGAATGCTGGACTGGACAATACCGACATATTCAAGCTGTTCCCCCCGAATGAGATTATTGACGAGTATCCCTACGGGCCAATGTATAAGAATCTACCGCTCCTTGAGCGAGATTATCTCAACTGTAGCGAGGGCGGCCCCGTCAACGGTTTCTATATTGAGGACTGGTCAGACGGCTCAGAAGACCAGCCATACAGCATGGAACTCACCAACGACTACATCGTGGTATCGGCCATGCTCAACCGCCTCATCATGTGGCCGGGCACGAACGACGCCCTTGGCGGCGACACTTCGCCCGGGCTCGACTGCCAGGAAGAGGACACCGGCTTGCCCTGTACCGACTACCATTCCGATGCTTACCTATGGGGAGAGGCTTACCTGTTGCTCATACGAAAATCCGACCTCGGCCTTCAAAAGGCCACCCACCTCGGCACCATGTCGGGCGGCGACTTCCAACCGAGGATGGTCAGGACTTCCGACGGCGGTTTTGCCGTGGTTGGTACAACGAGCGGTTGCCCGGACGGACTGCCTCCGGTCGGTGAATCAGAACACATTCTCGTGATTAAGCTCAATGCTGATGGCGATATTGAGTGGCGAAAGCAGTTCAACGGGCCTGGCGAAGGCGCCTGTGGATTCGGTATAGCTGAGGCACCAGGCGGCACTTTAGTGGTCGTAGGCAATACTGAAGACGAAGAATCTGGCGAAGGGGACAACTACCTCTTTGCTTCGGTGGGCAGCAGTTGCGATTATTCCGGGGCCGACGTGGTTCCAAATTCCGGCAATGATTATATCGTGCAACAGGGCGAGTTTTGGAACACGGACAGACGGGTTCGGGCAAGGGTGGTAATACCAGCAGGTGTCACACTCAACATCGAAGGACAACAGGGGGCGCCCATCACCGTCCAGTTTGCCGACAGTAGGGAGGTCTTCGACTTCAATAACCGCTACCCTGTTGGCATTGCCATTGAAAAGGGCGGAAGGCTCATTGTCCGTTACGCCACGCTGACAGGTTGGGGATGTTCGACAGAGAAAATGTGGGACGGCATCGCCGTTTCGGGCGATGCTTCGCTGCCACAGACAATGGCAAACCAAGGCTATTGCGACCTGCTGGCAGGGGCCGTGGTTTTGAATGCCCGGCTCGGCGTGACGGCTTGTCCACAATGGGTTTCACCATCGCCGCCATTGGTCAATACTTATGCAGGCACCGGCACCCAGTCCAGCGTTCTGACTTCCACGCTCACCTATGGCGGGACGGGCGGGGCCAGGATAAGGGGCACGCTGGCGACCTTCCGCAACAATTACCGGGACGTGATTTTCATGAAATACGACCACAACCTCGACCAGAGCAGGTTCTGGTTCGCCAACTTCCTCAGCGACGGCCCGCTTGCCGACCCAGGCGAGATACGCAACCTCGAACCCACCAGCTACGACTACACCGAGCCGAGGGGCACCTTTATCCACGCATCGGCATGGCACACGAGGGTGGAATTCAGAAACTGCACGTTCACGGGCAGCAGCGGCATCGTCTCTGAACTGAGGCCCATCGGCATCATCAGCTACGAAGGGAAAATCATCCAATCAAGCGGCAGCATGACGGGGCTGAAAATCGGTACCGAGATGAACGGCCCCCTCGGCAGCCTGCTGACCAACCTTGACGCCAGCAACGTGACCTTCGACAACTGTGTGCAGGGCATCAACCTGCGCAATTCGGTGGCGGACAAGGTGCAGTCCTGTTCATTCGTCAGCATACCCGCCACCAACACTTATCTCGGCCTCACCCCGCACGGCATCTTCGCCCAGCACAGCAAGGCCACCCTCCTCAAGCTGAATACTTTCAGCGGTGTGGGAGGGGCATCCAGCCCCTCGTGGGGCCTCGTGGTACACAACAGCAGTCAGAACGGCACGGACGTGTTGGAGAATACCTTCAACGGTACCCTCATCGGCAACCAGTTTGAGGGGGACAACAGCAAGCTTGCCTCCCGCTGCAATGACTACCAAGAACAGATTGGCGACCGGGCTTGGGAAGTGCTGAAATCTGGGAATCTTGGCATTCTGGGAGACCAGGGTGGGTCAGGCATTGGTTCTCAAAAAGCCGACAACGAGTTTTTCGCCCTTTGCGATAACGACAACGAGCGGCACCTCCATTCAGACTTCGCCTTCAACTACTACGACAAGACAGGTAACCTGCACCCGGCTAATCCGAATTGTGTGAGCGATATTGTGAATTTAGTCGCAGACAATGACCCCAGTCCATTAGGCTGCCTCACCTTTGACCCACCTTGCGACGAGCCGGACTGCTATGCCGAATGGGCCGGTTCGCCCCAATTGCTCCCCGACCGCAACCGTGCCCTGCGGGGACTCCTTCACCCCGGCTTCGACGCCAACGACGACATGAAGCCTGCCAACTATACGGACGCCATGGCCGTGCTCGCCGACCGTGGACAGCCGGAAGACATAATGCTTCGCATCGGCACGTTGGCAGGGCAAGGGAACCATGCCCAGGCCGTTTCCGAATTGAACCAGTTGACCGGGACTTCCGATGAGATTGTCGCCTTCAAAGGCTACATGAACGCCGTGCTTGCCAGCGGCAGCGACCTGCTGAACATGCCCGATGCGGACTACGCAGCCGCAACGGGCTACGTGGACGAGCTGAACACCTCTGCGCTCGCCATGTCGCAGGGGCTTGCAGACCTCCGAGAGGGAATCTACTACCCGCTCATTCCGATTTTGCAAGGTCACGGCGGTGAAAGGTCAAGCGAAAACTTGCTGGAGACCCCAAAGGATGAAGGCAAGCAGGGCGTGTCAGTCTCTCCGAACCCGTTCACAAATTCGGTATCGTTCGACGTCCGGGAAATTGCTGAGGGGGGGATTTATGGCATTGAAGTTACCGACCTTTCAGGGCGGCAGGTTTGGAAGTCCGAGGTTTCCGTTGACGGTACTGTATTTTGGAATGCACCGGGCTTGCCCGCTGGGGTTTATTTCTACCGCATCCGCTCCAGCCTCGGGGAGGAAGTTGCGAACGGAAAGATTGTGAAAGTGATTAATTAACCCAATCCACACAGGGCTGCCGACAATTCGGCAGCCCTGTAATTTTTTTATCCATGAGAAAGACAATCTTTTTGTTTCTGCTATGCTCTGGAATAGCCCGTACCCAAACAACGTACTTCAACATACAGTTTGATTATGACAGCATTTGGAACACGGTTTTTGGAATAGTGGAAACGGATAGCCTGTATTTGGCAACGGGTGTTTTTGTTTCACCCTCAACTTACGACACCGGATATGTCCTGAAACTCACCAAAAGTGGGGAGTTCGCAGGTCTTCGGAAGATTGATTTTTATCCGGGCAACAAACTGAGGGACATAACACCCAGCCCCACAGGCGATGCAGTGGACATATATGGCATCCATCACAATGGTATTGACGACATAGAAAATGTGGATTTGTTCCTGTGCAGGATGGATAACCACAGCCTTGACACTTTGCGTGTTCAATCGTTTGGTATCCCAAATTTTGGGGATTATGCGAATACCGCTTTAATAAGGCGAACATCTGACAATGGCATCGTGCTGACAGGCTACCGTTTCGCACCCGGGCAAAAAGGGAAACTACTTTTGCTCAAAACCGACAGCCTCTTGAACCAGGTATTCATGAAGACCTTTTCCAAAAGCAACCAGGATAACCATACCGGTTTTAACGTGATAGAAACTTCTGACAAAGGCTTTATCATGGTTGGCTCCCGCTCGTTCAATACTTATGACCTTCAAGGTTCTTACCTAAAGGTGGACTCACTCGGCAACCTGCTGTGGTGGAAGGACATCGTACCACAAGGAGATGAGGAGTTTGTGATACTTTACAACATAGCAAAAAAAGAAAACGGTAATTACCTCGTAACCGGCGAAATTAAAAAGGACGAACCCAGCGTATTGTTTTATGAAAAGTACCTCGTTTTGGAGATAAACGAAGATGGGGAAGTATTGTGGAGAAAGGAATATGGTGATGTAACTTATGATGATGTTTATTGGCGAGGGCTTACGCTGTGTGCCGATGGCAATTACCTGACATGTGGCCTAAGACGAGAAAATATTGATATACCTGACCGAAAAGAATACGGCACTGTTGTCAAACTCACTCCCGGAGGAGAAATTCTGTGGGAAAGGAAATATACCGTATCCACAGAAGGGAAGCTGTACGATGTTTTCCATAAGGTCATCCCCACCTCCGACGGTGGCATCATCGCCTGTGGCAGCACCTGGGGCGACAGCCTCACCAGGGAGAACAGTTGGATAGTGAAAATGGACAGTTTGGGTTGCTTAGAGCCAGGCTGCGACAGCATCAGCACCGGGGTCATCGAACTGCCGGTGGGAGAAAACAGCCCCATCAAAATCTACCCCAACCCCACCAGCGGCCACCTGACAGTCGAGGCACAGAAGGGCAAGGTAATGGAGGCAGTGAAAATCTACGACCTACAGGGGAGGCGATTAGTGAACGAAGAATATGGTTTGGGAAAAGCAAGCCTTTCGTTCGATTTGAGCGACCAGCCACCCGGGGGGTATTTCTGCTCGGCGCTGGTGGGCGGGGTTTGGGTGACGAGACAATTCATTCTGAAAAATTAGGCACGATGTATAGTGAAAAGCCCCTTAAATCGAATATTGAGGATTACAAAAGCTTTTTCCAGAAAAACGGATATGTTGTAATTCCTGGCGTTTTTTCCAAGGAAGCAATTTCCCATGCGAGGGAAATTTTTGACAAAGCCTTTCAAAGCGGGCTTTGGCAGAATTCACCCTACGATTCGGAGGAAATAATCAACGATATATACCGGCATTTCCCTGAATTGGCGGGGCTTGTGTTCAATCCTGGCTATTTCCATGCTATCCGATTGGTGGCAGGCAACGATGTTGTATGGTTACCCGAATGCGCCGTACACCGCAACCGTTATGTTCCTTGGCACAAAGACACGACCGTTCAGGAACTCAACGGGGTGAGCAGTCATTATGACAATGAATGTGTTATGGTGCAGGTGGCAACTTATTTTCAGGACAATTCGGCTTCGTCTGGCGGAGGGGTGACCGTGTTGCCGGGTTCTCACCTCCAAAAAGACCAATTCATGGGTATGTACAGGATGACCATTTTATCAAGGCTTTGGAGGAAATCGCAAAAAACCCTTGGACTTTCAGTTTTTCACAGGTTAGAGCGCTGCAAACAGTACATAGATGTTCAAAGCCGGGAAGGTGATTTGGTAATTTTTGATTTGCGGATAGACCACCGTTCGACTTTCCCCAAAACAAAAGTTATGGCAGATAAGTATGCCGTTTTCAACACGTTTGGAAATCCAACGAAGGCCCTGCGTGATTACCTCGAATATATGAAGGCCCGGAAAGAGCCGTACTACCAGTTCCTAAAGCAATCCAAAATCCCGGGTGCAATCGAAACGATAGCCGGGAATCAGCAAATTACGATTTGGCAATAACCTGCTTGTTCCATGATTTCACGGAAATATAAAGACTCATTGCCTAAACTTTCTTCTTATCAAAATATAAAACAATGACACATACCTATCAAATCGCAGGCATGACCTGCGACCATTGCGTCCAAACAGTCAAAAAAGCACTCGAAAGCATCGAGGGCATTCAATCTGCCGAAGTCACACTGGAACCTCCGGTTGCAACGGTGACGATGCACCACCATATTTCCGAAGAGGCGATGAACAAGGCGCTGGCGGCTGCCGGGAATTACAGCCTCAAAATGGCAATGGGGGGTGACCCCGACAAGCAGGAAGCCCATTCCGGCAAGCATGACCACGCCGGAAAAGAGACCGCCGCCCCGGACGAAAAAATGCACCACGACCACGGTGGCCACTCCGGTCACACCGGGCATCAGCAACCGCCTCCGCAAAAGGCCACGCCAGCCAAAGCAGAAAAAATGCAAGGAGACCACAGTGGCCACGGCGGACATGGTGGCGGGGACAATCCAGCCCACGGACAAATGGGGCACGACCACCACCGGATGATGATTGCCGATTTCAGGAAACGCTTCTGGGTATCCCTTGTCCTGACCGTTCCCATTCTGTTGCTGGCGCCCATGATTCAGAAATGGCTGGGCGTCGAGTGGCGGTTTCCGGGAGACAGCTACCTGTTGTTCGCACTGTCCAGCATCGTCTATTTCTATGGCGGCTGGCCATTTATCAAAGGCTTTTTTAAGGAAATAAAAGACCGGGCACCGGGCATGATGACGCTGATTGCCATGGCGATTTCAGTGGCGTATTTCTACTCCGCAGCCACCACCTTCGGGTTGCAGGGGGAGAGTTTCTACTGGGAACTCGCCACGCTGATTGTCATCATGTTGCTGGGGCACTGGATTGAAATGAAATCCGTGCTCGGCGCATCGAAAGCGTTGGAACTACTGGTGAGCATGATGCCCTCCGAAGCCCACAAAATGGAAGGTGAAAAAGTGGTTGATATAAAACTGGAAGACTTGCTGGGCGGCGATATTATTTTGATAAAACCCGGCGAGAAAGTCCCTGCCGACGGTATCGTCATCGAGGGCGAAAGCTACCTCAACGAATCCATGCTCACCGGCGAATCAAAGCCCGTAAAAAAAGGCCTTGACGAAAAGGTCATCGGCGGCAGCATCAATGGCAACGGTTCGTTGAAAGTAAAGGTGGAACACACAGGAAAAGATAGCTACCTGAACAAGGTCATCACCATGGTGCAGGAGGCGCAAAAGACCAAATCGAAGATGCAAAACCTCTCCGACCGGGCAGCGAAATGGCTGACCTACATCGCACTTTCCGTAGGGTTTGGCACTTTGGTTTTATGGCTGGCGCTCGGACAGGATTTTGTTTTTGCACTGGAAAGGATGGTGACAGTCATGGTCATTTCCTGCCCGCACGCACTGGGCCTGGCGGTGCCGCTGGTGGTGGCGATTTCCACGGCCATTTCCGCCCAAAACGGCCTGCTCATCCGCAACCGCACTGCTTTCGAGGAGTCCCGCAAAATCACCGCTTTGCTTTTTGATAAAACAGGAACACTGACCATCGGCAAGTTTGGCGTCACCCGTTACGAGGCTGTCGCCAGCGGGCTGGACAAAAACGAAATGCTGCGGCTGGCTGGCGCTTTGGAACAAAGCTCCGAACATCCCATCGCCGTGGGCATCGTGCAAAAAATCAAGGCAATGGGCATTGAAATCCCCAAGCCTGAAAACTTCCAGGCCATTACCGGGAAAGGGGTGCAGGCAACAGTCGAAGGGAAGGAACTGAAAGTGGTCAGTCCCGGCTATCTGAAGGATGAAAAAATAGACATCCCCGAAGGTGCTTTCGGCAGCGCCGCCGAGACGGTGGTTTTTGTTTTGGTTGATAAAAAATTGGCAGGCTTCATCGCCCTTGCCGATGAAATCCGCCCAGAATCCGCTGCCGCCATCAAAACCTTCAAAGCCAACAACATCAAGGTTTACATGGCGACTGGTGACAACGACGTGGTCGGGAAAGCAGTCAGCGAGGAATTGGGCCTGGACGGCTACTTCGCCGAGGTGCTGCCCCATCAAAAAGTGGAAATCATCAAGGATTTTCAAGCCAAAGGCGAGTTCGTCGCCATGACGGGAGACGGCGTGAATGACGCCCCGGCACTGGCACAGGCAGACGTGGGCATCGCCGTCGGCAGCGGCACCGACGTAGCTGCCGAAACGGCGGACATCATCCTCGTGAACAGCAACCCGAAAGACATCGCCAACCTCATTCTTTTTGGAAAAGCTACTTATCAGAAAATGATACAAAACCTCGCCTGGGCAACGGGTTATAACGCTATTGCCATTCCGCTGGCGGTGGGCGTTTTGTATCCTTGGGGATTTCTGCTCAGCCCGGCAGTAGGGGCGGTTTTTATGAGTTTGAGCACCATCATCGTGGCGATTAATGCCCAGTTGTTGAAAAAGAAAATAGGGAACTGAAGGATATTGAAACCTATAAAAAAACGCAACCTTATGGCACAAAACACAGATTCACGTATTTTTCAATCTGACCTTGACACCTTTTTGCAAACAGCCAACCAAAGAAGTGTGAGGCTATTTATCAGGGAAGCGACGGGGACGCATTATTCCAGCCTCTACGTAATGCTGTCCGTTCAGGAAGAATCGGCTGAATCAACCTGGATTTATGAGGGGTTTTCAAATTTCAGTTCGGACAGTAACGGCAGGAAAGAAAGCATGGACACTGCACACGAAGACTTGATGAAAGTCAGGTCAGAATTGCAATTGAACGGCTTTGAAGTACAGCATGGGGAATGCTTGGGCTGCGACAATTGGAGCCCAAGTCAAATCCATCGAACCTCGCATTATTTTTAGCACTTATGAACGAACTCAGTTTTGTTGACAAAAGGCTGATGATGCTTTTCATCACCCTTTTTACAGTGGCGCTTGGATTCGGGGTGATTTTGCCAGTCCTGCCTTTTTACACGGAGCGGCTGGCATTGGGCGGAGGTGCATCACCAGACAGCGTCACTTTCCATATCGGTTTTTTGACCAGCGCCTTTCCTTTCTTTCAAATGTTTTTTGCCCCCCTTTGGGGGCGATGGTCTGACAAATTGGGCAGGAGGCCGCTTATCATTGCCGGGCTTTTGGGTTATGTCGTGATGCAGTTTTTGATAGGTATTTCGACCTCCCTCTGGATGCTTTACCTGGCCCGGATAATCGGGGGCATCTTCACCTCTGCCATTATTCCTGCTGGCCTGGCCTTGGTCACCGACCTGACCTCAAAAGAAAACCGGGCCCTTGGCTTTGCATTGGCTGGCACATCTTACAGTATAGGGGTTATCGCAGGCCCGTTCATTGGTGGGCTGTTGAGCCAAACGGATTTGCACTTGTATTTGGAATTTGGGCATTTTTTGATAAATGATTATTCCGTTCCTTTTTTCTTTCTTGCCATAGCAGGCTTGGCGCTCCTGCCCATTGCGATAAAATGGCTAAAGGGCGCCGGTGCCATTGCTGAAAAAAAGCCAACCATTGCAAGGGCGTCAAAATGGCAACAGATAGTACGGGATTTATTTCCTTTTTTATTGCTGTCGTTCATTTATCAGGTTGTCCTCACTTTGTTCGAAGCTGTATTCTCCATCTATTCCAAAAATGAATTACAGTATGATGCCGTTACCATCGGATATGGTTTTATGGTCTGTGCTCTGGTGATGGGTTTGTTGCAGCCCATCGTGGTTTCACGAAGAATCAAGAAAATAATTGCCGACCATAACCAAGTTGCTTTGGGGTACGGAATTTTTGGCATTTCCATTTTACTCCTCGTAACTGCCGACCAATTGTTTTTTGTATTGCTGCTCATCGGGGTGTTGGCAGCGGGCGGGGCATTCATTACGCCGAACATCACGGCCCTTATTTCCCTGAAGGGGGGACAGGAGGCAGGCGAAGCACTTGGGATTCAAAAATCTACCGACAGCCTCGGACAAGTGATAGGCCCAATCGTGGGGAGTTGGCTGATGACGGTGAACGATTCCTTGCCTTATTTGCTGACTGGGGCAATGGTAATTGTGGTTGCCGTGTTCCTTTTCAACAGCAAAAAATTTGTCACTGTTTATGGAAGTAGTTAAGTCAAGAAAAAGCATTGGTGAGAGATATATCATCGTGGTTCATCTGTTGGTTGGCGTTGCCGTATTTTATTTTCTCATACACCCGCTCACGATGGTCATTTACTGGTTTGAAATGAACGGGATGCCCTTCACGTTAAATCAGTTTTTTGCGATAGCGCCCGACAGGATATTGGATTCCTTTTCTTTTCACATGACAGGGATGGCGTTTGCCTTCACCCTGATGGGGGCTTTCGTAGGACTGGGTTCCGGGTTGTATTACAGGAATATTTTGCAGAAAACAAAAATGCTGCGAAGGCAGGGCGAACAGCTTAAAAAAAATATCCTCTCCGTCATCCAGGATGGTGAAAGCGACAGGGTAGAGTTCAAATCCTCCCTGCGGTACGATTACCGTCAGGAATCCATTAACAAAGACCTGGAGGAAGTAATCGTGAAAACCATAGCCGGTTTTATGAACACAAACGGTGGCGAGCTATTGATTGGCGTGGACGACAAAGGAAATGTCCTTGGCCTGGAACAGGACTACCAATCCCTCAAAAAGAAAAACCGGGACGGCTTCGAATTGAGGATTTACCAAATGATTACCAATGATATTGGCATTGAGTTTTGTTCGTTGGTTCAAACAGATTTTTATGATTTGGATGGTAAAGACGTTTGTGTCCTGAGAATTGAGGCGGCCAAATCACCTGCTTACGTGCATGGCAACAGTAAAACAGCTTTTTATATCCGGGCAGGCAATTCGACCAAACCGTTGACGATTCGGGAAGCCGTGAAATATATTAATTTGCGCCGGGGCAAAAGTTAAGCGGGCTGATATTTACTAACCTCTCACAAATATCTTTTATGAAGCATTTCAAATACCTGGCAGTGCTGGCAATCCTTGCTTGCTCGTGTCAAAACAGTTCAGAAAAATGGGCTTCTGCAAAACCTGTTTTTACTGAAATCCCCACCCCCTGCAAAGCTGGCGAAGCGCCCAATTTGTTTGTTTCCAGCGATGGGCAGGTTTGCCTCACCTGGGTGGAATTTTTGAACGATACGACCGATGCCCTCCTGTTTTCCAAAATGGAAGACGGTCGTTGGGGACCTCCGAGGGAAATCGCTTCCGGCAGCGACTGGTTCGTCAACTGGGCTGATTTCCCCTCCCTGTCAGCCAACGGCCATTGGCTGGCTGCCCATTGGCTGCAAAAAAGTGCAGGCGGCAGCTACGACTACGATGTCCGTATTTCGCAATCCTATGATAAAGGACAAACATGGCAACCCTCTTTCATTCCCCACCGGGACAGCATCGCTGCGGAGCATGGCTTCGTGACCATGTTCCCGATTTCAGAAGAAAGAATGTTTGCCACTTGGCTGGATGGAAGAAATACGAAGGAGAGTCCACCGTCTTCAGTCGGCAGTCCGCAAACAGGTGAGCATGGTCATGGCGGAGGAGCAATGACTTTGCGGACGGCAGAATTTGACCGGGAAGGAAATTTATATGAAGAAGCCGAACTGGACAACCGCATCTGCGACTGCTGCCAGACGGATGCCGCCATGACCTCCCAAGGCCCGGTGGTCGTTTACCGGGACAGGTCGGAGCATGAAATCCGGGACATCGCTATCGTCAGGAAAGTAAACGGCGCATGGACGAAGCCCCACCTCATCCATGCCGACAATTGGGAAATCAGCGGATGCCCCGTGAACGGTCCCGCCGTCGCTGCCAATAAAGACCAGCTTGTCGTTGCCTGGTTCACTTCAGCCGGCGGCAAAGGAGCGGTGAAGCTTGCCTTTTCAGGAGATGCCGGGGCGACCTTCTCCCAGCCTGTCCGAGTGGACGACGGCAACCCCTCCGGCAGGGTGGACGTCGAGTTTCTGGATACCGAAAATGTACTGGTGACCTGGCTGGAAAACACGGAAAACGCTGCGGAAATCAGGGCGGCCATCGCAACTGAAAATGGAAAAGAGGGGGGAAGCATGACGCTCGTGCTGACCAGCCCGGCGAGAGGGAGCGGGTTTCCTGTTTTGGCAAAAAACGGAGCGCATTTTTTGTTGGCTTGGACGGCCGTTGACAGTGTTTCGACGGCTGTAAAGACTGCAACGCTACACTTGCAAGATTGAACGATGAATATCTGCCTTTCGGATATCTATGCCATTCTTCCAACACGGGTGTGATAAATCTCTGATTTGTTTTTGCCTCAAATTATTTAAGCATTTGCTTAATTAGCCTCATTTCCTTACATTTGTCCCATGAAATCGAAGATTCACGCAAGTAAAAAGAAAACCCGAAGCAACATATGTATCCGGACGTGCCGGGACGAGACACAAATTTTCCGTTGCCGTCAGCATGTGAAAGATTTGACCGCCTCCGTCAAAGGCTTGGCCAGTACCCTCAGCATAGCCTCCAATGAAGTCAGGATGAAAATCCTGCTGCTGTTGGCAGAAGAGCACAGCCTCTGCGTCTGCGACCTGAGCGAGATACTGGGCATGACCGTGCCCGCCGTTTCACAGCACCTGAAAAAGCTGCGGGAGGGCGGCCTCGTCTTCACCGAACAGGATGGCGTCACGATTTACTACCACATTTCGGCCACGGCAAAACCGCTGCTGGATACCTTGTTCCAGTTGTTGAACAGTCGGACAGATGAGCGCAAAACTGCACGGCAACCGGCAGCGGGATAGCGCCCCGTTTTTTTAACCAATTATTTAAGAAAATTCTTAAACAATCATTTATCATGGAACCACAAAATGCATATGGTAAACTGGCTGGCGCAAGTGTGCTGGCCGCCGTCGCAGCCTCCTTGTGCTGCATCACCCCCGTGCTGGCACTGCTGGCTGGCACGAGCGGGCTGGCCTCCACTTTCTCATGGATGGAACCTGCCCGGCCTTATCTGATGGGCTTGACCGTCGCCGTGCTCGGCTTCGCCTGGTGGCAAAAACTCAAACCGCAAAAAGCGGCAATTGACTGCGACTGCGAAGCGGACGGCAAAACGCCTTTCATGCAGACGAAGGCATTCCTCGGCATCGTCACCGTCTTCGCCGGGCTGATGCTGGCCCTCCCGCACTACTCCAAAATATTTTATCCCGACAACAGCTCTGCCGTCACCATCGTGAAAGAGGCGGACGTGCAAACCGTCGCTTTCGACATCGCCGGCATGACCTGCACGAGCTGTGAGGAGCACGTGAAACACGCCGTGAACGAACTGCCCGGCATCGTGGAGGCCACGGCCAGTTTTGAAGAAGGAAAAGCCGAGGTAAAGTTTGACAAAACCAAAACCTCCACCGAAGCCATCAAAGCGGCCATTGACGAGACGGGCTACAAGGTCACGGATTTTAAAATGGCTGAAAATCAATAATCATTAAAATCATTCTGACATGAAAAAACTAATGTTCGTCCTGACCTTTCTGCTCTGCGGCTGGACTGCCCAGCAGGCAACGGCACAAACCAAAACTGCCACGACCGAGCCAAACACCCAAACCGTCAAGTTCAAAGTCACCGGCATAACCTGCGGCGGCTGCGCCAACCACATCTCAACAGCCCTTCAAAAATTGGACGGGGTGGTTTCTGAGGACGTCGAATATCCCGGCGACATCGCAGTAGTCCAATTCGACCCAAAGAAATTGAAAGAAAAGGCCATCATCGCCGCCATTGAAGGGGCGGGCTACAAAGCCAAGGTGCTCAAAGACGAAAAGTCGGACAAAAAATCCGATTCCTGAAAATGGGGCCGGCACAAGGCCGGTTTCCTTTTTTCAAACTCAAACACACCACCAACGATGTTCAAAAATATTTTCAAAAAAGAACAGGCATCCAGGCCGGTAGAGGAGGTAATCCTCGAAGTCAGCGGCATGACCTGCGACCACTGCGCCACGAGCATTGAAAAATTAGTGTCGCAAAACAAAGGCGTGAAAAAGGTGCGGGCGAACTTCCCGAAAGCCAGTTGCGCCTGCGAGTTCGACCCTTCCCTCACCAGCCGGGAAGAAATCATCGCTACCATCAACAGCACGAAAAACTACCGGGTGAAGGACGAAACACCTGCCCAATCTGGCCCGAACGGCATTCCGCGTTACGACCTCATTATCATCGGCGGCGGCTCAGCGGCGTTTTCGGCAGCCATCAAAGCCGAAGATTTGGGCCTGTCGGTGCTGATGGTCAACGGCGGCCTGCCCTTCGGTGGCACCTGCGTCAACGTGGGCTGTGTGCCCTCCAAAACCCTCATCAGGGCGGCGGAGACGGTGTACCACGCCTCGCATTCCAATTTTGCGGGAATCCGTCCGAAAGGGGCGGACGTGGATTTTGCCAAAATCATCCAAGACAAAAAACAACTCGTCGCCACCCTTCAGCAGAAAAAATACATGGACGTGGTGGACGATTTCAATCACCTGAAAATGGTGCAGGGCTGGGCAGAATTCGTGGACGAAAAAAACATCCTCGTCAACGGCAAAGACCGCTATACCGCCCTCAAGTTCCTCATTGCCACCGGCGCAACGACCAACGTGCCCGCCATCGAAGGCTTGAACAAGGTGGGCTACCTGACCAACACGACGCTGTTCGATTTGGAAGAAAAACCCGAAAGCCTCACCATCATGGGCGCAGGCTACATCGGGCTGGAAATCGCCATGGCCTACAACCGCCTCGGCTCGAAGGTGCGCATCATCGAATTCACCGACCGGGTACTGCGCACCCAAACGCCCGACATCAGCGAAGCATTGGAAACGCAAATGCGCAGTGAGGGCATTGAAATTTTGCCGAATTTCCGGGCGGTGAAATTCGAGAGGCAGGGCAATGGTACCGTCATCCATTGCAAATGCACAGATGGTTCTTTCACCAAAATTACAGAGCCGGGCAGGGTGGTCGTTGCCACTGGAATCCGCCCCAATACCCAAAAGTTGGGCGCAGATAAAACCGGGCTGAAACTCGGCCCCAAAGGGCACATCCTCGTGACCGAAAGAATGGAGACCAACCTGCCGCACATTTTCGCCGCAGGCGACGTGACCGACACGCCCGCCTTTGTTTATACCGCCGCTTTTGAAGGAAAAATTGCCGTCGAAAATGCATTTACTTCGGCGACGGCTGGCCAAGCGGACTATTCCTCCCTGCCCTGGGTCGTTTTCACCGACCCGCAGGTGGCAGGGGCAGGCTTGGACGAGGCGCAAGCCGAAGCGCAGAACATTCCTTTTGAAGTATCCAAACTGGAATTGAAGGATGTGCCACGGGCCATTGCAGCGCACGATACCAGAGGTTTCATAAAACTCATCCGCAACCCGGAAACGGACAGGCTCATCGGCGCCAGGGTGGTCGCCCCCGAAGGCGGCGAACTCATCCAGCAGTTGAGCATGGCCATAAAGTATGGCATCACGGTAAAAGAACTGGCCGAGGGTTTTTACCCCTACCTCACGTTGGGCGAGGGGATAAAACTGGCGGCGATTACTTTCGGGAAGGATGTGTCGAAGCTGAGTTGCTGTGCGAGTTGAGCACGGTGTCAGGAATAAAATACAAGAATATGTTGCCAAAAGATTTAACAGCAGATATAAAAAACCGCCTGAAAAGCATAGAGGGCCAGATAGGCGGCATTGCCAAGTTAAAAACAAAAGACATGAAAAAGCATATCGTCAAACTGCTGATGCTCCTGGCAACGGCGAGCGCCTTCAGCCAGAAAACTATCGAGTTCACCGTCGAAGGCATGAGCTGCGAAACCTGCGCCGAAACGGCAACCCAGGTGCTGCAATTCGACGGCGTCATCAGCGCCAGCGTGGATTTTGCTACCAAAAAAGCGGTCGTCGTCGTGGCGGAGGAGCGCATAACAGCAGCAGATATCAAAAAAAGAATGTACGAACATTCCAACTTCGAGGCGCTTTTTGCCGGGGAGTCTTTGGTGAAACCCCTGACGGAAACGGAGAAAGCAGGGCTGGACATTCAATCCTTGCCGCCGGGCGAAAAAATTAAGTTTAAAAAAGAAGTAGCGCCCGGTAAAATCACCATTTTCGACTTCACAGCAAAGTGGTGCGGCCCTTGCCGGGTCTTTACTCCCAAAGTGGAGCAGCTGTTGCTGAAATACCCGAACCTCGCCGTCCGGGAAGCGGACATCCTCGACTGGGATTCGGATTTGGGAAGACAACTGACAAGCGAGCATCAAATGCCTTCTCTGCCCTTTACCCTGATTTTTGATGACCAGGGCAAACTGCTCGGTAAGGTGATTGGGAACAACATCGAAGAAGTGGAAGCCATTATTTCAAAATAACCTTTCAACAATGCATTTTTTTAAAACAACCAAAATCCTGCTGACGGCAGGATTGGCATGGTCAACCGCCACCCTTGCCTTCGGGCAGGCTTGCCCGGCTTGCAGCAACCCTGCATTGCAAAGCAGCGAAAAACTGGAAGCCGGGCTGGACACGCTGCAAAGCGGCAGTTTCCGGGCAACGCTCTACCTAACCAACGGTTTCAATTACCAGGGCGGCCATCCCAATTTTAAAGGATTGTCGCCGGAAGGCGAGGTCATCGCCGTCCCGCTGCACAACCACCTTGTCGAACTGGACTTTTTGCGTACGGAACTGTCGCTCGAATACACGTTCAAAAAGAATTGGTCGGCATGGCTCCGCATTCCCCTCGACGTGAAAATGCAGACCGCCAGCGTGGAATTTCCCGAACCCGTCACACCGCTCGAACAGGAAGCCATCCTGCGCAACCGGGACATCCACCACCGCAATGAAAACTACTCGGGCATCAGCGATTTGCGGCTGTTGTTTGCTCACCGCCTCAACGGGTTTTTATTTAAAACCGGGAGGCTCGACTTCGCCCTTGGCTCCTCGCTGCCCACCGGCAAAACGGAAGAAAATCCCCTAACGGCTGCGGCGGAAGGCGTCAAGCATATGCACATCCAGTTTGGCACGGGAACATTCGACCCACTGCTGGAACTACATTATTCTGCCAATCTGCCCGGCAGGCTTGCCCTGGCTGTTTTTACCATCAATAAAGTTCCGTTTTATGAAAACCAAAAAGGCTACAAAGCGCCTTTGGAAACCACCAGCGGGCTGAGCGTCGGCTACCGGCTGAATGACTGGTTGTCACCAAGGCTCACTTTTGCCAACTTTTCGCAGTCCCGTGCAAAATGGGACGGCGTTGGCGACCCTAACTCCGGGCTTATTTCCTACAACCTGACGGCTAATCTTACTTTTTTCCTGAAAAACGGTTTAACTATAAGCCCTGGTTACCGGCTTCCCCTGACGCAAAAAACGCTCGATGAACAAGGCGATACCTTTGAATACGGACCTACATTCTTATTAAATGTGTCCAGGCCCTTTTCTTTAATAAAATAACCTGCATGGATTCCATCACCCAGGCCGTCCTCGGCGCAGCCGTCGGCGAAGCCGTTTTAGGCAAAAAACTCGGTGGGAAAGCCGCCATCTTCGGAGCAGTCATCGGCACCGTGCCTGACCTCGATGTGCTGCTGTTGCCTTTTTATGATGGGCTGGAAAGAATCAGTATCCACCGGGGGTACAGCCATTCGATTTTGTTCAGCCTGCTGGGGGCGTTTCTTTTTGCTTACATTTTGAGCAAGATAAAGTGGACGAAAGAAGTACCGTTCCGTCGGCTATGGCTGTTCAGTTTTTTGGACCTTATTACCCATATTTTGCTGGATGCCTTTACCAGTTTCGGTACACAGCTTTTCCTGCCGCTTACCGATTGGCGGGTAAGCTTTGACAGCATCAGCATCATTGACCCGGTCTATACCGTACCCTTGATTGTCGGCACTTTGTTCAGCGTTTTTTATTATCAAAAAACAGCCAAAAGGAGGGGCTTCCCCAACGCAGTTGGCCTGATTGCCAGCACCCTGTACCTGCTCTTTACGCTGGCCAATAAGCAGCACATCGAAAACGTTTTCCAGACCCAATTGGAAGAACAAAACACCCCATATTTCCGCTTACTGACCGTACCCGTCGCCGTGGGAAATGGCACATGGTACGGGGTTGCCAAAGATGCTAATTCGTTGTACATCGGCAAATACTCAGAGTGGAAGGGCAACCAAATCGAATTCCATTCTTTCCCCATCAATGACCAACTGCTGGATGGGCTGGACGGCCGATTGGTTGACCGGATGAAATGGTTTGCCCAAGGCTTTTATACCGTAGCGGAAAAGGACGGGAAAATCAGGATTTACAATATGCAATGCGACATGCAGGGCATCCGGTACTTCGGCGATTACAAAGCGCCAACCGCTTTTTATTTTGAAATAACGCCATTGGGAAACGGGGCATACCAGTTGAGTTCCGGGATGCACCCTCGTGAAGTGGAGAAGTAAAAAAGAATGAAAACTAACGGTTTTACAGGCAAAGAAACATTGGGAAAAATATCATTCACCAAGAAAAAGCAGGTACAAACCAAAATACACCATATACAGTTACTAAAATTCCGACAAAGGTATCTTCAAATTCTTCCCGGTCATATTTGTCGGGGGGTATGTTCAATTTCATGAAATAAAAGGTCAGGAAAATGGCGAAACAAACCAATGTGGTAAAACCCACTTTATACCAAAAACCATTATTCAAGGCTGCTCCGTAGAGAAAAGACTGATAGGTGAAGACTGTAATCCAAGCTGAAATTGAACTTGTCACCCCATAAATCAGAATCCGGAATTGCTTGTCATACCTGTGCTTTTCAATAATGAAGCGGCTAAATAATTTCCCGATGGCATAAGTGGAAGAAAAAATCAACAAAGAAGTGATGAAAAACCGAAAGGTGGAAAGCGGGGCTCCAAAGGCATCTATCCAGATGATATTGCCAGCATTTTTAATGGAAAATACACTAAATAGAAAAGTCAGGATGGTGAGGATGTCAGCCGTTGTCCCAACGGAAGATTGAAGTTTGTTCATAAGAAAAATAATTTGATGGAGGAGTACATCCAATTGATATAAAAAGTTCCCGTCTGCCCTGATTTCAACCGATGATTGACAAATAGAAATGCTGCTAAGGTTCTTAAAGGCATAAAATCTGTGATAGATAGCCTTTTATTTTATTGGTTTATCAAATAACAAATTCATGTCCCTGTTTAACAAATTCTTCTTTTCAATATCGTTGTTTTCCATTGCAACTTGGTGTTCAGTTTTCCTCTCCTGCACCAACGACTCCGCTCTCGGCGATGACGGCACCGTGTTGCCGCCTGTGGACACCACCACCGTAGAACCTCCCGACACCATAGCGGGCATTGTTTGCAGCCCCGATACCATCCACTTCGAGTGGGAAGTTTTGCCCATCCTGAAATCCTCCTGTGGCAGGAGGGACTGCCACGACGCCGGTGCTGCATCTTCCGGTGTAAAACTGGTCAATTACCAAACCGTCATGCTGACCGGCGGCATCAAGCCTTTCATGCCGGAAGAAACGAGGATTTACAAACAAATCACCCATGACGACGAGGAGGAACGGATGCCGCCACCGCCCTACGACCGCCTCACGGAGCGGCAGGTGCAAATCATCGCCGCTTGGATAAACCAGGGTGCTCAAAACATCCGCTGCGACAGCTCGACCATCCCCTGCGATGCAGACAGCGTCAGTTTTTCAGCAGACATTGTTCCCCTTGTCAAAGATGCCTGCTATGGCTGCCACAACCAATATGTACATGAAAGTGGTATCGAATTATTGACGTACGACGACCTCAAAACGGCGGCACTCAACGGCAGCCTCGTTGGTACGGTGGCGGGTGAAACAGGGTATGTACGGATGCCGTTTGGGAGCATCCCGTTGCCGGCATGTCATGTTGAAAAAATACGGGCTTGGGTAGAGAGAGGGGCGTTGGAGAATTGATGTTTTTACGGTAAAAATCAGAAAGGTGAGTGTTTTAAGCCAATTTTTTAAGACGTAAAAAGATTGTAAAATACTGATAACCAAATTATTTGAGGTGCGTTCCAAGATATTTTTTTATAAAAATTCCAATAAAACCATAAAATTGTTCCTTTATTTCAGAAAGTAAGGAAGCATCTTCGCAGCCTGAATACCACCGTCAAAAAGTGCTTTACCATGTCAAAATATACCTTGCCGCTCCTTCTTGTCTTCTTATCGAATTTTATTGCCAGGGGTCAAACCCTCACCGGCACCATCACCGACGAAACTGGGCAACCCGTCCCCAATGCCCGTATCACCCTTTTCAATGCAGACACCACTTTGTTCCGGGAAGCCCGTACCGGTGCTGACGGGACGTATTGGATTGGGGGCCTGCCATCTGGCGGGCCGTACCTGTTTTTTGGTGCGGCAGCGCCGGGCATGGAGTATTTTGAAAATGCAACAACCGGCATTCTTGATACTACTGTTCACAATGCCATGTTGTTACCGGAAACCCACCCCGGCCAATGGGACATCATCATGCAGTCCCCCGAACCGCTCGGCGGCACCGACCTCGGCATACTGATGCCCGATGGCAGCATTTATTACTGCCACAACACGAAAGACCCTTTCTTTTTTATTCCCGAAGAAAACGATACTACGGCGGCGCTGGGGCATACGCAGGTGCAGGGATGCGTAGCGCCCGCCCTGCTGGAAGACGGTAAAGTGCTTTTTGCGGGTGGCACCTTGCAGGAAATCTACGGCCCCGGCACCAACAAAATCAAAACTTTTGACCCCGCTACCGGGCAATGGCTGTGGCAACCCAATATGCTCGATTACCGCTGGTACCCTTCCCTGTCGCCGCTGTACGACGGCAAGGCAATTATCGTGGGCGGTGGCGGGTTGAACAACCCCATCCGGGTAAAGACCTCCGAAGTGTACGACCCGGAGACGGGAACGACGGTGGCAGCCGATACCGTGCATTTTGGCAATGAAGTATCGCCCATCCTGCCACTTTACAATGGTAAAATCCTGATGACGCACCGCCCACCGCAATTGTTTGACCCGGAAACCCTGCAATGGGAACTGGCAGCCGATTTTGCACAAAGTAACCGCCTGCCCAACGGCGACCACAGCGACCACGAACTGGTACACCTGCCCGACGGCAAGGTGTTGGCCGTAGGCTACAAATCCTTCACCCCTGGGCAGCCGGGCGTCATACTGGAAATGTACGACCCCAATGCTGACGAGTGGTCGCTGCGCTCCAATTTTTCACCCCCCCGCTCGCGGGCAAAGGCAGTGCTGCTCCCCGACAAAAAAGTGTTGGTGATGGGCGGCCAAAAGGAAGACGCCGCCGACCCGACGCCCGTCAACAACTGGGGCTACATGAACCTGACCGACCAGTACGACCCCGCATCCGATACTTGGCGGAGGTTGCAGCAAATGAACATCAAACGGGAGTACCACGCCATCACCATGCTCGTGCCCGATGGGCGTATCATCGCAGTGGGCGGCGAGGGTGCGCCCGGCAACGAGCCGCCGCAAAGCACCATCGAGGCGTTCTCGCCGCCTTACCTGTTCCGGGGCATCCGGCCGGAAATCAGCAATTTGAACAAAACCGTTTTTAAAAGGGGCGAATCCATTGAATTTGATGTGGCAAAAACCAATGCGCTCACCAGTGTTGTCCTCATGTCCAATGCCGTGCTGACCCACTTCATGAACTCCGGGAACAACCGCTTCCTCGAACTCGATTTCACCCAAACCGGCAACGCCGTGAGCGCATCCCTACCCACTGACAGCCTGCGCCTGATGCCGGGCTGGTACATGCTGTTTGGCATGGTGGACGAAATCCCCTCGGTGGGGAAGATGATTAAAATCGAAAAAGGGCTGGCGCCGGTCAGCGGCATCGAACAACCAAACCGGGAATCGTTTTCTGCCACCGTTTTTCCGAATCCGGCGGGCAGGCAGTTTTTTATCAAAATTCAAAACCCGGCGGGTTATAATTTTTTCAGGATTGAACTGTTCAGCCAGTCCGGGCAGGTGGTTTTTGAGGATTTAATTGAAAATCCGGGGTTGCATTTTGAAAAAGGAATAAAGCTTCCCGAAAGGTTGCCCGCAGGCATTTACAATTTGAAAATAACCAGTAAAAATGCGACGCTCACCCGCAGGCTAAGCCTTCATTAATTGACCGGACTTTTACAACTTTGCTGAATGAAACTCTTTATCAAAAACATGGTCTGCGACCGCTGCAAAATGATGGTGCGGCAGGAACTGGAACGGGCAGGTTTGTCGCCGGAAACGGTGGGACTGGGTGAAATCGAATTTTCCCAAGTATTAACTCCGCAACAAATAACAATAGTGGAAGACGCCCTCACCCCGCTGGGATTCGAAATGATTGACGACCGCAAAAGCAGGCTCATCGAGCAAATCAAAAAAGCCGTCATCGAGCTGGTTTATTACACGGAAGAAATGCCGAAAGTCAACCTTTCGACTCATTTAATCCAGAAACTTCACTACGATTACTCCCACCTGAGCAACTTGTTTTCCTCCATTGAAGGCACTACCCTTGAGAAATATTTTATCGCCCAAAAAATCGAGCGGGTGAAAGAACTGCTCGTTTACGATGAAATGACGCTCAGCGAAATCTCCTTCCAAATGGGCTACAGCAGCGTAGCTCACCTGAGCAATCAATTCAAAAAAGTGACCGGCCTGACACCGAGCCATTTTAAAACCATTGGCCACTCCAAAAGGAATACCATAGATAAAGTGGCTAAATCCTGAATCATGTAAATCCTTCCAAAAGTCTTGTAACGTCCCGCCCTGCCTGCGCCCATAACTTTGTCCCATAAAAAAATACAAGTTATGGAAGTCAGGAAATCACCCGGTACTATTCAACAACAACCCGTTAACAGCCAAAGCCTCAAAAAGACCTACCCGGTAACTGGCATGAGCTGTGCCTCCTGTGCGGTCAGTACAGAAAGTATCCTGAAAGCCCAGGAAGGTGTCGTCAACGCCGAAGTCAACTTCGCCAATTCCAGTGTAGCCGTAGAGTTCATACCCGATGTTATCGGCCCGGAAGAAATGAAAACAGCCCTGCAAATGGTAGGTTACGATTTGGTGATAGACGAAAGCGAGGATGCACAGGCGCAACTGGAAAACGAACAGGCAGCTAAACTGAAAAACCTTCAACGCAAGACTTTGCTGGCTGCGCTGTTCAGCCTCCCGGTAGTCGTCATCGGCATGTTTTTCATGGACATGCCTTTTGCAAACTGGATAATGTGGGCGCTCTCGACGCCGGTCATCCTTGTTTTCGGGAAACAGTTTTTTGTCAATGCCTGGAACCAGCTCAAGCACCGCAACGCCAACATGGACACACTGGTGGCGCTTAGTACCGGCATCGCTTACGTGTTCAGCGTTTTCAATACCCTTTTTCCGGAATTCTGGCACAGCAGGGGCTTGCACGCTCACGTCTATTTTGAAGCAGCGGCAGTTATCATCGCCTTTATTTTATTGGGGAAATGGCTGGAAGAAAGAGCCAAGTCCAGCACTTCGTCTGCCATCAAAAAGCTGATGGGGCTGAGTCCCAAAACCGTCCGGATTATCAATGCGGCAGGTGAGGAAATGGAAGTCCCTGCCGGAACGGTACAGATGGGCGACATCATCGTCGTCAGGCCCGGCGAAAAGGTGCCGGTGGACGGCGAGGTGACGACCGGAAGCTCTTTCATTGACGAGAGCATGATTAGTGGCGAACCTTTGCCTGTGGAGAAGCAGACAGGCGACCCCGTGTTTGCCGGAACGGTCAACCAAAAAGGCAGCTTCCGTTTCAGGGCGGTAAAAGTAGGCGGCGAAACTGTCCTTGCACAGATTATCAAAATGGTGCAGGAAGCCCAGGGAAGCAAAGCCCCCGTTCAAAAGCTGGTGGATAAAATAGCCGGGATTTTTGTGCCGGTGGTGGTAGGTATTGCGGTACTGACCTTCTTCGCCTGGCTGCTCCTCGGCGGTGAAAATGCAATAACACAGGGACTACTCGCCATGATTGCCGTGTTGGTCATTGCCTGCCCCTGCGCACTCGGACTGGCAACGCCAACCGCCATCATGGTCAGTGTCGGGAAGGGTGCCGAAAACGGTATACTCATCAAGGATGCCGAGAGCCTGGAAAAAGCGCACCGCATCAACGCCATCGTACTCGACAAGACGGGTACCATCACCGAAGGAAAACCCGAAGTAACGGAAATCATCTGGCGGGAAAGCCTGGATGAGGGCGACAGAAAAAGGCTCGCTTCCGTCCTGCTGGCGATAGAATCCCGCTCCGAGCACCCGCTGGCGGAGGCAATCGTCCGGTTTTTTAAAACGCAAAATATGCCGGAGGCAGAACTGGAAGGCTTCGAAAGCATCACCGGCAGGGGCGTGGAAGCACATGATGGCAACTTCGCCTACATAGCCGGTAACCAGGATTTTCTTTTGGCAAAAAATGTCACTGTAACGGAACACCTTCGTGAACATGCCGAAGGCTTGCAGGAACAGGCCAAAACTGTCATTTGGTTTGCGGCAGATAACAAAGCCGTAGCTATTGTCGCCATCGCCGACCAGGTGAAACCGACCTCCGAAAAAGCGGTGCGAACGCTACAGGAAATGGGCGTCGAGGTGTACATGCTCACCGGTGACAACCGCCAAACTGCATCGGCGGTGGCTGAAAAAGCGGGCATCCGCCACTTTCAGGCAGGCGTCATGCCCGCTGACAAGGCGAATTTTATCAAAAACCTGCAAAGCCAGGGCAAGGTAGTCGCCATGGCCGGCGACGGCATCAACGATGCCCATGCCCTGGCACAAGCCGATGTCAGCATCGCCATGGGCCGTGGCACTGACATCGCCATGGATGTGGCCAAAATGACGCTGATTTCATCGGATTTGCTGCACATCCCCAAAGCCATCCGGCTTTCCCGGCAGACCGTGCGGCTCATCCACCAGAACCTGTTCTGGGCTTTCATTTACAACCTCATCGGTATTCCAATAGCGGCAGGCGTGTTGTACCCTTTTACCGGCTTTTTGCTCAATCCCATGATTGCCGGGGCAGCGATGGCGCTGAGTTCGGTTTCGGTGGTGAGCAATAGTCTTAGGCTGAAATTCAAACGATTAGGATAGTTGTTTGACGTGGTTTGAAAATGGTTTGAGTTCGTTTGAAAGTTGTTGCGCAGCAACCATCAAACCATTTTCAAACAACAGTCAAACAATCTATTTTTCACTTTTAAATTTTTTCAAAAATGGAAAAGACACTCAAGTTCAGAACCAATATCAATTGCAGCGGCTGTGTCGCCAAGGTGACACCTTTCCTGAACGAAGAAGATGGTATCTGCCACTGGGAGGTGGACACTGCCTCGGCAGAAAAAACGCTGACCGTGAAGGTGGACGGTATTTTACCGGAGGAAGTAAGTGCCATCGTGAAAGAGGCAGGGTTCAAGGCCGAGGAGATACCCGCAAAGTAAAGCGTCGAAAGGATTTTCATATAAGCCGTTACCCCATGAGACTGGGGTAACGGCTTGTTTTTTGCTTGTTCCTTGCTGGAAAAGTGATTCAAATAGCTATTTTTGCCATAGAATAATTTCTTTCCCACGAACATTTAATGTAAATGACCAGAACACTACTTCTAATCAGTATCGCTTTCCTTTATCAAAGCATTGCACTCCGGGCACAACAATCCAGAACTTTTGATGGTACGGGTAATAATTTCAGCCACCCTGAATGGGGCGCAGCCGGCACTCAGTTAATCAGGGTAACTTCCAATGGGTTTGCCGACAGTATTTCATTGCCGGGCGGTCAAAACCGGCCCAATCCCCGTCACATCAGCAATGTACTTTTTGACCAACAGGAATCCATCGCCGATGAACTGGAGATGAGCGATTATACATGGGTCTTTGGGCAATTTGTTGACCATGACCTCGACTTGGTGGAGGATGATTTTGGAGAACCTGCTTTTATCTCCGTTCCGGCGGGGGATGATTATTTTGACCCAAATGGCACTGGTTCAGCCTTCATCCCCATGTTCCGTTCTCACTTTGATGCTACGACGGGCACTTCTTTCGATAACCCACGCCAGCATATCAATGAAATCACCTCTTGGCTGGATGCGTCCATGGTGTACGGTTCAGACAAAGAACGGGCGGATTGGTTGCGCACCTTTTTCGATGGGAAACTCAAAGTTTCGGAAGGGAATCTTTTGCCGTTCAACACTTTTAGTGGTGAACTGGATGATGAAGTTGACCCTGCCGCTCCATTCATGGCAGACAGTCAACCCGTCAACGAAAAATTGTTCGTGGCCGGTGATGTCCGGGCCAATGAGCAGCCCTTATTGATTGGGCTCCATACCCTGTTTGTGCGAGAGCACAACCGGTTATGTGATGAATTGAAAAGGGCAAATCCAAGCTTGGCGGATGAAGAACTGTTCCAACATGCCCGCCGCATCAACATTGGCCTCATCCAGGCGATTGTTTATGAAGAATGGTTGCCGGCAATCGGAATTGCTGTTTCTCCTTATGCCGGATACGACCCTACCGTCCATCCAGGTATTATGAATGTGTTTTCTGCGGCGGCTTTCCGCCTCGGGCATACTCTCGTAAATTCGACGATTGTCAGGATGGATGAACATGGCAAAGCTATGGGCAATTTGTCCATGCGGGACGGCTTTTTCAAACCAATGTCGATAAAAAATGGGGGAGGCATTTCTCCTTTACTTCAAGGAATGGCGACACAACCGCAACAACACCTTGATTGCCAGGTCATTGACGACCTGCGAAATTTTCTTTTCGGGGTTCCCGGGCAGGGAGGGCTCGATTTGGCAGCCATTAACATTAACCGGGGCAGGGAAAGGGGATTGCCTGATTACAACACCGTTCGGAAAGATTTTGGGCTGACTCCGGTTGAGGATTTTACAGACATCACCTCCGATTTGAATGCTGCTGCCCAATTGGATGCGCTGTACGGCGATGTGGACAATATTGACCCGTGGGTCGGGATGCTCGCCGAAGACCATCCCGACAATACCATTGCCGGGGAAACCATACAAACAATTCTTGGACAGCAATTCCAGGCGTTAAGAGATGGTGACCGCTTTTATTATGAAAATGACCCGGAGCTTTCGGCTGGGGAAATTGCCGGGATTAAAAATACCCGCCTGTCAGATGTTGTCCGGCGAAATACGAAAATCACCATCATTCAGGATAATGTCTTTTATGCGGTGCCTCACGACGAGGCACTGGCTTCGGCGATGCAGCCACAGCTGCGCCGCTCCGAAATAGTCGTTTATCCGAATCCAGTTGCCGGTGAGGAATTGCATACCGTTGTTGTTTCTCACCGCACAAAGGATTCAGACATTTATGTATTGGACATATTGGGCAGGCAGGTCAGCCGAAAAACAGTCCGCCTGGAATACGGGCTAAACCATTTATCCCTGCCACTCAACCCGCAGCTGCCTGCCGGGATTTATCAAGTGGTGGTGTATGAGACCAACAGCGTTGAAACAGCTAAATTTGTCAAACAATAGGGCAGGAGATGGCTGACAGGCCGACAAATCAATTCCATTTGCACCACAAACCTTTTCCCATTACCTTTGCCGCTCAATGAAAATAACCATCCACATATTCACCGTCTATATGTTCCTCCTGGCGCTCGTGCCCTGCGGCGACGGTGGCGGTGGTATCGTGGAAATGGCCAACCATTTTTTCGGCATCGAACATTTGGAAGCTTCTGACCACGAACAACATTCCAATACCTGTAACGACGACCTTTGCTCGCCTTTCTGCATTTGTAGTTGCTGTTCTTCGGTACTGGATTCCCCGGTCAAGCTGCCTTTTGTGGTCAGGTCGCTTGCCTCCATTCCCGGCACGAAACCTTCCTTCGTTCCCAATTTCATCCATTCCTCTTTTCCGGCCTTCATCTGGCAGCCGCCCCGGTTTTGTTGAACCCTTTTTAGCAGGACACCCATGCCTGCACCGCTCACATTTACAGGTTTAACAAAACATTAATTTCAATATGTTCGATAAGATAATCGCTTATTCGATTCAGAATAAGTTCGTGGTAGGGCTATTGGTAGCCGCCCTAATCGTGTGGGGACTGTTCTCCCTGCGACAGCTACCCATTGATGCCGTACCTGACATCACCAACAACCAGGTACAGGTCATTACCATTTCCCCGACTTTGGCCACGCAGGAAGTGGAGCAGTTCATCACCACCCCGATTGAGCTGTCCCTGCAAAATATCCAGCAACTGGTCGAGATACGCTCCATTTCCCGCTTCGGGCTGTCCGTCGTGACGGTCGTTTTCGAGGAAAAAATGGATGTCTATCTGGCCCGGCAACTGGTCGGGGAATACCTGAAAGAAGCTGAAAGCAATATACCCGCCGGGCTGGGCACGCCCGAAATGGCGCCTATTTCCACCGGGCTGGGGGAAATTTACCAGTACGTCGTCCGCCCCGAAGAAGGGTACGAGGATAAATTTACCCCGACCGATTTGCGCACTATCCAGGACTGGATTGTGCGACGCCAGCTATCCGGCATCGAGGGCGTGGTGGAGGTCAATACAATGGGCGGTTTTTTGAAACAGTACGAGGTGGCCGTGAACCCCAATATGCTCAAATCCATCGGCATCAGCATCACCGATGTGTTCGATGCATTGGAAAACAGCAACGAAAACACGGGCGGGGCCTACATCGAGAAGAACCCGAGCACCTACTACATCCGCACCAACGGCATCGCCAAAACGCTGACCGATATTGAGAACATCGTGGTGGACGTGCGCAACGGCAGGCCCATTTTGATAAAAGACGTGGCCACCGTCCAGTTTGGCAAAGCCCCCCGCTACGGCGCCCTGACCCGTGACGGTGAGGAAGCCGTCGGTGGCCGGGTAATGATGCTCAAAGGCGCCAACTCCGCAGCCGTCACCGACCGGGTGAAGGAGCGGGTGGTCCAAATCCAGAAATCGCTGCCGGAAGGCGTGGTCATCGAGCCTTACCTGGTGCGGGACAAACTCGTCTCCACGGCCATCGGCACGGTGAAGACCAACCTGATAGAGGGTGGCCTGATAGTCATTTTCATCCTGGTGCTGATGCTGGGCAACTGGCGGGCGGGGCTGATTGTGGCTTCTGTCATCCCGCTGTCCATGCTGTTTGCCGTTTCGATGATGAACGTGCTGGGCATCTCCGCCAACCTGATGAGCCTGGGGGCGATAGATTTCGGGCTGATAGTGGACGGGGCGGTCATCATCGTGGAGGCGATTGTCCACCGCTTGCAGGTGGGCTTTGCGGGGCAAAAACTGACCGCCGCCCAGATGGACAAAGAAGTGCAGACCGCCTCCATCAAAATCAGGAGTTCGGCCGCTTTTGGTGAAATCATCATCCTGATGGTCTATATCCCCATCCTGGCGCTGGTGGGTATCGAGGGCAAAATGTTCAAGCCCATGGCGGAGACCGTCATGCTGGCCATCGGCGGGGCTTTGGTGCTTTCGCTTACCTACGTGCCGATGATGGCCGCCCTGTTTTTGAACAAAAAAGTCAGCGATAAAAAGACGATAGCCGACCGCATCATCGCCTTCAACCAAAGGCTGTACACCCCCGTGCTGCGGCTTGCGCTGCGCTTCAAGGCCGCATTCGTGCTGGCCACGGTGGCCCTGTTCGCCATCAGCCTGTTTGTTTTCAGCCGGATGGGGGGCGAGTTCATCCCCACGCTGGAGGAAGGGGATTTGGCCATGCAGCAAATCCTGCCGCCCGGCACCTCGCTGTCGCAGAGCATTGAGATGTCCAAAATGATTCAGAAAAAACTGATGGCCGAGTTTCCCGAAATCGAGGACATCGTTACCAACATCGGCGCAGCCGAGATACCCACCGACCCGATGCCCGTCGAAATCGGGGATTATGTGATGGTGATGAAACCCAAGGAAGAATGGACTTCTGCCTCCACCCGGCAGGAGATGTTTGAAAAAATCGAGGAATCGCTCAGCGTCATCCCCGGTGTGGGCTACGAGTTTTCACAGCCCATCCAACTCCGTTTCAACGAATTGATGACAGGCTCCAAAGCGGACATCGCCATCAAGCTGTACGGGCAGGATTTGGACCTGTTGTACAGCAAGGCCAAGGAAGCCGAAAAGGTCATCACCAAAATAGACGGGGTGGGCACGGTCAATGTCGAGCAGACCATCGGCATGCCGCAAATCATCATCAATTTCAAGTACGACAAAATGGCGCAGTACGGCCTGCAGGTGAAAGAGGTCAACCAAGTTGTCAGGGCCGCCTTCGCCGGGGAAAGCGCCGGGATTGTTTACGAAGGCGAAAGGCGTTTCGATTTGGTGGTGCGGCTCGACGAAAGCTACCGACAGGACCTCGACAATGTGCAGAACCTGTACATCACGCTGGACAACGGCACACAGGTGCCATTGCAAGCAGTCGCCGATGTGGAACTGATTGACGCCCCCATGCAGATTTCACGGGAAAACACCAACCGCCGCATCGTCATCGGCGTGAACGTGGGGGATACCGATGTCGAAACTTTGGTGGAAAAAATCCAGACGTCGCTCGATGCCAATATTGAATTGCCGTCGGGCTATTATTTCACTTATGGCGGCCAGTTTGAAAACCTCAAAGCCGCCAATGCCCGCCTGATGATAGCGGTGCCGATTGCGCTGGCGCTCATTTTCATCCTGCTCTTTTTCACCTTCGGCTCCCTGTCGCAGGCCGCCCTCATTTTCACCGCCATACCCCTTTCCGCCATCGGCGGCATCTGGGCGCTGGAACTTAGGGGGATGCCTTTTAGCATATCGGCGGGCATCGGTTTTATCGCCCTGTTCGGGGTGGCGGTGCTCAACGGCATCGTGCTGATTGGCTATTTCAACCAACTGAAAAGCGAAGGGGTGACCGATATCCGGGAGCGTATCATCAAGGGGACGAGCGTCCGGCTGCGGCCCGTTCTGATGACCGCTTCGGTGGCCTCGCTGGGCTTTTTGCCGATGGCGCTTTCCAATTCCGGCGGGGCGGAAGTACAGCGGCCGTTGGCCACCGTCGTGATTGGCGGGCTGATAACTGCGACCTTTTTGACACTGGTGGTCTTGCCGATTCTGTACAGTTGGCTGGCGAAATGGCAGGAACGGAAACTTTCCTCCAAACTGCCCCCGGCCGGGGCGATGGTTTTGCTGCCCCTGCTGTTCTTCGGCTTGCAAACACAGGCCCAGCAGAGGCCCATCACGGCTGATGAAGCGGTCCAAATGGCACTGGCCAACCACCCCTCCGTCCGGGCTGCCGGGCTACAAATCCAGACCAGCCAGGCCCTGCAAAACCTGCCGTACAGCCCCGGGACGACGGAAATCAACTACCAGGGCGACGGGCTGTTCCGGGAAAACGGGCAGCGGGTCAACCAGGTAGGTTTTCTGCAAAACCTGCCCAACCCGGCCGTCAACAAAGCCCACAATGCGCTCCAGGACGAGGTGGTGAAATCGAACACCCTGCAAAAGTCGCTGACCGAAAGCGAACTGCGCCTCCAGGTGCGGCAGGTTTACTTCGACCTCCAGCAAAAAATGGAACTGAGGGCGCTTTACCAACAGCTTGCCCGTACTTATTCCGGCTATTTTGAAATAGCAAAAAAACGGGTGGACGTGGGCGCCGCCAATGCCATCGAGACGCTCACCATCCAGTCGGCCATGAACGAGTACAGGCTGTTGGAGCGGCAGGCCGGCATGGAAATATCCACCCTGGAGCAGCAGCTCAAGGTGCTGCTGAACACGGACGAAAACGTGACCGCCACCGATAGTTTGCAGATGCTCCCTTACGCCCCGCAAGCTGACATCAACACCTTGCGCGTACAGTTGGCACAACAGGAAGTGGAGGTGGAACAAGCCCTCGTGCCGGTGATTAAATCGGGCATGAATCCCAGTTTCAACATCGGCTATGCCGCCCAGAACTACTTCGACGGCGGGTGGCTGTACGGGGCACAGGCAGGGGTGCAGGTCCCATTATTCAACAAGCCGGTAAAAAAACGGCTGGAAGCCCAGCAGTTGCAGGTGGAAGTGGCCAACGCCCGCTACGAAGCTGAACGGTTGGGCGCCGGGCGGCAGTTGCTCTCCGTTGACAATTCCATCCGGCTCTATGCGGAGGGGGCCAATTATTACCGGGAACAGCTTTCGACCATCAACCCGGAAATCGAGCGGATATCCGAACTGAACTACCACGCGGGTGAAATATCCTACCTCGAACTGCTCAACACCCTGAAACTGCTGGCCAGCAACAACAAGGGCTACTGGGAACAGGTGCTGGCGCACAACCAGTCCGTTGCGCTTTATCAATTTCTTTCAAATCAATAAAATCATTTTTCAAGATGAAAATCATAAATAATTCAATCCTGTCAATCTTGTTCGTAACGGCCCTGCTGCTGCTCTTTTCCTGCGGCGGCGGGCACACCGAAGGCGACGGCCACAATCACGGCGATGAAGCGGAAGCAGGGGCACACGCCGGGGAAGAGGAGCATCAGGAAGGGGAAATCCACCTCACGCCGGAACAGATAAAAACCATGAACATCCAGTTCGGCGGCGTTTCACAAATCAAAATCAACGACTTCGTGAGCGCAACGGGGACGTTGGGCCTGCCCCCGAATGCCCTGACTTCCGTGAGCGCAAAAGCAAGCGGTTTTATCAAAGACAGCAAAAAGTACGTGGAGGGCATGTACGTGAAAAAGGGCGTGGTCATGGCCTATCTGGAAAACCCGGAGTTCATCCAGCACCAACGGGAATACCTCGAAACGGCCGCCGAACTGACCTACCTGCGCCAGGAACTCGAACGCCAGCAGACGCTGGTGGATGCCAATGCCGGGGTGAAAAAAAACCTGCAAAAACTGCAATCGGAGGTCGGTGTGAAAACGGCCACCCTGAAAGGGATTGGCAAGCAACTGGCCTACCTGGGCATCAACGTCTCCGGCCTGTCGCCCGACAACATCGTAGAGCGGATTGCCATCGTCGCCCCCATGACGGGCTACATTACTTCCATCAAAATGCACGACGGCATGTACGTCACCCCCGAACTGGAACTCATGGAGATTGTCAACGAAGACCACCTGCACCTCGAACTGGATGTTTTTGAAAAAGACATTGCCCAGGTGAAGGAAGGGCAACGAATCAGCTACACCGTCCCGGCCTTGGGCAATACGGTGTACGAGGGCGAAGTGAACATCATTGGCAAGGAGTTCAATACCGCCAACAAGACCGTCCGCATCCATGGGCACCTGGAAAAGGTGCGCCCAAAATTCATCAAAGACCTGTTCATCGAGGCCAAAATCTGGCTCACCGACCAGACGGTCCAGGCCGTTCCGGAAAAAGCGGTCATTAAAGATGGGGCCTCCTCCTATGTCTATGTGGCAAACGACCAGCAGGGTGGCGATGAGGTCAAATTTGAAAAAGTGATGGTCATCCCAGGCGTCACTGACAAAGGTTTCACCTCCATCAAGCTGCTTGATTCGATACCCGCTGGGATGAAAATCGTGACCGAGGGGGCATTCTTCGTGTATGCCCAGTCGAAAGCGGGGGAATTGGAGCACGAGCATTGACCGAACGCCCGGTGGCCGTTCCCACGGGGCTGCCACCAGGCCTGTTTTTCATTTTAAAACGGAAAAAAACATGAAAGAAATAAAAGCATTCATCAAGCCATCGAGGGTCACCAATGTGGTGGAAGCCCTCGAAAAAGCAGGCTTCGACAGCCTGACCATCTCCAAAGGCGAAGGCACGGGCACCCACGAGCGCCCCGATGCCAGCCTCGATTTGGAGTTCTTTTTCACCAACAGCCAAATCATCAAACTGGAACTGGTCTGCCAGAACGAGGAAGCCCAAAATGCCATCCGGTTGATTTGCGAAAACGCCCGCTCGCCCGAACCCGGCGACGGCATCATCTACCTGACCGAAATTGAGGATGCCTACCGGATAAAAACGGGGGAATCGCTTAAGCGGTATGATTTGTAAAGAGAGGGTGCCATAAATCTTGAAATCAAAAGGAGTTCTGTTTTGCGGGAAAGCTACATGAACATTCATTCAGCAAGTAGCTTTCAACAACTACTAAATCTGAAGAAATGGAAAAAACCATTTTCAAAATCCCCGGCATGGACTGCCCTTCCGAGGAACAGCTCATCCGCCTGAAACTGGAGCCGGTAAAAGCGGTGCAGTTCCTGCAATTCGACCTCGCAGGACGCAAGCTCACGGTATATCACGAAAACAGCCTCACGGTCATCGAGCAATCGTTGGCAGGTCTTAATCTGGGCGCCGAACGTCTTTCCTCCCAATCGGCGGAAGCGTTGCCCGGCAACGAAAAACCGGCGGCTGAAAGCAGGCTTCTCTGGATGGTGCTCGCCATCAATGGCGCTTTTTTTATAATAGAAATGGCAACAGGGCTGATTTCCGGTTCCATGGGCCTGGTGGCCGACTCGCTGGACATGCTGGCGGATGCCATCGTCTATGGATTGAGCCTCTGGGCGGTGGGCAAGGCATACAGTTCCAAGCAACGGGTCGCCACGGTCAGCGGCTATTTTCAGCTTGCGTTAGCCCTGCTCGGCATCGTTGAAACGGTGCGGCGGTTTTTGGGTCAGGGCGACGTGCCGGCATTTCAGACCATGATAGTCATTTCCTTGCTCGCCCTGGCGGGAAATGCCGCCTCGCTTTGGCTGCTCAACCGCTCCCGGAGCGGGGAGGCGCACATCCAGGCCAGTAAGATTTTTACCTCAAACGATGTCGTCATCAACATCGGGGTGATTATCGCCGGGGTACTGGTTTATCTGACATCTTCCCGCCTGCCCGACCTCGTGGTGGGGAGCATCGTTTTTCTAATCGTCATCCGGGGGGCTTTCAGGATATTGAAGCTGGGGAAATGACCACAGGAAATAGCAATTTTTAGACTATGAAAAATTCAACCACCATCATCGGTAGTGCCGCCGCACTCGTGCTGGCAACAAGTTGTTGTTGGCTGCCGTGGCTCGCCCTCGCATTCGGCGGTGCTGCCGGGCTATCATCTCTTACAGTGGGATTGGAAAAATGGAGCGGCTTGTTCATGGCGCTCGGCATTGCATTGGCAGCTTGGTCGGGCTGGCAATTATGGCAGAAAAGAAAGACAGCCCCATCAGCAGGAAACATTGTGCTGAAAAGCAGGCTAATCTGTCCAGACTGCGGTTTCCAAAAAACGGAAAACATGCCCACCGATGCCTGTCAGTTTTTCTACGAATGTGAAAACTGCCACAGCCTGTTGAAGCCCAAACCTGGCGACTGTTGTGTATTTTGCAGTTATGGCGATGTGAAGTGCCCACCAGTGCAGGCAGGACATAATTGTTGTTGAATCTTAAAATCCACCATCATGAAAAAACTTTTTTACACCTTCCTGTTTTCGGCGGCCATTTTGGCTCCCGCCTTTTCGCAAGACGAGCCACTCCCCAGAGGCTTTTCCCCGGAAGAACTTATCTGGCTTTCAGAAAACAAGCCCGTACCCGGCGCTGCCGCCTTCGGCATCACCGACCCGCCCTCGCTGCCCGTCCGGGCAATGGCGGAATGGGAAGAAATGCAAGCGATGGTCGTCACCTGGCGCAGCTACAAGCCCATCCTGGCGCAAATCGTGCAGGCGGCGAAAGAAGAAGTCCGGGTCGTCATTGTCAACAGCAACCTTGCTACTTGCCAGAACGAACTGACGGGCTTCGGCGTGGATTGGCAATCGGGCAACGTAGAATTCCTGCAAGCGCCGAGCAACAGCGTCTGGATTAGGGACTACGGCGCAAACCCCATTTACCTGAACGGCGTGGACTCGCTGGCGCTGGTGGACTGGATTTACAACCGCCCCCGCCCGCTCGACGACATCATCCCCGATGCGGTGGGCGACTATTTCGGGCTGCCGGTTTACAGTACTACCGTAGCGCCATACGACCTGACGCACCCCGGCGGCAATAATTTCTCGGATGGTATGGGGACTAATTTTTCCTCCAAATTAATCCTCGATGAAAACGGGCCGCTCAACCAGTGGGGCACAAGCAACCACACCGAGGAAGGCGTGGACAGCATCATGGAGCGGTTCTATGGCATTGACCGATATGTCAAATTCACCAACCTGCCCTACGACGGCATCCACCACATTGACATGCACATGAAGCTGCTGAACGAAACGACCCTGCTCGTCGGCGAATACCCGGAGGGGGTGCCCGACCGGGCGCAAATCGAGGCGAACATCCAGTATCTGCTCGACAACTTCACCACGCCGTTTGGAACGCCTTACAAGGTGGTGCGCATCCCGATGCCGCCCGAGAACGGTCAGTATCCAAGTGGTGGGGCGGCGCTACGCACCTATGTCAACTCGTTCATCGTCAACAAAACCGTGCTGCTGCCGACCTACGAACTGCAATACGACACGACGGCGCTGCGCATCTGGCATGAGGCCATGCCCGGTTACAATATCGTGGGCATCAACTGCAACAGCATCATTGACGCAGGCGGCGCTATCCACTGCATCGTGAAAGAGGTGGGGGTGCAAGACCCACTCCTCATCCAACACAACCCCTTGGAGGACATCACCGACATCAACCCGCCCTCTTATGAGGTGAACGCCTGGATACGCCACCGCAGCGGCATTGCCGGGGCGACGGTTTTTTACACCACGGATACCACTGCTGCCTATCAAA
Source organism: Bacteroidota bacterium (assembly GCA_030147525.1). Classification (GTDB taxonomy): domain Bacteria; phylum Bacteroidota; class Bacteroidia; order Chitinophagales; family Saprospiraceae; genus UBA6168. The sequence goes on from JASBVF010000027.1 coordinate 88,648, forward strand.
GCCTCGACATGGCGCTCATTGAGCCGGACAGCAACCGCTGGTCGGCTTTCATCCCGCAGCAGCCGGAAGGTTCGACGGTGTATTACTACATCCACTCCATTGCCAATTCCGGCAAGCAGGTCGTGCGCCCGCTGGTTGCACCGGAGGGCTATTTTGACTTTTATATTTATCCGGCGACGGCGGCGGAGGAAGTGCCAACATCCTCGCTCGGCAAGGTTTTCCCCAACCCGGCGGGCGCCCTGACCTGTATCCCGGTAGAGGCTACCATTGCTGGGGAAGCCGTCATCGAAATCAGCGACCTGTTGGGCAGGAAGGTAGAGACGGTTTTTTCGGGAAAACTTCCGGCGGGCGTTTCCCGGCACTACTTCCGGGCGGACAGGCTGGCATCGGGCGTCTATCAGGTCGTGCTGCGCAGCGAAGGCGGCGTGCAGGCGCAAAAAGTCATTGTCAAATGAGCAACCATATTTCTTCACTTTTAAAATCATCCAATGATGAAAAAACTGGCCATACTTTTCACCGCCCTGCTTGCCTGCGCCATTGCTTCCGGGCAGGATGAAATTTGGATAAACCCCGATACCGCCTACGCAGCGGCGGATGCAACGGCGGCAGAAATCGAAGCCGTCTCGTCCATTTACAATGCCTCCGGTTTCGAACTGGACGTGGACTGGCAGTGGAACTCCATCGAGCTACCGCCCGGCTGGAGCGTTGAGTTTTGTGAGAATAATGGCTGCTTCCCCATTTCAGCGGATACGATTTTTTCTTTGAACTTTGATGAAACAGTACCAGTGAGTGCCATTTTTCATCCCAATGGGATACCCGGTACCGGCAAGGTGATAATCAGGCTGTACTCGGCCAGCCCGGGGATTCACATTGAGGAGAGGTTGATTTTTATCGCCACCGCAACGGGCCCGAACGCAACAGTGGAAAATGGAGCGGATGCTGGCATCACCCTTTTCCCAATTCCAGTTACCGATGAACTGACGGTCGTGGCCGCCGATGCCAATTTCAAGGGAAGCTGGACGGTGGCGGACGCTGCCGGGCAAACGGTGCTGACCCGTGCTGATGCGCCGCCGTCAGGGCATTTGGATGTCTCCACGCTGCCGCCGGGTATGTACTTCCTGATTGTGCGGACGGAAGTAGGACGGCTCGTGGCTGCAAAAAAGTTTTCCGTACAGTAGGCCTGTTTTTTTAAACCACCGCTGACCTTTAAAAATATAGGGTTTTAGGGTTTTGCAGCGGCATCCGCAGCTTCCCATGCTGTCGGCCGCTGCCTTTGAAAAAATGGTTTTTTGGGGTTAATTAAGCTGGTAAGCGGTGGCCTCCCTCCCTGTGAGGGGGCCGCCGCCCCTTGCTTTTCGGAACGAAATGGAAACCAAAAAAATGAAAGGATACTTGCCACGGAGGCAAATGCCGGCGGCGGGAAGACCTCTATCTATACAATCATGGTGTATCCAGACAGCAAGATACTGAACCAGGTTTCTGCCTATGTGGAAGGACTGCTGCGCAACCGGTTGCCGGAAGGGCATATTTTCCACAACCTGAACCATACCCGTTTGGTCGTGCAGGCCGCCGGGGAAATATGCGGCTTTATGTCCGTTTCAAAACCCGAACAGGAAATCGTGCTGATTGCCGCCTGGTTCCACGATGCCGGCCATGTGGTTATCTGCGACGGGCACGAAGAGGAAAGCAAACGGATGGCAGGGCAATTCTTAAAAGAAGCCAATTACCCTGCCCCAAAAATCGAAAAAGTGTTGGAATGCATTGAAGCAACGAAGGTGCCCCAACGCCCTGCGGACATACTTGGCGAGATACTTTGCGATGCCGATTTATACCATCTGGCAGCCAACGACTATTTTATGTCGCTTGACCAGTTGAGGGAGGAGTGGTCCCAGATTAAAAACGAAAATTATACGGATGCAGATTGGTTTCAATTAAACCTGCATTTTTTACAGGCACACCAATATTTTACTGGTTACGGCAGAGCGGTGTTGGAGGGGAGAAAACATGCTGCTATCGAGGTGTTGGAAATGTCCTGTAAGTTTTACGGGCAATAAGTGCGACCGAAGAACTTCTTCATAATTAGTGCAGCGGCTATGCTGAAAGAATGATGCAGGAAGCCGCTGCAATTTTGTAAATATTTTTATGGACAACGAAGCGATAAAACAACTCGACATCTGGAGCCACCTCACGAAGGTTGAGCAGGAAAAACTGCTCCACGAGGCAAAGGTCAGGCTTGTCCCCAAGTCGAACGTGGTCTTCCACGAAACAGAAAAAGGGAACAGGGTCTATGTGCTGATTTCCGGGAAGGTGCTGCTCAAACATTGTAACAGTAGCCCGGAGGATTTGGTCATCCACCTGGTACGCCCCGGCGAGCTTTTCGGGGAAAGCCTGCTGGCCAGCTCTTCCACTTACGGTTACCGGGCGGAAACATTGGAGGACAGCCTCATCGCTTTCATCCCATTGATAGCATTCGTGGAAATTTTCCAAAAGAACGCCCAGGCAGGCTGGTACTTCTTCCACTCCCTGGCCAGACGGTTGCGGAAAGCCGAGGGCAAGCTGATTGACTTTCGCTACCACCGCACCGAAAAGCGCATACGGTCCCTCCTGAAAGAATTGATGGAGGAACAGGGACGGCGACTGTTATCGGGTGAATGGGAAATCACCGGCAGGCTTACGCACCAACTGATTGCCAGCCTTGCGCTGACGACCCGGCAAAGCGTGTCGGTCATCCTGAACAAGCTGAAAAAGAAAGGCATCATCAACTACAACCGGCACCATATCATTATCAGGCGGCCGGATTTAATGTAACTTAAAAATTCAGAAAAATGAGATTTTCAAAAACTTTATGGGTTGCTATGCTGGGTGCAATGACCTTTTGCAAAGCCCCGTGCATTGTGGCCCAAAACCCGCAGGTCATTGACATCTTGAACGATGTCCGGATTGATTCTATGGCTTTCTTTGTCCAACAGCTGACCGGAGAGCAGGCCGTCAATGTCAACGGCCAGGCTGATACTATTTTCTCCCGGTACATGGGTACGCCGGGCAACGAACTGGCTTTTCAGTTTGCTAAGAAAAAATTCATGGACTACGGCCTGGCGGTGGATTCATTGGCGTTTGGGGCATTTAGCGGTAAAAACCTGCTGGGCATCTTGGTCGGTACTCAATTTCCCGAACAAATCGTCATGCTGGGCGCACATTACGACAACCTGCCTGTTTCAGCTACGGCCCCCGGTGCCGATGACAACGCCAGCGGAAGCGCTGCCGTGCTGGAAGCAGCCAGGGTTTTTTCCGGCCACACCTTTCCTTATACAGTCATATTTGCGCTTTGGGATGAGGAAGAACAAGGCCTGATTGGCAGCAAGGCATACGCCGCCTATGCCGCATCCAATGACCTGAAAATCCTCGCCTACATCAATGTTGACATGCTGGGCTGGGACAGCAACGACGACCATGTTGCGGACATCCATGTAAGGCCAATCGCACAATCCATCCAGCTTGCCAACAAAGCAGTAATGGTGGATTCCTTATATGAAATAGGGCTTGGCCTCCATGTCGTAAACCCCGGCTTTACCGCTTCCGACCATGCCTCTTTCTGGAATGAAGGCTATACCGCCATCGCCATTGCCGAAGAATATGATAACGACTTCAACCCCTTCTGGCACACATCAGCGGATTCGCTGGGTCAATTCAATCTGCCTTTCTATGAAAAAGTTGCCAAACTCGCTTTCGCTACCCTGGGCGAATGTGCGCTCGGCAGCACGGCCACCGGGTCGGGTGAAGCCCCTGCTGCCGGCAGTTTCATGGCCACCATCCACCCAAACCCCGCACCGGGCACTGTCCGGCTCGAATATTCGCTCCCCTTTAGTGCAACTGTTTCCATCAGTATTTTCGACCCGGCTGGGAAAATGGTGGAAACCTCCACCAACCCCGACCAACCGCCCGGTAATCACAGCACAATTTGGGAAGCTGCTAACTTCCCGGCAGGCATCTACCTCTGCCGCTGGCAGTTGACCCCGGCAAACCCAAATGCAGCGCCCGTTGAACTTATCAAACCTGTCATCCTTTCCAGGTAAATCTTAATCATACGTCATGAAAAAACTCAAACTCGACATCCCACTCCTCCTCCCGGAAATCCCCGACGAAAAAGACCTGTGCATTGACCGCCTCATTTCCACGTTGGAAGAAAAGGAAGGCATCGAAAAAGCCCACGTCAAGGACGGCGACCCGCCCCTGTTGTGCATCCACTACGACCCTGGCCGCATCCCGCTGGAAAAGGTAAAAGCCATCGCCCGGCAGAGCGGGGCAGAACTCACCGGCCGCTTCAGCCATCTGCTGCTCGACGTGCAGGGCATCCGCCACCAGCGCCATGCCCGTCAGGTGGGCGAAACGCTCGAACGGCAGCCCGGCATCGTCGAGTCCGTGGCCTCTGCCGCCGGAACATTGCGCATCGAGTTCGACACGCAGCAAACCGACCTGCAAAAAGTCGAAGCTGCTGTCCGAAAGGCGGGGCTGACCATTTCGGAAAAAAAGCCCGCCGAACAGCACGAACACAAGCCGGGAGAAAAGCACGGCCACGGGGAAGGCGAAGAAGAAGGCCATGCCCACGGCGGCATTTTCGGCGAAAAAACCGAACTGATTTTTGCCATCCTGAGCGGGGCGCTGCTTGGCATTGGGTTCGGGCTGTCGTTCGTGGAGGGTTTGCCCGGCTGGGCATCGCTGGTTTGTTACATCGGGGCCTACTTTTTCGGAGGTTTTTTCACGGCGAAAGAGGCTTTTGAAACCATCCGCCGGGGCGGTTTTGAAATTGATTTCCTGATGCTGGTGGCGGCTGGCGGTGCGGCCATCCTTGGCGAGTGGGCGGAAGGGGCGTTCCTGCTGTTCCTGTTCAGCCTCGGCCATGCGCTGGAGCATTTTGCCATGGAAAAAGCGAGGAAGTCCATCGCTGCACTGGCTGACCTCGCCCCGCCGACGGCGCTGGTGAAACGAAACGGCGAAACGGTGGAGGTGGGCATCGAGGAATTGAAAATCGGCGACCTCATCGTCGTCAAACCCAACACCAAAATCGCCGCCGACGGCGTGGTGGTCAAAGGAGAAAGCGCCGTCAACCAGGCACCCATCACGGGCGAGAGCGTGCCGGTGGACAAATTTCCATCGTCCAATCCTGACAAGGATTTCAAGGATTTGAGCGGCATCCCTGCCGAACATCGAGCCTTCGCAGGTGCTATCAATGGCGCTGGCGTGTTGGAAGTGAAGGTGCTGAAAGAGGCCAAGGACAGCACCCTTTCCCGCCTGATAAAACTGGTGAAAGAAGCCGAAACCCAGAAGTCGCCGACGCAGCTTTTCACCGACCGCTTCGAGAAGTGGTTCGTCCCGGCGGTGCTGGCGCTGGTCGTGCTGCTCTGCTTTGCTTTTTTGGTACTGGATGAACCGTTCAGCCAAAGTTTTTACCGGGCAATGGCGGTGCTGGTGGCAGCCTCTCCTTGCGCTCTGGCAATTTCAACGCCGAGCGCCGTGCTGGCAGGCGTGGCGAGGGCGGCAAGGGCGGGCGTTTTGATAAAAGGCGGCGCCCCGCTCGAAGATTTGGGCCAGCTCACCGCCATCGCTTTCGATAAAACGGGAACGCTGACGGAGGGCAAACCCAAGTTCACGGGCGCTGTCCCGTTCGGCGAAACGGCCAAGGAAGACCTGCTGAAAGTGGCCCTCGCTGTGGAACAAACGAGCGACCACCCGCTGGCCGCCGCCATCGTGGAGGGCGCAAAAAAAGAACTCGGCGGCAAAACCATCCCCGAAGCACAGGACTTGCAGGCCATCACCGGCAGGGGCGTGAAAGCTAAATTCGAGGGTGAAACCGTCCACATCGGCAACCGGGAACTGTTCGAGGAACTCACCGGGCAGCCTGTCCCCGGCGGTATTTCCCAAAAAATGGAGGAACTGGAAAACGAGGGGCACACCGCTATGATAGTCCACCGGGGCGACCAATACCTCGGCATCATTTCCGTCATGGACGTGGCCCGCCCGGAGGCGCAGGCGACGCTGGCGAAGCTGAAAACCCTCGGCATCCGCCGCATGATAATGCTCACCGGCGACCACCAACGGGTGGCCGATGCGGTGGCAAAATCAATCGGCATCACCGACCCGCTCGGCAACCTGATGCCGGAAGACAAGGTGGAAACCATCGAAAAACTGCGGCTGGAAGAGGGCAAAGTCGCCATGGTCGGCGACGGCGTGAATGACGCCCCCGCCCTTGCCAAAAGCACGGTCGGCATCGCCATGGGCGCTGCGGGCAGCGACGTGGCGCTCGAAACCGCCGACATCGCCCTGATGGGCGACAAACTCGAAACGCTGCCCTTTGCCATCGGCCTGAGCCGAAAAGCCCGGAGCATCATCCGCCAGAACCTCTGGATAAGCCTCGGCATGGTCGCCGTGCTGATACCGCTGACCATTTTGGGCATTGCGGAGATAGGCCCTGCCGTCGTTGCGCACGAAGGCTCGACGCTGGTGGTGGTGGCAAATGCGCTGCGGTTGTTGGGGTATAAACAAAACAATTATGGATAGTATCACGCAAGCTGTGCTGGGCGCAGCCATAGGCGAAGCCGTTTTAGGCAAAAAAATCGGCAACAAAGGGGCCATCCTCGGCGCTGCCGTCGCCACCATTCCCGACCTCGACGTGGCGCTCTACCTTTTTTATGACAAGTTTGATATGTTGAGCATCCACCGGGGGTACAGCCATTCGATTTTGTTCAGCATCGTCGGGGCGTTTTTGATTGCCTATATTTTGCAAAGGATAAAATGGACTAAAACGGTGGGCTATTGGCGGCGCTGGATTTTCACCTGGCTGGCATTGTTCACCCATATACTGCTGGATACTTTTACGGCTTATGGCACACAATTGTTTTTGCCATTTTCTGATAAACGGGTAGGTTTCGACAGCGTTAATGTCGTTGACCCAGTCTATACTTTGCCGTTGATTTTCGGATTGATTTTCAGTCTTTTTATTTTTAAAAACAGGCCGTCGAGACCTGTCGGCAACTATGTTGGGTTGGCCATTAGCACCCTTTATCTATTGGGCACTTTAGGGATAAAAAACAGGGTGGAACAACATTTCCGGGCAGAACTGTCGGAACAGCATATTGACTACCATTCCCTGCTCACCATGCCCGTCGGCGTGGCCAATATCAATTGGTACGGCGTTGCAAAAACCAATGACGGCCTGTACATGCACAAATATTTCATCCTCAAAAACGAACGGCTTCCCTTTGAATATTTTCCCACCAACGACCACCTGCTGGAAGGGGTAAACCCACAGCTGGTGGACAGGATGAAATGGTTCGCCAAACGGTTTTACACGGTCGAAAAAGCCGGGGATGAGTTGCGGTTTTACAATTTGCAGGTGGACATGCGGGGCATCGTGCAGGACGGCAATACCAAAGCCCCGACGGCAGGGTATTTTGTGATGGTCCCCCATGCGGACGGCGGGTTTGGGTTTTCAGCGGGGACGCATAGGATGGAATGAGCGAAAAGCAGCGGGGTCACATCCACCTCTGACAGCGTTTTGAACGTTATGAGCAAAGCATCGGTGGCGATGAAAACCGTGCGGAATTGTGGACGTGGCAACACAAGACCGACTCATTTTTTCATTCGCACAAAAATAACCATCGCCGAACAAATGGTAAGCCCACCAATGATAGCCACCGACCATTCAAGCCCCAGCGAGTCGGCGATGATGCCCGTTAGCAATGCACCGACTGCATAGCCCAAGTCACGCCACAGGCGAAAAACGCCGATGCTTTCTGCCCTTTGTTGTGGATGGGCGTAATCTGCAATAGCCGCCAAAAAAGTAGGATAAACAATGGCTGTACCGATGCCCAACACCACGGAAAGGACAGCGAAATGGAAAAAGCTGTCTGCAAAAATCATCAGCAACAGAGCAATGCCCTGCACCAACATCCCCCAGAAAAGCATACCTTTTTTATTGAGGTGGTCTGCCATTTTACCCGTAAACAATTGGCCCAGGCCCCAGACAATGGGATAGAGCGCCACGATTTTTCCTATTTGCCCCAAATCGAAATTTTTTGTTGCCAGCAAAATCGGGAACAGGCCCCAGACCATCCCGTCGTTGAGGTTGTTGACCAGACCGGCTTGTGAAATAGACCCCAGGTTTTTATGCTTCCAGGTGGTTTCCCAAAAGATGTTTTTCAATTTTGGCAGGTCGCTCGTTTTCATCTCCGCCTGGACATGGTGAACGGTATCTTTTACAAACAGCCAACTTAAAATCAACCCGATGAAGGCAAATGCGATACCGAGGTAAAAAGGATAAGGTCGTACGCCATACTCCGATGCAATCCAGCCGGTAAGGAAAGCAACGCCACCCACTGCGAGATAGCCAGCCGATTCGTTCAAGCCCATTGCCAGCCCCCTGTCCCTTTCCCCAACCAGGTCAATTTTCATCACAACCGTGCTCGACCAGGTCAACCCCTGGTTGATTCCCAGCAGTACGTTTGCAAATATTATCCAATTCCACGACGGGGCATAAATCAGGATAAAGGGGATGGGGAGTGCGATTAACCACCCCACCATTAACAGGTTTTTCCTCCCTAATTTATTGGCTAAAGCCCCCGTGTAATAATTGGTGATGGCTTTAACCACCCCAAAAACAATGATAAAAGAAAGAATGGCGGTCTTGGCGGCTATCCCAAAATCTACTTCTGCAATTTCCGGCAAAATGGTTCTTTCCAGTCCCACCATTCCACCCACAAAGGCGTTGATGACGACGAGCAGGGTGAACTGCTGCCAGTTTTCTCGAAGCCCGAGCCGGGCAGGTTTTGGGGTGGTTAGTTCCATGTTCTATCGGTGAGGAGTTTGTGGTCGAGATAGGTTTCTTCCAGCCGCACGGCGTCGAAGCCGTTGGCCTTGAGCAATTGCACAGCGTCGTCGGCGAAGGTGCAGAACGGCCCACGGCAATAGGTGATGATGGTCAGGTGGCGGGGCAGTTCTCCGAGGCGTTTCGGCAGTTCTTCGAGGGGGATGGACAGGGCGTTTTCGAGGTGGCCAGCGGCAAATTCGTCGGATGGGCGCACGTCGAGCAGCAAGGAACGGTCGCTGCTGGGCAGGGTTTCCAAGGTGCGGCTCTCCGGGCTGCCCGCTTCCTGTCGGTACTGCCGAAGCGTCACCTGCACGGCGGGTTCTGCCCCCGTCGCCAAATCCCGAAGGGCTTGCCAAGCGGCATAAGCTTTTCGTCCGTTGATGGTGTAAAAAATGAAGTTGCCCTCCCGCCGGGCCTTCACCAGCTTTGCATTTTTCAACAACTGCAAGTGGTGCGAGGCATTGGCAACCGTGATGGCGGTCTGCCCTGCGATTTGCTCGACGGTTTTTTCACCGTTGGCCAGCAGGTCGAGGATTTCCAGCCGGTTGGCATGACCAAAGGCTTTGGTAAGGCTTGCAATGGCGGTGTAAATGCTGTCTTTGAAAGCTCGTTTTTCCATGATGCAAATTTTAATTCAAGTATTCAAACAACTACTTGAATAGATTGTTTCACGAAGAAAAAAATCATGAAAAATTTTGCTTCAGTGGGCTGCACCACACCGGGCGATGTAAGGAAAAGACAACAGGCAGGTGAAAACATCCAGATTATTGATGTGCGCAACCAGGAAGAATTTGACGAAAATCATATTCCCGAAGCTCTCCACCTCCCACTCGAAGTGTTGGAAAACGCTATTTCGGGCCTTGACGTGAACAAAATCTTTGTCACTGCCTGTGGCAAAGGAGGCGGGCGCTCAGCGACCGGAGCGGAAATACTGCAACGACTGGGCTTCCGTGCAACCTGGCTGTGCGGTGGCACCTTCGGGTGGTTGGATGAAAAATAAATTGCCATGCCAGTATTTCAAAAACAAGCTGCCGGGTACGACAGTTGGTTTGACCGTCACCCCGCCCTGTTCCAATCGGAAGTGGCAGCTATCCGCTTGCTCTTGCCACCCTTTCAAAAAGGCGTGGAAATCGGGGTGGGCACAGGCAGGTTTGCCACTGCGCTCGGCATCCGCCACGGGCTGGAGCCGCTGGACGACTACGCTGAAATCGCTCGGAGCCGGGGCATCGAGGTGACAAAAGGCGTTGCGGAGCAAATGCCATACGCCAATGCCCGCTTCGACCTGGCGCTCATGGTGACGGTGGACTGCTTCCTCGACGACGTACCAAAAGCCTTTGCGGAAGCGCACCGGGTACTGAAGCCCGGCGGTAGTTTCGTGGTGGCGTTTTTGGACAAAAACGGTGCAGTTGTCAAAAAGTATGAACGGAGCGGTTCGCCGTCGTACCTGAATGCCCATTTCCACAGCCCGGAAGAAATTGTGGAATGGTTGACCGAGACCGGGTTTTCGGATTTACGGTTTGCACAGACGTTGGTGGGAGAAAACCCTGAAAGCCAGGAAGTGCCAAAAACCGGGGTGGGAGAAGGGAGTTTTGGGGTTATTTCTGGCAGAAAAAATGACAAATGATATTCATGTTTTTCAAAGTCAGACCTACACCGCACTCGCCATCCAATTGATTTTTCAGCCAAACCAAACCTGTTTGAAAAGTTGAGGTGGGGGATTTTGAATGCGGTAAGGGCGCATTGGGAAAGCTCTTGAAGTATGGAGAGGATACAATTGGGTCAAGTAGATTGTTTGCAAAAAACGCATTGGCAGGAGGCATCCGTAAAGTGCCGGATACCAACAATTTTACTGTTTTTCCTGTCAAACCTGTCTTGAATCCGGTTCAAAAGGTCTGTTTCGTTGTTTTCAAAATACCTCCTCAATGCATAGCAGCACAAATCAGCAATTTGAACTAAGCTGGTCAATTCGGAATTGACAAAAAGCGGGGTCTCGATTATTTTTTCAATGCTTGTCCAAAACGTGCCGTGTCTGTGAAAGCGCCTCATCAATTCGGTATGCTTCTTTGCAACGGTTTCATTATTGTCATGAATTAAAGCCCCGTATAAATTTTTCTCCCTGGTACTTTTGGCAACAATTTTCAAATATTGCTCAAACCTGGAGACAACTTGTTCCAGCGCTTGTTCATCAGCGCCTTGCCTCGCCCTGGCAGGGTCGAAATGAATTTTATTGATACACTCACCAAATATTCTGGCAAATGACCAACTACCAATTAAATCTGCCAAATCTTGAATAAGGCTTAAGCGTTCGGCGTGGGTAAGGTGAATATAGGCCTCGGTTTGGCGGTAATTTTTTTTGGTTTGTTTATAGTGGTTACGGTTGGGACTTTTCTGAAGCCTTAATAATTCAGCTTTTCTGAGTTTATCAACTTCGTGCCTTCTTTGGCCAAAGTCCATAGAGTCAAAGCCTGTTATCTTGCTTTGTTCAAGATATTTGCGAACAATCCACGCCGTATGGATTTCACTTTCAGCCAGCCCATATTTCTTTTTAACGGAAGAAATTCGATGCTCACACAGTTTCCAATAGGAGATTGGAATGGAAAGCCCCGATAAAACATAATGACTTGTGTTTCCGGGGATTTCGGGTGTGCCAGATTCATCTATGTAGCAAAAGAAGACCATTGAGATAGGGCAAAAAAAAAGCGACTGGTTTCAGGGAATTATTCCCGTGATAGAGACGCTTGGCGACTCTTCCCAGACGCAGGTACAAAATTATGAATAATTTTGATAGTAATCAAAATACAGCTCTAAAAGTTCCTACTCCTATTGCTCTTAATAGTGCCGCTGAATCAGTGGGGCAGCCCCCTGTTGCCAATGGATATTCCAGAGAGTATAGCACCAGTCATGCTGAAGTTTGGATAGCCAAAGAGCGTTCACAAAAATCACCCTCCGCCCTGATACAAGTCATCTCAGCCCTGCCCTTCACCCCCTTACTTTGCGGCGATACAAGAATTTCAGCCCCGCCTACCGGGGTATCAGCAACGACTAATAGGTCAGCGGGCGGGGCGAGTCAGTCAAAATGTATTCGTCATGAAAAAATTGATTTTTGCAGCCCTCTTGGTAAGTGCGGCCCTGCTTTATTTCTCCTGCCAAAAAAACGACAACCCACTGCCATCAGCAAATGAGGAAATGCTCATCGGTCAAATTGTCAACGCTTCCACCGTCGAGGCGGTAAGCGTGGCGGATTTGCCTTCCCCCATTTCCAACTATGTGAAACAAAACCACGCCCCGCTTGGGATTGACCTCGCATTTCGTGCCGGGCAGCATGGTTACGAAATTTTCCTCGAAAATGGGCTTTGCCTCTACTTCGACCAGCATGGCAACCACCTCAACCACGACGGGATGCACGGTGACATGGGCAACCACCACGGCGGCGGCCCCGGCATCAATTTCTGCCTGGCAGGGGACACACTGGATATAGCCGCCCTACCGCAAGCCGCACTAAATCATATCTCAGCCAATTATCCGGGGGAAACTGTTGTTACGGTGGTCCTCAAACCCAGCGGCAACCTGGCCGTGGAAATCAGCACCGGCGATGTTTTGATGTTCGGCCCAAGTGGAAATTATTTCCATGAATGCGGCATGCAGGCTACCGGCGGTCACGGCCATGAACATGGCGGCATGGGCAGTCCAGGCTGGCATTGTGAACCCGACGGGAACATGGGCGGTGGTCACGGCGGGCCAATGGGGCATGGAAACCACGGTGGGATGGACAATCACTCCGGCCCAAATGAGCATTGCTGGGGCGGCACGAGCCTTTCCATTGGCGACCTTCCCACAGCTATCACGACTTATATAAACGCCAACCACAGCGACGCCACCATTGAACACGTCATGCAGACATTCAATGGCAATTATTTCCTGCGGTTGTCGGATTGTGCAAGGCTGGTGTTCGACGGGGATGGGAACATCCTTTTCGATAGCGGGGACTGAAACCTGAAAACCTGACCAATGCCAGTTTAAAATAGCAACAAGAATATTGACCCGCCATTTGGCGGGTCTTTTTTTTTACCCCCACCATCCATGCCAACCAGCCAACTTATCATAGTTGCTATAAAAATTGAACATTTAACTTACCTTTGTTAAATAATTAGGTTAACCTAAATATTTAATTAGATGAAACAAATAAAATTTGTAGAATAATGAAAAAATGGCTTACCCTCATCCCTTTAGTGGGTATCTCCCTGCTCTCCTGCGAAAAGCTGCTACCCCCAACACCCGCTGATAATGAAGTGCTGGACGGGCCGATGGATGGGCTGTCGCCAACCCAATTGCAAATATTCCTGGAAGGCGACGAAGCCTTTGCAGATATTTTCAGCCCCCAGACCGGGCTTGGGCCAATATTCGTTGCCACCTCCTGTGCGGGATGCCACGTGGGTGACGGAAAGGGGCATCCCTTTACCACGCTGACGCGCTTCGGAAATTACACAAACGGGCAATTCGACCATTTGCTTCATTTGGGCGGCGGACAACTGCAAAACCGGGCAATCCCTGGCTATACGGCTGAAACGCTCCCCCCGGAGGCTACCGGAATCAGCCGGTTCACCCCGCCGGCAGTGACGGGACTTGGCTTGCTGGCTGCCGTCCCTGATGAAACTTTGCTCGCTTTGGCAGACCCTGACGATGTGAACGAAGACGGCATTTCAGGCAGGGTCAATTACATCCACCCGCCCTCGTTTTTTATCCCTTCAGGTTGGCATTATTCCGATGCGCAGGGCAGGTACATTGGCAGGTTTGGCAAAAAAGCAGCGGCAGTGGATTTGCTGCACCAGACTGTGAACGCCTACAAACAGGACATGGGCATCACTTCCGATTTCGATTTGCAAGAGCCCATTAACTATGCCGTAGCCAGCCACCCTACTGACCCTGTGGCCGACCCGGAACTCCCCGCAGCGACGGTGCAAAGTGTCGTATTTTACCTGCGTACTCTGAAGGCGCCGGTGCCACGAAGCCAGCATGACCCCCAAGTAGCGCAGGGCAGACAGCTTTTCATGGATATTCAATGTGGCAAGTGCCATGTCCCAACTATGAAAACCGGTGTAAGCGACATTAAAGCATTATCGGAAATCGAATTCCATCCCTATACCGATTTACTGCTGCACGATATGGGCGCCGCCCTCGACGATGGCTACACAGAAGGAAGCGCCGGGACTGCCGAATGGCGGACGCCACCTTTGTGGGGGCTGGGCTTGTCTGCCAATGCGCAGGGTGGCAGTATTTTCCTGCTGCACGACGGCAGGGCAAGGAGCATCGAAGAGGCGGTTTTGCTGCACGGCGGAGAGGCTGAAAACAGCAGGAATGCTTTTCAACAGCTATCGGTGCAGGAACGCAATGCAATCATTCAATTTTTGGAAAGCCTGTAAAACCCTCTTGCATGAACAGAATGGATTTTCTTAAAAAAAGTGCAGTGCTGGCGGGCGTGTGTGTCCTCCCCCCCGTTTTGCACCAATCCTGCAAAGGGGCAGCCTACGTGCCGTTTGCCATGCAGGATGAAAAAATCAAGGTGAAAAAGTCAGACTTGGCGGAACATCCCTTCGTGTTAATCAAACCCGCCAATCTGCCGGCTCCGGTTTACCTGTGCCGGCTGGAGGGTGGCGGTTTTTCGGCAGTCCTGCTGCAATGCACGCACCGGGCTTGCGAGGTCCGGCCGTCGGGCAAGGAGTTGCAGTGCCCTTGCCACGGTAGTGTTTTCAGCCCAACCGGTGAAGTATTGGAAAGTCCTGCCGAGCGTCCTCTTCGCCGGTTCGAGGTGGTCGAGGACGACGAAAACCTTTATATCAAATAACTTATGAAGCCAATTTCTATCCTTTTGTTTTGGACAATCTTAATCCAATGTCTTGGCGCACAGACACCCGACAGCCTCGGCGCCAATAAAGATGCGGTCTATCAACGCCCTTTTATTTTTGAAGGCCAAAAGGGCAACCTGACGGCAGCAGTCGGGGGTTATCTGGAAGCCAATACCAACTACTTTTCAACGGATGGCGTCAGCGAAGGCTTTTCGATGGAGATGCGCCGTTTCAATATCTTCTTTTATTCGACACTGAAAGAGCGCATCAAATTTATAGCTGAACTGGAATTTGAGCACGGCACGGAAGAAATCGCCCTGGAAACGGCGATGTTGGATTTTGAACTGACCCCGGCCCTGGCGTTCCGGGCGGGCATTGTGCTGGTGCCTTTGGGTTATTTCAACCAAAACCACGACAGCCCCAAATGGGAGTTTATTGACCGGCCCCTGGTTTCTACCACGCTCATTCCCGCCACGTACGCCGATGTGGGATTTGGGCTGCACGGCACGATACCACTGAACAGCCTCTCTTTTACTTATGAAACATATCTCCTGAATGGCTTGCAGGATGGTATCCTTGCCAATACATCGAACCGCACCTTCCTCCCAGCAGGGAAAAACGAAGAAAGGTTCGGGGAGGACAACAACGGCTCGCCCTCCCTTGCCGCACGGATTGCGATGAAAAAAAGAGGACTTGGAGAAATTGGGTTTTCATCTTTCGGCGGATATTACAATACTTTCAAAAAAGACGGGTTGCGGGTGGACGAAAAACGGAAGGTCTTCGTGTTTGCGTTTGACTATAATTTTTCCTTTGGAAAAGCAAAAATGCTGGGGGAAGCGGCCCTGGTAAAAACCGAAGTGCCATCGGCCCTCGGTCAGGCATTCGGGCAGACCCAGTGGGGCATCCACGCCGATGTCATCTACCCAATTTGGAACGGCGGTTTGTTTGGCTGGGAGAATGTCCGGCTCAATGCTGCCTTCCGCTTCGAGGCCATTGATTATAACGTTGGTCAATTCGATGAAACGGGCGGCAATATTGGCGACCATTTGCTGACCATTGTCCCGGGTTTCAGCCTCCGGTTTTCACCCAATACGCTCCTGAAAGTGAACTACCGCTACCGCTGGGACACCGATTTGCTTGGCAACCCGGCGGTTAAAACGGCGGGGTTTCAATTTGGGATGGCCAGTTACTTTTAGGCTGTTCAAATTCCTCAATTAAAAAAAACCGTTGTCCAAAGGTTTTTGGACAACGGTTTTTTTTGATGATTTCCGGAGAAGTATGTTAACTCTATATTTTTGAAATATCGAAGTGTCTTTTTGCAAAGTCGCTTATCTTTCTGTGCCTGTCTTCAATTTCAAACTCAGTCCACACTCTCTTTTCCCTAATCTCAGCATAGCTGGTAAGCGCCGTGTCTTGAAATAAATTTGCTTTTTCTTCAAAAGTTTTGTTGCCAAAACTACTGTTCTGGCTTTGGGTCAAAAGTGCCAGGTTACCAGCCCTGTGAAGATGGTTTTTCACAAACTCATCGCTGTACGCCTCATTTGAAGGCTTTTGGGGTTTAATATGTTCAATAGTATAACTTTCGTAAAGGTCTTTGTCCAATAACGCCCCAGACCGCTTGTCCAACCTCTGCTCATTCTCGTATTGCCACAAAACATACTTTATGATATTTCTATGGTAATGATATGGTTGGTTGTCAAAATAATTGGAGATGATGCCACTAAAATAACCATTATGGTTCCAATACCATTGAAAACCATTTTCAGTGACATGCCTGACATCCTGATATAAGCTGTCAATATTGTAACCCTCGAATGAAGTAAAGTATTTTTTGGTAAAAGTGGGTAAGGTATCGGTTCTATAATCACCCAATTTCAGCTTAAAACAAAGCACTTCCAACAATTTCAATATTCGCTTGTAAGTATCACCAGAGGCTTCGCCTTTGTAGAAGATAGCCAGCAACACCAATTTCCAATTAGCCTCATTGCCAACAAAGAAAAGGTTCATGATTTCTGTTTGGCTTTTGTTGTTCAATATACTTCTTGCGCTTAAAGTAAATTCAGCAAGGTTTTCAAAAAAGGATTTTATCCAGGTTGCTTTGCTATCTTCCTTGCCCAATCGTTCCTTAACCGCTTCAATTGAACCATGGATATTGAAAAATAAATTGCAATAATTGTCTAACAGCTCATTCTCCGAAAAATAACCTTCGACTGCCTCGATATACCTGTACGTTTGCGAAACCGCTCTTTGAATGTCCGAAATATTCTGGTTAGCTTGTTTTACATCTGAAATGTGAACGTACACTTGGTGCATCAAGAAAGCCTTGACAACTTCAAATCTTGTCAAATCCTTACCACGATTATTTTGATATTCAAATACCTGAGTAGCTTCGATTTTGTCATTGATAAATAGTGTGCTTATTACTGCGTTTTCAAGAGTTGATTGCAGTTCCAATATGCTGGTTTGGTCAAAGTTGTTTATCTCTTTTTCGAAAAAACCAAAGGCTTCGATTAGGCGTTTTTGAGAAATCGTTTCAGTAGCGCCAACAGACGGAATCTGGTGCTTGCGAGTGATTTTCCTGAAAATCACCTGGTCGTCGCTAATCGTCTCGAAAACATCTGTCAAATAACAATTGGTTAATAATTCCGTGTTCTCATTCCTTGATTTTAGTATTTTAGCAATAGCCGAAAAAAAGAGAATAGATGTGGTAAGCCGTTGCTGCCCGTCAATGATGAAAAAGGTGTTGTCCAAATCCTCGAACAAGAACTGCCCTAAATAGTATTTTTTCCCTTTTTGTTCCAGAAGGTCTTCAAGGAACTGGGCGCATTCCTTAGACTCCCAACTATATGCTCTTTGATAGGCTGGAATTCTTATTGCTTCGGATGATTTGAATAATTGTTCGATAGTGGAAGTCGTGTTTTTCTTTTCCATATTTAATAGAATTAAATGATTTCACTTTTATTAAAACCTTTTCAAGTGCCATCCCAAACTATCCAGCACCTCCTCTCTCTGCTTGTAAAATATCTTTTCCTACTTATCCATCAAAATAAGGCGGTTCAGGTCATACGGGTTGAAACTAAAGCGGTTTCCCTAAAACAAAATGATTTAGGAAAACCGCCCATCAGCCCGTGTGACCGATTAACCTTGCTTTACTCTTATAGCCTAAACTTCATCAACTCCGCCCCCGCCCGCTGCCACGCCGCCTCCAGTTCCAGCCACCTGTCCACGCTTTCGTAGTAAAGCGACGTTTCCAGAAAATATTCCAGCACCGTCATCTCTCCTGCTTGCAGGGCCTTTTCGAGCAAAGCGCCGCCCGAAACCTGTTGCAGGTTGCTGCGGTACGCATCGGAACGTTGCCGGAGCGACTGGTACTGTTCGTACAGCCGCTTGATTTCGTGGTAATGCTCCGTGCGGTGTTCCTCGATGCGGGCATCGTACACCTGCACCTGCAAAGCCGAGTAGTTCAGCCGTTTCCTGTTTTCCCAAAGCGGTACGCTCACGCCCGCATGGACGCCGTGAAACTGCTGTCCCAAAATGCCCTGATAACGGTAGCCCGCCTCGAATTTTGGGAGCCGCCACGTCTTGCTCAATACCAACTGTTTTTTCAGCGATGCGTTTTTCCTTTTCCAAGGTTTGGCACTGCTGTACCTGAACGAACCAAGTTCTGTATTTTACAAAGGTGAGTTGGTCTCGTTCTGATACGACGTGGAAAAGGCGGCAATGACCTTGGCCTTCAGGCAAATCACATCCTTACTCCTACTGAAATATTTCCGCTCCGTCCGTCAGAAGGCCAAATGCCGGGGCCGGGATAGAACGAGGGCCGCTTTGTAAAATATTGGTTGTCAAAAACATTGCTCAGGTTCATGCGCAGCGTGACTGCCCCTGAGATGCGCCAAGTGGCGTTCAGGTCCAGTAAGCCGTAAGCTGGGACCAGCCCGACTGCGCCCGTGGTGGAGGGTTTCACCGTGTTCAGCGGGTCGGCGAAGCTCTCGGCGGTATAGCTGTAGAGGGCGGAGAAGCTGAAGGTTTTGTACTTGAGCGTGAAGCCGTTGCGGGAAATCCACTTGGGCACACTTTCCACCTTGTTGCCGCTGATGTCCACGTTTTCGTTGCCCACCCGGATGGCGGCGTCCTCGTATTTGGCGTCCATGTAGGCGGTGGAGGTGA
This sequence comes from Bacteroidota bacterium, assembly GCA_030147525.1. GTDB lineage: Bacteria > Bacteroidota > Bacteroidia > Chitinophagales > Saprospiraceae > UBA6168. Next base: position 107,521 of record JASBVF010000027.1, read on the forward strand.
ACACGCTTGCCCGCCACGGGCCACTCAGCTTGAGAGAATATTCACCAAACATTTCCACGCCCTGTGTTACCGAGTTGCCGATGTTGGTGCGGAAAATGACAAAATTGCTGTCCTGCTGGATGACTTGGTTCCCGAGGCGGTTGTTGTACTGCACCCTGAACACGCCAACGTCCCAACGAAACCCGTCAGCCGAACCCCGGTAGCCTGCTTCGAGGTTATAGCCTTGGGCATCCTCCAGGTTTTTGTCCGCTTTTTCCAAGAGCGAACCAGGGACGATGTCCTTGAAAATGACGGGGCGGTACGCTTGTGACCATCCGGCGTAAAGCGTCTGCTGGTCGCCAAGCCGATAGTCGGCGTTGATGCCAAAAAGCGGGAATTTATGCTCAATGGTGTTAGGGATTTCATCATCGGGCAGATAGGAGATGTAGCCCGACATTTTCGACTCGCCTATCTCTACCCGGACGCCGGGGCTTACAGAGAAATTCTTGGTGACTTGGAAAAGGTTTTCTGCGAAAAACGCCACGTTCTGCGTCATGAGGTGCATGTCACGCCCAAATTTGCCATCGGCCACCGTGAGGTCGTAATCAGAAGCGGTAGTACCTTTGCCCTGCTGGCGGCGGTGCAGGTCGTTGTTGATGAACTGTACGCCAGCGGCCAATGTGGCCGGTTTTTTACCCAAAAAATAGCTGTGCAAAAAGCGCAATTCGGAGGTGTAGCTATGGTAATTGTCAATGTCCACTTGGCGTGGGGCATAGGCGAGCGTCGTGGGGTCGAGCGCATCAACCGTGGTAGCTGGCTTGTCGAACATGACGCTGCTGCGGCTGCCGAACACGGCGGAAGTTGTCCATTTCAGCTTTGTTCTTTCACCCAAAACCCAGTTGAGGCTGATGGAAGGGACGTAGATATCGGGGCTGTAGTAGTTTCGACTACGGGTGGACTGCCTTGGGTTTTCATGGAACATGCTGTCCGTAAGCTGCCCCGGCAGTTGGAAGACGTACTCTGAGTGCGAAAACTCCGCCGTCAGTGTCAGGTTTTTAGTGGCCCGGTAGCGGAGCATGACCGACTGTCCGTTGAAGTCGCTGCGGCTGTTGTCACGGTAGCCGTCGCTGACCCGCTTGCTGTAGTAGGCATAATATTCGAGTTTGCCCACCTTGCCGCCGATGGCGTTGTAGGTGCTCAACAGGCCGAACGAGCCAACGGAATTGATGCTCTCCAGCCTAATGACACGGGAGGTGTCGGGCTTCTTGATGACGTAGTTCAACATGCCGCCAAACTGCTGCCCGTATTGCAGCGCCCCCGTGCCACGCACCAGTTCGATGCGCTCCACAGCCTCCATCGGCAGGGTGAAATGGCTGGCGGGGTAGCCGTACATGTCGGTATTGGTGATGATGCCGTTCTTGCGGATGTTGAATTCCCAGCCCCGGTGCGGGTCGAGGCCACGGGTGGAGATGTTGATTTGGTTGCCGGAGCCGTCCATATCGTAAACGAAGACACCTGGAACTTTGGCAAAAATCTGGCGGGCCGATTTCTCGGCGATATTGGCGTCCGTATATTGAAGGTTGATGACTTCGTTTTTCTTGCCCGCCCAGATGAAGCCACCCTCCGTTTTTGACAAGCGTTCAATATTATTCCTGCTGGCTGAGATTTCAATTTGCTCAAGGGAAATTTTTTTAAGCGTATCCTGGCTTTGCTGGCCTAATAGCTGAATAGCTGATGTAAGGCAAATAACTGCAAGGAATATTTTTCTGTTAATGTTTGGCATAATGTGATTTTTTGACCTATTTGAAAAAGGCAAATTTAGATAAATTTTAAGTAGGCTAATGCACATCTCTTTTTCCAAGTTCATAAAGTTCCTTGCTCTGTTGTTCCCCACAAGACAAGTGAAATTCGATAAATTGAAGTTATATATGCTGAATTGGGTGAAATTCAAAAAGCCAGATTGAAGTTTCAAAATTTCCAAGCAAACTGTCTACGTTTAATTTTCAAAAACAGCACGAACTATTGTTTCAATTAAAGCCTAAACTTCATCAACTCTGCCCCCGCCCGCTGCCACGCCGCCTCCAGTTCCAGCCACCTGTCCACGCTTTCGTAGTACAGCGACGTTTCCAGAAAATATTCCAGCACCGTCATCTCTCCTGCTTGCAGGGCCTTTTCGAGCAAAGCGCCGCCCGAAACCTGTTGCAGGTTGTTGCGGTACGCATCGGAACGTTGCCGGAGCGACTGGTACTGCTCGTACAGCCGTTTGATTTCATGGTAATGCTCCGTGCGGTGCTCCTCGATGCGGGCGTCGTACACTTTCACCTGCAAAGCCGAGTAGTTCAGCCGTTTCCTGTTTTCCCAAAGCGGTACGCTCACGCCCGCATGGACGCCGTGAAACTGCTGCCCCAAAATGCCCTGATAGCGGTAGCCCGCCTCGAATTTAGGCAGCAACAGCGCTTTGGTCAGTTTTGTTTCCGATTGTCCGATTTGCTGCTGCATTTGCAGGTATTTCAGCACAGGGTCGCTTTCCTCGATGGTCTGTTCCAATGTCTCGAAATCGGGGAGGTCGGGTGCAGGCGGATAGACCGTATCCGTGATAACGACCGGGTTGCCGCCGTTCAGTTCGGTGAGCTTTTGCAGGTTTTCGGCAGTGGCCGTTTCCAACAGTTGCAGGTCGGTCTGGATGTTGAGCAATTGCAGGCGTGACTTGTTCAGGTCAAAAATGGTGGCATCGCCCTGCTCCATTTTCCGTTGGTAATTGGCCAAAAACCGCTCTGCACTGGCCAGCCGCCCCGTCAGTTCCACCTTGCGCTTGTTGAGAAAAACGAGGCGAAGGGCGGTCAGTTTTGCTTCCAGCAAAATATCCTTGCGCACCGATTCGCTTTCGTAATCCGTCTGCCCCGTTTTCAGGCCCGCCACCTCCCGGCGGTATTTGTAGGCCGTCGGAAAATCGAAGGCCTGGGCTGCGGTCAGGTCGGTCTGGTTCCCTGCCGACGATGGAAAACCCCTCAGCCAATCGAGGCTCAGCGAAGGGTCGGGCAGGGAAAGCCCCGTTTGAAAAAAAGCTTTGCTGGCATCTATGCGGCTTTGCTCTGCCTGTAAAGTTTTGTTGTTGGCCTGCACGGAGGCAAGCACCTGGTCGAGGGTGCTCTGCGCAGAAAGGCTGGCCGTCAAGGCCAGCAGGGCGCAAAGCAGTTTATATCGTTGCTTCATTTCTTTTCCTGTTTTTATTGCTTAAAAAATAGACCACCGGCACAATGAACACATTGAGCAAAGTGGACGTGAGCAGGCCGCCCAGAATGACCTTCGCCATCGGGCTTTGGATTTCGTTGCCCGGCAAATCGCCCGCAATGGCAAGCGGAATGAGCGCCAAGCCCGCCGTCAAAGCGGTCATCAAAATCGGCGAAAGGCGGTCCACCGAGCCTTCCATGATGGTTTCGTAAATCGGCTTGCCTTCTTCCTGCAAGGTTTTGTAGCGGGACACGAGCAGGATGCCGTTCCGGGTCGCCACGCCAAACAGTGTGATAAAACCGATGATGGCCGGGATGCTCAGAATTCCCGATGTGACCCAGATGCTGAACACCCCGCCAATCAATGCCAACGGCAAATTCAGCAAGATGATAGAGGCCGTTTTCATGTCCTTGAACTCCTGAAAAAGCAGGAGGAAAATCACCAGCAACGACAGCAAGGAAGTCGCCATCAGCGTTTTTGAGGCTTCGGCCTCGGCCTCGAACTGGCCGCCGTACTCGATGCGGTAGCCTTCGGGAAGGGCGATTTTTTCCGCCACCACTTTTTGGATTTCATCCACAGCGGATTTTTGGTCACGGCCTGCCACGTTCACCGAGACGACCGTTTTGCGCTGCACGTTTTCCCGGTTGATGGTGTTCGGGCCGGAGGTGCTGACCACATCGGCGACGTAACTCAAGGGGATTTTTTGTCCATTGGCAGCGTCAATCAGCGTGTTTCGGATGTTCTCGATGTTGCCCCGGTTGGCATCGTCAAAGCGCAGGACGAGGTCGAAACTGCGGGTGCCTTCGTACACCTCCGACACTTTTTCACCTGCAAACGCCACGTCCACGAACTCGTTGAACTGCCCGATGGGGATGCCGTAGTGGTTGAGCAAATCCCGTTTTGCCTTGATTTGCACCTGTGGGATTTCGATTTGTTGCTCCACGCTCAAATCCACCAGCCCTGAAATCGGGGTAATTGCCGCCTTGATTTCGTTGGAAAGAGAAAACAGTTTTGCCAAGTCTGTCCCAAAAATCTTGATGGCGATGTTCGCCCTCGTGCCGCTCAGCATGTGGTCAATGCGGTGGCCGATGGGCTGCCCGATGGTGATGTTCACGCCGGAAACGTTGGCCAGTTTTGACCGCACGTCTTCCATGAATTCAGCACGGCTGCGGTCTTCCAACAAAAACGGCGCATCAATTTCGGCGGCGTTCACGCCCTGAGCGTGTTCATCCAATTCCGCCCGGCCAGTCCGGCGGGTAGTGGTTTGGATTTCCGGGACTTTCAGCAATTCCCGCTCGACGTGCGAGCCGATTTTGTTGCTTTCCTCCAAAGAAATGCCCGGCAAACTGACAGCCGAAATGACCAGCGAACCTTCGTTGAACTCCGGCAAAAAACTCCTGCCCAATTGCGACAGCACAAAAAACGCCACCACGAGGAGTGCTACGGAAGCCACGAGGACGGCGGTTTTGGCCTGCATCACGCCTTTCAAAGCCCTCGAATAGCCATTTTGCAAACGCCGCACGAGCCAGCTTTCGCCGTGCTGCTTTTGCAGCATTTTTTCATTGGACAAAAGATAACTCCCCAATACGGGGGTCAGCGTGATGCTCACCACCAGCGATGCGAACAGCGAAACGATGAACGCAATGCCCAGCGGGGCGAGCAGTTTGCCTTCCATGCCCGACAGGAAAAACAGCGGCACGAACGCCACGATGATGATGAACGTGGCATTGATGATGCTCGTCCGGATTTCCACAGAGGCATCGAACACGACTTGCAGCACACCTTTTCGCTCGCCGGGTGGCAGGGCGACATTCTGTTTCAGGCGTTTGAAAACATTTTCCACGTCAATAATCGCATCGTCCACGAGTGCGCCGATGGCGATGGCCATGCCGCCGAGCGACATCGTGTTGATAGTAAAGCCGAGCCATTTCAAGGTCAAAATGGCGGCGATGAGCGAAACGGGGATGGCCAGCAGCGAAATCACCGTCGCCCGCCAGTTCATCAAAAACAGGAACAGGATGACGACCACGAAAATGCTGCCCTCCAACAGCGTCTTTTGGATGTTGGAAATGGAGGCGTTGATGAAATCCGCTTGCCGGAAAATGCGGGTGTTGATTTTCACGTCGCCGGGCATGGTTTTTTGCAAATCGGCGATGGCGTTGTCAATCGTTTCGGTCAATTCCAGCGTGTTGGTGGCGGGCTGTTTCATCACCGTCATAATCACGGCGGGTTCGCCCCGGAGCGAGCCGTCGCCGATTTTCGGGGCAGCGGCGATTTTGAGCGTTGCCACATCCTCGATTTTCACCACACCCTGCGGCGTGGTTTTGATGACCGACTTGCCGAGTTCAGCCAAATCGCTCGTCCTGCCGATGCCCCGCACGATGTACTCGTTGCCGTATTCGTTCAGGAAACCGCCCGACGAATTGCCGTTGGCTTCCTCGCAGGCTTTCAGCAGTTCATCGAGCGATACGCCGAAAGCGCCCATTTTTTGCGGCGAAGCCAAAATCTGGTACTGTTTGTACTCGCCGCCGATGACGACGACCTGTGCCACGCCCCCTGTTGCCAAAAGGCGGGGCCGGAGCGACCAATCGGCGAGCGTCCGCAAATCCATTTGCGAAGTCGAGTCTGCTGTGAGGCTGATGAGCATGATTTCGCCCATGATACTTGCCTGCGGGGCCATGGTCGGGTTGCCCACGCCCACGGGCAGGCGTTCTGCAACAGCGATGATTTTTTCATTGACGATTTGCCGGGCCTTGAAAATATCGGTGTTCCACTCGAATTCTATCCAGACAATCGAGATGCCCGCCGACGAGGACGAGCGCACCCGGCGGACGTTGGTAGCGCCGTTCACCGCCGTTTCGAGCGGGAAAGTGACCAGTTTTTCGACCTCCTCCGGCGCCATGCCGTGCGCTTCGGTGAGCACGACGACGGTCGGGGCAGTGAGGTCGGGGAACACGTCCACCTCCATCTGCGAGGCGACGTAGGAACCGAAGACGATGAGCAGCACGGTGGCCACAATCACCAGCAAGCGGTTGTGGAGGGAGAAATCTATTATTTTGTTGAGCATTGAATGTTTTTTTTGAGATAGGATTTACACCCTGTCATTGTTTAAACTGCAAAAAATCGAGTGAACGATTAAGCCACTTTTTGACTTTGGGATTGCTGGAAACTTGACTATCAATCCAATCTCGCCCCAAAACCCGATGCTCATAATCTGTCTCACCCAACCAAATGAGGAACTCGTTCCGATGGCCGGAGGCAGGTTTCGGAACATCAGTATTTTTAAGTTTAACTTGTAAGAAATACTTTCCAGGAGCCAGGAAGCCGGGAATTACGGGGGGTGCGGAGAATTCAGCCAGCAGGTCAATTCCGGGTCGAGTACCACCCCGAAAGGTCGAACAGAATGCTCCAGCATGATGAAAAATCAGGAATACTAAAGTCTCGAACTGAACTGGTGATAAAAAATCGAACTTTTTAGAAGGCTTGATTTCTAATTTTTCAGTCTTCGGGAAAAGCAAATGTTCCGCCATGAGGTGAATCGAGTTTTCAAATTTTCTGATTGTGCGCCTGTTGTAGCCCTGATTGGCATTGAGAGCGGCGAAAAACTCGGGCACAGCTTCCACGTTGAGTACTCTTTTACAAATGGTCGGCATCGTCTTTGGCTGATGGCCTTGGAATTCACTATCTTTAATTTCTCCATCGAAAACCAATCCTATTGGCTGAAAAACGTACACCTTTGGGTGTTTGAAAATCCAAAAAAAGCTGTACGTCCAGTTCTCTTGGAGGCTGGTTTTTACAAAGAGAGGCACTTGTGAAATACCCGTAAATGAGATATTAAGGGTATTCGCCTCGTCCTTGAATCTCTCCTCTTCAAACCTTCCATTTTTCAGATAGGGTTCTATTTTCCAGCCGGGTTTTTCATTGTTGAAATAGATAGACAATGCAAGCGATTCACCTTCGTTCCTGTGCTCAAACAAGTTGTTGCCCATACCGAGCTTGAAAAAATAATGGCTGTTCATTTCTAAATATTTATGAGTTCTACCTTCAATGCTCGTGACCATGCGCTGGCAACGTTCCTGAAGCGGTCGAAAGTTTGATTTGATAAGCGCCTTTCGTCACCACCCGTTCGCCCTCGGCGATGCCTGAAAGCACCTGCACGTTCATGCCGTCGGATGCGCCGGTTTTGAGTTCCCGTTTCTGAAAACTCTCGCCGCCGGTCTGGACGTAGGCGTAAAAAATGCCCTGTTCTTCCAGCAATGCCGAGGTCGGGATGACCAGTGTGGGCTTCGTGCCGGACTGCAAAAACACCTCGACCACCGAGCCGGGGACGAAGTTGCCCACGTTGTCAATCTCGAAATGGATGGGCAAAAAAGGCGAGCCAGCATCCGCTGATTTGCCCGTCGAAACGACCCGCCCGTTCAAGTTTCGGGTGCTGAAAACCTGCCCGCCGTCGGCAGTTTTGAAATTGGCGGCATTGAACGAGGCGAGTTTTGGGAAATATTTTTGGGAAACGTCCGCCCGCAACAAGAGCCGTTTGCTTTTTGAAATGGTCGCCAGCGGCTGCCCGGCCTGCACGAACGCCCCGTTTTCGACCAGCACGTTTTTTAAAAAACCTGAAATCGGGGCGGAAACCGACTGCCTGTTTTGGTTGAAATTTTTGGAAACAGACACGTTGGCGAATTGCGTTTGTGCATTTTCGAGCTGGCGCTTTGCCTCCAAAAATTCTTTTTCGGAAATGATTTTGTCCTTCACCAGTTCGCTGGCCCGCTCAAAGTTCTTTTTGGCGCTCGCCAAATCGTTTTCCGCCTGCGTGACCGCTGCGCCCAGGTTGCTCTGCACGGCTTCGTTGCTTTTCACGGTGAACATAGGAGCACCAGCCGAAACGGTGCTTCCGGCCACTTGATTTTTTCCGGTAAAAGTCACGATACCGCTGATTTGGGCAACCACAACGGCCTCGTCGCCGGGGGCGGCAAGGATTTGACCACTCGTTTTCACGACCTCTGAAAACGGCTGCACCTGTGCCGGGGCATTCGCAAATTCGACCCTCCAAGCCTGTTCTTTTAAGTAAGAAATGTCGCTGCCGCCACCTTCGGCTTCGGGCTGTTTTTCGATTGCCGTTTTTTCGTCGGGAAAAACCTCCACGTTTTCGATGGTGATTTTGTCAGCGTAAGCGGGCGTTTTGATGTCAAAAACGAGGCTGTAAATCCCCGCTTTTTCGGGCGATATCCGCAGCCGGAAGATGCCCGGCACTTCGGGTTCGGCAGCGGTGACGGATTGTGTATGCCCATTGCCCGACAAAGTGAGGGTAATGGTGCCTTCACCGATGGGTTTGAAGAGTTCGCCCAGCGCCGTGAAATGGGCGGCAAAACGGCTTTCCTGCCCTACGACGAGGGGCTTGAACTCCACAAAAAGTTCGGTTTTGTCGGTGTAAAGTGTGAAAGCGAGCGGTTCGAGCGACGGTTCGGCGGGCGTGATGTGGTTGCCGTGTTCGTCGTGGGCGTGTCCGCCTTCTACGTCGTGTGAGTGGCAGCTTGCCAGCAATGCTGCGGCAAGCAAGCCAATGATTATTTTTTTCATTGTTGTATTTGAAATTTAAGCTTAAAAATGATGGCACTTGCGCCTTTCAGTTGGCGCAGGGCAATACAGGAAACCTGCATTTGCGGGGTGCAAATGGCAGTTGGATTGAAAAAAATGGAAGCTTAAACTACGGGAGGCCCCCGGAAGGAAAATGCCTTCAGGAAAGGCGGGGCAGGCGGATGGCCGCTTGGAATGGGGATGAAACCGGTAGGTTTTGTACCGGCAATTTTTCTGTAATCATCTATGAAAAGGACGACAGCCGCAATCGCTGACGGGGGCGTTATTTTTAGGTTGAAGGATTGAAAAACGAAGTTCTCATCTACCGAGTGGAAGGAAAAATCATGGTGATGGTGGCCGTGTTCCCCTTCGTCGTGGTGATGCGTTTGCTCCACCTGCCAGGTGCCGTGGTGGTGGTGCGGCGTCAGATTGTGCGCCAACAGTAAACTGAAGGCAGCAAAGACGAGCAATTTGTGGAGCATCAATTTCATAAAGCGGCAAATATACAATAATGTGCCAATAAAAGTGGTAGATGTGGCTTGCTTGCAAAATATGTTATAATTCGGATTATGTTAAATAAAATTTCGTAACCTATTGAAATTCAGTCTTTTTTTTCCTAACCATATACGAATAGACTTCCCCAACTGTCCTCGTCCTTCGCCAAAACCAACCTGAATTTTGGCCTGAACACAGGCTGTTTTACTTGCACGACACCTTGGTAAAAATATTCTTCTTTCGGGAAACCACTGATGCTTGGAGGCGGAGTCAAGTCAATCCATTTCTTTTCTGCTGCCTGTCGAGGGAAGTAGTGGCAAACAATCACAATTCCATTTTGCGGGTCAGCACGGGCTACATGGTTCGCAGCCATCGAAACCCTGTCGAGCTTGAAAAGCAGGGGCGGCGTCCCAAAACGCCGCTCCTGCTGCGGGAGCGCCGCCGCTGCCGGGCGTTCAAAAAGGCTGCGGCGGTGCGTTGGGATTTCGCTGGCTGCACCGCTGAAAACGGGTGGGCGGGTGAGGTGGGGCAATTAAGTATTAGGCCGTTGTTGAGCATCCGGGGCAATCCGGGGTCGTGGCAGCAAGACTTCAAGCAATCTCCCGAATTATCACAGTCCCCCTTTTCTTTTCCTTCGACAACACAACCCGGAATTTCGGCTTGAACTCAGGGATGTTCAGTTGGATTGCCCCTTGAAAGAAATGAACCTCTTTTGAAAACCCGCTGATGGATGGCGGTGGGGTGCGGTCTATCCAGTTTTTCTCATCGAAAACTTCTTTATAACCATACACCGCCAACTCTGGGACATATATTTTGCTTTCTTGCCAAAGTTCTTCTATCCGGCTTATATCCAGCACTTGGAAAAGCGGAATTGCCGGTCGAGGATGCAGGCTGAAAAATGCAGGGATTCGCATTTCGAAATTAATCGAATCGAAATATTGGCTTTCCATAAGATGGGCATTGACCATCGAACAGCCGAAACAGTCGTACTCAAACCCAAGCTCTTTGTCCCAAGCTATAACATCCTGCCACTTGGGGTGATAGTTGTATAACAGGTAAAGCGGAATTCCCTGCCGCTTCACGGCGTATTCGAGCAAAGCGTGAATCTGGAATTTGCCACCCGACTGGTGGTTGATTTTTTCGTACTTGCCAGAAGGATACAGGCTTTTCGCCTGAGTCGGAAAAAGAATATAGCCGCCGCCATGCTCGACATAGATTTCAATATCGTTGCCGTTGGCACTTTCGTCACGGGCTTCCAAAAGTCGGAGTTGTGGGGTTCCGGTCAGCCGTGCAAATTCCAGCATTTCGAAGATGAGGTTCTGGGTGATGGTAGTTTCATACATCTTGACCTCGTTCTTAAACCGATGGCAGAAACCAAGCCTTCTCCATGTCTTAGAGGAAAAGGCTCTGAGGAGGTCCTGGATTTCAGTTTTTTTTAGTTTTTCTAAGCAGGCGTCTTTCATATACACTGGTTTGAGACTGGCTGTCGTGATTCAAATTTAGCATAAGTCTTGAGTCTTTGTGGTTGGGACTTCCACACAGGTGGTTTGAGCCTATGTATATCTCTATTTTACAAATGCGTTCGCATAAGTTTTCCGGCATCCCACCACTATCTTTGGTGTTCAATCTCTATCAAATGGATATACCAGAAAGCACACAACCGTTTTTGGGTTTATTAAAGACCTACTGTTCAAAAATACCTCAGTCCCCGTGGTTCCCGCACGAGGCTGAGTTGGCCAATCAGGATTGGGCAGCAAGCCACTTTATTTTTCTTTTGCTAAAACATGCGGATTCATCGCCCCGGCCGAACTGGGCAGCACTTGAAAAGTCACGGGATGAATTTTTGAGTAAAGAAGGGATATTAATTGACCTGCAATCCCTGCTCGCCCGCCATTGGGTCAGGGTTTGGGGCGGCGAGGTTCACATTCCCCAACAGATTCAGCACCAGTTTATACACTTGAGGGACTACGGGAAGGACAAGCCCAAACCTGATTTTTGGGAAAAACATGAACATGAATTCCGTTTTTTGGAACGTTTCGGGGAACAGTTTTCCTACGAGATTAACCACTCTACCATTTCAAAAAAGCAATTGCTGGAACTCGCCGAAAGGCACCGTGCAGTTTTCCCGAAAACGCCTGAAGCTGACGGGCTTTTCGAGTTGGGTTGGTTCAAGAAAATATCGGATGAAACTGTTTCCATCAGCTTTCAAACCAATGCCCACAACCACGATTCTGCCAATGAAATCGCAATCCTTGTTTGGAAGGAATTAACGAATGAAAATAAGGAAGCGGAAGGGTTGGAATTGCTCAAAAAGTGGGAAGACAAAGTATTGCGTAATGGCTTCTACCCCTCCGGCTTTCTGTCAAATCTGCCGAAGCAGGATGAGGAAAAATTTGTAGAGGCTGTTTTCCAACAAATCGAAAGCGAGGAAGATTTGCTCCACCCTGAGAGCGAAATCCTTATAGCGAGACTGGATTTTTACATGCGTGACCCCTCCATTTTCCATCCAGACAGAATGCCCAACTTCCCACTTAAACAGATGGGAGGATATGATAGCTTCGAGGAGGTAAGGCATTGGGATTTGATTTTGGGCGACCTTTTTCACATGCAACTTGCACGGTACAATCTAAACACCTACCTGCGAGAGATATTGAGCCTTGAAAAAGCATCCCACTTGAAAACGTGGGAAAGGAGATACCTGAAACATGCGGAAAGGTTACTTGACCTCGGCCAGACCAGGCCTGCATTGCTCTATTCCTTTTGCAAATTAGTGGAAACCGATTTCCCGGAAATAATCCCGGTATTTTTCAAGTCAATCGAAACCCTGAGCCTTGGTTGCTTTTTGGTTCAGTTTGCACCCATCCGGCCAGAGGTTTTGCCTGAAAACAACCGCAGGCATTCCCTTCCCGAACAAGAATTCCGCTCCATCCTATTTCAATCTGCTTTTGAAATCACCTTGGACAAATTGTCGTTCCAGCATGATGCAAAGTTTGCCGGAAAATCAGTTTGCGAGTCGCTCCTGATGCTCGCAGGTTGGATGTTTCACGAAAAGGAAGTTGGAGAAAAAGACGAAAAGCAAAAAGGCACGGTAGCGGGCGAGTTTTACCGAAGATACCAAAACGCTTGGGCCACACTTGATACAAACAGGGGTCGGACAGATTATTGGTTCTTGAGCGAGCCATCCTCCATTTTAGAATTTGCAATTGGTTTCGTCGAAAGGCTGGAAAACCATGTGCCGCTACCAAAGCGGAACAATGTCAAATATCTGGATTTGCCATACTTGTCCCTGCTTTCCTCCTTGTGCCGAATGGTTCAGTCAAAAAGAAAGGCATTCCCAAGTGACGTTTCACTGGAAGCATTGGAACAAAGAATCAGGAATGCCTTCATCAAGAAGTATTGCGAGGAATACAAGATAGCTAAAATGGACGTGCGGAACATCCGGCTAAATTATTCCCTGAAGGGCGATGCGAGTTGGACTTTTGAGCCGGACAATCCTGACTTCCTTGGGTTCGAGCCATTGTTCGAAGCCAGACGGACGGAGCTGGGGAAATTCATGGATGCTGTTCGTCCACAAGATTTTCAATTTGCTGAAGAAGATGAAGTGGCGCCAAACGGTGTGGCTGAAGAAGAAGATTCGTGGCTGTTGAAAAAGGAAGGCAAAGACAGGAGTGAAAAAATAAAATACCGCACCCATTTCAGGGTTTTGCTCCAGCTGTACCGGGCATTTTCCGACGAAAGAATCAAGCGTAAAATAGGCTTGGCAAAATGGAAAAACACGGAAAATCAGATTAGGCAAAAATTGCTTGACTGGGCAGTGTTCAACAGGGATGATAGCGGGGCCGGGTTGTTTGATATTTACAATACATTTCTCAGCAGTTCCTTTTCATCATCGCCTCCTTTGATTCAGGATGTCATTCAAACGGTCAACTTATTTCCCGGAGAAGCAGACCGTCGTGAGTATATCATCCAATTGACCAACGGGTTGACAAGGCTGGACTTGTTGTTGAAAATCCATAATTCAACCTTCGACCTTTCTTGTAAAAAGTATGTCCAAGAGGTCATCGACAGGATTGATGTCGAAACATTTACTGGCAGCCAATATTTATGGCAACCCATAGAGGCTGCTTTGATTGAAGCCACGAACGAAGATGCGTTTTTAGCAATTGCAGAAAAACTACTGGCCTTCGTTAAGAAAAGAAGCAATCTGAAAAAATCAATATTTGGGCAGCAGCATTCAAAGCTCCTGTTTGAAATCCAACTCATTTTAGCCTACCGCAAAAATGACCGAAACGGAATGAAAAACGCCGCTGAAGAATATAGAGCCGACACCGATAATCAGGACGGGGATTACCTCCAAATGCGGCTGCAATTTTTTGAGGGCATCTTCTTGATGGCTGAAAACAAGTTGGAAGATGCTTCCGGTATTTGGAAAGAACTATCTAAGAGCGACACTTCCGTTGACGTACATTACCGTAAATTTTATTGCGAGGCACAGTTCGCAATCAGCGATGAGAATGAGCAAAGCCGGGCAATGAAACTATCAAATGCTTTTGAGGAATGGGAAAAGTACGAATCGGGGAATGGGAAAAATGAAGACCTTGTAAGGTTTTGGGATGGCATTTTATATTGTAAAATGGCCTATTTAAATGCCATAGAGGCAGATGCAGAATTTGATTTTCATGCCGGCCAACTTAGCCAAGCCGGCCTTTTCGATGTGGAGGTTTTAAGCCTGATTTTCAAAAACTATTCTCGAAGGGGGATGGACGAACAGGCTGCCCGGTTGTTCATGGAAGCGAAGGAACACTTCAGCAGGTTTGATGCAAGGAGCCATGAAAAATTGCTTTCCATCGAACAGTTAATCAATTGGGATGCGACGCTGAGTTCTTTGAAATCAGCCTTTGAGTTTTTGAATAATTCATCCGTTGAAAATTTATTGAAAATCCTTCCGAACGTTTTCAACCCGTATCATGCAATTCCTGAATTCTTGCTGTACGAGTTCCGGTTTGCCGCCAAAGAGTTGTTGGATAAAATCACCTCAATAAAATCAATAAAAGGCGAGAATCAATACAGCGATTTGTTCACCGTGCTGCTAAGAATGAGGCTTTCCTTTTTGCGCTTTGAGATAGGCGACCAACCACGAGAGGGAAAAGCTGAATCCGACGCTGGAGAACTGGACATGACTATCCGTCATGGAAGCCAAAAGGTGGCTGCCTACGAGGCATTTATCTATCGTGACAAACCTCGAACGGAGGAACATTTGACCAAGGTTTTCGATTACAACCCAACCGGTCAGCTTTTCTTTTCCGTCGTTTTCTTCAAAGGCAAGGATGATAAATTCGAGACATACTTTGAGAAGTATCAAGCAATCTTAAAGAATACCCCTTTTCCTGAACGGTATAGAATTATTGGGAAATTCGAGGAGGTTGAAGGCTTCCCGTCATCGAACAACCTCTTTTTGGGAAGTACAACGCACGGCGATTCAAAAGCTGTCATGTTTCACTTGTTTGTCAACTTGTCTTATGGAGATAAATAAGCATTGAGATTCGTGGGTCGGCCCGGGCTACAAAGTTCGCAGCCAGCGAAACCCCCAACGCGCCGCCGATGCCTTGCGTGTTGAGGCAGGTTGTCAGACTGGCAAGGCTGCGGCGGCGCGTTGGGGGTTTCGCTGGCTGCACCGCTGAAAACGGGTGGGCGGGGGAGGTGGGGGCAGTAATCTTTATTCAATTCAATCAGCTTCGCTGGTTTCTTCAAGAAGATTCAACCCTAACTCCATGAACACCTTGGGCAGTTCTTTGAACCCTTTTCTGTTCGCCTCGGCTGAAATGTGTGCCGAAAATGGTTTGACATAAGTTGACACTTCATTTTCTTTCCAATAGTCCTTTATCAGGTCTTCAAGTACCAACCTTCTGGACACCAAGTAATCTTGGTAAAGAATCAAAGTGTCGATAAAAACTATGGTCAACGGGATAACCCTACTTACATCCAAACCCTCAGCCCGCATCAATCCAAGTTCTTCTTGGAACCAAGCATTCACAATCTTATTAAGCCCTGGAGCATTGAATTGATTATAATGCAAAACCAAAATAGAGTAAACTGAAACCGCACTTTGTTTTAGACCTTGGTCAGCCCCAAACTCGCCTTTCAGAATTTTTCTAATATTTTGAGCAAGCTGACGGACAGCCCCATTTTTTATCTTATCATTAACAGCTTCATGGCTTAGACGTTTTTTTAATTCCGGCTCCAACAATTGAAAATCATACGATTGCTTTATGTCAGCCCTAATCAGTATGTCTTTGTTCTCGAAAAGGAAAAGCTTGTTTTTAAACCTCAAGTAATAATCTGGTTCTGCTTTTAGTCCAAGCTCCCTTAAAGTTTTACCTGAAAGGTGAACCCATTTCTTAGGAAAGGAATGTTCAAGGATGGTATAAAGTAGGAATTCTTCAAAGAATTCGGTTGTATAAACACTCTTAAAGCTCTTGATTCTATGCTGGTCATCGAGCATATCATTGATATTGCTCAAGCTGAAATACAAGCCAGTAAACACTTTTTCAAGCACGAACAATTCGTAAATCACCCTGTATTTGCCCTCTCCTATTTTGTAAAATGGCTTGCTTCGTACAGTCTTAAAATCGAATTCCTCCAATTCTTTATTCTCTTCCAAGGCATGTTTTTCAAAAAATTCACAACTCCGTTGATACTTTTCATTGGGTGTCACTAAAATATCAAGATGTGCCTCCTTTGTTCGCTTTAATATGCTATGTGTAAATGGGAGGTAGGATTTTAGGTAATCCCTCCAATCGGCACAATCGAAATGGTTCAAAAAAGCACTTAGCAGTGGCAAGGTTTTTCCATCTTCAAGGTACTTAAAAAGGTAAATTGCTTTTATTAATTGAGCCGTCAGTACCTCTGCGGTGCGATAATTCAAGAATTCAAATTGAGGAAATTTGGTCGTCAAATTAAAGGCTGCATAACCTGTAACAGGATTAAGACCTTCGACACTCTGAATTGCCGTAACATCCTCTTTTGTGACGTTCTCTTGATTGAGAAGGAGCAATGCTTGGAACAAGTTTCTCTCAAACTCGGACTCTGTTAGGGTTCCTTCGTTACTTAGCTTTTGATAAGCGAACTCGAAAAGCTGCAAACAAGACAGTGGGTAAATAAGTGCAATTTTTCCTTTTTCGTGCTCGATTTCTTGTAGCCTTTTGAAAAGCTGATTGGCAAACCCGTTGTTCTCGGCATTGAAAATCTTCGAAAGCAAAAATCGATAGGTGCCGAATTCCGAATTGTATGTCCTAAATCCGAGGAAAAAAGCTCCCGCTAACAGCACATCTTCTCGTTTCGCACTGCCTAATAATGATTCCAAATTAGGTATTTCTTCACTTTTGAACACGTCAGAATAAGAAACCAGATATGTTAGCTCCTTTCTGTGTTCAAGCATTTTTGTGATTCGTTGAAGTCTGTTCATAAAGCAAATGTAGTTAATATGAATAGCGCCATTGTCCGTAAAAGACAAAAAATGAGTGCTTTAGAGCTGACGTCTTCGAGATTGAACGAGTTTCTTGAATCCATAGAGAAGGTCCCGCCACATTCGAGAAAGACCAATAACGCCGACCGGGCGGGCCACAACTACCCCGCCGCAAAGCCCAGCCATGCGCCAAGCTGCGGCACTGCTGCCGGGTGGGGGAGGCGGTGGCCACAACAACAGCAATTCCGCTTCGTGGGTCGGCCCGGGCTACAAAGTTCGCAGCCAGCGAAACCCAGTCGAGCCAAAAAGCAGGGGCGGCGTCCATCGGAGCCGCTGCTGCTGCGGGAGCGCCGCCGCTGCCTTGCGGGTTCAGGCAGGTTGTCGGGCAGGCAAGGCTGCGGCGGTGCGTTGGGGGTTTCGCTGGCTACACCGCTTAAAACGGGTGGGTGGGGGAGGTGGGGGCAGTCTTCAGTCAACCGTTCGTAGTCGGGGCACGGGAGAGCGCCCCTCTGTCCGCCAAACCGGGCAAAGGGGCGCTTGTGTTCAGGCTGGCACCTCGTTGAGGAGGGGCAAGACGTGCGTGGCGTTGAACTCCGCCAAGTCGAGGGTGAGGTCGAAGCTGTCCTCCTCAATGGCGACGAGGAAACGCCACTTGAAGTCCTGATAGACCCTCCGGGCGATGTCCTTTCCGTAAAGTTCGTGGCAGATGGCGTAGGCGAGCTGGGCGGGGCCGCTTCCGCCGTAGCCCCAATTGAAGCCGTCGGAGGAATGGCTGACGTGTTTCAGGCTTTTGGCATGGCTCAGGGCTTTGCCATTGAGCCAGACCTTGCGGTTTCCGCCATGTGTCATTTCGTTGCGGCAGCCTTTCAATGTTGCGGTGGTTGGTGTGCTTTCCATAATGATGAATGTTTAAAGAGTGAATGATGAACCGGGTGGCAGCCTGGCCGGATTGGTCAGGCTGCCACTTCGGCTATTTCAGGTGTCCCGATGGGGGCAAGCAGAAAATCTGCTGCCCGTTGGGCAGCGCTCGCGGCAGTCATCAATAAGCGGGTGTCGCCATGCAGGACGTTTATCCAGGATTGCAGGTAGGCGGCGCTGCTTTTGACCAGTTCTTCCATGACGATGCCGCAATGGGCGCAAAGGAAACAGGCGGACATTTCCGCCACCAACTCCTCTTTGCTGTACTTTTCGTCGCCAAATTTTGAGGGTTCGATACGGTTCAAACGGTTGGGGTGTCCCGTCCAATGGCTCAACTCGTGGAAATAGGTCAGGTAATAGTGTTCCCGGCTCTGGAAGTCCGTCAGGGCTGGCATTTTCACCACGTCGAGGACGGGGTTGTAGGCGGGTTCGCCGGGGCGGAGTTCGTGTGGGTTGGCGGTCAGGACGGCTTCGCAAACATCTATCCGGGCGGGCTGTTCGGGTTCGTCACTGCGGAACATTCCGGCGTTGAAGCCCTCGATGTCCAACACGTTGAAGACCCTGTATTCGTACACGAATGGCACTACCTTTTCTGCTTCCTTTCTCGTGTCCACCCGCTTGCCGTCGGCGTCGAAAAACAGCATTTTCCAAAAATAGACGGGAAGCGATTTTGCCCCCTTGCGGATGCGGTGTCCGGCGTCACTGATTTGCTTGAAGGTGGCGAAACGTGGTACGTCAAAACCTGTCAGAATAAAAGCATTGATGCCCGTGTAAACGTGACCGCTGAAATGGTTGCAGGGTGCGCCCATTTGGATGCGGTTCCAAGTGCGCCGCCAAGGCACAACACCTTTTTCCAATTGGGCGATGATGCGGGCGGTCATTTCCTGGAATTTATCGGTTGACTTTTTCATCGCAGTTTGTTTTGAAGGTGAGGAAAAACCCGCCGTCCCGGTTAGCGAGACGGACGGGTGCGCTCCACCGGAGCGGCTGACAAACGACAACTCAAATCCTTTCGCCCGCCTCGACGAAGCGGCGCAACAGGTAGCGGTATTTTTTTCTTCCTTTTTCGATGAAATCGCTGTCCCGGTGGAAGGGGACGATGTGGACGGCGTAGGGCGGGCGTTTTTGCACCCCGACGAAATAGAACCATTCGGCACGGCTGCCGTCGAGGTAGAAGGCTGCCTGGCGGTCGTAGTCGTACACGTCGAGCAGTTCAATGAAGCGTTCCTCGCTCCATGCGC
Organism: Bacteroidota bacterium; assembly: GCA_030147525.1. Classification (GTDB taxonomy): domain Bacteria; phylum Bacteroidota; class Bacteroidia; order Chitinophagales; family Saprospiraceae; genus UBA6168. The sequence goes on from JASBVF010000027.1 coordinate 126,424, forward strand.
TGGTGGTTTTTACATCAAAAACAGTCTTCCGGCATGCGATGTCAAATTGGGCTTTGCAGGGCAAACCCGTCTCTTTGTCTTTCCAAACCCTCGGTTTCTCGTATGTCAGTCTTTTGAACTTCGGCTGTCCGGCGAGGAAGCCGCCAAAGTCGCCGATATAGGCATCACGCATTTGCTGGATGGCTGCCCATTCGGAGGGGCGAAGGTTCCAGACCGGGTCGCCGCTTGGGGCGTGTTCGAGCGTGACGGCGTGGAAGGCTTGGCCAAATACCAAACAGCGTTCCGGGTAGCGGATTACCTCGCCCTGCAATTTGGCCTTGAAGCGGGTCAAACGGGAATTGCTGATAGCGGGGATTTTACGGATATGGCCGGCCGGCAACTCGGCAAGCGGCACGGATGCCTCGAAGCCCAAATGGCTGAACAGGTTCAGGTAATTCACGAGGCTGGCACGGGTGAGGCACTCGGTTTTTGCCGTCCATTTTATGAGCATGGTTTCGAAGGTCTCCGGGGTCAGGTTGGTGAAGATGTCACCGTAATGGGTGGCAACGGTCTGGCTGGCTGGGGCAATAGTCAGGTCTGCCAAACGGGTGTTGGTGGTTGTCATTGTCTTTGATTTTAGAAAATGAGAGGGTGAGAGCGTGAGAAAATGAGAGCCCACTACCCTACCCTTTCGGTGATTGTTTTGAAAAAGACGGCGGCGTCCTGCGGGGAGCAGCGACCGCCGCCGCTGCAAGTAGATGGCTGGATGGCTTTTAATCAAACCATCCAACCACTACTAAAACTCATGTATGCTCAGACTGCGACCGCTGCCGCTTCTGCCTCCGCTTCTTCGGGCTGCCCGTTCAACTCGATGACCGGGTGGGGCGGGTTCCAGTTCAGCGAAAACTCGATGCGGGCGTCGCCGGTGGTGGTTTCCTCCCGCCAAAAGTTGATGCCTTCGGTCACTTGCAATAGGGTTTCCTTTTCGCCCTTTTCCAGCTTTTTGTAGCTGAACTCTGCCATGAAATACTTCTTGCCGGGGGCCTCCGGGTCTTTGCATTCCTTCTCGACCGGGCGGGCGGTGAGGATGACGTCGCAGGGCGTCACGTCGTCGTAAAACATTTCATTGGCAGCCAGGCGCATGAAATTTTCAACGCTGTAACCATGAAATAACACGGCGCACACTTGCCGGGCTTCGTTGAGGAAAAAGAACTCTGCCCAACGCTTTTTGCCCATTCCGAGGATGTTGTCGTTGAAGATGCGGTAGGCAAGCGGGATGAAGCTGAACTCCTCCCCTTTCTTGGTCAACGACACGTCGCCGTTGAGGTTGAAATTGCCCTTGCTGGCGTCGAAACGGATTTGACGGGGATAGCCGGGGAGGTAGCGGACAGAATGGACTTCACCCGTCTTTTTGTCAATCAGGTTGCCGTTGGCGCTGGTGATTGGATGCAGATTTTTCATAGTAAAATAAGTTTAAATTGTTAAAAATTTGATGAAAACGGAGTGTATTTGCAGGGATACTCCACCCCCTGCCCAACCTGTTGCCGCACAGGGAGGGAAAAGCGGCGCTCGCTTTCAGATTTATTCCGGCTTGCCCGGAAAAGGCTATTTCTCAAAGGAACTGCTCACGAAAACTAAGCCCATACTACTTGCGCAAGAGGAAAGGTGCCGGGATTAACGCACCCGGCGAGCGGCTTTCTCACAGCATGTCAGAGCAGCATTTCAAAAAGAATCTCTGCTAACTCCTTCTCGGACAGACCGCCTTGTGCGGTGATTTTGTAGCGGTCGTTTCTTTCCCCCGTCGGGTCGTCGCCTTCAATCCCGGCGACCTTGCATTTCCAGCTAAAAAATTTGAAGGCTTCTTTGGTGTAAGGCGGCACAACGGGCAACCTGCCGTGCAGGCAAACCACATCGTATTCTTGATAACCGGGAGTGATGGAAAAATGCTCGGAAGGGCACAGGGTGCGCTCCTCATAATAAGCTTCAGCGGAGGCGATTCGGGCAGCCTCGACGCTCTCAGACAGGTAAGTTGTGTTTGTCATGTTGTTGTTATTTGTGGCTGTGTTTGTTGTTATTTGATGATTCAAAAATAAAGACAAAATACCTATTTGTCAAGTATTTTAAAACATTTTTTTTCATCTAATACTACCAATAAATATTAATTAAACCATTTGCAAAATAAAGACAAAATACCTATTTTTATGAAAAATAACAACAACACAACCGACCATGAAAAAGCAACTAACCGTACTTGTAAGCGGCAGCCGCCAACTACCGGAAACAGCGGAAAACCTGCAACGGCTGGAAGCTGCGCTCGATGAAATCTACTGCCAACTGGCGATAGAAAACGAGCAGCACGACTACCCGACCCACCTGGCGCACGGCGGCGCTGCCGGGGCCGACCAACTGGCAAAAAGGCTGGCGGTAAAAATGGGGCTGGAAGAAATAGAAATGAAGCCCGACTACCGCCAACACCACCCGAAAACCGCACCACTGCACCGCAACGGCGAACTGGTGAAACTGGCGGACGTAACGATAGCCTGGTACGCACCCGGGCAGGTAGGAAAAGGCGGCACAGCGGACACTGCCCGCAAAACGACCGCCGCCGGAAAACCCCTGCTGGAACTGCTGCCCGACGGCACGACCCGCTGGACACCGGCCGCCAAAACACTGCTATGAGAAACCCGGGCGGGGCGAAAGCCCTGCCCCACCTAAAAGCAAAAAAGAAAAGAAAAAATATAAAAAAACACCAAAAAAACCCGCCCCAGCGAGCAGAAATCAAGCCACCAAAAGCCCTATCGGTCAATCGGAGGACAGTACCCAGTACCCCCGCTGACGTGTATCTGCGAGGACGGCGGGGGCACGACGGCGCTACCGGCGTGGCGAAGCGAACCCCCGCCGCCCACAGCAGGTACATGGCAGCGGGCGATGAAGCAGGGACTTTGCCACAACGCACGAAACCAAGACCGGCCACTCTACCCTACTTATTTTTCTTTTAGCCAGCACTTTCCTTTTTGCGGGTTTGCCTCGGGACAAATTAACTGCTATGCCGCCTGTGATGGGTTTGAGCGGAGGGGCGGCACGACTGGGGGTGCGGGTGGTCTGGTGGCGGCTGCCGGGTGGGGAGCGTTGGGAGTCTGGGCAGGCCTTTGCCGATGGGCAGATTTTCACGGATGGCTGGAAACTTTGGGCGGGATTGGTTAGCTTTGCAACTGTTGTTATTGACCATGAAGCCCTTTTCATGGTCGGTTGTGTTAAAGCCTGATTCGCCGAGTGCGGTTCAGGCTTTGCTTTTTTCGGCGGCGGCTTCGAGGATACGTTCCAGGCGATGGATGATTTCAAGCTCCTGGTTGTTTCCGGCTAAAACTTTTAGGGCTTCCTCGATGCGTTCGCTTTTGCCTTTGCCAGAAGTCACAACGTGTACGGTGGCTGGTGAGACGTCAATCAGTTGGGCAGTCAGTTCTGCAAAGTTGTTGGGCAGGAGTTTTTGTTCCAGTAATGCGTCCATGCTCCATGCCGAATAATCCTCTTTCTTCGGTTTCGAGGGTTTCAGTTTCAATATCGCTTCCGCATCCTTCACCAATTGCTCAACGATGGCAAGGTTGGCGCTGCGGCCTTTTACGGTTTCTCTTGCAGCATTGAGGGTACAGCCTGTGCGTTCGGCAAGGATGTTCGGGTAGCCAAAGGGCAGTACTTTGAGCTGGTTGAGTTGGCGGAGCAATTCCCGGATTTGCTCGCTGCCGGCGCTGCGGTATTGGGTGCGGGTTGGCATATATTATTCTTTTTGTTTGTCCAGGTTTTTCAGTGATGGCAAGTTGGCAAGTATCTGCATTTGATAAACAGCAATCTCGTTCAGCTTGGCAACCCGTTCGTTTTGATTCAGCCCTTCCCGGATAAGTTCGGCGTTGATGGCTTCAAGGTTGGCGAGTATGATGAGTTGTTCGGGCGAGGCGTGGTCACGCATATTGCCCTTTGCCTCCGGGTTGGCAAGCTTCCATTGCTGGGCGGTCATGCCGAAAACGGCGACGTTGAGCACGTCGGCTTCGCTGGCGAAGTAGAAAGATTCACGCCGGGAGTGCCAGTCAATCAGCGGCACAAGGTTGGTTCGGACCGCGTCGGTGTGCAAGTGATAGTTGACCTTGGAGAGCAGGCGGCGGACATCCCAATGCAACGATTCCTTCCGTTCTTCCTGTAGCCGTTGGAATTCCTTGATTAGGTAAATCTGAAACGTCGGGCTGAGCCAATAACAGAACTGGATAGCAATGTCCCTGTGGGCAAACGTGCCACCGTAGCGCCCTGCCTTGGCGATGATGCCAATGGCATTGGTCTCCTCTAACCACCGTTTCACGGAAAGTCGGAAGGCGTTGCTGGTCAGGTTCAGTCTAATCCTGTCATATCCGACAGGATTAAAACTGGTGTTGTGCAGCATCTCCCATGCTCCGAGAAACTCGACTGTGTTGCCAAGCCGCAGCCAATTGAGGATGAAATAGTCGGAATTGCGCTGCTCTTCGTTGTCGGTAAAACCCTTGGCAATGTCCGTCAGGGAAACATAGTCCTCTTCGTTTTGGCTGAAGATGGTGATGGAAGTCCCTTTGACTTCAATGGTACTTTTCATGTGCCGGACAGATGTTGGCGGCTCTGACTCCTCCGAAGTCGGTGAAATTAGAACCACCCGAAACAAATTGATATGGCAGCGAAGGTAGGAAAACGGGCAGTTTTATGGCAATGGTTTTACCAACCTGCATGTATCATATGGACATTGTGAAACTCCACCTGTTTGTATCAACGCAATCTCTTCGTAGGAATCCTTTAGACAAAAAACAAGGGCGATGAATTTTAAATGTATCACTTGGTGCAGGCTGCACCATTGCACCAAAAACCAAAAACCAGTTACAAACAACTGAAAATCAAAACCTTGCTACACTGTCAATCTTTGATACAGTTTGGTGCAATGCACCAAGTTGCACCAAAAACGCTGATTTGCAGGGGCAACCCCTACCCTATTCACTTCATGGCCGCTGCCATTTGCAGGTTTTGAAACTTCACCTTCCTCCGCCAGCACAGTTTCAAAAACAGCGGCGATGCCTCCGTTGCACAGGGCATGAAGCCTTCCGGCATTTGGATAAACCCTGATTGGGGCGATTCAAATTCAAAAACACATTCCGGCACATTTCCACAAGCCAGTGACTCGTGGACGGAAATGGAAACAATACCCACAAATTCGCTGCTCAGTGGGGTGACGGTCATAGTCCCCACCGTCGGGTCAATGACGGCGCTGAACATGCCGGGATAGGAAAATTGCCAGTTGAATGGCATAAAATAAGAGGATTGGGTTTTGTGCGTCTGCACCTGGGCATTGGCCACGAATGCAAACAGCACCAACCCGGCGAGGGTGAGTGATTTTTTCATATAGCACAATTTTAGAGTCCGGCAGTCAGCAGTCAGGTCGCAGGATTCCGCACAGGACTGCCGACTGCGGACTGAATACTGCCAACTGATTTCCGTTCCCAGAAAATGGTTTGTTCTACCCGGATGTTGTGGCCGGTTTGCTCGTGGTGAGCGATGGCTTCGTAGGCAGCGTTGCTACCTTGCCATCGGTGGTTACAGTCTTTGCAATAACTGACGGTAGTTACCCCGACGTCCCGCCGGGGCGTTGTTCTGGTGGGTTGAGTCATAGCACAAAATAGTTTTAAATACAGGCTAAAGATAGCCTTGTTGTCCCAAAAATGCAATGCAATACTTACACCTCCAAACGGCGTTCTTTGAGTCAAGGAGGGCCAAATCGAAACGGGCCGGGGGTGTTTTATTTCTTGGTTCTTTCACAGGGAAGGACTGACAGGTGAAAAGTGAGCAAAGCCCGTATTTTTCAGTAAGGAGTCTCCCGGCAGCCTGGGCTATGCTGAATCAAACCTTTTAAAATCTCTTTTCCCAGCATCCTTCTTCAGTAGCCACCACAAACCGCTATCTTTGGCACAGGAAGCAAGGTAGAAAATGAAAAATTGATAGCGATGGCTGGTTTCGAGGTGATGATGTTCAAGAGCCTTATCTTTGTAAAAAGGTTACGTCCGTAGAAAACAACGCAAATGATACTTGCCCAGGTAGAAAAAAACAGGAAATCTGTTTCCCTTCAGCTTAACTCAGAAACCAAGTCGGAGTTGGGGCAGTTCTTTACACCATCCGCAATTGCTTCGTTTATGGCTTCGCTGTTCAACGTGAACGGTGAAAAGAAGATTAACATATTGGACGCTGGCGCCGGGGTCGGTTCGTTGAGCGCAGCGCTGTTGGACAGGCTCGCCGCCTACCCGCTGGAAAAGATTGATTTGACCGCTTATGAACTGGACAAACATTTGCTTCCGCACCTGAAAGCCAATCTGGACAGATACCAGCGATTTTTTGATGAGGATTTCCAGATTGCGTTTTCGCTGGATTTGGAAGGGAAGGATTTCATTGTGGATTCTGTGCTGCGGTACTTCTCCAATACGGCCAAGTCATTTGACTTTGCCATCCTGAATCCTCCCTATAAAAAAATCAACAGCGATTCCGCACATCGCCGCCTGTTGCGGAAAATGAGGATTGAAACGGTCAACCTCTACCCCGCTTTTGTCGCCTTGGCTTTGAAACTGCTCAAAAGTGGCGGCCAGGTCGTTGCAATCATCCCCCGGAGCTTTTGCAATGGCAGCTATTACAAATCTTTCAGGCAATTCCTTCTGCGGGAGGCTTCTATTGAACAAATCCATCTTTTTGAAGCCAGGGACAAAGCTTTCGGCGAAGATGGCGTGCTGCAGGAGAACCTCATCATCCACCTGTCAAAGCATGGGAAACAAGGCGATGTTACCATATCCACCTCTCTCGATGGAAATTTTACCGGCCTGAAAGAATGGAACGTGCCTTTTAACGAAGTGGTCAGAAGTGACGACCCCGAACTTTTCATCCATATCCCCCACCATGAGTCGGATGAAGAAAGTTCAATTTATGAGAACTTTCGTTTCACATTGGAGGAGTTGGATATACAGGTATCAACCGGCCCGGTCGTGGATTTCCGGCTGAAAGCGCACCTGCTTAAAAACCTGGAAAGCGGGGCCGCTCCCCTACTCTATCCAGCGCATCTTGATGATTTTGGGGTGAAATTTCCCCTTGAGAATTTCAAAAAATTCAACGCCATCAGGGAGAATGCCGAGACATTGAAATACCTGTACCCATCGGGCTTTTACACGGTAATAAAAAGGTTCACCTCGAAAGAAGAGAAAAAGCGCATCGTGGCCAGGGTGGTCCGGCCGGATGACGTGCCGGGAAAATTGGTGGGTTTTGAAAACCACCTGAATGTTTTTCATCACGACAAACTGGGAATTCCGGAAGACTTGGCCTTCGGGATTGCAGCGTATTTGAATGCCAGTGTGGTGGACACCTATTTCAGACAGTTCAGCGGCCATACCCAGGTGAATGCTACGGACTTGCGGCGGCTCAAATACCCTTCAAAAAAGAAGCTGCTGGAACTTGGGCAATGGGCAAAATCGCTGAATAGTTTTGACCAAAAAATGGTGGATGCCAAAGTTGAGACACTATGAATCAGCCAGAGATAGAAAAAGCACTCCGGATTCTTGCCGAACTGAAATTTCCCAGGGAACAACAAAACGAACGGTCGGCGCTCTGCCTGCTTGCGCTGCTCCACCTGACGCCGGGTAAATCATGGGCAAAGGCCGAAGCGCCAATGATTGGCATTACCCCGATTATGGATTTCATTCGGGAACACTACGGCAAAAATTACGCACCCAATACCAGGGAGACCGTAAGGAGGCAGACCATGCATCAATTTATGGACGCCGGTTTTGCGCTTTATAACCCGGATGAACCCGGAAGACCTGTCAACAGCCCAAAAGCTGTGTACCAGATTGCGCCGGAGGCCTTGGAGTTGGTGAAGCACTTTGACACAAAAAAATGGGGTAAAAAACTGTCCGAGTACCTTTCCATTCGCAAGCCCCTGGCCGAGAAATATGCCAGAAGACGGGAATTGAAAAAAATTCCGGTGAAGATAAAAGACAGTGAAATTTTCATCAGCCCCGGAGAGCACAGCCAACTCATCAAGGAAATCATCGAGGAATTTGGGCCTAATTTTGCGCCCGGTTCCGTACTCATCTATGCCGGGGACACTGGCGAAAAGTGGGGTTATTTTGATGAAAAAGCGCTTTCCGATTTGGGCGTACAGGTTGATTCCCACGGAAAAATGCCGGACGTGGTTTTGTATTTCAAAGAGAAAAACTGGCTGCTCCTCATCGAGGCAGTGACCAGTCATGGCCCGGTAAATCCCAAGCGCCATGAAGAATTGGCGGCCTTGTTCCAAAAATCAAGCGCCGGATTGGTTTACGTCACGGCTTTCCCCACCAAACGGGCGATGGCCAGGTATCTCTCCGATATTTCCTGGGAAACGGAGGTTTGGATTGCGGAAAATCCTACCCATTTGATTCATTTTGACGGAAAGCGGTTTTTGGGGCCGTATGTGGAGTGAGGAGTCCTTTTTTTCATCATCAGACGGGGTCAGTGATGTCGGAATATCCTGCGGTGGAGGCGGCGAGGGCGTTTGAGGTGGAGTGGTGAGTTTCTTCTTTTGAGCCAGTTAATTCTTGAGGCTTCTTACGTACTTTTTACTTGCTTCTTTTGGCTACTTCTTACAAACTCATATTTCCTAACCGGTTGAAAAAGCAATTCCATTTGTTGCTCCACCTCTTTAAAATCAGCCTTTCCCAACTCTTCCAGTGTTTCAAAATTGGCTTTTTTGAATGCTTTGAAAACTGGCTTCAAAAAAGACTTGCTGCCAAACAATTTCATGGTGTACAGTCGATGGATATGAAAAAAGTACGGCCCTGAAATTTCATACATCGCTTTGGCCATTTTGTAAACATAGTGAACCTTGATAGCGACGGGTGGCTGCCCATTGTCCTGGACAACGATGATTAGGTCCTTTTTGGGTTCGTACCAATAGCTGAAATGCTGGGCAGCATTTCTCAACAGGCTGGCGTGTTCATGAACCAATACCTGGTACTTCGGTGGCAATTGTCTGATGAGCTTTTTTGTGAGGAAGGCATAAGAATCGGTGGTGTTGATTTTTGTGTCTCCCTGCGATACCCGCCAAAGTTCCCATACCACTTTGATGTAGTGCTTGTACAGGTTTTCAACGACTGCCCCGATTAGCTTCATAGCAACCCTCGCCCGATGCTCCCCTACCCTTTCACGGCAGTATTCTTTGAAAAGATGTTCTGGTTCATTGATACCTTTTATCAAATCCAGAAGGTGCAGGCGGTTGAGGATAACAAATGAGATAAAAGGCGTCTGCATTTCCGCTTCCTCAATTAGTTCGATAAGGGCTGCCGCTTGTTCGCTTTCTGCCTCCAGTTGGTATTTTAATTCCCTGCATTGGACACTGGTTTGCTTCAGCATTTCATTCACGTCCAACTGCTTCAGGGAATTCAAAAAATCAATCGTGAATGCCTCTACTTCCTGCGGCTCAACTGCTTTCAGTTTCTTGCCCATTTCGTCCTGCATTTGGAACATGGCGGTCTGGAAATAACGGCTGTCCTGAAAGTTGGTGTTGTTGACGATGGGTTTGAGGTGCTGGTGGAAGAGGTTGGTTATTTTTTTCTGGTATGGGTGGGTCATGGTTGTTTTTTTGAAAACCAAAAGCACTCCGAGTAAGATTAGTTCCAATGCCTTGTACCAGTTCTTATGCAAAGAATTTATAGTACACCTCCGCCAGCCTTGGTGAAAACTCCTTTTTCAATGCTGTTTCAAATGCCTTGCGCAATGCTGGGATTTTCATAGCCCCAATTTTTAACAAGACCTCAGTCCCATCATAGAAAAATACCCAGTAACAATTGAAATTTTTGTAGTCAAAGTTTTTTGGGTCGAGTACCCAGCGAAGAGGGCCAGGGAGAGATTTGGCCTCAAGCAATTTCTGAACGGTTTTAGTACCGAGTCCTACTTTAGATTTGTAATGGAGCTGGGCAAGCCAATATGGGCTATTGACGGCAAAGTCGTCCCTCCAGTTAGTTAGGGTGCCGTCTTGCTCGATTTCGACTTTTTCGATGGCTGCAAAGTATTTCTGAAAAACCTCCACTTGCGCCTTTGACAATTCCCTCGATTCGGGGAACATGCCGTTGTACCTGGCCACCATCCAAAGCATCAGGTCGGTTGCATCTTCGCTATTCGGAAGTTCCGCAATTACTCCGGAAAGAATGTTTTGCAAATCAGATGAAAGGAAAGGGAACAGGCGGATGAAATCCTCTGAATCCCTTTTTCTGTCTGTGTTTTTGGCTAAATAATCCGTCAGGATATGCTCGTTAGTCAACTGGAAATCAATCCCCCCTTTTTTGAAAACATGGGCAAGTGTGCTGCCAAAGCCATATTTCCAGCCTCGAGCCTCGGTAATCACTTTAATTGTCCTCTCAATTTGGGGGTGAGTGAAAAACTTGATGTTCCTTTTCAAAAAGCGCAAGAAATATTCCACGTCCCACAAGCGTCCCGAACGGCCTTCGGAATTGGTGGCGAGTGCTTTCAGCACGGTTTCTATCAACCGATTCATTTCCTCTGAACCTGCCAACTCTCCGAGGTCGAGGTGCGAGAAAAGGAGGAAAAAATTATTACTCAATTGCTCTACCTCGCATGTATAGACTTTATCTTCCAAATACCGGAGCAACAATTCATTTGCCCTTGGTTCAAACAGGCCGTCGTTATAACAGGACGAAAACCAATTGGTGACCAGTTCTACTAACCGCTTTTTTTGACCTTCGGATTTGATGGGCAACGATTCGGGTTTGTACCGCTGAAGGGTTTTGTCCAGTTGTTTGGTTTCCAGAAAATGGCAGGCCAAATTGAGGATGCCGACCTCCACTTCCTCCAAACGTCCTTCGTTCCGTTCGGATGTGCAAACGCTGGCCACCATTCCTTCAAAGGCCAGCTCGGTCAGTTCCACGAATTTGTATTCGTCCCATCCGAAAAGGATGCCGTTGGAATGGAAGACCCAATGCAGAGTCATGTATTTTTCGACCAAATCCCTTGCATCATCGCTGCCGCTTGATTGATTGAGGGGGTTTTGGAAAAATTTATGGTAATACAATATCCTATCGTGGGCTTTCTTGATATTCCGGGTATACCTGTCCAAAAGTTCTTTATTCAGCACTTCTTCCAGCAACTCCTTCACATCAGTATCGGCATGCATTGTTTTCAGCAATCCGCAAAGGTCAATGGTATCCAATTCATCCCGAACCTGCTGAACGAAGTCTGAAGGATATTTTTTCCAGTCGGCTATCCGTAACACCCGGAAGCCCAAGTATTTTTTATTGTACTGGCAAATAAAGAAGGTGGGGTAATCCCGACGGTTCAACGCTTCTATTCCAATGGTCGAATACAGTGTGTAGGCTTCCTTGAAAAAATGAAACCTGGCCAACACCAATGCATCGAGCAACTTTTCTCGCAGAGGCCTTGCAGGATGTCCAGAATTTTCCCACTGCCTTGAATGGATGGACTCCAACATGGGTTTAAAGTGCAGATTCAGCCATTGAGAAAAGAGCAGATTTTCTTCAAATTGAGTGCCGTAGCCAATACGGTTATGGTTGTTGTGGTCTCCTTTTCTTTGGATACAATGGATTTGGCTTGACCGCAGCTTATCAAAGATATAAGCCAGTTTGTTTTCAAAATCTGCAACCTGTTCAATAGCCGTCGCACCGTCGCACCCTTCTTTGACCCGAATCCGATTATCCTCGAATTCTAAACATTCCATCAGGTAAATGATTTCCTCGTTGCTGGTCTGCAGGTGATAGCTAAAGTCGTGCTCGGCATCCAACTGCATTTTCCCAGGATGCAGGCTGGTTGGTGAAAAAGGAAAGAGTTTTTTGAACGAATAAGGAGGAATGCAATTGAATGCATCGAACTGGAAAAGGCTCTCGTAAAGTTGGTCAATGATGTGTTGGGGTTTGGCCCTCTTTGGCCATTCATAATACCGGTAGTTCAGCACTTCGAGCAGACGAAGAAAATCGTATGTCTTCTGTCCCGTTTCACTTCTGGCGGTCACCTTGCGATTGTCGTCCATTTCCTCCAGATAATTGGAAATGGCTTCGTTGAAAATGACCGGGCGGATTCCCTTGTTCCCGAAATAATTTTCCTCATGAGGTTTCGGCTCTTTGGCCTGGAAGAGGTAGGCCGGCTGGAAGTCTTTCCCCAGTATCTCTTTCACCCAATTGACGATTTGCTTGAGGTTGGGGTCGGAAAAGGAAAAACCAACGAACAGCACCAGGTGCGATGAAAAAATCCCCTTGACAAAGCTTTCAATCAAAGGGAAATTCCGAGAGTAGTTGAGGTAGTCGTCTTCCTTGAACACAAAGTTCATCACATTCCAATCGCCGTGCATTTTGACGATATATTCGTCTGAAACGGCATAGGGTAGGTCTTCGTCCCGCCTGATGATGGCGTAGGATTTACCGATTGCCCCTTTTTGCAGTTCTTCCAGTGCCTTTTCCAACAGGTCGTCATAGTTCGTGGTAATCAGATGTCTGGGACGGAGACGGAGAAGTTGGCGGTGAATTGGATTGGGTTGTAGCCCTTCTCCATGTTTGAGGATAGCCCGTAGTTTCTCATTGTATTCTTTTTCCCCTCTCGCATTGAAAAGCCATTGGCCGATGACCGGGGCTTCGGCATTGGTCGTTTCGGGAAGCCCCAGCGACCGGAGTATTTCAGTCCCGGTCTCCCACCAAAGCGGGGCACCGGAATCCACCGACACACCTGCACCAGCGAAAATGACCAGTTTGTTCTTCTCCCGGGCTTCTTGGATTTTTTTGATGGCCTCAAATAACTGCGCTGGCAAATTCACCACATCCAAGGGGTGCCGGAAAAGGTATCTTACAATCCACTTATCCGACTCCCTATAATCAACCTCTCCTTCTGCAAGACGTTGAACAGTTACCGCATCAACCCAAAGGAATTTGCTTTCCTCTTTTTTCGTCTTCTCATAAAATGCATTGGAAACAGATATTTTCACCAAGGCTTTAGAAAATTTCTGGTCTTTGTCCAATTTGTCAATGGCAATACGTTCCCGCATGAACAAATCATAGGTCTCCTCTGAAACTTTGAAATACTCACGAAAAAATTTGTTGAATTCTTCCCAACGGTGAGAACCGTTCAATGCCCGGTCAAGCCAAGTGAAAAAGTGTGCTTTTCCCTCTTCGTTTTTTATCAATAGAAATTGGTCCTCCGACTTTACCGTACAGGATATGATGGCGAATGTTTGATGCGACATGAATGGGTTATGATTTTAAGAGTGTTTGACCCTGTAAGAATACTGGTATTGCAAATATACGAAGGCACGTTTCCTGAAACGAACCGTTTCAACATTCCTATCTTCCTATACTGCTATGAATTCCGCTTTTACAAAACACCACCCTCCCCTCCCTCAAAAAGAAATGCGCCCTGCACCCTTTCGTCCGGTTGATGGACGGAAATACCGAAAAGGACTTTCCCTTGTGCCGCTCCACCCGCCAAAGCGGTCTTGCCGTGGGCAGCAGGTTCAGGTAGATGACCTCCCGGCAGCCGCAGGGACAGCGGAATGCCAGGCACCATTTGTGACCCTCTGCACCTACCCAATAGGCGGTCCGGCGGCGGATGCAGTTTTCCTCCGGCATCTCCTCCACGCTGTTCAGGGTGTAGCACCGGAAGTGCCGGAAGAACCACGAGTGGATGCTCCCGGCAAGTTGTTTCCATAACCTAATCATGCAGGTTGCAGGGTTTTGAGGGTGCTGAACTCCGGCATGTCGAGGAATGGCTCCATGTCCCCTCGACCGATGTAACCCATGAGCCGCTTGTCCTCCGAGTGGTCGGATTCGTGCTGGTAGGTGCCGTCCACGAGTTCCCAGCGTTGGATTTCGTAGTCCCGGTTGGTCGGGTGCCTGGAGAGGGAATAACGGTAGTGGTGCAGCCTTGCCAGCAGTTCCTGTGCGCCCGCAGCGGCTACCTGCATGTTCACGCTGATGACGGCGGGGTTTGCCACCCTTACCTTTTCGACGTAGCCTTCTTTCTGTCGGCGGTCGTACTCTGCGGGGTTTGCCCGTTGGAGGCTTGCTGCACTGAGCGCCTCTACGGAATAAGCATTCCTTGCCATAAGCGATTGACCTGGCTTTAGGTAGTGGAGGCTGGTGCAGATTTTCTCCACACCACCTTCCCCGTCGGCGATGAGTTTCACGCCGAGGTCTATGTATGGGATGCCGTAGAAGGTGGCAAGGCGGTTGAGCAGGTGCCTGCCGTCCACGGAGTCCATGCAGCCGAAGATGGAGTCACAGGTGGCGATGTCATGGAGCAGTTGCGGGTCGTCGTAGAGGTTGACCGGGCAGGAATGCACCTTGACGCCCAAGCCCATGCGCTCCACGGCCTCTTTCAGCACATCGGTTTTGTAACGGCATTGCAGGGCATCCTCCATCGTGGCATTGACGATGCGGTTGAGGTTTTTCTCCTCCACCCTGTCGGGGTCAATGAGGTACAGCTCCCCTACCCCGTACCTCGCCAGTTGCTCCACGAGCGGGCTGCCAGTGCCAGAGCAGCCAACGACCGCAACCCGCAGCTTGCGGAGGAGCCGATAGGTGCCTTCGCCAAAAGCCTGCACCGTTCGGATGGCGTATTCCGGCACGTCGTCTTGGACATCTTCCCTGCTCCATAGGTGGACGTCGTCGCCCACCAGCCTGACCCGGTCAATGGGCGTGAAGGAGAGGTCAGGCTCGATGAACCTGCCGAACAGTTTGCCATCGGGCAGCATGATGAGGCTGGCATGGGGAAGGTCGTCGTTCAGCCAGCCATAGACGGAATCGAAGAGTTCGAGGTCGGAGCGGTCGTCGGTACGGGAGAAGAAGGCACCGCCGCCGGGGTGGCAGTGGATTTTCGCAATGGACATCCTGGACTGCGCTGCCTGGATGAGCAGCGGACGGATGAGTTCCGTTGACCAGTGCAGGAAATCGCCGCTGCGGTGGTGGCACTGGTCGTAAGGGATGGGCAGGATTTCATGCACGACCAGCCCACGCTGGTTGCCGTTCATAATCCTGCCACAGAGGGCAACGGCGACGGCTTCCTTGCCGTCGCCCGGGAAAAGATGCTCTTTCAGTGGTTCATAGTGGCTTCCGCCAATGTTGAAGAACGTTTTCATAGCTTCCTTTTTTAATGGTTAATGAATTCACGCTCCAGCCAATGGCTCACGAGACTCAATTGGGTGGAGACATCGTCAACATCGGGTCGCCAAGGGTTTTGGCCCGTGCGATGGCGTGACCATCGTTGGTAGTTCTTGCCCTCGATGGATTGTGAGGATATGGCATTGATGCCCCTGCCGTCCGTCCGAGCAAGCGGCGGGTGGAAGTATGCCATGTCAATCTGGGCAGTGGGATAACCGGGCGGTATCATCAGGGCAACGTCCACCTTATCGGTATTGTAGCCCGATGGAACGGTGAAGTCCCGCACGATGAGCCATTGGTTGCTGCCCTCCTGAACGGTTTCGCAGTTGAAGCCGGAAGCGGCAAGGTAGACCCTGTCGGCTTCTGGCATCAGGAAGTCGGTTCGCTGCGGTCGTCCCTCGGTCTGGTCGAGGGGGATGGTGGTGAAGCGCTCCACGCCACAGGTTGCCAAGTCCACCTTCTCGTCAAGCTCGACCTTCTCGACCCTGCCGAAACGGAACAATTGGTTAAGTTGGAAACGTTCTGGCGGCGTCTTTCCCGCAAGCGTCAACAGTTCACGACCCGTCAAGCACTCTTTGTCGGTGACAAAGGTTTTGCGGTCAATCTGCAAGGCGTACCGGCGGCCCCGTGGGATTTCCTTTCCGGCAGCGTTGAATTCGGCGATGTTGATGACATCAGAATCTAAAACACTCATGATTGAAAAAATTTAATTTGTTAATTAATAAGGCATTTTTTTGCCTTTATCTTTGGACAAGCAGTTTTTGCTTTTCCCTACCAAATGATACCAGATAGGGGGACATTGGGGTGAAATCAGGGGATATCCCCTTATCCAGTATATACTTTATGGAAGCCGGCGAAACACTATAAAAGCAATGTTTAATTATTTTTCCATGGATAATCATTCAACCTACAAAAGCTACTCCGACGAAGAGTTGCTTGAATTTTTGAAAATGTCCAAAGGCGTGGACGACTTGGAATGGGACAAAACATCAGCTGAACTCCACAGGCGATTTCACAAGTACGTGTTCTTTATCTGCTGGAAGTATCTCGGAAAAACACAGTCCACAAAGGATTTGGCTAAAGACCTATACCTTGAAGTCTTTCACAAAATCTTCAAGTCCATTGATAATTTCTCGAAGGACAAACTGAACCATGCTGCCCGAAAGCCCGTACATGGCTGGATAGGTGTCGTTGCTACAAACGTGGTCAAAGACTTTCTGGAAAGTAAAGACAAAAAGGAGTTGATAACTGATTTATCCGATTCAACCAATCCGATGGTTGCGAGCCTGTCAGATGAGACAGATTGTTTCATAACATCTGATGAGCACAAGGCGCTCAAGAATGCTTTCAGACTTCTCTTAGAAAGAGGCAAAGCAACAGGCAGGAATCAAGACAAAGAAAAAGTTGAAAGAGATTTGGATTTGATTCGACACTACTACCTTCTAAAACCAATTGAAGAAAATACCCGTGCCCCAAAGGGCGTCTATGATTTGCTTGCCCAACAATTTGACACAACTCCCCAATACGTAAAGAAACTCATTCAGCGCATTCAGAAAACTCTATTCCCAATGGCAAGGGAAGAATTTGCCAAACTCACAGCAATAAAATAATTCCGACCCATGAAAGGCGAAGCCCGTGATGAAACAAACAATGCTGATGCAAAAATCAGACGTTACCTCGTGGAACAAGGTCTGATATTTCCTTTAACTGACGATGAAATCGAATTCACACTTCAACAGATGGAAAAGGAAAAAATTGACATCCCTGATGAAATCGCAGATTTCAAACGATTCTCCACTCCACTCAATTCTGAGAGAAACCTCAAAGAACGGCTCTTCCCAAAGAGGGAAGACGACAACGTCTTTTACCTCGACCAAATGTCGATGGCTGCCCGCAACGGTAAAGGCGAAATTCCTGAAGACATTTTAGAGCAAATGAAAAAAGACCGGGAAAAATCGAAGGATGACCAATAGCCAAGAAATACCTCCGAAGAGGATTCAAGAAATCATTGACCTCGCCGAAACCGTTTCTTCCGAGTGCAATCAGGAAGGAAGAATTGACCCCGTTCAGATAATCCAAGAAAACAAAATTGGCTACTGTTATGGAAGGTACAAGCACCATTTTGATGGAATGCTTGTCTATTTTGAAGGTAAGTTTTTCATTTACTGCAACTTAGACAAAGTAGTTTCCAAAGGCTCGCCTCGGGCAAGATTTACGCTATGCCATGAATTAGGTCACTTTTTCATAGACGAGCATCGAAGGGTATTGATACGCGGCAAAAATCTGCACCACCCCTCGCAATGTGATTTTTCGTCGAAACTGTTGGTCGAGCAAGAGGCAGATTTGTTTGCATCCTACCTGCTAATGCCTTCATTTGCTTTTGACAACCTTGTGAAGAGAAAGAAAGCATCTAAAGGGATTGAAGAAATCCTTTTCCTTAAGAGTCATTTTCAAACGTCTATCACGAGCACTGCGTTGAGGTATGTTAAGTCCAATGTTTTTCCAAGCGCCATGTTTATTTGGGACACTGACCGCTCGTTGAAATGGCATTGGAAGTCCGACCTTTTTTTCAGTAACTACCTTGGCAAGCCAGTGGATAATTGTCAACCTCTTGGAAAATCCTCTGCCACTGTAAGGGCTTTTTCAAATGACGATGTACAGGTTTCCGGGAGTACAGTATCAACTTTTTTTGGAAACATTCAGGCGAATGACAGGCGTAATTGTATTCTTGTTGAGGAAGCACTTCGGCTTGGTGAGTTCGGTGTTCTAACCTTGGTTTATCCTGATGGAAAGCAGATTTCATTTGATGATTTCCGATGAAAAAATATCCTCCTTATTGCGAACCACCTACTTACTGCTTTTTTAAAATATACATCTCGTCTTTTGAAAACAATCTATCTTTGACCGTGCCGTAGCTACATCCCCTCCGGTGCGTGTGTCATTGAAAGCCAAACAGGAAGGAAGGTGATGGGTAGGTATAAGCCTCCTTCTTACAATTCGTTAGTCTTTCCAGCCCTGCCGTAATTGCTGGCAAATTCGATTGTGAATTGGTATGGTTGGTAAATACTTCCCAACAAGTACACAATACTTGGAGGAGAAGAATTATCAATTCCAGTGAATTAAATGTGCCTTTCATGGTACTTTGATTTACAAAGATAAATTCAAAGCGGTGTCCGGAGTCTCGGATGGTGGCTTAAACGCATACGGGGCAAGCCCTGAAAAAGTGGGCAGGATTTCCGCGCAAGAAGTAGCTGCGGCATTTTTCCATTTAAAACATGAAACCAAAAAACGCCACGAAGAAGAAAGACTGGTTTAAACCGAAGCCTTTCCCACATTTCACAAACAGGATTGAACCCAAGGACAGAAGGGAAGTTTCCAGAATTGTTCAAAATCGGGAATATGTTGCTAAGCATGCTTTTTACCCCTTGTTGTATTATGAAATCCAGCAAAGGAAATGGAAGCGGAGGAACAAGCAACTTGGCATTAAAAAACGTCCGATTGCTTACGCCACACACCTCGACACTCATATTTACGCATGGTACGCCTATCAGCTGTCAGAGAAATATGAAGCACTTCTGAAAGACCCACAAACAAAGGGCCTCCCTGAATGTATAACTGCCTACCGCCGTATCGAAAGGGCAAACGGGAGAGGTAAACGCAATATTGATTTTGCGTGTGAGGTGTTTGATGAAATCAAAAGAAGAAAAGATTGTGCGGTGTTAGCCTTTGACGTGAAAAGTTTCTTTCCGACCATAGACCACCAGCGATTAAAACGTGCCTGGTGCAATTTACTTGGAGCCGATAACCTACCAAAAGCTGAATCCAATATTTTCAAGGCTGCGACCCAGTTTTCCTACGTCCTGCTGGATGATTTAAGGGCTGTCTTTGGAGGGTTTGACGAAAAACATTTGGCGGCTTTGAGAAAGGAAGGAGTCAATGCCTTTTTCCGCTCAGGAGAAGAATTCCGTCAGATGGTGGTTGAAAATCCTGACATCAGGATTTATAAAAACCAACAAAAGAAGAATGGAAGACTTGTTGGTATTCCCCAAGGATTACCTATCAGTCCCGTGTTAGCAAATCTGTATATGTATGAGTTTGACCGAAAGATGCTGGTTGAAGTGGTGAATAAGTTCAATGCATTTTACAGACGCTATTCCGACGACATTATGGTAGTTTGTGATAAACCGGACGCTGATTTCATCGTCTTTTTGGTGCGCAGATTTATTCGCAAATATGCAGGGCTTGATTTGGCCAAAAACAAAACGGAAAGGTTTGTGTGCCATGAAGAAAATGGAAGGCTGAGGGTGAAAAAAATTGCCGCCGAGGGTGAAAGAAGCAAGAAGTATCTGACCTATTTAGGTTTTGAATTTCACGGGGATAAAACCCTTTTACGTGGTTCAACACTTGCCGGATACCATCGAAAAATGCGGAAGGCTATCAGTACCATTGTCAGCAGGTCAAAAGTTACCGCAAAGAAAAATGGAACGGTACCAGTTGTTTTTTACCGCCGCCTTTACCGGCATTACACCCATTTTGGGAAACGAAAACGCAATTACAGAGTGCCAGCTTATGATTGGATACCTTCCAGTGATGGAAATTATTACCCAGAACGATATATGAGAAAAAAGAAGCATTGGGGCAACCTTACTACCTACGCCTACGATGCAAATGAAATCTTCGATGGTGATGCCATCAAAAGACAGGTAAGACGGCATTTCACTCTTTTTAGAAAATACATGTCGAAAAAGCTTTCATCAGAAAGGTAATCCTTGATTTTTCACTTTTCCCAGTGAACAAAGCTCGTTATCTCCGTTTCCAAATTCCCCACCTCCATCTCCTTTCGTATCACTGCCAATTCCCCCTCCAAAAACGCCTTCTGCTTCAGGGAAACCTCGCAAGGCCATCATCACCCTCCTCAGTCATTTACGCATCAAGCCGCCCCTACCCCAAAAACTCCCCACAATCGCACCACTCCCCAAACGGGCAATCCGCTGGCTCATAGTGGCAGAACTCCACGCCTACATGCCCATGCTCAAAGACGAAGGCAGGCCTGCCCATGCGTTCGAGGAGGAGCGGATAGACCACCCGGCCGGGCGCTGCCTGCGGGAAAACGGGGGTGAAGTTGAAGGCAGCCCACAGGCGGCAAAGTGAGAGGGTGAGCATATTGAGTTCGTCGGTGGTCAGTTTTTCGGTCGGCGGGAACTGCGCAGCATCAAAGTCAAAATGGTAGAACATGGACAACTCCGGCTTGCCGTGCAGGTAGTCCTCCACTTCTTCGATGGTGGCCTCAAACTCCGGGTCAGGTGGCAGGGCATCGCCGGGGTTCGGCTCCCCTGTTTCCGGGACGGGCGATAGGATTTCATCGGGCGGCAGCGGATTGGACAACGCATCCCCGGACTCCAGCTCGGCGAAAAAATCATCGAGCGAATCGTCGTTACGGGCAAAACCCAGGGGCGGGCCGTCCCAACCAGCGGGTGGTTCGAGGTAACGTTCGGGCAGGCCCATTTGGTAGTAGTGCGGCGGACATTGTTGCCAGCGGCGAAGGATGGCTGCTTCGATGTCGGAAAGCAGGTGGGTGAAGTAGTTTTGCATGGTATGTGATTTTTGAGTGCCTCTAAAAAACCTGAAACCACGGGTCTTCCCCCACCGCCCTCAGGCATTCTTCCAAAGACACTCCTTCCGCCAGCGTCCACCATTTGTCGTTGTGACGGAGGTATGCGAGGTTGAAAACATCTTCTTCCACAAAATCCAGCCGGGCGACACCGGTCTCGAAGCCAGCTACCCTCGAACCCGTCGGGCATTGATACTTTTGCATCAGGTAAAAAAAGCTGCCCCGCCATTTGGTGAACACATCCACGCAGTGGTTCCATTCCTGCGGCTGCGGAACGGGTGGCAAGTTGCTGCGGATTTTTTCCACCAGCGGTTCGAATGCCGCCGAAATTCGGGACATTTGGGCTTCCGTGGGCTTGCCGGATTGCTTCGCCGGCGCCCAGCCCCAGGTTGTTTTTGTTTTCTTTTTCATAAAAAACTCGATTGCCATGCTTTGGGAAATCACGGATACACTCCCCTCCCCTATCCTCCGGGACTTTCACCTTTTCCTCGGAACGCTTTCCGATAATGCGTCGCCACTGACGCCCAGCCTCAACCTGGCGAGGAAAACGCTCTTCTTTTTGAATGGAAAAATGTCCTGGCAGGCGACGGAAGTGACGGAAAAAAGCGACCAGCCGCTGTATCCCTTGCTCCACCTGTTTTACCACCTCAGCCTGGAAAGCGATTTGTTCCGCCTGAATGCGGAGGCGAAAACACCGTTCTTCGAGCCAAATTTGGAGAAAATTCGTCAATTTCGGGCCATGCCACCGGCGGCGCAGTATTTTTTCCTGCTGGAAACGTACCTGCAGCACTGCGACGTGGAGAGCCTCGAACCGAACCGTCATTTCGGGCTGCCGCTCTATTTGTCGCAGCAACTGCCCCTGCTGGCACAGGCAGCGTCAGGCGAAGTGGTCAAAGTCAGGGGAAACCACAACAATCCATTTAGCGAACTGGCCTGGACGCTGGGCTACCACGGACTATACTTCGAATACTTCGGGCTATGGCAAACGAAGCTCGAACCCAGGGGAAAGGAATGGTCGAAGACCTGGGTAAAATTCGAGAGCCTGGCGCTGACATCTTTCGGAAAGTTTTTCTTCGAAACCCTGCTCGGCAAAAAGGCATTTCAAACGGGAGACGACGATGAGGAAGATTATTTCCTGATGGATGAAACGAGGCTATTTTGCCTGACGGGCAGGCTGCACGAATATTTTTCGGATAGTTTCCCGGCGCAGACTTTTTCAAATGTATTGCCAGTGGTGGAGGAAATTGTCTTCCGGGACGGCGTTTACGTTTTCAAAGTGGGCCTGCAATACCAGCCCGGCATCTGGCGGAAAGTGGCGCTGGCTGCACGGCATACACTGGAGGATTTGCACTTCATCATCCAGGAAGCCTTCCGCTTCGACGACGACCACCTGTACAGTTTTTACCTCCACCCGAAAAATGACCGGCGGGACGTTTACCACCACCCGGAGTTCGAGCCGCCCTACGCCGATGAGGCGAAAATTGGGGAGTTGGGTTTGTCGCCCGGCAGGAAGTTCCGCTACCTGTTCGATTTTGGCGATAGTTGGATGTTCGACATTGTGCTGGAAGAAATCCGGGAGGGGGAAAAAGCGCTAAAGGAGCCGAAGGTTTTGGAGAAGCATGGGAAGGCGCCGGAGCAGTACCCGGATTGGGAGTGAGCATGTGATTAATAGTCAATCCTTTCGGTGACGGCAACGAGGCTGGTGTTGGGTTCTTTTTTGGTGGAGGAATTTAAAGCATACACAGTCAACGATTTGACAATTACCCTTCTTTCCAAAATTGCATAAAAACGTGCCTGATGGTGAATTGCCGACCCTCAAAATCGTGAGAAGAGCAGTAACAAGTTGAAAATGACACATCACTATCTTTCTGAATCAATCCAACTTTCGGAAGGAGCTTGCGGGATTCAATGAGCCTATTTATTCCTGAGATTACCTGTTCTTGTTTGCCTTGAACGATGTAGCCGACCAGGCAGCCTTCGGGGTATCTGCCGGAGAGGAAGTTTTCGATGCCGGTGTCGATGTACCTTGCCCGGTAATAGGAGGCATCAACCGAGGCCCCGTTAGGTTTGTCCCAATTATTTTCTGAAAGGTTTTTTGCCTCGGCATAAAAATGCAGCCCGGTGTTACCAGGATACCATTTTGAAAATTTGAAATCCACAATGGGCGCATTTTTGGCGCTCATTCCTTCATAGATTATTTCATGTCCGTAAATGGGTGATTGGTGGTTGATGAAAATGTGGCTTTCCTCAAGAAAGCCTGTGCCTTCAATTTTTTCCACCAAATGGGCCGTCAGGTTGTCTTCTTCCCAAAACACTTTGAATTGGCCGTCAGCTAACATTTTTTCATAGCCCAATTGTAAGGCTTGAAGACAGAGGTGCCGAAACCTGTTCTTGAACACCAACCCATCCTTACGCCTGATTTTCCTCTTCATATTCGCTGGTTAGGATTTCAAGGATTATTTCATCGGCATCATTGATGCCCAAAGAACGGGTCCAGCAGTGCTTCTCGTTTGGTTTCAGGATATAGACGACATCGTAATTGTAGTAGCGGAAAAACTTGCGGTAGTAGATACTTTCAGAGTACTCTTGGTAGGCGTACTGCTCCAATTCCTTCAAAATGGCGTTTATTTCTCCCGATTGCAGTTCTTCGATGGTACCTGACTTTTTTTCCTTCTCAAGATGAAGGACAACCACATTGAGCGGCGTAGAAACTGAAACATCAAATATGGTTGCCCAAACTGACAACTCGTCGCTATAGCCCAAAAACGAGTTGATGGTCTTGCAAAGATGTTGGGCATAGGCACGGCTATCGTCCAAATTGCAAGGCCGATAGGCTTTTGATTTTTGGCCGGATTGGAAAGAGTCCAGTTGGTATTCGAGCAGGTCTTCAATGAGGACTTTATCGGTGTCGGAGAGGTCGAGGGCTTCCCAGAGGGAGGTTTCTATTTTTTGTTCAATGGCGGCTATTTTCGGCTCGACATGAATAAACTCGTTTTTGCGGATTTGAATGATTTCATCCACATGGCCGGCTATTTTTTGCTTTGTTTCTTCAGGGAGGGAAAAGCAGAGGTCAGGAAGGTCAAGGATTTCGTTTGGTTTTACCCGCTCCCTTTCAACGCCCCAATCAGCAGTTGTGAGGAACATCAAGTAAAAGGCGAGCTGGGAGTTTAAATAAGCAGTCAGCAACTTCAAACTACCTTCCTCATTTGATTGGATGGCATAGACCGAATCTTGAAAAGAACAGTCAAAATCAGAGAATGAGGCACAAAACCTCCTATTTTTCTGACCCTCTTTTATAAGTATGTGCGGATTGCTATAGACTAATTTATTCCCAAACCTTTTAAACAAATCATAATCAACTTTCCCTGTGTTTTCTTTTAGGGTATAGTAACGACTGACTTTTCTTGCATCTAAATAAGGCAGTTTTTTAATTTCTTCATCGGGTTTTGGTTCTGATAATGTTGACGGCAAACGAAACCCCACCCCCTTTTCCCATCTCTTCATATCAATAAACTGAGCAAGGCTCGGCATTTTCAAAAACCGTTGTACCAACCCAAAATCCCTTTCCGTCCCCCACATCGCCACCTTCCAAATCTTGGTGTCCGGTTTTTGGCACTCTTCCCTCGGCAGATATTTCACATCCGTCGGGTCGATGGCGATGCCGTCAATAATGCGGTTCTTGATGGCGGTGGAAGGGGCACAATACATCAGGGTTTCAGAGGGTTGTTCGGGCCATTGCTTTGAATAAATGAAAATGCTCACCGGACGGACGGTAGAGGAGAACAAATTCCTGCCCCTGCTTTTAGGCACCCGGCGGAGGATGGAAAAGTTATAAACCTTGTCCACATAGCACTCACTGAACAAAAAGCGACGGAAATTCTGGTGGTTGCTGCCCGTATTGAACAATACCTTGCTTGTGGAAATAAGTGCGATTTTTCCTTCTGGGCAAAGTTGGGTGGCACGGTGCAGAAACGCCTCGACGGTCTCGTTGCCAAAGCCCTCCTTTTCCAAATAAGCCCTTACATCCTTTTCTACTTTGCGCCCGCCAAAAGGTGGATTACCAACTACAATATCGTAACCGATGTCTTCGAACGGCCCGCTATCAAGGCTGCTCATTCTGAAAAGGTTTTTTCCTTGCTTTTTCTCGTCCTTGATTTCAGGGTCATGAATTAGGAATGGAAACCGCTTGTTCTGCCAGAGGGTTTTTGGCTCAAGCCGGTCGAGCATGGCAAGGTAGATACTGAATGCAGCCACCTTAATAGCTTCCTTCTGTTTCTCAATACCGAAAATATTGTCCGTGGCAATCTGGCTGACCACCTCGAAAGTCAGTTCCTTTTTTGAGTTGGCCATTTCCCATCGGTCGAGTAAACGATTGAGGCTTTCCACCAAAAAAATACCCGAACCACAGGTGGGGTCCAAAATCTTGAGATTGGAGGCAACTTCTCCATTTGAGGCATGCGGGAGAACTTCATTGAGGACGAACTCGGCCAATGGGTGTGGGGTATAAAATGTTCCCGACGCATTCTTTTTTGCCGTACCGATTTCCTCCGTCAAAAAGTGTTCATAAATCTCGCTGATGAGCTGAATCGGGATAATTTTAAAATCAAAAAAACGCCATCCAAAAAACAAAGTGCGGCCTGACCAAAAGCCATTCCTAATTTCACCAAGATGGCCTGGAGTGACCATTTCCCTTTCCTTTTCAGTCACCGGGCTGAGGTTGCCGTTAAATGATTTTTCAAGTTTTCCAAAAACCCGGTAAGTGGATTCCAAATCCGCAAGTACCTCAAAGTAATCCTTATGGCCTTCATATAATTCGGCATCCGTTGCTCCCCTATCTTCGAGGTACAAGAGGAACAGCGAGCGCAGCAACAGGTCATGGATGACTTCCAAAGGCAAGCCCTTGCCCTGTTTGTGGAGGATTCGGCGGGTTTCTTTGAGACTCTCAATCAATGCACGGTCAACGCGAGTATCGTTTTTGACCTTCAAAGCATATTCATCCTGTTTCCAAAAATTGCCTGTTTCAATGGAAATTTTGTGAAAGACCCGCTCCAACTCCTTCAAATCCTGCTCAACCCTTTTTTCGGATTTTAGCAGAAGCAGTTCACTTATTTCGTTTTCTGATTTGCGGGGTTTTTCAAAACAATTGTAAACCCTGATTTCCAGGGGGCTTTCGACGTAGAGGAAAGGCACTTTACCCTGGTTCCAGATTTTCCGTTGAACCTCCAAAATTTCCCGCAGTACTTCCGGTTGAAAATCGGGCACTTTTTTAAAATAAACAGATGGGAACTCGCCTGAAAAATAGACTGCATCGACCCTAAAGTCATTGTCCCTTGCCGCCTTAAGATAATGCTGTTTCAGGACAGACAGGCCCTGTCCACCGCTTTCGACTTCCACCGCACCTTGGGTGAAGTCAAGAATATCTATGATGTCTAATCCAGCGGTCATTTATGCTTTCTCTTTTAATTTTTCTCAGTGATAAGCCCTGCCAGCTTTTCCTCGATGGATTGAAGTTTTTCAAACACAACCTCATTGAATGCTTTTGGCTCATCAGGGAAGCCAATAAAAGCTTTCATTTCCCAAGCCTCTAAGACTTCCGCGATAGGAACAGTGTAGGGCAAAAATTCGGGATTATCGGATACCAGCACGAGCCGGCGGTTTTGCCCAACTTCATTGACAACCCTTTTAAAAACAACCCCTTCGTTTTTCAAAATCAAAACGCACCGAATACCGTTTTTCAAGTCCTGCCAACGCTCCACGTATTGCCCAATAACGATAAACCCTTCATGGATGGGCGGCATGGAATCACCTTGAATTTCAAAAGCCCGGTAAGTACCTTCCGGCAGACCCGGCAACTGAAATCGGGGCAGTTCTTCGATGAATGCCTGGTTGTTGAAACTCGCAGCGTATCCTGCAATGGCCTGAACCGGAACGAATTCGATGTTTTCCTTTTTATTGCCATTGACTGTTATAGTGACCACTCTCAAGCCATCTGCATACAAATTGGGCATTTCCTTGTTTTGCCGATGAAAAAGCGGGATTCCCAAATCAGTAGTCAATAGTTCGTTGGGTGTATGGCCAAAATATTCTGACGTTTTCATCAAAAAGGCAATGGTCGGGTCAGTCTTTCCATTTTCGTAATCCGCATAGGTACTTCGTTTAATGCCAAGTACATTTGCCATTTCTTCCTGCGTATTTCCACGCTTTTTGCGTAGGTATTTCAGGTTGTTCGAAAAGTACATTTGTCGGAAATTTCGTCAAATGTCCAAAATTTCGGAAACTATGCCAAAAATCGTCGCATCTAATTGCGGTTGCTGATTTTTTTTTTATTTTAGAAATGAGCAAAATTTAGAATTTCCACCTCCACTCCCGCCACCTCCATCCCCTTCCGCATCACCGCCAACTCCCCCTCCAACATCGCCTTCTGCTTTGGCAAAAACTGCTGCGGGGAAATCCTCGCAGCGTCGTAGTCCGACTGGATGAGCACGAAGAGCTGACGGTCAATCTCCAGTACCCGGCGCATGGTTTCGAGTTCGAGCAGGAGCAGCGCGTGGCGGTGCAGCAGGCGGTCGAGCTCGCGGTGGGCTTTTTCGCGTTCCAACACCGCGTTGGCCGCGATGCTTTCGCGTTTGGCGCGTATGTCGCGTTGACGGCGGCGGGCGGTCAGTACCTGGGATAAGGAAAAAGAAATGGTCGGGCGAGGTTCGTTGTTGAAAGTTAAGCTGCCATCGTCGCTGCCCCGTGCGATGGGCGTGTAGCCGATGCCGACAGAGGGGAGGTAGTAGAGCCAGTTGCCCTTTTTGGATTCGTCGAACTCGGCGAGTTGGGCTTCGAACTGACGGTCGAGGAAGGTGTCGAGCGACAAATGTAATTGGTCTGCCGGGGGCAGGGTGTCGGTGAATTGGAAATGGAGGATTAGGAGGAGGAACTTCATGGATTTACGGATTAGGTCCTCTTCGAGGATGACAAAAATTTACGATTGGAGCAGCACATAGCGGACGATACCAGTAAAGCGGAGTTCCCGGATTTCACTTTCTTCCTGCTGGCGTTTCAGTTCGAGTGCCTGGCGTTTTGCTTCGTTTCGCATGGCGGCTTCCTTTTCGATTTTGCGGATTTGGTTTTGGAGTTCCTCAATTTGGGTATAGTCGAATTTCGGCGGTTTGACGGCTTCGAGTTCCCGGATTTGGGCATGGAGAGATTGGCGTTGAAGGGGGTCTTCGGTGGCGGCATACTGGCGGTGGAGCTGAGTGATTTTGGATTGGGTGGCCTCCCAAGATTTCAGTTCTGTTGCCTGCTCCCTGCGGTGGATGGCGATTTTTTGCTGCAATAGTTCAATTTGAGGAAGGTGGCTGCGGTCAGGATAGGTCCCCTCCGGGGATGACAAAGATGTGTTCGGTAGGCTCCCTTGCGGGAATGACAAAACCGGGGCGGCGTTCAAATACTTGCCCTCGAAGCTGGTAACGGTTTTGGGAAACCCGTTGGCTTCCGTAACCTGGAAGGATTGGTTGGCCTGCACATCCAGCGAGAGGATGGTTTTGTCAAAAATCAGGCAGTTGAGGCTGTCGGTGGTGATGTTTGTGAAATCAACATGCCGGATGTCGAGCCGTTGCCCGGTGTGGGTCGGGAAGACTTTTTTGATGGTCAGTTTGTTGCTTTCAAGCAGGAGCCACTCCCCTACCCCAGCCCCCTCCCGGCCTCCCCCTTCTGGGGAGGGGATTTGCAACAACGCCGCTTTCGATGGACTGCTTTCGATGCAATAACCAGCCCCTGAAATTTCGGAGGTACCTTCGAGGTAAACATAGTCCACCAGCAGCAGGTCGGTGGAGCGGCGAAACTCACTGTGCAGGTGCTCGAGGGTCCCAAATACCCGGTTGTAGGTGGTCCAAAAACCGTTCTGGAACAACCCCAGCGAATACAGGCTCACACCCCACGCCAGGAACACGCTGAACGCCATTGCTTCCCGCCGGTAGTCCCCTACCCTAATCCTTGCGTCCGGGTTGCCGATAAGCACGAAGGGGTTTTTCATAAAAGGATAGAGCAACGGCACCCCCTGTAAGGTACACATATCGAACAGCAAGTGCGACCAGTAAGCCAGGCAAAACACCACCGATACCCGGTAACTGCCGAAGTAGGTTTTTTCGATAAAACTAACCAACAGCGTCAGCCCGATGAGCGCCGGGAGGCTGTGGGTGATGGTGCGGTGGCCAAAACGACGGTTGAGGAATTTGGATACTGGGTACATCAATTTACCTATTGGCGAACGGGTATGGTCGCAGTCGGGCAAGACGGAAGCTACCAGTGTTGTGATAAGCATGGCCGGGCTGGACAGGATGTTAAGCCCGAAGAGGATGGTGGCGAAGAAACCGGTGAAGACGGCGCCGCCGGCGAGGTGGTTGGGCATTGTCATTACTTCATTGTTGAATTGTTTCATTGTTGGGATTGCTGGATTGTCGCATAACAATTTGACAATCAAGCAATTTAGCAATCCCAACCGTCAGATATACTTCTTCTTCGTCGCAGCAATGATGCCCCTGCCAAATATCAGGAACACCAATCCAAGCGCAGCGAGCAGGTAAAACGGCCCTGCGTCCTCACCGGAGATGCGGCTCCAATAGCGCAGCACGGTCATGCAGGCCAGCACACCCACGACGAAGGGGGCAAAGTTGATTTCCTGCAAAGCCGCCGTGTGGCGGATGTCTTTGACGATTTCGGTGTTGATGTCGGCTTCCTTGGCATATCGTTCCACCATTTCGCAGATAAAGAGCGGCACGCCGTTCGTGTTTTCCCAGATGTGGTTCTTGTAGGCTTCGTAGTCCTCGATGCGGTTGAGGAAGGGTTTGGACAAACGGGTGATGAGTTCCATCGCTTCCGGCCTGGCCAGCGGTTTTAGTTCGATGCGTTCGAAGTTGGTCAGGAAAGTCGCTTTCTCGACAGGAACCCGGCGGGCGGCGCAGATGATGTGGAAGTGGTTTTTTAATTTTTCCAAACCAGTGACGGCAGTCGGCGTGATGGTGGTCACGTCGTCGATGACGAGGGTGAATTCATGTTTTTTGGTAACGGCGATGAGGTCGTGGATGAGGTACTTGGGGGATTTGCGCATGACAATTTCATTGACCCGTGATTCTTCCACTTGCAGGATGAATTCCGCCCGCTCCGGTTCCCTTTCCAGTATGGCCAGCAGCAGACCACCCAACACCTCTTTGTTGCTCTTGAACTCCCCTACCCTGATGAGGTTTGGCGATTTGTAGTTGTCCAGCAAATGTGATTTGCCGACGCCCTGTACGCCGAGAATCAGCACGTTGATTTTCTTTTGGGTCAAATCCGCCAGCCGTTTCAACTCTTCTTTCCTGCCGATGTGAAACTGGGTCAACCCCTGCTCCACGGGCACGATATGGATTCTTTTTTTTGGAAAAAACTTCCGTGAAAGGCGTTCCGTCCAAGTCGTTTTCTCAATATTTTGGATAGCCTCGACCATCTGCTCACGGCTGACGTGGGTGTAGATTTCGGTGGTGGAAATGGACTTGTGCCCCAGAATTTTCTGTGCTGCACGAAGGGAGTCGAAGTCCTTGCCCTCGTTGACGATGCGGGTGGCGCAAGTGTGCCGCAGCATGTGGGGGTGGACGGCGCCGTCGGTGTATTTTTTCAGCCGGCGCCAGACGGAACGGCGGTCTTTGTGTTTGTTCGGGTCTTTCGCTTGGGGGAAAAGAAAAGCATCGGGCTGCCTGTTTTTCAGTTTCTGCCAATAATCGGTCATGGCATCGAGCAGGCGCTCGGACATGGGGACTTCCCGGTGTTCGGGCCTGCGCTTTTTCAGGCTTTCGACGAAAACGGTCTTGTTCAGGGTGTTGATGTGCTTTACCCGCAGGTTCATCACTTCGGAAACCCGCAATCCAGCATCCATCATGAACAGGGCGATGACTTTGTACTGGACATTGCATTTCGCCAAAAGCAAGTCCTGCATGGAGGGTGAAAGCACTTTGAAACCGTCTGGTAAAAAAGCATTTTTCATCTTGCTGCCTTGTTGACAGCCACGCCTTCACGGGTTTTGAAAAAGTAGCGGGATTCATCTCCCGCTACCGTTCGAAATGGGAAGTGCGATAGCACAAATAGTTGCTGAAAATAAAAATGGGAATCCACGGATGTTTGTCGCTATCCGTGAATTCCCATTTCGATTTACGACAAAGTTATCTGGAAAAAAGTTTTCATGCAAAGTGAGTTTTGAAAATGGATTATTGGAAGCTGATTTTAGGAAAAATTTCCATTTGGCGGGGGTTACGGGGGGCGACATAATGTGGATTTTGTCGCGTGGCAATGGTTGCGAAAGAGCGACAAAAGCCGGAATTGGCAAACGGGGCGTTTTCGGGCGATTTGACGGGGGTAAGCGGGGCATCAAACAATCGCTTTTAGCCAAAAGTCGCCGCAGCGTCAGAGGAAAGGCGCTATTCCGAGCCTTTGGCCATGTTTTGAGACAGGACGTCCTACCCTGTCCAATTGGTGCAAACAGACCATGTTGTTACAGATGCACCAAGGTTTACGGTTGCACCATTTGCACCAGACAGTGCAGAGAGAAGAAGAAGTATTCTTTCTTTTCTTTCTTCTATGGTCAGTATGGTTGTGGTGGCTTGGTGCAAAGAGGCGGGGTTGTTACAAATACAACGGATGTTACGCCTGCAACAGATGCACCAAAAAGAAGACGAGGTTCCTCCTTTACTGAAAACCATAAAGGAACGTTACTCGGTGCAGGCTGCACCAAATGCTACAAATACAGCGGAGTCATCAGGCTTATTTTAATTTCTTCACTTCCTGTAAGGCTTTGACTTCTTCCAGGATGGTTAGTTCCCGTTCGGCACGGCGGGAAAGGACGGCAAGGCGTTCTTCTTTGGTAAACCCCTGCTCGATTAGCGCGGCGTTGATGCTTTCCATGTTGGCGAGGACTTGCAGTTCTTTGACGGAGGCGCTGTCACGCAGGTTTCCTTTGGCATCGGGATTGAGGGTTTTCCATTGTTTGGCGGTGGTGCTGAAAACGGCGAGGTTGAGGAGGTCGGCTTCGGAGGCGAAATGCAGCGACTCTTTTTTAGTATTCCACTCCATCAAAGGAACAAGATTCGACCTGACAGCATCCGTGTGGATGTGATAATTTGCTTTAGCAAGTTCCCGTCGCAAGCTCCATGAAAGTCCAAGTGCCCCGGCTTCCTGTTCTTTTAACCGTTGAAATTCCTGGATAAAATAGACTTGAAAAGAAGGGCTTAACCAGTAACAAAAATTAAGCGCAATATCCGAATTGGCCAAAGTTCCCCCATATCTCCCTGATTTTGAGATAATACCAATGGCGCCAGTCTCTTCTATGTACCGCTGGGGACTAACCGTTTTCCGGTTATCGGAGGCATCATTTCTAAACTGGTGCATTTGCCCCACTTTAAAATTCGGATTATGAAGCGTTTCCCAGGTTTCGAGGAAAAGCAGCGTAGAACTATTCCTCAGCCAATCCCGGATAGATTCGGCAGGCGACCGCTCGGTTTGTTTCGCAATATCAGTCAATGAAACATAATCAACCCCTTCTACCCTTTCCAGAGCAATAGAAAGCCCTTCAACGGTTATCTTTTGTTTAGCCATATTTAGAATAATTTAATCTGGTGCATTTGCCCCACTTTAAAATCCTTCACAAAAAGTTTTTCCAAACCCTGTCGAGCCAAGTGGTTTTGAAATCTTCTCAGCCCTTGTCCTATTCAGCACAAAAAACTACAATTTTTTGTAATTCTGTAAAATATCTTCAAAAAAGAAAGACTTAATCTTTAAAATATCTTTAAATCTGCCTCTTTAAGCTCTCGATGGTCTTTCTACCTTGCTTGATAACTGCGTCGAATTTTGCCTGTAATTCCTTGAACTGCTCCGGCCGCAGGGTTTCGATTTGGAAAATGACGGCATCCCGCAGGGGTTTGTTGTAGCGCCAATCATCCATCTGGAGATTGTTCAAGTCCAGCCCGGTAGCTTTTTCCAGGCTCTTTCGCAACGATGCATTACCCAGCACCCGGTTCACCGCCTCAGCGGCCAGGAAGGGGTCGGACTGGGTCAGCGTTCGGATGACTTCATTGGCCTCCGAACGGCGGGTGGTTAACAAGTCTTCCAGGCGCTCTTCCCAACGTTGCAGTTCGACAGTAGCTTTTGCCTTCGCTTCTTCTGCTTTCCGCTTCCGTTCCTCGGCACGTTCCCGCTTGAGCTGGAGCGCACTTTTCCAGCCTTCCTCCACAGCCCGGATAAAAAACCCACCGACATTTTCTTTTACTTTTTGCTGCTTTTCGTTATCCAATGTACAAGTCAGCCCTTGTTTCACCCGTTCTTCTCCATACTCTTTCAAAAGGTTTTGCAAAGTAGTTTCCGTCACCCCCCAAAGTTTCACCTGGTCGAAAAGTTCGACAACCAAATTGGCTTCCACCCCTCTGCCCTTTTTGGCAGACTTTGCCGACCGTTCAGCCTTCGGTGGCTGGGCGTTCCGGCCCTGGTTGGTGTGGATGTAAAAAGTAAGGGCAGCCACGCGCCTGCCTTCTTTGTGCTGGTCGAAACTAAATGCGATGTCCGTAAACTCTTCCAAATCGGCTTGTGCCTTCAGGATTATCTTATTCTTAAAATGCCCGTATAACTTGTATTCGTTGGGCTGGATGGCCAGACGAAGACGCAGGTCATCCAGTGAAAAATTCCGTTTACCGATGCGCTCGTACTGTTTGAGCAGCTCGTAAATCCTGACCGAATAGACGCTGCTTAGTCCCCAAAGATTGCGGATATCGTACTGCAGGTAACGCTCTTTCAGTTCAAGCAGGTAGGGTTTGAGTTCCGGGTGGAACTGCACGCTGATGTAGTTGCCACGTTTCGCCTCTTTAAATCCCTGGGCGCCGGCAAGCAGCGGTACAGCATACCATTTTACGCCTTCAGGAGTATCTTTCTCTATTTCAATGACCCTCGAAATCAATTTTTTAGCCGCTTGCTTGACCGCCTGGTAGTTGTCGCCGGCATCCTGCAGGTTAAAATCCTTGAGCAAATCACCGACGTGGATGTCGTACAATTGCAGGATGTTATCGTCAGGTTTAATCAAGGTAAGCATCTTGGCAAATACCCTGGTCTCCCAGATATCGAAGCGGTACCGGGCTTCCACTAATTCGTTGGCCTTCCGTATTAATTTCACAGAGGTTTCACTACTTCTATGCTTGTGGCTTTTGCTCATGCGTTATTGTTTTTTAAATACGCTCCAAAGGTAAAAATCACTTCTAATTTTGAAAGTGATTTTTTAAACATCACCAAATAGACGGTAAAGGGCAATTCCGTAATATCAGTGATAAATACTTTCCGTAAGGAAGGTGATACTTGGCGTATATTTCCGTAAAATCAGTGATAGATAAAGACTATCTCCGTAAAATCAGTGATAATAATCTTGTTATAAATAGAGTTTTCCACACTATGGGCGTAAGCTAAGAGGTGAAAAACAGGCTTTATAGAGAGTCCCGTAAAATCAGTGATGGTTTCCGTAAAATAGGTGATAAATGAGTGAAGTATAGGTGATGGTTTCCGTAAAATCAGTGATGGTTTCCGTAAAATAGGTGATAAATGTCGTAGTATAGGTGATATAAAGTATAGCTAACTAACTGATAATCAAAAGAATAGACAGGCGGAAAATACAAAAAGATTGTTAAAAAATAAAAACAACAACAGGTTTAAACGCGTTTTTTGCTGTTGTTCTTTTTTTAATAAATATTTGTTGAGGAAGCATCAAAAGCTGTTAAATGAGACTCTATCAGTAAATTATCTTTAATTTATAAAGGTATTTTCTTTAAAAAAGCTTGAAAAACGATTGCTTTCTACGCGTTTTTAAAATTTGCTTCTCAGTTGCCTTGAAGTTACTGACCGGTTTTACAAAATAAGGTTTGGAAGTATGTTATGAATTCAGATGTTTTCTGGTTTGAAATCTTATACAAACAACGGGACTTGATTTGCTATAAATGGATGGCTATTTTGTTTTTCAGAAGCGCCAAGTCTAACAAAGCTAAACGCTTTCAAACGGCAACGCCCCGTTTTGATTGATAATCTTTAAAAAGTAAAGAAAAATTCTTTAAAATATCTTTATTTTAAACTTTAAACTGTACTACACACGATTTCAAGCTATCACAAGTTCCAGGTATAAGTTTGCGACAAGTTCCATCAGATGATAGTTTTATTCAACCCTCGGACAATCTCTTTTTTGAATTTTGAATTGGCCTCAAAAATCGTTGTTTCCCAGGAAGATGAATACATGAACCCGTCAATAATCTTTAAAAATCAAAGAATAAATCTTTAAATATTCTTTATTTGCAGGATTTCTTCGGTTGCATAGCTCAGTCATTGCCCTGTGAGTTTCCAAAACTTGTTAGTGTCCTTTTTTAAAAATTGAGTTTTGCTGTAGGGTCTCACTATTCCTATTTTAGCCATTTTAAAGCTTTTTAACGCATTTGCCTTTATTCATTGGAGTCCGCATACTTCAATCAAAAAATCAATCCACAAGGCATTACATTGGCCTTTTCGGAAAGATTCTATAGTGCTCTATGGTTTAATTTCTGACGGCCAAGGCATAAAAAAGGAGAATGCCACGGAAGTCTGGAAAAGGAGGAATATGAACCGGAAGGTAAGTGAAAAAAGGAAATAAAGATTAAATCTTTAAATTGTAAAGATTATTTCATTATAATATCTTTAATTAAAGTTTCAGTCAAGAAAGAGGGAGCTTAATCTTTAAATATATTGGCCTAAACAAGGATGAAACTGAAGCACCGTAAAGCGGTGCCTTTTGTTTTTTTCATTCGGTTCATAAATCCTGAAGCACGATAATAGGGCAGGGTAGGCCGCAGGTTCCCGGTGCAGTAAGCATGTTGAGTAGAAATTTAATTTGAGTTCCGGCGCTAAAAAGAGAAGAGCTTGATTAAAATAATAAAAGGTTACATTTAGATTTTAAAGAAAAAATCTTTAAAAAATAAAGAAAAAGTCTTTACTCCTTGAATCTTTCCAATAAAACAGCCAGGATGACTCCCCGGATGGTTTGACCGTTTTGTTTGCCCTCCGCTTTGATGGTTGCCACCAGCCAGCGGGGCAGGTCAATCGTGAGACGATGTTGTTCGTTCATATCTTGCTGGGGTGGGGTAGGGGACTTGGTTGATTTGGTGATGCTACCCCCCCCTCCATGGATTTGTTCTGCTATTTTATCCAGTTCCTCAGCGGTACGCGCAGGCTTGATGGTATCGAGAAGAGATTTTTTCGCCATTTTTTGATGCTGTTTTGATGATTGCTTTGCAGATTGTGGCTTTCCCGAATATCTCATCCAATGGAATACAGGAGCCATTACAGCACGAAATAAAGATAAAAACTTTAAAATTTAAAGAAAAATACTTTATTTTTTCTTTTTGATGATTTTCAGAATTTCGTTTGTCAACTGAGTAATCTCTTTTTTAGCCTTGTCGTTTTTCATTTCTAATACGCCCAGACCGTTGATGGGGGCTTCCCGATAGACCACACGGTCGGCCAGTTTGGTGGTCATCACTTTTAAGCCCAGGCTGTCCAGTGCCTCGGTTACTTCCCGGTCGAGCCTCATCCTCCCGCTGAACTTGTTGAGCAGGATAAGTCCCTGGATGCTGTCGCCTTTCACTGCTTTCACCTGTTCGTACTTTGCCATGAATTGTTGCATGCTCCAGATGTCGAGTGCGCTGGGAGAAACCGGCACCAGCACGACGTCGGAGACCGTCAAGGTTTTTACCTGTGCTAATTCCAATTGGGGGCTACCGTCAATGAGGACAAAATCGTAGTAATTCTCTTGTTCCTTGGCATCCTTGATGACGTTGTCGGCTTCCGTGCCCAAAACGGGAATAGCCGGGACGTCTTCCCCCCGTTGTGCCGCCCATTTCATGCTGCTGCGCTGTCCGAGGTCGGTGTCGAGTACACAAACTTTGAAGCCACGATGGGCCAGACTTACAGCGAGATTTTGAGAGATGGTGGATTTGCCCACGCCCCCTTTAAGATTGGTGATTCCTATTACCATATTGAATAATCTTTAAAAATTAAAGATAAAATCTTTAAAAATTAAAGTATTTATCTTTGAGGGCGCAAGTTAGGAAAAGCGGGGTATTTAAAACCTTGTTTTCACCTAAATTTTTGAATCGAATTAAATAAAGATAAAATCTTTAAAAAATAAAGATTTTATCTTTATTTAATTTTTAATTATCAGAAGTAAACAAAGGACATAAAAATAACTGCCTCTTTTGAGGCAGTTTAAAGACAATCCATAAAAATCACTCCACCGCCAGCGCAAACCAAAACCCATCTTCCTTTTCATAAGCACACAGTAAAAAATTCTCGTCCAGTTCCAAATCCAATTCATGCCCGTTAAGGTCGAGTTGCGCTTCGATGATTTCGGCTTCGCATGACCAGGCTGCGGCAGGTGAGGGGACGCCGTCGTATGCCCAGAGTTCCGCCGGTTTATTACAGAACCGATATTCGGTGGAACGGAAAGTGACACGGTGCTGCCCGAAGTTCAGGGCGATTTCGAGCAGGTCGTAGCCCTGGCAGGTGAAGGGCGGCTCGATGGGCAGATAAATCTGACAGTCTTCCATCTCAAAGTAACCAATGAGCAGGTTGTCGCAGCGACAGTCTTTTGCTGCTTCATCAGAGGTGGTTTGTGGCTGTGGCTCATCTTCCTTTGTGCAGGATGAAAGCAATATGCAGCCCGAAAGCAAGGTGATGATTAGAATGTTTTGCATGGCACAAATAGTTGAGACAATGATGAATGATAAATGGTGAACGATGATACTCACTCGTGTATCTCGCAGGCCCCGTACATTTTGACATGAACGGTAGGTTTGCGGGCATCAATCTCGACGAGGGCAGGTTTAGCGGCATGGAAAAATCGGACAAAGTAGAACCCGGGATGGGGCAGGGGGCAAGTGATGGAAAATCCCCGGCAAGACCCATGCTGGATGTAGTAGAGCGGCTCCCCAATATCCCTGGCGTAGTAGATGTGAAAGGGGATGACTTCTTTCAAATCGTAAAACTTAGAGATGAACTGCGTTCTGAAAAAGGACGGGTATTTTTCGACCGTGAAAGTGCTGTCGCCGTGGGTGGCGCAGCGGGCGTTGGTGAAGCAACGGATGACGCGTTCGTCAACGCGTTGGAGTTTGGTCAGGTCGAGCTGAGCAAAGCAGGCTGGACCTGACAATATAAACAGGAGAAGAAGTAAGTTTTGCATGGCACAAATGGTTGAAGATTGTTGAATTGTTGAATGGCTGGATGGTTGGTGTCAAAGAGCTTGGCGGCGCCCTTGGCGAGGGTAGGGTAGGGCGGTTTTTGAGAAAAAAAATGTCAACCCCTGGTGCGACCTGCACCAATGCACCAAACGAAAATGAATGTTGCAAAGGTTTGAAAATCATAGGTTTATAGCACAAATAGTGTTGGTGCAGGGGGTGTTTCAGGCCGCACCTCGTTTTACAAAATGTCTTGTTCAAGGGTTAAATGGGAGTGTCACGTTCCCCGCGTTCGGTGTCCAGGTCTTTGGTTTTCCGATACTCGGCGAGTTTTCGCATGATGGTAGTGTGGCTCCATTCGATGTCGTAAATCGTCTTCATTTCTTCGGCGAGGTCACGGTAGGGGGTGCCTTTCTTTTTCCGTTCTTCGTAGGCCCAGGCAATGGCGTTGGCTTCGACTTCTTTGGTGTCTTTGGCGATGAGGTGCGCCTGTTCCGGGCAGGTGCCGAGGTATTCGTATTGCAGCATGACGCCTTCCTTGTGCAGCACACACTCGATGACGTTGCTCTCGTCGTGCAGTTTGCGGCCGTTGCGGCACTTGGTGTGCTTGATGTAGCGTTTGTCAATGTCCTTCTTGGAATGGCTGACGGCGATGATGGATTTGGCGAAGTTGGACAGGTTTTTCGCCCCTGCCAGGTGGCGGTTTTCGATGGGTTGCGACAAATCCCGCTTTGGGGTGTGGGCGATGACGAGGATGGTCAGTTTGTATTTTCGCTGTAGTGACAGCAGGCGTTTCATCACTTTGGTAGCGATGACAGGGTCCTGGCTTTCGGAGGTGATGTAGGTCATGTTGTCGATGATGACAAATGCCGGTTTGAGCAGTTCGATGTCTCGCTGGATTTCATTGATGATGAGTTCGTCGGCATTTTCGAAGTCGAGAAAATCGGGGTTGAGGCTGCCCCGTTTAAAATTTTCATGGAAGCGGTATTTTTCATTTTGAAAAGAATAGCGGGTGAAAAGCTCGCTGCTTTCCATTTCAAAATCATAAAAAACGGTGAGTTTCTGTTCGCACTGGTTTTCAAAATCCAGGTGGGGAAACAGGTTTGTGCCCCGGCTGACGGCATCGGCCATCTGGAAGGCGAGGATGGACTTGCCCGTGCCTTCGTCGCCGAAGAGGATGCAGACCTCGTTTTCCTTGACGAGGTTGCCGCACATCCAGCGGGTGGGCGGTTCTTTTTCACCTTCGTTCATGACCTCGTTCATGCTTTGGATGCGCAGCACCCGTTGTGGATTGGCGATGCGGATTTCGTTTTCGAGGTGTTCGTAGAGATGGAACACGTCGAAGGAGGGCTCCTGGGCACGTTTCAAACCCAGCCAACATTCCACGATGGCTTTACGGCGCATGAACGATTCGTAAAGCAGTCGGCAGTGCCCCTCGATGTGGGCAGAGGAGGCAATTGTGGCCGTACAGTCAATCAGGTCGGTGGGCAGGATTGCAAATTGCCGGTAATGTTCTTCTTTTTTACCGGTCAGGGTAGAGAGGGTCAACTCGTTGAAAAGCAGCCCCATTTTTTCGACTTCCTGCAGCACCGTCATGGTATCAACGGGGTCGGAACGATTGACAATCTGCTCGATGGCTGCGAAGATGGTCTGGTGCTTTTCGAGCCAGAAAGCCTCCTTTGGCAGCAGGCGTCTGATAATTTGAAAGCTGCCGGCAAACTGCAGGGCAGCGCCGAGCACCATTTGTTCGAGTTCCGGTTTGTGAGGAAACTGGATGCCGAGGGTAGCGAAAGCCGGGTCGGCGGCGAGTTCACGAATGGAAGACTTCGCCCCGGAGGGTGTTTTGCGTTGTCTCATGCGTAGAATGATTTAGCGTAAAAAAATAATGGCTCTCCGGGGCGCACAGGGTATATTTGTCCTACGCATGGAAACATGCGTAGAATGATTTAGCGTCTGGTTGCTGGAACAACCAGGCGCTTTCTCTTTAAAGCACTATAAATGAAAATTTACGTCCAACGTCGCTTCGATGTGGGAATTAGGCCTTTCATGGGATTTTAAAAGATAAGGAACTTATTTCTAACAGGAAAGGGTAGTGGCGTTGCTGTGTGAAGCTAACAGTGTGATGTTAAATGCAAAAGGCGAAAATAAAGCAAAAAGCGTTGTTATGAAATACCCCCGCAGAAGTTTATGTCCCTTTTACGGTAAAACATGGGCGTATATTGGTTAAATTTTGTAAAAAGGCGGATTTAACAGTTGTTTTATGGGGTGTGGAGTATTTTATGAAATTGACGCTATTTGTAATTGTCTCGCCAATTCATTTCTGGTTTCGTTCAGTTTAGCCTGAATTTTGAGCAGTTTTAACACCAAAGCCATATCACCGGAGTGTTGTGCTTCTTCCAGTTTTTTTCGGTTTGTTTCACACCAACGATTGATGATGTCGAGTTTTAAGCGGAGGAGGGTATTCGTAATGATTTGACTTATTCCCTGCTTGCCGATGTTTTGAAAATCCCGGTTTTGCCATTCGGGGCTGAAGCTATTGTTATCCTGCTTCATTGCTATGGCTGCCAGGTCTGTTGCCAGCGTGCTCATGGCGGGGTCATCGTGGTTGATGAAATACAACGGGGTGAATAGTTGGTTTGATGCCAATTTGATTTTTGTTTCCCTGAAAATACGCTGACAAAGCGGGTCTTCAAAATGCCCCAGTACGTCCTCTATGTTACTGAGGATGTATCCGGCAACGGTGATGTTTTCGGTAGGGGAGAAGGTTTCGGCGCCGTGTTCGAGGAGGAGGAGGGTGAGGTGGCGCTCATAGGTTCCATTCGTGAATGACAACACCGAAGCGTGAACGGGTTCCTTCGGAATGAAAACGGGTTGCTTCTGCGCTAATGCCTGCAAGACTTTGTTGGTTTCGAGTGTTAAAACTTCTTCGCCCAAGCCCACCAGTGCAGCGCAGTCTTTGATGAAAAACGAGCGTTTGATTGGGTCGGGTACCAGGGCGATGCTGTCCACGATGTTGTGGACGGCGGCGGCTCTTTTGACCGGGTCGTTGCCGGCACTGGCGAGCAGGAGGTTGGCTTTGAAGGAGATGAAGTCTTTTGCCTGGGTGTTGAGGAGTTCCGTAAAAGCGGTGATACCCACCTTCCGTAAAAAGCTGTCCGGGTCGTCGGGGTGGGGTAGGGGGACGATTTTTACGTTCATGTTTTGTTCCAATGCCAGGTCCAGCCCCCGGAGTGTTGCCTGGATGCCAGCCGGGTCGCCGTCGTACAGAATTTTAAGGTTAGTAGAAAATCGGCGGATGAGCAGTAGTTGCTCTTTTGTAAGTGCGGTTCCTGCCGATGCGACGACGTTTTCGATGCCCGCCTGGTGAAGGGCAATCAAATCGGTATAGCCTTCGACGAGAATGCACTCGTCCTGCCGGCGGATGGCTTGCTTGGCCATGTGAATGCCGTAGAGGGTTTGGGATTTGTGGTAGATGGGGGATTCGGGGGAGTTGAGATACTTAGGTTGGTTTGAGTTGTTCGAAGAGTTTGATGGATTTGAGTTGTCCAAAATGCGGCCAGCGAAGGCGATGGTTTTGCCGCTCAGGTTGTGGATGGGGAAGATGGCACGGTGGTGGAAAAAGTCCTTGCCGGATGGGGTGGTCAACCCAAGTTTTTGTAGGTATTGGAGTTTGAAGCCCGCTTGGGTAGCGGCTTTTTTGAGGGCATCCCAACTGTCGGGAGCATAGCTGAGGCCGAATTTTTGGATGGTGGCTTCGGTGAAGCCCCGGCTTTGCAGGTAGTTCAATCCAGCGCCGGGCAGGTTGTTTTGGAAGAATTTTAGGACAAAATCGTTGACGATGAACAGGCTTTCTTCTTCCTGTTGTGCTGCCAGCTGTTCCGTCGTGGGCTTGGTTTCCTGAATTTCGATGTTGTACTTTTTTGCAAGCCAACGCAGTGCTTCCGGGAAGCTGTAGCCTTCGTGTTCCATCAGGAATTTTGCGGCGTTGCCGCCTTTGCCACAACCGAAGCACTTGAAAATGTTGCGGGTGGGTGAAACATTGAAGGATGGGGTCTTTTCGTGGTGGAAGGGGCAAAGGGCGGTGAGGTTTGCCCCGCTTCGTTTTAGCGGGAGGAAGTGTTGGACGACTTCTTCGATTTTCGCTGTTTCGAGGATGTGGCGGATAGAATTTGGCAGTATCATAGACAGGAGTGTTTGATGTTAGAACGATTTATTAGAGCTGGTAATTATTTTCTGTAGGTAGCATCTATCTTCGGGCGGTGAATTGAGGTAACATCATGTTTAGCGTGTGAGTTTTTTAATGTCAAACCAACCAACACTCGACGAACTCCTGGCTGGATGCCAGCGCAATGACCGCCGCAGCCAGCAGGCGCTGTACGACCGTTTCTATACGTACGCGATGGCAGTGGCATTGCCTTATTGCAACGATGCCAACGAGGCGAGGGAGGTGTTAAACGAGGCTTTTCTGAAAGTTTTCACAGGCATTGGGCGATATGACCCCGCACAGTCCTTCACTGCCTGGCTGCGGGTCATCGTTGTGCGGACGGCCATCAACCGTTACCACCACCGGATACGGGAGCCTGACTGGCTCGAACTTGACGAGGCACTGATGCCGTTTTCCAATGGCCCTGACGAAAATTTAGACCGGCTCTCGGCAGAAGAAATACTGCGGCTGGCCCAACAGTTGCCGCCTGCCTATCGCCTCACACTCAACCTGTACGCCATTGAAGGATATTCCCATGCTGAGATTTCCGAAATGCTGGGCATTTCCGTCGGGGCGTCGAAGTCCAACCTGTCCAAAGCAAGGGCGAAATTGCGGAAACTAATAACGCATTTGAAAGGGATTCTTTGGTGAGTTTTAAAGAAAAAAATGCCGTAAAATCTGTGATTTTTCTATACTGATGCCTGTAAATTGCAGCTTCCATGATAATGCCCGGTATTATCTCATACAAACTTTCACCACCTGCAAAAAGGAACTGACAAGATGAAAAAAGAATTGGATAGCTTGGAATTTGACAATTGGTACATCAAGCAAACTTGGGCTACTTCGCCCGAAGAGCTGGACAGTTTGGGCTCAAAACTGCTTGAGTTCATGCACACCAAGTCTTTTGGTGGAGCCTGTACTACCCATTTTTTTAAACATGGGGAGACAGAAGGCATGGACGGCTTTTTCTACTTTGACAGCCCGATGAACGAGCGTCTGGCGCATTACCTTATTGAAAAGGAATTGGTGTGCTATGCTGGCAAACGCTCCTTTCACGGCATGAAATACAAGTCGTGGACTTTTCAAAAGGAAAGCGGCATTTCAGAGAAACTGATGGCAATAAGAGAGGAAATCAAAGAACTTTTGACCGATAGCCAGCAACGGAAAGAAACCATCAAAAGGGCAACCGAACTTTATCTTAATCGGCACGGCGATATGTATTTGAGGTGGCTGTTCAACACCCACCGTTTTGGGGTTCTTGCTGGTGGTACTGAGGATTTCGTTTTGAAGGAAGGCAACAAATCCTTTGTTTTGGTTGAAAATGTTTGCCCGGAATTCGTCGAGGCAATCACCGAACTTCAGGATGAGGATAAGTTGAAAATAAATTCAAGTGGCTACGTTTTGCCCGGCAATAAATTCAAGTTCTCAATGTGGGGGAAAGAAGGCAATGACCCATTACATTCTTTCGTATTCGGGGAAGAGGGAACCCTCCAGCCAAATTTGCACTGATAAAGTTTTTATTGCGGCTTCGAGTGCTGTTATATACCGGAACATCCTCATTTTTTTAAAAAAAGAACCCTGCCAAGGCAACCCCGCCGCCCTGCTATTTGAATAGTTAAAAGACGACCCATCCAGTCATCCTATATTCAAAAAGATAAAGCATGGCAGACTTTGACTTCTTCGACCAATTTGGAAAAAAAATGCGCTCCCTGCGCCCTTCGTCCCGTACAGCGGGGGAGGACTGGCAGGTACTCTCACAACGCCTCGACGCCGTGATGCCAGAAGCGGTGCCTGCTCGCCAACGCTGGCGGCTCGCCGCTGCCGCCCTGCTGTTGCTCCTTTTGGGGTCAAACCTCTGGTGGGGTTTTACCTTCCGGCAACAAGACCGCTCCATCGAACAGTTGTCGGCAGAAGTGGCGGCATTGAAAAAAGCCCCTGCAACCGCTGAAAAAACAACGACATGCGAAGAAGCGGACGTCTTGCGGAAACAGGTGGCCGCCCTTCAATCCAGCCTTGATGAGGTAACCTTAGCATTGAAAAACGCCGTTGCTTATCCGCCTGCAATAGCCTTCCATCAATCGGGCGTATTTTCAAAAAAAGATAGTGAAACAGCCACCGAAGTGCCTGAATCTTCAACTGTAATCCTTTCCAGTGGGCAAGCTGCACTTGCTGAAAATGAAGGGCAAACAATAGCCAAAGTTCACGGCGATTTTTCATCAAAAACAAGCGAAGAAAGCGAACCCAACGGAATGGTTCAACCTGAGTTTGGTCCGGAAACCGAACGCCTGTCAAACGTACTTTCCCACCCGGAAAAGCTGCCTGCCCTTGATTTTTTGCCTTTGGAAATACCCCACCATCACCTACCTTTTCATTTTGACAACGACCTTGTGATGATGCCATTGGAAGACAAAAAAGACGAATCGTCATTCACCAGAAAAGTTGCCAAAACATTGTTGCCCAAGGCTTTCAGCATTGGCGCAAGCGGGGGGTGGCTGTATCCGCTCGAACCAGACATGGGGAACCAGACGGGCTACGGTTACGGATTGAAGGCAGACCTTGCTTTTTCCAGCCAGTTCAGTTTGTCGGCTGAATGGGGCAGGGTGACGCTGCACTACAAGGCGCTGGCGCAGGATGCTGCCATTGGCTTGCCCTCGCTGCCACTGCCCTCGCCGGAACACCAGTTTTTGGAAATGGACGTGTCGAACCAGCGGCT
Source organism: Bacteroidota bacterium (assembly GCA_030147525.1). Lineage (GTDB taxonomy): Bacteria > Bacteroidota > Bacteroidia > Chitinophagales > Saprospiraceae > UBA6168. The sequence continues at coordinate 171,368 of JASBVF010000027.1, forward strand.
CGTTTTCTACGGGCTGGGCTTGCGGTACAAGTGGATGCCGAATAGTTCATGGCACCCGTTTGCCAGCCTCGGTTGGTCGGGCATGAAGGTATCTCCTTTCACAGCGCAATACGAAACAGCAATGGCGGGCAGCATTTTCAAAGGCGCATATTCTATCCAGCAAAGGAGCGGATTGAAAAATTTCGCACGGCTGGGGGCTGGGGTCGAATTCCCTTTGGGCAAACGCTTCGACTGGTCGCTGGAAGGCTATTATCTGCACGCGTGGCGAAACGGCGAGCCGGATATGGTAGGGGTGCGGACAGGGTTGAGCTTTATTTTTTAATGAGCGCCTGATATTTAGCCTTTGCGGCAGCAGGAGAACAACTGGGGTACTGCTGCCAATGGAGGTTGACCGGCAGGCTTTTAAGATATGGTTTTTTGGGGTTAAATAAGCTGGTTAGCGGCGGGTTTCTTCTGAAAAGGGGAAACTGCCGCTACCAGTTTTTACTCAATTCGAAACAATTTTTTCACATCGCTATAAATCCTTTTACAATGAAACTAACCTTACCCTTACTGTGCCTAACCCTGTTAACCAATATCTGCCTGCAAGCGCAGGCCATCTTCTCGGAAAATTTCGAAAGCGCCGGCATTCCTTCGGGCTGGACAATCCAGACCAACGCCAGTGATGGCGGCTGGAAAGTCGGGACACCCCCGGCACTATCCAGCCAATATTGGCCAGTAGCTGCCAACGGTTCCATTCGCATTGCCGCTTCCAACGACGACAACTGCAACTGTGACAAAAGCCAGGACTACCTTGTGACGCCGCCGTTGGACTTCTCGGCAGCAAGCGCGGTCGTGCTGTCGGTGGACGTGTTTTTTCAAGCAAACACCTTTCAAGGCGCAACCGAACGGCTGACCGTCGAGGTCTCGACCGACAACCAGGCCACCTGGACAGAGGTCGAAGACCTGCACGGGCATGGTGGTTGGGATACGCACCTGGTTGACCTGACTGACTATGCCGGAGCGGACAGCGTTTACATCGCTTTTCATTATGACGACGGCGGCGGCTGGCTCTACGGCGGCGGCATTGACAACGTGACGGTGGGAGTGCCCGCTTTGTTGGATGCGAAACTGACGGAAGTACACGCCAAACGGTACGGCGAGGAAATGGCGGAAAACCACATTGCCACCACCATTTTTAACAATGGGGTCAACTCCATAACTTCCCTCGAAGTAAGCTACTCCGTGAACGGCGGCGCGCCCGTCGCCGCTTCTGAAAGCGGGTTGAACATCGAGCCATTTTCTTCTTATGAGTTTCACCACCCAACGCCCTGGACGGCGGATGCAAGCGGTCTGTATGATATTGTGGTGGAAGTTACTGCGGTCAACGGCGGCTCGGACGAAGATGCCACCAACAACAGCCTTTCCGCCGAAACGGAAATTTTCCCGCACATCGTGCCGCCCAACCGCATTGATGAGTTCCTGCTGGCACCACCTGTTTTCACCACCATTGCTACTCCCGCCAATCAACTCAATAAGCCCAATGACCTTGATTTTTTCCCCATTTTAGGTAAAAACGAATTGTGGGTCGTCAACGAGCGAACGGAAGCCCTCGGCGGCAGCACCCTGACTATTTACGACCCTGACGCTGCCAACGCTGAATTCCTGCAGCGGGTGGACGGCAATGCCTGGCATTTCATGTCGCTGCCGACGGGCATCGCTTTCAGCGAAAACTTCAATTTTGCCACCTCGCCCGGCGTCAAGGATGCCAACCATAACAACGGCACGTTTACGGGGCCTGCACTGTGGTCGAGCGACCCCGACATCTATGCCCAACCCTCCGGCGGCAACGGCAGCCACCTCGACATGCTGCACGGCAGTCCTTACAGTATGGGCATCGCCAGCGAGGGAGAAAATGCGTTCTGGGTCTTCGACGGCTGGAATGAGACCATCGTGCGCTACGACTTTGGCGGCGACCATGGTCCCGGCAACGATGACCATAGCAACGGCATCGTGCGCCGCTACCTCGAAATTCAGGTAAAAAAGGACGGCTTTGTTCCGAGCCACCTCGTGCTGGACAAAGCTACCGGCTGGCTCTATGTCGTGGACAACGGCAACAAACGGGTGCTGCGCCTCGACATCAATTCGGGAAGCGTGGTCGGTTCCTTACCGCCCATCAACGAGCCATTGGCGGAACATTCCGAAATGGGCGGCGTCACCTGGGAGGTCATCGTTCAGGACAGCATTGAGCGCCCCTGTGGCATCGAGGTCATGGAAAACCGCCTCCTCGTAGGCGATTATGCCTCCGGCAACATTTACGTCTATAACATAGAAAACGGCTTTGCGGAAATGGGGCGCATCGCTACCGGGCAGGCAGGCCTAACAGGCATCAAGGTAGGTCCGGACGGCGCCATCTGGTACACCAACCGCCTGCAAAACACCCTGACGAAAATAACCCCCGGTGAGGTGAATGCCACTGGTGAGCAGGCTTGGGAAAGCCACATATCCGCGTCTCCGAACCCGACTTCCGGCAAGTTGTTGGTGCGCCTGCCGGAAATGCCAGCTGGCACTGAGGTTTCATTGGAGGTTTCCGATTTGACAGGAAGAAAACTTTTGACGGAAAAGGGCGGCGGTCCAATTCACCAACTCGACCTGGGCAATCTTTCCGGCGGGATATACCTGCTGTCCATTCGCAGCGGGGTGTTTTCCGCTACCCGGAAGGTTGTTTTGGAAAAATAAAAACTCATGTCACGACGCTATCCAAAAACATGGTGGCATGGCATTCAACAAATTCATTTTCAAAATTCAAAACCCAATTTTTTTATGAAGAACAAGTTTTTACCATTCCTTCTCTTTTACCTTTTTGCCAACGGGCTTTTTGCCCAGATGAACGTGTCGCTGCACCTCCACCCGAAGCTTGGCGACCAGCATTTCGCCCTCAACGCAACGGCGACCGCCGAGATGGGCTACTCCTTCCAGGTCACCCGCTTGCAGTACTACGTGAGTGAAATCAAGCTCACCCACGACGGCGGGCAGGTGACGCCTGTGACCGACCTGTACCTTCTGGTGACGGCGCAAAAGGACAGCATCTTCGACCTCGGCAGCTTCCCGGTCACGTCCATCGAGGGCATCGAGTTCAGCATCGGCGTGGACGCCGCCCACAACCACCTCGACCCGGCGAGCTACGCCAACGACCACCCGCTGGCGCCTAAAAATCCCTCTATGCACTGGGGCTGGACAGCAGGCTACCGTTTCATCGCCCTCGAAGGCAAGACCAGCAACAACGGCGGCACTACTTTTCCCGATGTATTCCAGGTACATACGATTGACGACGCCAACTACCAGAATGTCAGCCTGCCAGTACAGGGCGTGATGGACGGCGACCACATGGTGGTCAACCTCGACGCCAACTACCACCACATCCTCGCCACACTCGACGTGACGGGCGGACTGACTTCCCATGCTGCTACCGGCGCATCCGCCATTATTGCCGAGAATATGAAAAATCACGTATTCACTGCCAGCCCCATCAGTGGCACGGTAGAGCCGGGCGTGACAGGCACATTTGACATCGCGCCGAACCCGGCAAGCGGCAGCGCTACCCTGCGCTACGACCTGCCCGGCTACGACCAACTCACGCTGACCGTGAGCGACCTTGCCGGAAGGACGGTTTTGACGAAGCAGTTGAACGGTCCTGCGCAGTCCATTTTGCTGGAAACTGACTGGCAACCCGGTTTGTACATTGCCCGCCTGTTCAGCGGCGAACGCTTCCTGGCGTTGGAGAAATTAGTGATAAAATAGACAAAGCCTGCATGAAAAACAGCCTTTTGTTCCTTGCATGCTTGCTCTTTTTCGCCTGTAAAAAAGAGTTGCCGGAGCGGCCTGCCGAGCCTTTGCTCGCTGTGCCGGAGGGCTTCCCCGCGCCCGTTTTTCCCGAAGGGAACGAACTGACGCCGGAGCGTTGGGCATTGGGCAAAAGGCTGTTTTTCGACCCCATCATGTCCAGCGACCGCACGGTTTCCTGCGCCTCCTGTCATCTGCCGGAACGGGCGTTCACCGACGGAAAGCAGTTCAGCGAGGGCGTGGAGGGAAGGCTCGGAAACCGCAATGCGCCGACGCTCGCCAACGTTGCCTACCACCCGTACTACACGCGGGAGGGCGGCGTGCCGACACTGGAAATGCAAATCCTCGTGCCGATACAGGAACATGCCGAGTTCGACATGAACATCCTCGACATTGCGGAGCGCCTGAACGCCGACAGCAGTTACGTGCGGGAGAGCCGGGCAGCATACGGGCGGGAGCCAGACGCTTTCGTCATCACCCGCTCGATTGCCTGTTTTGAAAGGACGATTTTGAGTGGCAACTCTCCCTACGACCACTATTTACAGGGAAAAACCAATGCGTTGACGGCGGCGGAGCGGCGTGGCAAAGACTTGTTTTTTGGTGAAAAAACGAACTGCTCCCAATGCCACGGTGGGTTCAATTTCACCAACTATGCCTTCGAGAACAACGGGCTGTACGAAGACTACCCCGACCCTGGGCGGTTCCGCCTGACGGGCAACGAGGCAGACCGGGCGCTGTTCAAAGTGCCGGCGCTGCGCAACGTGGGCGTGACCGCCCCCTACATGCACGACGGCTCGCTGCCGACGCTGGAGGCGGTGGTGGCGCATTACAATTCGGGCGGAAAGAACCACCTACACAAGAGCAATTTGATAAAACCGCTCGGCTTGACCATGCAGGAGCAAGCTGACCTGGTGGCTTTTCTTAAAAGCCTGACGGACAATGATTTTTTAGTTAATCCAAAATTTAGACAGTAACGCAAACTTGTTTTTATGAAAAAAATCATCTTCACTTTCCTTTCCCTCGCAGCCCTGATGGTTGCCTGCGACCCCGACGACGACACGGTGAAAGCCGTCTATGACCCTACGCCCTACGCCCTCGATTACGGCGATTTTCCCAACCCTAACCTGCCTGCCGACAACGTGCCGACCGTCGCCGGGGTGCAGTTGGGGCGGATGCTTTTTTATGAAAAACAACTGTCCAAGGACGGCTCGCAATCCTGCGCCGATTGCCATTTGCAAAAAGACGGGTTCAGCGACATCCGGCAGTTCAGCCTCGGCGTGGAGCAGTTGCCGGGCAAGCGGCAGGCAATGGGGGTGTTCAACCTCGCCTGGCACAAGAACGGGATGTTCTGGGATGGCCGGGCACCGCTCGTGCGTGACCAGGCATTGCTGCCCATCCAAGACCCGCTGGAAATGAACGAGACCCTCGAAAACGCCATCGCCAAACTCAAAGCGGATAAGCGCTACACCGACCAGTTCATTCGGGCGTTCGGCGACGACAACATCACCTCGGAGCGCATGGGGCTGGCGATGGAGCAGTTCGAGTTTACGATGGTCTCCAACAATTCCAAATACGACCGCTACCTCGCCGGAACGGAGGCGCTAACGGACAGCGAGGAGCGGGGTCGGCAGTTGTTCTTCGCAGAGTTCGACCCGTTCAGCGGGCAGAAGGGCGGCGAGTGCTTCCACTGCCACGGTGGCTTCAACCTCACCAACGACCAATACATGAACAACGGCTTGGATGAGGAGGTAAACTTCACGGACAATGGTCGCTCGAAAGTGACCAACAACCCGGCGGACAGGGCTAAGTTCAAAGTGACGAGCCTGCGCAACATCGCCATCACCCCGCCCTACATGCACGATGGGCGCTTTGCAACACTGGAACAGGTCATCGAGCACTACAACACTGGCGTGAAGAACTCACCGACTGTGGATGGGCTGCTTTTCAACAATCTCAACCCAGGTGGCTTGCAGCTATCTGCACAGGACAAGGCTGACCTCGTGGCTTTCCTAAAGACGCTGACAGATGTGTCGTTTTTGGAGGACGAGCGGTTTTCGAGTCCGTTTTGATAAAAAAGTAAAAAGATGAAACCCGTTTCCACTACCACCTCCGACCACGTCCCGGCGCTCCGCTTCAACTGGCTCACCGGGTTCTACGACCGCCTGATAGCGGCGACCATGCCTGAGAAGGCGTTCAAGATGGCGCTCGTCCAGCAGGCTGGCATCCGTCCCGGCGACCGGGTGCTCGACTTTGGGACGGGAACGGCGACCTTGTCCATTCTCCTTTCGGAACAATGCCCCGGCGCTGACGTGACGGGCGTGGACGTGGACGAAAAGGTGCTGACCATAGCCCGCAGGAAGGTTGCCGAAAGCCGTGCCGCTGTTCGATTGGTGCGGTACGACGGGAACAAACTGCCCTTCGAGCGGGGCAGCTTCGAGCGGGCGGTGTCGTCGCTGGTGTTCCACCACCTGACCCGTTCGCAGCGCCAGCAGGCTTTGAGGGAACTGAACCGGGTACTGGTGCCGGGCGGCGAAGTGCATATTGCCGATTGGGGTAAGCCTGCCAACGGCTTGCAGCGGCTACTGTTTTACCTTGTACAACTGCTCGACGGCTTCGAGACGACCGCCGACAGCGTCCGGGGCGTCTTGCCGGAACTACTATATGAGGCAGATTTCGATAATGTAGAAGAAACAGGCAGTTTCAAAACCGTTTTTGGAACGCTGCGGATGTGGCGCTGCACGAAATAACCACGAGAACCCTATGCGCCGAAAATTGGACAACCATGTATTAGAACAGACCGGCTTTTGGAGCAGCCTTTCCGACAGCGATAGGGAGTCGTTATTGAATTGGGGATATATTCAAGACTTTGCGAAGCGGCACATCCTGTTCCATGAAGGCGAGAAGGGCGACAAAGTATTTGTGCTGGTTGCGGGGAAAGTGCAGCTTTTGCAGGATGCGGGCGGGTCCAATGAAATCACTATGCACCTTGCCCGTCGGGGGGAAGTGATGGGGGAGAGGCTGCTGGCGGGTGCGCTTTGCTACAACTGCCGGGCTGAGACGCTGGAGGACAGCACGGTTATCGTGCTTCCTGCGCCCATTTTCTCGAGTATCCTTCAACGCAACCCAAAGGCGGCTTGGCATTTTTACCAGTCGCTGCTGCTGCGCCTTCAAAAAACGGAGCAGCGGATGCTTCACTTCCGCTACAACCGCACGGAAAACCGCATCCGGCTTTTTCTGAGGGATTGGGTGAAGGAAGAGGGGCGGCAGTTGGCAACGGGCGAGTGGGAGATAACCTCAATGCTGACCCACAGTATGATTGCCAGTTTGTCCAATTCATCGAGGCAGTATGTGACTGATTTTTTAAACACCATGAGAAAACAGGGCGTCCTGCGCTATGACAGGCGTCGCATGGTCATCCAACGGCTGGACTTGATTTGAGGGCTTAGCTGCTTTAAAGTCGCTGGAAAAACTGATGAAATGAAAAGGGGTAGCCGCCATACTTGCACAGTTTGCCCAAGTTTGACGGCTATTTTCTTTATTCGATAAAAATGCTGCGTATGAAAAATATTTATTCTGATGTCCAACGTCTCCTGGCATCTTTCTTTTTGTTGTTGCCATCCGTCCTGCTTGCAGGGCAAGTGCTTGGGCAGTCATCCTCTGGTATGCAGGCAAGCGTGGAGGAGTTTCCCAACTACCATCCTTTGGTGGTTCATTTCCCTATCGTACTGCTGATGCTTGCTGCCTTGATGCAAGTTGCCGGGTTTTTCATCAAGAGCGAAGGCTATCACCGGACCATCTTCGTTCTGGCGGTGCTGGGTTATGCCACCGCTTGGTTTGCCGCCGCCTGGCGGCATCCACATATTGACCCCGATTCCGTGAGTACCGCCGCGAAGCATATTTTCGATGAGCATCAAAAATACGCCCGGTGGTCGGTCTGGGCTGGCGGAGTTGGCGCGCTTGCCAAGGGCATAGAGCTTTATTTTAAAAGGCGCTTGGGTTGGGCGCTTTTAACCACTTTGCTGCTCGCTGTGGCGGGGGTTTTGGTTGCTGTGTCGGGGCATCACGGCGCCGAGCTGGTACACAAGCACGGCATCGGCCCAAAAGGTGGTTTCTTAAAAAAATCAACGGCATCTATTCCGCCTGAAGTGTATCAAAACCCCAATGCCATCGAAAACGACACTATCCTAAAAAGTATTCATGCCACAACAACCGGAACACTTGGAAACACGACTGTTCAAATTCGATATTCCTCGCCCAAAGTGCGCGGACGGGTTATCTGGGGGGAGTTGGTGCCTTTCGGCAAAATTTGGGTGGCAGGCGCCAACAATGCTACGAGCGTGGAATTCAGCGGGGCAGTCGAGGTCAACGGTACGCTGGTCGAAGCAGGCAAGTATGCGTTTTTTGCCATCCCCGGGGCGGAAAGTTGGACACTGATTTTAAATAAAAATTGGGACCAACATCTTGCGGACGAGTATGAACCGAAAGACGACGTGGTGCGTGTGGTGGCTAAGCCGCAGCCCAATACGCATACTGAGCGCCTGCAATATTTTGTGGAACCCCCATCGGGTGATGCCAGTGGCGGTATTTCGATGGCTTGGGAATCACTCAAAGTCCTTCTTCCGGTAAAGGCGAAATCATGAACATTTTACTAATGGTTATTTATTTTTCTTGAAAAATGCTTCATTTCCAAACCCTTATCCGGCAATACAAGACCGACCCGGA
>JASBVF010000029.1 GCA_030147525.1 Bacteroidota bacterium
ATAGAACTGGATTTTTGTAAATCCGGTCGTTGCGCTGAATTGACGATCTGTTTTGACATTTGTAAATATGGTGCTCATAGCTCGTTTTTGAAGCAAAAATACAACGATTGATTCTCAACGAGTTATGCCCCAACAAGTCTAATCACTAACATTTTAAAATCATCCTGATTTAGCTTAAAAATCTGATCAACTATGTTTAAAAAATTCTTTGCATTACTTGTAGCAGTTTTTCTGTTGCAGAGCCTTCAGGCGCAGTATCAATTCACCATGACCAGCGATTGCAACTGCACCACCATCAAAAATCAACAAAACACCGGCACCTGCTGGAGTTTTGCCACGTCTTCGTTTTTCGAATCCGAGTTGCTTCGCATGGGTAAAACAGATTACGATCTCTCGGAAATGTTCTTCGTACGCCAGATTTACAAGGACAAAGCACAAAATTACCTGCTTCGCCAGGGCAAGGCGCAATTCAGCCAGGGCGGATTGTCGCACGATGTAATTTCTGCTTTCCGGCAGGCGGGCGCTGTGCCGGAGTCCGTGTACAGCGGCAAACTACCGGGCGACCACATGCATGACCACAGTGAAATGGAAAATGCGATGAAAGGCATGCTCGATGCGCTGGTTAAACAAAAGCGTATCAGCCAGAAGTGGGTGGCCTCCGTTTCAGGTATCATGGATGCCTACATGGGCAATGTGCCGGAGCGTTTCACCTACAACGGCAAGGAATACACGCCGCAAACTTTCGCTGCTTCGCTCGGCATCAATCCGGCCGACTATGTGAGTTTTACTTCCTACCAGCATCATCCCATGTATGAAACCTGCGTGCTGGAAATCCCCGACAACTGGTCCAACGGAACCTACTACAACGTGCCATTCACAGACCTGGTGGATATCGCCAAAAACGCCATTCAAAACGGCTATAGCGTTGCCTGGGACGGCGACGTGAGCGAGAAGGGATTCTCGGCAGGCAAGGGTGTTGCCGTACTGCCCGCAGTGAGCGACCGGGAGGATATGTTTGCCCAACCGGGCGAGGAAGTGTCCGTCACGCAGGAGCTTCGACAGGAGACTTTCATGAATTACTCTACCACCGACGATCACCTGATGCACATCACCGGGCTGGCAAAGGACCAGCATGGAACGGCCTATTTTTACACCAAAAACTCATGGGGTGAAGTGAGCCCGTATCAAGGCTATGTTTACATGTCAGAGCCTTACTTCCGGTTGAAAACGGTGGGCATCATGGTGCACAAAAATGCAGTGCCGGCGGCTATTCGCAAGAAGCTGGGCATTTAACGACTGCACCGATCATTGATTGAGCTCAGGAAACGGTGAGGGCGCAGGGCTGCCGGTGTCCCGCTGTTTCCTTTGTTTAGTCAAAACATCACTTCGCTTTAATCTCAGATTTTATCCGCCGCAACCTTTCTTTTTCTCCAATGAAACAAAGGCTGGTCGATCCTTGCGCCGGGCCGGTACTCGTATCGATGTTGAACTGCAAAAATGATCATGGCCAGCAAAGTGCCGGTGATAGCTCCCCAGTAAACGTCGATCCAGAAATGCTGCACGAGGTAAATCCGTGAAAAACCCACCAGCAAAGCCAGCAGAAACAAAGGCGCAGCAATGCGCTTGCGGTTGGGAAGTAGCAGTGCCAGTAAGCCGTACAAAGCAAAAGCACTCATGGTATGCCCGGAAGGCAGACTGGTGGCGCCGGTGTGGATGTCCACGCCCTGCACCAGGTTTATTTTTTCAATCAAACCTTCATTCCTGAAAAAAGCAAATGGACGGTCCTGACGGAAAAGAGACTTGAGGCCGTAGCTGACGCCCATCACAACAAAACCCGTGATGGCCACCAGCAGGGTATACCTCAACCGGATGGCGAGGGCCGCCAGTGCAATGATGAAATAGAGATACGCCTCGCCGAACAGGGTGACAGCTTTAAAAAAAGCATCGCCCGGTATGCTTCTGCGGTCGCTGAAATAAAAGATCGCATCTCCTTTCCCTGCAACAGACAGGTAGATACCTCCAAGCACGACGAAAAGCGCAATCAGTGAAAAGTAAAATCGATTCCTTTTGAAAATTTCATTCATAAAATATTGCGTTAGAGCTATTTTGCAGGGGCTTTATAAAAATGCGTAAAAATCCCGATTGCTATACTACAGCCTGACAGCCCGGGGCGCAAATTTTGAGAAATCCCCGGTCTTTTTGGGGTGAAATTTTAGATTTTCCCATCTTTGGCGGCCGAGACGACAGATTTTGAAGGTTAGACGAAATATTCGAAAAATCAGCATAAAATGAAATACCAACACGGCCTTGCGCTTCTTTTTCTCTTTTTTTTAACGTTCAACACCTACTCCCAGGAGCCGGCCGATACAACTCAGGCCTCGGTTTCACTGCCGGCTGCCCCGCCTGTGCAGCCGATCGAATCCATCGGTAAGTACCAGATTTCCATGGAAAAAGACCAGCTGGTTTTCACCGCCGACGTCGGGTCGGGGCAGGCTGCCATGGCCATTAACGGCGAAGACCGTCCCCTTGTTTTTCAGAATGGCAAAGCAAGCATCGATTTTTCGACCGACGAACGGGGCAAGCTGATTTTGCTGAAAGGCGCAAAGACGAGCTACCGGCTCTATCACCTCGCCAAACTGCAGGACGGAAGTCACCGGGTGCGCCGCATTCCTTTCTGGTTGTCCATCCTGCCACCTGTCATCGCCATCGCCCTGGCGCTCATTTTCAAAGAAGTGGTGGTGTCGCTTTTTGCAGGCGTATGGACGGGCGCCTTCATTGCCGGAGGGCTCCGGATCGATTCATTTTACTGGTTTCTTGAAAGCATCCTCAGCGTCGTTCAACGCTACGTAATCAATGCCCTGGCCGATAGCGGACACCTTTCCGTCATCATTTTCTCTCTGCTCATCGGCGGCATGGTGGCCATTATTTCAAAAAATGGCGGTATGGCAGGCGTGGTTATTTCACTGACCAAATACGCCCGCACGCCGGCCACTTCGCAGTTTATCACCTGGCTGCTGGGCGTTGCCATTTTCTTCGACGACTATGCCAATACCCTCATCGTGGGCAACACCATGCGATCGGTGACCGATAAATTCAGGATTTCAAGGGAAAAACTGGCCTACATCGTGGACAGTACGGCAGCGCCGGTGTCCGCCGTTGCTTTTATCACCACCTGGATCGGCGCCGAACTGGGCTACATTGACTCCGGGCTCAAAATGCTGGACGGGTTTGATGCCAATGTCACACCTTACGCCATTTTCCTGAGTTCGCTGAAATATTCATTTTACCCCGGATTGACGCTCGTTTTCATCCTGTTGCTCATCTATTTTCAACGGGATTACGGAACGATGTTCGCCGCCGAAATCCGGGCAAGAACGACCGGCCAGGTCGCTCCAACCGCAGGCCCCGATCTCGAAGACAATGAAACCGAAAACCTTGACCCGGTCAAAGGCGCTCCGAAGAAGTGGTACCACGCAGCCGTTCCCGTGCTGGTCGTGATTTTTGTAACCATTTACGGGTTGCTGGACACCGGCATGGGCGGAATCTACGGTCAATTGAGGGATGCAGGCATCAGCGTCGGCTCCTCGGCCTGGGGCGATGTCTGGCCTGCCATGAGCGCCCTCACGGGCGAAGACGCCTCTTTTTTCATGAAAATAGGTACGCTGATCGGCGCCTCGGATTCGTATGTCGCCCTGCTTTGGTCGTCCTTTTGCGGGGTGCTGGTGGCCATCATCATCACGCTGTCGGCGGGTATCATGAAACTGATCCCGACCATAGGCTCGATGGCCACGGGATTCAAGGCTATGCTGCCTGCGCTGATCATTCTGACGCTGGCCTGGGCGCTGGCTATCACCACGGAGGAACTCCACACCGCCACCTTCCTGTCCAACTCGCTGGAAGGGGCTATTAATCCTTACGTGATGCCCGTCATCGTTTTTGTACTGGCGGCCGTCATATCTTTCTCCACGGGATCGAGCTGGAGTACGATGGCGATCTTGTACCCGATTGCCATACCGACAGCCTGGGCGATTTGCATGGCGGAAGGGATGGATGCGGATATCAGCATGGAAATTTTGTTAAATGTCATCTCTGTCACCCTGGGCGCTTCGGTGCTTGGCGACCATTGTTCGCCCATTTCAGATACGACCATTCTCAGTTCGCTGGCCTCTGACTGTAATCACATCGATCACGTCAGGACGCAAATGCCGTACGCCCTCACGGTAGGTTCCGTGAGCCTGGTGCTGTGCTTCGTGTCAACTTATTTGGGAGGGAATGCGTGGGTGAACGTTTTGCTTTTTGCGGCAGGAGTTGCGACGCTGGCAGGCGTGATCCTGAAATTTGGTAAAAAAGTTCCCGCAGAAACTGCATGATGCGGGCATCGACCTGTTTTCATTCCGGTTATTTTACACCCGAAGAAAAGTGGTTTGCGAAAATGGACGACTTTAAACAATTGAAAATCAGTCTGTTCGTCTACTCGCAAACTTGCCTACTTTAGGTATAAAAACCGGCTGCCACACTAAACCAGATGAATTCGTAAACACTACAAAATATATGAAACCAGAACTGCGTACCGTCAACACACGGTCAGAACTCAGGGAGTTTGTCAAATTCCCCTTTAAACTTTACAAAGGTCAACCCTATTGGATACCACCGCTGGTTCAGGCGGAAATGAACATCCTGAGTCCGGAAAAAAATCCGGTGTTCGAACACTCCGAGGCGGTGCTTTACACGGCCTGGCAGGATGGTAAAATGGTCGGCCGCATCGCCGGCATCATCAACGATCTCGAAACGGCGCACATCAATGAAAAACATGCCCGCTTCGGCTGGTTCGATTTCATTGACGACCCCGATGTCAGTAAAACCCTGCTCGAAGCCGTGGAAGCCTGGGGGCGCAGTAAAAAATGTTCCCGGCTGAAAGGCCCTTACGGCTTTAATCAGCTCGATAAAAACGGGATGCTGACGGAAGGCTTCGACTCGCTCGGCACCGCCAACACCATCTACAACTATGCCTACTACCCGAAACAGGTGGAGGCTGCCGGTTATGAAAAAGACCTGGAATGGGTGGAGGTGGACTTGAAAATGACTACCGAACTACCTGCAAGGCTGGTCAAACTGGCCGACATGGCCGCACAGCGCTATGGCATGAAAATATTTCAGCCCAAAAACAAGGCTGACCTTGTCCGCCTGACCAATAACCTCTTCGACCTGCTGATGGAAACCTATGACGAACTTCCCGGCTTCGTGCCCATCTCCGACAAACAGCGGGATATATACGTGAACCGCTACATCCGTTTCCTGCGCACCGACTTTGTCTGTGTGGTCATGGACAAAGACGACCAGCCCATCGGCTTCTCCGTGACTATGCCCTCGCTTTCCAAAGCTTTTCAGAAAGCAAACGGCAAGCTTTTTCCCTTCGGCATCTTCCACCTGATGTCAGCCCGCAAACACAACGACACGGCCGACCTGGCGCTCATCGGAGTGAAAGAAGAATGGCGTAAAAAAGGCGCCCACGGCGTCATCTTCGCCGAAACCGGCAAGGCCTTCCTGAAAGAAGGCATAAAACGGGTGCAGATCAACCCCATGCTCGAATTCAACGTCCATGTGCTGGCACTTTGGAAGGACTTCGAACATACCATTTATAAAAGACGGAGGACTTATAAAAAGGCGCTTTGAGGCAAAGGCTTCCGGTTCGTTACGGACCATCGGATGGTGAAGGTTGAGAGGGGTTGATATGGTTCAGAGGGTTTGCAGTGGCATCAACCCTTATCAACCACATCAACCTTTATCAACTTTCAATGCGACCATCTATAAGCAGTTTAATGTTTGAGGGGCAGATTTCCGAAATTTTTAAAATTTCGGAAATCTTGACCTGGCCTCAAAAAAATTCCATTGGTTTTTCAGTGTTTCTTCAGCGGGCACTCTCCTGCGAAAATTACCACCTGCCTTGACCTAAAACTATACGTAATACTTTCAAAACTTTACGTAATACTTTCAAAACTACTGCCATCTTGCTGTCATCGGTTACGTAAAGTTTTAAAAGTATTACGTATAGTTTGACATCGGTTACGTAAAGTTTTGAAAGTATTACGTATAGTTTGACATCGGTTACGTAAAGTTTTGAAAGTATTACGTATAGTTTGTCATCGATTACGTAAAGTTTTGAAAGTGTTACGTATAGTTTGTCATCAATTAATTACAATTTTTAGAGTATTACGTAAAGTTTTAAAAGTATTACGTATAGTTTTTACCTGAAAAAGCGCTTTCGTAACGGTCATTCTGCGCTAAAACCCTTGTATTTATTGACTTTAGCCTGTTTTGGTCATCTTCATCCGGTTCTGTTACAAACAATAGGGCTGAGAAGGGCAGGTCGTGGACAACGAGGAGGTCAGGTTACCCCTGACTGTCAATGAGAAAAAAATTTTTAGTTGGAGTAAATGGAAATATAAAATTGGTATAGAATTTGGCATTTTATTTTTAGTCGAAAACAAACAAAGGGAAGCGGCAAGTGTCGGGTAATCAGTGAAGTACGTTAAACAGAAAAAGTGCATAATATTAGAAGCCGCCAACCTGGTATTTAGTGTATTATTTTCAATTTAATAACCCGGCCATCTGAACATGCTGTTAAGCCAAGGAAACATTAGCTTCTCTAAGAAAGCCAAGGCCCAACCAACTGGACAGAAAGCCAAATTTTCTTATCATTAATGGAAAACAACCCAACAATTGCAGATGCATCCTGGACTGATCTCAGGGAGGCAAAATTAGACACCTTCAGCACAACTGCAGCAATCGTCATTTCCGACCCGGTTTCGTATCCGGATATGGTAACTGAAGCTGCTTTATTGACCAGCAATTCCTCCAACTACCACATTGCCTTCAGCCGTTTCGAACAATTCGGCGGAACGGCTAATAAGGATGCAAAGGATGCTGCGAAGTCCTTGCTTTACAAAACCCATTATGAAGTGGCCCGCAAGCTGGAAAACACCTACACCGACAACATTGATTATCTCACCCGGCCAGGTTACAGCCTCGACCGCAAGCCCGGCGGTCAAAGCAATGCAGCAGTGCCGCCACCGGTTCTTCAAAAAGTGGATAGCAGGAAAGTCAGAGGCGTAGTGGATTTTATCCTGAAAGCTAAAAACACCCGTGAAATTAAAGGGGTAGTCGGCCGGTACAGCCTGGACAACGGCGTTACCTGGATAGAAGATATCTATGTTTACCGTTTGAAATTCAGGTTGGAAAATCAGGCCAGCGGTGCGACTGTTGTTTATCAGTTCAGGTTCATGGCAACCGGTAATCGAGTCAGTTACTGGTCGGACAAAATCTATGTGGATGTTTTTTGATTTGCTTTTAACTTTGGCATAATATCAAACGGTGGACGGCAGCAGTGCCGTTCACCGTTTTTTTTAGGTGTGTTTTTACGACCTGCTGAAAGCTTTTGGTACGTAATGTCGCTGACCCACAACTGGCCCGGATGGGTCAGCAGGGTAAGTTCCCGGATCAGGTTCGGATATTTACGGTAGTGATGGTAGCTGTTAGTGTTATAAGGTCTGCGCCTGCGGTAACGGATCAGGTAACCGTGTTCGCCCAACAGGCGGTACAGGGCGTCCCGGCCGATCTGCAGTCCATGTTCCTGTAGTTTTTCTTTTAAAATGTGATGCAACTTCGGCACCCCGGCCCGGGGCAGATCCTGCCGGATCTCCTTGACCATTTTCAGTATCAGCGTATGGGCCATATGCGTCTCTTCCTGGCGCCTGGCCTGCTCGTACCAGCTCTGCCGGCTTCGCCCAAACAACGAGCAGTAGTACCCCAGTCCGTACTGCGGGTAAAACTGCCGGAGCTGCGTTACTGCCTGGGCCCAGACTTTTTTCGGATGGTGATCTTGAGCTGCTCCTCGGCCACGTCGATCATCGTCTCCAGGGCGATGTTTTTCATCTGGGCGTGTTCAAGTTGACGCTCCAACTCCTTGACCCGTTTCTGGACGGCTTCGAGTTTTTGTCTTTCTTTTTCCGTCATAATGGGTAAAGTTAGCGCTATTTCAGGAGCATATTTCTTGCGCCACGAACGAATTAGGGAATGAGGATCCTTACTGTGCGGGGTAACTATCTCCATGGCTTTTTCCATGGTCATACGGCCGTTTTCCAGCTCTCGAACAATCCATCGTTTGGTGGCTAAACTGATTGCTTATTGTGCTTCCATTTTTTGCGTTTTTGTCCGCAAAACCTGTCAGGCTATTTCAGGAATAGACAACTCGCTCCCGGAACGTTACAACTCGCTCCTGCACAAAAGCTTAAAAATGCTAATTCTTGTCGGTTGTATGGCTATAGGCCTGATTTTAGTTTTGCACACTAAAATTAGCAATGAAATCAGATAGAGAGATCTTAATAAAGTTTGGAGAAAAGGTGAAAGACCTCAGAAAAAAGAGTGGGCTTTCACAGGAAGATTTAGCTCATGAAGCAGGCTTTCATAGAACTTATATTGGTATGATAGAAAGGGGAGAAAGAAATATTACCCTTGTAAATATCCAAAAACTTGCATATGCCTTAAAGGTTTCAATCGCAGAAATTACAGATTTGTAAGATTCTAAAATATTTAAATATGAATAAAATTAAATTCTCGAAAGATTTTTTTGTCGCCGAAAAAACGAATGATGTTTTTAAAGAGGTTGAATTTAGCTACGACGAAAAAGTATGGCGTGGTCTTTTGCCGAAATTCTTAGAAAAACAAGGGTTAGACTTGACGGAAGAAGAATTCCATGAATCGATTGAAAAAAATTATGAGTTACTTGATCCAAGTAAAAAAGCAGATTGGATAAAAGAAAGTGATAATACTTGGAGTAATAAAGATACAGAAACCTATAAAGTTCTCAAAGCTTTATATTCAGGAGAGTGGGAATGCAGAGTTTGTGGCCCCGTACCAACTGTTAATCCGCAACCAGCATCACGTCTGCGAGACTTAAAAAAAAGAGGATACATTATTGGTTCAAAAAGGAGGCAGTGTTTTAATTGTGGTAAAAAAACAATGCACGATATTTTAGTTATGCTTCCGAACATCGAAACCCGATTTGAACATGGAAATGAATTAAGAGCGCCGATGTCCGAAAAATTTAAATCAAGAGCAAAAAGTGTTTTGGGAATGACTGAAGTTTGCTTTAATGTCAGAAGAACTTCAGTTGAACTTTTAATTGATCACAAATTTCCATCTCAAAGGTGGAGTCAACCAGAAAGTCCGAATCCTGATTATATGCCTGAAGATGAAATCAAAAACAAATTTCAATTATTAAGCAATCAAACTAATATGTGGAAATCACGATATTGTGATAGATGCGTTAAACATAAAAGGCGAGGTGATTTTATGGGTATTGAGTGGTATTATCAAGGGAACCATAATTGGGAAGGAAAAAATGAATACGATGAAAATGGTTGTGTAGGATGCCCTTGGTACGATTTAGTTAAATGGAAAAAAGAATTAATGAAAAAATTACTTTTGTGATTTTTTGCATACATTAATTAGCATAGTTATCTTTGCGAATAATTTAATTAGGATGACAGATAAATTAACTTTTGGTAGTGTGTGTTCAGGAATAGAAGCGTCACAATTGGCTTTTAATTCATTTAATTTTAAACAGTTGTGGAGTTCAGAAATAGCTGATTTTCCTTCAAAAGTCTTGGAACATCATTATCCTTCAATTCCGAATGTTGGAGATATGCTTAAAATACCTTCTCTTATTTTAGAAGAAAAAATTGAAGCTCCTGACTTACTTTGTGGAGGAACTCCATGTCAAGCATTTTCTTTAGCAGGTTGGCAGAATGGTTTAACTGATGAAAGAGGACTATTAACGATGACTTTTATTGATATCGCCAATGCAATTGATAAAGTAAGAGAAAAGAATAATAAGGAACGCAGCATAGTGTTATGGGAAAATGTAGAAGGTGTATTAAACGATAGAACAAATGCTTTTGGGAATTTTATTGCAGGGCTTGCAGGTTTTAGTGAGGAATTGAAAGTTGAAAAGTGGTCTAAATCAGGATTTTTAGAAGGGAAAATAAGAAATGTTGCTTGGCGAGTACTTGATGCTAAGTATTTTGGACTTCCTCAACAAAGAAAACGATTATTTGTCCTTGCAGGAGGTAAAAATTTTCGACCAGACGAAGTTTTATTTGAAATAGATAATAGAGACATTTCTTATATCGTAAAAGAAAATAAAAAAACTGATAAACGAAATGAGGGAAATCTATTTAGCCAAATTGAAGAACATAAAGAAGAAATAGATAATTCAGAAAAAATATTCTACAAAGAAGACAGTAAATTTGAGATATTTCGAGAGTATACAGATTGTTTGTATTCTGCATATGCTACAAAATGGAATGGAAATGCCGCTGCTTATAATGGGTCACTTTATATTGCCCAAAACGATAGAATAAGAAGACTTATTCCTCTTGAATGTGAAAGGTTAATGGGATTTCCAGATAACTACACTTTGATTCAAGGAAATAGTGATACAAATCGTTACCATGCTGTTGGTAATTCTTGGGCAGTTCCAGTTGTTAAGTGGATAGGTCAAAAAATAAAAAGTTACCAAATTAAAAGTAGTGAGAATATATCTTGCTTATGGGGTAAATCAATAAAACCCACAAAAAATAATCTTGACGCTGAACTCTATTTATTAGGTCATGTGAAAAAAGTAAGCCATTCAAAATATCTCAATAGTTCGCCTTCTCCTAACAATCCAACCTTTGGAGATTTAAAAGATATTGTTCAATCAAAAGGTGTTCCCGAAAAATTTTATATAAGCCCTACAGGATGTAAAGGTATTTTAAGAAGAATGAGAGAGCGAAGTATTAAAATGAATCCTGAATTAGAAAAGTTAATGAAGAAAATAGCAAATCAATTAAAAGAAGAAAAGAAGTTACTCGAAAAAAAAGTATCAAAAGGTAAAATACACTATGAGGGCTTATTGCATTGACTCCAACCAATGTTCATTTCAGTAACAAGTCACACCATACAAAAGGCATGGCCTGGGGCTGATCAACTTTGATCCGAAAATTACTTTCACCCATCCCAGGGATGTCAACCGCTTTCCGGAGGTTGGCGCAAGATCTTCCTCTGTCAGCATGCCCCTGATAGCCGGGGTTACTTTTGATATTAGCAAGTATTTTCTAATCGGCATAGAGGCCGGCTCCCGGATTACCTTCAACGATTACCTGGATGGGGTGAGCAAAAACGGCAATCCGAAGAAGAACGACCTGTTTATTTTTGCGGGCGTGTGTTTTACCTATTTCGTGGGTTACTCAGAGACGTTTAATTTATAAAAAAAAAGGCCGCTCCCGGTAAGGAAGCGGCCTGTTCAGTTCTTTATAGTCGCTGATCCAAACGGATCATTTTTTCAGCAGTTGCCTGGAGATGACCACCTTTTGAATTTCGCTGGTGCCTTCTCCGATGGTGCAGAGCTTGGCATCCCGGTAGTATTTTTCTACGGGGAAATCTTTGGTGTAACCGTAGCCGCCGTAGACCTGGACGGCTTCATTGGCCACCTGGCAGGAAATCTCCGAAGCGTAAAGCTTTGCCATGGCGGATATCGTGGTGCTGGTTTCGCCTTTGTCCTTGAGGAAACCTGCCTTGCGGGTCAACAGCTCGGCAGCTTCGATCTTGGTGGCCATGTCGGCGAGTTTGAAGCAGATGGCCTGGAATTTTGAAATGGGTTTGCCGAATTGCTGCCTTTCCTGCGAATACTGAACGGCAGCCTCGTAGGCGCCCTTGGCTATGGCCACGGAAAGTGCGGCGATCGAGATTCTTCCGCCGTCGAGAATTTTCAGGGACTGTATGAAACCATCTCCGACTTCGCCGAGTATCTGGCTTTTGTGCAACCGGCAGTTGTCAAAAATCATCTCTGCCGTTTCTGAGGCCCTCATGCCAAGCTTGTTTTCTTTTTTCCCTCCGGAAAAACCGGGTGTGCCCCTTTCCACCACAAAAGCGGTCATGCCGTGGCTGTCCAGTAACTCACCGGTGCGGGCAATCACTACGGCCACGTGACCTGATTTGCCGTGGGTGATGAAATTTTTTGCGCCGTTCAGGACGTAGTAATCACCGTCTTTCTCCGCAACGCAACGCATCCGTCCGGCGTCGCTTCCGGTGTTGGGTTCGGTGAGGCCCCAGGCGCCGATCCATTGGCCGCTGGCTAACTTGGGCAGGTATTTTTGCTTCTGCTCTTCTTTGCCGAACATGAGGATGTGATTGGTACACAGGGAGTTGTGCGCCGCAACGGAAAGTCCGATAGAGCCGCAGACCTTTCCGATTTCTTCGATGACGGTGATGTATTCCTGGTAACCCAGTCCCACGCCACCGTATTTTACGGGTACAATGACGCCGAGGAAGCCGTGTTTTCCCATTTTATGAAATAAATCCATGGGGAAATGCTGGGATTCATCCCATTCCATCACGTGGGGACGAATGTGGGCTTCAGCGAAATCCCGGGCGCTTTCTTTGATCATCTTTAAGTTCTCCAACGCTTCGACTTTCATATTTTTTGAGTTTTATTTTGGTTAAGTAATTTGATGAATGGCGGTGTGCTGAAAGTATGCGGGTTTGCAGGCAGCACAAGTTGCCGAACAGCTGCCTGAACCTTACATCGAAACAGCTTCCTGCTTCAAATACGAGACCACGTAAGAAAGGATGGCCATTTCTTTAACCGGTTTCAGCATTAATGGTTTCAAAAGTAAGGCCTGAGGTTAAATAATCAGTCGCCGGCTTTGTTTAAAAAAAAATGGAGTGGGGTGTATGTTATCTTAAAAACCCAGTGCCTCCTTCATTTTGTCATAGATGGCTGTATTTTCATAAATTCCGTAGAACAGTTCGGACCCGGGGCCATAGGCAAAAACCGGCACCATGCTGGCGGTGTGTCCATTGGTCGTAAATTTCAGGTTGAGCCTTTTCATCTGGGACCCCGGATTGATGGCCAGGCCACCTGTTTCGTGGTCGGCGGTGACGATGACGAGCGTGTGGCCGTCCTTTTTGGCAAATGCGAAGGCTTGTAAAATGGCGTTATCGAAATCTTCCATTTCACTCAACAATGGAGCACCCTGGTTGGCATGGCAGGACCAATCGATCTGCGAACCTTCCACCAGGAGAAAAAAACCTTTTTCGCTTCTTTTAGATAAATATTCCAGCGACATTCTCGTGGCGTAGGGCAAATAATCACGGCCCTGAAATGCGGGTAACGGTTGGTTATCGGCTGTGAAAAAAGCAAATCGCTTTTCAACGGACGGAGAAACTTTGAGGATATTATCTCTAAAGTAGTCATAAACTGCCACGCCTTTTTCTTCGAGCTCTTTCACCAGGTTGCGGTCGTCGTTATTTCTTCTGTCAAAAAACTGTTTGCCGCCACCGATAAACAGGTCAACATTAGATGCAGCAATGTCTGCGGCGATATTTTCATAGAAATTACGGGAGGGTTGGTGGGCAATAAAAGATGCCGGCGTAGCATGAACGATGGAAGAGGTAACCACGAGCCCGGTAGCGAGGCCTTTTTCCCCGGCTTCTTCCAGGATGGTTTTGCAGGGCTGGCCGTTTGGATCTATTCCGATGGAATTATTTTTAGTTTTTTGACCACAGGCAATCGCCGTGGCGGATGCAGCTGAGTCGGTAACCAGGTTGTCAGCGGAATAGGTTTTCTGGAAGCCAATGACCGGGAAACGCTCCAGTGCTATTTTCCTTTCGGTGTATATGGCTGAGGAAATCTGTGTCAAGCCCATACCGTCTCCGATGAGCAATATGATGTTTTTAACGACGGGTGGTTCCTGCTGCTGATGGTCCAGGTATTTGCTGCTCATCAGGCCGGTAATGGCTATCAGGGCAGTCAATAGGATGGGAAATTTCACAATTATTAAGATTGAGTTTATCGTGAAGAAAAATTTGGCAAATTTAACAGGAACTCTGAATTGCAGATGAATCTTTGAGAATCAATGCGATAATTCGTCCGGTTACAGCCCTTTTTTTATTGTAGCAACAATTTTTTAAAAAAAATGACCGAGTGTTTGGAAAGTTGATAATAAAGTTCTTTTCTTTGCAACGTTGTTTTATTGAAAAAAGAAGCTTAACTTGTCGTAAATTTCGAATTTCAAGTTAATCAAAGAATATAAAGGACGGTTTTATCCGTCCGAAAGATTTGGTTTTTTGGGGTTAAATAAGCTGGCTTTCCTACTGGAAAGTCGGCTTTTTTGTTTTATTCCTGCCTGTTATCTTCTTCAATTTTCACAAAACCGCTTACATGAATTGCAAGGAAGTCTTCCAATCCTTCGAACAGCTCAATGTCATCATCATTGGAGACATAATGCTCGACCGCTATCTTAATGGCAGGGTCGCCCGGATTTCACCGGAAGCGCCGGTGCCGGTGCTGGAGTGGGGGAGTGAGGAAAACCGTCTCGGAGGAGCTGCAAATGTCGCTTTGAATGTGCGGTCACTTGGTGCTACGCCGTATCTGTGTGGCATTGCCGGTCAGGACGCTGAAAGCTCAATCATGCTGGATCTGCTGCCTGCGTATGGGTTGGAAGACCGGGGGATTGTGTGTTCTCCGGAAAGAATGACCACCGTCAAAACGAGGGTCATTGCCGGTAATCAACATCTTTTGCGCCTTGATAAAGAACAGACCCATGACCTTACATCCGCCGAGGCTGCAAAATTTATGCACACGGTCGTTGGCCTGCTGAACGAAAAAACTTTCCACGTCATGATTCTGCAGGACTACAACAAGGGGGTTTTGTCAGCCGGTGTAATTTCCCGCCTGCTCGAAGAGGCGAGGCTGCGAAACATTCCGGTGGCAGTCGACCCTAAATTCAGAAACTTCTGGAATTATAAAAACGTCGATCTCTTCAAGCCTAACCTGAAGGAGGTGAAAGATGCGCTGCAAATGCCCATTGACAGCGACCTCGGCTCGCTCAGAAAAGCCTCGGAATTGATTCGTCATCGCCTTGAGAATCGTATCACCCTCATTACACTCTCTGAAAAAGGCGCCTATCTTGATGATGCCACCGAGGGAAAACTTTACCCGACACACCGGCGAAATGTAGCCGACGTTTGCGGTGCCGGCGATACCGTTATCAGTATTGCTTCACTGGCAATGGCAGCAGGATTGAACAAAGAAGAAATTGCATTGCTTTCTAACCTTGCAGGAGGACAGGTGGTCGAAAAGGTAGGCGTGGTATCGGTGGATCCAAGCCAGCTGCAAAAGGAAATTTTATCCGCATTGTTGCAGCCCGAATAATAGCGTTAAGATTTTTTTAACTACAAAAAAAGAAGGGGCGCTTTTGGAAAAATGAATTCTGCTTGTACATTTGCCCCCAGTTCATTGAGCTACTACACTTATCAAGAAAGGCAGAGGGATATGGCCCGTTGAAGCCTTGACAACCTGTCCGGACGAAAGTCGGGATAAGGTGCCAACTCCATCTCCGTGAAATAACCGGAGGAAGATAAGTCGTCTGTGAGCGCTTTATTTTGGTCAAAGTTTTCTTTCCAATGATAACAAAAAGCTCATCCGGTGACTTGTCGGATGAGCTTTTTGCATTTTAGCTCTTCCGTCAATTCACCTACTCCCAGGCTCTTGGTACCGTGTGGCTCAGTGATTAATCATTTTTTCACTGTTAAAAAACTTTGTGCCATGAGCCAAGCAACGCAAATCATTCACAACATTCCGATCGATGAACTTACCGGCGCCATTGCGGTGCCGATTTACCAAACCTCCACCTTTGTACAGGACGCACCCGGCGAAAACCGGGGCTACGACTACGCCCGCTCCGGAAATCCTACCCGGAAAGCGCTGGAAGACCTTGCTGCAGTGCTTGAAAACGGTAGCACCGGCGCTGCTTTTGCCAGTGGCCTGGCGGCTATTGATGCCGTCGTGAAGTTACTGGAAAGCGGTGATGAGATTATCGCCGTTGACGACATTTACGGTGGCGCCTTCAGGCAGTTCACGCAGATTTACCGGAAGTTTGGTATTTCGGTGAAATACGTAGACACGACCGATCCGGCCAATCTTCTGGATGCCATTTCAGCTAAAACAAAACTCATCTGGATTGAAACGCCCACCAACCCGACGTTGAAAATCACGGACATACAGGCCATTTCAAAAATCGCCAAACTTCATGATTGCCTCGTTTGTGTGGACAACACGTTTGCCTCGCCTGTTTTACAAAAACCACTTGACCTGGGCGCCGATATCGTCCTGCACAGCGCTACCAAATACCTCGGTGGGCACTCCGATCTGATCGCAGGTTTGGTCGTGACGAAAACAACGGAGTTAGGCGAAAAAATCAAATTCATCCAGAACGCCTGTGGCGCTGTGCTTTCTCCCTTCGATAGCTGGCTGGTAATCCGTGGCATCGAAACGCTTGAACTCCGTGTCAGGCAGCATTGCCTGAATGCACAGCGCATCGCCGAATGGCTGCAGGGGCAGCCCGGCGTGAAAAAGGTTTTTTACCCGGGTTTGAAATCGCACCCTAACCATGATGTTGCGGAACGACAGTCAAGCGGTTTTGGCGGTGTCATTTCTTTTGAACTGGAGGAAAATACGACGGAAGCTGCCAAAACGCTGGTGACCTCCACCCGGTATTTCAAGCTGGCCGAAAGCCTTGGCGGCGTGAAAAGCCTCATCAGCCATCCGGCGACGATGACGCACAAATCCATCCCGGATGAAAAAAGAAGGGCAGCCGGTGTCGAAGACGGCCTGATCAGGCTTTCCGTCGGGCTGGAAAACGCTGAAGACCTGATCGGGGATCTTCACCTGGCGCTGAAGGCTGTCAAATTAAAAACTGAAGTGGCTGCCAGCCCGGTCTGTTGATATTTTTAAAATGGTCATTGCCACGGTCAACCTTCCAGGTGAAAGGCTACCCGTGGCAATGGCCAAGCTTTTTGATTGAAACCTTTTCCAATCATTTTTCAAAATCAAAAATCAATGACTATTCATAAGAAATTAACCATTGGGCTTTTTGGCTATGGTGTTGTGGGAGAAGCCGTATTTCAGGTGGTGGAACAAACGCCTTCCCTGGCAGCACAGGTAAAAAAGATTTGTATTAAAAACCCACACAAGGAGCGAAACCTCGACGCTGCCTGGTTCACCACTCAAAAAAATGAGCTGCTTGAAGACGAGGACATCAACGTGATCATCGAAGTGATCGACGATGCGGAAGCGTCATTCGAGATCGTGCAGGAAAGTCTGCTTCGGGGCAAGGCTGTCATTTCTGCCAACAAAAAAATGGTAGCTGAAAACCTGCTTGCGCTCATTGAATTGCAGCAGCGGACCGGCACGCCCCTGCTGTACGAATCAGCCTGCTGTGCGAGTATCCCCGTGTTGCGGAACCTGGAAGAATACTACGACAACGATCTGTTGCGGGGCATCGAAGGCATCATCAACGGCAGTACGAACTTCATTTTATCTCAAATTTTTGATGAAAAACTGAGCTACTCCGATGCGCTCGGACTGGCCCAATGCCGGGGTTTTGCCGAGAGCGATCCCTCACTCGACGTGCAGGGGCTGGATGCCGTGAACAAGCTTTGCATTTTGCTGACACATGCCTATGGCGTACTCGTCAGGCCGGATGAGCTTTTGTACCACGGCATCGAGCGATTGAACCCTGGAGACCGGCAGGTGGCCGTGGCAGAGGGTGCGCAAATCAAACTTGTTGCGCAAGCGGTCAAACAGGATGATGGGAGTGTGGCCGCTTTTGTGCTGCCGCAATTCGTGAAGCCAGCCCATCTGCTTCACCGGGTGCGGGAAGAGTACAACGGCGTGGTGATTTCCTCCACCCTGGCCGATGAGCAGTTTTTTTACGGGAAAGGCGCCGGTGGTTTTCCGACGGCTTCTGCCATTTTGAGCGACCTTTCGGCGCTTCGTTACGACTATCGCTACGAATACAAAAAACTCCTGCTCCAGCGTCCATCTGAACTGAAAAGCGATGCGCTGCTGAACGTTTACGTCAGTTTTGACGATTGGGAAAAACTTCCGGCTGATGCTTTTGAGGAAATTCATGAGTACTATTCCGGGCGACAGTTTCACTACCGCAAGGGCGTTGTTTCACAAAAGAAATTATTGAAAAGTAATTGGTGGAAACAGCCCGGCGTGTCGCTCATATTGCTGGAGGAGGGCGTGGTGAAAACAAGCCCGATCAAGCAGCTTTCCCGGCAACTTGCAGAAGCTGAAGCAGTTCCGGCGTAGGACGGCAAGTCAGGCAGGGTTCTGATTTTACCTTGCCTGAAATGAATCTGTGATGCTGGCTTTGGTGACTTTACGAAGCGATACCGCCGTAGATCAGCAATTTGAATTCATCCGGCGTCATGTTCACGGTATTTGTGTAACCGGTGCGCAGGTCCGTGATGGTATCCATGCTGTCGTAGATGCGGATGACTTTCAGCGGCGGGCGTTCGTTTTCATTTTGATCGGGTGACAGGATGAGCCGAATGGGGATGGGGATGCTGTGCGGTACGTAAAAAAGGTGAATACCTTCCTCGCCGGCCAGCAGGTTTGCCAGGCTGTGTTCCTCCACCTCAATGCTCATGCGGTCGGAGTCGAGGGTGTAAGGGATGTCCAATTTTTCAAAAAAACCGGTGTAAAGATGGACCAGAAACTCGATTTCATCTGCCCCGGCATTCGTGACGCAAGATTCGAAGCGGAGCGTGACCTTGTCCGTTTTTTCAGCCAGAAAACCCTCAAGCATGGATTGAAGGAAAGCCAGATCGAGGTAACTGAGCAGGTAATCCGTCTGGGCGCTGTCGAATTGTGGACTGAGGTGACGGTATTCTTCCCGCAGCTCCTGCAAAGCCTCCTCCTGGAAAAACCGGTCTTTCAGCACTTCCTTCCTGGCCTTGCTGCTCAGGTCGTCCATGTTGCTAAGGTTCACCCGTTTGAGGCGGAAAGGCAGCACGGGTGTCATTTGCTGTTTACGCTCCTTGCGTCGCAGCTGTTTGAACTGTGTAGCTTCTTTAAGGTCGAAAACCTTGTTTTTAAAATCGTAATGCTTCCAGTCGGCATCCTGAACGCCAACGTCGAGGAGATGTCCTTTTTTCTGACGTTTTTGCTCGAATACTTCGATCTGCCGTTCGATGGTGCTGAACTTTTTTAAAAGTTTTGAAAAGAAGCGGCCGGCATTGTCCTCATCCGGCAGGGCCGGCATCCACTCGGTTTCTTTGGGCCGGATGAATTCAAGCGGGGTGATGTGTGGGGTGAGGTGGTCGTTTTCCAGTAAAATATCGAGGATCAGCGGCGTGTCTGTGGTGGTTTTGATCAACTGCTCTGCGGAAAGCAGCGTCAGATCCCGTTCGATCTGCCGTTTGAGGGCACGGCCACCCATGCGGGCATCAAAACCCCGCCGGGCTACCCAGTCGAGGGCATCCTGGGAAACGTTGACGATGGTCGTCCGTCGCACGAAGCCGTCCCGCTGCAGTAATTCCCGGATTTGCAGCTGCGCAATTTTCTGGATTTCGGTGAAAGTAAGCGGGTTGAACACCGTGATGCGTTCGATCCGGTTGACCATTTCCGGCCGGAAAAAATTCTCGATCGCCTTCCGGTACACCCCCTCGTCATTGCTTTCATTTTGGTTAAAACCGATTTGAGAGCCGGCCTCCCTGGCGCCCAGGTTGGAGGTCATCACGATGATGGTGTTCGAAAAATCAACGGTTCGGCCCATGCTGTCCGTCAGGCGGGCATCGTCGAGCACTTGCAGAAGCAGGTCGTGGATGGCGGGGTTGGCCTTTTCAATTTCATCCAGCAAAATCACGCTGAAGGGCCGGTAACGTACCTTGCCGGTCAGTTGTCCCTCTGGATTGTAGTAGTCGCCGATAAGCCGGTGCAGCGCTCCATCGTCGATGTACTCGTTCATGTCGAAACGCAGGAGGTGGTCCTCGCTGCCGAGGATGGTTTTGCAGAGCAACTTGGCGGCATGCGTCTTTCCAACCCCCGTCGGACCGATGAACAGGAACGAAGCCATGGGGCGGTTGCGGTCGGTCATTTTCGCCTTAATGAGGTGAATGACCTGCGAAAGTGCCTCAACAGCATTCGGCTGGCCGACCAGCTCGTGGGCCAACATGTCCCGGATTTCGCCGTGTTCGATGGTGGTTTGTTCGTCAAAAATGCGTTCCTGCAATCCGCTGAAAGCTTTGAACTCCTCCCTGACTTCCGGCGCATCGATGACTTGCCGGCTGTATTTGGCGGTGAGTTGGTTCAGCAGTTTCATTACGCTGCCTGGTAAAGCTTTGTTTTTCAGGTAATTGCGCTGAATGGTGAACAGCTGGCTGATGGCTGGTACGGTGATGTTGCACTCGTTCCGGAGTTCGAGCAGGCTTCGGTTTTGCAGGGTGATTTTGATGGCAGTTTTGAGGTCGGGCTCCGGCACCCGCAAAACCTGGAACAGGTCACTGAAACTCCGGTCCGTTTCCTGAATCACTTTCCACTCTTCGGGCGTTGCCAGGATGATTACCTGCACGATCCTTTTTTCGAGATAGGGTTTTAAAACATTGGCGAGCGAAAGGTCGCTCTGGGCTGCCTTGCCGATGCGGAGCAGCGCTACGGGGTTGTCGATCAGTATTTTATCGGGAAAATTGCTGCGGCCCGGCGGCTTCTGTACGTATTTTAAAATAGCTTCGAAACGCCGCTCCCAGTAACCCACGATGCTCATGCCGGCAATGATCCGGTTCGGGTTGACATGCCAGAGGTAGTGGCGTTTCCAGTCTTCGTGCGGTTTGTCCTCGTCCTGCATGTAGCGGAAGGCTACTTCCTCGATGACGGTGTGCTTGCCGACACCTTCCCGTCCAACGATTGCGACGGGGGTATTTCCCCTCCGGAAAATGAGGTCGTAAAGTTGCTGCACCAGTTCGTCCTGGTACCACGCACGGCGAAGCTGGTCAGGGTACTGGCTGCAGAGGTCCACCCCAACCTTTTCGATTTCCTCCGCACCGTCAAATTCCTTGATGTTCCGCATGGCAGCGAAAATGTCCATCTGCCCGGCTTCGTCGAAGCTGAAGTCACCATCTTTCACGGAAACTTCCTGCCGTATGATGCTGATGAACTCACGGCGGGGCGTGTAGTATTGCGTAGCATCAAAATCGCTGCCCTCGATTTGCTTGAATTTTCGGATCAGCTCTTTGATGACGTTGCCTGCTACGTCTTTCAGGTTGGGCTTGCCTCGTTCGTCCGGCGGTACGATGAACATAAAATTGCCCATCGAAGGCAGGCAGGCGAAAAGGTTGCCATTCAATTCAAAGCTGGCCACGCTGAAAGTACCTTTGACGTAATGGCTTCCAATGCTGAAATCGTAATTAAAATGGGAGAGTTTCACCTCCGGCCCGAACTTGAACCAAAGCAGCTGCTCCGCTGATGACCGCCGGAACTGGTAACCAGCGAAACGCCTTTTCATCAACCCTTTGAACTGCGAGATGGCATCGGCATACCGCCGGTGGGTCGCCACAGGACTGTCAAAAAACAGCGGACGCACATGATACACATTCTGGCCGTTGAGCTGTGCCGGCTGGACAAGTGTGGGTATGGTCAGGGTTGTTACGGGCATTACTTTTTTGTTCGGGAAAATTTTCGTTGCGGAGCAAATGTAAGCGCTTTCACGGATTGATGAACGACAGCCTGCAAATAGCCTGTTTAGAACTGGATGGATTTCCGGCTTAGTACTAACGCTTTCCGGCTCCTCACAAAAGCTTTCCGACTCATTATAAACATTTTACGGCTCGCTTCGAAGGTTTTCAGGCTTTGCTCGAAAGTTGACCGGCTGCTTTCAAAGTCGAGGCGTAGTTGCTGCAGAGTTTCCGGAAGAATGCCGGTTGTCTTTTTTCCTTTTTCAAAATTCTTGCTGCTTTTTTCAAAATCCCGGCGGCTGCGCTCGAATAGTTTCCGGCTTTGCCGAAAGGATTTCCGGCTTAGTTCAAATGCTTTCTGCCCTGATTCAAAGTTTTTCCGGCTCCTGCCGATCGCTTTTACGTTTGGCGTGTATTTTTTGGGTCTTTTGAATGATGTTTTTCTGTGTGGCATTTTTTCAAGGGTTTATGATTTGTGTTTTCTTCTGGCTGAAATGACAATTCACTCTGTCGTTTTTTTCAAAGTGAAACCAGTTTGGAATTTCCGTGAATTTGAGGAAAACGACCCCGGTTGCTGTAGCTTAGACAACCTATCTCAACAAAGTTACATCACCTGATTTAATAACCTCCCTTCCACCCGGCAAACCGATCACTGCCCGGTAAACGTACACATCCGAGCCGGCGGGTTTTCCGTTTTGAGTGCCGTCCCAGCCGGTGTTGCTGTTGGTTTCGCTGTGTACTTTTTGCCCCCAGCGATTCCAGACTTCCATGGATCGCACTTCAATATTTTCACCGGTGATGATTACGAGAAAAATATCGTTGATACCGTCGTTGTTGGGTGAAAACACATTCGGAATGTCATACTGGGATTCCAGTACTTCGAACGAGATAGTTTCGGAATCCGAACATCCCAGGTCGTCCGTCACTGTCACGGAATACGTCACGCCCGGCAGTGTCAGCGGTGTCACCTGTGCCGTATCTGATGTGCTGCCGGTGGACCAGCTGAAAGTGGCGGCAGCCGGGTCTGTCACAACGCCGAGGGTGATTGGTGTACCCTGGTAAACCACCGTAGAATCGCTGTCGTAAGTCAATTCAGAAATTTCAATGCCGGGGAAGACCTCTACGACAATCGTTTCCGTCAGGTTGTCACCGCATTCGTTCGAGTAGTTGATGGTGAAAGTATTGACGCCCTCCTGCAAAGTAGGGATAAAACTGGTACCCGTTGCATTGCCCGGCTCCCAGGCGTAATCGCCCGGAAGTCCGGTATCAGCGAACAGCGTAACGCCGTTGCTGCCGCAAACTGTTGTGTCATTGCTCACCGTCAGCATGGGGTTTTGTGCAACATAAACCGTCAGGGTAAAGTCTTCCGGCGGGCAGTTGCCATTGCTTACGGTCACTTCGTAATTCGTGGTTTGTTCAGGTGAAACAACCGGTGCCGGCTCGTTGCTCGCAAACCCGGCATCATCCGGAGAAGTCCAGCTGTAGGTCCACGCAGGGTTGGGGGCAAAATTCAGCGCAGTTGAGCTGCCGGGGCATAGCACTCCTGTTGGCGCCACGATGAAAGGGACTGCCAGGACCTCCACTGTCACTCCGCCTGAAACCGGGCAGCCTTCATACTCGCCCGTCACGGTGTAATCCGTCGTCACGGCAGGCGAGGCTACCGGGTCGGGACATTCGTTGCAACTCAATCCGGTGGCAGGTTCCCAGGTAAATTCAACCGGGAGAAGAGCCGTCGCCGTCAACTGCACCGAGGCTCCGCCACAGATGACAGGCTCGGCTGGAGTGATGTTAATCGAGTTCACCGGCACGACGTTGACTGTTGCTGAAATGGTATCCGTACAAAATCCATTGGTGGCAATGCGCTGGTAAGTCGTTGTTTCGCCGGGTTGCACCACCATATTGAATAGTGAATCGGGCGTCAGTTGCCCGTTTGGCGGCAGCCATTGGAAAGTGATTTCTGAGAAATCAGCCGGTTCGTAGGTCTGGGAAGTCAGCAGCACCAGCTCGCCCTGACAGATTTGTGTGTCGATTGGCAGGATTGTCAGATTGTAGGGCAGTGAGTCCACTCCTACGTAAACGGTATCCATTTTCACACAACCAGGTACTGCCACCGAAGCGATGTAATTGGTCGCCACCTGCGGGGTTGCAATCACACTGTCGCCGATGGTAGTGTTCAGGCTGCCGTCGTTGGGCGTCCAGTTGACGACTGAACCGGCAGGTAAAGCCATTGCCTGCAAAGGCACACTGACGCCTTTGCAAATCGGAATCGTATCGGGTGCAGCAATGTCAATGCTGATTTCGGTGACTTCCAGCTTTACGGAAGCCTCGACGGAACAACCATTTCGGGTGGCGGTCAGGGTGTATTCGGTAGTTTGAGTAGGTAAAGCTACCGGGTTGGCGGCGTTGGGATTGCTTAGGTCTGTGGAAGGAGACCAGCTGTATGTCACGCCTGGTTCCGGTTGGGTAAAACCAAGTAACACCGGCTCCTCCTGGCAAACGAGTGTGTCATCCGCTACATCAATGACCGGCAAAGCAGATACCACGACAGCTACACTGTCGAAGGATGGCAGCGGGCAATCGGAGTTTGATATTTCAAGAAAATAAGTTGTTGAAACGGCCGGCGTCACCTCGGGATTGGCTTCGTTTGAAACAAAACCGGCAGGCTGGGAAGTCCAGTTATAGGTTACGCCGGGTGTTGACGGACCACCCAGTTGAACAGTTTCACCCAAACAAATCGACTGGTTGTCACTGATGCTGTAAACGGGCGCCTGATTCGGCAGCACCGTCAGCGTCATTTCATCGCTGAATGAACAGGTTGGCCCTGTGGCAGTAACTTCAAAAGTGTAGGTACCTGCAGCATTGGCTGTCACAATAGGATTTGGACAATCCGTGCAACTCAGGAATCCGGCGGGATCGTTCCACTGATAGGTCACACTGGCAAAACTGGCGCCTGCGTTGAGTTGAACCTGCTCGCCAATGCAGCTTGTGAGGTCAGGTCCGGCATTGACTTCGAGCAGTCCCACGTTCACATCGATGGTGTCCGCTACGCAAACGGTGTTGATGATGACACTGTAAGTGGTGGAGGCCGAGATGTTGGCAACGGGGTTCGGGCAGTCATCGCAACTCAAACCCTGCTCCGGCAACCATTGGTACACTTCGCCACCGCTGGCGAACAACTGCACTGCCTCGCCGGGACAAACAACTGTGTCAGGAGAGGCTGAAAAATCGACAGGTATGGCATTGAGCACGCCGGGAGTAGTGCCGCCGAAATCGATGGACACAGCGCCGCTGACGATCTGATTTCCCCAGTCATTAATCAGCACGAGGTAAAATTCGCCTGTTTGTACAGCTACTTTTTTTACAAAATCATCCCCTCCGGCCAGCTCGCAGGTGTCCGTGACCGGAAGTCCGGTTGTCGGATGTACGTTGACGAGACCGGTTGGGTCTGCACCGGCGGCGTAGGAGCTTCTGATGGGTTGGTGCGTCAGTGCGTAGCCGCACAAATCAGCAGCATCGCTGACGGGCCCCCATACCTGAAAATCAATGTCGGAGGATTCGTTGGGGTCAGCCGCCTGCAGGATAAATCCAAACTCACCGTCGTTTTGCGCCTGAAACATAAAAAAAGTAAAGTTTGGCGGAAAACCGGCCCAGCAGCCATCGTTCACGCCGTCGATGATGAAATTTTCATCACCCTCGCCGGGTGCTACACTGATGATGGCAGGCAAATCGCCACAGCCATTGAGGGAAAGCGCATCTTCGCAAAACGCCGCCGAAGGGAAAATAACCGGGCAGGAAACCTGCTGTATCTCGATATTGAAAGGTGTGCAGGCATTTGCATTATCCACCACGATGTAATAAATGCCGGGTTGTGCAAGATAAGCAGCGTTAATCATCGGGTCTGTCTGTCCGACGCCACCTCCGGCACGGGCGATGCATTCCGTGGCAGTGTTGGGGCAACCGTTGAAAATTCCAACGCCGGTGGCTGCATCCGACCCGGTGATACTGACGGCAATGCACTCATCTCCCGGCGATTCATAGGTAAAAATGTAGTCATCGCTGCCCATCCATGCGTCGTTGTTGCAAGGGCTGGTGTCGTAGTTGTCAGCAGCGCCACAGGTAGTCAGACCGGAATTGGAGTAGGGTAGGGTGGGTATGGAAACCGCATTGTCGCAAGTGATGGGCGGCGGTATCGTGCAGGTGTCGGGAGAGCAGGCCCAGGTTAGCTCAAAGCCCTGGTCGGACACCGAAAAATCTGAATCCAGTTGGATGGTGACGCAACTGCTGTGAACCTGAATTTCGACATTACTCCCGCTGCCGGTCAGGTCAGTGATAATGGGAGCGCCGATGTTTGGGCCTGCATAAAAATTGAGGAAGTCGAAGTCATTTTCAAGGTCGAAGGAGTTGACATTGATGAAAATACACTGGTGGAAATCATCCGGGCAAATCGTGAAGGTCAGGTTTTCATTGTTGGAATAATCACCGTCCGGCCCGCCGGAGTCGTACAGGGTTCCGAAGCAGGACGTGGAGGATGTCTCATCGCCCATGTTGTAAACAGGGACAAATTCTTTCACGCACAATACAAAATCTCCCCAGTTCGGCGTGCCGGAAGCTGACCAGTCGCTGATGCGAAGAAAATAGGGCAAACCCGGTGTCAGGCCTTGCAGATCGAGATTGAGGGAGGTCTCACCGGGGGCGGATGTGACGCAGTCGAGTTCCTGCAGTTCATCGAGCAGGCAATCACCCCGGTACACGGCCAACTGAGGTTGCAAAATGCTGCCGTTCGGGCCGTCCACGCCGGTAAGTTCAATAGTGAAATCGAGGATGCTTCCATCGGCAGGCACCGTGAAAGAAAACCAGACATCACGGTCTACCACGCCGCCGGTGAAGCAACTGGGGATATTGTCAAGCGGATTGGAAAAAACGACGGACAGGGTAGCGTCTACATTATTGAAAGTGTCAGGAAATGGGCAGATGGGCGCTTCGCCCAAATCGATCAGGCCGGAGCAGTCGTCATTGGAGGGCTGGGCACTCAGCTTGAAAACCACGAAAAAGAGCGTGAAAAAGGTAAGAATTTTATACATGTTCATTTTTTCAAAAAATTAAACCGGATAGATGGAAGCCTGGGAAGGCGAATA
Source organism: Bacteroidota bacterium (assembly GCA_030147525.1). GTDB lineage: Bacteria > Bacteroidota > Bacteroidia > Chitinophagales > Saprospiraceae > UBA6168. The sequence goes on from JASBVF010000029.1 coordinate 26,700, forward strand.
GAAAGGGTGAACTCGATTCCCAAAAATAGACAGGAATTTCAGAATCGAAAGGTTGGCAGGAAACTTTTGCCGCAGGCAGGACAAAGTTTTAAAAAAAAGAGGCTGTACCATTAGATTGACATTGCCTGCACTCGTTCAAAGTCTGAAGTCGATACCTGCTTTTTTTGCAGGGTTTAATTCGAACCAGGGTCGAACGTAAACAATGACGATCTGATGATACAGCCTCTTTTGCTGTTACTGAAAGACAATCAGGCCTAAGCCTCTGCCTTCTTTTTTCCGTTCTTTCCGTTCACTTTCAGGGTGTTGGCTTTGTTGGCTTCGCCAATTTCCTGAGCGGCAACGAATGAAGAAACCATGGTGGAAAGCATGTCGCTCGCTGAGTTTGGAGCATTTGGCAACAGGATCAGTGTGCTGCCGGTGTTTTCACCCAGCGATTGCAAGGTGTCGTAATGTTGTGTAATGACGATCAGTGAAGATGCTTCCTGGGAGTTGATACCCACAGCGTTCAGTGTTCCCACGCTGTCTTCAAGTCCCCTTGCAATTTCACGACGCTGATCGGCGATACCCTGTCCTTGCAGACGCTTGCTTTCGGCTTCAGCTTTTGCTTTTGCAACAATGCGGATTTTCTCTGCCTCACCTTCGTATTCGGCGGCAGTTTTCCGGCGTTCGGCAGCGTTGATGTGGTTCATCGCCTGCTTCACTTCTGCTGCAGGATCGATGTCTGTGACGAGTGCTTTAACGAAAAAGTAGCCATACTCATTCATGGCGTCGTCCAGCTCCCGGCGAATGGCGAGGGCGATGTCGTCTTTGCGCTCAAAAACGTCGTCGAGTTTCATCTTTGGAACTTCAGCCCGCACTGTGTCAAAAATGTAGGCGGCCATTTGTTCCGTCGGATTTTGCAGTTTGTAAAATGCATCGTAAACGGAGTCGTGGTTGATCTGGTATTGCACGGACACCTGAATGCGCACAAAAACATCGTCTTTGGTTTTAGTTTCAACCGGAACATCGAGTTGTTGAACTTTCAGGCTGATCCTTCCAGCGATCATGTCGATGAATGGTATCTTAAATTGGAGCCCGGCCTGACGGATGCTCTGGAATTTCCCAAAGCGCTGTATGATTACTGCAGTCTGTTGTTTGACAGTGAAAAGGCCCATTGACAAAACAAACATCCCCAGCACGATCGGAATTAAAATTGAAATATCCATGATTGTTATTTAGATAGGTTATAAAAGCGATTCTTAGTGAATGCTAAAATTAAGAAAACAGGAGCGAAGCGCTACCATTTCTCCACGAAATATGTAAAAAAGAAGACGAGAGAAAACTTAAAAGTTGCCGGGCTGACAGATCAGGCATTTCTCCGAAAACGGAAATTGTGAAGCCAAAGATTCAACAACTGAAAACAGGCTGTTGAAAGAAGACATTGTGCAGAAATTGAGCGAAAACAAAAATTTGATGGAAAGATGAAACGGGGAAGAGGATAAAAAAGCAGGTTCTAAAAAAAGAAAACCACACAAGTACGTGAGGCGTTTTAGACCCCTGAAAGTCATGGATAAGGCCGTCGGTATGATTTCGGTAATCCCCTTGTCTTTGCCAAACTTCCTGAGAAGCCTTGGGAAAGATCCGGACAAGTCAACGGATGGGGCCCGCCCTAGTCGCATTCCAAATCAAACCTTAACGTGAGAAATGTTGAGTCAAAACATTGAAGTTTGTACTTGTGCGGTAGTTTCTTTTTAGCAACTTCGTTTAGCTGCTTTGTGATGCCAAGGTAAGGGGTTTTTAACTTCGGCGAAAGGGTATATTGTATTTTTTTTGACTGAAAAGGTGTTAAAATTTATGACAGCGCATACCTTTTTAGCGCAGTTAACTTTATCTGGAAATCTGGAATTGGAAAGTAAACAACTGGTTGTCAATTCCTTAATCTGCTTTCTTAAATCTAAGGTTTGCGGCTTTCTGGTTTTTTGAGTTAGTCAATTATTTTCCCAAACTTTTTACTTCCAACTTCAGGTTTCCTTTCAGTCCGATTCTTACCCGAATGGCTTCCGCAGCGATGTAAACGTGTGAAACACTCAACTCATTTAACAGGCCGTTCATCGAAACCCCGGGCGCAAGCTGGTAATTCTGCATTTCCTGCTGAATCATCGCTTTGGTGTCCTCCAGGTTGTAATTCAGGTAAAAATTGAGGCTCTCCTGCACCTTGCGTTTCATCGGGCCTTTCAACAGCCAACTGGCACTTTTCATGAGCGTCTTTTTTGTGCTGAAATCAAATTCCACATCTTCCAGGTCAATCTTATTTTTTTTGGAATTATATTCCGGTCTTGCTTCGAAATATATATTTCCGTTGTAGCTGCCTTTTACTTTTGTATTCACGACCAGTTTGTTACCTTGCCCATAGAGTTCGACGTCTTCCACCGTGACGGACTTCTTTCCGTAAGAAAACTGTTCACCCACCATACTTTGCCTGGATAGCCGTTGGGCTTCCTTGAAAGGAATGTCTGCGTCGAGATACAGGGTGAAATCCTCATTGTCAACACTGCGATAGCTAAAGGCCGGCAGCTTGCCTGCTTTACCAGCCTTTGGTTTTTCACCGAGAGCAACGGAAGGCCTCGTTTCCACCACGATAGTGCTTTGAATCATGTTCCCATCAGCTTTCAATGGCGTCATTCCGATAGACTGTGGATTGAGCGTTAGCCAACTGGCATATTCATCCGAAAGCAAAACCGGCTCTTGCAACTCCTTCCATGCCGTTTCGATTTCTTTCCGCAGGTCGAGCACGTTTTTCACCTCTGTGTCGATGGATTTTGCGAGATCCCCTTTGGCCTGGTTTAGAAAGGCGTTGGCGATTGGGGTGATCTCAAGATTGGCAAAGCCAAGTTTTACGATGGGTTTGCGGGTCCAGTCGTAGCTGCTGATTTGGGTATTTGTTTGCAGCGACCAGTCGTTTTTAATGCTGTAACGGGTCACGAAATCGAGGGCTATAGCGCCTTCCGCTTCCACAAATGAAATCATCACGTCTTTTTTAACCCAAAGGTCTACGGGGACCCGGTAACGAATTTCCTGATCATTGATTTCGACAGAGATATTTCCTTTCCTTTTGGCCCGGATCATCATGCCGTCGTCTGCGAGGTTGTTGTCTTCGAACAGGATTTCCCCGATTTGCTGATTGATGCTCTGCAGCAATTCATTTTTATGAATGCGGATGGGAATATTAATGGTGGAAATGGGCGCCTCTGTTGAAAGGTTCTCGTAATACTCCGCCGGTCGAGCTGGCTGAGAGGTTTTACACCCGGAAAAAACAAGCAAAGAGAAAAAAGTGAGAAAACGAATCGACTTAAGCATAGGTGAAAGTTTGTTTCACATGCATCTTGTAAGTACATGCGATTTTTGAGACGGCAAAATTAGCAACAGTAACGAATGGTTGATGCAACGGTTAGATTAATATTCTGTCTCTTTTGGGGAGAGATTTGTGTGATAACACAGCTTAAATAGATTATTCTGAAAAAAATAAAACGATGGTCATGAAAAAGCTTGTCTTCTTTCTTGTTGGATTATTCCTCACGGCCGCTGTCGGTTTTTCTCAAAGCGAAGAAAAATGGGATCGCCTGGCAGACCGACTTGCCGAAAAGGCTGATCAGATTGCTGAGTCAGCCGAACGCAATGCTGAGCGTCTGGCCTATTTCGCAGAGAGAAATGCAACTAAAATAGAGGCAGAAGCCGAACGACTGGCTAATGAGTTTGAAAGAAAATGGGGGAGAGACTGGGAGGTTAAAATCCGCCAAAAAAACCGACGCCATTCTTACGAAATGACACCGGACAGGGTTTTTCTTGGTATCGAAGCCAATGAAATATCGGATGAAAAGGCCCGCAGACTTGGTTTCGACAACCACTTTGGAAGCTACGTATCAAAAGTTTTCGAAAACTCCGCCGCTAAAGAAGCCGGATTGCAACCCTTTGACTACATCTACGGCGTAGATGATCAGCGTACGAGCAATAACCAGGACCTTTCGGATATTCTGGAAGATTTCAAAGCTGGAGAGGACGTCACACTTTATTTCATTCGAAAGGGGGAAAAATTGACCGTCAGGGTAAAGCTGGGCAGTTTTGAAGATTATGAGTGGGGTGAAGAGGATTATCGTCAAGGTTTTTTAGGCGTAAGCCAAATCGAAGATGGGGAACTGGATGGTGTACCGGTTGAAGTTGTCGAACAGTCGACTGCCGAGGAAATGGGCTTGCAGGATGGCGATATCATCACCCGTATCAATGGTTATCCGATTCTTGACTGGGAGGATGTGACAACTGCCATTGGCAATACATCTCCCGGAGACCAGATCTCCGTGGATTTCGAGCGAGGAGGCAAAGCCATGCAGGCGAAAGGAACGGTTAAATCTCATGAGGAAGTATATCCGGAAATTGAATCAGGCGACTTCGATGTAAATATCGAATGGGATGAAATAGGAGATATCAATATTAACTTTGAAGATGAAGACGATTGGGGAGAACAAAGCGAAGATCGGGCTTTTCTGGGTGTCAATATCGATATGATTTCAGCAAAAAAAGCCGAAAAACTCGGTTTTGAGAATCACTACGGCAGCTACGTCACCGGTGTGATCAAAAACACCGCTGCAGAAAAAGCAGGTATTCAAACCTTTGACTATATATATGGTATCGATGAGTACCGGGTAGGGGTCAATCAAAACCTGGGCGGCATTTTAAGAAAGTATAAACCTGGCGACAAAGCCACCGTCCACATCGTGCGGAAAGGCAAAAAAATTACCCGTCCCATCATCCTGGGTAAATCATCTGACGCGGAAAAGGTCAAGCGAAACAGCTGCGAAGATCCTTTTCTTGGTGTTGTTGAGGATGGAAGTCACAGCGAAGGAGTGGGCGTAAGGCCGGTGAAAAACTCCACAGCCTCTGATCTTGGGCTTGAAAGTGGCGACGTCATCACTCACATCAACGGCTATAAAATGGTTGACTGGAGCGATCTGACGGCTGCTATTGATATGTTAAAGCCAGGCGAGACTATCACAATTGACTACCTCAGGGCCGGAAAAAAAATGAAAGGTTCCAAGCCCATTCAGTCTTATGCCGAAGCGAAAAAGTGTGAGGATTGTGATTGCGGAAGCAGAGGTGATATCGTGATCAACATTGACAAACCTAATTTCGACTTTAACTGGAGCAGGGAAAAGTCCGGGGCTGGTGAGACTTCCAGCCCACGAATCAACAGCAACAATGCAAGTGTGGCACTGGAAAATCCTACGGCGGAAGAGCAAACCGCACTAAAAAGCAAGGGAATAGACTTTTCGCAGAGTAATACCCTAAAGGTTGAAAGTCTGAGCCTGTCGCCCGATGCAAGCACCGGTTTGTTCAGCCTCGACTTCAGGCTGCCCTCAAGTGGCAAGACTGTGGTGAAGGTTTACAATCTGTCCGGACGGGTTTTGTATGAATACGATCTTGGCCGTTTCTCCGGAGAGTTCAGTGACAGCGTCGATATTTCACAAAATGGAGCTGGAAGTTATTTTCTGCAAGTGACGCAGGACGATAAAGTTTTTACAAAAAAAATTGTGCTGACCAATAAGTAAAGTCTGACTGGGTTGCGATCATTTCCAACCTTCATAATTTACCTGGATAGACCAAAATAAAAGGTATTTTTTCTCAATCACACAGGGGCTGCAACTTAACGCAGTCCCTTGCTTTTTAAAAAAAAAGAATTTTCATCCTGAAAACATTTTGAAAAAAGTGGGAACTATTCCTAAATTTGCGGCGCTTAAAAAAGCACGTATGATTTTTAACGATCATCATAACTTATTCCCCTTGTAGCTCAGTTGGCTAGAGCGCCGGATTGTGGTTCCGGAGGTCAGTGGTTCGAGCCCACTCGAGGGGACAAAAAGCATTACTTTCGCAGTAATGCTTTTTTGTTTTAGTCAAATCCAATTCCCTAATTCACTAATTTACCAGCATGGAAAGAGGTAACATCCCCCGCAAGATCAAAGGATTCAGAGACATCGATGCCGATCAGATGGAACTTCGGCAGCGTATCATCAAAGCGGCAAGCAAGGTGTACCGCTCCTATGGCTTCGAACATTGGGATACCCCCGTGCTCGAATACGCCGATGCGCTCGGTAAATACATGCCCGATGAAGACACCGTCGACAAGGGCGTATATTCCTTCCGCAATCCCGAAGAAGAACCCATTCTCAATCCTGACGGTAATGAATTGCGGGATGCTGAGGGGAAAGCATTCATGGAAAACGCACCGCTCGCCATGCGTTACGACCTCACGGCTCCGCTTGCAAGGGTATACGCCGAGCGACTTTGGCTGGATGTAAAGCGTAGACAGGTTGCACAGGGACGTCCGCCGCTCTTCCGGCGTTTTCAGTACGGGCCGGTTTTCCGTTATGAAATAAAACTGCTCCCGGGCCGCTTCCGGGAGTTCTGGCAACTCGACTTCGACACCGTCGGAACGGATGACGTGGCCGCCGACGCTGAAGCCTGCATGATTCTCAGTGATGCACTGGAGGCGATTGGTTTGAAAAGAGGCACCTACGTGGTGCGGGTCAACAATCGTAAAGTACTCAAGGGATTTCTCGCCTCGGTCGGCATTGTTTCAGAAGAGCAGGAGGGCGCAGTGTTACGAGTGATTGACAAGCTTGATAAAATCGGCTGGGACGACATGCGCCTTGAACTCGGTCCAGGCCGCACGGATAGCTCCGGTGCTGCTGTGCCGGGACTCAACCTTTCCGACGATATTTCACAAAAGATCATAGACTTTTTAAAATTAGCGACCGGTGCATCCAATCGTACGGAAGTACTCGAACGCCTGACTTCTGCCGCCGGCGATAACGAAATGGCGCAGGAAGGCCTGGCCGAGCTCCGTAAAATGGATGGCCTTTGGAATAAACTTGGTTTCGATGAAGAGCGCATCCTGCTCGATCCGACGCTGATGCGGGGCATGGCCTATTACACCGGACCAGTATTCGAAGCGGAATCTTTGCTGACTTATAAGGATGAAAAAGGCAAGGAACGCAAAGTCGGCTCCATCTGTGGCGGTGGTCGTTACGACGGACTGGTGGAAAAACTGCTCGGCATGAAAGTCCCTGCTACCGGTGCGTCCATTGGCGTGGATCGTTTGGCGGAATTGCTGCGCATGGTGAACCCCGGCGAAGTGAAAGCTGAAGGGCCGGTTTTTATCGCCTATTTTGATGATGAGTTGCAGGGCGAATATTACCGCATCGCCAGGGAATTGCGACAGGCGGGAATTGATGCGGAAGTCTATTGCGGAGCATACAAAGGCTTCCGTAAAATGAAAAAACAAATGTCGTACGCCGATGATAAAAATTGCCCCATCGTCATTCTCCTGGGCGGCGACGAAGCTGCGAAGGGGGTTGTTTCCATCAAAAACCTCAAGCTCGGCAAGGAACTTTCGGCTACCATTACCGATAAGCAAGAGTGGATCAGCCGGGTGCAGCGGGAAGTGCCTTTGAAGGAACTTGTTGATTTTGTGAAAGAACAACTCGGCCATGCAGGATAAGATCCGGTCCATTCTCTCGGAAAATATCTCCGTCAAGCAGACCATGCTAGCGGATGAGGAGTTGATGCGCTTGATCGATAAGACTGTCGGGGCAGTTGTTGCTGCTTTTAAAAACGGTAACAAAGTCCTCTTTTGCGGCAACGGCGGTAGCGCCGCCGATGCTCAACACCTCGCCGCCGAACTTTCCGGCCGTTTTTATCTCGACCGCAAGCCGCTGTTTGCAGAAGCGCTCCATGTCAATACTTCTTTTCTGACAGCTGTTTCCAATGATTACGGTTTTGAAAATGCCTTTGCACGTGCGGTTGAAGCAATGGGCCGGCCGGGTGATTTGCTCGTAGCGCTTTCCACTTCCGGCAACTCCACCAATATTTTAAATGCGATTGAAAAAGCCCTTTCACTGAAAATGCTTGTCATAGGCATGACCGGTGAAACTGGTGGAAAAATGAATGATCGCTGTGATTTTTTAATCAAAATACCATCCGCTGTTACGCCCCGTATTCAGGAGGGCCACATCCTGACAGGCCATATAATTTGTGAACTGGCTGAACAGTTACTTTTTGGACGTTGAAGCTTGCCCTGTTTTTGAAAAAAGCATTGCCCTTCGCACCCTTACCATTCTCTGGCATCGCTTTCACTCCCTGAAAGTCGTTTGCCCCCATCTTTTGAAAGTAAAAAACGTCATGATCAGGAAAGCCCGGCGCATGAGGCGGTAAGAAATCCAGTTCCGAAAGCGAACCCATCGGCCAGCTTTTTTTTCAAAATCTTCCATCGTGATCCGGGTGCAATTTTCGAGAACATTTTCCAGTCGCTCACAGAGTTCCTGCACTAGGTTGGGTTCGTAACTTTCGACGTTTGTTTCAATGCTGCCGTAGGTACTAAGGTAATTTAGGTTGAAAGACCCAAGAGTGAACCACCTTCGGTCAATGACCATCACCTTGGCATGCAGGATGGAGGCATTCCATTCGTAAATTTCAATACCTTTCGATAATAAGTAGCGGTAAAGGTGTGAGCCAGCGAATTGAAGCATCGGAACATCGGAGCGCCCTGCCAGGACTAGTTTAATGTTGACGCCCCGCCGGGTAGCCAATTCCATTTCCCTACGAAAACGATTACCGGGAAGAAAGTAACTAGCAACGATCAGTACAGTAGTTTGCGACTTGCGAACGGCCTGCCGATAGCGGTCGTCCACCTGATTTTTATATCGGAACCAATCGTTGTGAATGACCCGTGTCAGCCCTGTGACTTGTGAGCCGGGGGCTTTTTTCCTGCCAAGGAGTTTGATAGGTGGCAGCAGCTTTTTACCCCAAAGCTCCGTGCAAATGGTTTGGAGTTTCTGGCAGATTTCACCTTCCAGCCAAAGTGCAAAATCCAGCCAGGCTGGCTCAGAATCATTACCCCGGTACCGATCAGCGATATTGATGCCGCCCACCAGTGCACGGCGGCCATCTGCCAGGGCTATTTTATGGTGTAACCTTCGTCCAAAAAACCAACCTTTGAAAGAAAATAACGGTGAAAAAAAACGGAGGTGAATTCCTGCTGCTTTGATTTTCGCAATAAAACCATCAGAAAGGCTGCCAGATCCGTAAGCGTCGAGTAATAAATAAATGGAGACGCCTTTTTCAGCAGCTTTTTTCAGTGCAAGCAGTATTTTTTGGCCGGTTGCATCATCTGCCAGACGGTAGGTCTGCAAGTGAAGAACTTCATCGGCAGTGTCGATGAGTTTTTCCAAAGCAGTGAAAAACTCTTCACCACTCTGCACAAGGCGGATTGCAGGACTGACTGTGCTGGGCATTTTAATAAATCTTAGAAGCGAAAATAAAAAACCCTTGCAACTGGAGGTGCAAGGGTTTTCATTTTAAAAAAATATCTCAGCCAAAAAAGGGCAAAAAAAAAAAGACTACTGACAGTGTCAAGTAGTCTTTGAAATTTAGTAGCCCGTACGGGAATTGAACCCGTGTTTCCGCCGTGAAAGGGCGGCGTCCTAACCCCTAGACGAACGGGCCAAAACTTTATATTTATCTACTTTCCTTCGAAAGCGGGGCAAAGATATGACCGTTTTTAAAAAAACAAAGCCTTCTAAAAATTTTTTTTAAAATCTTTTCCAGTACACAGGATTTGATTGTTTGTTTAACTTTGCACCGCCCGATTCAATACCGTCCTAACCTATGCTATTGGGAGTAAGTTCCCTGGCCTCTCAGAATAGACCATTCTTATCATTTAACATAAATTACTAAACTCAATATCCACTTATGGCTAAAAGAATTGCAATTAATGGATTCGGTCGCATTGGCCGCCTCACCTTGAGAAACCTCCTCAAGAAAAACGATGTCGAGATCGTTGCGATCAACGACCTGACTGACAATCGTACCCTCGCTCATCTTTTCAAGTATGACACCATGCATGGCAAGTTTGAGGGCGAAGTGACTTCTGACGATGAAAACCTTTACATCAACGGAAAGAAAATCGTTTGCTCAGCTGTACGCAACCCGGAAGAACTTCCCTGGAAAGAGTTGAAAGTAGATGTAGTGCTGGAGTGTACAGGTATCTTCCGTTCAAAAGACAAGGCTGGTCTTCACCTGAAAGCAGGTGCTAAGCGGGTTGTTATCTCTGCTCCGGCGAAAGGCTCTGACGTACCTACTTACGTTATCGGTGCCAACGCTGATCAGATGAAAGCTTCCGAAGAAGTTGTCTCCAATGCATCCTGTACCACGAACTGCCTTGTTCCAATGGTTCAGGTTTTGGATAAAAACTTCGGTATCGAACAGTTTTTCATGACTACGATCCACGCCTACACTTCCGACCAGAACATTCAGGACGGCCCACACAGCGACCTGCGCCGTGCAAGAGCTGCCGCTGAAAACATTGTGCCTACATCAACCGGTGCTGAAGCAGCTGTTGTACTCGTGGCTCCACACCTAAAAGGCAAAATTGCTGCTCATGCGATCCGTGTACCGGTGGCTACCGGTTCAATGGTTGATATGGTTTGCGTTTTGAAAAAAGGCACAACCGTAGAAGAAATCAACGAGAAATTTAAAAATGCGTCTGAGACTAACCTCAAGGGCGTACTCGAATATTGCAACGACGAAATTGTTTCCAGCGATATCGTCCGCAATCCACATTCTTGTATCTTCGACGCCGGATTGACTCAGTTGAATGGCAACACCTGCCGTATCGTGGGTTGGTACGACAACGAAGCCGGCTACTCTGCCCGCCTGGCTGACCTGGCGGAAATGATGGCCAATCAATAAGATTGAATTAGTATGAAAATGAGACACTATCCGGCCTTTGATGCTGTGGTAGTGTCTTTTTGTTGGATGTTTAGGTGTTTGTGTTTTTTGGTGTTTGCGACGCCCCTCTCACAAACACCCAAACTCCCAACAACACAAACACCCTCGTCATGGAAATTAATTTTAAAAATAAAAAAGCACTGATCCGGGTGGATTTTAATGTGCCGCTCGATAAAGCTTACAACATCACGGATGATACCCGCATCCGGATGGCGCTGCCTACGATTCAGCATGTTTTAAAAAATGGTGGCTCCGCAATTCTGATGTCCCATCTCGGGCGTCCGCTGAAAAAACTGAAAGAGGACGGAAGCCTCGATGTAGAAAAATTTACGCTCCGGCATCTCACAGGACATTTGGGCGAGTTGCTTGGCGTCGCTGTAAAATTCTGCCCTGAAACTGTGGGTGATACAGCCCAACAAATGGCAGATGCACTGCAACCCGGTGAGGTTTTAATGCTTGAAAACACCCGTTTTCAAAAAGAAGAAGAAAAAGGCGACCCGGAATTCTCGAAAAAGCTCGCCGCACTCGGTGATGTTTACGTCAATGATGCCTTCGGAACGGCACACCGTGCGCATGCCTCCACGACTATCGTAGCCCAGTATTTTGCACCGGAGGCCCGTACATTCGGGTTTTTGATGAAAAATGAAGTCGAAAATGCCGGCAAGGTGCTAAATAATCCCGCACGGCCTTTCACCGCCATCACCGGCGGTGCGAAAGTTTCTGATAAAATTCTGCTGCTCGAACGCTTCCTCGACCTGGTGGACAATATTATTATTGGTGGCGGCATGGCTTACACTTTTTTCAAGGCACAGGGCGGCAAGATCGGTAACTCGCTCGTCGAAGACGACCGGCTTGAACTGGCGGCCGAACTGCTGAAAAAAGCAGAAGCCAAAGGCGTGAAAATTTATCTACCGGTTGACAGCGTGGTTGCTGACAAATTTGACAATAATGCCGACCGGAAGGTGACGGCCAGCAACGCCGTACCGGATGGCTACATGGGTCTCGATATCGGCGAGAAGGCCAGGGCTGAATTTTCCAGTGTGATCAAATCCTCGAAAACGATTATCTGGAACGGTCCGATGGGTGTTTTTGAAATGCCCAACTTTGCCGAAGGCACCAAAACCATCGCCACGGCAGTTGCGGAAGCTACCAAAGCGGGTGCATTCTCACTCGTTGGCGGCGGCGATAGCGTAGCTGCGGTCAATCAGATGGGACTGGCTGATGAGGTAAGTTTCGTTTCAACCGGTGGAGGTGCAATGCTGGAAATGTTGGAAGGAAAAGAGCTGCCCGGTATCAAGGCCATTACCGGGTAAGATAAAAAATGTAAGAGAGGCTACCTTGCAGGTTCAGTCGGCAAATGCCGAAGGACAACCTGGGAGGCAGCCTTTTTTTATTGGTTGAGTGCGAATAAAATAAACAACAAGCCCACCACGATCCGGTAATATCCGAAACCGGTAAATCCATGCCTGCTAAGTATATTGACAAACCATTCCACAGCGATGTAAGCGGTAACAAACGCTACAACAAACCCGATGGCCAACAGTTGCCACTGTTCGCCTGTGATCGTTCCCTCAAACTTGAACAGGTCATACCCCGATGCTGCGGCCATGGTCGGGACGGCGAGCAGGAAGGAAAATTCAGCTGCGCTTTTTTTCGACAGGCCATTGGCCATGCCACCGATAATCGTGGCAGCGGCCCTCGAAACGCCCGGCACCATCGATAAGCACTGAAACAGGCCGATGTATAGCGCTTTTTTGTAAGAAATGTTGGAAAGCTCATCAGTAGTCTGTTCCACAGGTTTCATACGCCGGTCCAGCCAGATGAGGATGACGCCGCCTACGATCAGCGACACTGCGACGACCCAGTGGTTGAAAAGGTAGGTTTTGATAATTTCATACAAAATGAAACCAATGACAGCAGAGGGCAAAAAAGCTACGAACAGTTTGAGATAAACTTGAAAATCGAACAGAAACCTCCGGGCATACAGAAAAACGATGGCCAGGATTGCACCCAATTGAATGAAAATTTCAAACGTTTTGGTAAACTCATCTTCCCCGTTGCCAAGCAGGTATGACAGTAAAATCATGTGACCGGTAGATGAAACCGGGAGGAACTCGGTAACTCCTTCAACGATTGCGGTTAGAATGGCATCTAAAAGTGTCATTTGGACGTTGTGATTTCGATTTGAATTAATCGGTTTTCAAACTTACCGGAAGAATCTTAAATCAGTTGTCTTAGCAGTAGATATAGCCCCCCGGAGAGCAAAATTGTTACAGGCAGTGTAAGCAGCCATGCAATGGCAATGCTTTTTATGGTTCCGCCCTGTAGGTTTTTTACTCCCTTCGACGCCACCATAGCGCCTGCAACGCCCGAAGATAGAACATGTGTCGTGCTCACCGGTAAGCCCAGCCCAGAAGCTAATCCGATGGTGCTGGATGCGATGAGCTCGGCAGTGGCTCCTTCGGCATAGGTCATGTGGCGTTTCCCAATTTTTTCTCCAATGGTAACGACGATGCGTTTCCAGCCAATCATGGTGCCAATTCCCAAAGAAAGGGAAATAATGACAACGGACCAGGTGGGCACGTAAGTGGTGTAACTGGATATCGTTTTTATTTCTGACTTGATCAAGCTCCGGTTGTCCCGGTTCGGGATTACGTTGGGGACGTCCAGCAGCGTTTCCAGGTTTTTTTTCAGTAATGAAAAACGCTTGCGCAATGAAAGCCGCTCTTTGACATTCTCCGCATCGTGGGCGAGGATGTCGTTTTTCAGTTGATTGATTGTTTCGCTCGTTTTCCTTATTTCGGGGTAGGTCATTTTGGTGGAAGCGAGGGCCGTCTGGATTTTTTCGAGAGATTCTACCGCCGTTGCCGGTGCGAAATCCGGAGAAAGCGCAAATTTCAGCGGCAGAAACACCAGCAGGGCGATCAGCAGCAGGCCGACTCCTTTTTGTCCATCGTTGGAGCCGTGGAAAAAACTGACCATGGTACAGGTTAAAATGAGGATGATGCGTATCCACCAGGGCGGAGTTGTCCCACTTTCCGGTTCTTTGAATATTTTTTTATTCCGGACGCTCATTCGTAAAATAAACATGAGCCCGATGGCCATGGAGAACCCAAAGGCTGGAGAAAACAGAAGCGACTCTCCGATTTTGATAGCCTCAGCCCAGTTCACCCCCGTGTTTTCAAGGTTTTCCGGTAAAAAAGAAAATATCAACCCGACCCCGATCAGCGAACCGATCAGCGTGTGAGAACTGGAGCATGGAATGCCCAGGTACCAGGTGCCCAAGTTCCAGACGATTGCACCCAGCAGGACAGACATAATCATGGCGATGCTGTGGTACAAATCCTGCCCCATGAGTGCCTCGACCGGCAGCAAGGCAGCAATTTTCATGGCGACACCCATTCCGAAGATGTAACCGCTGGCCATCACGCCTGCGAAATTCATCAGACCTGACCAGATAACCGCCGGGATGGGCCGGAGGGTGCCGGTGTAAATGACTGTGGCCACTGCGTTGGCGGTGTCGTGAAAACCATTGACGAATTCGAATGCGCAGACCGTAAAAATGGTGATGACCAATAAAATGATCAAACCAGTGGATAAATCGAGATCGATACCGAAAAGCATAAATTCAGATTGTTAATTTTAAATAGCCGGGAACACCAGCACAAAGCTTTCACCTGCGAAATGTTCGGTCAGGTAGGCGGGAATTTTTTCCAACCAGTTTTCAAATGAACAGGCTTCCTGACGGGCGCTGACAAAAACGGTCAGTTCCGATGGGTCTGGGTTTTCATGCAAGCTGAAATATGCTTCTTCATGATCAGGCGTGTTGGTTTGAAATTCTTTTGGAAGGTTGGAGCCAGCCAGCTTTTTAAACGCAAATGTTGCTTCCGCCGGGGCTATCAGGTAGAGGGCTGCATTCAGGCTCTTGCAGGTGTTGATCAACCGCATTGAGAGGTGAGCAAAGCCCGGCTCCTGGTGTGTTTTTGGCCCGAAAACTACTTTCAGTTTATTGAAGTCCATCGGCGATTTTGTGAAATGAACCACAAAAATCATCTCCGCCGTTTCCTCCATGAGTTGATCGTGGAGGGTGCCAAAAATCTTTTCGGTGGCCGAAATCTTAGGTCTCCAGCCGATGACAATGTCCGTTGCCAGAATTTCTTTTGATGCACGTAAAATTCCACTGACGGCGCTCACATCCACCCGGTGAATGGGGGAGAGGGTGAGTTGCCGTTCGGCTGCGTGTTGCAACAGCGGCTCAATCAGGCGCTGGCTTTCCATGATTCTTTCCCTGGCGTTTTTTTCATCCAAAATGATGGAAAGCGGGTACACCGGCTGGTTTTGGCCGGGTGATTTTATCAAAAAGGAAAAATCCACCAGCTGTGTCACGGTCTCGGGGTTAGAGAAGGGAACCAGAATCCGTTGCGGGCTCACTGACTCCGGAAGTGGTGAAATCACCGTTTTTGCGGCCATTTTGCGAGCCGTTTTGTCGGTGACGAAGGTGCTGACGAGGCAAGTGACGAGAATGAGAAAAACTGCGCTGTTCAGCACTTCTTCATCGAAGAGGTTGATCTGGTAGCCTATGAGAATGATGGCAATGGTTGCGGCAGCATGGGAACTGCTAAGGCCGAAAATCAGGTTTCGTTGGGCAGTCGAATAGCCGTAGAGTTTTTGGGTGGCCCAGGCTGCGAGCCATTTTGTGAGCAGTGCAATGGCTGTCAGCACCAATGAAATAACGATGGTATTTTGGCTTTTTAAAAAAACATTCAGGTTGACCAACATGCCCACGCTGAAGAGAAAGGCGGGGATGAAAATTGAATTTCCAACGAACTCAATCCGGTTCATCAGCGGGGAGGTGTGCGGAATGAGGCGGTTGAGCACCAGCCCCGCCATGAACGCTCCAATGATGGCCTCGACACCTGCAATCTCTGCTAGCAACCCACAGAGAAAGACGGTCGCCAGCACGAAGACATACTGGTAGGTCAGGTCGCTTTCTACTCGCCGGAAAAACCACCTTGCCACGAGCGGGAGCAGCCCCAGTACGATTGCGCCAAACACCGTCAGACCGAATGCCAGTTTCACCCAAAAAGCCAGCCCTACGGTGCCCTGTTCCATCCCGGAAATGACCGCCAGCAACAACAATGCAAGGGTGTCAGTAATAATGGTGCCGCCGACGGTGATCGTTACGGCTTCGTTTTGCGCCAGCCGGAGCCGGTTGACGATGGGGTAAGAGATGAGCGTATGCGTTGAAAACATGCTGGCGAGCAGTAGCGCCGCCCGGCCATCGAAGCCAAGCAGGTAAAATGACCCCAACCCGCCCAGCGTCAGCGGCAGCAGGAAGGTGAACATGCCGAAGGCGAAACTTTTATGGCGGGTTTTTAAAAAACTGGTCATGTTGATTTCCAGTCCGGCCCAAAACATGATGTAAAGTAAGCCGCCGGTTGCCAGTAGCTTGATGCCTTCGCCATGTTCGAGGAGGTTGATGCCGTGCGGGCCGAGGATGGCCCCGGCCAAAATAAATCCAACCAGCCCGGGAATGCGGAGCCGCTGCAAAATGGCAGGCGCTACCAGGATCGTTAGCAGCAGGATGCTGAAAAGAAAAACGGGGTTGCGGATGGGGAGGCTCCAGTCTTGGATGGTCAATAACATGGCTGGAAATTTTGATGCAAGGTAGAAGAAGGTGGCGGATCGTTTATCCGGTGCTCTAAATTAAATTTTCAGGTAGGAAGGCTTGCGATGAAATCATCCTTCGAAATGGCTGGGTTTGTTGAAAGGTATCGAGTGTAAACGCTCAATGGTCACCTGCTAAAGCCGGCTCACCTTACCTGATACAGTTTTTCCGGAGACTGTGCTGCTCCTGCCATTCGGCCGTATTTTACAAAAAAAATAAATACCGCCGCCCAGGAAACCCAGGAAAATAAGCAGCCAAAGCCACCATTGCGTGGGTTCGCCGAGTGGCTCCATATCGCCAACGGGGGTGAAGGCAGCCCAGTAAAGCGGGTGGGCTGCGTTGGAGTTTTTGCGATGGTTAAGGTAGGCGAGTTTGGCCTGCCGGAGAGCGGCATCTTTTGATTCGCCGGTTCTGAGGTTTGTGTAAAATGACTTCATAATTTCAGCGGAGGCGCTGTCGTCGATGCTCCAGAGCGTGGTGACAATGCTGGCAGCCCCGGCAAAGGAAAAGCCCCTGGCCAGACTGACGATACCTTCGCCACGTTGCAGCTCGCCAATGCCGGTTTCACAGGCGGAAAGCACCACGAGTGAAGCCGGGATGTTCATGGTGTAGAGGTCTTTGACAAAAATCAGTTCGTTTTCGATGGAATCGAGGGATTGATAAAATGCCAGGTAAGAGTATTCTCCGTGCTCGTCGTTGGCCTTACCGTGGGCGGCGAGGTGCAGGATGCCAGCCTTTGGAGCAAATTTTCTGAAATTCTCCTCAGTAGCCATGGTGTCAAGGAAAACTCTCCCGCCCATAATTTCACGGATGGCGAGCGCCTCCGGCACATTGAATTGTAACCTTCCTAAAACCGCCCGCCATGGGTCGCTTCGAATTGTCAGCGAGTCGCCGGAGTAGGATGGTGCAAAGGCCATGAATCCCCCTTGTTTCCAGTTGGACCGTCGATCTGTCATTTCCTTCAACAGGGTGGCGGAAAAGCTGTAACTAAACTGAAAATGACGAATGAGATAGTCGTGACCGTAAAAATCCTCGTTCCGGTTGGAGGGCGTGGCCAGCAATGCATCGAAAGGGAGGTAGCCAAGTACCCCGCCGGGAACGATGATGAGTTGCTGGTTTTTGAGCGCCGGCCTTACCGGTTCAAAGATCAGCTGGTAAAGTTCATGGCCGATGTTGGCGAATTTCTGGTTGAGGTATTCCACCTGCTTGCTCGCTGGATTGTAGCGGTAAATGCTGTTCCTGAATTCCTCTACCCAAATCTCCAGCGGAAATTCCTTTTTGATCGGGATGACCTCGAAGTGTTCTTTTGAAATGACGAAGGCGAACAGGAAGTTTTCACCCACGAAATAGGCCAGCATGGTTTGGTCCGGCCGCAGCAACTTTCGCTGAATGGTGCTGACCGAGACAATTTCAGGCGCATATTTTAAATTGAAATACTCCGGATAGTTTCGTTTGAAATATTCCCTCAGCTGCGTGTAGCGGTTTTGTAACTCGAAAATCCTGTCCCGCAGCTGGCGTATTTTTTTAGCGTTGGCCGAGGTGCCTTTTAACTCCTCTTCGAAAAGTTGTTTTTCCTGAAATGCCAGGTCAATTTTCAGCTCCCGCTCCTTTTCGACGAGGCTGTCAGGGATGCCTGCAAATTGTTCAGCGTCAACAGTTTGCAGCGCCTCCAGGAGCAGGGTAGCATTGCTTCGCTCTGCGATGTCGAAAGCTTCGTGCCAGTAACCGTTACGGCCTGTTTTTGCCTGCAACTCGCATTTTACGGCAATGGCATCTTCGTAAAGCAGGAAATAATTATCGAGGAGGGACTGCCGGGAACCCGGTTCTTCGAGGCTGGTTTTAATAAATTCGATGAGCTGAATGCCCGATTGGAAGACCAGGTCAGCTTCCATCAATTTCCGGTCGTCAGACTGATTTTTGGCGAACTGACGTACCAAACGGCCTTTCGTTTGCAAAACTTCGAGTAAAACGATGGGTGAAATCACCTCGCCAAAGTCAGGTTCGGCCGGCGCTTTAAAATTGATGGCGGCAAACGCAGAGTCGCAGTATTCTCTTGCACAAATTTCGTCGTCAGGACAGGATTGGGCCAGTTTTGAAAACAACTTGGCGACCTCAGGATGGTTGTTTCCAAAGATTTTACGATTGATGGCAAGGGCTTTTTGGAAAAATTCCTGGGCCAGATCAAAGTTTTTCGTTTCAAGGTAAAGGCTTCCGATGCGGGCAAGTGAGTTCGAAATGTCAGGGTCGTTTCGATTTGGGCGTTGGTTGAGGATGTTCAGCGCTTCGTTGTAGTTTTTGAGTGCTTCGGAGTGGTTCCCCAGTTTTTCAAAGTACAACCCTAAATCATTGAGGTATTCAGCCAGGTCAGAGGGATCGCCGCCGGGGAGTTTTCGGTAGGTCAAGATGGCTTTTAGATACCAGTCGTAAGCGGTATTAAATTCATTTTTGAGCAGGTAGCAGTCGCCGAGGTAGTTGCAGGTGCGGGCGACGAGGTGGTGATTTTCTCCAAAATTTTCAAGCCGGATGGAGTAAGCTTTTTGAAAATGAGAAAGTGCCTTGTTCAGGTCGCCCCGGTCGAGCAGCAGGATGCCGATGTTGGCATACACGTTGGCTACTTCCGGGTGGTTTTTGCCGAGGTTTAACTTATTGCAGGTCAGTGATTTATCAAAGTATTCGTAAGCTTTCCGGTAATTCCCCCGAATGTTGTAAACTGCCCCGATGTTATTGTAAAGGCTGGCGTAGAACGGATGATTATCCTGAAGTAAGGTGTCATGGATCATCTCCGATGTGTCGAGGTAAGAGAGTGCCAGGTCAAATTCTCCCAACTGATGGCTTGCCGTTCCGAGGTTGATGTAGTTGTCGGCGGCTTTCAGGCTCCAGAATCCTTCTTTCGGGTTGGCGATGTTGTAAGACAAAGCCTGCCGGTAGTGAAATCGGGCTTCTTCGTACTCGCCCTTACTTTCGAGTATTATCCCGATGTTGTTAAAATTATCAGCTACTTCTGAGTAGTTTTTCCGCCGGTTGATGTCGAGGCTTTTGTTTAAAAACTCCAGTGCACGGTCGTAGTCGCCACGGGAAAGTAGGTAAATGCTGTAGCTGTTGTAGGCTTTGGCGGTTTCGAGATGATCCGGCGGGAGTTTATTTTCAGCAATTTCAACGGCTCTGCGCTGGTAGAATTCGCTGTCCCTGATTTTGCCGGAACGGCGATAAAAAATCCCGATGCTCCGCATTTCCATCACGACCCGGTCGTAAGGCACCGGTCGCATATTTTGGTAGATGTTGAGCGCCCGTTTGCGAAGCAGGATGGCATTCACATAATCCGGGATTTTGCTGAGGCTGTCAGCTTTCTCGTCATATTTTTCAGCCAAATCTAATTCCTTTGGTTGTGCCATCGTGTTGGCACAGCAAAAAACCAGAAGGATCAATACGGGCAAAAGTTTTTTCATCACAGGTGAATGTTCCCGGTAAAATTCTATAAAATCGCTGTATTATCTATTTAAAACGGTGATTCTTGCGGTTGCGAGCAAGGATTTTTGTTGGTCGAGCACGGTCAACCAGTAATTTCCTTCGGTAAGGTGGTGGTTCTCAATGTTAAGATGCCGTCCTCCGGTAATGCTGTTTTTTTGAACAACCACTCCCCGGTCGTCAACAATCAAAATTTCGCTGGCAGTTTTGAAGGATGTCAAGTCCACCGTCATGCTGCTGCTGAACGGGTTAGGGTAAACGAGAACGGAGGGAGCCGGTAAAAATTGCTCGAATGCCGGGTTGACGGTTTCCGGGGAAAGCGAGATTTCCAGCCAGAGACTGTCGGCTTGCGCAAGGTCAATTTCGATGCTTTTAGTCAAATAGCCGGGGTGGGAGACGTGCAAGGTGTAACTTCCCTCCAGCATGCCTTTTTTAAAATTACCAAAAAAGTTGGTGGTCAGCGTGTCCGTCAATTCGGGAATTTCAACAGCAACATTCTGGAGCGGCTGATTCGTAAGGCTATCCAGCACGACGCCATAAATTCTTGCTGCTTTTGTGT
This sequence comes from Bacteroidota bacterium, assembly GCA_030147525.1. GTDB lineage: Bacteria > Bacteroidota > Bacteroidia > Chitinophagales > Saprospiraceae > UBA6168. The sequence continues at coordinate 47,207 of JASBVF010000029.1, forward strand.
TGTTAAACGTCCAGATGTAAAGCCCGTCGGTTCGGTTGCCGCCAATAATTTTACCGGAAGGAAAATACGGACAGGCCGACCAAAGTCCGTTAAAACCACCACTCATGCCGGGCCAGGTGTCGAAGTAGCCAACCTCCACCGGAACTTCCGGGTCAGCGATGTCAAGTACCCGAAGACCTTCAGTGTTGTGTGAAATAAAACAGTATTCTCCCCGGATGTAAGGGTTGTGAACAAGGCTGGCAGAATTGGCGGTGTATTGAGCGACTTCCACAGGGTTTTCGAGGTCTTCAATGTTGAAAATTCTGCCGGGGTATCCGTCCTGCTCATCGGCTAAGATCAGGTATTTCCCATCTTCGGTGGTAGAGGCAGAGTGAGTATTGGTGCCTTCATAATCTATCTTTCCGATCAAAACCGGGTTGGTTTTATCTGAAATATCCAGGATGTCAACTGCAGTTTCATAAAATGCTGCCGCAAAAAGCAGGTTTCCCCTGATGTGAGCATCGTGGATGTAGTATCCGGGGGCGTAAAGTCCGATTTGCACCGGGTTGGCCGGATCGGAAACATCGAGAATGTGAACCCCCTGCGTGGTCGTTGTCCCCATGACGTAGACGATCGGTTCGTCACTGTCAATTGCTTTCTGAATGATGTGGCCCTTGGTGAAATGCTCTGTGTAATTTGTGACAAGGTGCAGACTATCAGGCAAATAGCTCAGGTCGATGACCTGCATTCCGTGACCAGTTCCCTGCACATCCGTCACGACGTAGGCAAAATGCCCGATGGTTGTGATTTCACGCCAGTTGGTTTCCGGGCCGGGCACAAAACCCAGTTCGGTCAGGTTGTTCGGGTCGTCGATGCAGTAGGCAGCGGTTCCGCTTTTTGCCCCGATCAGGGCATATTCGCTGCCATTCGGGGCGATAAATGACCAGGAGCCGGAATATCTCGAATCTCCCCGGTTGACCTGGCCGAAAAGATCTACGTTGAGAGCAGTTTGGGCCTGGGATGACAAAATGGAAGCAATAAAAGTGGCAAAAATCAACAGGGATTTAGAAAGCATCAGGGAATGATTTACTTGACTTTAAAAAGTCAAAATTATCAATCACCTTTGCAATCCTGAAAAAAAAAGCCGTGCAAGTGTTAAAATGCAGTTTAGTTTGCAATGAACTGATTAACCTTGAGCTTCGGCAACACACATCCCGAACCTGAAAAGAATATTGAAATGAAAGTACTCGTAACCTGCCCTCCGATGCTTAGGCTGATTGAAGAATTTCGCCCGGAATTTAAAAAAAGAGGCATCGAATTGATCACACCTGACGTCGTTCAAACCCTCACGGAAGAAGAATTGGAAGAATTGCTACCACAAGCCGATGGCTGGATCATCGGCGACGACCCGGCGACTGAGCGGGTATTCTCAGCCGGCAAAGCCGGTAAGTTGAGAGCTGCTGTGAAATGGGGCGTAGGTGTTGATAATGTGAACTTTGAAGCCTGTAAAAAACTCGGCATACCGGTCACCAACACCCCGCAAATGTTTGGGGAAGAGGTTGGCAGCCTGGCAGTTCATTACGTAATTGGCCTTGCCCGGCAGACCTTTCTGATCGACCGGGAAGTTAGAGCCGGTAACTGGATCAAGCCCGCTGGAATATCTTTACAGGGCCGCACGGCCGCCGTGATTGGTTTTGGCGACATCGGTAAGTCAACCGCCAGAATGTTGAAGGCTTTTGATTTAAAAATCAATGTGTACGACCCTTTTGCGAAGACAACTGAAAAAGATTTGGCGGACTATCGTTTTCTGACTTTTCCGGAAGAATTGGAGCTTGCCGACTTTGTCGTCGTCACCTGCTCCCTCACGCCACAATCAAGGCACATGATCAATCGCTCTTCCATTGAAAAAATGAAGGACGGCGTTCGCATCGTTAACGTCTCGAGAGGAGGAGTTATTGATGAAACAGCACTGATTGAAGCGCTCGAAAATGGCAAAGTCCACTCAGCAGCGCTGGATGTATTTGAAACAGAACCGCTGCCCGAAAACTCAAAGTTACGGAAGTTCGACCATTGCATTTTTGGCACACACAATGGTTCGAACACCGTCGATGCGGTTAGAAGAGCAAGCCAACAGGCGATGAAATACATGTTTGAGTTTTTGGGAGTGTAAAATATGGAGTAGGGGAGAGGACGGGTTTTGAAAGAATCAGGTTTTTACAAGGAATCGCTGTCTGTTTTCGGTGATTTTATCCAAATAAAAATGAAGAAAAACGTATTTATAACAGGAGTGCTTGGCGGTATTGGCGCTGCCTTGGCGAAGACATTTCGGGAAAATGGCTTTTACGTTTACGGGGTGGACCGGCGGGAGGATTTTCATGGGAACTGCGATCGCTTTCTTCGGTTTGATATCAATGATTTCGTCAAGGATGCTGCTTATCGAATTCGGTTTACCCAGATATTTGATGAATTGATACCCAAACTTGATGTGCTGATTAACAACGCTGCCGTGCAGCGACTTGATAATCTTGGTAACATCAAACTCGAAGACTGGCAGGAAACACTCAATGTGAACCTTACGGGTCCCATGCTGCTTAGCAAGCTTTTTTTAAACAAACTGGAGGAGAGCAAAGGCTGCATCATAAACATTGCCAGTATTCATCAGCAGTTGACCAAGCCTGCCTTTGTGAGCTACGCAACTTCCAAAAGTGCCCTGGTCGGCCTGACCAAAGCTATGGCCGTTGACTTGGAAGGCAAGGTAAGGGTGAATGCGATCAGCCCGGCTGCAATCGAAACGGATATGCTGAGGGCTGGATTTGACAACAACGAATCAGCATTGGATGAGCTTCGGAAAATTCATCCCGTTCAACGAATCGGGTATCCGGCGGATGTTGCGAAACTTGCGTTGTTCCTCACTTCCGAAAATCACGGCTTCATTCACGGAGCCAACCTCTTGCTGGACGGGGGAATCAGTTCAGTTTTAAAAGACTTGTAAAAATAGAATTATGGCAAGACCTCAAGGCGCTTTATTTGGAATGAATTTGCTGGAGAAAGATGGTTTTAGTAAAAAATGGAAGGAAGCAACCACCTACCTGGAGTGGAAACGAAAATACGCATCCCGTCTGAAGAAGTTCAAGGATTTACACAAAGGTCAGGACTGTTTCATCCTTGGGAACGGGCCTTCACTTAATAAGATGGACCTTACACCACTTGCAAATTACCATACTTTCGGGCAAAATAAAATCTTCCTGATTTTTGAAAAAGTTGATTTAAATCTCAGCTACCTGGTATCGGTCAATCAATTGGTGATCGAGCAGAGCGCACGTGAGTTTGAAGCGATGAATTGTCCGGTTTTCCTGTCTCACACGGCCGCTAAAGGCGTCGTGAAAGATCAGGACAACATTCAACGGATGCACACGCAAAACATCTGGAGCTTTTACGAGGATATCTCGCAGCCTATTTGTGAAGGAAATACGGTTACATTCGTTTCGCTCCAACTTGCCTATTACATGGGCTTCCGGCGGGTTTTTCTGATTGGCGTAGATCACAGTTTCAAACAAAGCGGAGCATCGCACGAGGTGCAGACTTACGAGGGTGACGATGAAAATCATTTTCATCCGGACTATTTTAAAGGTCAGAAATGGCAATTGGCCGATGTTTACGGCTCCGAAGTTTCCTATCACCTTGCCAATTATTTTTATCAAAAAGATGGACGGCAAATTCTGGATGCCACTCCCGGTGGCAAACTGGAGGTTTTTCCCAAAATAGCCTTTGAGCAGGCTTTAAAAATGGCTCAGCCGAAAATAAAATGAGGATTTTTTGACGTGAAAAAATGTGACACTTTATTTATTAATGTTATGTTAATATTTAAAGCACTTAGCGGAAGATGTTTGTAGACGTCATTTTTAATAAAGTGTAAATCAATGATTTGTAAGTAATTTTTATAGTGTATTGGTTTTATATTTTAACGAGATAAATGTATTTTTGTGACTGAACAAACACGAACTACACACATGGTCTTACATTATCCGACTGAAACGCTTGAACAAAAAAAAACGGCGCCTGTGATTAAAGCGATTATTGTAGAAGACGAGATCAAGAGCATGAAAAACCTCAAAAACTTGCTGGAAAAGCATTGTCCTGAGGTTGATGTGATCGGAGATGCCTTAAACATCGAGGAAGGTATTGAATTATTTGAAGATCCGGATGTAAAACCAGACGTAGCATTTCTTGATATCAATCTCCCGGATGGCCTCGTTTTCCGAATGTTGGATGATCTGAAACCTATTGATTTCGAAGTAATTTTTATTACCGCCTTCAACGAACACGCCATCAAAGCTTGTGAGTACAGTTCAATTGGCTACATCATGAAACCGATTGACCCGGATGAATTAATGCAGGCTGTCAGCCGAATCCGGATCCACAAGTCTAACCAAATGGAGCAAAGGCTTGAGCTTTTCAACAAGCATCTCAACAATCCGAATGTCTTTGAAAAAATGAGTATTTCTGCAGTGGACGGTATCTATTTTGTCAATATCAAAGATATCGTTAGATTTGAGGCAGAAGACAATTACACGCACATCTTTCTAACCAACGGAGACAGAATCACCGCATCAAGAACGATAAAAGCCTACGAAGACATGCTGCAGACAATGAACTTTTACAGGGTTCACAAAAGGCATGTCATCAATTTGAATTACATGAGAAAGTTCATCAAAGGCGATGGAGGTTACCTTGTGATGGACGATGGAAAGAAAATAGAGGTGTCAAGAAGGCGGCGCCCGGCTTTTATGGAGCAAATGCGGAGACTTGAAGAAGCATTATAATTAAAACAAAAACTTACACTAACACTCGTGATCAGGCAATTGTGTGGACGGGAGGCTAATCCTCGTTACCAAATTTTCTCTTTGTGAATTTATTACAATTAGGCTAAAGGATTTTTTATTCAGGGAGGCATTTGAGAAAGACACTTTAAAAAGAAGAGAAAAGTACTTACCTTTGGTAGCGAGAGAAAGCACACACACTTGTCTCGTCATACAAAAACGGGAACACTATGTTCGGATTATTCACTAAAAATCTTGATACTATGCAGGAGGCTACCAACAAAAAAAAGAACCTGAAGGAGCTTGACAACCTCAGCCGTATGACAAAAGAGGAGATGGGTGAGTTTCTTGGAGGTAATGAAAAGATTGTTGACAGAAAGAAAAGAGGAAAATTTTTCGGGCTGTTTGGTCCGAGTCCTTGTCAGGGGGAGTTGCCTCAGTAAATTGTGAGCAAACTGCAAGGTTGGTTATTCTCTTGAAGAGGCTGCATCGGCAGACGATGCAGCCTCTTTGCGTTGTGCCAGCTAAGTCAGTTCACCCTTATAAATTTTTCCTTTTTTAACTCAAAGTAAATTGGTTTGCAAAGATGACCTGATTTTAATATCTGAAAATCAGTCTTATTGTCTCCAAGCTCTCGCAAACCTGCCTACTTTTGTGATAAATTGGTAAAAGTACTATGGAATCATTTCAGACACCATCTCGAGTTTCAAATGAGCCTGACCGGTTTTCAAGGGCGTCTTCAATTGTTGATGAAAGAATGCAGCGCCTGTTCTCTCTGGATAAAATGGCCAGACAGTTGGTGTTTACGGATATTTCAGCTGCACTGAAATACTTGGCCGAACAGCAGGAAATTCTCGTTGACTACGATCAACCGGACTTCAGGTTAAGTTATCACCTCAACACAGCTTTGATAGAAAACCAGTTGTATAACTACAATTTGTCTGATATACATTTCCGTATGGCACTTGAGATTCTGGGTGAACGTGGTGACGTAAACCAACTGGCGGAAGCTTACATCGATTATGCGGGCACATTGCTTAACCTGGAACAGACAGACCGCTCTAGATTTTACCTTTCACAGGCTGCAAAATATCTTGAAACCTATCCAGACGACCGGCTGAAGGTTCGTCTGATTTGTCGTGAAGGCTTTTTTCACCTGAAGTTTTCAAATTACGCAAAAGCTCTGCAAGCTTTTCTGGAAGCTGAGCGGCAAATAAATGCAATAACTCAACCGCTTGAATATAAAGATTATTACTTCTACACCCTGATACAAAGTGGATTGGGAACGATCTACGCTGCGAATAACGACCCTGAGAAAAGCGTTCTTGCATATCTCGAAGTTGTAAAACTCTGTGAAAAGAAAGGGATGAAATCCAGGCTTTCATGGCACTACCTCAACGTGGGTAACGGGTTTATGGCTGTTCAGGATTACGATAATGCCAGTTTTTATTTCAAAAGCGCAATCAAGGCTGTTGACGATGTTAATCAACAGGCTCGGGCTCTCGCTTACGCTAACCTCGGGTATTGTTACCTGAGCAAAGGACAGCACAAGGAAGCACTTGAACTCCTTGCCACCGCTTACCCGCTGTTCAAGGAAAAAAGAGATAAAAACCTGGCAAACATAGAATGGTGGAGAGCCAGGATTTTTGAAGGAGAAAAGGCCAAAAAAGCACTGAAACATTATCTCAAAGCCCTTGACTTCGCCAAAAAAGCGCAGGACTACAAAATGATTTCGGGTATCTTAAAAGATATTGCGGCGCTTTATTCCAAAGAACAGGATTATAAAAATGCCTACGATTATCAGCGACTTTACGTTCAGGCCGTTGAAAAATACCTGTTTGAAGAGAAGGACTCTGAAATGAGAGAGTTGCAGATAAAGTACGAAGCTGAGCGAAAGGAAAAAGAGGTTGAAATGTTCAAACTCCAGGCTTCCGGCCTGCAGTTGAGAGCACTCAGGGCGCAGATGAACCCGCATTTTGTTTTCAATGCGTTGAACTCTGTTCAAAATTTCATTACCTCAAATGATGGCACGCTGGCAGCAAAATATCTCGCACAGTTTGCACATTTGATGCGGCAAAGCCTGGAATATTCAGAGCTGGAAATTATTTCACTGGAAAAGGAAATTGATTTTCTCCGGGATTACCTCGAAATCAACGAAAAACTTCGCTTTGAAAACAAGCTCAGGTACGAGATTAATGTAGACGAAGAAATCGAAGAGGATATTCTCGGTGTGCCGACCATGATCATTCAGCCTTACGTGGAAAATTCCATCGAACATGGCATCAGGCCGAAGAAAAACGGGCTGATCAAGGTGAATTTTACACTGAGGGATGAAAACACGATTCTTTGTACTATTGAAGACAACGGCGTTGGAAGAAAGCAGGCCAGATTGCTTCAACAGGATAATCCTAACTATAAGAACCACCGGTCGCTGGGGACAAAAATTACCCAAGAACGACTTGAAATACTCTTAAAATCGAAAGACCGGGATGAAAAAGTGGTTGACATCATTGACCTGGAAGACGAAGTAACCGGAGAATCACTTGGTACCAGGGTCGAAATCCTGATTCCTATCATGGATATACACATCAAATAAGCTGAATTCTGGAATTGGCTTAAAAGAAAAAACCGGTATTTCTGAAGAAAATACCGGTTCTTTTTTAATATTTAAAATAAATTAAATATTTTTGTAAAGTTTTCTCATAGTATGTTTGTTTAATCTTCCTGCACCTTACTTCCCTCCTGAGGTGCGGGAATTTTTTTTTAACTGACTGATTTTGTGTGTAGTGTAGAATTCTCAATAAAGTTTAGTGCTACAAGAGCCTTACTTTTTAGCCTAAAAGAATTTTTATTTTATAAATATTAGTTCCGCTTATTGGTGAAAAGATACCGTTCCCTCAAGAAGACCTACCGTTCCCTCATCATTTCAACCACTGCGTAAATGTAGCTTTTTTTCAGATAATGTCAAGCTTATCTTTGTATCAAGTTTTCTCATAGTATGTTTAATTCTCCTACACCTTTCTTCCCTTCTGGGGTGTAGGAATTTTTTTTTATAGCAAACACATTGAAAAACAGCCCTTTGCTGCTTCCTGCAAACAAATTTCCATCCTGCTAAATTTTTCTTGAAAGCCTGTTGTTGAGTGAATTTTTTTTATCAACCTGTAGAAGGTTTTTAGACCCAGGATGAATTGACTATTCTGAAACGGGCATCTTGTGGAACGATTGCCAGTAGTCTAAATCTGTGCCAATTTTCAACAATTTATAAATTATTATCTTTTTTACTATTTGGTATTGCGAAAGTTGTAAGGCATATCAAGTGTTAACAAGGTACTTCAAAAAGCAGGCGCTTCAATACCACTTTCTAAACAGAAACGACCGTTTTCGTCGGGATCTCAGCCGTTCCCTAAATGCGGCTTTTAAGCCACCTGGAAAAGAGCTTATCTTGCAGCGTGTAGTTTTCTCATAGTATGTTTAGTGCTCCTACATCAGCCTTTAGCCTCCCCCGATGTAGGAGTTTTTTTTTTTACTTTTTTTCAAGGACCTCAAATTGTGTTTCCATTCTGTTCCCGTTTTCATCCACAATTGTTAAAATATGTTTTCCTGCCGAAGGGGAAAGCTCCATTTCATGAAAAGTATGCGTAGATCCAATGTAGGTCCTGTCGATGTGCCAGTGAATGGTGGTTTCGGGCTTCCGGTGAGCTGCTTTAAAAACAGTTCTGCTAAGTGAGCCGTCAAGGTTGACGGGCACGTAAATCTTTGTGATGCTTTTCGGATAAATAATTTGAATGGGATTGTCGCTGCTTTCCCTTTGAAAGTTACAACCGGCTCTGTAGGGTGGCAAAGGTTTGTAGTCAGGGTTTTTGGTTTTGAAATAAAACTCTTCGACCGGCGGCACCACGAACCAGGGGGCATGAACAATGTCAATCGGGTTCTCACAGTCGGCTGTCACCCGCCACTTTTTGGATTTGTCCAGTGAAACGGTTTGATGGTATAGGCAAGGATTTGAGTTCAAAGCGCTACTGGCGGCCCAAACCGTATCCTTTTCACAAATTTCAAGTGCCAGGTAACCACTTTTTTTGCAAACTTCTACTTTTTTCATAGCATCGTAGGGTTGGTCGAACCAGTTGGAGCGAGGCAGCAAATCAAACACATCAAAAAGTATAGGTGCCGCTGCGTATGCTCCGACCAAACCCGGGCGGCCTTCTCCGTCAGCATTACCAGCCCAGACCCCTACGGCGTATTTTGGAGTGATGCCAATGGCCCAGGCGTCCCTGAAGCCGAAGCTGGTGCCGGTCTTCCAGGCAATGTTGTGGCTCGATTCGAAACGCTCCCAGTCTCCCTCGTTAGTCGGGCGTTCCAGCTCTTCCATGGCTTCAAAGGTTAACCAGATCGCATCAGCGGATAAATGAGTTGGAGTTTTTTGTAATTTTTTAGGCTCTGTTTGAGTTGGGCTTTTGAAATAATTTGCATTCCTGAAATCGTTCGGGTCGTACTCGCCATTGTTGGTGTAAAAATGAGACAGAACCCTGGACATGCAGGCATAAGTATTTGTGAGGTCCCAAAGATTTCCCTCTGCGCCGCCCAGCACCAATGTCAATCCGTAGTGATTTGGAGGTTTCGTAATGGTAGTCAATCCCAGTTTTTTCAGGTTAAAATGAAATTTTTCCAGTCCATAGTTCTGCAGCATTCTGACAAATGGTACGTTGAGGGATTTTGCGAGTGCAATTCTTGCAGGAACAAGACCATCAAAAGTTTCAAGATAGTTCTCAGGCCGATAGCCGCTGAGTTGAGTTGGGATGTCTGGGATGAGATTGTTGGATAAAATAGCACCTTCATTCAGCATCATCGCATAAAGTAAAGGTTTCATGATACTGCCTGTACTTCTTGGTGCTTTGACGATATCTACATTTTCACCGTGCTCGGCGCCTGTGCCGGGAGCATTGCCTATGTAAGCGAGAACGTTCCCTGTTTCAACCTCCAAAACAAGAATTGCTAGGTTGTGGATTTCGTTGTTTTTCAAAAGGGAAGACCTTCGTTCAGCAAGTTGTGTAATTCTTTGCTGAAGGGAATAGTCGAGGGTGGTTCTGAGCTTGGTGATGGCGTCGGATTTTGAGCGAAAGTTTTCAGCAAAAGCTCGTTCAAGCAGGTGCGGTGCGAGGCGTGGCAGTGGGTGCGGTTTTTCAGGTAACGTTTCTTCGAGAGCCAGCTCAAGCGTTGTTTCATCAATAATCTGCTGCTCATGCAGCCTTCGCAAGAGCCGGTTTCGTTTAGCCATCAATAGATCCCGGTTTCTGCCGGGATGGATCAGTGCCGGACTGTTGGGCAGGACGGCAAGGGTGGCTGCCTCACTCCACGACAGGTTCAGAGAGCTTTTAGCAAAATACCGCCAGGAGGCTGCGTCGAGCCCCACAACATTGCCTCCGAAGGGTGCATTTGAAGCGTACAAAGCCAGTATTTCTTTTTTAGAGTAGCTGATTTCAAGACGGGTGGCCAGAATGATCTCAATTATTTTTTCAAAAATGGTCCGGCTTTTTCCTTTTCTCGAAAGCCTGATCACCTGCATGGTGATCGTACTTCCGCCGCTGGCAATGCTTCCGCTTTTCAGGTTTTGAAGGAAAGCACGGCAGAAGGCCACCGGATCAAATCCCGGGTGGCGAAAGAATCGTTTGTCTTCAAACACGACGATTGACCGGATAAATTTTTCCGGAATTTTTTCTTCGTAGGGGAAGCGCCACTGGCCGTCCTGAGCAATTCTCGCTCCAAGGAGGTCGCCATTGGAAGCTTCCAGCACCATACAGGTAGGATCGTTGAAGAGGGGAGAGGGGAGTGAAAACCAATACAAAATCAGTAGCAGGCAAAGTGCTACCAACGATTTTACTTTGTGTTTTTTGAAAAAAAATCTCAGAATGCTGTTCCTTTTCATGCTGCAAATGCCATGTTTGACTATTCAAAAGTAAAAAAGGTTTTGCCAGCCAGTGGCAAAACCTTTTATCAAGTCATTTACAGCCTGAGAAGTCAGGGACAGCTTGACTTAATATTCATCTTCATTAAATAAGAAGTCATCCTTACGGGGGTAATCGGGCCAAATGTCTTCGATTCCCTCGTAGAGTTCACCTTCATCCTCCATTTCTGAAAGGTTTTCGATTACTTCCAGTGGAGCGCCTGAGCGAATTGCATAATCAATCAATTCATCTCTGGTAGCCGGGAACGGAGCATCTTCAAGGTATGTGGCAAGCTCTAGGGTCCAGTACATAATATTCTAGCAAGTTTAATGTTAAAAAAGTTCGCCAAAGGCGATTTGAACGACAAATCAATAAGACTCGAAGTTTTCAAAAAGTTCATTCTGAAGAAATATTCCTTCGAATGCGCGGCAAAAGTAATAAACGGGAACTTTAAACGCAAGGCTTATTTTTTCAAGTCATTTTGATGGTGCATTGCCGGTAACGATTGAAAGATCAGAGAATTAATATTTCACCAAAATTTTCAAACTTGCTATTTGCTGCATGGATGATTGCACGCTGCTCGCTTTTATCGACAGCAAGCGATCCGGAGTTTATGATGTAGCCGAGATTTTTGATGCAGGAATTCTTCGTCCTGAGAATGGTAAGTTCGCCCTCGATGTAGATCTCACCCATATTGATGATTCCTACATCTTTTTTATTGAGGCCGTCGATGTTGAATTTACCTTGTTTTTCGATGGCAATTTTACCTCCGGTTTCAATGATCAATTGTGCGATGTCATTGATAAATTCGTGGATGACGGGAAAAAAGCCGTCCTGAGCGTACTCTCCTGAAATGATAGCGGTATCAAACCAGCCCGGAATGCGACGGTTATGCCAGTTCATTGGTTCGTTCCATTCGTTTTCTGCACCACGGACGCCTCCACGCCAGTAGTGAGGAACCGTTATTCGCTCACTTGCGCTATCACTATGCTCCATAGTGGCAGTTAACTGTTTTAGTAGTTCATTCATTCAAAAAGTGTTTATTGGTAAGGTGAAAAAAGCTGGAGGGTAATGTTATTTCTGCCTGTTTGGGCAAACTTTAAGCCAAAGACACTACCATATTATTACTGGATAGCATGCCTTACCTAATAATTTTTGAAACTTGAAGGGTCGATCTGCGAAAATGAATGCAAGATTTCGCAGGCATCAAATTTAAATGAAATCTGTATAAAACTGAAAAACTGATGATAGTAGCCGGTCCGGGCTTGTGAAATTAAAAAACCGGACAGGCTTTGAATTCTTTCGGAGCCCTTACCTTCCAGATGATGTATTGAATAAAAAACTCTGGTCCGCCCCGACGAAGTGTAGCAGTTTTGAAAGCCGAGGTGTTGATGTCGTAGCTGAATCCTGCCGCCCAATTACGGGCCTGGAGCTCAACGGATGGAATGACAGCGTCTTTTAACCGGGTAGCTACTCCCGCCTGTACGGCCAGTTCTTTGTTTTTCTCGACACTGAGGTGGTATCGCATTGCAATTCCGCCGAGTATTTCCTGATAACTGGTTTGTTTGCTGAAAAGTGCATTGAAGCGAACGTCAAAATCCTGACTGACCTGAAAACTGGAGACAAAATGCGGGTTAAATTTCATGGGCAGCTTTACGTCGGGTGCGTCGTTAAAACTTACATTGGGTTGGTTCAAGTGAAAAATGCCGGCGCCAAGATCAAATTTGGTTCGTGTACCTTCTACCTGGTAATGGAGGTTGAATCCGGTTGAAATGCTGGAAAGGCCTTTGTTGGTGCTGTTAAAAAATTCATTGTTGGAGCTGTTCGGGTCGAAAATGTCGCCATTCCACTGTTCTTCGAAAGTGAGTTGTTCGGGGTGTACAGAACGTTGACCTGCCATCAGTTGGACGCCTACCGTTGCCAGTACCGACTCACTTAACTGCCTGGTATAGGCAAGGTTGCCGCCGACTTGTGAAAGGCTCAGATCAGCATTTCCGGCTACGTCATGGTTGAAAACGACGCCCCAGCCCAAAAATGCGTCTTTACCCAACCTGGAATGAAATAACTTTGTGTCAAAAGCACCGGAAAACGTCTGGTAAGGCACCGGCACCGATTCCCACTGGCTGCGATAGTTGCCGATAAAACGCAGGTCGCCCGGAAAGACGCCGGTCAGGGCGGGATTCAGGTTGGCTGGCGTGTTGTTGAATTGTGAAAAATGAATGTCCTGCGCGGTAACTTTCAGCGATCCGGTTAATAACAAAAAAACGATCAGGTATTTGGCTGACTTTGAGTAATGAAATTTCATATTCAGGGTTTTGCCGGTGAATTTGCTCCCAAGTTAAGAACCGTCACCTAATTTTAAAATATTCGAAGATTTTATGTCAAAAATTGACCAAAAGCATTCCAACTCAAAACTTCCCCTCAGGGTAGGGGTAACCGGAGGGATCGGCAGCGGAAAAACCACTGTTTGCAGGATTTTCGAGTCGCTGGGTGTTCCTATTTACTACGCTGATGACCGTGCGAAAGCTATCATGACGGAAAATGAAACAGTGGTAAAAAAAGTCAAAGAGCTCTTCGGCACGCAAGCTTACCTGGCCAACGGCACGCTCAACAGGCCCTTCATCGCAGGTATCGTTTTTCACGATAAAAAAATGCTGGAAAGTCTGAATGCCATCGTTCACCCTGCCGTATTCGAAGAAGGCGAACGCTGGAATGAGGAACAGACGGGCGCACCTTACACCATAAAAGAGGCTGCGCTTTTGTTTGAAAGTGGCGGTTACAAAAAGCTGGACAAGGTCATTACTGTTTTCGCCCCGCAGGAACTTCGCATTGAGAGAGTCATGAAGCGGGACGGCGTTTCAGAAGAGGCTGTTTTGGCAAGAATTAAAAATCAAATGGCGGATGAAGAAAAAATTAAACTGGCTGATTTTGTCATTTACAACGACGGAAAACACTCGCTGGTGCAGCAAATCTGGCAAATTCATCAGGAAATTTCCTCGCTTGCGGACACAAAAAAATAGAGACACATGCAAATTTTTTTTAAATGGTACAGTTTTTGAAAAAACCTAATGTGTCTGCGTCTTAAAAAAGAAAATCTTCACAATGCTTTGTTTTTAACATGAAAACCCGGTTCGCAAAACCCTGATAAAATGGGCGCCGGGGAAATATTCACTGCCAAACATTAGAACAAACCCTTCTATTTTTTCCTGTTACTCCTTTTCCTAAGTAAAAAACTATAAATCCCATGGAAAATCCGGACCTCCGATGTCCAGGTTTTCAAGTAATTCTATGTTTTGAAAAAGACTACTATGAGAGTACTTCACTTACAACCAGACTGTTTAGTCAAAGGGCTTTGTTTTTGTAAAAAGTTGATTTTCAAAAATTTAAGCTCAAGACATCTCCACTTTTTTATTCCACTTTTATTTATTGCATTCCATGTGAATGGAAGTAATCCGGGTTCCGGTTTCATCAGTGATCCTGTGTTTGGGGTCCCGGTGATGGAAGCCTGCGACAACGCAACCTTCGGTGGCCTCATTCAGGGCGATGAATTCGGATGCCCGAACCCAACCTGGGATCCATCCCCCATCACCAACGTGGCATTGCCCACCGGCGGTACAGGTACTTTGCAGTATCTCTGGATTTTTACCACGAATGATCCTTCCACTCCTTTGGCACAATGGACGCCGATTCCCAACTCTAACAGCCCTAACTATGATCCCGGGCCCATCTCGGTGACGACCTACTACAGGCGCTGCGCACGGCGATCAGGTTGCACACAGTATGTGGCTGAGAGTAACATCGTTGCGAAAGAAGCCATCTGCTGCGATAATGTGACCGATGGCGGTCAAATCGGAAACGACCAGGTCGGATGCCTTTCTCCTTTCGATCCTGCTCCACTGGTCAATGTTGTTTCGCCGTCCGGGGGCTCCAATGCGCTTGAATACCAGTGGGTTGTCAGCACAACCGGGACTCCCTACACACCGGGTAATCCGGATTGGACGCCGATAGCCAGCGCAAACGCTGCGACTTTTGACCCGGGCCCTGTTTCACAAAAAACTTTTTTTATCAGACTCTCCCGCCGTCATGGATGTTTGGATTACAATGGCGTTTCAAATATGGTAACCATCACAGTCTCCACCCCGGTTTCGGCCGGAGCCATTGCTACCCCGGTCACCTGTCTTGGGGGTAGCGACGGAGCGATTGATCTGACAGTTGGCGGCGGAACGGCGCCATATCAATATAACTGGAACCCAACCCTCGGCAACGTGCAGGATCCTCAGGGCCTTACAGCAGGCATCTACCTCGTTACCATCACGGATGCGAATGGCTGTACCGGTCAAGCCAGTGTGGAGGTAACTGACGGTATTTCACTTTCACCTGCGGTGGATTGGACCAACGAGACCTGCATGGGCGCCGGCAACGGCACAGCGACTGTGACGTCGGCAGGCGGCGGCGTGCCAGGCTATACCTATCAATGGAGCGCTGCATCAGCAGGAAATACTGCCACCATCTCAGGCCTTACTTTCGGTAATTACACTGTGACGGTCACCGATGCCAATGGCTGCACCGGACAGACTTCCTTCACGGTAGGATCCGGTAATCAACTGGATATTGAACTCAATTTTACTCAAGAATCCTGTCAAGGTGCAAATAATGGCACTGCTGAAGTGATTACCGTCACAGGTGGTACGCCAGGTTTTAATTATCAATGGAGTTTTCAGGGAACCGGAAATACAGCCTCAGTCAGCGGATTGCCTCCCGGAAGTCATTCCGTGACCGTGACTGATGCAAACGGCTGCATGGGTATGTCAGATTTTAACATTGATGCCGGTGCTCCGCTCGTGCCTGCTCTAAGTTTGACGCATGAATCATGTTTAGGGGCAAACAATGGCATTGCAACCGTAACATCGGTGACAGGCGGGGCGCCCGGTTACATGTATCAGTGGAGTTACCCGGGTGCTGGAACTGCTGCAACAGCGAATGGTTTTCCGGCCGGTAGTCATTCTGTTACCGTCACCAATTCCATCGGTTGCTTTGGCGAGGCAGATTTCACAATCAACGCAGGTGTACCCCTTTCACTCGGACTGGACTGGACCAATGAATCCTGTCTGGGGGCAAACAACGGTACTGCAACTGTCACCAACGTCGTCAATGGTACGCCCGGCTATACCTACTCCTGGAGTTTTGCGCTGGCAGGAAATACGCAAACGATCACTGATTTACCACCTAATAATTATAGTGTAACCGTCACGGATGCTTTAGGCTGTTCGGCAACCGGTTCGCTCTCGGTAGCCGGCGGTGCTGAATTGCAGGTGTCAGCCAGTGCAACAGCTGCACTTTGTTTTGGTGGAAACGAAGGAACTGCAACTGTCACGGCTGTTTCAGGCGGTAGCGGAAATTACAGCTATCAGTGGAATGATCCAGCTTTGCAAACCACTCAAACAGCGACCGGCCTGAATGCCGATACCTACACCGTTTTTGTCAATGACGATCAGGGCTGTGTAGGCACGGCAATGGCAACTGTCGTAGACGGAGTGCCGATTGTTTTAAATACCACCCACACGGACGCAACCTGCGGCTCTTCAGCTGATGGGACAGCAACCGTTTTGGCTTCCGGTGGCACGTCGCCTTACAGCTATTTATGGAGTGATGCCAATTCCCAAACAAATGCGGCGGCAACATCCCTTCCTGCGGGTGCTTACACCGTCACCGTTACGGATGTGAATGGATGCACAGCAACCGCTACGGAAACTGTGGAGTCGCCGATGGGTGCAGTGATTCAACTCACTTCAACAGCCACCAGCTGCTTCGCCGGAAACGACGGCTCGGTTGCTGTGACCGTTACGAACGACGATCCTTCAAATTATTTTTACCAGTGGAATACGCCGGGAAGCAATACAACCCAACAAGTGAACGGGCTTTCAGCCGGCACTTACACTGTGACGGTTTCCGACGGAAACGGCTGTTTTGTAACCGGTTCCGCAACAGTCCAGCAACCTTCTGCACTGGTACTCGATATGCAATCCGATAGCGCTACCTGTGTTAATGGCAGCGATGGAATTGCAGAGGTTTTTGTAAGCGGCGGCACGCCATTTCCCGGCGGTGATTATGCCTACGTTTGGGACGCACCCGGAAATCCGCAGGTGCAGGTACTGGACGATGTTTCGCCGGGAACTTATACTGTAACCGTAACCGACGCAAATGGATGCACTGCAACGGGTAGCGTCCAAATCGGAGCGCCGGCGGGCTTAAATATTGCTTTAAACACGGCGGATGTAAGTTGTTCAGGTTTTAACAATGGAAGTGCCACGGCCAATGTTACCGGCGGCGTACTGCCATACACTTACCTCTGGGATGACTTCTCCGGTTCAACAACTCCGGCTATTGCCGATCTTGGCCCAGGTGTTTACGGTTTAACCGTGACCGATGCCAATGGATGCTCCATGACCTCATCCGCAACGATTTTTGAACCGCCGGCACTTGCGCTGATTATTCAAAAAGCGGATGTAATCTGTGTAAACGATACCAATGGATCAGCGACAGCCAATGTTTCCGGCGGAGTTTCACCTTACACCTATCAATGGGCAGGCGGGCAAACGAGCGCCCAAATTTCAGGATTGTCGACCGGCACCTACAGCGTAACCGTAACGGATGCCAATGGCTGCACCACTTCCGGCAGTGTTCAAATTGTTTCAACAACAACGCTGGCGGTTTCGGCGGTGCCGACCCCGGCGAGTTGTTTCAGTGCAAATAACGGTTCCGTTCAGGCTAACGTGACAGGAGGAGCTGCTCCGTTCACTTACACCTGGAGCAACGGCAGCAGCGCTGCGTTGAATGGAAGCCTTACTGCGGGAACCTATACCGTGACTGTCACAGACGCAAATGGTTGCACCGTAACTGCCTCAGCGACAGTAACTTCTCCACCTCAGCTCACGTGTTCATCGCAGGTAGTTTCATCGGTCACGACTTTCAACGGGAGCAATGGCTCTGTCAGTGCTTCGGCTGCCGGCGGCGCCGGTAATTTTACTTTTAACTGGTCAAATGGCAGTACACTCTCCACGGTATCCAATCTTTCACCCGGCGCCTACACGGTGACTGTGACGGATGGAAATGGCTGCACGTGTACCTCCGTGGTGACGCTGATCAACCCTTCGAAGATTGGCAACTTTGTGTGGAATGACCTGAACGGAAACGGGCTGCAGGATACCGGCGAGCCCGGTGTGGAAGGGGTGACCGTTCGCCTCATTGGCACAAACAGTTCCGGAAACCAGATCAACCTGGTGACGACCACCAACGCCTCCGGCAACTACTTTTTTGATGGCCTGAATGCCGGAACTTACCAGGTGAAGGTGTCCCCTCCGACCTTGCATGTTTTCACGCAGGCCAATGCGGGCAATGATGATACCATTGACAGTGACTTCAATCCTGCCGACAGCTTGACGTCAGTTTTTGCGCTGGCGCAGGGCGTCTATGACAGCAAGTGGGATGCCGGACTGGTGGAACTGGATGAAAAAACCAATATCGGTGATTTTGTCTGGGAAGACGTGGACCGCAACGGCCTCCAGGGGGTCAACGAACAAGGTATTGCCGGGATTTCCGTGAAATTATTCAAAATGCCGGGCAGTGTACTGGTCGCTTCAACAACGACGAACCAGTTCGGAAAATATCTTTTCACGGACGTGATGCCAGGCAATTATTTCATTGAATTTTCGCTGAGTACTTTGCCCAACGGTTACATTTTTGCTCCGCAAAACGTTGGTAACAACGACAATATCGATAGTGATCCCAACCCTGCAAATGGCAGGACTGATGTGTTCTCCGTATTTGCTTTCACGGCGGACAACCTTTCCATCGATGCCGGGATTTTCAAAGAATGCGACAACGTCACGGACGGCGGTCTTGCAGGCTACGACGAAAACCTGTGCGGCATTGGCGCTGATCCGGCTGAAATTGTCAACATTGCCCTGCCAACCGGTGGTTTCGGAACGCTCGAGTACCTCTGGCTCTACAGTCATGTGCCGATTTACAACGGTCCCGGCGACCCTAACTGGACACCCATTCCCAACTCGAACAGCCCGAACTACAATCCGGGACCTATCGGGCAAAGCACCTACTACATCCGCTGCTCAAGGCGGCAAGGCTGTGTGGATTATCCGGGGGAAACCAATGTGATTGCAAAGACCATCACCCAAAATCCGCTGACCCAGATCATTCAACAGCCCAACACGCTCTGCGTGAATGAAGGCGGGACTTTTGCAGCGGCCATTGCCGGCGGCGGAGCGACTTACGAGTGGGATTTTGGACCGGGAGCGGTTCCTCAAACTGCCGCCACGAGAGTCGTGAACGGCGTTTACTGGACGACTGCCGGGGTGAAAACGGTAAAACTTACCGTTACCCGCTTTGGATGTTCCTCCTCGGTAACCGGTACGGTGCAGGTGAACGGATGCACGAATCCAATACTGATCATTGATGATCTCACAGCCACCTTACAGGGGCAGCATGTTGAAATAAAGTGGAACGTGAACGGCGATGCTTCCAACTCCATCTTTTTCGTTCAGCGTTCGGAAGACGGCGTTCAGTTTGATAACCTGACCGCTTTGGCAGGCGAGCCGGGGGCTGAAACTTCCGGGTATCAGTTTATTGACTCGTCACCCCGTTTGGGTGAAAACATTTACAGGATAAAATACCGAAAAATGGGTGATCCGGTGGTGGAAGGATTCTCCGGTATGGCCTCCATTTTTCACCAGCCGGAAGGCGTGAGAGTTGCCACGGTTTATCCCAACCCGACATTCGGCCGGGTAACGGTTGAGTTGATCAAAGCTGATGAATCGCCCGTGCAGGTGCAATTATGGAATGGTTTCGGGAAAGTGCTGGAAACGTTCGAAATGCCTCCATTCACTGAAAAAACCGAACTGGACCTGAACGGATATTCCCAGGGCGTTTACTGGTTCCGGATCAAGCAAAAAGGCTACCGTGAGCAGGTTCTGAAGGTCGTAAAAGTAGAGTGATGATTTTTAAAAATGTTGAAAATGGACATCCTGAGCTTCGACCATTCAGAAGCTTTGATACTGCATAGTTTTTTTTCAAACATAGTTTTTTAGCAACTCGTTTGGCTGCCTGAAAAGGCAGCCTTTTTTTGCAAATAGCAACTTGAAATTTTTGACAAAAAGCAATGTAAACCAGCTTGTACGTGGCAATGAAAATGGTGAAAAATAGGCTGAAAATTTACCCGGCTTTACTTCCGGATAATTTTCGCACTATATTTGCCGTCGTAATACCCGCCATTGCTTCATAAATCTGATTTTAAAAGACGCTCGGGGTTGGGTCATCAAAACTCCACGTCATTCAACTTCAAAAAATATTACTTTGAAAAAAAGAGCACTTGTTACCGGCGCTGCCGGTTTCCTCGGATCACACCTCTGCGACCGCTTGCTGGCTGAGGGTTATCATGTCATCGGTATGGACAACCTTCTCACCGGTAACATAGCCAACATTGAACACCTTTTTCCAAGAAAGGACTTTGAATTTTATCATCACGATGTGACAAAATTCGTTCACGTACCCGGCGATCTGCACTACATTCTCCACTTCGCATCTCCGGCCAGTCCGATTGACTACCTGGAAATGCCCATCCAAACCCTGAAAGTCGGGGCGTTGGGGACGCACAACCTTTTGGGACTTGCCAAAGCGAAGGGTGCAAGAATTCTGGTTGCTTCAACATCGGAAGTGTACGGCGATCCGCTCGTTCACCCGCAGGTGGAGGAGTATTGGGGTAACGTGAATCCGGTGGGCCCCCGCGGCGTTTACGACGAAGCCAAGCGTTTCCTTGAAGCCATTACGATGGCGTACCACACCTTCCACAAAGTGGAAACCAGGATTGTACGTATTTTCAATACCTACGGCCCCCGCATGCGGGTAGAAGACGGACGGGTTTTACCTGCGTTTTTCTCCCAGGCTATCCGGGGCGAAGGGCTGACAGTGTTCGGAGACGGATCACAAACCCGTAGCTTCTGCTACGTGGATGATCTCGTTGACGGGATTTATCGCTTACTCCTGAGCGATTATGCAATGCCGGTTAACATTGGTAATCCGCAGGAGATTACTGTCCTCGAATTTGCCAGTGAAATTCTGAAGCTGGTCAACAATCCGAAGGCGCACATTATTTTCAAGCCGTTGCCGGTGGATGATCCGAAACAGCGCAAACCTGACAGCACAAAAGCCCGTGAAATACTCGGATGGGAACCCAAATACAACCGGGAAGAAGGTTTAAAGAAAACCTACGAGTATTTTAAGGAAGCAGTAAAAGTTGATTAAACCTGTCAATCGTCACCGGTCATTTTGTATCCGACAAGGTGGCCGGTGACGAATAACCACGGAAAATTTTCATCAAATGAATTTTGAAAAAACCATTCTCATCACCGGCGGTGCGGGCTTCATTGGCTCTCATGTCGTCCGGCTGTTTGTCAATAAATATCCGGGCTATCACATTGTAAACCTGGACAAACTCACCTATGCCGGCAATCTCGAAAACCTCGCTGACGTCGAGGAGAAAATGAATTACAGCTTTGAAAAAGGAGACATTACCAACCAGGATTTTATCCGGTCACTTTTTCAAAAATATCAATTCGACGGTGTGGTTCATCTCGCTGCCGAATCCCACGTAGACCGGTCGATTACCAATCCGCTGGAGTTCATCGAAGCTAACATCATTGGCACGGTCAACCTGCTGAACGCAGCACGGGATGCCTGGAAAGGGCAGGAAACGGGTAAGCGTTTTTACCACATTTCCACGGATGAAGTGTACGGTTCGCTGGGCGAAGAAGGTTTTTTCGTTGAAACGACGGCTTACGATCCACGGTCGCCCTATTCGGCCTCAAAAGCCAGCAGCGACCACCTGGTGCGGGCATACCATCATACATATAACTTACCGGTGGTCATCTCGAACTGTTCGAATAACTACGGCCCCAACCAGTTTCCGGAAAAGCTGATTCCGCTGGTTATCAACAACATTAAGCACAACAAACCATTGCCCATTTACGGCGACGGAAAATACACCCGTGACTGGCTTTGGGTCATCGACCATGCAGAAGCTATCGATCTGATTTACCACGAGGGCAGGGTAGGAGAGACCTACAACATCGGCGGAAATAACGAGCGGAAAAACATTGAGTTGGTCCAAACGCTTTGCGACATCATGGATGCGCAACTGGGCCGCCCTGTCGGGCAAAGCCGGACTTTGATCACTTACGTGAAAGACCGGCCCGGCCACGACCGGCGCTACGCCATCGATGCCACCAAACTGAAAAATGAACTGGGTTGGCAGCCCTCCATCAGCCCGGAGGAAGGACTGAAACTGACAGCGGAATGGTACCTTGCCAATGAAACCTGGCTCAACAATGTGACTTCCGGCGCCTATCAAAAATATTATGAAAAACAATACGCCTGAACCTTGAAGAAAGGCAGTATTATTAAAATGGAAGGCATCTAGTCAGGTGTCTTCCATTTTGTTTTCATAAAAACCCTCATTCGGAATTCCCTGCGATTTACTATTTTTGCCAACCTCAAATCCTTTTACCCATCTTTTATTTATGGCCAAATTCCGTAGTAGTCACAACCGCAAAAGTGCCGGAGAAAGCAGCGGCATGATCGTAAAAGTCGGTTTGTTTTCGCTCATTCTTGGTGCGCTTTATTTTGCTTTTCAAAAATTTTCAGGATCGCCGCTTTCAGGGGACGAACCCGTGACCGCAGATGTGGAAAATCTGGAAGAAACGGGAGCCGACAGCATTTTTTTTCTGCCCACTTCCACCACCGGAGACATCATAAGGCACAAATACTACGCACTTTCCTATGTAGAAAAATTCGAATTGGCCGAGTGGATTGCCTACGAACTTACCGCTGAGAGACTCAACAAAGAATGGGTGCAAAGAACCAATAATTTTCGCCCTGACCCTATGGTGAAAACCGGAAGCGCCACGCCTGACGACTACCGCAGGACGGACTTTGACAGAGGCCACCTCGCACCCGCTGCCGACATGGCATTTTCCACGGAGGCCATGTCTGAAACATTTTTTTTGAGCAATATTGCCCCGCAGGATCCCGGGTTTAACAAGGGGGGTTGGCGGGAACTTGAAGAATTAACCCGTGATTGGGCGAGACGTTTCAAGCATCTTTACGTCGTAACAGGGCCGGTGCTTTCACAACCCGTTAAATTTTGGATCGGAGAAAACCAGGTGGCTGTCGCTCCGGCGTTTTATAAAGTGCTGCTGGATTTGCGTGAGCCGGAACTCAAAGCGATCGCATTTATCATACCCAACGAGACAACCACCGAAAGAATTGAGTCATTCGCTACCAGCGTGGACGAAGTGGAAGCCCTCACCGGCATTGATTTTTTTCCGGGGCTGATGGAAAAATCGCTTGAGGAGGAACTGGAATCAAGATTTGACGTAAAACTTTGGAGAACAAACGATAAAAAGTATCAGATCAGAGTCGACAAGTGGAACAAACAACAGTAAACTTTTCAATACTAAATAATGGCAAGCAAAGAAAAATTCATCGAGGAAATTAATTCAGGTAATACTTTCAAGGGCGATTCCATCGTGCTTGGCGGTGCGATGTTAAACAAAGAGGCAATTCCCAATTGTCTGGTAAAGATTCCGCTACGCACCATGAACCGTCATGGACTGATTGCAGGTTCTACCGGTTCGGGTAAGACCAAAACGCTTCAGATTATTGCGGAGCAACTTTCAGCGAATGGTGTTCCCTCTTTATTGATGGATATAAAAGGCGACCTCAGCGGTGTGGCAGTACCAAGTGCCGGTCATCCGAAAATTGACGAACGCCACCAGAAAATTGGTATACCGTTCACGCCTTCCGGAAGTCCGGTTGATTTTTTGAGCTTGTCGAACGAGAAAGGAGCGAGGCTGCGGGCAACTGTCAGCGAATTCGGGCCTGTGCTGTTTTCGAAAATCCTTGGTTTGAACGATACGCAGAGCGGTATCCTGGCGGTTGTCTTCAAATATTGCGACGACAATAATCTGCCATTACTCGATTTGAAAGACCTCAAAAAAGTACTGCAATACGTGATGGACGAGGGAAAGGATTCCATGAAAGAGCAGTACGGAACCGTATCCACTACTTCCATAGGTTCGATGATGCGTAAAATCGTAGAACTGGAGCAGCAGGGCGCTGAAGTTTTCTTTGGAGAGCGATCCTTCGAAGTTGATGACCTCTGCCGGGTGGACGAAAATGGGAAAGGTGTCATTTCAATCGTTCGTCTCACAGACATACAGGACCGGCCGAAACTGTTTTCCACCTTCATGCTGCAGATGCTGGCAGAAATTTATGCCACCTTCCCTGAGGAGGGCGATATGGATCAGCCCAAACTTGTAATTTTCATAGATGAGGCGCACCTTGTTTTTGAGGAAGCTTCAAAGGCCCTGCTGGATCAGATCGAAGCAATCATCAAGCTGATTCGCTCGAAAGGAATAGGTATTTACTTCGTAACACAAAACCCTGCGGATATTCCTGATGCTGTGTTGAGCCAGCTGGGTTTGAAGGTGCAACACTCGCTCAGAGCTTTCACAGCTAAAGACCGGAAGGCAATCAAACTGGCTGCTCAAAACTACCCGATCACGGATTATTACGAAGTGGAAAACCTGCTGACGGAACTCGGGATCGGAGAAGCCCTGGTTACTGCCCTCAACGAAAAAGGAATTCCAACGCCCCTCGCTCACACCTTGCTGAGGGCGCCGCAATCGAGAATGGATGTTTTGACGGATGCCGAAATAGACAGTATCATTTCAAAATCAAAACTCGTTCGAAAATACAATGAGGTAGTGGACCGGGAGAGCGCTTATGAAATTTTGAATGAAAAACTGGAAGAGGCCCGCTCTCAGGAGCATCAGGAAGAGATGCAAAAACAAAAAGAGGCAGCCAGGTCAAGCTCCCGCAGGCAGGAGAAAAGTACTTTTGAAAAAGTTGTTTCCAGTACCACCACACGCCAGATTGGAAACACCATCGCCAGAGAACTGACCAGAGGCCTGTTGGGTGTACTTGGAATTAAAACTACTTCCAGGAGGAGAAGGAAATCAAGCTGGTTCTAACTCAGCCAGGTTTTTTCCGTTTTCAGAAAAAGCAAATAATCAATCTTTAAAATAGTAAATATGGCATTTGATAACGTAGTTACCGACATCCGCCACCGGGAAGGATTTGAGAAAGGGTTTGAAAAAGGATTCTCTGAAGGTTTTGCCAAAGGCTACAAAAAACACGCAAAGACAGTAGCTAAAAACCTGCTGAAACTGGGCGGACTGAAGCCGGAAGCCATTGCAACTGCCGCCGGCGTCTCTGTCGATTTGGTGGAGAAACTGGCAAAGGAGCAAAAGAAAGACAAGCCGGCCAAAAAGAAGTAGCAAGGCTTGTGAAAGCTGAAAGTTTAGTCCCCATCCTTCAATAAAGTGAACGGAGGAGGACTAAACTTTCTGTTTTTTTCGATCTAATGGTTTTTTATGCTTTTTGGCACGGAGATAGTATTATGATTTTAGCTAATTGGTAGACGAACAAACTTCCCCTGAAATGCAGATTGATCTCACCGGGTCAAAACTGCGTTTTGAATAAATTCATACATAAATTAATATTTTTACGCTGTGAGAAGGTCAGCGGTCAGGTTTTTTTTTACCTTTGACCCGACCAAAACTACGTGTCCCATGAACAGATTACAATTGTATCTGGTGTGCCTTATTTGCGGCATCACCCTTCCACTCTTCTCCCAACAACTTTCCCTGTTTTCACAATATCGGGAAAATCAAACCATCATCAATCCTGCAGCTGTCGGAAGCAATTATCTTGCTTACGAACAAAACCTTTCGTTCGGGGCTTCCTACCGAAGGCAATGGCAGGGGATTGAAGGATCGCCAACCACCGCCAATTTCCGGGGTGAGTACCTCTACACGGAGGGCAGCCCGGTAACCTTGCTAACCGGCGGGTATCTCATCAATGACCAGACTGGCCCGACGGGATTCACCGGAATTTACGGCCGTATCGGTGGCTTGCTGACCGGCGACCCCTACTACGGCGGTATTTCCGCAGGTCTTTCTTTCGGTGCGGTGCAATACCGGGTGAATACCTCGGAGATACGCCTGCGCCAATCCAACGATGTGTTGGCAATGGATGATCAGAACAGAATTTATCCTGATGTCGGACTTGGTGTTTTTGCCTATTCCCGGCTTGACGGAGGGATTTTCAACGGCGACTACGTTTACGGCGGCGTTTCCATACCGCAGGTGATCGGCCTTGACCTGAGTTTTAAAAATGAAAACGGTGAATTTTATACCCGCCGTGTACAGCATTTCTATGGCATGCTTGGCTTCTACAAATTTTTCAGGAATGAAGGATTCCTGGAGCCTTCCGTTTGGGTGAAATATGCACCCAACGTTCCCGTCAACGTGGATATCAACCTCAGATATCAAATGGCGCAGAACTTCTGGATAGGCGTGGGTGGAGCCACTTCTTCCACCATGCACATCGAGACAGGAGTTTTGATTGGTGAAAACCTTGGCTTTGACAATACCCTGAAGATCGGCTACGGCTACGACTACAACTTCAGTTCATTTGGACCCTACACGGGCGGTTCACATGAGATCAACATTACCTATTCACTTGAAAGATAACTTCCTTTTTAACAAACTCCACTTGCCAAAAGGCAGCTTGCAGTCTTGCTTAATTATTTAAAAAGACAGCAGTTGCGCCATGAAATAGAATTTCCCAAAATCTATTACGTAATGAAAAAAATTGTTCTCCTCCAGATTTTCTTCTCCTTCATTCTTGCCATGGATGCGTTTGCGCAGCCTACCTTCCGGTTTTCACCAAAACAGGTAGTCGTCGATGAAGGAGAGCAGGTCTGCCTGTCGCTCAAACTGGATAACTTCACCGATATCCTGAGTGTGTCGTTTACGATTCAATTTGATGCAGGCGTTCTGGATTTTGATCAAATTACCAACCTACACCCGCAAGTGACCGGCCTTGATATCAGCGACTTTGATGTCTCGATGGCTGACAATGGGATCATCACTTTTGACTGGTCGAACGGGGCTTCCTGCGTTACGGCCACTTCCGGTGAGACCCTGTTTCCCGACGGACAAACTTTCTTTGATATTTGCTTTACCGCCACCGGGGTGTATGGGAAACATACGCCGGTTGTCATTACAGACAGCCCCAAAGACAAGGTTGTCAAGCGCTCAAGTTCAAACTGTAATGATATCGGAGAGATTATTCAAAACGGGTTCATCTCTATCGGTACGCCGCCTCTGACCATGAATATTTCTTCCGGTGATGGCTTTAACGGTGATGTGGTTTGCCTGGATTTTAAGGTCGAGGATTTCGACAATATCGTCTCTTTCCAGTATGCTGTTTTTTGGGATGAAACTATCCTTGAGTTCAATGATGCCATGACCATGAACCTGCCGGGAAATTACTTCACGGGTGAAACGCAGGTGGACTCGGGCATTCTGAACCTGTTGTTTTACACCACCGACCTGAACAACGGGGTCACCCTGCCGGATGGCACACAGATTTTACAACTCTGTTTCAACATACTCGGGCAATGCGGGCAAAGTTCCCCGGTTTACATCGACAGCAACCCGCCCGAACCCATAGAAGTCATCAACGCCGTAACCAGTAACCCAAGCAGCGGTGTGAATATCGGGCTACTCCAGCAATCCGGTGAAGTAACGGTGAATTGCTTCAATCCGGATGGCATCACCATGAATATTGATGACAAAAACGTTTGTCCCGGAGAGAGCTTTACGGTTGATGTCAAAGTTTCAGACTTTAATATCATTTCCAAGTTGATGTTCAACCTGAAATGGAACCCGGGCGTGATCAACCTGACGAACGTTACGTACCCGATGACTGCGTCTTGCACGCCTTTTTCCGGTGGGGTAAATCTCTCGCAGGCCCCACAGGGTATTCTACAGATGGACTGGACCTCTTTCGGATTAGGTTGCAACCTTCCGAATAACTTTATCCTGATGCGCTTGCACTTTACAGCTGTCGGCGCCGGTGGTTCGAACTCAACGATAGCCGTGGTCAACCCGATTTTGGTGGATAAATTCGGCGGTCAGGTAGTGAATATTGGTATCAATAATAACAATGGTTTGGTGTCGGTTTGCCAATTGTCAAACCCTACGATCATTGCTTCCTCGCTGAATGCTAATCCGGGAGAAACTGTATGTATCGATTTCTCGGTTCTTGACTTTGAGGCAATAAAAAAAATGCAATACACGATCACCTGGGAACCTAACGTCCTTGAGTTTGTGAATGTGACGAATTTAAACCTTACCAACCTGAGTAACGCTAACTTCTTCACGTCGCAGGCGCTTTCACTGGGAGTGCTGGGTGTTGACTGGGAAAACGCAACGGGTGTGACCCGGCCGGATGGCAGCAATATCTTCAGGGTTTGTTTCAAAGTGATTGGGAACCCGGATGATTGCACGGCGATCAGTTTCGAAGATGTGCCCTGGCCGGTTAATATTGAGACTGCAAGTTCCAATAACACCAATGTTGGTTTAAATGGTCAGGCAGGCACAGTTTGTGTGAAAAATCCGTTTATTTTCGAAATAGCTTTCCCTGATGTTTATTCAGGTCCCGGATCGACGGTGTGCCTCGATGTGAAGGTTAAAAACTTCAACCAACTTACCCGGACTCAATATGCCATCAACTGGAACCCCAACATTATTGCTTATCAGAATATTCAACTTACAGGTAACCTTCCAAACTTTACAGCTGCCAGTTACGATGAAAGTGCCAGCCTTACGGACAACGGCCAACTTATCGTGAATTGGTCCTCTTCGAATCAGATTCAGGGGACAACGGTTGCAGATGGTACCTCCATATTTCAAATTTGTTTCAACGTCATAGGATTTTCATCGCAATGCAGTCAGATTGACGTTTCCAATTTTCCAGTTGACATAATCGTAAACAGCGCACCAACCGGCAATTCTAACCTTACTTTAAATTCCGATGCCGGTTCAGTCTGTGTTAACTCCACGCTGAACCTGGTGGATGCTGTTATCGTGGATGTAGAGTGCCCGAGTGCGCCGACCGGGATGATTGACATCACGGTGAGTGGTGGGTCTGGCAATTTTCAATACCAATGGACAGGTGCAAATGTTAATCCCACCTCTCAGGATCAATCGAACCTGGACGCAGGTATTTATTTTGTGACAATTACCGATAATCAGAATCCTACGCTTAAACTAGAACTTGATTTCGAAGTAGGTTACGCTGCCAACGCAACAGTTGCCAATGCCGGTGTCGATACTTCTTTCACCTGCGATGACTTTCCGTTTATCACACTGAACGGAACCGGTACGCTTGCACCGGCCGGCGGAAACGTCACTTACGCATGGCAAAGCATTTCAGGAAGCGGTATTATCGTTCAGGGACAAGGAACGCTCACGCCGAAAGCAGTAGGTGGAACCTGCTGGCGATTGACGGTAACCAATAACATAACAGGTTGTGTTGACAGAGATACAGTTTGTGTTTCTTCGCCACAGTACCCGGTGCCTGTTGCCGGAGATTCGAAAACGATTACCTGCGCTCAGGATACCGTTACACTGGATGGTTCGCTTTCACCTTTTGGTTTTAACAGTCTTTGGACAGCTGGGCCTGGTGGTCAGATTGTTCCGGGCACTGAAACTTTTCTGACGCCAAAAGTTACTTCATCAGCCTGGTATTACCTGACTCAGACATCCCCTCAATCGGGGTGTCAGGGGGTCGACAGTGTGTTTGTGGATTTGGATATTACTCCGCCGGTTGCTGACGCCGGAACGGCAGCCTCGCTCGGTTGTAACGATGTTTCAGTTGACCTCGGAGGCTCCAATACGAGCACAGGTACACAGTTTACCTACCAATGGACTGGTTTCGACATTTGTGGCGACGATACGAATGCTCAGGCTGTTGTTTGCGGACCTGGCACCTATCAACTGGTGGTCACGGATACCCTGAATGGTTGTACAGCAATGGATGAGGTGGAAGTTGCGGCAGATACGCTGAAGCCTACCGCCGTAGCCGGTGCCGGTGGAACCCTGACTTGTTTGTTAAATCAAATTACCTTGAATGGAGCGGGTTCATCCTCAGGCGTAAATTATACCTACAACTGGACGGGCGGCACGCTGGTCAGCGGACAGGGAACATTGCAGCCTGTCGTAAATACGCCGGGTTTGTATCAGCTCGAAGTTACCGATACCACCAATGGCTGTAAGGCGTTTTCAACCGTCAACATCCAGCAAAATAAACAAGAGCCGCTGGCTGCAGCAACCGTAAGTAATCCCATTTCCTGTAATTTCAACCAGGCTACGCTCAGTGCTACCGGTTCCTCTTCCGGTCCGAACTTTACCTATCAGTGGCTGGACGGCAACAATATGCCCGTTGGAACCGGAATGACCTTCATGGTCAGTACGCCGGGGAACTACTCGCTTGTCGTAACGAACACACAGAACGGTTGTACCAAAGCTGCTCCCGCAATAGTGAACAATAATACGACGCCTCCAACAGTGGATGCTGGTGATACCGCCAACATCAATTGTCTGGGTAATCCTACACTTCAAGGGTCAACCGGCGCCAATCCTAACCTGATCCTGAACTGGGCAGGTCCCGGCCTTGGTTGCATTCAGGGTAACGGAACTTTATCCCCGACAGTTAGTTGTGCAGGAACTTACACTTTAACTGTGCAGGACACGGTAACAGGGTGTGTCAATTCTGATCAGGTCATTGTTGGAAATGATCAAACGCCTCCGACGATAAATGCAGGGAATGACACGACGCTGACCTGTGCCGTTACTGAGATTATGCTTCAGGGTACCGCCAACGTGACAAATTACGTGGCAACCTGGTCCTCCATTCCGGCAAACCTGCCCATCCAGAATCCAAACACTTTGATGCCTGTCATTTCTCAGCCAGGTTCTTACACGCTGACGGTCACTTCAAACGTGAATGGTTGTTCGAAGACGGATATCATGGTAGTTGGTTTGGACAATACCAAGCCCGTAGCTGATGCCGGTGACAGTGATACCACAGATTGTGTAAACCTGACAGGGAGTCTCAGTGCTGCTGCTTCCACACTGACGAATACGACGCTGACCTGGGCCGGAATTACCGGAACGGTGCCTCCGGGTTTGGAAAATAATGTAGACCTGGACGTTGCTCCCGGTACTTACGAGTTGATTGTTGTGAACAATGGAAATGGTTGCGAAGCAAGGGATACTGTCACAATTATTGATAACTCCAATCTGCCTCAGATTGTAACCGAATTGTTGGTTGAAATTGGTTGTAGTGATCCTTCCATCACGCTTGATGCAAATGGTTCTGATGCCGGCCCTGGTATTACGTACACCTGGACGGATCAGTCGAGTGCGATTATTGGCAGTGATTTAACTGTTACTGTTTCAACGCCGGGTACTTACACGTTCACCGCGTCCAACAGTGGAAATAACTGTGTCAACAGTGCCGAAGTGGAAGTATCACAGGCTGCAAACGGACCTTCGGCCGAGGCCATGATCGATCACGATCCTTGTGACGCTGACGCCGTACTGCTAGGTAATCTGCCCGATGGAGCTGCCGGTGTCTGGACCTCATCTACGGGCGCTATTTTCGATGACCCAACTGCTGCCACAGCCCTGGCAAGTGGCTTGCAGGCAGGCCAAAATGAATTCACCTGGACGCTTTCTATTGGCAATTGCGTTAACTACTCTGCTGCAACTGTTTCTTTGAACCTTGATCAGGCCGCTCCCAACGCCATGAACGACAATGTTACGCTGACACCTAACCTTGCAGGAACCGTGGCCTTCAATGTTCTTGACAATGACATTTTTGGAGATGTTACATTCAACCTGTTGGACAATTCCGGCTTGATCGGAGATGTTACGGTAGGTGAGATCGGAGAGATCATTTTCAAAAAAGAGAAATGCTTTGCCGGAAAGGCTGAAATCCGCTACGAAATTTGCGACGTGAATTGTCCGGAACTATGTGATACAGCCCTGCTGGTCATTAACGTTGAGGCAGACCCAAGCGAAGATTGCGATGACGTTCCAAACGGAATCACACCCAACGGTGACGGCATAAATGACGAATTTGTGTTTGACATTCTGCTTAACAATCCACCTGACAAATTCCCTGATAATGAACTCATTATCTTCAACCGGTGGGGAGATATCGTTTACCAGGCAAGGCCTTACAACAATGATTGGAGAGGTACAAACCAAAGCGGAAAGGATCTTCCGCAGGGAACTTACTACTACATTCTCAGATTGAGCATTGCAAATGGAGATATCATCAGAGGTAATGTGACAATTCTGAAGTAATTACAGCTTGAGATAAATTATTGCGTGAAAAACCTTGTCGGCTTATCTGGCAAGGTTTTTTTTGTAAAATTGTATTCCCTCCCGTTTTTGACTGTCTCACTTTTAGATAATTCTTTGTTTCAACACTTTGAATTCGTAACTTGCACTAGGTTTCGTTACCCAAACATAGGCTTAACGCAATTTTACCAATTAGGTCCAATCAACTGGTTTAGCTCTCAGAACAGTTTAAGCGATTTTTTAATGAAAGAGTATCTGGACCAACGCCATCTGGTGATTTTCACCATCCCACACTGATTTGAATTCCCAACAACCGAGCTATAAATCTGAAAAACAAGTACTTATTGATAGTTTGTGAACAAGTGCTTTAGATTAAGTGGTTTTTACGTACCCATGAAATAATTCACCACCATGAATCTCGTCAACCAAACCATGAACATTTGTGGGGTCATACTCCTGTCAGTGGTATGTCCCGTGCTTTTATTTAGCTCACCTCCCAGCGATGCACTCCCGGCCCCGGTTTTTTTAGATACAACTTTCACCTGCAACAACTTGGTGCAGGTTTCCCTGGACCAAAATTGCGAAGCGCTGATTCACCCTGATCAAATTGTTGAAGGTTACAGTGGTAATTTTAATGATTTCATTCTCATTATCGTGGATGAAACCGGCGCCCCTGTTCCCAATCCGGTGACCGGCGATTATATCGGCGAGACACTTACTATCACGGCACTGCATGTTCCGAGCGGGATTTCCTGCTGGGGGAATGCACTCATTGAAGATAAATGGGCTCCGCAGCTTACCTGTAATAATTATTCAATTCAATGTTTTCAAAACCCTGCGAGTTTTCCCCTGCCTTCTGTTTTTGATAATTGTGATCCCAACCCGGTCATCAACCTTGTGAACCAGGTAGTAGATGAGGACGATCCCTGTGTTGGCGTCATCATCACTAGAACATTCGTAGCTTTTGATAATCAGGGAAATGCCTCTGCGCCTTGTTCTCAGGTTTATACCACAGTGCAGCCTTCACTGCCTGATTTTCCGGAGGATACAACCTGGGCATGTCAGGTGTTCAACGCTCACCCCAATGTGGTGAATCCAACAAAACTGACGGGCAATCTGAATACTACCGGCTCCGGTGTTCCGAACGTAGCCCTGGGTACTTATTGCCCCTACACTGTTTCGAGCCACGCTGATACGCTATCAGGTTGCGGAGGAACTTTCACATTGGTGCGCACCTGGACCGTATTGAACTGGTGTACCGGGCAGGTTTTTACCGCTGATATCAACGGCGATGACAATGTCCAGTTAATTAAAGTCAGGGACCTGACGCCTCCTCAGATTGTGATGCCGGCTTACAATGTGCCGGCTAACGTTGCCGGCTCGCACCCCGGCGGCTGTGTTGCTATTTCTTTTTTGCCTGCGGCAAATGTGACCGATAACTGCCATGCTTTCACCCAACGCATATTCACGTCCATCGGAGAAGCCAACTACATCAACGGTGTGAACGGCAACAACGGCGGTATCATTCCCTCTCCCGGGTTGGGTTTGGGCAATCATTTGATCACCTACCAGGTAACTGATATTTGCGGCAACGTAAGCACCCTTCAAGTCACCATCACGGTGGTGGATGTTACGAATCCGGTTGGCGTTTGTGATGAAATAACAAGTGTTTCGCTCGACAATAACGGCAAGGCAGAAGTTCTGGCCTCTGTTTTTGATGATGGCAGCCACGACAACTGCTGCCTGGATACTTTCCTCGTGAAACGAATGTCAAGCCCATGCGGCGATCAGGATGTGAACTTTGATGGCACGGTTCACTTTTGCTGTGAGGATGTGGGAAACCTGGTAACGGTCATTTTCCGGGTAGTTGATTGTGCCGGAAATTTTAATGAATGCATGGTGTCAGTAGATGTGGAAGATAACAACCCTGCAACACTGGTAAGCTGTCCGCCGGCCCAGACTATTGATTGCAGTTTTTATGTTGACAACCTGGAAATTCCGCTCTCGCAAGGCAACGCCGAGGTGCTGAACCAGTTTGGCGTCGCTGAGTTTTTCGACAATTGCGAGGTTGTTTACCTCGACACCAGCGTAACGGTGACCATTGATCAGTGTAAGCAGGGCACGATCCTGCGGCGTTGGAAGGTCACGGATCCCGGCGAGAACGGCGAGGTCATCTGCAATCAGGTAATTACAGTTCAGAATGTTTCAGACTGGGTTGTTGAATTTCCTGCTGACCTGACGGTTTCATGTGGTGAAACCATTCCACCCACCGGCGAGCCGGAAATTTTCTTTGAAAACTGTGAACTCATTGCCGTTTCCTTTGATGATGAAATTTTTACGGTCGTTCCGGATGCCTGTTTTAAAATAGTCAGAACCTGGACCGTCATCAACTGGTGTGCAGTTGGGCCTGTCATCGAAGATGAAGTGATCGAATCATCCGAGTTAGCCCTGAATATCGACCTGGACGGAGACGGCGTGAAAAATAACCGCACCTTTCAGGATGGCCTGAATGCATCAAACCTGAACGTTTCAGCGCCCCTGAAAGGTGCGCAGCCCGATGGCTTTATCAGGTATCAGCAAACCATAAAAGTGAATGATACGACAGCGCCGATCGTCAATTGCGAGCCCCAAATCGAAGTCTGTGTCCTGGATGCTGATTGCAAGGTGACCTTCGAATTGCCACAACCGGAAATCATCGATTGCAGCGGAGAGCTGACGGTGACGGCAACGGGAGCGCTTGGTGCAGGTCTGGGGCCTTTTGTCGATGTGCCCCTGGGCAATTACAGCATGACTTACAAAGTGACTGACAATTGCAATAACCAGACTGCCTGCCAGACGCTGGTGATCGTGAAAGATTGTAAGAAACCAACTCCTTACTGCATCAATGGCCTGAGCGTTACGCTTGAGCAGGATACTGTTGTGACAATCATCGCTGCAGATTTTGATGCCGGAAGTTTTGACAACTGCTCAGACAGCCTGAAGTTTTCCTTTTCAGCGGATGTGAACAAAACAACGATGGATTTCGATTGCTTCAACATTGGCTTTGTAGTTGTTCAGGTTTGGGTAACGGATGATTTTGACAACCAGGATTTTTGTGAAACATTTGTATTCGTGGACGACAACCAGGGAGTATGTCAGGGGCCTCCATTGATTGCGGGGGTAGTTTCAACAGAAAATAATGCAATGGTAAACGGGGTTATCGTACAGCTGAACGGAAATATGCAAGATAGTATGATGACTGAGCCTGACGGTAAATTTGATTTTGAGGTTTCATCCGGAGTAGATTATTCTGTTTCAGCTAATAAAAATTCCAATTTACTCAATGGTGTAACTACATTCGATCTTGTTTTAATCAGCAAACACATTCTTGGAAATCAGATCCTCGACAGCCCATACAAAATCATAGCCGCCGACGTCAACAGATCAAAATCAGTGACCACAGCCGACCTGGTGGCAATTCGCAGGGTCATTCTTCAAATTGATAGTGTTTTTCCGAATAATCAATCCTGGAGATTTGTGAGGAAGGATTTCGTTTTCCCGGATCCTGCTAACCCTTTTTTGACGATGTTTCCTGAGGTGCTGAATTTTAATAATGTACAGTCAGACGGATACGCTGACTTTATAGCCATTAAAGTGGGCGACGTTAACCTTAGCGCAAACCCGCAGCAGTAAAGTTTTTGCAAAAAAAAATGCCGAACCCGGAGGGAAGGTTCGGCAAGCGTATTTA
This sequence comes from Bacteroidota bacterium, assembly GCA_030147525.1. Taxonomy (GTDB): domain Bacteria; phylum Bacteroidota; class Bacteroidia; order Chitinophagales; family Saprospiraceae; genus UBA6168. The sequence goes on from JASBVF010000029.1 coordinate 83,028, forward strand.
AATAAAAATAGAATTTAAGAGGGAAAGCTCAATATTTCAATTAGCAGTGACATCGAAGCCCTGCACAAATTGAATGTTTGATTCTCGGTTCGTAACAAGATCCAGGTTGAGTGTACAATATTCAAACTGAAGTGCAAATGACTTGCGCTCGATAGCGTCACTAATTTTTGTTGTTCCTTTTTCAAGTAAGCCCATGTAGCTTCCTACCTGACTTTTAAATTTCCCCATGGCTTTTTTTGCAAACCGAATGGGTTTCCGGGTATTTTGTTGGTTCAATAAATCGACCGTCAATTCCAATTTTATTTGTCGGATGTTCATATCAGCAAGTTTGGTTACAAGGTTTCGTTTTCAGATGTAACTAAAACTCTGATCTGTTGGAATGTGTTGTGAAAATCCAATTAAAAATCTGTTAATTCTTTCCGCTGTTTGTTTCTTTTTAGTCTCAGTTGGCGTGCTGCCAAATGACAATGGATATAGCTCCTGATAATTGAAACATAAAATAACTCCGTTGACCTTGAGGAAATATGCTGTTTTGGAGAGGCTTTTGTGGGTGAAGAAATAACCGCCGGAAGAAAACTTTCTTGAAAAAGATCAGGTTATTTTTTTACTTTGCTAATTGATTAACAATCAGTTGCTTATTAATAATTAAAACAAAGAGAAAATGACACGCATAACTTCTGTCCTCATAGCCATTCTCTTCCTGTATTCTCAGGCGGATGCGCAAAATATTTACCTGAAATATGATCAAAACTGCATGGACCGGCTGGAGTACTCAACCGGCGATGTTTTTAATCCATACGTTTCTTATTCATTGAAACTGGGTACCAACAACTTCCTCGTTTTTGATGTCGGAAAAGAAGATCCCAGATGGCAAAAAGATTTACCGGGTAAAATATCTTATTGTACCAATATGTCTTTCGACAGGGACTTGGCAAAGCAGATCAATGACGGTGCTGTCAAGGTTTTTATGGTCCGGGAAAGCCCAACGCAGTACCATGTAGCACCGGTTGACAAGGCTACCTATTTTGCGCAGCAAGGCAATGTTGTTTCGGTTTTGATGGAAGATACCGAGTTTCTTCTGCATACGGATAATCTCGTTTCGCAGGTGAACCTGGCTTTACCCAATACACAGAAGGAAGTTTATCTGGAGGGCGTTGTCAAATTGCAATGTTTAACCGGGTACATTCTTCAGAAAAAAGATAATGCGAAGAGCTTGTCCTTAAAGGAATACGTGTTTGCTCCGGAGCTGGGCATCATAGAAAGAAGCGCCGTAACCGGGGCTGCAACAATTGATGGCTCAAACAGGACAGGAACCCTGAAGCTGGACAAAGTAGGCAGTGCCATTTTCCACGAAGCGGTGACGATTCTCTGCGATCGCATGCAGTCTATTTACTACGACGGGCGTTCAGAGGAGGTGCTGGCAGTGAAAAGTGGAGATATTCCTCAATCTTACGGAGATGATCCGTGCGCAGCGCCAGCAAAGCCAGGCATTCACATCGTTCAAAAAGGGGAAACGATGTACGGCATTTCGAGACGGTATGGCATTTCACTGGATCAACTCAGGGTCTGGAATAAAATGCAAAACACAGACATGCTGGCCATTTGCCAGCAGTTGTTTGTGAAAGATCCTTCAACCATAGCCGGTACGAACGCTGCACCTGCAGGGACGACAGTATCCACAGCTCCTGCCGGAACATTGTCAGAGAAATCCGGCGCTTCAGGGTACTGGATGAATGCTCCTGAGGTGCATGTTATTCGCCCCGGCGAATCAGTTACAAGCCTGGCTTACCTCTATGGATATACGGAAGAGCGTTTCCGTAAAATGAACGGACTCAGTCCGACAGAAAATATTTACATCGGTCAAAAACTGAGAACCAGTGACTGTGTCTGCCCGACGCTGACGTCAACCACAAAAGATTCACCGCTGCCTTACGGAGAGGAATCTGAAAAATTGACCTCAAAAGGTAATCCGGACGTGTATTTCAGGCCGGTAAAAATTCACCAGGTGAAAAAGGAAGACACGCTTTTCAGTATCGCTAAAATTTATGACACCACCGTCGAGCGGATACTCGAGTTGAACGGAATGAAAAAAGGCGATAAAATTTCTGCCAATCAGAAACTTTACGTTCAGTAAAAAACAAAACTGGCTCCGGAGATTATTCGCCGGAGCCAGTCTCATTTTATGGCACTCGATCCCGACTTCTGGAACAAGCGTTACCTCGACGAAGATACTCCCTGGGACATGGGTAGCGTCTCACCTCCACTCAAAGCTTTCATCGATAAAATTGAAGATCCGGCAACACGGATTCTGATCCCCGGCGCAGGCAGGGCCTACGAGGCAGTTTACCTGCATCAGCGGGGATTTTACAACGTCGTTGTTTGCGATTGGGCACCTGCGGCTTTCCGGTTTATCAAAAAGAATGCGCCTGATTTTTCGGAAGAAAACTTGCAATGTGTTGATTTTTTTAGCCTGGGCGGTGAGTTTGATGTGATTTTGGAGCAGACATTTTTTTGTGCAATCGATCCGTCGCTAAGGCCTCAGTACGTCCGGAAAGTCCATGAACTTTTAAAAAAAGGCGGGATGCTGGCCGGGGTTCTGTTCGCTACAGTTTTTGACAGGCCTGGGCCTCCGTTCGGAGGAACTCCTGAGGAGTACAGAGTACTTTTTGAGGAGTTATTATTTATTGAAAAATTAGAGATCTGTAAAAATTCTATTTTGCCCAGGGCCGGAAATGAAGTGTTTGTCCAATTAATTAAGGAGTAATTACATTGTTATGTTTAATTATATACCGAAACGGTACGTGTAGAGAAAATTTAACATTAAAGGCTATGTACGTTTGAGTAGTAAAATTATATTTGCGGCCGCTAAGGCAGTATAGACTTAGATTTTTCTTAGCCCACCATTGCTGAAAACACGTCCCCGATCAACTCCAACAGCCCCAGACACGTATTCAAAATTCAACTTGCTGGTAACTGAAGAAGGTATAACTGCTGTTCTTTGGCAGAGTAAATTTTTTTTTTGTCAGGTGTAAAGAGGAGGCATATCGAAATCAGTTTTTAACCAATAAAACGCAAAACGTGGATTTAAAGAGCGAGAAGAAAAACCGGAAGGTCAAACTTTCGAACAAAAAAAGAAAAAGGCTTGCAACACTTGGTACTGTAATCGGTTTGCTGGCCACCATTTTCTACCCGAATGATTACAAGGGCAACATGGTTGGAGCTTCAATGCTCCCTTCCGATGTCATCGAAACAGAAGCCCTTGGCGCCTTTCCAATCACCGTTCCTACCATCAAATACGGGTTTGTCGTCGACACTTTCAACGTAACGGAAGGTAGTGTCGAGCGTAATCAAACGTTGGGTGGCATGCTTTCAAAAGAGGGGCTCAGCGCAGCCGCTATCGAAAAGCTTGTCAATAACGCAACCGGAATCTTCGATATCAAACGTGATTTCAGGATTGGAAAGAATTACATGCTGCTCAGATCTTTGGACGGCAACCAACCCACGCACCTCGTTTTCGAACCAAATGTTTTCGAATACATCGTATTCGATCTGACGGGCGAAATGAAGGTGGTGAAAGTGGAAAGAGAAGTCAATCTGGTGTCCCGCTTTGTTGATGGAAAGATCCAGACTTCCCTTTGGGATGCCCTCACGGAGCAGAACGTCAACATGGAGGCAGCCGCCAAAATGGAGGACGCTCTTCAGTGGTCCGTGGATTTCAGCCACACCCAGAAGGGTGATGAGTTCAAAATCATTTACGACGAAAAATACATCAAAGACAAGGCTGTTGGCGCCGGACAGGTTTACGCCGCTTCTTATGTCCGGGACGGGAAGGAGTCTTTTGCCTTCTGGTTTGACAATGGCGAGTACAAAGGATTTTACGACATCGATGGGCGGCCTGCCAAAAGCGGCTTCCTGAAGTCGCCGGTTAAATACACCCGTATTTCATCCAAATACAATCCTAAGCGCTTTCACCCGATCCTGAAAAGGGTAAGGCCACACCTCGGTACGGACTACGCAGCGCCGGAAGGCACGCCCATCTATGCCATTGGCGATGGTACTGTCGAAGAGGCTGCCTACACGAAAGGCAATGGCCGGTACGTCAAAATCAAGCACGATAAAGTTTATCAGACCCAATACCTTCACATGTCCCGCTTTGCCAAAGGCATCCGCAGGGGCGCACATGTGTCGCAGGGCGAAGTGATTGGCTACGTGGGAAGCACCGGTCTTGCTACCGGCCCGCACGTTTGTTTCCGTTTTTGGAAAAACGGCAGGCAGGTCAATCACCTGAAGGAAAAACTGCCCAGTGCCAAAAAACTTCCGGACGATGTTTTGCAGGAGTTTTTCAAAGTGAGAGACAAATACCTCCTGGAGTTGCACGGGGAGAATTTTAACAAAACTGATCTCCGAACACAGGCAGATTCAGTTGAATCAAAAGGGGATACAGCGCCTTAATCAGGCATTCAGACAGGAATTCATACAAAACGAAAAAGCTTTAACATCGAACCGGCAATGCTTTCCAGCGTTGCCGGTTCTCTTTTTTAATGAAACCTAAAAGTCTCAAAATTGAAGTCCCTTAAAACCACCATCCGTTGGTATTCGCTACACAATCAGAGCTTCAATTTTTCCATGATCCGATCTACTCTTTCATTGACTGCTTCGTCACGAATCAGTTCAGGGGCGTGATGCGGTTTGATCCTTGCATCAAAGACGAGCCCGCCACGGCAGCCCCAGTGTTTGTTTTCAATAAAAGCCTGTATGCCGTGAATGTCGTGCGACGGATTGGTACGGGTGAAAGTGACCCAGAGGAAATTATTCAGGGTAGCCGCCGTAAATGCCGAATCATCGACCAGCAGGATGAGCGGGATGTGTTTTTCAAAATAGTCAGTATACTTTTCCATTTCCTGCGTGAAACGGGCCGCTTCGGCGTAAGATGCATCGCTTTCGAACCTGGGCGACTGCACGGCAAGCACTCCCGGCATGATGAATACCGGATTCGTAAAACCACCCGGCAGGGTAAAACCGGCCGGCAACTCCTGCTTCAATTCCCGGCGTTTTTCGCCGCAGCAGGCAATGACCACTTTGCTGCCCTCATTCCAGCCGGAACCGGAGTAATCGAGGGTGTCGATGGTGGTTCTTGTTTGAAAATGCAGGTCTCTCGTCAGGTCAATCCTTTCCAGTACGTGGTTGAAATAATGAGGCATTTCGTGCGTGTCGAGCTTCGGGTCGTCGCCGTCGGCTGCGATGATCACGAACTTGGCAAGGGTCGTTTGTCCCTTGCCCAACAGGTGATTTGCCTGCGTCAAAATCTCCTCCGGTTTGCGTTCCCTGAAAGGCATGTACCGCTCGCTGCCAATGGCCAGCAGCAACGGGTGAACGCCTGACGCATCGACGGCGTGAATGTCACGGATGCCGGGAAACTCCTGCGATGTCAGCGGTTCGACCAACTGGTGAATCAGCCAGCCGAAGGAGGAATCTTCCTGCGGAGGCCTGCCTACGACGGTAAACTGCCAGATGGCATCTTTCCGGTGGTAAACATTTTCGACCTCCATGACCGGGAAATCGTGCGTCAATGAGTAGTACCCGAGGTGATCGCCGAAGGGCCCCTCCGGTTTTTTCTCGCCTTTGCGAATGATGCCGGTGATGACAAAATCCGCATCTGCTGAAATGACATGGCCGTCTTTCCGGACGTAGCGAAAGCGGCGTCCACCCAGCATGCCGGCGAAGGTCAGTTCGCTCAATCCTTCCGGCATCGGCATGATGGCAGCAAAGGCATGCGAGGGCGGCCCACCCACAAAAATTGCGCAGCGAAAAGGCTCCTCGCTTTGGTTATATTCAGTGTGATGCACGCCGATACCCCGGTGCAATTGGTAATGCAAACCGATTTCCTTGTTCGTCACGTAGTCATTGCCGGAAAGCTGAATGCGGTACATACCGAGGTTGGAGTGCATGATGTTGGTGTCGTTGGGGGGTAACGTCATGACCTGTGGCAGCGTGATGAAGGCGCCGCCATCGTCTTTCCAGGATTTGATCTGAGGCAATTGGTCGATGGTCGTTTTGCCGTAGAGCACCGGAGCGCTCCAGGTTTTCATCGGCAGGGCGGTGATGGCAGTGAAGGGTGCGCCGGCGTATTTCAGCGGATTTTTCAAAAAACTCATCGGGTCAGCCTTCAACTCAATGACTTTTTGCACTTTTTTCAGCGTATTCCTGAAAATGAAAGCCGTACGCTCCGTCGTGCCGTAGATGTTGGACACCGCACGGAAAGGGCTGCCTTTCACCTTTTCAAACAGCAGGGCAGGGCCCTGCGCATCGTACACACGCCGGTGAATTTCAGCCATTTCGAGATTGGGGTCCACTTCGAAGGGAATGCGCTTCAGATGACCGTGCTTTTCGAGGTCAAGCACGCAGTCGTTCATACTTTTATAAGCCATGCTCAGATTTTTTTAAGCCAAACTTTGAAACACCGGAATGGTTCAAATCAGCTGTTCACCTTGACCTAAAGATTACTTTTCAGCCACTTCGGTACGGAAAACCGCCGGCCATGTGCAGCCGCCAGTTCGTCGCAGTGAGCGATAAATTTCTCCTTGCCAAAGTCCCGGACGTACTGTATCACGCCGCCTTTGAAGGATGGAAAACCCCAACCCAGGATGCTCCCGATGTTCGCTTCCTGAACGGAAGTGATGACGCCCTCCTGCAGGCACCAAACCGCCTCGAGCACCTGCGCAAACAGGAATCGCTCCATGATTTCACTGGCATTGTAATCCGTCCGTGTGACGGGAAAACATTCCGAAAGCCCGCCCCAAAGTTGCTTGTCGTTTTCACCGTAATCATAAAAACCGGCCTTTTTGGCAGCGCCGGGGCGCTTCAACTCCTCCAGCATTTTTTTCAAAACATCGACGGCCGGATGCCGGATATATTTTGAGCCGTAGTGCTCGGAGGCTTGTTTTTCATACCGCATCACCAGATCGAGGGAAAGGCGGTCGGCCAGTGCGAGTGCGCCGATGGGCATGCCGGCCTGCAGGCCCAGGTTTTCAATGAGGGCAGGGGAGTAGCCTTCCTGCAACATCGTGATGCCTTCCAGGATGTAGGTGTTTTGTACCCGGGCCACGTAGAAGCCCCAGATATCTTTCACCACAATCGGCGTCTTGCCGATCGCCTGTGCAAAATCACAGGCTTTGGCGATGGTTTCGTCGGAGGTGTTTTTACCCCGGATTATTTCAACCAAAGGATTTTCTTCCACCGGCCTGAAAAAGTGCAGACCGACAAATTGACCGGGCCTCACAGAGTTTTCAGCCAGCCGGGTGATGGGAATCGACACAGTATTGCTGGCAAGGAAGGCGTATTCGTCCAGGTATTCCTCGGTGGAGGTGATGACCTTCTTTTTTACATTCAGGTTTTCAAAAACGGACTCGATCACCAGGTCGCAGTTGGCGAATTCTTCGGAGGATTCGGTGGTTTTGATGCGGTTCAGGCAGGCCGTTTTACCGGCTTCATCGAGCAGGCCGTTTCCGACGTAATGGTCGAGCATGCGTTCCACCCGGTCTTTGCCCTGCCGGGCAATCATCTGCGAGACATCTTTCAAAATCACCTCCAAACCCTGTGCAAGGCATGCACTGGCAATCCCCGAACCCATGACCCCGGCCCCAACGATGCCGACCCGGCGGGGCCGGAATCTTCCGTATCCTTTCGGGCGGCTGATGCCTCCGGCAATGTCATTTTGATCGAACCATAGTGCCTGAATCATATTTTTTGATTCGCTGCTGCGCAGCAGGGTAGTGTAGTGACGGCTTTCGATGCGGCACGCTGTTTCAAAATCAACGACGCTGCCCTCGCTGAGGGTGTTGAGGATGGCCTGCGGGGCGGAGGAGCTGCCGGCATGGAAACGCCAGCGTACAGAAATGCCGGCTGCCAACCGGGCAATGAGCCGGGCGGTGGAGGGGTCTTTGGCGGTGCCGCCGGGCACGGTTGGGCCGTTTTGGTCCCAGGGGCGGGCTGCTTCCGGGGTGTTCAGCAGCCAGTGTTTTGCTTTTTGCAGCAACTCCTCTTCGTGCGTGGCGATTTCATCCACAAGTCCGGCTTCCAGCGCTTTTTTCGGGGACCAAAGGCGTCCGCCGGTGAGTATTTCAAAAGCATTTTCAATGCCCAGCAGCCACATCAGCCGGATGACGCCGCCGTTGCCGGGCATGAGCCCAAAGTTAGCCTCGGGCAGTCCGACCCGAATATCCGGACGATCGAGGACGATGCGGTGATGGCAAGCCAGCGCAAGTTCGAAGCCCGTGCCGAGCGCCGTGCCATTGATGGCGGCTACCACCGGCGTGCCGGGCCGCTCGATATTTCTGAAGAATTGCTTGAGTTTTTCCGAAAAATTAAAAATCTCCAGTGGCTCCTGATCTTTCGAGAGATACTCGATGTCGCCGCCCGTGAGGAAGTTTTTCTTGGAGGATGTGAGGATGACGCCCCGAAGTTTTCCCTTGGCTTTTTCTTTTTGCAAAAGCTCGATGACCGGCACGAATGCGTCCACAATTTCGTGGTTCAGCACGTTCACCGGACGGCCTTTCATGTCGAGCGTGATGGTAGCAATGTGGTCAGTGTCTTTGGTGTATTGGATCATGAGTCGTGGTTCGGTCTGTGATGAGCGCCAAAAATAAGGAGGAACCACGGTGGGGAGAGAATTATTTTAAAATTCTCAAAAGTCAGTCAACGAATTACCGGTCAATTTCCAAATAACTCATCCAGGTATTCCTTTCTCGTCTCCTCCCGGTAATTGTCAAAACACGCACCGGCGCCACTTCTCATCACGCTCACGCAGGCCCCGTTAGGGTGGGCATCTTCCCGGTGGCCACGGTTGAGGTAACAATGGCCGAGCTCATGAAACACCACCATTTCACGGGTATTGTCGGACACGTCAGACTTCCAGAACGTCAGGTCGATGATGATGTGATTGTCAATGAAAGATCCGTAGGTGCATTGTCCGGCAACGTGTTCTTCGGCGATTTCCTCAATTTGACCGATGATGCCTTCGGCAACGAGGTCGATGTCCAGCCCCCGCAATGCGCCTTCTTCTTCGAATCGCTCAAAATAAGCCCAAAGCCTTGCGTCCACTTTGGGAAATGGCCTGCTGCTGGTCAACGCATCCGCAACCTCGTCTTTTTGACAGGAAACGAGCAGGGCCGTCAGGGCTAAGAGAAAGGGAAATGCGAATTTTATCATGTTGACGGGGGATGTTTTTGATGGGTTGCAAATTACAAAATTCCGGCAATGAAAAATGCTCGCCTCGCCGGGCTAAACGCTTAAAAACAACAGAACGCTCAAATGTTTATACTTTGTGTATCTTATTTCACTTTTATTCAACTTCGGGAGGGGTGAACTAAATTTTCTTTTTGCCGGTTAAACGGGGCGAAACGGGAATTGTGAATGCATGGTGAGATGGTGAGATGGTTGAGATGGTTGAGATGGTTGAGGGGGGTAGATGGTTTAGCGCTCAACCCCCTCAACCATCTCAACCATCTCAACCCAAAAAAGCCACATCATCTGCCGCATACGATTCCTGTTTTTAATCCCCCGATTCCCAATCAAATTTTATCATGGCAAAACTCAAAATATCCGGAAAAGACTTAAAGAAAATCGGCTACCCGCAAGGCCGGGCCATCGGTATGGCCATCAACATGGTGCATCAGCATTTTAAAAAAGAGAAAAAGGAAAAAGTGCTTGCCCTGCTGCAAGACGTGCTCGAAAACCCGGAGGCACATGCGGATGACGAAGTGCTGGGCCGCATCGTTGCTGAATTGATGCCGCCAACGAAAGGCATGGCTGAAATTCCGCTGGAACCTGTTTCCATACCCTACAAAGCCTACGGGGCCGAAGGTATCGAGCCGGGCGCAGTCGAACAAATGGACATTGCGACCCGCTTGCCGATAGCTGTGGAAGCTGCACTGATGCCGGATGCTCACCAGGGGTATGGGCTGCCGATCGGCGGTGTTTTGGCTACGGATAATGCCGTGATTCCTTATGGTGTCGGCGTGGACATTGGCTGCCGGATGTGCCTGACGTTGTACGACCTGCAACCGGCGTTTTTGGAAAAGAACCGTTCGAAACTCCAACTGATGCTGGAAGAAAACACCGCCTTTGGCCATCAGGAACAAAAACGGCCCATGGACGACCCGATCTTTGAGCGGCCTGAGTTCCGGGAACTGGAGGTCGTGAGAAACCTGAAAGACCGGGCTGCCCGGCAGATTGGCTCCTCCGGGTCGGGAAATCATTTTGTGGAGTTCGGTATTGTGAAGATCCTGGATGAAGCCAACGAACTGAACGTGCCGCCGGGCGAGTACCTGGCGCTGCTGTCGCATTCCGGCTCCCGCAACCTCGGCGCCACCATTGCGAAGCATTACACCAGACTGGCCATGGAGTTGTGCCCGTTGCCGAAGGCAGCCAAACACCTCGCATGGCTGGACCTCGATACGCAGGAGGGGCAGGAGTACTGGCTGGCGATGAGCCTGGCCGGCGACTATGCTTCCGCCTGCCATCATCACATTCACGAACGGCTGGCAAAAGCGCTGGGCGAGCAGCCGCTGACGATGGTCGAAAACCACCACAACTTCGCCTGGAAGGAACAGCTGGCCGATGGCCGTGAGGCAATCGTTCACCGGAAAGGCGCAACACCGGCTGGGAAGGGTGTGCTCGGCATTATTCCGGGCTCGATGGTGCATGAGGGTTTTATCATCCGGGGAAAAGGAAATCCTGCTTCGCTGAACTCTGCCTCGCACGGCGCCGGCCGGGTGATGTCGAGGACAAAGGCGAAAAACTCCATCACCCCGCACGAGTTGAAAAGGATACTGAAAGATCATAACGTCGATCTCATCGGCGGGGGGTTGGATGAGGCGCCTATCGCCTACAAGAATATTCACGAGGTAATGGCAGCACAAAAGAGCCTGGTAGAGGTAATTGGAACTTTTTTACCTAAAATTGTGCGCATGGATAAGTAGCAGTCGTTGGCAGCCAATGCGGAGGTTTTGGCCTGCGTAGACGTCAACGCTGCGTAATCCATTCAATTTTCAACCACCTGTTTTATGAAACTGAAAAAACGCTACCTGATCCCTGCGGTAATGGTCGTAGGGCTGCTGGCAGGGCCACGGCCTGACTTTCCGGCTTTTGATGGCAAGATCGAGACCATGAGCATGTCCTTGCCGGAACTCGATCAGTACATTCAAGAGAAAGACGCAAATGTGCCCTTGCTGAAGCCGGGCAACGAAGCCCGCATCATCTGGGCGGACTCCATCCGGAAAACACCGGTGAGTGTGGTGTACCTGCACGGCTGGTCGGCAAGCCGGGAGGAGGGCGACCCGATTCACCGGGAGTTTGCGCAGCGATACGGTTGCAACCTTTACCTGCCACGCCTGGCCGGGCATGGACTGGACGACAAAGACTCGTTCGCTGACCTGACTCCGGGCGAGTTGGTGGAATCAGCGAAGGAAGCGCTTGCCATTGGCCGGTTGATTGGCGACAAAGTCATTCTGATGTCGTGCTCCACCGGTGGCACGCTGTCCATTTACCTCAGTGCTGAAAACCCGGAAGCGGTTTTTGCGCAGCTGCTTTTTTCACCTAACATTGAACTTTACAGTAAAACATCCGAACTGCTGACAATGCCCTGGGGCCTTCAGCTGGCGGAGGCCATCAATGGCGAATATCGCTCCTTCACGCCCCCGCAGGAGGGTTTCAAATACTGGACGACGACCTACCGCACGAAAGGACTTATCTGTCTGAAAACCCTGATGGAGCGCACGATGACCCCGCAGACCTGGGCCGGCGTGAAGCAGCCGCTTTTTATGGGTTATTATTTTAAAGATGAAAATCATCAGGACAAGGTCGTTTCTGTGGAGGCCATGCATGAGTTTTATGCTGCGGTGGGTACGCCGGAGGGGCAGAAGCGGGAGGTCGCTTTCCCGGAGGTGGGGCACCATGTGGCCATTTCCCGTATTAATTCGAAAGACCTGGCGTCGGTGCGCAGGGAGACTTATCGTTTTGCGGAGGAGGTGCTGGGGCTGGAGCCGGTTGGGGTGGAGTAGGCTGGCAGACGGGTTTTTACTTGTTGGCGGCAGGAGAAAACGGCGTGTTCGGGTGTTTGACTATTTGGATGTTTGAGGGGATTGGTTTTCACCCGGTGATGAGCTATTTATGCAGAAACAGGTAAAGGGTCTCCTTTGCTTTGTTCTAACGGATATTCAATCGGATAGTATCGGTCTTGGCATGAATAGTTTTGGTCTCGGCGTGAATAGTATCGGTCTCGGCATGAATAGTTTTGATCTCGGAGTGAATAGTATCGGTCTCGGCGTGAATAGTATCGGTCTTAGAGTGAATAGTATCGGTCTTGGCGTGAATAGTTTTGGTCTCGGAGTGAATAGTATCGGTCTCGGAGTGAATAGTTTTGGTCTCGGAGTGAATAGTATCGGTCTTGGCGTGAATAGTTTTGGTCTCGGAGTGAATAGTATCGGTCTTGGCGTGAATAGTTTTGGTCTCGGAGTGAATAGTTTTGGTCTCGGAGTGAATAGTGTACTGTACCTTCCTAAAAATACCTTACAGATTTTGCGGTAATTAAGAGATGAGATTTACAGGTAATTTCCTTCTTCCTGAACGAAGATGACAGCGGTTCATTTTATTCCTGAAATTACTTACCTGGTTCGTCATTATTCCTGATTTGACTTGTCATTTTTTGTCGTTTTTCCTGGCTCTTCCGACAATGCCTTTCCTTCATCCATTAAAAGCAAAACGTCATGAGGGCATCCTCCTGAAAAAGCCTTACATGTGCGGTGCTTCCGAAAATATAAAATTAATAATTTCTCTCCCGCAGATTCCACAGATTTACGCAGATAAATGTTTGATTTTCCATCAATAAAATCTGCGATCATCAGCGAAATCTGCGGGAGAATTATTCCTAAAGCAGGCCGGTATGCAAACAGGCCAGTAGGCAAACAGACTGGTTTTCAATTGTTTAAAGCCAGGCATTTTTGCAAACCATTTTTCTTCGGGTATACGACTAAAAAGCTGGACCTGTCTAAATCTTACCGCCTGCGGATGTATGCTTCGAATCCGAAGGGGGATTCGGAGGTGGCCTGGCGGGAGTATAGGGGGTGG
>JASBVF010000031.1 GCA_030147525.1 Bacteroidota bacterium
ATAACGTACTTGTCTATCCCCTGAGAATGAAATGTGATCGTTTTATTGACAGAATAATCGGCATTTGTGCTGGTCTTTGGAATTACAAACTCAGCTTGAACATCGCTTGAAAATCAGCTACTTATGCCCCAACAAGTCTAATATAGTAGTGTCGTCAAGATGCAATTATTTTCATCGCTACACCTTGACGGCACTATTCCTCCAAAAGCAATCTTGTGTTGCTCCTTTATCATGAAATGGCACGCATTTATGAAGAAGTGCAGGTGCTAGACCAAGAGGAATGCTTTTAGAAGGTAAAGAACTGTCTTTCTAAACAGGATTTGGTAATTTCTTTACCTCCTTTGATATAAACTACTGTCAAGGTTTTTTGCTGTCCGGCCGCAGGATCAGCTCCAAGAATGTGATTTCTTGCTTCAAACTTTTCAGCGTTGGAGTCAGCGATTTCTTGAACTTTCTTTGTCACGTCCGCACTTTTTGCTCCAACAGCCCATGTAGCTGATTTTATCTGAATTACATCAGCCGGATCGAAAAAAGTGAAATACTTCCCTTCCTGAAGTTTTACAGTTTTTTCCTGACCACCTTTTACGTAAACTATCGTTAAGATTTTCGGCTTTCTGTTGGTAGGATTTGATTCTAAATCGACAATATGAGCTCTGAATTTAGCCTTAGAGTCTGCAAAGCTCTGAACCTTATTAGTAACATCAGCAGTTTGGTCGGCTAATCCCCAGACAGCTGATTTTACCTGAACAGTACCTGCCTGTGCAAATAATGAGGCGGATAGAAATAAAAAGAATGCTGCGAGAACTGAGTTAATAACTGTTTTCATGATCTGAAAATTTAGGAATTGAAATTTTTGCCTACTCTTTACAGGATTTTCGGCTTCCTCCTTATATTCTAAAACTGAATACACGATTTCATAGTAGGTCGTGCCCTCTGAGCATGCAAGTGCCAGCAGTGCCTAAAGGCATAAGTCCTTTGACCAACAAGGGTTTTCTAAAACCATTTGAGCTATTTTATAATGAAGCGGCAGGAACTGCCTTCATTTGGATTTAGTTTTTTTGGGTTCCCCGAAAGAAGGGGCAGTAGCCTGAATTTTCTACTAAAGCTGTATTCTCTTCAATGAGTATGATTTTATTTCCAAAAATGCTGATTTGAATACATGTTCAAAAGAACTAATGCAAAGATGACCCACCCCACCCATCACTTCCCGTCAACCTCTCCTCACTTTCCGTCAAAGTGAAAAAAGCAGTCATACAAAACCATCAAAGAGTCATACAAATCCGTCAGACAGGGATGAAATGCTACTTACCAACCTCCGAAGGCACCTTCCCGAACCGCTGTTTAAAGCTGCGGCCGAAAGAATTGATGTCGCCGTAGCCCACTTTGGAGGCTACTCTGGCGATGGAATCGTACTGGCGGGTTTCCAGCAGGCGGCGGGCTTCATCGAGGCGCATTTCCTGGATGTACTTGAGTGGAGACAACCCCGTCAGGCGTTTCAACTGGCGTAGCAGGGTGGATTCGCTCATGGCAAATTCTGTGGCCAGTATGGGCACGGTAAGCAGGTCGCTGGAAAGGTGCTTTTGGATATAGTTTTCGAATGATTCGAGCCAGATCCGGTCAGGTTCCGACATGGTGTAGGTTTCTTCCGAAAGTTCGTTTTCGGCGATGAATTCCCGGCGGCCTGCCTGGTTTGTCAGCAGGTTTTCTATACGGGCCAGCAGTTCTTCCTCGTTAAAGGGCTTGAGGAGGTAGTCGTCCACACCAAGGCGGAGGGCTTTCAGTTTGTCCCGTACATCAGCACGGGCGGTAAGCAAAATGAAAGGGATGTGACGGGTAGCGTCGGCTGATTTTAGTTTTTCAAGTAACTGATATCCATCCATCACGGGCATCATCAGGTCGGAGAGGATGAGGTCAGGAATGAGGGATGAGGGATGAGGAGTGGCCGTTGAATGTTTTTCATCCCTCATTCCTCGTCCCTCATCCCTTAAAAGATCGAGTGCCATTTTTCCGTTTCCGGCAGTGAGAACATGGTATTTTTCTTCTAAAATAAAACGGATGTAATCCTGCAGCTCGGGTTGGTCTTCCACGACCAGGATGGTCGGTTTTGAATTACTGCTGCCTCCAGATGGTGTTACATCGCCGGCATGGCTGTCGCCGGTGTGTCGACCGGATTTTTTCGAAAGCGGATGATGAATGGCAGGCTCTAACTCCGCCGACCGTTCCTGGCGTTCGATAGCCTCCGGTTCATCAACCATGGTTAGTGGCAATACCATCCGGAAGATTGCTCCGGTTCCCGGTTCGCTTTCCACCGTTATTTTACCGCCAAACAGTTGAACGTACTCGTGGCAAAGAGCAAGGCCGATACCGGTGCCTCCCTCGATGGGTTTGTCCGGTTGATTGGTTTGAAAATAGCGGTCGAAGAGATGTGGTAAATCGTCCGGATGGATACCGGATCCGGTGTCGCCCACTACCATTTGGAGTTGTGCGTCGTTGACGGAAAGGTATACCTCTACACGGCCGCCTTCCGGCGTATGTTTGAAAGCGTTGGAAAGCAGGTTGTTGAAAATCTGGCGGTATTTTAACCGGTCTATTTTTGCCACCAGTTTTTCATCCACGGCTACCTCGAAGACCGTTTCGATCTGCTTGCTGACCGCCAGCGACTCAAACTGAGCCAACTCCCGACGGAAAAAGGGTAGCAGCAGGGTCGGTTTTTCATCCAGTTCCATTTTACCGGCGTCCAGTTTCGTCAGGTCGAGTATCTGCGTGACCAGCTGCTGCAAATTTTCCACACTCCGCATGGCCATTTTCAATAGTCGGAGTTGGTCTTCATTACGCTCGTTCATTTTGATCAGCGAATTGACCGGGCCAAGCAGCAGCGTGAGCGGGGTGCGCAGTTCATGGCTCACGTTGGCGAAGAACCGGGACTTGGCTGCATCGAGGTTCTGCAGCACCTCTGCCTGTTTTTGGATGATGGTGTTTTGAGCGGCTAATTCACGCATTCCCTTTCTATGCTTGTAAAAGCCGATGGAAAACCCGATCGCCAGTAAAAACACCAAAACCATGATGATGAAAGAATACTGAAGCTGCGAATTTTTCAGGTTCAACTCCACTGCCTGTTTTTCCTTATCTATTTCCAGGTAGAAATTCTCCAGGTTGAACCCGGCAGTTCGGTTGCCGTATTTTTCCTCATAAAACAACTCCTTCTTTTTGAAATCAAGCGCAGCGGCGTATTGACTTTCGGCTTCAGCGATTTCGGCTTTATGGGCATAAATCCGGGTAAGCAGGTCATCGAGGTTGTATTCCAGCGCCGTTTCCAGTGCCCTGTCGAGGAGAGATTTTGCCAGCACCATGTTATTTTGATCCTTTTCCAGGGAGTACCAGTCGAGCAGGGCATCAACCTCAAGCCAGGGGCTTGGTTCAACACCAGCCTGTTGCACGGCTTCCTGGAAATAACGCCTGGCATCTGCAAAGTTTTTTTGTTTCAGTGCCAGTTGAGCTTTTGAATGAGCTACAGTTATCAGCACCCATTGGCTTTTGTATTTTTCCGGTTTAGCTGGCGCCAATGCCTCCAGGGCATCGGTATGGGAGGCCATTTTTTCAAGATCTTGCATATGGTGTGCCAGTTGAATCATGCGTGCGTGCAGATCACGCAAGTTGCTGGTGTCTCCTGATGCTTCTGCCTGAGGCAATAAGGCTTCCATTTCAGCAAGTACTTCTTCAGCGCTCCTGTAGCTGTAGGTATCTGACAATTTAAGCAACTTGATTTTTACGATTCTAGCCTGGTTTCCAGTCTGCTCGAAAAGGCTCAGTGCATTTTCCAGGCTTCTGACAGCCAACGGCACATAGCCTTTGTAAGTCTGAAACTTGAACAGGTGCAAGTACGCTTCAGCCTCAGCATCCGGGTCTTTTTGGCGGCGGGCCAGTGCCAGCATTTCCTTACTGACGAACAAGCCTGCGTCAGGATTGCGGCTGCCTGTAAACTTATGTGCAAGGAACTCATAAGTCTCAAATTGGCATTCCAAATCATCGCCGCATTGCCCCCGCACCAGCAATAGCATGAAATGAAAAGCGGTATCTGAATTTTGCTGATTAAGCTGTATTTCTATGGTGGGCCAAAGCTCCTCGGCTGCTTTAGTGTAGGGAGGCTGTTGGGCAAAAAGGGCACCCGTCATTTCCGCTGAGAACAGGAGGAAAAGGAAGAGTTTGAAATGTAGGATTGTTTTCGTTTTTTTTAAGAGGGAGTTTGGCATTACTCAATAGTTGTTGTGCCTAACTTGTTTTCATTGTTTCCGGGTCTTTTTGAAATGAAATGTAGCCTTACACTATTGGGATTACGCTAATCTTTCGAACTGATTGTAAAGTAATTAATTTTTTATTGATCCTGCAATGCCCGATGGCAAACAAACTGAGGAGCATCAGTCCCGAATTTCCAGCCGCATCATCAAATCCGTCTGCTCGTCGTCACCCAGTTTGAAAATATGTTTGTCAAATACCTCGAAGCCGTTTTTCCGGTAAAACTGAATGGCTTTCAGGTTCTTCTCCCAGACGCCCAGCCACAGGTAACTGCATTTTTGTTGCTTCGCAATCTGCAGGGCCATTTCAAACAGCTTTTGCCCGATTTTTTGACCTTGAAATTTCTGTAAAACGTAAATGCGCTCGATTTCAAGCCCGTTCTGACCGGCCAGTTCAGTTTGCACCTCACCGGTGTTGACCTTCAGGTATCCGGCGATTTCCTCATTCACAGCAGCAAAATAAAATTCACTGCCGGGGCTGTTCAGTTCTTCCATCAGTTTTTCGGAGCTGAACGCTTCGGACAGGTACTGCCGCATGTTTTCCTCTGTATTCAGACTGGAAAAAGCTTCGGTGAAAGTCTGTACGGCCAGAGACCGGAGTTGCTCCAGGTCAGCCAAAGTTATCTTTCTGATGTGTGTTTTGTTCATTTTTAAAACGACATGTAATTGTTAAGGTCCATGACAAGGCAGCGGGTACTTCATCAAACCTGACGGTGAAGGTCCAAAGTTCAGCATTTAAGGATGAAAAACAGATGGTTTTAGCTGTTTGCTTTTAACTGTTGACCGTCTGCCTCAACCAACAGCTAACAGCCAATAGCCAAAAGCAAAAAGCATAGAAAAATTCCCCTACTTTTGCCGCTCATAAAAATAACAGGCCCCCGGCCAATATTTAACCGCAACATGAAATTTCTCGATATCTCTATTCCCGATCTCATTGAACTGGGCAAGCAAAAGCACGACGACTACGCTAACGCCAAACCCTTCCCCAGTGGATACTACGATAATTTCTTCAATGCTGACGCCATGCGGCAGGTGCTTGCAGAGTTTCCGGAGCTCAGCGGCGGTAAGGACGAAGTACATTACGTCAACCCGAATGAGGCCAAGTACGCTTCCAAAGGCGAATACCGTTTCGGGCCGATTACCCGGCAATTCATGCACTTCCTGAATTCACAGCCCTTCCTCGAATTCCTGCAAAACCTCACCGGCATCAAGGAAACACTCGTACCCGATCCATACTTCGAAGGTGGCGGCTGCCATCAGATCAAGCCCGGCGGCTTTCTGAAAGTACACGTGGATTTTCACAAACATAAAATGATGAACCTCGACCGGCGGGTCAATGTGCTGGTCTACATGAATGAAGACTGGAAAGAGGAATACGGTGGCCATTTCGAACTTTGGGAGCGTGATATGAGCAAGTGCGTTACCCGCATTGCACCGCTGTTCAACCGCATGGCCATTTTTTCCACGACAGACTACTCCTGGCACGGCCACCCCGATCCACTCACCTGTCCGCCCGATCGCAGCCGCAAATCACTGGCACTGTACTACTACACCAACGGCCGCCCCGACAGCGAAGTAAGCGAGGAAAACCGTCGCCGCATCACCACCACCTTCGCTGCCCGCAAGGGTCAGGACAGCGCCAAAATGACTGTATTTAATAATATGGTAAACTTTGCAAACGACCTGCTGCCGCCGGTCGTGGTAAGAGGAATCAAAAAATTCCGGAAGAATTGATTTTAATGGTTAATGAATAATGGTTAATGGTTAATCCGTCGCCATGCACCATTAACCATTAACCATTATTCATTAACCATTAAACCATCCCCTTCAACACTTCCCATACCCAGTACACCAGCTCCGAATCTTCGCAGAAGGCCGGACCGATGCAGCGAACGCAGTCGGCAGCTTCGAGGCGGCTGCCTTCCCGGAGTGGTTTCTCCTTTTTACGATATGTCATAAGATGTGCCGGGGGCATTTTTTCCATCCCCAGCAAGTACACCGGCACCCAGAGATTGCGTTGAAAAGCCCGGTTGAGCGCCCGCCGTGAGCGCCGGGAATCACCATCCTGCTTGAACCGAAGGAAAGCCCGGCAGAAATACCACGTGGCCGAAAGTTCATTCGGAAACTGACGGATCAGTTGCATGGCATCCTCCAGCCGGTTTTCGCACAGCAATGAAGTGAGCAGATAGTGCCGGAGCTGGAGGTCATCCTTTGGGTCCAGTGCCAGCAATTCCTGAAAATGAAGTATGGCCACTTCGTAATAGCCGGTTCTGAAAAGCTTTTCAGCGAGGTTGACTTTTGCTTTAAAATAGGTATGCGTCTCCACCTGTTGCCAGGGGTTGGAGCGAAACGCTTCCATTAGTTCAGCCATGCGCTTTTCGCCAAACAGGGCTTTCGTGGCGTCCATGCTTTTCTGGTACCACATCATGGAAGCCTCGGCGGTGTCGCTGAGAGCAGCCAGTTCAAGACATGCTTCGGGGCAGTTGGGATCGAGTTGCAAAGCCGTTTCGAGATGTTCCCGGGCCTTTTCAGGCGACTTGGCTTTGCGGGCTTCGAGCACATATTCCCGTGCCAGCAGCTGCGGCATCAGGTTGGGATCAAGCTCTTTTAATGCATCGAAATGCCTGAGATCTTCCTCTTCCTTGAAGAAGCGGAAAAGATGGTGTATGGACCCGCATTCCATTTGAAGGTGAAAAAGCAGGTGCCGGAATTGCTCGAGGCTTTGTTGTTGTTCTGCGAGAGGGAAAACGTCCATTAATATCAGTGTTTCATAGGGAGCCAGTGTTGATCACGTTTTCGCAAGGAATAATTCAAAGGCATATTTAATGCCAAATATTAAGAATATTTTAATCTGTATTAAAAGATTGTTCAAATTTTAACGCTTCGCAACGATTAGCCACTGATGAAAACTGTTTTTTTATAAAACACAAACACACGAAGTTGTGACACAAATCGATGCTTTTAAATAAAAAATGTCATCTAAAAAGTGTCAAAAAGTTGAAAAATATCGAAAAATGATTGTTTTGATTAAAAATAATTGTTTTAAAATTTGACAAACAAAAACAAATTACCCACTTTTGTAGCATTATTCATTAAAATCTGTTGTAATGGAACTCCAGATTCTCGTTAGCAAAAAAGGAACAAAAGTGGTCACAGCCACCAATCTTCACGTCGCATTGGGTTTGTCAAACAAGCACTACGCCACCAACGTCCGCCGCTGGCTCAACGATGTTTACGAATTCCGGGACGGCATCCGCAAGCCGGAACACCACAAAGACTTCGCCCGCCGCCCGGCAAAAGGCGATGTCGTCGACGACTACTACCTCACCGTCGAACTCGCCAAACTCATCACCCTCAACTCAAAAAGCAAGGTCAAACAGAAATATGCCACCTGGCTCCTCAACCTTGAAGACCAGGTGGAGAACGCTGAATTGCTCACCACCGACCAGGTGCTCGCCGTGCTCGAACTGGCAAAAGTGATGGGCCTCGTGAGTTGTCAGGCTGCTTGCGAGCAGCAACACCTCGAAACCTACGAAGAGCGCAACAACGGCAGCGCCGCCAACTGGTGGAGCTTCCGCTCCAATGTACTTGGCTACTCAACCGATAAATTGAAGGAATCCCTGCGTCAGCTTGGTAAAAAGCCGAATGGCAAAAGCCAGCGTGAAATGCTCATGCAGGTGGACAAATATGAAATGGTTCGTACTGCCGTCATCGACCTGTTCATGGCGCTCGGCAAGCCTGAACGCTACGCCAAAAACCTCGGCAACCTCGCCAAAACCTTCGCCCGTGAACTCGGCGTCGAAATTTTTGACGATCGGAATGCGCCACCGGCTTTCACGCCCAACCTGAACCCGGAGCTGGCCAACGAGGTCAAAAATCTTCGCAAAGGCCGCTACCTGCAACTTTGGGAGAGCCAGAAAATGGCGTCGTGATGCCGGTTGAACCCACTCAAATGCTTAGTTTTGGTTCAAACAAAACAGGGAGGTGAAAAGTGATGTCCGTTTTAAGCGGTCGCTCATATCCTCTTCAAGGTGAAATGGACTGGTGCAAACTTCCTTTGCTTCCGGTAGGCCGGGTTATCGTACCCGGCGATGCCTTAAAAGAATCGCCGGGTATGATAACCCGGCCTACCGGAGACAGGAGTAAATTGGCAAACCATGTTTCATCTTAAAAGGGGAATGAGTGAAAGCGGTTTACCGTCTCGGCCCCTCACTTCTCTACTCTCACTCCTCACTTCTAAAATCATGAACAGAGTAACCCATTTCGAAATCCCTACCGGCAACCCGGAGGCTTCCAGAAAATTTTACGGCGATACATTTGGCTGGACTTTTCAAAAGTTCGGTGATTTTGATTATTGGTTGATCAATACCGGGCCGGATGATCAGCCCGGTATTCATGGAGGTTTGACCAAAAGAAATCATCCGGGGCAGCCGGTAACCAACTCCATCGAAGTGCCGGATCTTGATACAGCTATTCAGGCAGTCGAAAAAAACGGCGGAACAATCGTCGTTCAAAAAATGCCTATTCCCGGGGTAGGGTGGTTAGCTTTTTTCAAAGACCCCGATCAGAATATTTTTGGGATCATGCAGTCGGATACAGCTGCGAAGTGATTGCTTGACGGGCATTTTCGAAATTAAATTTACCTGTTCATTAGGTAGGTTTTGATGCGTTTTATAGATTTGGCCATTCTTTAATTACCCTGAGGATATCATTTTCAAAATGCTTTCCCTGCAAAACTTGCCATTTGAATCAACAATGCGAAAATTAGTTCTCTCAACCTGCCTTGCCATTCTCCCTTTATTTTTGGTTGCCCAGCAGAATCCGACGGTCGCTGTCGTGGATTTTTTTCTCCCGTCTCAAAACGAAATCTGGAAAGCGCATAAACCTAACCGGTTCCAAGCCTACTTCGGATCCTCTGATTACAGCAAAGTCAGAAAAATAGTGAACACCGTCGAAGGCTATGCAGCGGAAGCGCTGGTAGCCGACAAACGTTTCACCGTCATCGAGCGGCAGCAACTCAACCTGGTCAAGGGCGAGCGGGAACTGCAAAAATCTGAAGATTTCATTGATGGCTACGTCGTTTCTCAAGGGCAGGGCATCGGTGCCGACTACATCCTCCTCGGCGATTTTAACCCGGATGAAGTGAGCCTGATTCTCTCGATCTATTCCGTTGCGGATGAAAAAACTGTTGACAAACGGATTGTGGATTTAAAACCGGTTCCGAACTCTACCAATTCGACCCGTACGCAGATGATCGCCGCTATGCAGGCCATGCTTTTTAAAATACAGCCTCCCAAAATATTGCTGGTCAGGGAACTGGATGGAAATTCCAGGAAAATGAAAGCTGCGCTGATTTCAGGCGGGGCGAAATACGGTTTGCGTGAAAAACAGCAGCTCGAAGTGAAGATAAGCGTGATGGAAGAAGTGGATGGCCAACAACTCGAGCGCCTGGAAACCATTGCAGAGCTGCTCATTGTAAAAGTGGAGGACGATAATTTTTCACAATGCGAAGTGGTGACGGGTGGAGACCAACTAAAAAACCACCTTGCATCCGGGCAGAAACTCTATTGTTACCCAAAACTATAATCAGCTTAAAACCAGCTTTTTATGAAGAAAATGTTCCTCTTTTTTTTCTTAATTCTTTTTTCTAAAACAATCCTGTCAGCACAAGACCAACCTATCGTGATGGGTGTTTTACCTGTTCAAAAGTCAGGGACACTTCCGGAAGGGGTGGGACCAAGGCTGGAAAATATGATTCTGGACAGGGTAAGGATGCAGCAGCGTTTCAAATTAGTAAAAGCCGGAGAGGGAGAGGCGGACTATTTGATGCCAGGCAGTGCCATTGCCATTGAAGCCGGCACCAAAGCCGGTGCAACCCACCTCGTGCAGTTTACCATTCAGTCTTTCTCCTTCACCGAGTCAAAAATCCCGGAGAAATTCGACCAGGATTTTAAACTCGATATGGATGCAGCGACAGCGGTGGAAACTAAAATCATGGACGTCGCCACCGGTGAAATTGTTGACTTATATACGACCAAGGAAAAAGGCGGTATTTTCAAACTGGTATCCAAAATTGAACCGGAGAAAGCACAGCGCAGCAGGGAAAAAGGCCTGTATTTCGTAAAAAAAACGGAAAAAGAACTGAAGGATGAGCACAACAAAATGCTCAAACAGATTGAGGATTGGCGCAGGGAAGCGCACCAGAAAGTGATGGAGCGAACAGCCAACAGCGTGGGAGATAAATTTGAGCGGGTGCTGATGCCCGAGCTTGCCATTCTGGAAATTGCGGAAGAGAAAAAAGGCAAAGCCTACAAGGTGGTGTTGCCTTTTGTAAAAGGCATGGAATACGACAAAAAAGAATATTTCAAGGTCAAACAAACCACCTACCTCGAATTCAACGGTGAAAAAGTCGCCAGGGAGGAAAAAATCGGAGGGATCAAATTCCTTGAAGTTGAAAATGGCAAGGCTGTGTTCAAAGTTTACTCCGGCAAGGAGGAGATTTACGAAGCCATGCAGAAGTCAGAAAAACTGATCTGTGAATACGAATAAAACCTGAAGCCAATGTCTAAAATTTTTCAACTTGTGACGGTGCTGGTGTTGCTCTCCAGCACGCTCATTTCACAGGAAGCGACCATCGCCGTATTGGAGTTCGTCAACAAGCCAAAAATAAAAACGGAATACCGGGAAATGCTGGAAAATGCATTTTCGCAGGCTGCCAAAAACCAGGGACGGTTTGCAGTGCTGGAACGTGCCGATATTGAAAAAATCCTTGCGACGAGAGAGGAGCAAAAATCGGAGAGCTACCTTGATGCCGTTGTCGCCGAGCAGGGCAGAGCGATTGGCGCTGATTATCTCGTCATCGGTGAAATAGCTGAAGGCGGAGCCCTCGACGGGGCTGTTCCGGCCATGGGAAATGCTCCCGCCAGCCGCCGTCTTGGTTATCGTTTAATCCTGAATGTGCGGGTTGTTTCCACTGCCACGGCGGAAGTGCTTTTTTCCCACCAGCAAAAAATTGAGCAGTTGAAAGAGTACAGCGCTACCAGTACGGAGTACAAGTTGCCAACCTGGACCACACCGCCGGAATTGATCGATTACCTCATGGGCAATTGCCGCAACTATGCTCACAGTATCTATCTTGAAACATTTCCGCCCGTAGTTCAAATTCTCGAGGTGGAGGCCAGCGGAAAAAAGGCCAGAAAAGTGACGATCGGAACTTCGGCAAAGCTCCACAACCGGCAAATCATCGAAGTTTTTCAGGAGGAATTCGTCGAGGTGGATGGCGAGTCCATCAGCCGGAAAGTCAAAATCGGGGAGTTGGACATGATGGAAATGCAGGGCGAAAAACTTGCCCGTTGCTACGTCAAGGACGGCAGCAAGGAAATCCTGGCATTTTTCAATGAAGGTAAAAAATTAATCTGCCAGGTGAATTACTGGAAACTAAGGGGAATGATGGGAACCGAAGCTGATTCGTTTCTTTTCCGGGGCTGAGGAGGATAGCAGTTGTTTTTGCTGAAATCAAAGACTTGAATATTTAGTGATGAGCTTAAAATAATTTGTTGAGATGGTTGAGAAAGTTGAGATGGTTGGGCGGTCAACCATCGCAACTTTCTCAAACATCTCAACTGCCTGGCATGACTGGCGCAACTTATTTCGCAAACATTCCTTAACCCAACACTTTTTATGAAAAACTTTCTAACCCTGTTTTTTTTGCTTTCGCTGGCGGCTTGTTCGCCAAAAATCACCTCGACTCCCTCCGTCAACTTCGTATCGAGGGATACGCAGGGGCTGGTCACGCTGAACGCCACCGGCTACGGCGCCAGCCAGCTGGACCGGGAACGCTCCGCTCAAAAGACTGCTTTCGAGACCCTGCTTTTCAAAGGGTTGCCTGATGCCAGCTCTTCAGCTGTTCGTCTGCCGATAATCGAAAACGAGGCGGAGAGCCGGAAATCACACGGCGCTTTTTTCAAAAAATTCTTTGATGAAAACGGCATGCAAAGCCACGTGCAATCGATGACGGCTACCGGCGGAACCGCCAAACTTGCCTCCGGTCAAAAACTCGCCCAATCTTTTTCCATGAAAATCAACTACGATGCCCTGCGCCGGCAACTGGAGCAGGAGGGCGTCGTCAGGAAATTTGGGTATTAAATCAGTTTGTAAAAAGCTGAAATTCAGCACAACGAATATCCGATACCCGATTTCTAAAACCTCTAACGAACATGAAAAAAATGTCAATTTTAAAATGCTGGGCCTGCCTTGCTGTCTTGCTGGTATGCTCCGATGCTGTTTTGGGTCAAAACGGCGCAAATATTCAACCGACGATCATGGTCATCCCGTTCACACGGGAAGGCGAAGATCTGCGCCAGGTGCTCGACCGGGACGCTAACCGCAGGATCGCCATCACCAAGGTGAAGGAAGGCTTCGATAACCGGGGCTTCACCACAGTCGATTTTGTTGGAAAACTGAAAGAAATCGAGAGCCGGCAGGTACTCACCTCGGAGGAGCAAACCGACTTCAAAACCGTGCTCGTGGAGTACTCCGGCGCCGATATTTATGTCGAAACGGATGTGGTGCTCAACCGGGGAGAGTCGGGCAACTCCGCTTCCGTGATCCTCTCCGGCTACGAAGCTTCGACCGGGAATTCACTCTCGAACAAAGTCGGCAGCAGCAATAAATTTCACACCGAAGACTTCGCCAAACTCACCGAAAAAGCCACCGAAGGCATCATCGAAGATTTCCTGAACGTGATGAACGCCAAGTTTTCCGAGATCGTGGCCAACGGCAAATTCGTGACCGTCGAGTTCAATTTTTCACCCGAATCCATGTACGACATGACCACCGAAGTAGGGGAGGGCAGCTTCGCCCTCGCTGATGCGCTGGAAATCTGGATGGGCGAAAACGCCGCCAACGGCTACTACCACATCCAGGGAATCACGGATAAAAAAGTGCTGTTCGATCAGGTCCGGATTCCGCTGAAAGACGAAACCGGGAGGAACTACTCCGCCAGCCGGTTTTCACTCGAAATCCTGAAATTCTGCAACCGGCTTGCTCCGTCGGAGGACGAATCCGCCAGTCTCAAAGCCAAGCGGATTGTGAAAAACGGGACCATCATCATCACCTTCCAATAATTAAAACCATGAAAAACTTATTCCTTCTCCTCTCGCTGTTTTTCAGCTTTGGTATCCGGGCGCAGGACGCCCCCGAACTGACGGTAGCTTTTAAGGCTCCGCAAAATGTTCGTGGCTTCGATCAGGGCCAGTTGAGCCGGCTCGATGGTAAGCTGAAGTCGGCGTTGCAGCGCAGCAACGTACTCGTGATGACGGGTGGCAGCGACATTGTGCTGCTTGCCGAACCAAGTTTTGGCAACGAGCAAAAAGTAGATGCCGGCACCAAAAAACTCACCACCGTTGACCTCACCCTGAACCTGACCATGCAGGAGAGCCAGGGCAAGATGGTTTTTGGTGCTGCGCAACTAATCCTGAAGGGCAGCGGCAACAGCCGGAATCAGGCGGTGATGCAGGCGATGAACAACATTTCACCCTCGGACACCGGGTTGAAAAATTTCATCGAAACCTCCAAAACCAAAGCGCTGCAATACTACGACAGCCATTGCGATGCAATTCTCGCCCGTGCGGAGCAGCTGAAAGAACAGGCAAAGTGGGAGGAAGCTGTTGGCCTGCTGGCCACGGTGCCGCAAAGTGCGGCTTGCCACGCCCGTTCGAGCGAGGCGTCAATGACCATGTACCGGGCTTACCTGGAGCGGAATTGTCAGCAAACCATTGTCTCGGCAAAAGCCAAACTTGCCGCCAATGACTACACGGCCGGATTGGCTATTTTAAAACAGGTGGACCCCGGCAGTTCCTGTTTTGCGGAAGCGAATCAGCTTTTTGAAAGTGTAGCAAAGGAAGTGGATGAGGAAAATCTCCGTTCCTGGGACGCCTGGAAGGAGATGACCGCCAACGCCGTCCGCCTGGAAGAACTTCGCATGCTGAATCTTCAAAACTGGGTCAGGGGTTTTTGGGGTAATTGAGCTAAATGTCTTGGCCAGGCTGTTCCGTTGGGCTGAAAAAATTTAAATTCACGGTTTCTGTTTTATAATATTCACCAAAAATCAGCCTTGAGATGGCCCACCAGAAAGTAACATTTGAGAACGTCAACGGAAAAACGCTCGACGCCCGCATCGAACTTCCTGTCAATCAGCACCCGCACACGTTCGCCATTTTTGCACACTGTTTTACCTGCAATAAAAACCTGACTGCGGTGCGCAACATCAGCCGTGCGCTGAACCAGCAGGGGGTTGCTGTTTTGCTGTTTGATTTTACCGGGTTGGGAGAAAGTGAGGGTGAATTTGCCGACACCAATTTCACCTCCAACGTGGAAGATCTGCTGGCAGCCGCTGAGTTTCTCACGGAAAATTTCAAAGCGCCGGAGATGCTCATCGGCCATTCGCTGGGCGGAGCAGCGGTGCTTTGCGCAGCACCCCAGCTCGAATCCGTGAGGGCAGCAGCTACGATCGGAGCGCCGTTTGACCCGGAGCATGTGAAACACTTACTGGAGGATAACATCGATGAAATTGAAAAGACCGGATCGGCCCGGGTGAATATTGGGGGGCGGTCTTTCACGGTCAAAAAACAATTTCTGGAAGACATCCGCACGCAAAACCTGGAGGAGAAAATTAACCGGATGGACAAGTCTTTGCTCATTTTGCATTCACCGCAAGACCTGACGGTTTCCATCGAAAATGCTGCCCGGCTTTACCACACCGCCCGCCATCCGAAAAGTTTTATTTCCCTTGATGGCGCTGACCATTTGCTTTCCGATAAAGAAGATTCATTTTACGCCGGCGACGTGATCGCTACCTGGGCAAAACGCTATATTTCACTACCCAAAAAAGAAAAACTGCAAGCCCGGAAGGAAGTTGCCGTCCGGCTCGGCAATGAAGGTTTTACCACGGAAGTCATGGTGCGGCATCATGACCTGACGGCTGATGAACCAACCGATGTGGGCGGCAACGATTACGGCCCGTCACCCTACGAACTGCTATCCGCCAGCCTTGGCGCCTGCACGGCGATGACGTTGCAGATGTATGCCCGCCGTAAAAAATGGGATTTGAAAGAAGTGGTCGTTCATCTTGAACATTCAAAGGATTACGCTGAAGATTTAGCAAATCCGGAAGACAAGCAGAGTAAAATAGATGTTTTTGACCGCCTGCTGGAACTGCAGGGCGATTTGAGTGACGAACAGAAACAGCGCCTTTTTGAAATTGCCGAAAAATGCCCCGTGCACCGGACGCTGCACAGCGATGTGAAAGTAAAAACGAGCCTGGAGAAGGAGGCTTGAAAGTTGAAAAGTTAAAAAGTTTAAAAGTTGAAGGGTTGAAATGGCAGCATTTCAACCCTTCAACTTTTAAACCCTTAACCTCTTCGCCCTTACTTAGCCAGTTCCAGAATCTTGTCCATGTTAGGCGAAAGAATAATCTCCGTGCGACGGTTTTTTGCCCGGTTCTCTGCCGTTGTATTGGGTACAGCAGGTTGGTGCATGCCTTTTCCGGCGGCAGTCATCCGGCTGGGCGGAACGCCGTTGATGCCGAGAACTTTAACCACAGCCGTTGCACGGCGGACGCTGAGATCCCAGTTATAATCGACAGCGCCGGTGTTGTCGGTATGGCCTTCGACGATGATTTCGATGGAGGGATTTTGGTTAAGAGCGCCAGCCAGCTGTTCGAGGGCCTTCACGCCTTTGGCGTCGAGTTTGTCGCTGCCGGCATTGAACAGGAGGTTTTGACTCAGTGAAAGGTAAATTTTACCGTTTCGTTCCGTGACGCTCAGGTCCGCTTCCGTGTAGCCACGGAGAGCTTCGGCAAGGCTGGTCCGGAGTTGGGCCATTTGGGCTTCCTTCTCGACGAGGCGTTTCTCGAGTTCGGCGACCCGCTGCTCCCTTGTTGACAGATCCGTCCGCATGGTTTCCATGCTGTAGTTTTGCACGCCGATAGTTTCTTCCAGTCCTTGCAGCTGGCGCTCTTGTTGCCAGAGGGTTTCCTGGCTCTTGGCAAGGCGCTCGTCCATCACCATTTTTTCATTGGAGTAGGCAGCCAGCAGCTTGCTGTTGTCTTTGATGGCATCTTCGTAGCGGGCGGAAAGATCCTGGTTGTATTCCTTGATTCTTTCCAGTTCGGTTTGCTGCCGGTCAAGGTTGGTTTTGAGTTGCGAGAGCTGGTTTTCAGTTACCCGTAGTTTGGTTTGAAGCTCAGCGTTTTCACGTTCCGTGGTCTTCAGGTTTTCGTACTCTGCCTTGAAGTGATCACGGGCGGTTTTCATGTCATTGTATTTTTGGGTGGAAACACAAGACGTACCCAGCAGTGCAATGGCCGCTGTTCCGATCAGTAAGTTCTTGATTTTCATAGGAAAATGATTTTGGTGAACAGGGCAAAGATAGGTTTTTGATGGTTTGATTGTTGAATTGTTTGATGGTTAAATGGTTGGATAGCAATTCCGGTAACCGTACAACAATCAAACCATCCAACCATCCAACAATCATTCATTCCTCTGCAATAGCCCCGGTACAACCCGAGCCGGAGCCGGCGGTACATCCGTAGCAGTGCTGATTCAAAACGACCGTGCGATCGTTGAGCGCACTGGCGTCAAAATCATTCAGGTGGCGGGCGTGTGCAGGCGCTACGGGCAGTTCCAGCATTTGATTAAAGTCACAATCGTAGAGGTAGCCTTCCCAGCTGACGGAAATCGTGTTGCGGCACATCAGGCCGGAGACGGTGGCAGGGTTGAATGCATCCACCAGTTTTTCCATGTACCCGGCATATTCGCCGGTCTGAAGCAGGTGTTCCAGAAACCGGCTGATCGGCAGGTTGGTGATCGTGAAAAGGTGATTGAAAACGACGTTGTAATTTACTTCCAATTGCCGTTTGAACTCCATTTCCAGTGTCATCTGGTTGGCAGGTAAAAATGCGCCGGAGGGGTTGTAAACGAGATCGAGCTGCAGGCCGGTCCCTTCCTTGCCGTAGCCCACAGCGTTCAGCATTTGCAGGGCTTTGATGCTGTCTTCGAAAACGCCGTCACCCCGCTGTTTGTCCGTTCTGCTTTTGTTGAAATAGGGTAGGGAAGAGACGACATTCACCCGGTGGTGGGCCAGAAAATCCGGCAGGTCATGGTATTTTTTATTGGCAACAACGATGGTCAGATTGCAGCGGTCGATCACCTTACGGCCCAGCCTGGTCACCTCTTCGACGAACCAGCGAAAGTGGGGGTTCATCTCCGGCGCTCCTCCGGTGAGATCAACGGTTTGGATGCCGGGATTGGCGGCCAGTATTTCCAGACACTTTTCGAGTAATTCTTTTGACATGACCTCATCCTTTCTGTCGGGCCCGGCGTCCACGTGGCAGTGGGTGCAGGTCTGGTTGCAGAGCTTGCCGAGGTTGATCTGCATAATTTCGATGCCGGTAGTTTTGAAAGGAGAAAAGCCGAGGTTTTTTAATTTACTGGCAAAGGCCGGGAATTTGGCGTCCACGACTTGTTTTCCATTGAGGACTTCCAGCTGAAAAAAGGTATCGGAAAGTTCGCTGCCTCTGGCTGCGAGTGACTTACTCTTTTGATGAATGGCCATGTTGTGTAACTGTAGTTTTGTAGTTTATTTCAGAAAGATAAAGGTATAAACGAGAAAATGTTCGCCTTCGGATTTTGACAAAGCAAAGAAAAATTCAGCAATCCGGGTAATATGTTCGCATTGAGACAAAAGCAGGATTACTGCCGGGGATGCCGTTTTTTGGGTTGAAAAGGACGGAAAAACTTCCGGCCCGACGCATAATCTTTTTTGATTTTCATCCTTACCCTGTTATTTTTGCCAGGCTGCTTGGCGAGAAAGCAGCATCAAACATCTTTCACAAATTAAAAAAGAACAGAGCAATGGCAATAATGATAACTGATGAATGCATCAATTGTGGCGCCTGCGAACCGGAATGCCCCAACAATGCGATCTACGAAGGAGGCATCGAGTGGGCCATTTCTGACGGCACCACCGTACAGGGTGAATACATCCTGGAAGGTGGTAAAACAACTGATGTGGATGACAAACATGACCCGGTTTCCGACGATTATTACTACATCGTCCCCGACAAGTGTACCGAGTGCGTCGGGTTCCACGAAGAACCGCAGTGCGCAGCCGTTTGCCCGGTTGATTGCTGCGTGCCTGACCCGGAGCGCAGAGAGTCTGAAGATGTGCTGACCGCAAGAAAGGAGCGTCTGCATCTCTGATCCGGTATTTCAAACTGAAAAGTTTTAGTTTTCATAGCTTTAGATTTTTGTGGCCCATTTGCAGAAGCAAATGGGTTTTTTTTATGTAAAAATTGACGGCTGGATTTCCAATTCCGTCACCCGGATTTCTTAACCCGGATATTTCCCTACCTTTCTGCCAGGCTTATTTTTTGTTCAAAAACCCAACTTTATGAGGCATTTCAACTCCCTGTTTTTTGCATTGCTGCTTGTCATCTGCTCCGGCAGGCTCTTTGGCCAGATTTCCTTCACAGACCAAACCAATCTTTTTCAGGATACAAATTTTTACAGCGGGGTCGCCGTCGCCATCGCTGACATGAACGGCGACGGACTCGACGACGTCGTGCGAATGAATGGTGGCTCCATGCTCAGCATCGAATACCAGGCAGCCCCGGGCCAGAGTTTTGCGAATTACACCCACGGTACCGTGCCCGGAAACGCCTGGGCGATAGCTATCGGCGATGTCAACAATGACGGCCACTGCGATATTTTTACCGGCGGCGCTTACGATGGGGTGAAGGTGCTGACGGCCATCGATAACGGCGCCGGTTACCAGCAGCAAAACCTGCCCGGCGCCACGCTTTTTGTGCAGGGCGCCAACTTCACCGACATCAACAACGACGGCTGGATTGACGTGTTCTCCTGCCACGACGATGCTGAAAGCCGCATTTGGGCCAACAACGGCGCCGGCGTTTTCATCATGGCCGATGAGTGGATCGACATGGCAACGGTGCCGGCTTCCGACAATTCCGGCAACTACGGCTCCATCTGGACTGACTTCGACAACGACGGTGACCTCGACCTCTACATCGCCAAGTGCCGTCAGGGCGTGGACAACCCGGAGGACCCCCGCCGCATCAACGCCCTTTTTGTAAACGACGGTCAAAACAACTACCACGAAGCCGCCGGTGAGTTTGGTTTGAAAATAAAACACCAGTCCTGGACCGCCGATTTTCAGGACATCGACAACGACGGCGACATGGATTGCCTCATCACCAATCACGATTACAACCTCCAACTGCTCGAAAATGACGGAAGCGGACGTTTCACCGATATCTCCCAGGCGGCGGGCGTTGCGTTCTCCGGCGGTTTCCTGCAGGGCATCATGCGGGATTTTGACAATGACGGGTTCATGGATATCATCACCGTCCGCCCGAATCACATCTTTCACAACAATGGCGACAAAACTTTCACCAAGGTTCCTTTTTACTTCGGAGACATGGGATCCCTGGCCACCGGCGACCTGAATCACGACGGCTACCTCGATATTTATGGCGCCTATCAAATCACCTACAACAACGCCAGCAACATCCCGGATAAACTTTGGATGAACAGCGGCGGTGACAATCATTTCCTCGCTGTCAACCTCATCGGTACGCAAAGCAACCGCCCCGGCATCGGCGCACGCCTCGAAATCCACGGCAGTTGGGGGATTCAAATCCGTGAAGTGCGTTCCGGCGAGAGCTATGGCATCATGAATTCGCTCACGCAACACTTCGGCCTGGGGCAGGATTCCATCATCGAATACCTCGTCGTGCGCTGGCCTTCCGGCGTGGTGGATGTCGTGAAAAATCCGGCTTCCGATCAGTTTTTGACCGTCGAGGAAGGCAGCACCTGCGTGCTGTCAGATTTTGAGTTGGAAACGGACGGCCAATCCGTGCTCTGCGCCGGCGAAACGGTCACGCTGACAGCCCCCGCCGGATACGATTACCTATGGAATAACGGCTCCGTCAGCCAGTCCATCACCATCAGCGAAACCGGGAACTACAGCCTTGTCATCGTGGATTCTCTGGGCTGCGCAGCAGCATCCGGCGTGGTGGAAATTTTAGAAAATCCCGACGAAACGCCTTCGCTGTCGGTTGATGGCCCCACAGAGTTTTGTCAGGGCAGCAGCGTGGTGCTGAACTCTTCCGACGCTGCCGGATATCTCTGGTCGAATGGTGAAACGACGGCGTCCGTTACCATCGCCGAAACAGGCGATTACTTCGTGACCATTCCCGGCGCTTGTGGCGATTTTTCATCTGAAATAGTTCACGTCGAGGTACTCGCAGCCCCCGATGCGCCGCAGGTCGGCGACGTAACGATTTTCGACACCGCTCAGGTGATGCTGGAGTGGGCGGGCGAACATGTTTTCTGGTACGATTCGCTCGATGCCACGGTCCCCGTTGCCGAAGGCAACACATTTCTGACGCCCACCATCACAGAAACCACCACTTTTTATGTGGCAGCTGCCAACGAATACGGCGGTGGCAGCTTCGAAACCGGCATGCCGGAACATCAGGGCAGCTTTTTCAACGGCAATAATTTCAACGGGCAAATACTGTTCGACGTGGAGCAGGCTTTTATGTTGAAACAGGTCACCGTGAATACCGATCAGCCGGGCGAGCGTATCATAGAATTGAAAAATGCAGCCGGCGAGGTACTCGAAAGCCTTACGTTCGACCTGCCTGTCGGCGAGTCCGTCCTCGACCTGAATCTTTCGATCGAACCCGGCACCGGCTACAACCTCGGCACCAACACGGCTAAGAATCAGGCTGTGCTGGGCTATCAAAGCCCCCGGCTTCACCGCAGCGACAACGGCGTCCAGTACCCCTACGTCGTGGAGGATGTGGTGACGATTACCAACTCAAACTTCGGTTCCGGATTTTACTATTACTTTTTTGATTGGCAAATTGAAGTGGTTCCGGTCAAATGCGAAGGCGAGCGTTCGCCTGTGACGGTGTTTCTTGAAACGACTGCTGTGAGGGAAACTGCACCTTTTGGCCAACTGACTGTCTTCCCGAACCCGTCATCCGGGCTCTTCGCTCTTCAACTTGAAGCACTCGAAACCGGCCCGGCGATGCTCCGGGTTTTCAGCCTGACAGGCGGACTTGTTTTTAGTGAAAAATTTGAGGCATCGGCCAATACCGTGCAACATCGGCAACTAGACCTGAGCGATTTGCCTTCCGGCATGTATTTCATGAAAATCACCAGCGGCGAGCGGGCTGGTTGGGTGAAGCTGGTGGTGGAGTGACGTCGATCCGGGATTAACTTTTGATACTCTTCCAAAAGGGTGTGAATTCAATTCACACCCTTTTGGAAGAAATTGGATTTCAATTACCAACTGATCTTATCTCCCACCTTCACACCATATTTTTTTGAAAAACCGCCGATGACTTCGAGTACATATTTGGCGTCGCCGTCGGAGGGAAGGCTGGCTTCTGAAAGAGGTTTGGCATTTTCGTGAATGGTCGTAATCGTCTGATTTTCATCCACAAACATGATGTCGAGCGGGATGAGCGTATTTTTCATCCAGAAACTCTGCGGCCCGCTTTCGTCGAAGAGGAACAACATGCCCTGCGTCTCCTCCATGGATTTGCGGAACATCATGCCGAATTGGCGTTCCATGTCGTTGTCTGCTTTTTCGATGTCAATTTTCCGGATGGGCTGTCCGGTTTCGCCGCTGATGATGGACAATTCGCCTTCTTTTTGAAACATGGGTTCAGGCATTTTATTGTTGTTGCCGGTCGTAACGGGTGGCACAGCAGGGCCGTTGCCGCCAACAAACAGTGGTAAAATGTTGGGCAGTAAAAATGCCACCAGTCCAAGTGAAACGACACCGACGATGATGATTTGACGCCAGTTGGTTTTGCTCTTTTTCTTTTTGGAAACCTGCGCCGGGCGCTTCCTTTCTGTATTTGCCATTCGAGTGATTTTTTATGATGAAAAATTAGTTAACAGTTTGATATTAAAATGATGCAATTAAACTCAGTTTCCGTTATACTTTTTGCGCAAAGTTCCGCTGTTTTCAAAGTTCAGAATTCGCGCAATTTTCACACTTAGTTTTTAATTCCGCTATTGTAACCAACGTTCCAGTATATAAATAGTGCGCGACTTAAAATCACCGCAGAATCTATCAGCTGGATTAATTAATAATTTACTGGGGAGATTGTAAATATAGCAAAAGCGCATTTTTTATATACTTAGTTGTTGTGAGTAAAATT
>JASBVF010000049.1 GCA_030147525.1 Bacteroidota bacterium
AGAACTGGATTTTTGTAAATCCGGTCGTTGCGCTGAATTGACGATCTGTTTTGACATTTGTAAATATGGTGCTCATAGCTCGTTTTTGAAGCAAAAATACAACGATTGATTCTCAACGAGTTATGCCCCAACAAGTCTATTGAGTATCTTGAACTGGATCTCCCCGTTAGCCGGTTTGCTGCAGGCATCTATACTGTCACAGCTTCGAATGAAAACACAACCCAATCCCAACGGCTGGTAATTTCCAAATAATCAGCTATAAAAAACCAAACCTCCGGGGTCATCACCAACCCCGGAGGTCTTTTTTTTAGCTCATCTCACCAGCCTGAGAGTTCAATAAGCTTCTTTTACCTCATTCTTGACGGAAATCGCAGACTTTTTGACGGGAATTGCAGAACTCCTTGCTGCATCTTTGTATCAGTGCTTTTAAGCACACCTTTACCGCCCCGGCTGGGGAACTCCAAAAAACCAACTTTTTCGATGCGCATAAACCATCAACTCCAAATGAAAGCATCCACCCGGACCGGCATGCCATGTTTTGGTATGCCGTTTTTTTTACGTGAACCACCCGCCCGATTCATTCCAGGCATAAAACAGATGAAATCTCCAGCACTACGAGTGACAGGCAGCAGTGTCTCTTCACCTGCTCCCGGCTACCGTTTCACCACCGCCTTTACCCAAAAATCCCTCAGTATGCAGGAATAAACAGGTCTCGTGCCTTCAAAATCTTCCGAGGCAAACACTTCCACCTGCTCAGAACAGGCAGCCGGCTGAAACGCTGCATTTCCCGGTGTTAACTTCCATAAAAAAGTACCCGCCAGCACGAGCAACAGGGTGCTCCCATAGATGGTAAGAAATTCGAATGGCCTGTCCGATGATTGAATATTAGCTTTCATTTTAAAAGATTTTTTCATGATTGGTTGTGTTGGTGCTATTGCTTTCTACTTTTATTCCAACGGGCATGCCACTTTTGCAAAGTGCTGATTGTGTGATTTTTACAAAATTTCAGTGGTTTGAAAAATAGCTTTTTCCGTTCAGTGACGAACAGAAACTGTCCGAAAATGAACGGGAGCAAGATCAGGCATAACCTGTTTCCTGCATGTCCGTTTTCCTTGCGGCGAAGGGCGGCGAACAGGGCTACTGCATTATTGATATTGACTTTTCAACCTCAATTATGCAGACCGTGCAAACATAAAAATAGAGGTGGTTGTCACGTCGGAGACGTGGCAGGTATTGGGAGTCTGTATAAAAGATCACGCAGAGAAATTTAACAAACCATAATTTGGTCTCCCGCAGATTCCGCAGATTCACACAGATTTTTCTTTTGATAATCGCCCGAATCAATCTGCGGAAATTTGCGGGATCTGCGGGGTATGATGTATGATAAAGCCTACGGCACAGCAGGGACTTAACAGCACGTATACATCTTGTTAATTTTTCATCAACTCCTCCCAACCGTATTTTCTTTTGCCAAAAGACGTCAATTTGAACTTTTTTTTAATGCAAACGCTTGCAGCATTTCTTCCCTTTTCTAACTTTGTAAGGCACTGTGAAACACACTGAAACACACAACCCCGGAATGCTTTGAGAAGCTTACCTTTTTCTTTTTTCTACGAACTACTTGGGGGTAAAAAATTGCCGGAAACCTTTTAACTGCTGACTGCCGGAAGCGTGCGCACGTCAAAGACGTGACTGATATGCAGATTAAGTTTAAAACTTAATCCGGTGCAGCGGGGAAGACTTGAACGAGCGGGGTAAGCCCCGGCCGGCAGGTTAACCGGAAGTTGTCATAAACCAAATTTATAGCTCATTTAAACCTGAAAGCAATGAAAATAAAAATTTTACTCTTCCTGTCGTTTCTCAGTGTCAGCGTATCCGCTCAAAACTGGTTCGGAGAGGAGGCCGTGTGGACCTACGAATGCTGCAGTGATCTCTTTGTGCCTTCCTACCTTAAAACATATCCTTTAAAAGACACCCTGATCGGCAACATGCCTGCCAGGCTGATGAAAGGCGATGTTTATACCCGTGTGCTGGGTTCCAATGTCATCGATACTTTTGAGTTTGAGCCGTTCATAGCTTACGAAGTGCAGGGGCTTGTCCACAGGCTATCCGAAAGCGGGTCGATGGACACGCTTTATCATATTCATGCGCTGCCGGGCGACCAGTGGACGACTCAAACGGATTATTTCACCGGGCCGATGTTTACCACTGTGATGGATACGGGTACGATTGTCATTGCGAATAAAGCGCTGAAGTTTATCATAGCGGAGTTTGAGTTCGACCCTGAATTTATTGTTGTCGATACGGTGGTGGAAAGAATAGGCCCGTTGAACCATTATTTCCTGCCGTGGCATAGCATCTACCTGGCCGGAGGCGCCGGTAAAGCAAGGTGCTACATTGATCAGGACATTGATTACTATCGGGCGTGGGATTACCCGCTGGACGATTGCGAGTTTTTATATTCCTCCGTCAACGAATCAGCCGGCAGGCAGGCTTATTTTAAGGTGTATCCTAACCCTTCGGAGGATAAAGTCTGGATAGAAGCCAACAGGGAATTGCCCCGCACGGAATGCCGGATCGAAGTCTATAATACTTTCGGGCAGCTGATCTGCCGTCAACCCTTTGTTGACAAGCAATCCATTGACCTTGGCGAACAGGCGGCCGGGCTGCTGATGGTGGTCTTGAAGGTGCAGGGGAAGGTGGTTGCTGCTGAGAGGGTGCTGAAAAAATAGCGGGAAAGATTTGAACGAGCGGGACCCGCTGGCTCAAGTCTTCTTCCCGAATACCGACGTCCTTCTCAGTTTGAGCAAGAGTTTAGCGCCGCGGCGGTTGCGGTGATTATAGCAGGCCTGGCGCAAGAGCCGCTGCGCTAAAATCTTGCTCAAACTGTGGGATGATTTAAGAGACAAAAGCTGATGTTATTTTTTAAAATGATAGACTTACAGCAACTGGTTCTGAAAAAATAGCGGGAAAGACTTGAACGAGCGGGTTTTCCCGGTCATCATTTATTTACCCGGAGTATATCAGCCTTTTATTAACCACGCCTGTCAATGAAGCATGCATTTATGACTGGCGTAAACCTTGATATTTTTATGAAACAATTTTTTTACACGCTTTTACTTGTGTTCACTGCTACGGCATACAGTTTTTCACAACAACTCGAACTGCACCCCGACTTTCCAGGCATCACCTGGCCCTTTCTATGGGATCTGGAAACAGATGCTGCCGGCAACCTTTACGTTTGCTCTCAGCAGGGAATTCTGTACATCAAATCCAACGGCGTCTGGCAAACCATCGACCTGAACCCGAACAGCGCCGAAGACGCCCGCAGCATTGCCGTTGCGGAAGACGGAACAGTCTGGGTGGGAGCAACGGATGGTTTGTACGCTATCAGTAACGGTACCATCTCGCATTTCACTTCTTCAAACAGCGGTTTGCCTGCCAATAACCTCCGTGACATTCGCTATCACGAAGGTAAATTGTGGATTTCCGTTTTTGGTAACGGT
Organism: Bacteroidota bacterium; assembly: GCA_030147525.1. Classification (GTDB taxonomy): domain Bacteria; phylum Bacteroidota; class Bacteroidia; order Chitinophagales; family Saprospiraceae; genus UBA6168. The sequence continues at coordinate 3,507 of JASBVF010000049.1, forward strand.
CTTGCACTTAAGGAGGGGGACACCTACACCCATTTCACGGCAGCTAATTCTCCTCTGGAAAGCGATTACATCTACGACCTGGAAGTAACCCCCGACGGCACCGTCATTGCAGCGTCCGATAACGACGTTCATATTTATAAAAACGGCGCCTGGGAATACCTCGACTTCAACGTGCTGTTCGGTTTTGACACCTGGGTGAAGGATATTTACGTCGATCACAGGCAGGATATCTGGTTTGCTGCTAAAAATGGCGTGGTGAAATTTGATTACGCTGCGCAGGAATATGTAAACCTCAAGTCCGTGTATGGTGACAAACATTTTACGGCCATTATCAACACGCCGGAGGATAAATTGTGGTTGGGAGAAGTTTTCGAAGGGCTCCACTATCATGATGCCATTGGCAACCACTATTATTTTGAGGGTAATACCACAGGCCAGCCTTCGCAGGTTTTCGATCTCATCTATTACAACGACACGGTAAGGGTGATTGGCAACATCGGAGCCAGTGTGACCGGGCTTACATTGATCTACCCGGATGACGACAACGACGGTTTCACTGCGGAAGTGGACTGTAACGACGGAGATGCTGCCATCAATCCAAACGGTGTGGAAATTCCCAACAACGGTATCGACGAGGATTGCGACGGGATGGATCTCGTCTCTTCCACCTATGAGCTTTCCGGCGCTACGATAGCAGTTTATCCCAATCCCGCCACGTCAGTTTTGTATTTAAATTCTGATGCAGGAAGGATGCTTGACATCCGGCTATTCGATGCTGCCGGCAGATTGGTTTGGCAACAGCAGGGCGTGGATGCCATCAATCTGGAATTATTTGCGGAAGGGATTTATTTCCTGAAGATCACTGACCAGGATTCAGGGCAGTGCATTTCGGAGAAGATTGTGGTGAGGTGAAACGGTGAGCGTTTTTCAACTAAAGGAACGATTTTATCCGCTGATGTTTAAGGGGATGTTGTTACGTCGCAGACGTGGAAGATATTGGGATTAAGTTGGAAACTTAATCCAGCACGGCGGGGGCGTTGTCACGTCGAAGACGTGGTGAATATTGGGATTAAGTTAAAAACTTAATCCAGCATGGGAAGAGTTGGACAAGGGGTTTGTGAAGTATTACTTGCTGAAAACAGGATGGGGATTGCCGCATTGCATGTTTTGGTTTGTCGATAAAGTAAAATATGCAATGCGGCAATCCAGTGTTGGGCACCATCAATAAAAAAAGAAAAACAAACCAAAACGTAGCCAATACAAACCATTTACACAAACCATCAAAATCCATTTTTATGAAATCACGTATTCAAATCGCTGCCGTCCTGTTTCTGTCAATCATGGCGACAACTCACGTAAAATCACAACTTTACGAAATACCGCTCGAAGACAGGATAAACCATTCTGCCATGATTGTCGAGGGAAAAGTAAAAACCAGCCGTCCGTTCGACGGTGGGAACGGTCACATCTACACTGCCCATGAAATTGAAATTTCACGGATTTTAAAAGGGACGGATTACCCCTACAATACAGTGACCCTTATAAGAAGGGGAGGGAAAATCGGGGATGTTGAAGAAGTATGGTCGCACCTGTTGGTTCTGGAAACCGATGAGACGGGCATATTTTTTTTGACACCGAGCAAGCCTTGGACACCCCAGCCAAGAAATGAGACCAAGGAAACATTTGAGGTGTTTTCGAGTAGCCAAGGGTTCCTCAAATTTCAAAACGATGAACATGGCCTCTTTGCCTCTGACCCATTCAAAAAGTATTTCCAAGTCGAGGAAGAAGTAACAGAAAAGATATGTGGGCTGACGCATGAACAACCGAAGGTATTTGCCCCAACAGTATTGAGAGGGGACGGTGACGAAGAAGGGTGCCTTATTTACACTTTTGAGCCTGCCATAGAAACCGAGCTGCTGCCCATAAGGGTCGGGACGGATATCAAGGTCAGGACGACCGCAGGGGAATATGATTATTACCAAGGGCTTGTGGTCGTAGAATACGATACGGTGACGTTCGGCTCATATGTGGCCGCAAACGAAACTATTGAAATTGTGGACGGTGATATTTCCTCCGAATCGGTGTATTCCCTCAGTGCCACAGACCTTGCGGCGAACAAAGTCCAGTTGAAACTTGAAACGGTGGGCAGCCTGACGCAACTGGTCAAAGTGGACACCCAGAAAAGCTTTCTTGCCCGTGTTTACCTGACTATCCAAGACCCTTTCGGCACAGGAAGCGTTTCGTTCGACTATGCGGCAATGGAACAGGGCAACCTATACTATGACGGGCAACTGACAGAGGCCCTTCCTTTTGACTGCATCAAGATTGAGAACGAGGTTTTCCCTGCCACTTGCCCCGAAATCACTTCCATTAGCCCTGATACAGCCGCCGCAGGTGTAGGACAGGCATCCCTTAACCCTTCCCCTGTCCCAGGTATAATAACCATTAAGGGAAATAATTTCGGCACCCCTTCTGCTGGCCAATTCAAGCCACCGCATATGAAATTGGGATTTGCCAATGCTGGTCCGTCAGGTGCTGACTGGTGCTTCCCTCCTGAAAGGGATTTTATAAGTTGGAACAATACTGAGATTGTTGTCCGTGTACCAAGCATGAACGAAGATGGCGATGTGAAGACATATTCAGGGACAGGGCAATTGCTGATTTGGAACACTCAGGACAGTTGCTTCGGGTACTCTCCAGAAAGCCTCTACGTTCCATTTTGTGTGATGAATTCAGCAAAGTTCTATTCATCCACAAACAATAGGGAGAGCATCTTTGCCAAAATGATGGATGCAAACGGAGACGGGGGATACGACCTGTACTATGGAGACCTTCTACTTTCGATAGACAGTGTGGAGCAATCATTCGAAAGGGCTTTGAACACTATACGGTGTGCCATCAAGGTCAACATGGTTGTGAAGCCAAAAAACGAGATACCCAGTCTTGCGGATGCTTGCATGATTGAAATGGACACCACTTTGCCTGTAGGCATTACTACTGTTTCCGCAGTAACCGTCAGGACACCGAAAGCATGTGCTGATGCATCTCACACATACATTCCTAAATTCGACATTTTTTTTAATAAATACATGTGGAAGTCAGGGCAGCCTGCACCGTTTGAAATAAACTGGCACACTGGTTCAGCAATAGTCCCAAGTATGGATTCCTTGCCGAACAGAGATTTTGAAACTGTCGCCCTCCATGAACTGGGCCATGCCTCTATGCTATTGCACACGAGCAACGCAGGCGATGTCATGGTATCCCCGCATGGTGGCATCAATCGGACGTTTATCAACAATGATAAAGATGGAGGGCTTCACGCTGTTGAATTAAGCACAACTGCCCCGCATTGTGAAGATAAGATGGTAAAATATGTTTGTTCTACAAACAGCACTTCCGAAAGTCATAGATTGAATTATGAGATATTTCCCAACCCTACCAACGGGTATATAAACCTAATTTTTCATGAACCATTTTCAGGGTTTTTGAACCTTTACGACTCGCTTGGGAAAAGAATCGAATCAACCAATATCAAAAGGGAATACCGAACACAATTAAATGCGAACGATTTAAGGCCAGGGATTTATTTTCTTGTTGTTTCCGACGAAAGCTATACATTTTTCAGAACCACAAAAATCGTCGTACAATGAGAAAGCAGATTTTGTTGACAACCGTTTTATACACCTTGTTGCAGGTCAGTTGTTCCACTAAGAAAGCAGGTATCGAGAACGATTGGTCATATGACAGAACAGGTGTCTCACCGTACTGCCAAGAATTGATAGAAAAGATTATACTCCCGAATTGGAAGTTTGACGAATCAAAACAGGTTTTCATCGGGGAAAAGAAATTTTGGGAACAGGCCATTTTCTGGAACCAGCACTGTTTCATAAACCGACCTAAATCGCAGATAGAATCCATTCTGGGAAAGCCAACAAAAGAATGGAAATTTAAAGATGGGAATACGGGGGTGTTTTATTCCCTTGATGACAACACTAATAGACCTACTTGGCACATCCAGATTAATTACGATAAGAATTTACTGGTGATAGGATTGACTGAATCCACTACGTTTAGGGACTGATAGAAATAGGAAAATAGAAGATAAAAAGAAGACGGTGCCCAACAACGCATACACGGCAAGCGGGGCTATGCGCCCCGCCTGCGTGTATGCAGGCCGTTAGCGGCAATCAATAAAAGAAAAAAACCAAACGAGACTCAAAAAAAATGAAAGGAGAAGGAGGCAAGAAAGCCCACCCGTGAGAGGAAAGAACAAAGGAAGAAGGAAGAAGAAAGCAAAACGACAAACCCAAAAGGATGCCTTACTAACCGGGCCGATGGATTTCCGTAACTTTGAAGTGCCGGAAAACCGGGGGCCTAAAACATCCATAGATTATGGCAACATCAACCATCACATCCGCCAGCGCAAGGGCGCTCCTTTGCGCATGCTTCGTTTTCCTCACCACCCTGACCGCCATTTCGCAGGTTGCGCTCAACCGGGAGTGGCAGGCCTTCTTCGGCGACCCTGAGTCCGACCAATGGGCGCAGACCATCATGGACGGCGACGGGAACATCTACACCACCGGGAACACCCGGGTTTCCGACACCGAAACCGCCATCCTGACCACCAAAATGGACTGTGACGGCGTGACCGTCTGGGAGGACGAGTTCACCCACCCGGGCGGAACTGCAAAGAGCTACGGCGTCGCCCTTGCGCTTGACCAATCCGGCAATCTTTATGTTGCAGGAACAGGTAAGTTGGCATCCTCCGGCAACTATGACCTGCTCGTGGTCAAATACGGTTCATCCGGCAGCCAATCTTGGCAGTACACCTACAACGGAGGCGGCGACGACATCGGCACGGGCATTGTCGTGGATGCCAACGGCAACGCCTATATTTCCGTCGCCAGCCAAGGAACTTCCACGGGCTTCGACTACAGAATAGTAAAGCTTAACGGTTCGGGCAGCGTGGTGTGGAACAACGCCCACAACTTTTCGAGCCTCGACGATTTCCCGGTCGGCATTGAACTTTCTTCCAATGGGAGCGAGGCAATCGTGACAGGCGTGAGCGCCAGCAGCGCAACCGTGTGGGATTTCGCCACCCTCAAACGCAGCACCTCGAACGGCAGTTTGACGGCGACGAACACCACCGATGCGCAGGGCGTTGTGCTGGACGAGCCTGCAGGTTTTGGAAAGGACGCATCGGGCAATTTCTATATTTCAGGGACAGTCACCACATCGCCCGGGCATACAATCATCAAGACGATAAAACTGGACGCCTCGCTGAACACCGTCTGGCAAATGGGCTACGACGGGGAAGGAAAGAACAGCAAGGCTCGGACAATCAGCGTTGACGCCAGCGGGAACGTATATGTGGGCGGTCACGACACGGACGCCAGCGAGAACGTCCATACCCTGCTCCTAAAATACGATGCCTCCGGCACGGAGCAATGGACGAGGATAAGGCAGCCAAGAATAGGCGAAAGCTCCGTAATCCTCTGCTCTGCCATTGATTATGCCGGAAATGTGGCGGTGGCTTCGAAAATATCGGAGAGCGGCCAGTCCTATTCGGCAATCCAGAAATTTTCGGCGGACGGAGACCCGTTGTGGGAGTATTCTGTGCAGGAGGGGGATGGGAAGGAGGAAACGCCAAAGGATATTTTCCCAAAGGACGACTGCGTTACGGTGACAGAAGTCATCGTCCGGAGCGAGGGAGAACAGGAGAGAAGGGAGTACAGGAACAGGAAGTTCTGCACCTCCGACTGCGGACGGTCTTCGGGAAGCACGTCAGGTGAGAACGGCGATTCTTTGTGGGTTCCAAATCAAATCATCATAAAGTTCAACCGCACCGTGGTGAACACGGCATTTGTGGACGATGTGGGCAAGCAGTTCGGTACGCTGGAGGAGATAATAACCGATTCGCTGCTGATCGCCCAAATGGACAGCGTCCTCGGGGCAGGTGGCTCATTGAGGGCCGGTTGGGAAATGCAGAAGATTTTCAAGAAACTGACATCCAAAAAAACATCAACACAAACCCGATTGGGCAGAGAAATCCCAGTCAATGATTTCTGGACGACCTTCCTGATGTGCCTGCCGGAAGGCTCAGAGGCGGCGAAGGATATTCCTGCAACGGCGCAGCAATTGATGAGTCCATTGTTCAGGCATCGGATAATTTATGCCGAACCGAATCACAAGTTAACTCTTGATAATTGCCCCGCCACCGACGAGAGATACCAAAACTGGCAAGCAAGCCTACATCCGACCAATGCAACGCCACCCAATGGAACAAATTATCCTAATGGCCATATCAACATAGAAGATGGCTGGTGCTTTGAAAATGGGGAAGAATTCATAAGAACAGGTGTTTTTGACGATGGCATTGATTGGAGGCATGAGGATTTCGGCGGAGGAACTCAGGCTTCCTCAAAGATTAAAGGTGGCTACAACTATTCTGGTGGACAAAATTTTCCTTCTATGTCGCCCGGAGGAGAACATGGGACTCCGGTAGCCGGGATAATCGGTGCATTGAGGAATAACGCTGTTACTCCCAGCGGCTTCAGCGTGGCGGGCGTTGCAGGGGGCGATGTCGACGGTACTGGAAACAAGGGCGTCAGTTTGTTCACCATGAAGATTGATGCGACAACATCACTCGCTGTAGATGCTTTTCTGGAAGGGACTATTGGCAATACGAACTCCCAGAATGGATTCACGACAGGTTTGGATATATTCAGCAATAGTTGGGGCAGTTATTCGTTCAACCAAACTTTCTCGAGGCAGGCATTTTTTGCATACAGGAACGAGGTACTGATAGGGTCTTCCCGTGGAAATGATGGGGTTAGTACACTAAAGATATCCTTGCTGCTTCGAAGATGAATGGATTATGTGCGTTGGGGCGAGCGATACAGAAGGCGATTATAAAAAGTCAGGCGTGGGTGGTAATCCAGACTCTGCTTCCGATATGGCCTATGCTTCAAATTTTGGTGGCGGGGTAGATTTTATTGCCCCCGGAACAAGCGCATTGATTCGGACTCCAGAAGTAGTTGTGGCGGGCGATAATTTCCCCTACCGCTGGTTCAACGGAACTTCAGCGGCAGTTCCCCATATTACAGGGGTTGCTTCACTAATGTTGAGCCACGTCAACTCACCATCCCCCTCTCCTGAGAACCTATCGCCCGAAGATGTGGAAAATATCATACAAAGCACCACAGTTGACAGCGATGTTCCCCCTTCTTCTCCCGGTCTTGGTTACGATGATTATCAAGGTTGGGGTTTGCTGAACGCAAGTGCTGCAATGTCACTCATCGAAAAGCCAAAATATCGAATCATCCACGTTCCTGAAGAAGGTGGAACAGTTTCCAAAACTTCGACACTAATTAACAGTAGCGTTCAGGTAAGTATCGAAGAACCTGTCGGCTCCTTATCGCCCGGCGATTATATAGCCGAGCAGCATGAATTTACATTGACGTATGACCATCAAGGCCTCATGAGTGCTTATGACCTCCTCGGTTCATGGAACAGGAATAGTGCATCAGAGGGCTATGCCTCTTCCGTCACGGAAGACCTCACGGCTGCCAGAAAGACCTGTCAAGTCGTTTCCATTGATGAAGACCAAGGGGTGCTGAAAACACACAACTACAGGATTACTCACAAAATCAATCCGGGAGGCGGACAGACAGCAGTTACACCGACTTGGGTGGTAAGTGAGGAGTGCCCGTATAGCCTTCACGTGGAGGATATTAATGTAGGGGCTTATGAAGTTGAATAGCCGGAAACTATAGTTTTCAATAAAATTTTTCCGAATCCCACAACTGGAAACTTTACCATTTCTTTCCATTCTGCTTTGACCCAAAGAGTGGACGTTAACATTTACAACGTAAATGGAACACTTGTTAGGACGGTGTTTTCAGGAAACATTGGAATTGGGAATCATTCAATAGATGTAGAAACAGCTCAAATATCAGAAGGCATCCTGTTTTGTAAGTTGATTACCGATAGTGGTGTCGCACAAGGCAAGGTCGTGAAAATCAGGTAACTTGCTATTCATAAGCTGTCATGTGGTAGCCTCAATCAAAATAAATTAACATTATGAATTCATCGAAGTACTTTTCGTTTGCACTTGTGTCAGTAATTTTCTTTATGGTTTCATGTAAAGATGACGATGATGCACTTATTTCAAAAACGTGTATCATCTCACTCCTTCCGTCAATCCCACAACCATGCGACACAATACCGTTAGAACCCAATGGGGGCTTTAAAAACCAAGAACCAAACAGGAACTTTGGCTTTCCTTGCTTTAGCCCACATAACACTTGTGAGTTTATTGCAATAAAAGGCGATGCTGAAAAACAAATCTCAGAACTGGTTAGGTATGACCTGAATACCAATACAGAAGATGTAATAATCCAATTCAGCATAATTAGCCAGCCAAAATGGAATATTAAAGACTGGGTAGTGTTCCATTCAAACGATGGGCAAATCTGGAAAGTAAAAATCGAAGGCGACAGTCTGACAAGGCTTACTCATTCTGGAGTAAACAGTTTCCCCGACTGGAGTCCTGACGGAGAAAAAATTGTGTTTAAAAGGGGGAACAAACATGCAATTATGGATAAAAACGGGATACTAATAACGGAGTTAGACAGCTTGCTGGGTGCTGTATATTGGTCTCCAAATGGATTGGATTTGGCTTTTGTTGGCAATGACAACATCAGCTTTTTTTCATTGAGCAATCAGAAAACCGAATCCATTATCCCATTTCAGGATTATGTCAATGATGCCCAGAAATGGATAAAACCGAATACACTTTCTTGGCTATTTGACGGGGAAAGCATTTTGTGGACAAACCATGCAGGTAGCTTATATTCAACGGATGTCATTAACAATGTAACAAAATTGGTTGCCGAAGGGTGTGACCCAAGGGGGGATAAGTTTTATTCAACATCAAGTGCTTCGATAGGAAACGATAAAATAATTGCAACTCGCCATAATAGAAGTTTCATCGCTCCTGATACACTCTATTTAGAAGGTGTACTAACTCTGTTTGATGTGATGGAAAATAAAGAGTTCACAATAAGACCAAAGCAATAAGATTAAAAAACAAAACAAAAAAAAGAAGAATGCCGCTAACAACGCACTCACGGCCATGCCGCCTAAGAAGGCGGCACGTCGTGAGTGCCACCGTTCGTGGTCATTAAAAAAAAGAAAAAAACAAAACCAAACGGAAACAGCCCCGTGCAATTCATCTATTCATTAACCAATAAAATCTCAAAACCATGAGAAATGTAATTTTTATCCTCGGCTTCTTCTTTTCCTTTTCAGCAACCGTAAATTCACAAAACCACGTCCAGAAAAGGGCTGAATCAGCCCCCTACGTCTTTGAGGGAAAGGTGGTGGAACAGTACAGTTTCTGGGACAGCGACAGGCTAAACATCTACACGGCGAGCGTCGTGAAACTTTTCCGCACCTTTAAGGGAAACGTTCAAGGTGATAGGGTGGAAGTCGTCACTTTGGGCGGCATTGTCGGCGACAGGTTCTCGTTTGTCACCCATACATTGTCACTAAAACTGAACGACGAAGGCGTGTTCTTCTGCGAGCCAAGCCCAATTGCCACAGACCAGAACGGTACGGGCAACCCTGCCTTGCGGACGCAGCACAGCGAACTCGGCTTTATCAAATATGCCGAACCCGGCAGGTCGCCCAAAGCCTTTGACAGGTACGGTTCATACCAGTTGTTCGGACGGGATTTGTACGAACCGATACTTACAGCGCAAGGCACGGAAGTACAGCACCTGAACATGAACACTTGGGAGGAAAAGATACTGGAAGCCGCAGCCAAATATTCAACAGGCGCAGAACTTGACGAGACCATTATCGAGTTTTCATTTGACAACATCCAGTTGTCGGGCAACGGCAGTTATGTGGAATTTGATGTGATGGCACAGTCCAACGTGGACGGGATATTGTTCGGCAAGGCAGAGGTGTACATCCAATACGACACGGATGCCCTCGGTACGAACGTTGTCCAATCCGGGACGCTTGAAGCAACGAAAAGTACTATCATCCAAGGGAGTGCCTATTCCATGTCAGTAACCGATGAGGAAGAAAATATCGTGAAGGTTGACATTGGTTCGACATTTTCGGGCACGCTTTCAGCCTATCCGCTTTCAACGCTGCCGGAGAAACTGTTCCATATGAAAATCACGGTAGATAATGTGGTGGCCGTCCTCATAGGGATGGATAAACTGCTCATGGAGGGAAATGCTTGGTACTATGAACGTGAGACGGACACCTATGTGCTGTTTGACGAAATTCTGGTGGATGACCCGATTACAGAGGAAGTTGTTGTTTCGATAACGGGTTTTACAAATCCGGTTACGGCTGGAACGTTTGATACCATGACTATTACCGGAAACAATTTTGGGACAATCCCTTTGGCCGTTAAGTTCAGGAATGCAAATGACATTAGTTCAGGAATAACAACCACCAATGTTACAAATGCCAACGCCGAACTTGTTTCATGGAGCAATACGGAAATCAAGGTCATTGTTCCATCAGGAGGAAATGAAGGGCCGGCAGCATACGGTTTTTTCTGGCTGGATACGCCAAGTGGCGAAGTGATTAGCGATAGCATACTGAACATAAGGTATTCCGTTTTAAATAATAGGATTCCTAATGGTGTCACAGGCAAGATTGACCCATACCGAATTGAGTTAAAAAATTCTGATAGTCAAGGAGGATATACTTTTCACTTGGATACCTTCCTGAATGCAAAAACAAATTGCGCTGAATGTACTGAAAAAGCCATGTGTACATGGAACAGCCAAACGGGTGTCACATGGGCATTGGGCAACGAAACGACCATTTCTATGGCAGCTGATGACGGCACTAACGTAATTTTCTATAATGCTGGCCAGACCGACACTTCGTTCCTTCAAAGAGTTTTACTCAAAGGAAAGGTAGAAAGTTGTTTCAATGGCGATGAGGTAATTTTGGTCGCAAGCGATATTGACATCGAAATAAATGGATATTTTGATTGGGAATTCAATTGTGATTCGACCGAACTTGACTCTATTTATGACTACTTGTCGGCGATTATTCATGAATTTGGCCATGTTCATTCCCTCGACCACGCTTTTCCAACCAATAAAATGATGCGGCCAAGTTTAGCACCAGAACAAATATTTAGAAATCTTCACGCTGAAGATATAAATGGGGGGAACGATGTTATCGAAAGCAGCCAATCCCAACTAAGCGGTTCTTGCCCAAGCGCCATCACCAAACAGGTAAAGGCTGAATGCCTTCCTCTCGGGTCAAATGAGGCGAACAAATTGCTGCAAGAGCTTGAAATTTATCCGAACCCATTCCAAAGTTCAATCAATATTTCATTTCATTTGGCCAATCCAGCAGATGTGGAAGCATGCTTGATTGACTTGCTTGGCAGAAGGGTGGGCTGTATGGATTTTCAGAAACTTTACCCTGGTCAGCACTTGAAAACTTTTGAATTATCAAATTCTGGAAGCATCCCAACAGGAATGTATGTTTTGCGCATCAGGGTTGATGATAGTGCCGTTTCCGAAAGACTCATAAAATTCTGAACCATGACGATTTTAAATCACTTATTGATTATTTTATTGATAGCCGGATTTGCTTCCTGTAAGTCCGGCCTACCCAATAAAACCTACGGGGATGGAAAGGAATGCAAAGTGTATTACGACTATGTGAAAAGGAGTTGGAAAAAGAACCAAGAAGGATTTTTTGAACTTACAGAAAAAACATTGTACGATGAGGATTTACCAGTTCCGTATAGATTCCCAAACCCTTCGTGTTTGCTTGGTCTGTCAAAAAAGCAAATTGTCAAGCTTTTTGGAGAACCCTCCAAAAAAGAAATTGACAGGTTTGATTACTACATGTACGGAACGTGTGATGGAATAGACAATTATGGTTGCATCAGATTGAAGATTTTCTTTGATGAGAGAAGTAAAGTGGACAGTGTGCCACAATTGTTGATGATGGAATACGCTCCGATAAATTAACAATAGAAAAGAAAGAAAAGAAAACGACCACGAACAACGCATACACGGCAAGCGGGGCTATGCGCCCCGCCTGCGTGTATGCAACCGTTCCAGCCAATCATAAAAAAAACAGAACAGACAAAAACAAAACAAACGAAATAAAATAGACATAAAGAAAAAGCGGATTGCCGCCCCACGCAGCAACCCGCCTGATTATCAATTTTCATCGATAACCATTAAAACTTAACAAAAGTATGAAAAGACAATTCGAGTTTCAGACAATTGCGAATCTGACGGGCAGCGTGCTTGCCCTACTGCTGTTTGCGCTCACTCCAAGAAGTGCTAATGCACAATGCTCCAACTGCCCGCCCGCTTCTACCTATTCGGGCGTTTTCTCTGCCTCAAGCACAAACCTGAGCGGCTACCATCCCTGCCTTGCCATCAACGGCATCTACGACGTGGACGTAAATGTGACCATCACTTCTTCGTTTATCTACCTCGGACCGGACGCCCAAATCAGGGTACAGTCAGGGGCGACGCTTACGTTGAACGACTGCACCATTCAGGGGTGAAATGCCATGTGGTCGAGGATACTGGTCAACACGGGCGGCAAGCTGGTCTCCGACAACTGCGACGTGATGGACGGCATCGACGGTTTCGACGCCCGAGGAGGCTCGGAGATGGACGTGCAAAGCTGCACGTTCACCAACAACTACATCGGCATTTACCTGCGGAACAAGTTCTCCACCTCACCGCCCACGGGGATTACCTTCACCCTGCCCTTGAGCAACAACATTTTCCAGACCGTTGGCAACCTCAAGCCTCCATACGCCAACCAGATGGGCCATGCGGGCATTAAGGCACAGAACGTGGCACCCGTCCACATCGGCGAGACGGGCTACCCACAGAACCAGTTCCTCAACATCGCCAACGGTGTCGTGTCCGAGAACTCAAGGGTGGTGGTGAAGAACGCCCTTTTCCATTCGCTCGCCTCCATCGACAACGAATCCATGACTGGAATCAATGCAACAGGAGGCTCTTTGAACGTGAGCCTGTCCACCTTCAACAATTGTTTCAACGGGGTGGTCTCCTCTGCCTGCAACCTTACTGCTGAGGAAAACAATTTTTCGGCGGTATGGACCCCGCTGGCCCAAGGTCTTTCAATTGAAAAACGACCCCGCTTCTGTCGGTTTGCAACCGACACATCTGCGAGCGATCAACAAGGCAGGAATTATTACTATCTTGAAAGCTAAACCTGAACAGATGGGGAAAGATTTTGTGTTTTTAGGGGAAGGTATAGAAGTATCGGTTGCAAACCGACAGGAGCAGAAGATGGTAGGCCAGCGGTAAAACCACAGTTCCAGCAAAAGTTGAGCGCAGCGGCTCTTGCAACGAGTGTAGCAGGCCTGCCGCAAGAGCCGCTGCGCTCAACACTTGCTTAAACTTGATTTTCAAAGGAAAGACCTTAGGCCAAAAAAAAAAATCAATTTCCCCAAAAATTTTTCAAAAAACCGCAACCTACATATTATCTCTTTCGTATATTTAAGCCATTAAAAAACACACTCCAATGTGCCAGATAAACAACCACGCCAGCGAATTTTTCTACGACCATCATGGCCGCCCGGCCGGAAAAACTGTCATCTGTTACAGCCTTACCAGACTGAAGACGGTTTGGGATGATGGATGACAATGAGTGAATGATATAAGGAGAGAATGAGAGAATGAGAGAATGATTGAATGACAAACCTTGCCTGACCTTCGGGCGGGAAGTATTTAAAATCCAACAACACAATATTTTAATTTCACAGATAGCGGATGATTCATCCGGTGATGTTGTGTTTCCGGTATTGGATATAAGCCGGGAATGCCTTCGCTATATGCATACGCTATCTGCCTAAAAACATGAATCATGGCTAAAAAAACGGATACTGGTCATGCTGTAAACCTGGATAGCTTTTTTAAAATAAAAAATGCCTGCGGATTGATGGACCCTGTTTACGATCCTGCCCGGGTAGAGTTAAAAATACCGTCGCTGACTACCTTGCTGGCCGATTGCACGATGGCCGAGAAGCTGGTGACGGATAAAAAAATCGCCTATAACCGCACGGCGGCCGACCGTAAGAGCGTCTTTTCGGATTTGGGACCACTGACGACGCAATGTCTGGCCGTCCTGAAAGCTTCGGGCGTGCTTCCGGAGGTATTTCAGATGGCTAAAACCCTTGCCAACAAGGTGCGGGGCGTGGATGGCCGTAAAAAACAGAAATCCAGGCAGGAAGAAACGGACACAGAGGAAACAACGGAAGAAATGAATGTAACGCCGGAAGATACGGGTGAAGCCGATGTGCCGGCAATAGATAAGGAGGTGGCCGACGAAGTAAAACGGTATTCCGTTATGCAGATGTCTTTCGTCATGCGGGCGGAGAATTTTGGCAAGCTGGTGGCTTTGCTCAAAATGGAACCGCTTTATCAACCGTCTAACGATCTATTGAAGATTCCGGCCCTAGAAACTTTGCACACTCAATTGGTGCAGGCAAATGAGGATGTAAGCACTCCTTTTCAGATGTATAAAAACGCTTTGGTGGTCCGCAATCAATTGTTTTATGCGGAGAAGACGGGACTGGTAAATATTGCTTTCAAGGTGAAAGATATTGTGAAAGGGGATTATGGCGTTAAATCCGATGCTTACAGGTCGATCAAGGGCCTACCGTTTAAGCGCTTGCCGAAGCCGAGGAAGAAAAAGGTGGTTAATGGTTAATGGTTAATGATGAATGATGAATGAGGTGACGCTGCTGCTTTGGTAATACGAAAAGTTGGATACGATGTGGTAAAAGTTGCAACTGCGATACAAAAAGTTACAATGGGTGTGGTAAAAGTTACAACTGCAATGTGAAAAGTTACAATGGGTGTGGTGAAAGTTACAACTGCAATGCGAAAAGTTACAATGGGTGTGGTAAAAGTTACAACTGCAATGCGAAAAGTTGGAATTGGTGTGGTAAAAGTTAAATACGCTATACCAAATCGAGTCACTTCATTAAACGGTGTCAAGAAAATTGAGTCACTTCATTAAACGGTCGTCACAAGCTTTGTTTGTTGGCGGAGCAGACCTGCCGCAAGAGTTGTTGCGTTCAATTCTTGCGGGAACGGTGGGATATTTGAAAGATAGATGATAAAGTTATAAGTGGGACGTGAAAGATTTATAACGACTGCTATACCCGAAGAAAAGTGATTTGCAAAATGGATGACTTTAAACAATTGAAAATCAGTCTGTCTGCCTACTGACCTACTCGCTAACCGGTCTACTTTTGGTATAAATACCGGAATTACCATGGCTACCCCTGCCCGGCAAAATAAATTTGCCGGATGCCTCTTCTCCCAATCTCTTATCTTTGTAACAAAAGATTGCCATGGAAGCCTATGCTCAAGCTTTAAATATTGCTATTCCGGTTTTTGTGCTGCTCATCGTTATTGAAGCGGTAGCGGCATGGCGTATGGGCATCCGGGTAAACCGTGGGGCGGATACCATTTCGAGTCTTAGCAGCGGTGTCACCAACATTGTAAAAGATGTGTTGGGTTTAAGTATTGTCATCATCAGCTATACCTGGCTGGTGGAGCAGGTGGCAGTGTTTGAAATCAAAGCGACGTGGGCGGTGTTCCTGGCGGCTTTCATCGCCAAAGATTTTGCCGGCTATTGGATACACCGGCTGGAGCATGAGATCAATTTTTTGTGGAACCGCCACATTATCCACCATTCCAGCGAGGAGTTCAACCTCTCCTGTGCCCTTCGGCAGAGTATTTCCTCTATGCTGTCTTTCGTGGCGATTTTTATGCTGCCTGCGGCGCTGCTGGGCGTTCCTGCGAAGGTCATTGCGGTGATTGCACCGCTGCATTTGTTTGCGCAATTCTGGTATCACACCCGGCTGATTGATAAAATGGGTTTCCTTGAAACGTTTCTGGTCACCCCTTCTCACCACCGGGTACATCATGCCATGAACCCGGAATATTTGGATAAAAATTACGGGCAGATCCTGATCATCTGGGATAAAATATTCGGCACTTTTCAGCCCGAACTGCCGGATGTGCCGCCCGTTTACGGCGTAAAGCGGCCCGTGCGCACGTGGAACCCGATTCTGATCAATTTTCAGCACTTCTGGCTGCTGCTTACCGACGCCTGTCGCACCCGAAGCTGGCTCGACAAGCTGCGCCTGTGGATCAAGCCTACGGGTTGGCGGCCCGCCGACGTGAAGGAGCGCTACCCTATCGACATTGTGGATGATTTTTCTGTTTTTAAAAAATATGAAACCTACCCTTCTCAGCCATTGCTGCTGTGGTCGTGGGTGCAGTTGGGCGTTACGCTGGTGTTGATGTTTTATCTTTTCAACCACATTGCGGAGGTGACTTTCGGTGAAATGCTGATCTACGGCGGGTTCCTGTTTGCAAGTATTTTCAGCTACACTACCCTGCTCGACAAAACAAAATGGGCCTTACTCACGGAAGCACTGCGTTGTGCCTTCGGACTTGGCCTGATCGCCTGGCAGGGTGGCGACTGGTTTGGCATGCAGACCCTGCTGCCCGGGGCAGTTTACGGACTTGCCGCTTACTTTGTGCTGTCGCTCGTTGTGGTAGCGTATTTTACTAAAACAGAATGTACAGACGGGGAGGTGAATTGGACGTTGGAAAGAGGAAAACTTGAAGCCTGAAAGCTGGAAAACCGGCGTTAAGAACTTTTCATTCTGAATGATTCGATAACCATAACAAAAAACAGCCCGGCAGAACACTACCGGGCTGTTTTTATGTTGAAAAACTATTCAACTGATCACTTCTGCACCACAAATTTCTTTGTGAAAACACCATCAGCGGAGCGAACCGTCAGGAAGTAAATTCCATTTGTTATCCGGTCGAGATCAACCTGAATCTGTTGCTGCGAAGCTGCAATTCTTTGCTGTGAAACAAGTCGGCCCTGCAAATCCGAAACCGCCACAAGGCTCTCGCTGTTCAGCGGCTGGTGGAAGGTGACATTCAAGAGGTTGGAAGCCGGGTTCGGGAACAACAGGATGCCATTGGCAAATTCCGGTTCGTCCGTACTTGTGATTGCATTTTCATCAATCACAATGTTGAAACGAGGCGTACCCGTCCAGCCGCCGGTGCCATCTTCCACCACGAAAGTGAAGAAGTCGTAAACGGCATTTTCGTTCGTGTTGGTGTAAGTGATTTTCTCCTGGTGAATATCCGTCATGGTGAATTGATCATTCACACCGAGCTGCACGCCGTTTTTAGAGATGAAACCGGCATCCGTTACATCGACGATTCTGAATTTAATCTCGGAACCGGTGTTGTCTTCGTCTTCGGCAGCCAGCTGAAAGTTGCGGATGATACGGGATTCGAGCGGCTTGACGTAGAGGGTATCGTTTTTCACCATCACCGGCCCTTTCGGAGTTGTGCTGGCGCAAAACTGAAGGCTCCATTCCTGGAAAGCGCCACCCGCACCGATCGGATCAACTACGGCAATGCGCATGGTCCATTCGCCGAGGGTACTCTCGCCGATGAAAGCTGCCAGGGGTTCTGCCGGTTTGTAAGAGATGCCATTGATCGGCGGACACTGCACATCAAAAGGAGACTCGTCATTGAGCGCCAGGTCGAACTGGGAAACGTTACCGCAGATTTGATTGAACAGCACCACTTCAGTCCCTTGCGGGCTGATCAGGGTAGCTTTGATATCCGCCAGCGCATCGTGGTTTCCTTTCAGTTTCGAAACGTTCAGGTCGGAGATGATACCGCTTTGTAAAATCGGCAGCTTGGAATCTATCACCGGCAGGCCAACACCGGAAATCTGTTTTGGAACATCGTTGCTTTTGAAAGTTTCACAGCTGACTGTCCTTGTCTGGAAGGCTTTGGCAGTGGTGAAACTTGCCTTGCCACACTCGTTTGAGGGGCGCACTCTCCAGTAGTAGATTTTGCTTTCCACCAAAGCTACCGTGGGCGTGTAAGTTGCCGCCGTCAGGTTGAACGCTTTGCTGATGATGGTACTGTCTGCAAAGGTCGGGCTCTTTGCCAGCTCAAAATCATAGGCATCTGCCTGTGGCAAATCAGTCCAGGTAAACTGTGGCAACAAACCGAGGCTCGATTGTCCGTCAGAAGGAGTTTCCAGTTTTAACGCTGAAAAATCGCTGTAAACTACATTGAAAAACAAAGTGCGATATACCGTATCCGCACCGGCGACAGCACGAAGCTCCACTTCAAAGAAGCCGTCGGCAGTGACCTGATTCATGTCGAGTGTAAGCGTGGAGCTTTGGCCCGGCGTAACAGGGTTGCTGCTGAAATTCACACCTACGCCCGCAGGGAGGCCACCCAGGATTTCAAACTCCACAGGCATATTAAAATCAAGAACTGAACCGGTCGTCAGCTCTATTACCGCATTTTCCGGAACGCAGGTCTGCTGCATTTGAGGACTAAGCGCAAGGGTGTAGCCGGGTGCGGCTGCAGCTTCGATCTGGAAATTTTGGTTCGAAATGTCAAAGAAAATATTGTCGGCAGCTTCCACCCGGATGCGGGCAGCACTGGTCGTAACTTCAGGGATAAAAACCTTCTCGGCGCCATCATTCGGCGTAGCGCTGATCAAGGTGTAAGGGAAAGTCTGGCCACCATCAACCGACAGGCGGATGTTGATCGTTTTACAATTGACAAGGTTGTTGTCGGTGTTCGCAACATCCCAGGTCACTTCCACTTCCTGCCCTGCTTTCCAGACGACGTCGCCTGCATTGGGATAATTGACGAGGAAAGGACCGGCTGTGTTGGTCGCTTCGAAAGAAACATCCTGCCAGGTGACGCCACCGGCGCCTTCATCCACGTTGTTGTCACGGACGGTGCAACGGAATTCCAGGTTACGGGAATAGGTCGGAAGCACCTCCGTATTTTCAGAACCATTGCTCAAAATAGTTTGCATTCTCGGGAAAGTCCGCACGGGTGAAGTTTTTGGGTCAAAACTGCGGAAAGTTGGAGCCGTTCCGAACGGCGTTCCCAGCGTGGAGTTTGGGCCGAGGTTGATTTGTTCCCAGCAATAGGTCAACGGATCGCCGTCGGCGTCAGAGGCTATGGCTCTGAGTTCGAACGGCGTGCTGATGGGGATGTAAAACCCATTCTGGTATGGCAATTCGACGTACGGTGTATGATTGGAGGTTTCAATGACAGTTGGGCAAACATTACCGCCTCCGTTGTGTGTGTACGTCCAGAACTCTTCGATGGTACCGCCGTGGTAGTGGATGTTGGCCGGACCAGAAATGTTATTTTGCCCACAGGAACCCTGGTACGACAAAATTGTGCTGCCACTGCCTGGCTCGTAAGCAGAACCTGAGTGAAACTGACCTTCCTGACCGGGGCAGTTGTTGAAAGTGTGTCCACCGGTAAACTGGTGGCCCATTTCGTGCGCTGCAATGGAGAGCGTAGTTGCCACCACGTTGCTGCTGAAATGGCAGGTTACCCCTCTTGCTTTACCCTGGCTGCAAACCGAGCCACTCACCACTCCACCTACATCCGTACAGGGTCCAGTGAAAAGATGCCCGACGTCAAAATTTGACAAGCCGATTACCTGGTTCAGTACGTTTTCGTTTTGCGCAAGCAAGGCGCCGCCAACGTTGGCATTGTTGAAAGGATCAGAGTTTGGATTCAAAAAGACAATCAATTCATTATTTGGAATCAACATGAGGCGCATGTCCATGTCACGTTCCAGCACGCTGTTCAGCGTATTGGTGGCTAAAACCAGCGAAGACATGACCAGGTCCATCGTTCCGCCATGCCCCATGGCATATTCGCCGGTGCAGGCAAGTGCGAACATGTAAATTCTCAATTCTGCGAGTTCTCCTTCCCCACCGCCACGCAGGTTGACTTCATTGTCCTGAACGGGCGTGTTATCCATGCTCACACCTTCCATCGGTTCGGTTTTCACCCTTACCGGCGGGATGTCGAGGCCTTCCCAGATGAAATTTGATTTTTGAAAACAGAGGTAGTATTGAGTCTGGTTGGATGCGTAAGGCATGACGATCGATCCGCCGTTTTTACCAACTACCACCGCATGGAAACCATCAGGGCCGTAACCCAAACGCACCGTGTGTGTGGGGTCGGTAATGCCTCGTCCGCCAAAAGTTTTAATCATTGGAAACTTAGCTGCCAACTCAGGATGCATAACGGCAGACTCCCAAACCCGGAAAGTTTCCATGGAACCGTCAGGCATGGGCAGTTGAATCTGAACTGCGCCGGCTTTGGCTTCGGCAGAACCTTCTGCAGGGGCGTTGCGCAGGTGATTGCGTACTGCTGAAAAATCCAGCGAGAGCGTAAGATACTCCGAAGGCATCGCCACCGTTTCGGCGGTTTCGGGCAAAAATATCTCGCCATACGTCACCGGGTTCCAGAAGTTGGGGGCATTTTGCCCTATGGCCAGGACAGTAAAAAGCATGGCCAAAGAAGAAGTCAAAAAATTTCTCATTTCAAATTGAAAGTTTTGATGGGAAAAGGAATAGTGATTTTTACAGAAGTTCAGAGGGGAAACGCTACCGAATAATTTTGGTTTGGCAAAATTACATTGCTAATGCTGGTTGAAGAAGCCTTTGCCGTTATTCTTTGGTTAGATTAAAGACAAACCTGCTGGACAAACGGACGGAACTACTGCTGTTTTTACCTTTGAGAATACACTAAAAAACTGTGCAAAACGTCTGCATAACAAAAAAAGCGGCTGAAAGATGCATCTTCCAGCCGCTGTAGCCTGTTTTTAAAATTTCTTACTGGACTACTTCCCTTCCGATACTCTCGTAGTGAAAGCCTTTGTCCGTCATAATTTCTATATCGTAGAGGTTCCGTCCATCAAAAATGACCGGGTTTTTCAACAGCTTTTTCATTACATCAAAGCTTGGTGTACGGAAAACGCTCCATTCCGTCACGATAGCCAAAGCATCAGCGCCGATGAGCGCCTCGTACTGATCCTGCGCCATTTCAACCTGGCCGTCGTATTCTGCTTTTACATTTTCCATGGCTTCCGGATCGAAAGCTTTCACCGTTGCTCCTGCTTTGATCAGGTCTCCGATGAGGTAAAGCGCAGGCGCTTCCCGGATGTCATCTGTATTGGGCTTGAAGGCAAGGCCCCAAATGGCGATGGTTTTTCCTTTGAGGTCGCCGCCAAAGTGCGCCTGAATTTTCTCGGTCAGGCGGTGCTTCTGAATGGCATTCACATTCATGACGGATTTGAGGATTTTAAAATCGTAGCCATGATCGCCGGCCGTTTTCGCCAAGGCCTGAACATCTTTCGGAAAACAGGATCCTCCATAACCAACTCCGGGAAACAGAAAGCGCTTCCCGATACGGCTGTCGCTACCCATGCCTACACGAACTGCATCAACATTGGCGCCTACCTTTTCGCACAGGTTGGCAATCTCGTTCATGAACGAAATACGGGTAGCAAGGTAGGAGTTGGCTGCGTATTTGGTCATTTCAGCAGAGCGTTCATCCATGAAGTAAATCGGGTTACCCTGGCGCACGAATGGTTCGTAGAGCTGCTTCATGAGTTTGCGGGCCCTTTCGGACTTGGTGCCGATGACGACCCGGTCAGGCTTCATGAAATCATCTACGGCTACACCTTCCCGCAAGAATTCGGGGTTGGAGACGACATCGAACAAATCTTCGCTGAGGTTTTTCGCAAGAATAGCGTGAACCTTCTCGGCAGTCCCCACCGGTACGGTGCTTTTATCAACGATTACCTTGTAGTCAGTGATAATTTTTGACAGATCATCCGCCACGCCGAGAATGTATTTCAAATCAGCAGAGCCGTCCTCACCGGGAGGTGTAGGCAATGCCAGAAAAATAATTTCTGCTGACTTGATAGCTTCGGCCAGATTGGTGGTGAAGGTCAGTCGTCCTTGGCGGGTGTTTCGGTCAAAGATTACATCGAGCCCCGGCTCGTAAATGGGAATATCCCCATTTTGCATCCGTTTCACTTTTTTTTCATCGATGTCCACGCAAATCACGTGGTTACCTGTTTCAGCGAAACAAGTGCCCGTCACCAAACCGACATAACCTGTTCCGACAACTGCGATATTCATGTTTTAATGGTTTTTTATTAAAAAATTAGCGGAGGCAAAAGTAAGACTTGCCTGCTTAGCGTTTATTCCAGTTATTAGTTTTTGGTAAAATATTTCGCCTGGAAATCCTTTATGGAAATCCGGACCTTTAGTTCAGCCACATACAAGGGAAGTTCTTTCATTGAGGCTGCAAATTTAATGTCAAAAATCAGACCTGCATCATAAACCGGTAAGCTTATTTTACTTTTGATCTTAAACCTGTTTAAAAAAATGAAGTTTCCAATCCTCAGTATTTGTTTGGCGAGCCTGTTTTTATCCTGTTCGGTCAGGCCTGCCGCTTTTCTCCCTGACGCCGTACCGCCTCCTCCGGATTATTCGAAAAGTGAATACTGGGCTGCGCTTCCTGACAAGACCGACCCTGCCGATCAAACACCAGCTGCCACCTTTGAAAACCTGCAGGCAGAAGCACAAGTCGATGTTTTCTTCCTCCACCCCACGATTTACTGGCAAAAAACAGCCAAACCCTGGAATGCTTCGGCGGAGGATCAAAAATTAAATGAGAAAGTCGACAAAACGACTATACTTTTTCAGGCAAGTGCTTTCAACGGCAGCGGCAAGGTGTATGCGCCAAGATACAGGCAGGCCCACCTCCGGAGTTTTTTCACAGAAGACAAGGCCTCGGCTGACCAGGCTCTGGAAGTTGCTTACCAGGATCTTAAAAGAGCGTTTGAATATTACCTTGAGCACTACAACCAGGGCCGCCCGTTCATCATCGCCTCACACAGCCAGGGCGCCCGGCACGGCTATCGCTTGCTGAGGGAAATGTTTGACGGGAAGCCCCTGCAACGAAAATTAGTAGCTGCTTACCTGGTTGGCTGGCCCATCCCTGAAAGCGGGTTCGACAACATTCCGCCCTGCGAAACACCTGACCAGACCGGATGCATTTGCTCCTGGCGAAGCTACCGGTTTGGATACGTCCCGAAAAATGCAACGCTCGGCGACAGTATCATCGTCACGAACCCGCTGACCTGGACTACGGAAAAAACACCTGCCTCCAAAACCCTGAACGAGGGAACAATTCTTCGGAATTTCAACAAAGTGTACCCGCAAATTACTGACGCCCAAATCCATAACGGAATTTTGTGGGTGCATAAGCCCCGCTTCCCGGGCAGCATCTTTTTCACCCGTAAAAATTACCACATTGCGGATTACAACCTTTTTTACGTGAATTTGCGCAAGAATGCCATGCGCAGGGTGGATGCATTCTGGAAATAGGCCGCATGTTGTCCGGCATTTAACTTTACAATGAAGACGCCCCCAACGTAAAAGCCCCGGAAGTGAACACTTCCAGGGCTTTTTTCTGTATCGTTATTGCAGTGATTACCAGCGATCTCCGCCGCCGCCGCCGTATCCGCCGCCGCCACGGTTTCCGCCACCGTATCCGCCGCCGCCACGACGACCACCGCCGCCGCCGTATCCGCCACGGCCGCCGCCGCCACCGCCACGGTTTTCTCTTGGTTCTGCCTTCTTGACCACAATTGTGCGGCCATCCATTTCTGTGTCGTTCAGCCCTTCAATTGCGTTACGTCCTTCGTCATCGTTTGGCATTTCAACAAAGCCAAAACCTTTCGACTTACCAGTAAATTTGTCCATGATGACGTTGCAGGATGTAACCTCGCCATACTCTTCGAATGCTGCACGAAGATCGTCTTCATGCGTGTCGTAGTTCAATTTTGCTACGAAGATGTTCATTGCAAAAAAATTAAAAAAGTGAAATAAAAAATGAGAAACTCCTGACTTGGCAAAAGAATTACTTACGAACATAAATGGGGAACAATGGCAGATAGGCTGGAAGACGAGTTGCGGAGTCAAAAAACTTACGTAAACTTACTTGCCGGACTACTGACTAACCACTTGCCGGTTAAATCTTTCTTGCTGCGGACAGTGAATATCTCAAAGAACGACGCAAAGATAAGCGATTTTTTATACCAATGTTATTTTTATTTAAAAATCTGAGCCTGGCTCATTCCGGTAGTTTATTTTTATTTTAATGTGAATTCTGTTGGTTAAGCGGGTTTTAATGAAAACTACCGAATCAAATTCACCGAACCCTTTACCAGCCGCTGTTTTCCATCGTCAAACACGATAAACACTTCGTAGATGTAAACACCCGGTTGCGCAGGCTTCCCATGCGTATTTCCATCCCATCCATCCGAATATCTGCTCTTTGAAAGCTCCGCTGCCTCGTACACCAGACCTCCCCAGCGGTCGAAAACTTTAATCCCGACAACTTCCTGCACATCGGGGCCCGGAAAAACGGTAAACATGTCATTAAACCCGTCTCCGTTGGGTGAAAAAGCATTGGGAATGAATATTTTATAAAAATCAAGCGCCAAATGCACAAAGCTGTCGCAGCCCAGGTGAGAAGTCAGAGCCACATCGTAATCACCGGCCGCTGAAAAATACTGAGGCCCTACCTGGTAACTTTCTCCTTCAAAGATTTTAGCTGAAATGGTATCCGTATTTTCACTCAAAACCGTCAAAATCAAACGAACAATACTATCGCAGTTATGTACCGACTTCAGTGTATCCCAGTAAATACCGCTTTCCGCAAGGGCTTCCCCTCCAAAAAAGTAGGTATCCTCTTTACAAATTGTCTGCTCATCAAAACCGTGAACCACCGGAATGCTATACCGGAAAGCCGGTGTAACCCGGCAACTGTTCGGCCCCAAAACCCTGACCTGGTAATTCCCTTCCTCCGTCACGTTCTCAATAACCGGCCCCGTTGCACCAACGATTGCGACGCCGTCTTTATACCACTGATATTGCAGGGTATCACGCAGGGGCATTTTGAGGGTGATGTTTTCAGAGCAGGGATGCCCGTCTGCCGTTATTTTAAAATTGAAATCTTTTTCCTCTGCCAGCACGAGGTTGTCGAAAAAGTAGTAATAGCTGAATTGCGGCGGAGCTTCGCTGCAATTCGGGCCAATCGCAATGGCGTAAATATCCTGCGTAGGCGTAACGGTGATTTCTTTCTGTTTCCATTGGTTGGTTCCGTTGACGAAGACGTCGCCAAGCGGCAACCACCCGGGCCCGTTCATCGGGCACCCGTAATCCGGATTGCCAACTCCGAACGGAAGGTAAGCGCAGTCCGGCGAGCCAAAGAAAACAATGTCCGTAGGCGGTGAGTTATGAAAATTGGTGAACCCAATGTAAAATTCGAACCGGTACGTTGTGCCTGCTTTCAACGGACTGGTCAGACAGGCCCCGGCATATTCCTTCCAGTTAGCTCTCGGGCCTTCTCCTCCAAAACCAATTCTGCCGTTGCGAAACCCAATGCATCCTTCTCCGTCAGGGAACGGGAGCGGCGGCGGCAGGTCATCCCACCCCATCCAGCCACAAGTGTGCAGATAATCTGTTGTAGCCTCCGAAGCCTGAATCCAGTCAACGGCACAGTCCATTCTCGACCGGTCGGGCGGGCAGCAGTTTTTTTCTTCAAAGGAAGGATTCGGAATGAGCGATACCGGTGAAGCCACCGGGCAGTCGCAGTCAGGGTCGTTCAAATCAATCAGCCCATCGCCGTCGTCATCAATCGCATTGTCGCAAATCTCGGTAAGTTGCCAGGAAATATCAGGCTGCAGGGTGATGCCTAAAAAAAAGCAGAAGGCCAGCGCCGGAAGGTAAAGTAAAACACTCATAATGGCAGGAGGATTTGATTTGACTTGCTACCAAAGTTAATCGTCCGGGAGGAAAATACCAAACCTGCCCTCCTGCCAAACCACTCATTTGTCGCTCAGGAGTATACTTTGTTTGAAATCTTTTTGCAAAACAAGTTGAATGTTATTCTTGACGATCTCGCCCATGGTTTTACACCTGAGAAAACTGTTGTTCTGGTGATGTTCTGCCATTTCGTGTTTTAACTGATCCACTTTATCGGGCATTGAAATCGTATCTTTTACCATCACATCCATCAATTCCTTGACCCGTTTTTGGGAATCTTTCACCCTGGTTCCAATAAGCGTACGCTCCTCCAGCTGGTACTGGTGCACCGTTTTGGAAGACATGTGCGCAATGCCCATGAAAATAATCGGATTGTTTTCCTTGAAATATTGCGGCAGGTAAAAATTCTTGCGCCCCTCGTAGGATTGCTGATCGAAGTCAATCGCCCGCATCCGGTACTGATTGCCCTCGATATCCGGCGTAATGTCAATCACATAATTGTAAGAACGCATGTCGCCCAGCAGGCGCACGAAGCATCGTTCGTTGAATTTTACAAACTCCTTGGCAATGCGGATTTGATTGAATTCCGAAATCTCCCCATGCCGCTCCATAAAATATTCGCCGGGAATACCGGCGATGTGCTCCTCGATCAGCGTATCGCCATGCACCATGTATTTCACGTGGTTCGGCGACAAAAGCTCCTCGAGTTCCAGCCCGTAGATGCGGCTGGCATCCGTTTTTTTGATGTAAAAATGATCGTAGTTGTCGTTCAGCCGGTTGATAATCCGCACCCGGAATGGCTTCGTATTCCCGAAATGACAATAATCAATGCGTGAAACGGTAAGGTGTTGCAGCACATCCATATCGCCGTCCGTTTTCAGCAGCGCATAAATTCTCGTCAGGGCGCCGAAGATGTCCACTTCGTCCGCTTCGCTAAAATACACCGTCTCCCAGAGCGTATCGTTACCATGCTGATCGTAGAGCGTCATAGAATTGGAGTAGCGAAGCAGATCTTCGTAACGGATGGGAAGCTTCGTGCTACGGCTGTATTTCACCAGGTACTGATGCAGCGAGTGGTTAACGGGAAACGGGATTTTCTTTTTTGAGGGTTTGTTGTTATTCATGCTGAAAATTTGCTTTGGCCAAAGTTATCATTTGTTTCAAAATCGTAGAGAGGCGTTGCATGAGAAGTAACAAACCTCATACGAAGCAGACTGTTTTTATCGCTGACAGTCACTGTATTCCACTCCGCTGTTTTCTGAAAAATTAAAATAGCCGGGACCGCCCGTTTTGCACAATCACCTGAATTCCATACATTTGGACGTTCAATGTTGTTAATTGCTTCAGGTTGAAAGTTTCAGGCCAAACTATCGATCCGCAACAATTACCAATCAACCAATGACGACTATGAGAGTATTTATTTTCGGCTTTCTCACTTTCCTTGCCTTCGCCATCCCTGCCCGTTGGTATTTCGTCTGTGAACTCCGGCATCACTGCGGTGATGAGCCTGCCGTAGTAGCCCGGCCAATGACGCTTTCGCTCAAAGACGGCGACAAGACCGTCCTGCAAGGCTACGAGCAGTTTTCCTTTCCGCTCAACTCCTTCGAGCCTGAAATGACCGCCAACAATCAGGAGTTTCTGGCCGAAGCAGCGCAATACCTGAAGTTAAACCCGGACAAAAACATTACCCTGACGGGCCGCTACCTCGAAAGCGAAGCCAAGGCCAAAAGCGGTATTTTTGAAAACATCGGCATTGCAAGAGCCGATGCCATCAAACAGCTTTTGAATAAAATGGGCGTGGATGAAAAACGCTTTTCCATTGACTATCAAATGGTCCAGGGAGAAACCCTCGGAGAACCCGTCAGTTTCGAACTTTACCTGCCAAAACCTGACGAATATGACAAGCCGGTTTATAGTTTTAAAGACAATACTTTCACCGATGCCAATTTCGAATTTGGCTCCGCCGTGTTCCGTCCCGGCGAGCAGTGCATACTCTACGCTGATTCGGTGAAAACTTTCCTCGATCAAAATCCATCGATGATGCTGACCATCATCGGTCACACGGACAGCATCGGCACAGAAAAAGCCAACCTCGACCTCGGCCTGCGCCGGGCTAAAAATGCCGTCCAGTATTTCAGGGAACTCGGCGTGAAAGCCGATATTGTCCCGGAATCAAAAGGCGAAACCCAACCGGTAGCGCCCAACTCAAAGCCCGACGGCTCCGACAACCCCGAAGGCCGGCAGAAAAACCGGCGGGTGAATTTTAAAATCGATGAAAAACCAGTCAATTAAACGAAGATGGAGCATTGAGAATATCTTTCCCGGAACTCCATTTTAAAGTAGTACCAAACAAACATGGAAAATCTATTTCAATCGTTAAGCCATCCCGACAGTATCATGTTCCTCATCTCTGTCCTGTTTTGCTTCCTGCTGGGCTTCCTCACCGGCTGGGCCTTGTGGGGCAGCCGTGCAAAACGTTACAAGAAAGAGGCTGCCAAGTGGAAAAAAAGCTACGACGATCTGACCCTCGATTACAAAACGCAGCGGGAACTTCTCGACCTGAAGGAAGCCGACCTTGTAAGGGCCCAACGGGAGGCAGAAGAGGCTAAGGACCAACTCAGCGCTTTTTATCAGGACAAAGCCAAATGGCAGGCCGACCTCGATACCGCCATGGGTGAAACCGTAAAATTGCAGGCTTCCAACAGCTCTTACCAGGCTACCATCGAAGACCTCAATAACCAACTGCTCGGCCTCAAAGCCCGGAATGCGCAACTCACCAAAGCGGCCGAAAAGGAAGGCACCGCCCTCGACCAGGTGTCGCAAATGCAAAGTTCTTTCAATGCCACGCTCAACCGGATTGGCTCGCTGGAAGGCAAAATCAGCCAGCTCATTGCGGAAAACGAATCGCTACGAGCCGCCAACACCAGCGAAGATCAACAGCTGACAGCCATGCAAAAATCGCACGCCGAGTCAGCGCAGCGCATCGCTGCCCTGGAAGCCAAAATGAATGCCCTGGTTGAAGAAAATGATTCGCTCCACGCCGAACTGGCAGGGCTGAAGCACAGCGAAAATGTGTACGAATCCGCACCGCCCGCCGAACCTAAACCGGTTATCCAAAAGGACAAGGACGTCATCACCATGATCGTAACGCCTTCCTCGGCAAAAGACGACGTACTTGGGGCCATCGGTACAAAAATACCCGCAGCCACAGCTGACGAAAAAGATGACCTGACCATGATCAAAGGAATTGGTTCTTTCCTGGAAAAAAAACTGAACAGTCTCGGCATCTACACTTTTGACCAGGTGAGCAAATTTGATCACGATTTCAGTGAAAAAATAACGGAGGCCATCGAGTTCTTCCCCGGCCGCATTGAGCGGGACGACTGGGCCGGGCAAGCTACCCGCCTCGCTACCATCAAGCGGGAAGACCCGGAAGCGCTGACTACCAAAGCCGTTTTTCCGAACAATGAAGAAAATCTGAAAATCGTGGAGGGCATCGGTCCGAAAATCGAAAAGCTCCTCAACGATGCCGGCATCAAAACCTGGGAGCAACTCGCCGCCGCCTCCGTGGACAGCCTGCGTGAAATCCTGCAAAACGCCGGCGACCGCTACCGCATGCACGACCCCGCTACCTGGCCCGAACAAGCGAAACTCGCCGCCAGCGGTGATTTTGAAAAGCTGAAAACTTATCAGGACTACCTTTCCGGAGGAAGAGAACCCGATCAGGAGGATTAAGGCAAGGCCTTTCAGCAAAAGCAAAAGCCCCGGGCAGAATCTGTCCGGGGCTTTTGCTTTTGCTGATTTTCAATCTAAAATTATCGCTCGTAAGGGCATCGCAAATCGCCGAAGTAGTAGTACAAGCCGATGCCGAGGTACACGTAGGTGTCGTTGTTTTTACTGTTGCCACGCTGGCGGCCGGGAGTACCGATGGGCGCCTCCAAATTGTTGCGGGTAAAAAATGCCGGATCTTTTGCGAAAAGCTCTCCGGAACGGTCAACAAAGCGGCCTGCAAACTCCCCTCGCAGGTCCTCCACATCGTCAATATCGGGATAAACCGAACTCACATCGTCGAGGTAATCGGAAAACAGGCGGCGGGCACTGATGTCGATGTTCAGGCTCCACTCGTAGCTCAGGTCGATTTTCAGCCCCATGCCATACACCCAGCCACCGGCCACGGTGTAGTATTCCTCGCCTTTGAACTGGCCTTCCGTTCCGAACGGGCGCAGTTCGTGCCAGGTGCCGTCGAACTCAGCTTTGGGGTTGAAATAAGTAATACCAAGTCCAAGGAACAGGTACGGCGTCCAGTTTTCATCCTTGCTGCCATGCACGTAGGGCAAAAAATTGAATTCCATCTGTGCCCCCAAATCAGCGACCGTTGAGCGAAAGTGCAGGTTGCGGGCACGTTCGTAAAGGTTCGGGGAATCCTTGTCGTAAGCTTCAATTTGGCCGATATTGCCGCTGAGTTTACCGCAAATCCGCTCATTAAAATTGTAGCGGATACCCACACCGGCGGCAGGTCCCACCCGGTTGAGGCGCATGTTGGTATTCAAATCACCAAAATAATTGACAGCAGCAAGCCAGCCACCCGCCTCGACGCCTCGCTGGGCCGTCAAATTCAGAGAGCAATAAGTGAGCGCAAACAGAAAAAATAGCTTTTTAACCACGGTTTTTGATTTTTCAAATTGGATACAGATTCATGGCTTTCAGCCGAAAACTAACAGCTGCCAGCCTAAAACGGGCGCAAAGTTACCAATTAACGCCATTTCACCCTCTCCTGTTATTGTTGTTCTAAATTTTTCACCCTCCCCCCTACCCTATTCCTCTTCCCGCTACCGGCCTACCTGCCTGCTCGCCTACCGGCCTACTACCTAAAAACCCCCCCCAGCCGAAGCCGGGAGAGGTCATCCCAAAAACCAGATTTTGAGAAATCTTAAATCAGTTTCGGGAAATTGCACATTGTCTTCAGAAGCGAGGAAGCAGGAAGTGAGGGAGTCTCACCGCTCACTTCACTGCGCTCACATGTCGTCTCAAAGCCGGATCATCCTCCGGGTAGCGGTGTTGTCCGTTGTTTCCAGTTGATAAAACAAGACACCTGACACTCCCAGGTCTTTCTGGCTCAGCGTGATTTCGTTGTAACCTTTTGAATAGTTACCGGAAACCACCTTCAGTATTTTTCCGGACAAATCATAAACCGTCAGCGTGGCCTTACCATCTTCCGGAAGGCGGAAGCCGATCGCCGTTTCGTTGCGGAAAGGGTTCGGGTTGTTTTGATACAACTCAAATCCGGACGCAACCGACTGAACGTTGTTGAACTGAAGCGCAACCCCCATCAACTCGATGTTTTTGCCGTCAGCCGACTGGTATGCCTCCGCTGGCATGGTCGTGTTTACGATTTGAAAAATTTCACTCAAATGAGTACTGGTGTTTGCCTTGAATACCAAGGTGAAAAGAATAGTGTTGTTGTCGTGAATAGTGTTTTTTGTATTGTCCCAGCTGGTAGTGATGATGCCTTCTGCGAGCATCGTCAAGCCAAAATTGGCTTCTGTCAAATTGGTCAGGCTGCCCGGCTCGATGTCCTCCAGTTGCAGCGCATTCGGATCGAAGCGCAGGGCGAACTGATAGCCCAGCAGGTCCGTAAAATTCTGTGCGGTGAAATCCACCCGGTAGGTTTTGCCCGCCGTCAGTTCCTGATCTTCCACCACGAAAGTGAGTGCTTCGCCTGCGTTGCGATCATCCGGCGCACTGTCAAAATTGGTGGCGGCGGAGCCGTTCACGTCACCGGTTTTCACCGCAACGAAGTCCACATCCATCACGTCAGTTGCCAGATCATTGATGTTAAAAAACTCAGGGAACGGCTGTTGGAAAGGGTTCGCAGGGTTTTGAAACACATGCTTTTTATCAATGAAACGCCAGGAGTTGTTGTTGGAAAACGTCGGGATGATCTGAAGAATCACCTTGCGAAGGTCCACCACATCTGCCGTTGTCACCGAGCCGGACTTGTTTACGTCGGCTGCAATGATTTTGTAAGGCGAGTCGAGTACCTGCGTGTTGAGAATATGCTTGGTCATCAATACGAGATCGTAAGTCGTCACCCCGTTCAACGGATTTTGATTGTAGGCCGGCGTGAAGGTGTAGTCATATCCAAGGTCGAGATCAAAGAACTGGAACTGTCCGTTCTGGGCAGAAGTCACCGGGGCAGTTAGCGGGCCGTTGCCGCTCACATTGATGATCACGTTGCCCATTCCGCTTCCGGTCTGGTTGGCGATGGTACCGCCGGCGTCAGCTGTCAGCGGGTCCGGGCAAACGACCATGTTGTCCTGAATGATCACGTATGTTTCGCAGTAGTCGGCGTTACCGGCCTGATCGGTCACCCACATGGTTACCACGTTGGTTCCCACATCATCGCAGGTGAAGAGGGAAGGCGTGATGGAAAGCACCAGATCCTGCTGGGCAGTACAGTTGTCGTAGCTGCTTTGGTTAAACAACTGAGGCGTCAGCTGAATCATACCGCCGTTGCCGGCCGGGTCGGCCATGAGTTCCACGGCGAGCCCGTTCACGCAGATCGGTGTTGGTTTTTTACCATCTTTCACCGTAATGCTAAAGTTGCAGGAAGAGGTATTTCCACACAAATCCTCCACTTTCACCACCACGGCATGCGCACCGAACGGATAGTTGCCGCTGAGGTTCGGGCTGTTGTTGGAAATATCAATGGAGCCGTTGCTGTTGTAGTCGATGGTGGTCGTGTATTTGAAATTGTTGCTGCAATCGCTCACCCCGATGGCCGGAACCGTTACCATTCCGAAGGCACACTGTGCATCCAGACTTGGCGACACAATATTCGTCGGACAGGTCAGCACGGGCTTCGCCGTATCCTCCACTTTGATAATCTGTGTATGCTCGAAATAACCGGGGCCCATCGGAACGTTCGGGTTGTATTGGCACCAGTCAATCACGATCCATTTTCTCAGTATTTTGAAACAGGCCGGCGGGTTAGTCGGCAGCATCTGGTCTGTGTGCGTCACTGCCACGAGATCGCAGGCTCCTTCGTTGACCGAAGGAAAATTGTAAGTAGGCGGCAAATCGGAAGGCTGCACAGCCGGGCCACACTGATTGGTGGTATAGTCCAACGGCCAGGTAATTTTACTTGCGTTAAACGGCGTTGAGTTGATCACCGTAATCGTTTGCGTGCAGGAAGCCGTTCTGCCGGAAGCATCCGTGACGGTGTATTTCCGGGAGATGGTACCGGTGCCACAGTTCGTCAGCGTCGAAGTTTCAGTGTGTGCCCAGGTAGCGCCGGGGCAGTTGTCGTTGAAGGTTGGTGCAGCCACCGCAGGCACCGGATCGGCGCACTGAATGGTCAGGTTGGCCGGACAGGTGATCGTCGGGTTGATTTTATCCTGCACGATCACTTCCACCATGCAATCGTTGAAATTGTTGGCGGCATCGTACACCCGCAGCGACACCATCACCGGTGCTCCAATGTCGCAACATTCAAAACTTACTGACTCCGTGTAAGTGGACGAGCCGGGATTACAGGCCGACGGCATGCGCCGCACTCTGAATTTATCGATACCACAGTTGTCGCTGCTGCCGTCGTCGAAAACAATGGCTGCAACGATGGCCGTGCCATCCGCCGTGAGTGAAACCGTCGTGTGTTGATCGCAAACCACCACCGGCGGCGTTGCGTCTTTGATCTGAAGCGTCGTCGAACAGTTACCGACGTTGCCGCAGGCATCCGTCGCAACGTAGGTAATCTGATGCGTACCGACCGGCACGTTCAGCAGCTGGCCGCCGTTGCCATTCACCGTACCGAAAGGCGTGAGCACTTTCACGGTAAAATTGGAGCAGGCGTCCGTGATGGTTGCTGCCGGTAAATTCAGGGAACCGGAACAGGCCGCCGTAGCAGCATTGTGCACGATAGGCTGCGGGCAGGTTACCACCGGCGGCGTGCTGTCCACCAGTTTGATTACCTGAATGCAGGACCATGGGTTACCGCTGCCGGGAGAAGTCGAAAGACACCAGTCGTAGATCGTCCAGGTACGCAGGATTTTTTTACTCCCGCCGCAGGGGGTGAAAACTTCGTCGGTGTAAGACGCTGCGATTTCACAAAAGTTATTGGCGCCGGGAATGACCGGGTAGGTCACGCCGCCCACCACAATCTTAGGATATCCGGTAACGGCCGGGGAAGTATTTTGTGAACCAATGCCACACTGCAAGTCCACGTTGGGCGGACAGATCGGCGTAGTATTGGCCAGCGTCACACGCTGCACCGTTACAAACTGCGAGCAGGTACTGGAGTTCCCCCGAACATCCGTTGCCGTCCAGGTTCTGTTCACCAATGCCACGTAGTTAGACGAGCAAGTCCCCTGGTTCACGATGTCCTGATAGCTGATGCTGGCAATGTTAGAGCAATCAGCGAACGTAGGCGCCGGCGCATCGCCACCGTCCGTTGTCGGGCGGTAGTCAGCGAGGCAGGTCAGCATGATATCCGAGCATCCGGTGATTTGCGGAGCAAGTTTATCCTCCACTTTGATCGTCCCCCAGCAAGAGTTGCCGGAAGTGGTTTCTTTTACCGAGTAAATAAACGACTGACCAATGTGGCTGGCATTCACCGTCGGGCTGGTAGGCAACGGTACGCCCTGCAAGGTCATGATCGTAACCACGAGCGGATTGGAGCAGCTGGGAAGGTCCTCCAGCACCATGTCCACCGTGATAGTCAGTTGGCAATTAGCGTTGGGGCCGGGTAACGACACATTCACATTGTCGTTGCAGACGAGCGCACACTGCGCCGCCGCCCGGTTGCTCCAACCTGCAAGTAGCAGCAGGCACAAAACAGCGGACGCCTTCACGAAACGCCCCGCATTTTTCGGCCAGCTTGTCCCTCCACCGGTCTTGTCCGGTGCGGTGTAGGTTTGATTAGTAAACTCGAAATTTCTCATGGGATTGAAATTGTTAATGATTAATAAAAGTGCCAGTCGTGAATGCCTCAGTGTTCGGTTGTTTATTGATAAAAATTGATTCTCATTTTCTCTCACTCTCTCACTCCTCTCACTCCTCTCTAAGAAGGAACCAAAGCGAGGAGACTGCCGCTCTTAACGGCGGCTCTCTTCTCCTCGCCCGGTTCGCTGGGTTTGGTATCTTTTCAAAAGTTCACGGGACGTTTTCTCATAGTATGAATAGTTCTTTTGAGTCCGATACCGGGTGTAGACAGCCCGGACAAAATGTGTGTGTAAAAAAAAATCAGTGTGTAGAATTGGCTATAGAATCGTAGACTTCATAGCCGGTACTGTCGAATATGAACATGGTATTTTTTTGTAATGATGAATGATAAATGATGAATGATGAACACTTGACAATCAAGCTGTTAACGCTCGGCGTTCATCATTCGTAGTTCATCGTTCATCATTAAAATTTCATCATTTTAATCGTCTTTTTCCTGAATCCGTTTGCATCCATTTCGCAGAGCAGGATGCCGGTGACCGGCACGCCGGAGAGGTCGATTTCAATGGCGTGATCACCTGCCGGGAACTGGCCTTCATGCATCCAGAGCAACTTGCCGTACACATCGAAGATGCGCAGGCTTACCGCTGTGGCTTCGGGCAGTTCGAACCCAACCTGGGTAATCTGATGGAACGGGTTGGGCGTATTTTGATAGAGTTGGAAATCTTTTGTTAGGGCAGCCTCGTATTCGAGCGCAACGCCGAGCATCTCGAAGCTTGCACCTGCGGGAGCAAACAAACTGCCGCCGTAAGCTTCCGCCGGAGTGATGCGGGAGTTGATAGCCAGCACATCGGACAGCCGGGCGCTGGTTTTGGCGCTGAATTTCAGGGTGAACACAGCTTCACTTTCGGGCAGCATTTCACCTTCGAGGTTACTCCAGCTAACCGTGAGGGCGCCTTCGCCGAGGGCGTCCGGCGTACCGAAGTCGCTTGCCTTCACCGGTGAGTTTCCGGTTTCGATGCCTTCGAAGGCCAGCGCATTTTCATCAAAATCAAAAGTGAACTGGAAGCCGGCTAACTCGGGGGAATTGGCTTTTGCCATGAAGGGAATGGCATACGCCTGTCCGGCAACCAGTTCTATATCTTTGGTATTAAAAATCAGTGCATCGTCAAAACTTCTTTCATCGCCGCCATCGCCGGTGAGGGTCGCAGGGTTGGCGCTGTTGTTGACGTCGCCGGTTTTGATACCGACAAAATTTCTGTCCCACTGGTTAAATGCCAACCCTTCGACGGTAATACTTTCAGGGAAAGGCTGCGTCAGCGGGTTTGCAGGGTTAGGGAAAACAAAGGCCGAAGGTACGAAGCGCCATGATTTATTATTGTTTGGAAATGAAGTAGTTATCTGTAAAATCATCTTCTGCAAATCCACCAGATCGAGGGTTGTCACCGCACCGGATTTGTTCACATCCGCTGCAATCATTTTATAGGGCGAGCCGAGCGATTCGATGCCCAGGATATGCCGGCGAATGATAACCAGATCGTAAGTCGTCACGCCGTTCAGCGGTTTGGTATTGTAGCTGGGTGTCAGGGTATAATTCTGCCCAAGCGGCAGGTTGGAAAAAGCAAAGGTGCCGTCCACATCCGTATGCATGCCGATGCTGATACCGCCGGTCAGTCCGACCAGTTTTTGCGCCAGCGGATCACCGTTTTCACGGGTCATTTTACCGGCAATGGTCGCCGTGGTCTGGTTGGAACAAACATTGAAGTTGTCCTGCACCACCACTGTCGTTTGACAAAAAGCACTGTTACCTGCCTCGTCGGTGACGGTCAGCGTGACGGTTTTGCTGCCAAGGCTTTGGCAGTTGAACGTATTCGGACTTACCTGCAACACCAGCGCAGAGGTTGGCGAACAGTTGTCGTAGCTACCGTTGTTGATCATGGAGGGCGTCACTGTTACGAGGCCGTTTTGCTGGATGGTAACGGAGACCCCGTTGTTGCAAACCGGGCTGGGCGCTTCCGCATCCGCAATGGTCAGTTTCATGGTGCAGGCTGAGGTATTGCCGCAACCGTCGGCTGCAGTGTAGGTGATCGTGTGTACGCCTTTCGGATAGGTACCGCTGGCTGCGCCCATGTTGTTTTGAGCAAAAACAGAATTGTTGGTGATCGTGATTTGATTGCTGCAATCCGTTACCACAGGCAGTGGCACCGCAGCAAAGGTCTGGCAGTTAGATTGACCAATGCCCACTGTCAGGTTCGCCGGACAGGTAATGACGGGCGCTACGGTGTCACGCACCTCGATGACCTGGGTGTGCTCCCAGAAGCCCGCACCGTTCGGCGCATTCGGCTGATAGGTACACCAGTCGATGATGGCCCAGTTGCGGATGAGCTTGTAACAAGACGGCTCGGCTGTGTAGAAAATATAATCGGTATTGGTTATTTGCAATTGTTCGCAATCCTTACCCGTGACGACCGGCACGCCCGTTACGGCAGGATCGGTGTTGGGCTGGCATGCGTAAGTCAGAATATCATTGGGAAACGTCACACTGATCGGCGTGTTGTCAGCTATCGTGATGAGTTGGTTGCAAGTCGAGATATTTCCACTTGAATCCGTTGCTTTCCAGGTGCGCAGCACGGTTCCGGTTCCGCAGGAGTTCAGGTTTACCTCGTTTAAAAAATTGACGTTGGCAATGCTGCAATTATCCGTGGCGTAAGGCTGCCCGGTGAGCGTGGTGTTGTTGTAGTCCTGGCCGCAGTTGATCGTCTTCGGCGCCGGACAGGTAATTTCCGGCTTGATCGGATCTTTGATTTTGGCATTGGCAACACACTGGCTTGTAAGGCCGCTGCTGTCTGTAATCCGTAGCGTAACCTGAATATTTGGTCCGATATCCTCACAGGCAAAAGAGACAAATTCGTCAAATGGATCTCCATTCCGGCTGACCTGGTAGAGGCTGATGGCGCAGTTATCATAGCTGCCGTTGTCAAATGTTTGAGCAAAAACAAGCGCAGTGCCATCTTCTTCCAGGTTTACGTTGACCAGGTTCTGACAGAGTGCGGTCGGCTTTTTCTCATCTTTCACAGTGACTGTGATCTGACAGGTACTGGAATTGCTGCACCCGTCAGTTGCCGTATAGTTAACGGTGTAGGTACCTTTCGGTACGGCGTTGAATGGGCCAAGGCCGCTGCCAAACTGCCAGTTAGCCTGCACAGTGGCGCCGGAGCAACCATCTGTTGCAGTAGCCTGCGGCAACCACACCTGCGCCGAACAGGACGTATTGTAGGTATTGAAACTAACGTTGGGGGGACAGGTAATCGCCGGTGGCGTCGTATCCAACACCCGGATAATCTGGGCGTACACCCTGAAATCTTCCGTACACAAATCAAAAACCGACCAGGTACGGATAATCTTGCGGGCGCCGCCACAAACAGGTACCTGCTGATCGATGTAAGAAACGACCAGTTCACAACTCGTCGTGTTGTCAAGCACGTAACCATCAATCATGGGCTGCCCCGTAAATGCAAGGCTGTCAGGATTATGTACGCTGCATTCGAGTGCAGGCAGAAAGTTGCCGTCCCGGTGTTTTGGAAAAACTACCTGGCTGAGTACGGCCCGTTTCAGAAAAATATGCTGAACACAGGAAGACATGTTCCCGGCCCCGTCCTCAGCCATCCAGGTGCGTTTGATGTAGGCTGTTACCGGCTTGCCGCCCACCGAGTCAAAACATTCCAGATCAAAGAAATGGTCGACAAACCCAAGCTCAATATCCGCCGAATCCGTCACGTTGTCGCTCACTTCCGGGTAGCCGAGGCTGTCCGGAATGGTGGGCGCATTACACCAGATAAACAAGGTGTCGCCACAGTCTATCACCGGTGGAAGATTGTCGATCAACGTAAGAGAAACATTGCAGGAATTACCGCTGGCAGGATGGAGCAGCGTAGCTGTGAGTGGCTCGCCAAGCAGCGACGGGCCGAGCGTGGGGCCGTAAACATTGCCGGAAGTATCGGCGACGCTGATGGTGAAGTTATTGGAGCAACCGACGGAGCTTTGCAACAGCATCGGAGGATAAATGGTAGCATTTCCGTTGGTATCGAGCGCTACCGTAATGCTGTTTTTACAAACGAGGGCACATTGGGAAAAGACGGTTTGCCCACACAAGATCAACAGTGCTGAGATCAGTACTGTCTTTATCATGAACATGAACCTACCAGAGTCCTTGGGGGGCACGGGGGGCGTGGGGGATGCGCATGTTACCTTGTGTCGAGCAAAACCGTTACCTTTTACCATGAGATTATAATTGTTAATAATGAGTCCAAATTCAGTGGGCAGTTTGTAGTCAGCAGCCCGACCGGACGACTTTGGCCGGACGGATCTCAATCCCGAAATTACCCGGGATGGCAGAGCGCAAATCTGTTCCCAAATTCGCTTCGGGAATGCGCAATGCATGGCTACTGGCAACAGGTACGGCTTAGGTACCAGGCCCAAATTTCATTTCAGCGGACAATCCGGCAAATTCACGCACAGGCATACTGCCCATTGCTGACTGCTGACTGCCAACTGGTCACGGTGTGTAAGGTTTTGTCGAAAAGAATATGTAAAAAACGAACCAGCCTCTTTTGGCCGGAACAGACCATAAAGTCCTGTCGGAACCGCTGCGGTTCCTGGTTAAAGTTTGTTGAAAATGTTTTGATGAGAAATGCCAGGATGCCTGGAAAATGGAAGTTGGAATGAAAGGCAAAGCTTAGTAAGCTCGGTTTCCGGACTTTCTCATAGTATGTATAGCGAAGTTCAAGTGTTTAGCAGCTTTTTAGCTGTTTGTATATTTTGATTACTTTAATTTAAAAAATTGTGCCAAATGTGTTTTACAAGGCACCTTTGATTAAAAAATGTTAAAATTTTAATTTGTAGCAGCAGTTTTTTTCGGGAATTTTTTTTTGAATTCCCCCTAACTCAGATTTTTTTTCAGGGAAAATTTTATGAACTCC
The DNA here is from genome assembly GCA_030147525.1 of Bacteroidota bacterium. Lineage (GTDB taxonomy): Bacteria > Bacteroidota > Bacteroidia > Chitinophagales > Saprospiraceae > UBA6168. Next base: position 43,212 of record JASBVF010000049.1, read on the forward strand.
CCCTAACTCAAAATTTTTTTCAGGGAAATTTTTTTTGAATTCCCCCTAACTCAAAATTTTTTTCGGGAAATTTTTTTTGAATTCCCCCTAACTCAAAGTTTTTTCAGGGAAATTTTTTCAAACTCCCCCTAACTCAAAGTTTTTTTCAGGGAAATTTTTCTGAACTCCCCCTAACTCAAAATTTTTTTCAGGGAAATTTTTTCAAACTCCCCCTAACTCAAAGTTTTTTTCGGGAATTTTTTTTTGAACTCCCCCTAACTCAAAATTTTTTTCAGGGAAATTTTTCACAATTCACCCAAAATATAATGCGAGCCGTCAGGTAGTCTTGAGAATCCTGAACAAGACTCTCACCCTCTCACTCTCTCATTCTCTCATTCTCTCATTCTCTCACTCTCTCATTCTCTCACCCTCTCACCCTCTCACTCTCTCTCATTCTCTCTGCCCCTCTCTTCCTTCACCTGACTATAAACCTTATCCCTACCGCACCAGCAGCACCTCCCCCTCCACCATCTCCGTCCGCCCGTCCGCCAGCCGGATTTCAATCAAATAAACGTACACACCCGGAAGCGCCGCCTTGCCTTTCATGTTCCCGTCCCAGCCGGAAGCCGGATCGTTCGGCGCCAGGTTCACGCCGTCGAAGACCAGCCCGCCCCAGCGGTCGAAGACCCGGAAAGAGGCGACCGATGCCACGGCCGGACTGCCGAATACCGTCAGCCGGTCGTTGATGCCGTCGCCATTGGGTGAAAAGGCATTGGGCACATACACCCGGTTTTGCCGGTCCACCGTCACGGTCACCTCGTCTTTGGCGGTGCAGCCGTTGGCATCCTGCACCTGCACTTCGTAGCGGATGGTCTGTAGCGGCGAAGCATTTGCCGACAGGCAGTCCGTACAATCCAGGAAATCGGGCGGCTGCCAATAAACCACTGGGTTGAGCAGGTTGGTTTGAGCGGAAAGCGTAACGGTTTGCCCCAGTTGGATGGATTGGTCTTCGCCCGCATCCACTGTCACCGGAACCGGGGCCATCAGCACAGCCTCCGCCTCCGACCTGCAACCTCCGGCATCCTCCGCCACGAGCGTATAAACGCCGGGAGGCAGGTTTTCAAAAACAGGCGACGTGGAAAACTGCGCCCCGCCGTCAATGGAAAATTGCAGGGGCGGCGTGCCGCCGGCAGCATTTTCAAAAACAATGCGCCCGTCGTCAATGCCGGAACAGGTGGGATCGTCCGTTTGCCAATCGAACTGCACACCGGCGGAAAGCGCCAGCGAAGCCTCCGCCGTGCAGCCAAAACCATTCGTCACTGTCACGCTGTAAACGCCCGGCGTGCTGACGGAAAGTGCAGGCGACGTGCTGCCGCCGGCCCAGAGATAAGCGGCATGCTGACCGGCGGAAAGACTGACTTGATCGCTGTCGCAAAAATCGCCGTCCGCCGTGATGGCCACGACCGGCAGCGGATGCACGGCGAGTTGCAGGCAGACCGTCGAATCGCAGCCGCCCGCTTGCGGGACGACCTGGCAGGTCAGTGTGTCCGCATAAAAAACAGCGCCGCCCCAACTGAAACTTTCGCCCTCGCAAATAGCAGCCGTTTGCAGGACGAGTACGGTATCGCCTTCGGCAATATCGTAACCGGCCGTGGCCGTGCAGCCGTTGGCGTCCGTGACCGTAAGCTGGTAAGCTCCCGGCCCTACGCTGACAGGATCAGGCCCGGCAGCACCGTTGTCCCAGGCGAATGCATAAGGCGCCGTGCCGCCGGAAGCATTGGCGGCCAGGATGCCGGAGTTGTCGCAAAGCGAGGACGGGCCGGTGTAGCTGACGGAAACAGCGAGCAGATCAGGCTGACCGACCACCACCGTATCGGCCTTGACGCAACCGGCGGCATCGCTGATCACGAGCGGATACACCCCGGAGGACAGACCGCTCACCGTGCTGCCCTGCTGCCCGCCCTGCCATTGAAAATCGTAAGGCGCCATACCGCCGGATGCCGAAAGGCCGGCGCTGCCGGTGCTAAAGCCGAAGCAGGCAGGCGGCGTCACGTCTGCTGTGAGTTGCAGCACGCTGTTGTCGAGCATCAGTTCGGCGACGGAGACGGGACTCGACACGCCCCCGGCCCAGCCCCGCACGAGTACTTTCCGCTTGCCGTACGTCACAACGAGTGCATCATTTTGAAACAGCACGGCCTTGATCGCCGCCTCGAAATCCTGGAGTGTGGCGCTGCCCGTGTTCACGAAAGTGAGCCAGCCGCTATTGTTGCCGGCGACGGCGAGGTTGTTGACGGGGCCTGCCGTGAGGTACTCCTGCCCGGCATCGAGGACGCCCGTGAGTTGGAGCGAGAGGGAATCGAGCAGGCCGGTGGCGGAGAGGATAACGACGTCGGTATCGGCGACGGCGGCGGGTGGTGCACAGAATTTCTCCCCACAAAAGTCGCCCCGAAAGCCAAAAGAGCTGTTATCGTTGTCAAGGTCCACGAAAACATCGCAGGGAGGAAGCATGCATTCCGTATAAGAACCTGCCCCAGTGATAGCAAGTTCAGGCATATCACAGACCAGCGTTGTAGTCCAGTTGTCAAAATCGATAAAATAAACTTCCGAATGATCAGGTGCCCGGCCAATAGCATAAGTGGCTACACTATCACAACCCAGTTGCACTGTCGCCAGGCCATGAATGGGTAAGGTTCCCGGCGGAAAGTCCATTACGATTTTGCTTTCTGAAGGATTTTTCATGTTGACTTCTACGAGTTTATTGCCAATGGCAGCTACGTAGAATTTGCCCTGGCGATAGGTGATGTCGCCCTGGCATTGCATGCCGGGCGGGAGGTCGCCGAGGTAGATTTCCTGATAGGTGCAGCACTGTAACCAATACTTCGTGATGCCCAAACCTGCCGTATATACAAAATTGTTTTCGTCGCAGGTGACCCCTGTGATTTGGGGGTCATAATAAACAAGATTAGGATATACCAATCCCGTCCAACTCATTTCGCCATTATAAAGCATTGTATCGCCTGGCCAATTGGTAGCTGCATAACCATAAACTTCCCCATCAGGCCGGATGGCAATGTCAGACGCAGCCTTAAAAGTTAGGATTTCTCCAAGTATGGTGTCTGAACAAGAATTCAGATTGATTGTTCCTTGTTCTATCTGTGGGGCAAAAGTAGCCAAGCTGGTGTCCACATAGATAATTTCCTGTGAGTGGAGCAGAAACGGCAATGCCGCTGCCGATAACAGCAGCGACATTGCTAACCTGATTTTTAAAGTTCGCATAATAATGATTCAAATTTTTAGAAACACTGTCATTCCATCTTGACCAGTTTTTTCTCTTTGCAAAGTTCACCATCCTTTGTGATGGTCAAGAAATATATGCTCGGAGGAAGGTGTCCCAAGCCGTTGATTGTGAAATCGGCATTCCCAGCCCAATGTTCATAATCCTGTCTGAAAACCTGAGTCCCAATGTTGTCATATAACCTGATTTCTCCCTTAAAATAATTTCTAAATTCGGACTGAATTTTTATTTCCGAGGAGAATGGATTCGGATCTATGAAAACCTCATTGGGGTCAACAGTTCCATTACAAACGAGATTGTTTGTGGATGGCTCATTCAATAGAGGGTTGCAGGTCAGTTTAAATTCAAATTTAGAAGAAGATGATCCACATGATTCGACCACAATGGTAATTGCGTTTTCAGGCCCAACTGTAAATTCTTCAGTAGGCCCCCAACTGCCAGGATCTGCTTGCGTTCCCGTTGACACACAGCCTATTTCCAAAAGGGGAGAGGTATTTGAATTGCCCTCATACACTAAAAACTTGTCTGGAATATTATATGTCCTATAGTCAAAATTAATGGTGGTTCCTGGGTCAAGGTCGTGCCATAAATAATAAACATTGTATCCTCCTTGTCCGGTTATTTTCCTATGGAAACCACAGATACTTTCCTGTAAATAACATTCACCTTCATGGCACTCCCAACCACTGGGACATACTGGGAAGCAACCACCGACTTCTCCGTTTGACTCCGGCACACAATGTCCTTCTTCGTTGCATTCCTGCCCAAATGGACAATCATAATCACTGTCGCATGGCAAATAGCAGTTACCTGTAATGGGATCACATTCATAATCCTCCGGACAGTCAGAGTCAAAAAAGCAAGGGTTAGGGTTTTCGTTCGGGTCTTCAAAAATTACTTGGACGCATTCTCCATACATTGCCAGCAAAGGTTCGTTTACATATACATCATAAATAGGACTTGGCTCAAGGTTGGCATCAAACAGACACCAGCCGAAGTTGCTGCATCCATAAGTATCCGGTATGTTCAAGGGAAATTGACCTGGCAGCGAAGCGACGGCACTGTTGGGTGGTATAGTTACGTCCTGAACCGTTGCTATACCATTTTCGTCAAAGTCTATTATGGTCAAAGTGCCTCCAGAATTACACGGGTTTGCAGCGTTATAATTGTTAGGGTCAGGCACAAAATCAAAATATGTAAATTGGTAGTTTCCAAAAGAAGGCTCACAATCATCATCGCTTCCACTGCCAAAGAAATAACTTCCATCTTCCACACAACCCTGACAGGTACTAACTCCGTAATATGCATCTTTGAATATTTGTGGAACATTCTGGCTCTGGATATACCAGTGATTATCCATAAAGATTATTAGATCATTATAGTTTCCAGCCCCATACCAGTTGACTGAAAGCTCAGTTTGGCAATCATCTTCCGGGCCAGGGTCACTGCCTATATAGCTGATGCCGATTTCGTAAGTACCAGCATGGCTTGGAGCCCATCCTCCATCACCTGAGATTAATTTTACTATATCAAATGGGTCACTATCCATTACCTCAAAGATCAAGGGTGAACCACCCTCAGGAAAAGTTATGGTGACCTGACCCGTCCAGCAGTTGAATCCAGGGGCAAAACCCTCATTGACATCCACTACAATCCTTGAGCAATCCCCTTCGAACCAGTTGCCGCACGAATCAAAACAATCGTTTAACGATTTTTCAACCCTCAGGCGGAAGTAAGGGAAATCATAATAGTGGTATCCTCCGTATTGTGGGCCAGAACCTTGACTTATAACTTCACAGAAAAACGTCCCACAGCAGTTAACGTGTGTTCTTGAAAAAAGATGGTCATCACATAAATTATAAGTCTTGAACTTTACTGTTCCAGCGGGGACTCCCTCAATTGTTATGGAAGATGTAAAACTGTTTATTTCAATAGTTTGTTTATACCCGCTTTCTGAAGGAGCGTAAGCATCCTCCATAGTAACTTCCACAAAATAAGGGAAATTTGTCCCCATATAGTCCACATTCAAATTATATGTATGAGATTGATTGGGGCCACAATCTCCTTGCGGATCTCCGCTATAATTAATCGTAAAATTGAATCCATCGCCTGGTTCCTCAACGCAAGCAGGAATGCCGGGAAAACTGCCTGTATAAACACAATCATTCGGGGCTGTGTATGTGAAGTAAAATAAGTCAACGTTACTAAAGTTTTCGCTGATGGATGTATTAAAAATATTTGGGTTGTTTACTGAATGCGTCACTATTGCCGGCTGATTCATCTGAGGTGAACTAAAAACTGCAATTTGGCCAGGAAATTCAAAGAGATCACTTTGGATATTGATTACCGCATTTCCAGAAAAGTTGACTTGGTTGCCAAAATAGTAAAGTACCTCTACATCATATTCAAAAGTTTCTTGCCCTGCTTGACCAACCGGGAATGGGTGAACCTCTGTACAACCGGTTACATTGGAGGTTATTGTGACCGTATATTCTCCCGGGCAAAGGTAAAACCTTTCTTTAGGTTTATAAAAATTACCATCGGCCCATTGAATTGAAACGGGAATTGATGGATTTATTTCCAACAGAATACTTCCCGAACATTGGGCGCCGCAACCGTTGTTTTCAATCACTGAACTAAGCAGCAATGCCGTACCTGAAGGATCACCGACTTCGTAACAATCGGAAAAAGTGCATCCGATAGCATCTGTGATTGTCACACAATAGGTGCCTTCTCCCAAATCATTTCTGTTTTGGTTTGTATTGTTGTCTGACCACAAATATGTAAAGGGTGGATTAGTGGGCAACCACTGAGAAATAAAGGGGGTTAATTCGATGGAACCTTTTCCGCAAGCTAACTCAATTTCACTTTCGACCCTTATGTACGCTTCCTGAACCAAAAAATTGGTAAAAGCCTGACATCCATCCCCATTTATCACTTTAACGCCCCAACTGCCCGGCGCCATATCCTGCAATACTGGCTGTTGATCAGTGCTGATGGTCTGCAACGGATAGATGCTGTAATTTGTCCATTCGTATGTGAGTGGCCCCGGAGGATTCCCATAAGTGACTTCTACTTCAGAAGTTCCCGTCTCTCCACTGCATACAATCACTGGGTCTTCAACCATTGCCACACCAAAAGAAGGGGTTGCAGGCCACATCAGGGTATAGTTAGAAGCAGTACATCCCATGGCATCCGTTAAAATTACCGAATACCAACCCGCAGGAACATCGGTGAGCGTAGCAGTATTGCCAAGGTATTGTGTTTGATATGTACTCCAGTTAAAGTTAAACCAATAATATTCAAAAGGCCCCAAAGCAGTATTCGATGCAACAGCTGTAATCTGTCCCTCATTCAAAGGATAACATCCTGGCTGCATATCAAAACTGATGGTAAACGCTCCCGCTCCATCTGCACTTACCTCGAAACAGTCAAAAGCCACGCATCCAGTACTTGCTTCCACAATAGTTACACAGTATTCGCCAGCATTCAACCCTGAAATATCTTCTGTTGTTGCTCCATTGTTCCACTTGAAAGTGTATATCGGGTTGGGAGTGCCAAAAAAAGGTAATGCAGTAAGGTTGATGGAACCTCCGGTACTACTTGAACAGGAAGCATGGGTCACATCGGCCTCTATATCGCTTTCCAAAAGTTCACATTGAATACTATATGTAGCCGTTGCAGAGTTCCCGCAGTCATCAGTGACTGTAACAGTATATTCTCCGGGTGAGAGATTTTGAATCATGGGGCCTTCACTACCATTGCTCCAACTGTAGGAAAGATCATAAAGTCCACTGTAAGGCCCAACATTTGCATCGACTTCAATAACGCCTGTTGAAAAACCATACGTCGCATGCTCCAGGTTAATCAGTTCAATTTTTATGGGCGGAGGTTCAGGAGTGAAGCACGCCGTAGCCTGACAATCGTTCGGAGCAAATCCGATGCTGATCGTTACGCAATACTCCACGCCATATTCAGCCGAAATAACCTCTGTAGTAGATTGAGCGGGATCGTTCCACAAAATAGAATAATTATCATCCGGGGAAATATTTAAATGCAATTCTCCGATATCACAGTTATTCAGATAAGGAAATACTTCGAAACCGACAGAAAAACCACAAACCACCCAAGTATCTGAAACTGAAAAATTGCAGTCGTTTGAAGAAACAACAAGGGTATATGATCCGGAAATTAGGTCATTATTATCTTCTACGGTCTTGTTGTTACTCCAATTATAATTAAAGTTGTAGCCGGGGAATTGATCACTCACATTCAATATATCGATGGCCCCTAAACTTCCGCTTAAGGAGATGGGGATCACTTGAGCTTCAATAGGATTAATAGACTGTGCTATTTCATCGCATCCGATCACATTAATTTTAGCCGTCGATTTACAGCCATGAATATCATTTGTCACAGTAACGGAATATTCCCCGGGTTCCAAATTACTGATTGTAGGAGTGGTCTGTCCCATTGGGGTTAGTCCTAAAGCCCATTGAAAGCTAAAAGGCCCCTGCTGACCAATCATATCTACAATAATAACGCCATCTCCATTGTTGGAAGGTTTTACTGTATAATTGATTACCGGGGCAGGTTGGCTCTCCACCATAATACCACACACCGTCTCATCGCACCCGTTCATGGTGCGCAAATTTAGACAGTATTCTCCGGGTGCTGCATTTTCCAGGGATGCAAATCCATCCTGCGACGGGTCAAATTCTACAAGCCCGAACCCTGCTTTCGACCACCTGAATTCAAAAGGGCCTAAACCCATGCCAGGCGGAAGTTGTACGCTGATGGTATTTGTTCCTTCCTCATTACAATCCGGGGTGACTGTGATAAATGATGAAAGATCGAAACCCGTGCATACGTCTAATTCCATATTTGCAGTTGCCTGGCATCCTGTTTCGAGATCGGTGATGGTCACCGTATGTGTCTCCGGCCCGCCAAAAGCAGGAGGCAGGATGGCTGGATTCTCCTGATTGGAATAGGTACCGTACCAGCTTGACCATGCGTAATTGTAACTGCCGCTGCCTCCTGATATTTCTAATTCTGCACTTCCGGATACGCAGATGCAGATGGGGGTAATAGATGTTATTTCTAAACAAGACTTGACCTCGTCATATAAAACCGTAGCACAACCATAAGCATTCGTAACTGTAATGGTGTACTCCGCAGCGCATAAATCAGAAAAAGTATAACCCCCATTTACATCAGGCACAAACTCTACAGATCCATCCGAACCTTCTAAAAGTAAAACAAACGGCCCTGCATTCCCTTCTGCAAATACAATGATGGAGCCATCGCAATTTCCACTTGTAGCATGGGAAACGCTTAATACTTCGATTGTAGCGAAGGCAGTTTGAATTGTGGATAAAAGAAAAAAAGTAAAGAAGAATATCTTGCGCATAAGTATAAATGTTCGAGAGTTCATAAAATAGAATTTACAAGTTTTAGAAATTCCGGCTCATCCTCTATCTGATGTTGACATTTCAGGCCATTTCAAAAATGAAAGGTCGCTCATGTTCCCTTGGCGCTGATAGTCGAAAAAATGGCCCTGAAACACCTTGAAAAACAAGGGTACTGATTTGCCACAACTAATTTTTCAGCCCGAAGGGAACATGAGCGGAAAAGGTCGCTCATATTCCCTTGGCGCTGATAGTCGAAAAAATGGCCCTGAAACACCTTGGAAAACAAGGGTACTGATTTGCCACAACTAATTTTTCAGCCCGAAGGGAACATGAGCGAATCTTTTTTTTAACAATCATCATAAATCAGTTTATTTCAAAGATTTCAAAAAACCAATCATCATTGTTGTTGATCTAATTCAATAGATCATTTGCGTTTTCAATTGGAACCCCAAAAAAAAGTTCAAACTTTTCTCGAATAGCAGCTTTATTAAATAAGTTAAGATTTGCTTGAATTGTATCCGCTCAAAAAATTATGGCAGTGTTGATAATCAATAAATTACGTTTGATTTTGTGATGATTTTTTAACGTAAAACAATCAAAAAGCAACGGAATTAATTTGTTTTTGAGGAGTTTTCGAGTTTTTGACTTCAAAAATTGTATCATAACTCACAGGTATTCTCACTTTAGAAGTTTAACATTCCGTACAACCTTCGAATTCCAATTTTTACATTCAACGAAAAAAAATTGCAATTTTTTTAACTCAACTATAAAGTCCTATTCAAATGATGGTTTTGATAAGTTAATTTTCTAAAGTGAGAATACCTGTCATAACTCATTGATTATCAGTATTGCCATATTTTTTTGAGGGGATATCTTGAATTGATGTTCTAACATTATTTTTTAAATAATTGTAGTTTGGAACTCCATTTTGAGCGAATGACCCTTTCCCATCAAAGACCCATTTAATACCAGAACGACCTAAGAATAGTGAATTAATGGAATCATCGATTAAACATTCATTCTTATCAAAAACAATAAGACATAAGACCGAAAACTCAATCCCACTTCTTCATGATACCGGGAATTCCTCCATTTTCATATGCTTTCAAGAAGCCATTCCATTGAGATAGAATTTTTTTAAGCCCATTTACAGTTAAAACACAATATTCTGTTTCAGGTGAATCTTCAAATATTTTAACGTCATATCCAGTTATTTCAATTGTAATATGACGATGATGTATCCAAAATGTAGAATGGTCTTTATGATTCTTAATTTCTTCATCTATTTTTTCGATGAATTTTCTAACGTAATCCGAATTTTGAAGCTCATAACTTCCCAAGTGTTCTACTAGCCTGAAAATACCTGTATCATGAACTCGAATGATAGGCCAGTTTGTACCATCTCTTACCGTGACTATCGCAAAATAATAATGAATATTATCTGTTAGATTTAATTCCATGGCCATGCTGAATTAATTTTTCCGTGAGAAAATACGAGTAAAATGGGAACACCCTCTGAAGATAAACCAATTTTGTGTGCAGAGGGAAGCCCGTTAGGTTGTGGATTTAATTGATTTAAAAATGCATGTTCAATCTCCTGAACTGTCTTGATTTCGTCCCATTCATCCGGGAAGAAAGGTTTAGGTGGTTTATCTCCATTTGGAAACTCCAATCTTGCTGTGTAGCATCCTTGAGATCCAAATGGTGTCCGTTCTATCAATTTGACGTCTGTTCTGTTAATAATTGATGATGAATGATGAAACCCTCCTGTGGGATTGGGATGACCAATAGGGTTTCCTCTTAAAATGTGTTCTACAGAGGAGGGGGTTAATTTATTGAGAGTTACATTATTTAAAACTTCGCTGATTTCCATAATACCCCTTTGGAGAGCAACTGAAAAAGATTCTATGAAACCAACGTCTTTTCTAACATTAATTGAATAGGAATTTACATTTGCAAAATCCCACGTCTCTATTGTTATTGGATTATTTGAAAAAGTACTTAAAAGATTATTGCTCCCTTGCACATCATTCAAAAAAGTCTCCGTCTTCGGCAATGGATTCGGGCTACCATTTGCAAAAAATATTTCGTCAAACTTGTTGTAGAAATCCGTGTTGCTGGGGTCGGGGAATTTTTTGAAAGTGGCCTCGAGGTTAAGATCAGGGTTATTCCTAAAGTCCTTCCATACCCTTACCATTTTAGGGTTGTTCACAAATTTGGCAATATGATCATTACCCAACTTCTTAAAGAAGTTTTCAAACTCCAATGCTTCTGCTTCCGGCCATCCATTGAATTCCTGCCAAACAGGATGATCTAAACCTGCAGGGAATTCATCCACTTGCTCAGAAATGAGTTCACTGGTCTCTCTAGCTGCTTTTGATTTTTTGACCTGATCCAATATCTCAAGCAGACCTTGCCCGGATAATAAAGTCATCACCAAGGTTGTTCCATCTAAGGAAGCATTATAGGTCATAGTTTCGAAGCCCTGGTTGACGTAATTGTCGTACTTTTCCTGTATGATTCCTCTAACTACTTTTCCAGGGTGACGAACAGCATCAAGTATTGCCTGGCGTGTTTCAGGTTCTTTGACAAAGCTTTGAGCAAATGATATGCCTTGAGCTATACCTACAAAAGGATTTTCTGCAATGACTGCATTACCGCAACCCATCAATGCACCAGGTGTATCAAACATGCAGTTTCCATCTATTTTCCAAACTTTATCTGGTATTGCGAAATCACGTAAGGTCATCCTGCCGATACCAATAACTTCTTTTGTTACACTATAAAAATTCACATCCTCAGTGTTATCTTCTCTGATACCGGAAAACCATGGCTTCTCATTAGGAGGATAAGACTCGACCTCTCCTTCTGCAGAAAAATTGCCATCCGCCAGACTTTCCTCGTTCGCTACAATTGCATCCCTTAATGAAGAAATAAATACAGATTTAACTTCCAAGGCTTCCCCCGTACTAATCTCTCCTTCGCCATACTTTGAGTTATTAAAATAAGTAAAGAAATCATCTGAAAACCTTATACACACACCGGCAGTTTGATCTTGCTTGTAGTGTACCCAATAAATTAAATCAGGTGAATTCGGATCGGCAGCAGATAGTACAGTGTTATTAAAGTATTCATAAGCAGCCTGTGGTGGCCCCGGAAATTCAGGGGATGCATTAGAACCTGTAGTTGTAAGGAATTTCATCTGAAGCTGCCACCTGTCTGAAGCGGCAATATCAATAGCATTCTGAATTTTATCTTTGGTGGTTTGATCAATTCCAGCATAATCCTTGATGTCTGTACCAAATGGGTCCGCAGTGCCACCAACATTGAAGTCCCCTATTTGCTCAGCTGTAAGGTAAAAACAAACAGGATCAGTTAACGCTGATTCATCATCACCTTCTTCTGTATGATCGTTCTTATTTTGTGTGAGTATAGCAGTAACTTCACTTATTAAATTTATGTCATTTATTTCATATTCTTCCCAAGCTCCCGTATAACAATTCCAGATGTAAAATTCTAATTGTTCTCCATTCTGCTTTACAAAAAGATGAATGTAAGAACCGTCATCCTGAAATTGATTTATGAATATACCTTGGTACTCCTCATTAAACTCGAGATTTTCGTATTCAATCTGCGTTATTTCGGGTAAATTAATGACTTGGGGAGGAGGGTTTTCTATTATTTTATCTCCCAATACTTCACATGGAGAGGAAAAAATATCAGTAACGAATTCTCCATAACCATCAGTTTCAGCAGTAGGCAAAGGATAGCCGGGATTAAAATGCCAATTTTCAAATGTGACAGTCTGATTCTGATTTATATTACTTATTATACCTGTTGTTATTACAGGAGGATTATTTGAAACATCTTCTATCGGGGGTGACATGTAAACTTGATCTTTTACTGTCACTAAATAGTATCCTTTGAAAACAGGATATCCAACAGGGAGCGCCCCCATATCTGTCCTGCCTTTATAATAATCGACATCTGTTGCCTGAGGTGTATAAGCTGAAAAGTCGGTAAATCCAGTTAAGGCTCCATTTGGGTGAAAATTAGCAGTTTCTTCAGATGGATTAAATTGGAGAGTTACAATACTTGGAAGTTTTATCGGAATACATGATGGAGCCATCACAATTGGTGCCTCAAAAAGAGAATTCCCACAAACAGGATAATCATTTGTGTTAAATCCGTTGGATTGAGGATTAATATCCAAGTAATTATCTAAGCTGCAATCCTGAAGTGTAAAAATTAATCTTTCCCCTATTGAAGCAAAATTACCAGGGTATAGTGATTCAGTAACTACCTCTAACATGTTTGTTAGAAAACTTTCTCTATTATTCTTCGTAGGATAATGAGGAACTTGTGTTGGCACATTGGTAAGTATGAACAATTTATCGGAACCTAAAGTCCCGGACTCCCATAAATGAATCCAATGAACCAATTCTCCGTTTTCGAAGAAGTTTTCCGTTTGAGCCAGATAATCAAATTCTTCGCAAAAACAAATGTCTTCATTCTTGGTAATGTAGGCTTTGGCATTATTATACCCGAACTCACTACTAAAGTATTCCAGGTTGCCGGCAACTATTTCTTCCAAGTTTGAGATATCAGTTCCCCCAATATTTATTTTAAGGTTGGCATCATTCTGAACGCAGCCATTATTCCCCTCGCATGGATCCGTTTCGGAACAAATTGAAGATTGTATTTTCTCAATCTTTTCATCTCCGGGGCCTCCCGGACGCAACGCTGGTCCAAGGATTGTTATATCTACCGCATAAAAACCCTTGCTTTCAAAATACTCTCGAATGGCAATAGGATCATTAGATTTTTCAACAGTTACAGAAGCTGTCGCCTGACATCCCTGGTTATTTGTTACCGTAACTGAATATTCGCCTTCCTCTACCATGATAGTTGTGACGCCAGACTCTCCCGTGCTCCATTCTATCGTTTGATAGGGTCCATCAGCAACTTCCAAAGTGGCTTTTTTTCCCGGGCAAGCAATTGGTTCTTCCGGTAGGATTTGAGTAGATATATTTACAGAACTTAAAGCTATTTCATTAGATGACTCACACCCAGTTTCCAAATCGGTCGCAGTTACACTGTAAACCCCAGGTTGTTCTACGGAAATCACGGCGTTGCTCGCACCATTCGACCAACTGTAACTATAACTACCATTTTGATTCAAAGGAATAGCTTCAAGCGTAATTGGAGACCCTTCGCAAACTTCTGTACTACTTGCGTTGATACTGACACTTGTGCTTTCTTCGGTCACTTCAACAGTCGCCACATCCTGGCAATTATCGTAAATGTTTGTAACCGTTACACTATAAGTTCCCGGTTGCTCAACTTCAATAATCGGCGTCCCTTCCCCTGTCGTCCATAAAAAAGTGAAGCTGGTGACTGTTCCCCAAACTGTCGCTTCAAGCCTCCTGGATGAGCCGGAACAGAGTACCGGATTTTCCGGTACAATACTTACACCTATATCATTTACCTGTATCGAATAGTTCAACGACTGAATTACATCTCCCTCATTGTTGGTGATAATAAGGGTATATTCAGTTGTATTATTTGGACAAGCATCAGTAACGCTGGATGCAGGATCCACCAATCCTTCTTCAGGAATCCACTTGAAGCATTCCATCGTCTGTACGCCGATGTTCTCAGCGCACTCTCCTTTGCAAATGGAAAGTGATTGAGTAAAACTCGATTCCGAAAGAAAAAATAAAAATGAAATCGCAAAGCCTATTTTCAAGGTAATCGTTTGATTTTTCATTGATATAATTATGGAATTATTTTAAATGTGAAATTGCGCAGAAAGCAGATTTTTTTTACAACTATACCACAGAATATTAGAATCGGTAATTAGTCTTATCCGGTAAAATTACACTTGGTGAATCTCAAAATCCGAGACTCCCAAATTTTTTTTCAAAACTTCAATTCAAAAGGCTCCTCATAGTAATAACATCGCCGGAATTTACAGTATTTCACCGGCGCCCCAAAAGTTTTTAGCTCTTCGAGGTAGCGGTACATATTGGCTCTCGACATTTCAAGCCGGGCAGCGAGTTGTTCGGGCGTGCCGGTGGCTTTCCTGCGGATGAGTTCGTGGAGGTGTTTGAGTTGTTGTATTTGTTGGCTGAGGGACATTGTTGATTGGTTATTGAGTTATTGGTTATTGAGTTATTGAGTTATTGTCTGCCCGACTGGCTTGGTCAGGCGGGGGTTATTGCCTGTCCGGCTGCCATTAGTCAGGCGGGATTAGGTTATTGGTTGCTGGGCGGTTTTTTCTCCCGGCTCAACGGCGGTTCTTCCGGTTACAGCTATGGAAAAACAAGGCAGCCCTGCCGGACACCACCCAGCCGGGAGGAAGTCGCAGACGGTTTTTCAATAACATGCAGTCCGGAAGGTGCAGTCAAACGACCGGCTTTATGTTTTTGGATCCCAACTTGTGATCTGGAAAATAAACGGAGCGCCACCTTTGGCGCTAAGAATAATGGAAAGACGGATTGTTTCGGGCATTATCAGGGTGTTTGGTTCAGGGGGTAAAGTAAATACAGAAATTTCACAGAAAAAAGCTTTTTGCAAAATTTAAAAAAAAAAAAAACTCCAAAAACAATTATTTATTCTTCGTAAAGTTATTGTTGTAAAATTATAAGTGGCTCAAACTAGGCGTTTATAAAAAGTTGATGAACTGTAATTTAATGCAAGCAAAAAAGTGAAAAACTTTTAAGCCAGTTGTTCTTTGAATTCAAATTCGTTGTCAAACAAAGTATTGTGCTTCACTACAGCCCAGATTTGCCTGAGCAGCTTATGAGCTAC
>JASBVF010000054.1 GCA_030147525.1 Bacteroidota bacterium
GTACTGTCGCACACCGGGTAGGGGGTGCCGAGGCGGTAGTTGGGGTTGTTGGGGATGGTGCTGGCGTTCCATTTTGGAAGTTGTATTGCATGCTGTTGAAAATCGCAATCTTTTCCCTTCCGGTTGGGATTATTGATAACATGTAAACGATCCGTTCCATTTCCTGTACTCATATAAATTCGACAATCCGGGCCAAGTTGCATCAAAAAGAAATTTGCAGGAAAAGGCGAACTATATCCGTCAAAAGTATCTATCACTATTTTTGAAGATTGAATGTCAGCACTATTTAGATCGAATTGATACAAATAGATTGCACTTGAAACGTACAAGAATCTGGAATCAGGTGAAATAGCGACTCCTCCTAAATAATTTGTATCGGCAAGTATTAACTGTTGTGGATTACTTAGAGCACCTGTATTCCTGTTAAAATCAAACAATTGAACGTTTCTGACCTGATCATACCAGGCATATTTTGTTCCATCAGGAGAAAATACTGATTGCCCTCCTGCTGCTGCATAATCTAACGGTAATCCTATCTGTTGCAAATCATTTATGTGAACACCGTCTGATTTCAATAATATTTTATAAAACTCGTTTGTAAACCCTTTTGCCGAAATTATCCACCAATCCAGATTGTTTGAATGTTTTACTGCTGTCAAATAACCCGCCCAAATTGTATCCTCTATGATCGGAATATTTTTTTCAATAACTCCCCCCAACCCTCCATCCAGATCCATGTCTATTATTGTGTAATATAATTTGTCGGCATAAAAGGGGGTGTTGCCATATCTTGTATGAAACAGGTAGTATTTGTTTTCTTGCTGATGAGTTGGAATTCCCAACATTCCTTGTTGCATAGGATAACCATGATCGCAATAAGAATCATGTAATGTCCCAGGATTAATGTTGTCTCCGTTCAACATTATTTCATGATTTTTATTTGCTATAAAACATCCATTTGAATAAAAAAGAAGTACTCCATTCAAGTTACTCATAGATATGTTATCTGTGTGCATAAACATATCTTTTTGAAAAGAACTAATTAACACTTCACCACTATCAAAATTTAACAAAATACCATCTCCACCTTCCATACCCAAGTCATTATCATAACCTAACACCCAGTTGTAGTCATATTTAATCTGAGCGTTGGATTGTTGAACAACGATGAAAAATGCAATCGTTAAAATCGTTTTCATGTCTTTTCTAAAAAAATAATAGAAACAGGCTGCAAGTCACTTGTGACTCACAACCTGTTTCTTTCAATTATTTAACAATCAAAAACTTTTGGGTATGAACCCTTTTCTTATCTTCAAGAACTTTTAGGAAATAAATTCCTGCCGGAAATTGTGATATGTCAATAACATATTTTGTTTCATTTTCAGGCATTACATATCTCATTAGTTCTACTCCCGTTATAGAACAAATTGATATTTCTGCTGGAGCATTCTTCGAATTTTCCTCAACTAAAAGTGTTAATTCATTGGAAGCAGGGTTAGGATATACCAAGAAATCTGATACTGAAGTTTCTTCAACCATCCGGGCACTCCTGCTGCCAATCCCACTACAAAGTGTATTGTCGTCGAATACCATGGCCGGATCCAAGAGGGCGAAAATACTCCTGGCACGGTACACCGCATCGCCGCCACAATCGGGGCATTGCAGGGCAACGGCCCGCAGGTCGTAAGCCTGCTGAGAGGTGAAGGTATCCACGCCCACGGCTACGGTTTTCAGGAAAATGTCGTTGACAGTTTGCTCGTTGATCTCGTGCTGATCCACGGCGTTGATGTTGGCATTTTTGGTGATAACCGTTTGTGCGGCGGAAATTCGGTTCGACCGGATGAGCGTCCACAGTGAATCGCTGTCAGCTGTGAAGTCCGACAGGCTTGCAAGCCGGGTGGCCCTCAAAGTTTTGATGCTGTCCGCTTCCTGCGTGGAAATGCTGTCCCTGAGGGCTTGGTCGAACACGAATATTTCTTCCCGGACCAGTTCTATGTCCGCTTCGAGGGTGTCGATTTGCGCATCCGTCAGCGTGTCCAGGCTGAACAGGCCGATAATGTTTTCCTCGATTTCATGAAACTGGCCGACCGTGCCCTGCGAGGCAGCGGTGACAAAGTTCTGCATGATCGTATCGCTGGCGTAGAGGGAAGGTTCCATCATCAACCGGCGGTAGAGGTGACGCTGCGCCGTCCAGTTCACGGCGTCCCGGCAATCTTCGTGTGGGATGCTGTCTTTGGCGATTTCGTAATCCAGCACGTCCAGGCTCGGCGGGTTTTCATCGGCGAACTCGTTGATGTTGGAGCCGGTACCGGTAGGACAAGTGTTCATGGTCTGGGTTACACAGTAAAATGATGGATCTGGAAGATTTTGATTAAAAAACCAGTTGTTTACATTGACGGAAGTATTGAACAGGGCATTTTCCGTTTGATCGACAAAGAATTGAGAAAGAAAAGGGTTACCTCCATTAAATGCCCCATGTCGTCCGTTAATCGGTTGGTAACTATTACCGGCGCCTCCGTAAGTCGTAGTCCCCAGCCATTCGTTCCCGAAATGGATCTGGTCGCCGATAAAACCGCCTGCTTCCACCAGCACGCCCAGGCGGTGGTCGTTGATAATGCTGCCCCGGAGTTCCGTATCGTCGCCCATGCCCATGAAGCGGATGCCGACGTCGGTATCCGCCACTTCATTGCAGCGGAAGCGGGCCATGGAATTGCCCAGGGAATAGATGCCGACGGCGCTTTTAAAACTGGTGCCGGAGTTCCCGTTCACGAGGTTGCACCGCACGATGGGCCAGAAAATGCCCTGGAGATCGAAGCCGAAGTAGGTCTCCCGATCTTCGTCCAGCAGGTCCACCGTGTTGTTGCGCAGGCTTGGCGCTGTGCCCGACTGGAACCAGATGCCGGTTTGGGCATTGTCCACATTTACGAGATTGTTCCATATTCTGTAACTCGTAGAGATAGGAGCAGCGATGGTTTCTTCTCCCCGAATGCCCCGTCCTTTGGAAGAGTTGTAGGGATCGAGATCGTTGTGAATATTTACGGTATTTTCGGAAATATCCAGCATAACCGGCATGTTCTGAAAAAGGCCGATACCGGTCGTGCGGGCGTTGATGGTATTATCATGAATCCTGACAAAGCGGCCTATATTCCGCTGCACTTCGATGCCCCTGCTGACTTCCGTCATTTTCACGCCGGTTACGTCCAGCCGGTTATCGTCGGCCAGTATGCCCAGGACGCAGCCCCTGAAATCGTTGACGCTGCTGTTGTCGAAGCCGATATAGCGAAGGGTGCGGTTAGCACCGAGGCCGGCTGCCCGGATGGCTACACCCTCATTTTTGGAAGTGTTATTAGGATCATCTTTGATGTCCTTAAATAAAAGTCTGCCAATCGTCGCATTGCTCCGGTAAAGAACAATTCCTCTGGCCAGATTACTGAATTCAATGGTATTACCAGGCGACCCCATGATTGAAACTCCGTTTAATTCGTGCAGACGCATACCCGCATAAGGAAGTTTACCGGCGAAAGGAGGTTTCATATTGCCGTCGGAGGTGATGTAATTCATACCTTCAATAGCAAAATCAAAATGCCTGAGTGTAAAATCATCTGGGGTAGTAATACTTCGATCATTGTTTAAAAATGTAGTGTTTTTGATAGTCAGGGTAGCATTCCCGTTTAGCTGAACTCCCTTTTTTCCATCCTGAATCACTACGCCAGGCGTTGAAACTCCTGGATCGACCCCCACCAAATCGAGTCTGGAACCTCCTTTAACTTCAATGCGATCCCACATATCCGATATTGGACAGCTTTTTACCTTCGCCCTGTTTGTGAGCGTGAGTGTTTTATTGTTTTCGACAATAATAGAAGCATCTGTGTACATATAAATTTCAGATCCTACATTAAACCAATAATCTTCATTAACCCTGAGTTCACCTTTTATCAAAACGTTAACTCCGCCTGAAGTTGGACTGGTAGCAGGGAAAGAGAGCGTACTTAAAAGATTTGAACCAGCAGGACTTATAGCGCCAAATCCCTTGGGAACAATTGAGGAACAAGGTGTGATAGTTCGAATAATAGTATCGTTTTCATCATCAGTAACAATTAAGTTGATTTGTCCAAATCCTACTGATGTAAGATTTTGAGATACCATTACCGTTAAAGATAATTCTAATCTACCACCATTCACTTCGATTCCAGGAATTTCCAAATCATTCAATACCCAACTAAATAGGTTACCAACTCCACTAATTGATATTGGAGTAGGATTCATGATAAAATTATCGGGGTTCTTAACCACCGTCATTTCTTCATGTAATCGCAAATCTACCATAATGCCTTCTATCGGGTCGTCACCACTATGTTTCAAAACCACTGTGATGGTCATGAGTTCACAATCGACTAAGGGTTGACATGTACTCAAACAATAATCTACCAGGAATGGAACATCTGTGCCAATCAAATCTTCGTCACAGACCTGTGCTTGAATTTTAGGATTGTTTACCCAAAGCATAAACAAATAAAAAAGGCAAAAGAACATTTTCCTGCTTTTTGAAAAAGCCTTGTTATGTGTGTGTGTGTGTTAACACTACGAAAGTTAATAGATGAGAAATATCTTTTCATGTCAAAAAGATTAAAAGGTTTTAAAAGTTGGAGAAAAATCGTTAGTCACAAAATCGGGAAAGTCATTCGATACAGGAAGGGAAAGGTCGTCTCGGGTCGTCGTCTGTTTTCATGTAGGTACGAGTCAGCGTGTTTCGTCATCGGGTTCATCAGGTAGTCATTTGGTACGTGTGTGTGATAGCTATCGGTAGGACAAGGATAAATCGAAAAAGCGTCCGAAACAACCAGTTCCGGGTGAATTATCAAGCTTTGCAAGCTGTGTTACGTAACAGATTGTTATTTTTTTGAAGATAAAAAGAGGCCCTGCCGCCCAGCGTCATGGCTGCACCAGGTTGTACTCGCTCGCTTTAGAAGTCCCAATCCAGGCTAATGATTAGCTGCCCCCCTCACACATCAAACGTCACCTCCACCTCTGCCGACACGGGGTGCGCCTGGCAGGTGAGTACGTAACCCGCTTCAATCTCGCTGTCGTCGAGGGCGTAGCATGCGTCCATTTTTACCTCGCCTTTCACCACTTTAGCCATGCAGGTAGCGCAGGCGCCGGAGGTGCAGGAGTACGGCGCATCGCCGCCTGCGTCGATGATAGCGAAGAGAATGTGTTTTCCTTCGGGCACCGTAGTTTCAATTTTTTTACCGTCGAGCGTGGCGGTAAGCTTGGCGCCATCTACGCTGGCAACATGGCCCTTCGGTGCGCTATCGGGGCTGGAGAAATATTCGTGGTGGATATTTTTTTTGTCAAAACCCTGGGCCAGCAGCGCTTTTTCGGCGGTCTCGATCATGTTGCCGGGGCCGCAGATGAAAAACTCGGACTGCTTGTGCCGGGGTGCATTTTCAGCGAGAAAAGTTTTCAACAAACCTGCATCGATACGGCCGGTTTTACCTTCCCAGGTGATTTTACCTTTTGAAAAAAGGCCACCCAGCCCTTTTGCTTTTTCCCGTTTCGGCTGACTCAGCGTGTATTCGACGTGCAATTGCCCGGCGTAGCGTTTTTCCAAGCGGTCGAATTCGTTTTTGAAAATAATTTCCTCCTCGTTGCGGTTGCCGTAGAGCAGGAAGACGTAGCTCATCGGCTCTTTTTCCAGGATGGTTTTTATCATCGACATCAGCGGGGTGATGCCGCTGCCGGCGGCAATGAGGTAGTAGTTTTTCTTTTGCTCCTCGTCCAGTTGGGTGAAAAAACGGCCTTCGGGCGGCATCACCTCGATCGTGGTGCCGGGCTTCACGTGGTCGTGGATGTGGTTGGACACTTTGCCGCCTTTCACCTTTTTTACGGTGACAGCGATGTCGTTTTCGAGCGGGCTGGAACACATGGAATAGGAACGGCGCTCCTCTTTTCCTCCGATCTGGAAGCGCAGCGTGAGGTGCTGGCCCTGCGTGTATTTGAATTCTTTTTTTAAATCGCCGGGCACCTCGAAGGTGAGAGTAACGGCGTCAGGGGTTTCCTGCGTGATATTTTTAACGGAAAGGCTATGGAATGATTTGCTCATTTTTTAAGAAGTGTTTGGGTGTTTTTGTGTTTGCGTGTTTGTGGACTTCCTGCTCACCGGTCAGATGAGGGGGATACTTGGAAAATTTGACAGTGAAAAACCGGCAACTAACAATGCCGTTTTTTCAAAAAAGTTCGCAAAGGTAAGTACTCAGTGAGAATAGACTGTACCTAAGCCTGCTAAAATAACCCGGCCCCTCCCACAACAGCAGGAGAGGCCGGATGATTTATGTCAGTTTTTAGAAAAAAATCAGAATTTGTAAGTCAAGCCAAAGCGAATGTCGAAGGGCGACGCTACCGTAGTGGCAGGTTGGTTGACGTTGTACAACAACATAATCTCATAACCCCAAAGTCCTCCCATGCTGCTGTTGTATCCTGCTCCGATGTAAACATTGTCGAAAGGAACTCTTTCCGTGATGATGTTACCGTTTTGATCCACTTCGATAAAGCCGTCCCGGTCGGGATCTGTAGACTCTGCGCTTTCGTATTCGTATTCGAAATGAGCAAAAAAGCTTCGAAAGGGTTTCACCCTGGCAAACGCTCCTGCTGAGTACGAAAGTGGAGATGCCTTGTAAACCGGCCCGCCGCCAAAACTCTGCAAACGGACATGGTTGTACTCAAACCCGACTCTTGGCCCCACTGATACCAGGTCGCCGATGAGTTTGTAACCCACCATGGGCGCTAAGCCAAAAGCGAAAAAGCTTTGGTTGTTTCCTCCTGAAAAACCCAGGTTGAAACTTCCTCCATACCAAAGTTTATTGACGAAGCCGCTGTCGTCGAAATACTCGTCTGTTTTTGAAGATTTTTTCTTTTTACCCCGCTTTTGTGCAAAAGCGTCATGTTGAAAACCGAGGGTGAAAACCATGGCCAGAAGGCTCAGCAAGAATATTTTTTTCATTAGAGTTTAGATTTTTAAAGTAAAGTAGATGAAACGCTTCTTTGTTCGATCTGCTTGTTAATGGACGTTTTAAAATTGATAAAAGTCTGGTACAAATGGACAGGCGTTGCAATTTCAGAGACAAAACCTACCCTTCTTCATGCCTAACGAATCCAAAGCAAGTAAGCTGCCGCAAACGGCAACAGAAAAATAAACGCATCGAAGCGGTCGAGCACTCCGCCGTGGCCGGGCAGCAGGCTGCCGGAGTCTTTCACCCCCACGCTCCGTTTGAGCATGGACTCCACCAGGTCGCCCATGGAGCCAAATACCGACACCAACAGGGCCAGCACCATCCAGTCCTGCAGGCGCAATTCTCCTGAAACGGCACAAAAACCCCATGCTACCAAAAAAGTGACGACTACGCCGCCAATCGTACCTTCCCAGGTTTTTTTAGGTGAAATACGCGGGTGCAACGGGTGTTTACCAAATTGCGACCCGACGATATAGGCACCGGTGTCGTTCATCCAGGTGAGCAGCAGAAGGCCGAACACGATCCAGGAGTTGAATTTTTCACCCTCGAAAGCAATGAAGCCGAGCAAAGCGAACGGGGCTCCGATGTAAACCATGCCCAGCACGATGAAGCCGACATTTTGAAAAGGATTGGCGGAACGGGTGAAAAGCTCATAAATGAAAGCCAGGAAAATGAATGGGAAAAACAGGATGGAGGTGAAAATGACAAACTGATCGTTCGATTTAATCGGACTCATGGTAAGAATGGAGGCCAGAACGAAAGGCGTCAGGCCAAACCCCACGCCCAGCAGCATGCGGGTAAAATCCCGGCGGGTGTAGCGGTTAAGCACCATACTGAGGTATTCCCAAAGACAAAGAGCGGTAATGATGGCAAACAGAAAAATGAAAGAAAGCCGCCCGCCGAAAAGCCCTCCAATCATGACGAGGACGAAAATGACAGCCGTCGATGCCCTTCTAAGTAATCCTTTCATGCGAGGTAGATTGTTGGTTCTCGTTTTTGTTTAAAAATAACTGTCGTCAAAATCAATTTACTCTTGCAGCTTTGCACCGTAGGCCAGGTCGCCCGCATCGCCAAGACCAGGCACGATGTATGATTTTGCCGTCAGTTCGTCATCCAGCGCTCCCACCCAAACAAAAGCATTTGGATTAGTACGGCGAATGTAATTCACACCCTGCACGGATGCGATAGCGGTGACTACAAAAATTTGTGAAGGTTGTCCAAATTTTAAAAGTTCTTCGATGGCCAGGTGCATGGATGCGCCCGTCGCAAGCATGGGGTCCGTGATGATGAGCACGCAGTCATCAAGGTTGGGGCAGGAAATGTACTCCAGGGCAATTTCGAAAGTGCCGTCTTTGTGGTTTCTCCGGTAAGCTGAAACGAAGGCGCTCTCGGCGTCGTCAAAATAATTGAGCATCCCCTGGTGCATGGGTATGCCCGCCCTGAAAATCGTAGCCAGTACGATGCGCTGGTACGGCACGTTTACCTTCGCCAGGCCCAGCGGGGTCTCGACTTCCCGGGCCTTGTAGCTGAGTTTTTTGCTGATTTCATAAGCCATCACCTCTGATATCCGTTCGAGATTGCGGCGGAAACGCATCCGGTCTTTCTGAATGTTGACGTCCCGCAATTCGGCGATAAAACGATTGGCGACGGAGTTGGTGTCACTTAAATTCACAGTCATATATGGTGAAATTTGTTGTGTTTCAAAAGTAAATACAATCCAGGCAAATGTAGGTTATTTGCAGGTTTGGGGGTTTGGAGAATCGAGGGTTAAAGCTAAAAAATATTGAACCAACGCACTTCCCCTGATAAAAAACTCATTCCTCCATCTGCCAAATTGCTAATTTTATCGAACAAAAAACCCGGTGGAGGGACAGTCTGTCTAATTTCAGGCCCTCAGCAATTATCTTCCGTCATGAAATACCGTGAAATACTCAATATCGCCTTTAATTCCGTTCGTTCGAACCTGCTTCGTGCCATCCTGACGCTGTTCATCATCGCCGTTGGCATCATGGCCCTGGTAGGCATTCTGACGGCAATCGACAGCGCTGTTTTTTCATTGAACGATAATTTCTCCGGTCTTGGAGCCAATTCTTTCACACTTCAGCCCAAAGGCGTCGAGGTGAGCGGCTCGCATGGAGGCCGGAGGCAAAAACAAGGAGAGCCCATCACTTACAACCAGGCCATCGAGTTCAAAGAGCGCTTTGACCTGGATGGCAGAGTCTCGGCTTCCACTACCTGTACCGGCAGGGCTGTGATTAAATATGGCGACGAAAAAACCAGCCCCACGGTTTCCGTAGTTGCCATTGATGAAAACTACCTGAATGCCAAAGGTTTTGAGATTGAACTTGGCCGGAGTTTTACCTTTCAGGAAATTCTCAACGGAGGTAACCGGGCCATTATTGGCGCTGACATTGTCAAAAACCTGTTCGAAGGCAAGCCGGAAAAAGCAATCAACCGCAACATTTCCGTTGGTAACCTTCAGTTTCGGGTAGTTGGCGTGCTGAAATCAAAAGGAACCAGTATGAACCAGAGCGAAGACCGCACCGTGCTCATCCCGCTGATGGACGGGAAACGGTACTACGCTTCGCAAAAACAAAATTACACCCTCATCGTCAGCGTCACGGACCCGACCAGAATTGAAGAAGTGGAGTCAGCCACCATCGGCCTGTTTCGAAATATCAGACGGCTGAAAGCCGCTGAACCCAATGATTTTGAGACTTTTAAAAGTGACAGCCTCGTCTCCATCATCCGTGACAACACCAGCAACCTGCGGGCTGCGGCTATCGCCATTGGCCTGATGACCCTGCTCGGCGCCGCTATCGGCCTGATGAACATCATGCTCGTCTCCGTCACCGAGCGCACCCGTGAAATCGGCATCTCCAAAGCCCTCGGCGCCACCCGCAAAAATATTCTCTATCAATTCCTCACCGAAGCCGTGCTGATCTGCCAGATGGGCGGCGTGGTGGGCATCATCCTTGGCATTCTCATGGGCAACCTCGTGACGAAAATCATGGGCGGCAACTTCCTCGTGCCCTGGAACTGGATCATCATGGCCATCATCGTCTGCACCATCGTCGGACTGGCATCAGGAATGTATCCGGCGATGAAAGCCTCCAAACTGGACCCGATCGAGTCGCTGCGGTACGAGTGAGGACAGGTGATTTTTTAGGTAAACAATCGTAGTTTTGTAAAAAACAGCAGACGATGTCCGTTCAGATTTCAAAAAGATTGCTCACCGTCAGTGAATACCATAAAATGGCGGAAGCCGGCATCCTCACCGAGGAAGACCGGGTGGAATTAATTCACGGAGAAATTATTGAAATGAGCCCAATTGGAAGCAAACACGCTGGCCATGTGAACCGGATCATGGCATTTTTCATGAAACAAATTGGCAACCTTGCTATTGTCAGTGTTCAAAATCCTGTCGTAACCGGTGCCTATTCCGAACCTGAACCCGATATCGCTATACTTCGTTACAGGGCGGACTTTTACGAAGACAGCCATCCGCAACCGGAAGATGTTTTTCTAATCATCGAAGTAGCAGACACCTCGCTCGACTACGACCGGGATACAAAAATGAAACTATACGCAACAGCAGGCATTCCGGAATTCTGGATCATCAACCTGGAGGATGAGCAAATCGAAGTGCATAAAAACCCCGCTCAGGACAAGTACCTTTTTCATGAAAAAATAAAGCGGGGCGGCAGTCTGTTCTGGGAAAAATTCGACCTCCAAATTCAGGCCACCGAAATTCTGGGCTGAGCCCATCTCAAACCGTCAGTGTAAAAACAGTCCCCTCCCCTGCCTCCGACTGAACGCTGATCCTTCCCTTGTGCAGGCGCATGATCTGGCGTGAAAGACTTAACCCGATGCCGCTGCCTTCTTCTTTCGTCGTGTAAAACGGCACAAAAATCTGCCCTAACAATTCTTTTTCAATACCGATGCCGTTGTCGGCTACCGTGATGATGGTTTTCCCGTCTTTATTTCGTTGCACACTTACCGTCACGCTTGCGTTTTCCCGGCCTTTGGTTGCGTCGATACCATTCTTTACCAGGTTGATAATCACCTGCTCCATCATTTCCACATCTGCCTGAAAAATGGCCGGCGCCGGCGATAACTGCGCCTGAAAACGCACGCCATTTTTTTCAAAAACGGGCTTAAACAACACCCGAATCCGCTCGACCAGGTCATTGGCGTCCACCAGCTGAAATTTCGGTGCCGGCAAACGGGTGAGGTTACGGTAGGTTTCGGTAAAATGCATCAGCCCTTCGCTCCGGTTGTGGATGGCGGAAATTGCCATGCGCACATCGTCGGCCACTTCCGGCTCAATCCGGCTGCCGGGCGCTCCCAACATTCCGTCGATGGTAGCGGTGAGCGAAACAATCGGCGTGATGGAATTCATGATCTCGTGCCGAATGATGCGGATGAGTTTTTGCCAGGCTTCCAGCTCCTGCTCTTCCAACTCACCCTGGATGTTTTGAAAAGAAATCAGCTTGAGTTTTTGATCACGCAGGGAGAATTCGGTGGCCTGCAAAGCAATCGGCGCAGGTTTCCCTTCGATGCTGACCCGAACCATTTCCCGTTCGCCGGCTTTCAGGTTTCGAACAGCTTCAAGCAGTTGGCCATCCACCTGACCCAAGGCATCAACGTGGACGAGGAAGGGCTTGTGCAGCATCTTTTGCAGCGCTTTGTTCATCAAAAAAATACCGCCCTGCTCATCCACACACAGCAGCCCGACATCGACAGCCTCCACGATGGTTTGCAAATATTGGTGGTTCGCCTCTTTTTCTGCTCTGATATTCAAGAACTTACGATTGATCTGATTGAATGCGTCGTACATTTCACCGAAGCTCTTTCCCTTGTGATGCCCGGTGTAGGTCGCTGAAAAGTCCTCGTATTTTATCCCCAACAAAAAGGCTGTAAAATCCCTGTTCGTCTGATTGACATAGCGCACGACATCCACCACCGCTAATACGATCAGCGCAAAAAGAATGAACATCGTGATGTAGAACTCCGTCCGGGCAACGCAATACACCAATGCCAGTACCAGAGCGATGATGGACAGGATGCGGAAAGTGATATTTACCTTGAAACTTTTAAACATTGCTGCAAACGATAAAGGGCAAATTATGAAACGGCGCTTCACATGCACCGGGCTTCATCACGCTCCCTGTTTTAAAGTCCGTATTTTTCCAGCCGCCGGTAAAGCGCAGCACGGGTCAGGCCCAGTTCGTCCGCTGCCCGGGTGATATTTCCCTGGTGGCGGGTCATGGCTTTCTGAACAGCCCATTTTTCCAGGTCATCAAGGTTGTAAGTCGGCAGGGCCGAGTCTGCACCTCCTTCCTGCTGTAGCTGGTTTTGCAACATAAAATCATGCGGCCCCAGCACCTCCCCGTCTCCAAGAATGACAGCCCGCTCGACAGCGTGACGCAGCTCCCGAATGTTGCCGGGCCAATTGTAAGCTTGCAGTTTTTTAAGGGTTTCATTTAAAAATTTAAGCTTCGGCTTCTGGTATTTCCGGGCGTAAATCGTGAGGAAATGCTGAGCCAGCAGCGGAATATCGCTCACCCGCTCCCGGAGTGGCGGCAGGGTGATTTCCACGGTGTTAATCCGGTAGAGCAGATCCTGCCGGAATGTTTTTTCCCGCACCATGTCGTACAGCGGCATGTTGGTAGCGCATACGAGACGGATGTTGATGGGCGTTGGCTGGTTGGCGCCGACTTTCAGAATTTCCCGGTTTTGCAGCACCGTGAGCAGTTTTGCCTGAAGCGGCAGGGACAGGTTTCCCAATTCATCCAAAAACAGCGTTCCGCCACTTGCTGCTTCGAAGCGCCCGGTCCGGTCGTCTTTTGCATCGGTGAACGAGCCTTTTTTGTGCCCAAACAGTTCGCTCTCAAACAATGTCTCCGGTATTGCCCCCAGATCGACATTGATAAAAACCTCATCCACACGCTGCGATTGCCGGTGTATTGCCCTGGCAATCAACTCTTTACCGGTTCCGTTCTCACCGAGAATCAACACGTTGGCATCCGTTTTTGCTACTTTGTCAATCGTTTGAAAAATTTGTTTCATCGCCGGAGAATCGCCGATGATATCACCGTAGTGCTGGTCCATGTCGGCGCTGAGCAGGCGCTGGCGGGTCTGGAGTTGTTTCACCTCCTGCTTTGACTCGCTCAGGCGGGTGGCTGAGTGGATGGTAGCGAGCAGCTTTTCGTTTCGCCAGGGTTTTTCCACAAAATCTACAGCGCCGTTTTTCAGACACTCAACGGCTACCTTCACATCGCCGTAAGCTGTGATCATGATGACGTTAGCGGAAGGGTCCAGTTCGATGGTTTTTTTCAGCCATTCCATCCCCTCCTTCCCGCTGGTATCGCCCTTGCGGAAATTCATGTCGAGCAGGACGACATCCGGCTCATGCGTGCGCAACATGCGGGGTAGCAGATTCGGATTGTGCTCGGTAATGACGTTGGTGAAATGCTGTTTGAGAAACAGTTTGAGGGTCAGTAAAATGTCTTCTTCGTCGTCAACAATGAGGATGGTGGCATCTTTCTTCATAAAAGCTTACGTAAGATTGTTTTCTGAAAGGACACAAGTTTAAGGGAAAAGTGCCAACCCTGTATTTTTTCAAGACGGGGGAATCCAATTTTTTGACGTTCGGCCCCAATCAACACTATATTTTTAAATCACGGCTTCGTGGCCAAGCGTATATTTGCTCACTTGTTTTACCAAAACTCAATCAAAACAGACATGCAACCTTTTCATCTTGCCTTTCCCGTCACCGACCTCGAAAAGACGCACGATTTTTACCACAACCTGCTCGGTTGTCCCATCGGGCGCACCTCCGATCGCTGGATTGACTTCAACTTCTGGGGCAGCCAGATCACCGCTCACCTCGTGGATGAGGGAGACGGCGAAGCTCCTCACAATGCAGTGGATGGGAAAAATGTGCCCGTCAAACACTTCGGCGCCATCCTCGAAATGAGCGAGTGGGAAGCCCTGGCAGAAAAGTTAAAAAAACACGGCATCGAGTTCATCATCGAACCTTACGTCCGGTTCAAAGGCGAGGTGGGTGAACAGGCAACGATGTTTTTCCTGGACCCGAGCGGGAATGCGGTGGAGTTCAAGTCGTTCAAGGATTTTGAGATGATTTTTGCGAAATAAGCGATTTTCGCAGCCAAATCCTGCTATCTTCCATCGGATGCCGTTCTTCGAAACCAGTGATGCTAAACCCGTTTTTCAAAGCAAAAACCAGCATGGCTTTGTGCCGGTTGCGGGTTTTGAAAGTGATGGAATCGTACCCGTTTTCCAACGCCCATTGCTCCTGCGCAGCAGCCAGCGCCTGTGCAAGGCCCATACGCCGGAATTGCGGCAGCACCCCACCCAGCCAGGAGTAAAAATAGCCGTCCCGCTCGTAGCCGAGTTTGAAACCGGCCGGTTCTTCACCGATGTAAGCCACTAAATTTAAATGAGGTACGCCTGCGACCCGGCGGGCAATCGCTTTCGCATCGTATGGGTTTTGAAATTCGGGGAGTTGGCGGGAAAGCCGGGCAGCAATTTCGACAGGAGCCTGTTGAATATTCATCTTTTTGCTTTCCATTTTAATCAACCTTCCGGTCACTCCTCACACCCTCCGTATCTCCGCCCCCAGCGCATTCAACCGCTCATCGATACGCTCGTACCCCCGGTCAATCTGGTGGATGTTGTGGATCACACTCTTGCCCCTCGCTGACAGTGCAGCGATGAGCAGCGCAACCCCCGCCCTGATGTCGGGCGACGTCATTTCGATGCCCCGGAGCTGGAAGCGCCGGTTCAAACCGATGACGGTGGCCCGGTGCGGGTCGCAGAGAATGATCTGGGCGCCCATGTCGATGAGTTTGTCCACAAAAAAAAGGCGGCTTTCGAACATTTTCTGGTGGATGAGCACACTGCCTTTAGCTTGTGTGGCCATCACGAGGATGATGCTCATGAGGTCGGGCGTGAAGCCGGGCCAGGGGGCATCATACACCGTCATGATGGAGCCGTCAATGAAACTTTGGATTTCGAATTCCTGCTGGGCCGGCACATGGATGTCGTCGCCGGAAATTTTCATTTCAACGCCCATCCGCTCGAAGACGGGCAGAATATTGCCCAATTCGGCCACCCCTGCCCCGCTGATGGTGAGGTCAGACTGCGTCATGGCGGCCAGCCCGATGAAGCTGCCGACTTCGATCATGTCAGGCAGGCAGGCGTGCTCAGCGCCACCGAGCGAACTGACGCCCTCGATGGTGAGCAGGTTGGAGCCGATGCCGGAGATTTTGGCGCCCATGCGGTTGAGCAGCTTGCAAAGTTGCTGCACGTAGGGTTCGCAGGCGGCGTTGTAAATGGTGGTCGTTCCTTCGGCCAGTACGGCGGCGAAGATGACGTTGGCGGTGCCGGTCACGGAAATTTCATCCATCAGCAGGTAAGTGCCACGCAATTGCGGAGCATCGATAAAGTACATGCGGTGGTCGGCGTCGTACTGGAAGTCAGCGCCGAGTTTTTGGAGGCCGAGGAAGTGCGTGTCGAGCCTGCGCCGCCCGATTTTGTCGCCGCCGGGCTGTGGCAGCACGGCTTTGCGGAAGCGACCCAACAGCGCTCCCATCAGCATGACGCTGCCCCGGATGCGGCGGGCGCTGGCGAGGAATTCTTTATTTTCAAAAAAACCAAGATCTACCTCGTCGGCCTGGAAGCTGTACGTGTCGGGTTTGAGACGCTCCACTTTCACGCCCAGCCCCCGCAGCAGTTCGATCTGGCTGCGTACGTCAGCGATATCGGGGATGTTGGAGATGGTCACTTTTTCAGTGGTCAAAAGCGGAGCGCAGATGACTTGCAGCGCTTCGTTTTTTGCGCCTTTGGGAACGATGCTGCCGCTGAGGCTGCGGCCGCCGGTGACTTCGAAAGAGGAGGTTTGCATGATCGTTATTGTTCGTTATTCGTTGCTTGTTGTTCGTTTTTCACCAATTTCAAGGGCGAAGATGGGACGAGACAGCCGGAATTCCAAAATGAACCTTATCTCTCTGACAGAAAGCATCCTCAAAAAAGTGCCACCGGTGAGTTTTACAAAAAAAAGACCGGGCAGAATCACTCGCCCGGTCTTTTTTTATTTCAAATTTCGTTCTGCCAGTCTTAATTTCCTCCGCCCGTCGGACTTCCTTCTCTGTACTCCACTTTTACCGGCTCGTCGATGCGAACGACTTTCACCTCCGTCCGGCGATTGAACTGATGTTCCTCCTCAGTGCAATCGACGCCGTTGGTGCAGCGGTTACGGATTTGCGACTCGCCGTACCCGAAGGCACGCATGCGGCTTTCACTGATACCTTTCTGCATGAGGTAGCGCTTGGCCGATTCGGCCCTTTTCAGCGAGAGGTCAAGGTTGTATTGCTCATTGCCACGGCTGTCGGTATGGGCAATAAGTTCGATTTCCATGCTGGGGTACTGCTTCATCAACTGTGCCAGGGCGTCGAGGTCACGGCCTGCGCCTTTGCGGATGATGTACTGGTTGAAATCGTAGTAAATTTTTTCCAGAACGATGACGCTACCCTCACGGATGGGTTCTTTCACGATGTCATCGGTCAACGGCTGAACTTTGACATTTACGCTCAGCGGCTGGAGGCCGACCAGGTTTTTGGTCGATACATTGGCTGTACCTTTCAAATAGCCCTGCTTTTCAGCCGTCACGACAAAGTCGCAATCTTTTGGCAGGCAAAATTCAAAAACGCCGCTGGCATTGGAGCGCAGCAACTCCTCCGTGTTTTTGGTCAGGTTGACGATTCGCACAAGTGCATTCGGTACCGCCGTGGTGTAACCCTGCACGCTGACGAGACCGGAGAGCGAAGCGCAGTTTTTCAACCGCATCGGCACCCGCAAGGTTTGGGAGCCGGTCAGACCTGCCGTCGAAACAGAAAGCTCGCCGCTTTGGTAACCGTCTTTGGTCACCAGCAGGAGGTATTTTTTACCCTGGCGAAGTTCAGTCAGCGTTTCGCCGTTGATGTTGGTGAAAAGCGAAGGTTCGCCAAGCTGCCCCTCATTTTTACGGACCAGTTTCATCAAAAACTCCTCACCACTGTCGGAGGGTAGTAATTCCACATCGTAGAGGTTGTTTCCTTCAACGAAACCATCTTCCGATTGCTGAAAAATGCGCACGCCGGCGTTGGGAATACGCTCGTTGGTTTGCTCATCGTAAGCAATGATCATAGCGCTGAGCAGGGGTGCGTCCGTTTCAAGGATAGAAGCATCCGCTTCAAACATGTAAATATCGTCGCCACCGCTGCCGCCGGGCCGGTCGGAAGCGAGGTATCCACGGGTTCCTTCCTCATTGATGATAAACCCGAGGTCGTCCATTGCCGAATTGAATGGACTGCCAAGATTGGTCAGTTTGCCCCATTCATTTCCGCTGATGGTAATCATGAAAATATCAAGGCCACCATCGCCGCCTTTTCCATCGGAGGAGAAAAAGAGCGTACCGGTTTCATGTAAAAACGGGAAAACCTCATTACCGGACGAGTTCACCTCAGGGCCAAGGTTGACAGGCTTTGACCAATCTCCGCCCTTATTTTCTACGTAGTAAAGATCATAGCCGCCATAGCCCCCGGGCATGTTGGAGGAGAAAAACAACCGCCTGCCATCCGCTGAGAGCGAAGGATGAAAACAGGTATACTCCTCACTGTTGAAAGGCAATGGCTTAATATTTTCCCAGTCATATTTGCCACGGCGTGCCTCATAAATTTTCATGGGCACTTCCTTTTTGGAATTGGGCTTTGCGATGCCGCCTTCGAGGCTGTTTCTGGTGAAATAAATCAGGTTGTTGTCGCGGCTGAAGGCGACCGGGCCTTCATGTGCCTGGGAGTTGATGCTCAGGGAAAACGGGCGGCCTTTCTGCGGCATGCCCTGCTGGTTGGTTTCAGCGAAAAAAAGCTCGAAAAAAGGCTTGCCAGTTTTGGGATCGATGGGGCCGTTTTTGTGAAACGACACGTAAACAATGCCATTTTGATAAAACGCAGGTGAAAATTCGTAGCTCTTCGTATTCAGGTCGAGCGCATTGCGAAGCCGGGCATTTTGCCGGATTTGGCCTTTTTCATAGAGCTTATCCGAACTTTTTGACTTGGAACTTTGCTGCTGGCCAGGCAGGCAA
The DNA here is from genome assembly GCA_030147525.1 of Bacteroidota bacterium. Taxonomy (GTDB): domain Bacteria; phylum Bacteroidota; class Bacteroidia; order Chitinophagales; family Saprospiraceae; genus UBA6168. Next base: position 18,160 of record JASBVF010000054.1, read on the forward strand.
ACGGGTAGCAATAAAACCAACAGACTGAAGAAAATATTTTTCATGGCGAGTTTTAACCAATGAGTGAATGTTTAGATGTGAGCATGCATGGATGGCGTTCACTTTGGCTTTAAACAGGAAAACGGCTTGATTTATTATGGCGGGGGTCGTTGTATCGGGACAAACTTCCGGTGCCGGATATTTGTGTGTCCGGCACCGGAAGGCTTACCCGCTCTGTTTTATCGCCTAAAAAAATCTTGGATTTACGTATTCCCTGGCCGGGTCCGGTTTTCCGATGCAGTAGTGAAGTGAAGCTTCGACGCTACCGGTTGTGTAATCCCTGATATTGGAAAGTGTCAGGTCATACGAAAAGCTAAACATCAGATTCCGGTTCAGTTGCGCTGCCAGCAGTAGGTCGAGCGACTCCCCTAAACCGCTCGTTTTGTCACCACCGAGGCGGTAAGTCATCCCGATAACATAGCGGTTCTGGATGAGCAGGTTCACGTTTGCGTCCAGGTCGATAGGCGCACCGGATACATATTTAAACAAGGCCTGAGGTTGCAGCTTCAACGTTTCGTTGAGTGGGAAGGTCAGACCTCCCATCATGTAAACGTGCTGTACCTCCCTTGAAATGATAACATCGGAATCGGCGTAGTCAATATTATTTTTCAAAAGCCGGGGTACGGAAAGACCGAAGTAAAACCGGTCGGAATCGTAGTAGGCACCGGCGCCGACATTGAACAGAAACTTATCCCTCGTGCTGGCTGGGATACTGGGATCGTCAGCCTTTGGTTGCGTCGAGGTGGTTTTTTGAAAATCATGCTCCATGGACCGAATGGATGCCTGCAAGCCCATACCCAGCATGCCATTGCCCAAACGAACACGGTAAGCATAAGCTCCGTCGATGTTGTACATCGTAGTAATGCCGATCGTATGGCGGTACATGTTCGCACCGATACCAACCCGCTGATTTGCCACCGGCATGTTGAAGCTGGCAATAGCCATTGACGGCGCACCATCCAGGCCAAGCCACTGCTGGCGGTAAATGCAGGTGACACAAGGTGACTCCTGGCTACCTGCAAAACCCGGATTGTAGCCCAGTTTGTAGTACATAAACTGGGTATTGTGGGGCTGCTGCTGCGCTGAAGCGATGGATAACGCAGCGAAAAAGAATATGATGGTAAAAATGAAATTTTTCATATCGATGGTGATTGGTGATTGGCGATTGGTGACTGGTGATTTGGATGCATAACCCAATCACCAGTCATCAATCACTAATTACTTTTTAACGCTGTATGATCAAATATCCTGACATCGGCTTGTTCCCGTCAGCCAGGTCAACAATGTAGAAGTAAGTACCGGCGGGCAGGTCTTCGCCGTCAAAAGTTCCCTTCCAGTCATTCTGGTAAGGTTTTGCATGGAAGACTTCGTCGCCCCATTGGTTAAAAATACTGACTACGTTGCTCGGGAAGCGATCCACGTTACCAAGGCAAGGAACGACAAACGCATCGTTAATGCCGTCGTTGTTTGGCGTGATGATGGATGGCGGCTTGCACTCAGCCTGCTCTCCTACTTTGAAAACGACCTTGGCCGAAACGCACTCGCAGTTATCCTGGCATATTTCGTAAATCACTACATCTTCTCCGACGAAATTCAGGTTGGCATCATAGACCAACTGCCCATCCGTTGTGATTCTCACAGTACCGTTAGCAGGCTGTTGCAGAATACTCAGTGAGAAAGGCCCGGTGATAATGTCGTTGATCGTCACGTCAAAAATTTTCGATCCTGCAAACGGAACGCTTGTTTCATCATCCACTGCCACCACCTGCTGGTAATTCACGATCACAGAGTCAACAGAATTATGACCACAGGCCCCATCGTTGATCGTCCAGACGAGAATGTTGTTGCCAGGCTTCAGGTTTCGAACAGTCGTTTTCGGGTCGCCCGGTGTTACGATGTTGAGATTAGCATCAGGGCTGGTCCAAATGCCATTGCCACTGAGCGCTCCCGTCGCATTCAACACCGCATCACCCTGATTGCCGCAAACGATAAAATCAGCGCCGGCGAAAGCGTTCTCGTTGCTGACGGTCACCAGCACTGCATCGGAAGACATGCCGCAGCCGCCATCGATTGTCCAGGTGAAAACATAACTTTCACCAGCTACCAGACCGGTGACAAGTGTATTCGGATTGGACGGATTGACAATGTTCACCCCAAGGCTTGCCTGTGAAGCAGGCTGTGACCAGACACCCATGTTGGAAAGTGGCGTCACAGCATTGAGGCTAGTCGAAGTTGTGAAACAGGCCGTGAAAGGGTCGCCCGCTTCAGCTGCTTCAATTTCATTGACAAGCACTTCCATCTGATCAGTAGAATAATTTTCGCAAGCACCATTCGACAACGACCACTGGAACAGGTATGGCGTGCCTGCATTCAATCCGTCGATGGTGGTAGTCGCCTGATCAGGATTTGCAATGATAACGCCGGCCGGGTTTCCGCCCGCTAACGACCATGCTCCTGTTCCCACGGTGGGCACGGTAGCTGACAGTACAATAATTTCATCTTCGCAAGCCTGAATGTTCGGCCCTGCCTCCGCTGTGTTGGAAGGAATGGTATTCAAACTTACCAGCGTTGGCACGGAAGGCGTAGAGTTGCAGCCGTCGATGGAGGCTACTACATAAAATTCAACCGTGGTATTACCGTACTGCGACGGGTTAGGTACTGCAAAATTGAGGGAAGGTGTAGGTGCTCCGAGCGGCTCGTTGGCACTGTTGAACCAGGTATACGAAGCTCCGGGCGTCGCCGATGTGTTCGTCACCGTCAGCATGACATCTTCCGTACTCGAACAGTAAGGACCTGCGTTGATGGCCGTGGGAACAGCCGGTTTTTTATTGACCTCAACGTTCACCGGCACCACTTCTGACCAGCATCCGTTAACTCTTTTTCGAACGGTATAGGTGCCGGCATTGGTATTCGGATTGGCGTTGGGTATGATCGGGTTGCAAACGGAGGAGCTAAACCCGCCGGGGCCGGTCCACTCATACGTTGCACCGGAGGAGCAGTTCAAATTCAGCTGTATCGTTTGGCCTTCACAAACCGGGCTATTGCTGCTTGGTGAAATAACCGGAGCAGGATTAACAACCAGATTGACAGAGCCGGAAGTGCTGGAAGGACAATCCATGACCGAATAGTGTACGGTGTAGGCGCCAGCGTCAGCAACCGCCAGGTCGTCGATGGTCAGCGAAGCTGTTGAAGTCATGTATGTACCCGTCGGCGTTGTCCAGATGTACTGGGTATTACCCGGGTAAGGATTTGTTGTCAAGGTAACTGCATCACCTTCGCAGAATGGGTTCGAAGAACTCAGTACCGGCGTCGAAGGCGTTGGCAATACCTGCGGAATAGCCACGTTCACTGTTGCCGGCAGGGAGTTACAACCTTGCGAATTGGTAACCACCAGCGTGTAGGCTCCACTGTTGGAGAAGGTAGCGTTCGGAATGGTAGCTGAAACGTTTGAGGATGAAAAACCACCCGGTCCGGTCCACTGGTACTGATAGTTGCCCGGATCAATCGGGAACAGTGTAGCCACCAGTTGAACATTCACCGGCCCCGAAGCACAGTTCGGCGCATTACTGCTGATGCCTGTGATGTTCACCCTGTCGAGCACGCTCAACTGGACAGAAGTCTGTACCGTACAGCCAAACTGATTGGAGACGGTTAGGGTGTAATTACCGGCATTGTTGCTATTGACGTTTTCGAGAAGCGGATTTTGCAAGGCAACGGTCTGCCCGTTGGGATAAGTCCAGAGGTAGTTAACACCCTGCGAAGCTGACGAGGAAGAAAGCTGGACATTCTGACCTGCGCAAGCTTCCGATGGCGTTACCGCTGCATTGACCGCATCAGGCTTAGGCACGATGTGAACCGTTGTCGGTTGGGAAACATTCGAGTTGCAAGCGCTTCCGTTTACCATCGGCCCGATCACGGTTACCGTCCACTGTCCGGCATCTTTGGTGATATCGGCATTTGGTAAAACAAGTACGTTCGTCGGCGTAGAAATCGTCGTAAACACCGGTGAAGTCCAGGAGTATGAAACTGCGTTCGGGACGTTCGTCGCTGTCAGCGTCACCTGCGAGCCGTTGCAGGCAGGGCTGTTGACAGACGTTGAATTGGTAACGGATGGTGTGGCAGGTTTTGGAATTACATTCACCGCCACCGATACCGGTGTAGATGAACAGCCTGCCTTCGAAACGATTAATTCGTAAACACCACTGTTACAAACCGTACTGTTAAGAATCGGCGACGGGCTGCAGTTGGTTGACTGGAACCCGCAAGGGCCTGTCCAAGAGCAGGTTGAACCAGGAAGGTTGTTAATTGAATTCAGTTGAATCGTTTCACCTTCACAAAGAGTCGAGTTCGGCATCACCACCGGGGTTGCCACCGGCGTAGTGTTCACCGTAATGCTCACCGGATCGGAAGGTGCAGAGTCGCAGCCGTTACGCTCTACTACTACGTAGTAATTGAACATACCGGAAGCCGGAGGCAACATGCTGAAATTTGGCACGGTGGTAGTTCCCATCAGCACGCCCGGAGCGTTGCCGCTGTACCATTTATATTTTACGGTGCTGCCGCAAACTGAAGCTGTACTCAGCTGTACATTCTGGCTGGAGCAAATCACGTTGGATGCTGCCGTAATGGACGGTTTTTCCAATGGCAGCAGATCGCAGGTCACCTGCACCACGCCAACTGAAGAACAACCGGTAAGCCCCTGAATGACAACATTGTAAAACCCAAGATTGCTATTGCCGGCATTCTGGATGACCGGGTTTTTCACATAGGCAAATGGAATTCCCTGCGGATTATACCAGGTATATTGGTAAGGTGTAGCCCCCGCACCGGGCGCAGCCGGCGGGTTGGCAAAAAGTTGCAGTGTACTGCTTCCGCACGCTGCCGTTACGGAAGGCTGCGGTGCCGTCACTGTAACATTAACAAAGGTATAACAGTTACTGCTGTTCCCCGACGAATCCGTCACGGTAAGCGTAACAGGAATCGGATTGAAAGCTGCATCATTACAAGTAACAAAGGGCGGAGTCACCGTCATGGTAAAGTTCGGACAGTTGTCCGAGCTGCCGAGATCGATTTCCGAAGGGAAAATCGTATCCTGCACGATACCGGAAGGGTTGATATTGACAAACGTAGGTCCGCAGAGCGCAACCGGGGAAATCGTGTCCGCAACATTCACGATGAAGCTGCACACGCCCGTATTTCCTGCCAGGTCTGTTATTTCATAGAAAAAAGTTGTCTCGCCCTTACTCAGCGTGATGGTTTCAGGGTCCAGTGGCGGCGTCAGCATCAGTGGGTCAAGCGTGGTTGCACCCGTTGAGTAGAACAATGGCTGTACGCTTTCGTAGCTGAAGGTGGCTGTGATAAAACTACCATCCGTATCGCCGTCGTTGGTCACCTGCGCAGGGTCGCAAGGGTTAATCCCGGAGCCGGGGCCTGACGGAGGGATAGGGAAGCCAATGAATGATTTCGCCGTGATGGTAATATTACCGGCGACTGCCCAATCATTGAAAAGCGAAGCCGGAATGTCGAAAACAGCTACCGCCGGCGAGTTGCAATCGCCCGGCACAACGATATTCGACTGCGTCGTTCCCAGGAAATTATTGTCGTTGTCGTAAATTTCAAAATACTCATCAACGTCGTCCACGTCGGCCTGAAGCGTAATAATCAACTGCACATTTCCCGGCGTTGCATTTCCCTGCAAGCCCGTGAATGTGAACACTTTGTCATCCGCCAGAAAGTCATTCAGGTTAGGGTTGTACGAGAAGGTAATCAGGGAATCCGCCGGCTGGGTCTGCGTAATTGGCGTAGTCACGCCGCAGTTGTCCGTTACATTGCTGAAGAGTGGGATTTCCACATCCTTTTCGCACTCATCGGCGCCAAGGTAAACCGTAAAATCAGCCGGACAATCAATCACCGGCGCTTCCATATCTTCCACTGTTATTTCAAAATAACAGCTATCCTGATTGCCTGCGCAATCGGTGAAGTAGTAAGTAATTTCATTCACGCCCTGCACCAGCACTTCATTCACCGGAGCTACGGGCACTACCGGAATACGACCGCTGCCGTTCAGGCGATATTCAAATGTCAGGTGGTCGGGAAATTTCGTATCGTACATCAAATCAGCCGTCACATTGCCACCCGGACAAATCGGGTTGATGGAAAAGCGGCCGGGCTGATTGACCGGAATGTTAGGTTTTAAAGTAATTTCCAGGTTGCCATCGAACGCCCATGCATTGATTTGGGTAGCAGTCAGCGAAAAGACTGTCATGGTATCGCCACACTGAAAGGGGGTGCGGGCAACCGGCCCAAGCACGGTACCGTCTTCGCCATACGCCATGAAAAACTCAGTCGGCTCCTCAGCGTCCACATTATCCAAAATAATTTTCAGGGAGGCACTTCCGACAGCTGTGTAAGGCGGACCGGGCACCGGAAAGTTGAAAACCACATCGTTCACCGGCGTCTCCACGGGGTCGCCGGGAGGGGCCGTCAATATTTGATTTTGGATAAAATGCTGCGATACAATCGAGTTGCCGCACTCCTCAGTCACCATCGGCAGCGGAAGCGTGACATTTGCTTCGCAAATCCCAAGGTCTGTGCCTATGGTTTCATTTTGCGGACAATCTGTGATAACGGGGGCCGTATCGTCCCTCACTGTGAAGGTGGCGGTGGTAGTATCCCTGTTGCCACATTTGTCAATGACAATAAAATCAACGGTTTGGGTACGGTAAACCCCAGGTGCCGGTGCCATGCAATCCGGTGCCGATAACATTGCCGGGTCAGAAGTTCCCGAATTGTAAGCTTCCCAGGTCAGATCAGCTTCGGCGGTACAGTTATCCGAAGCCGTTGCGCTGGCTTGAGTGGCAATCCAAACCCCAAAAACACTGTCTGCATTCACATTGTCATCGCAGATAATCACCAGGTTGGAAGCTTCGTCGCTAATCACAGGCGCAATGGTATCATTGACGGTAATGGTCTGAATGTAGTCAGGGATGGCATTACCGCAGGCATCCATCACCTTCCAGGTCCGTTCAATGGTAAAGCTGCAATCAGCCACCAGCGTCGTCACTACATCGGAGTAAGTAACAACGGGATCCTGATCGCAATTGTCAGACACCATTTCCGGTCTGCCGGTGATCATGGTGTCCTGAGCCTCATCGAAGCAGTTCACCGTGATGTCAGCCGGAAAATCAGCGGTAGGCGCCGTTGTGTCAATCACCGTGACGATCTGTGTTTTTGAATCGCTGTTTCCACACACATCGATCACTTCCCAGGTCCGTTCAATGGTAAACTCGTTGGGGCATGCGCCGGGAACGATTGTTTCTGTGAAAATTACGGTATCGACGTCGCTGCACGCCGTCATAATATTTGAAATACCCCCAACCGCTGAAGTATCGGAGTCCATTTCACAGGAAATGGTGACATCTGGCTGAATGGTAAAAGTTGGCGTATTTAAATCTTCAATATTGATCGTTTGGGTGTAAGAAGACACGTTTCCACAGCTATCAGCAGCCGTCCAGGTCCGAAGAATAGTGTAGGAATGGTCCGTACAGGTCCCGTTATTCGTTTGTGAAGAAGACTGTGAAAACATCACAGGGACCATACCTTCACAATTATCCGTGGCCGTAACCATTGCCGTATCAGGTATCATGTCAGTGCATGAAATCAGCACATTCATCGGAAGGTTCGCCAGCACAGGAGGGACGGTATCGACGGTAGTAAAGGTCGCCATGACAGTGCTTACATTGCCCGACTCATCCTCCACAAAAAAAGTCGTTGTTTGCGAATCACAACTTCCTCCCATAAAGGTTTCAGGGCTGTAGTATACGGTGTCAACCCCACAATTATCGGTACTTGTGCTCATAAGTGTTGACTTGTGACCATCAGCCCATCCTACGTAATCTGCTATCTCACAGTCAAATGTATCACTTGACAGCGTAGCTGTTATGGTTGGCGGGATGGTATCAATAAAAACAAGTCTGAAACATAAAGAGTCAAGCTCGTTAGCATTAACTCCCTGTGCAAGGTAGACTACTGTTACCACCTCTCCCGCCGGAATCGGAGCTCCCAGGCTGTACCCGGTAAGGGCAGCACTAAAGGTCAATGAGTTAGGCGGAGGCGACACATTCACCGAACTTGTTGGAATAGAAAGGTTGATGGTGCATGTATTTGCTCCAACATAAAAAGTGTCAGGACCACAGTAATTTAATGTAAAGAAGTCTCCGGAGCAGGTTTGTTTAAAACCACCCGGGCAAGTCGGGTCTGGAATCATGCTCGGCGTGCCACATTCGCACTGTGCACTCAGCTGTAATGTCCAAAGGGAAAGGCCAATCACGAACGAAAATCGCAATAGCCGGAAGAGGAGTAATCGGTTTATCATACCTCGTTTGTTTTACCGGATTAAAATTAAATACAGATTTAAGGGATCAGGTATCAAATGAAGCCGTAGCTCACTATCCTCCTACGCAAGAAAAAGAAAAATGATCCATCACGCATGACAGAAAAATTAATTCTTACGCAGAATTAATAGTAACCTCGTTTTTTACTCATGAAGAAAATAGTGCGCCCCGGTAGAGAAAAATCAACATGCCGGGATCTAACAGGAAATAGAAGGCAAGTGCGGGAGTGTAGTGTAATCGGCTTCATCGGAAAAATGTTCATGGGATACAATGACTTTAAAATGAGTAAATAGCCTCTTTTTAAAATCGGGTGCAAATTATTAAAAATTGCTTCAATTACAAACAGATTTTTTACCTGAATGTGTAATCTGCTAAAAATGAGATACCTCGGCGCTTTTTGACGGGTTTTCCAAACTCCCAAAAACGTAAATCCTGAACGCTGGTCAGTGCCAATGTTCAGGATTTACGCCTGTCTCACAAGAACTTGAAACTCATCTTCGCTCCAGCCGGTGTTGAGGAATTGGCATCACGGGCCTGATTTTTCCCTGGCCTTCTGACGGAGCCACTTCCTCCCGAACCGGCTCAGCCTGCATCAAATATTGCGGGCGCACCACGTTGTCTCCCAGATTGTATACCGGTGCCGACATCACAGGCCCGGAAGCCTCTCCGAATAACGGTTCAGTATTCAGCACCCTGAACTCGCCGGGCTGAATTGGCGCAACGTCAGTTTCCGGTGTAGCCGTCTCCAATTGTGACTCGGCGCTCGTATCCAGTACCCTGAACTGACGATCGGGCATGGCATAATCATACAGAAAAAGCGCATGCTCCTCAATCAGCCGGATTAGCTTTTCAGCATACTGGGCGTCCGTGGCGTAACCACAATGTTTCAGGCCATACGCCCACTTACGGTAATCCGTCACGGGAAGCTCAAAAAGCGGCTTATAACGAGTGTTGGTTTGCAAAAAAATGGAATGATCCCTGAAGGATTCTTCCACATTGTTGTAAAACCTGAAGTCGGAAGGGCTTACCTCGTCATCCATTGCCTGCACACATTCGCCGCCCCAGCCGTTGTAGCATTTGATGCCAAAAAAGTTATTGCCTTCAACGGCCACTTTACCCTGTCCCCAGTTGGATTCAAGGATGGCCTGCGCAAGTGTGATACTGGCAGGAATGCCGGCCAACTGCATCTCGTTAGCGGCCAATTCGGCGTAGGTCTCAATAAAATTCTGCCGGTCGTAGGTGGTGATGTGATTGGCAAAAGTATTCAGTGATAACAGTACCACGAATGGAAGTGTGTGTAGTAGTCTCATGTCCCGGGAAATTTTAAGTCAACTGCCGGCTAAAGCAACAGTGGTATCCGTGAATGTTTTACAACAATCATCATCTCATGCATGCTCCAAACGGCCAGGTTGACCAGGTTATCTGATAGTTATGTTTAATTACTCCATACGAATGTCAGGAAAGGAAGGAGGATGTTTCGGGTCTTCTCAAGTCAGTCTAATCTCCTTTTTTTCAACAAATTAATTTTTTTAAAAATATTTAAATGCAAGAAGAATACCAGCTTTTCAAATTCAATGAAAAAATACATTAAATAATTCAACAATCGTAACTCTCTATGAATTTGATGGTTGCAAATAGTAAAAAAATATTTTCATTGTCAACATTTTAATCAAAAATATTTATAAAAATCTGAATTTTAGAGCTTTAACATCGTTTTTGGCAAATTACTTGCCATAAAAACAGTAGAATGCCGGACGAATACACTAAATCAGGACGGCAATCCAATTAAACTGACAACGAGAAAGCGATGAAAGAAACCCCTGTTTTATGCTGGTCATTTGTACTCCTGATGATTCCTTTTTTTGCCCGGGCTCAATATTTCAATGAAAAAGGACACTTTGATCTGGAAGGTGAAAACTTCTATTTCCAGGCAACTTCCCGCCACGACGCCGGAGACCTTGAAGCGGCTGCCCGCCTCTACTCGAAAGCCGCCGCCACCCAGCCAAACCACCTCAAAGCCTGGTTTAACCTTGGCCTGGTTCAATACGACCTCGGCCATTTCCAGGAAGCAGAAACTGCGCTCGAAAAATTACTCGAACTCACCCCGGACGACACCAGCGCCTACGAACTTTACGGCCTGATCCTGCACCAAAGGGGGCATTTCGACCGGGCGATCGCATCCTACAACCTCGCCATGGCAGGCAGGCCGACGGATGCACTTTACGTCAACCGTGCACTGGCTTACCTTGAAACAGGGCGCAGTAAGCAGGCATTGCAAGACTTTGACGAAGCCCTTCGCCTCAACCCCGCCAACTTCGACGCCTGCCTCGGCAAAGGCATCGCATTGATCAGTCTGCAACAGTCACTGCTTGCTGCTACCTGGTTCGACCAGGCGCTTGCCTTGCAACCAAACCATCCGGTTGCCCTGACTAACCGGGCCATTGCCTATTTTCAGGCCGGTGAACAGGAGAAAGCGATGGAAGACTTCCGGTCTGCGTTGTCAAAAAACAGACACAGCAGCATTTTCACCGCACGGGCTCGTTGCTTTTTAGCAGCCGGCAACCCGGATGAAGCCTGGCATGATGTCAGAGAAGCCCGGCATCTGTCGCAGGATTCACCTGAATTGCTTGAATTGATGGGAGAAATCGAATGGGAACGAGGCAACCACCAGGCTGCCATTGAAAGTTTTACGAACGCACTGAAGGCAGACCCCGGATGCAACAGCTGCTACTACAAGCGAAGCCAGATTTTTGTCCAAAACCGCCGGTTTTACGAAGCCATCAGCGATCTCTACCGAGTTATTGAAGCAGAACCCTTCAACCGGGAAGCTAAAGCCCTGCTGCTCAAAACGTACAGCCAGCTCGACCGGGAGAACATTTTATCCATGGCAACAAAATAGGTGCACCTAAAAACATATTCTCAAAACCTCATTCCCGTACGTTGCCGGTCCGGTTTTCCGGGCCGGCATTTTTATAGAATTTTATTTCCCCAGCAATTGAGTTCAGGTTGAGAAAAGAATGTAAATACCATTATTGAATCCTTAAAGTTTTATTTTCACCATTTGAATTGTGCTATATTTTGGCTAATTTTGCAGACTTGTCTATGAAACACTTCCCACATTTTTTTAACTATTGATCTAAAATTTACCGATACTATGGCTGCTACAACCGAAAGAACCAGGTACTCCGATGAAGAGCTCGAAGAATTTCAAAGTATCATCGAAGGCAAACTGGAAAAAGCACAGAACCAGCTCAATTACTACCTCCGCCAGCTCTCCGAATTGGCGGATAATCCGGATGCCAAGATCAAAAACCTGGAAGACGGAACAGGCTCTGCAGAGCGGGAACACCTGACGATACTCGCTTCCCGGCAACGAAGCCTCATCCAGCATCTTGAAAATGCGCACCTGAGAATTAAAAACAAAGTGTACGGCGTCTGCAGAGAAACCGGCAAGCTGATTTCGAAAGACCGGCTGCGGGCAGTACCACACGCCACACTCAGCGTTGAGGCAAAAAGAAGAGGTTCCTGACCCTCGGCCCCTCCCAAAGAGAAAACTTTTATCGAAATAGTGATTGCTCCGTGTGCGCAATCACTATTTTTGTTTTTTATACCGGCGAACAATTTTGACCTTTGCTTTTTCTTTTTGTTGCTCAACCTTCCTTCCGAAGGCTGGCAATTAAAAAACCCTGTGTTTCGAATTTCAAAAAAATAAAGATTTTGAACCGTTCAATAAAAGTCGCACTTATCATTTTCATCGTTCTCCTCATCGACCAGGCGTCGAAAATCTGGATCAAAACCAACCTGGCCTACGGAGAAGAAATTCAGATTTTTGGCCTCAGCTGGGCGCTTATTCACTTTGTTGAAAACGAGGGAATGGCGTTCGGCATCACCCTTGGCGGCGATCACGGAAAACTGGCGCTCAGTCTTTTCCGCATCGCTGCGGTTGGATTCCTGTTTTACTACCTGCGCCTGCTCATGCGCTCCAAGGTATCCTTTGGCCTGATCGTTTGTTTTTCACTGATCCTGGCCGGCGCCGTAGGCAACATACTCGACAGCGCATTTTACGGGCTGATTTTTTCTGAAACGCCTTACCACGCCGGCGTGGCGACCATGTTCCCCGAAGGCGGCGGGTATGCAAGTTTCCTGCACGGCAAGGTGGTGGACATGTTTTACTTTCCGATGTTTGAAGGCTTTTTTCCGGACTGGCTGCCGATCTGGGGCGGTGAACACTTCTTGTTTTTCCGGCCGGTTTTCAACGTGGCAGACGCCTCCATCACCACCGGAGTCGTAACGCTGCTGTTGTTTTATCGCAGCTTTTTCAGCAGTACTCAAACAGATGATTTGGAAACCGGAGAATCCGCAACGGCCAACTCCAGCGAAATTAATGTTAACCAAGTTTCAACAGAAGGACTGGAACCGGGAGAGAGTGGCAGTGTGAAATAACCAATCTTCAACTCGCTTCCCGGGATAAATTTCAACGGTAAATAAACAAGGGGAATACCTCTCCCTTTTTAAAATTCTGCTTTCCGGTGGGCAATTCCAGGAACGCATCAGCCTCAGCGAGGTTGGCCAAATCGCCGGAGCCACGGCCTGCGACGGGCCATGCACCGGTGACGCCATCTTCCCTGCGCACCAGTTTCACTTGTAAAAAATAAGTCAGGTCGGGTTTGAAGAAAAAATCTTCTTCCAGCACAGCATACTGATTTTCAAACGGCTGCAAGCCAAGCCCGGCCCGCAGCCAGGGTTGAAAATACCGGTGCGTACACATGAACGTGGACACCGGATTGCCCGGCAGGGCAAACACTACCGTCCGCTCGCCCCTGCCGAACCAGAACGGCTTGCCGGGCCGCTGCGAAACTTTGTGAAACAACTCCCTCACACCCAGCGCCCCGAATGCCTCCGGCAAAAAATCGAACTTGCCCATCGACACGCCGCCGCTCAGGATCAGCGCATCGTATTTTTTTAAACACTCGGTCAGCGTCGCTTCGATCTCCGCCCGGTCGTCCTGCAAATGCAGCAGGTCCGCTTCGATCCCCCACCCTGCCAGCGTGGCCGCCAGCGTGTGAACGTTCGATTTGCGGATCTGGTGCGGCAGCGGCGTTTCACCCACCTCCACCAACTCGTCGCCGGTGGAAATGATGGCGACTTTGGGTAAAACGGCGACCTGCAAACCGGCTTTGCCCACGGTAGCCGCCACGCCGATTTCCGCCGGCGAAATTTTGCAACCCGCTTTCACGATCACTTCGCCCTGCCGCCGGTCGGTGCCACGGCCGTGGATATTTTGCCGCTCCTGCACGTCTTCGATTAAAATCGTGGCCTGCCCGTCCTGGATTTCCAGGTCTTCGTAGCGGATCACGGTATCAGCATCTTGCGGAAGCACGGCGCCGGTCATCACTTCCTGGCAGTTATTTTTTTGGGTCAAAACCAATTGCGGAGCGCCTGCGGCCTGAATTCCTTTGATGGGAAACGAACGCTGCCCGGCAGCAAACGCCTCGAAGCGGATGGCGATGCCGTCCATCGAAACCCGGTCGAAGGGCGGGAAATCCCGGTCGGCGGCGAGGTCTTCCCGGAGGATGCGGCCATTGGCATTGGCGAGCGGGACGGCTTCTTCGCCAAAGGTGAGGGTGTTTTGGAGGATGATCTGGGTGGCTTGTTCGACGGTGGTCATTTTTAATAAAATTTTGATGCAGGCAAAGTTACCGAACCTGGCATTTTACCAAACAACCAAAATAAAAAAGCCCGGAAGTCTCCCTCCCAGGCTTTTTTATCAAAATATTTTAACTGCGTCAGTTCAGCGAGAACCTCACCGTCACCCCACTTCGCACGTTGGTCGTCGGGAAGCCCTGCGAGGTCTTCGGCACGTTGCGACGGTAGTCGAAGAAGAAGCGCAGCGACAGTTGCTTGTTCAACTGGTAAGTCGCCTGCGGAAGGATGCTGATGGTTCGGTTACCACGGGTCGGCACTTCCAGGCCACCGCTGTCAAAGGCATGAAAATTGGTGATGTCGTCCCGCACAGAAAAGTCGAAGGTCAAGTCAAAATCACCGGCCTGGCTCTGATTCCGGCTTCCCGGGCGTGCAGGCGTCTGATCCGCCGGTGGCTTTCGGCCTTTCTTTTTCGGCGCCAGAAATCCAAGCTTCAGGTCCTTCACTTTGTACCCAAAACCGATGGTAAATTCGGTTCCTTTGGTTTCGTTAAGCCCCCTTGCAAGTTCCACATTCAGCGTCCGGCTGGTTTTGTAATCAAATTTGAATGACATGTCGTTTTTCAATCGCATGTCCACCCCGACCAACGGACTGAACTGCTCCTGAATACGAATATCAGGCGCCCGGAACCGGGAGTAAAAGTTCAGGTTGTCGGTATTGATTTTCTGCGGAGCAGCCGGATCGTAGTCAAGATCCGTGACGTAGGAACCAACGGTCAGGGTTCCCTGGTAGGCATGGTTGAGGGTGAAACTCTGGAAAAGGTTCTTGAATGGCCCAACTTTAGCCAGCCCGTTATAGGTCAAACGCCAGTTAGGACGGGGAATCAATTTCAGGATCACATCGCCCATGTAATTATTCGTCACTTTCATGGTGTTCGCATCCATCCCGGCGTAGGCAGAAAAGAAGGCTGGTAATGATACGTTCTGCTGTAAGGGCCCATATCCTTTCGGATAGCCTTTTGCAGCATAAATCGAATCTTCGTGCGGGATGGAAGGATTATCGCTCAGGCGATTTGCGATAATCAGCCGGTTTTCCTCAAACTTCCGGAAGAGGCCCGAAAGATCATCGCTGAAAAGTGTGTTCAGCGCTGAGTAAGAAATCGTGTAGGATCCGAAATCCTTGGGGATGCTGTGCTGCATTTCCTGCTGGAAACGGTTGTCCGGATTGCCCGGATCCAGCACTTCCACCCGGCGGAAAAATTCGTTGTGAGTGTCCTGCTTGTTGCGCTTGGCCTCCACATCAATTTTAAAATCCCGGAACGGTTCCAGCTTCAACCTTCCTTCAAGGGTCTGATTGTAGGTTTGAACCACGGGAGAGTTCAGGTATTGATCCCCCGTAATCCACTGCCAGTTATTGTAGAGCCAGTCTTTATCGGTGTAATAATCATCCCTGTTGATGTTTGGCTGAAGGCCGGCAACAAAATCCCAGCCGGGAGAACCGAACCCGTTCATCCCAAACAGTTCACTGTCAGGCAGGTATCCCGGTACGATCGTTCCATACTGCTCGGTAGCCCTCAGGTTCAAACTTCTCACTGTCATCAAAGGCCGGATCAGCGCACGTTCCAGTGTGCCGGGTTCGCCGTCGCCTTTTTTCCTGTCTTTACGGCTGTTACCGCCGCGCTGATTACCGGAACCACCGCCCGGCGCATCGACATCATTTCGGCCACCAGCCCCGCGGCCACCTCTCCGTCCACCGCCGGCGTCGGGGCTGTCTTTCGTATCGCCTCTTCCAAGGGTTCCGCTGCTTCCACCACTGTCCCTTCCGCCTCTTCCGGTTGAGCCGCCGCCTGAATCACGCCCCTGGCGGCCACGGTCATTTCCTCCACGGCTGGCACCCGGACGGGGTTTGGAGTTTATTTTTTTCAAATAGGGCGAATAATTGTAAAGTTTTTCAAAATTCAGCTCTCCATCCACACCCCGTGTGTTGCCGTTCTGAATGACGTTACCAAGGCTCCGAGCCCCGGGCGACAGGCTCGCAGCCGCCCAACTGTACTCGGCCTCCCACCTTACTTTCAGGTTCACCCAGTCCATCATTGGGAAGTTTTTCAGCGGCACGTTGTAGTTCACGCTGTAGTTGTGGCGGTAGTTTTTCGTACGCCCCAGGTCCCGGAGGTTGGTAAAGATAGAATCCCGGCGGTATTGGCCGATGTCAGAGATGTAATTCGGGTCATTGGGAGAAAGCTGACTGCGCTGGTACATCAGCGTTTCATCCGGTTCGTCGATGACGGCCTGGTTGTCAGCGTTGAACTGGATTTTGATATTCCTGGTCAAATCCCACTGCAAATCGTAGTAGCGGTTCCAGAGGAATTGCTTGTTGTAGTAGGTATTCACCAACGGATCGTCGCCGGCAAAGCGATATTTCGTGGTGTTAAAACGCCTGTCGAGATCCGTGCTGAAGCCGTAGGAATTCGGCAGCGGATTCAGGTGCATTTCCTTGATAAACTTCAGGTATTTATCGTTCTTAATCGCTTTTTTAAACGGCTCGATGTAGGTCGTTTTACGGCTGTATTTGTAATCGACGGCGCCCCTTCGACGGGTTACCTGGTCGCTTTCAATGATGGGGTCCCGCCGGTTTGTTTCATCAAAACCATAGGTAAAGCTGAAGTTCGCAATATCCCAGGGCATCGGCACCTTCTCCTGATTGGTGCGCTCCTTCCGCACATTGGTAAAATTGTAGGTTTTGATGGTAGTGACGTTTTGCGCCCGTTGTTTCAGCTCATTGCGTTCTTCGGGCGTGTCAGCCATGTCGAGATTATCCTTCAGTTCAATGTCCAGATCGTAAGGATCGAACTGGGGGTTGCGGGTTTCATTCGAGTAAGCGAAGTAAAATGGAATCCGCAGGCCGAGTTTTTCCGGCAGGAATTTATCCAAAGCAATTTGCGTAGCAACGTCGTAAGACGTAATCTGCTCCCTGCTCCGCTCCAGCAATTGCTGATCGAGCGCCCCAAAGCCGATGGTGCTTACTTTGCTGGACAGCGAGAACGTACCGAGGTCAGCCAGCGTCAGGTCGAGGCGGGCTGTCGCTGCGACGCCGCCCCGCTCATCGAGACCGAAGACCCGAAGTTCGTTCACCCAGATCTCCACACTTTTTTTATCGGAAGGGCTCGGACTGCACGGGTCCTGGGCCGGATTCCGGATACCGATCATCACCGCCTTCGTCAGGCCGAGGTTCGGGTTTCCTATAATCCGGACTTTAGCGGTGGGATTCTCCGGGTCAGTGTAGCCATTGAAAGGCCACAGCTTGCCAAGCTCTCCGCCGCTGGTGGGGTCGTTGCGCTCGATTTTTACTTTTTTCAGCAATTCAAAATCGATGTTGAAATCATTTTCTATCGGCCAAACCACCCTCGGATACCTCGAGTCACTGTAGGCGATGCTGGAGTCACGGGAGATTTTCAGCGGCAGTTCGTACTCGTAGTAGTTATTTTTAAAATCGCTGCCAATCCGGATGAAAACGCTCAAATCGCCATCTTCCAGCGGCTGCTGACCATTGCCGCAGCTGATTTCCTCACCGTGCACAAACATTTTCAGCTTGCTGAACTGGCGCAAATCTTCGTTCAGGTTTTTAAAAATACCTCTCGCATCGCCATCTTCAAGATCGCAAACCCTCAGGGAAAGCGAAGCCTCGTTTTGCAACGCATTGAGGTTGACACCCAGCGCCTGCTCCCGGCTGATGCCCGGCGGCATGATGTAGCCGAACGGTGTACGCTTGCTGTTTTCTTCAATGTTTACGGTATTCACGTCAAACGCCGTGGCATCGACGCCTTCGCTGCCGCCAAATGCACCGCAGGGCGTACCGAGGCTCTGCGTGTAGCGGCGCCATTGATTGCGCACCAACTCCAGTGTTGCGAAGCGGAAATTGACAGGTTTTTCAAAATCTTTAAAATACATCCGCATGAAACGGATGGAGCGAAAATCACGGATACCTCCTACCCGCTTGAAGTTGGGGTCGGAGTCGAGCACGTTCAGCGGCACCCGGAAGCGGTACCAAACCCGGCGTCCATCATCGCTGACGACTTCATCCGTGATGAACGGGTTGTTGTCTTTGCGAATACCCCGGTCGCCATCGTACTCAATCGGAATGCGGTATTGAAAATAACTTTCCGTTTCATTCAGCGTCCGGTCGCCGTCAAGGTCTTCCGAGTCCGGCAACTGGGTGGACGCCGTCACGAAAGTCTGGCCGGTATTGATAGGCGTATTGCCTTCCGTACCATAAAAACGGCTGTAGCGTTCAAGCACCGGCGTATTTGTCGGATAGTCACGGTAATGGCGGAAGTTGTCGTTCGAAGGGTCGTCCAGAATAGCCTGGTAAGCGTCAGGTGACAACCCGGACTGAAGCGATTGCAGGTAATTGCTAAATTTCACCCGCTCTTCTTCATCCGAAAGGCCGTCCAGCCCCACGTCCTGCGCAGCCCGGTTGTCGGGGTTCACGTCAAAAGCCGTGGTGATTTGCTGCGAAAGCGGCACTTTTCCCCAGGCAGTTTCCACCGTACGGAGGCCCTGGGTTTGCGGCCCGGGCAGACCGTTTTCAAAAAACTTACGGGAGTCGAGCATGACGTCTTCGGAAATATTACCGAAGTTGAGGTAAATGTATCCATTCATGTCCCCGGTAGCAGCTTCAGGGTTCCCACCCACGGCTCCGGTCGTATCGAGGTATGGGCTCATGACCCAAAACTCCACGAACTCGATGTTAGCAGTCTGAAAATCGTTGGTGGTCAACTGACGCATGATCCCTGCCCAGCGAGAACCGGGTTCCCGGAGCGTTCCGTCAGAATTCAGACCAGCAGAAAAAGCCGTACCCTGTAGCGACTCGAAGTTGTAAGGTCCCCGGCGGGTAGGATTGTAGGATACATCAAGAATCTGGGCGTACGTGTCGCCAAACTGCTGCTGCGGTGTGAAGTTGGGGAAAATTTCCTGCTGCGTGATGGCCTGCGTGTAAGGGTTATTCTGGCCGCCGCCCCGAAGGCTCGGGTCAATGCGGTACCAGTTCAGCAAGGCCCGGTTCACGCCAGTCAAAGTGGTATCTCTGAATTCCGATTCCGGGAAAAGCGGGTTGTTGTTTTCACCGTCATTTTGCGGGATACTCGCAATTACCCAACCGTTGGTTCCAATAAACGGCGTACGCAGATCGATGGATGAAACACTACCCTCGAAGTCGTCGAGGTAATTGACGCCGCCTTTGTCCCCGTCGGCCGTATTTTCGTTGATGGCACGGGAGTGGCCCGGCTTGAGCGCTGCCGCTTCAGCGGAGAAAGTAATGGTGGACATTTCCTTGGTGGAGTAAAATGGCAGCTTGTCCACCAGTTTCGTCAGCCAGGGTGCGTCGTTGCTGTAGTTGACGTCGAGGCCAAAAATCCGGTTGTTGATCGGGTCATCGCCGATGTTTACTTTTTGGGTAAAAGGCCGTTCGAACAAATGCAGGTACGTACCACCCACTGTCAGGTGTTTGTTCACCGTGTAATCGGCTCGCAGACCGAGCATGGTTTTCGTTTGAAAACCAAACAGCGTATTATCTTCAAATTTGATTTTGATCGGAACGCCTGCATTCAGGATGGCATCGTTCAAAATGGTAAGACGGCCAATCTGATAGTCAATCCTGTAATCCTTATTTTCGATCAAAACCTGCCCGCCGGCCGTCACCGTCACCGAACCTTCCGGAATGTTGAAAGCGCCCAGCGAAATCTCTGACGACACGCTCGACTTGTACGAACCTTCGATGGTGAAACGGTTGAACTCGGCAAACTCCCGGGCATTGAACAGTGTCTGATTGTACAGCTGCGAATACACAAATTTATCCCGGAACTGCTGCTCGGTAATCTGATCCGCCAGCGCCTTGCCGAATGGCTCTAGCACAGGGAACATGATCCGTCCGTTCCGGGGGTTGATCGTCAGCCCTGCGATAAAGTCGAAAACCCCGTCGGGCTGCGGATCACCCTGCACGTTGAGTTGGTCGAGGTTAAACACCCGGAGCAGTGGTTTTCCTTCCAGGTTGGATTCCGGCAGGAAGCGCTTCTTACCTTCACCCGGATCTTCGTAAAAAATATCGAGTTTAAAATCTTCCCTTGCTACGTTGTAAGCGCCGATGTTGTAGATGTTTTTCATCATCAAATCCCAGGTCGGCAGATCCACCGGCTGGATGGTGCTTTTCAACATTTTAACAAAAAGAACATTCTGCTGCGTCGTGTCGGAGTTTTGCG
Organism: Bacteroidota bacterium; assembly: GCA_030147525.1. Taxonomy (GTDB): domain Bacteria; phylum Bacteroidota; class Bacteroidia; order Chitinophagales; family Saprospiraceae; genus UBA6168. The sequence continues at coordinate 38,488 of JASBVF010000054.1, forward strand.
GGATATCTTCCGCAATCTGGCCCACCTGGTAAACTGAGTCGCCGTAGGAATATTCGAACGCTACCCCCACCACCTGATCGGGCTGAATGTTTACGTTCAAGGAGATAAAGCCAAGGTTCGGATGGTAAGTGTACTCCGTGGAAGAGAGGCGACGGGCCGTCACTTTTTCAAAATCCCTTCCCTGCTGAAGGCTGAAGGGCGGTGCTTTCAACCTGCCGACAACCCGGTCCACCACCTTGGTTTGAGGGTCGTTGAGAATGGTGCCGTAGATAGGGTTGGCGTAGTTGTCCGGCAAACCTTCGCCGTCGAGGTCCCTGAACCTTGGGACGGCAGGCGGCTGCATGGCAGGAGAATTGTTGGTCATCCGGCTGGTTTCACCCAAGTCGGCGATGGCTACGATGTCACGGATTTCTTCGGTAGCGTTCCGGGTGTCCGTTACCCAGACCTGAATATTTTCTATGGTGAAAAGTGTTCTGATCTGAGGCAGATTTTCCATCGCCTCTTCGAAATTGTTACGATTGTAGTGAGTCAGGAAGAAGTGGCGGTTTTCATCATACTCGTCGGCGGCCACTTCGTAATCCTGGAACTGGCTGCCCCCTTGCAGGGTGATTTCCTCCTGCTCCGATTTTTGTTGCGAAGCAACGGCCGTGAGGCGCAGGCGGCCAAATTGCAGCTCCGTTTTTAACCCAAACAAACTCTGACTACCCGTGATGAGCGAACTGCGAAGCGGCAAACTCACGTTACCGGCCTCAATTTTTTTGATGATGTCGTCTTCGCCGAAAGCGTCGGTGTTGTAATCGAGCTTCATCGTATTGTCGAAGTCGAAAGTCGCCTGGGTGTTGTAATTGGTTTTGAGTTTCAGTTTTTCACCGATGGAGCCCTCCACGTTCATCATGATGTCCATGTCGAAGAGGAAGCCACCCTGGCGTTGCTGCCTTTGAGTGAAACTTGGATTCTGCGTATTGGAAAACTGTGCGCCAAAGGTCAGGTCAATGTTACCCTGTGGCCGGATGTCGACCTCCGTACCGCCGAAGAGGCGCTCGATGAGCTGGTTTTTTACGTCCACCTTAGCGATGGGGTCAAGCCTGCCCGAAGCGCTGCGGGAGCCGCCCACGCCGGAGAGGTCGTTAAAATAATCCCGCTCCTGCTGGCGGGCCTGGTATTCCATAAATTCTTCGAAAGTCATGTAAGTAGGCGGGCGGAAATAGTCGTTGCCGATGCGCTCGGTGATAATATAATTTCCGGTTTCCGGATCGTACTCAACCGTCTGTTCCACGGCTGCGGGGTCTTGCAGGTCAAAGGGATTGGAGCTTGGGTTGTTCAGAAAGTCGCCGGTACGATCTTCCAGCGGAATGGTATCCTGTGTAACGAAGGAAGTAACCTGCAAGCCTGAGAACTTGTCTTTTTCACTGGTAACAGCCGCCAACGCATCGCCTGCCAGAATGAACTCCGGAGCGTAGGGGCTTTCCGGGAAGTTGGAACTTCCAAGCAACTTTCCACCCAGGGCGGCAATTCCAACGATCGTCAAAAAACAGGGTAGTAAAATTCTCTTCTTCATAAATTGTATGAGCAAAAACTGCATGAAAATCGAATACTGAGCTATCGAACAAGAAAGCCGGGTGTTCCCGCAAACTCCTTCTTTATTCTCTGTACATGGGTTATTTGTTACCTTTTTTGCTGCTTTTTACAGCAATTCATTTTTTGGGCAAACGATGGTTTAAGACTGGCGCTGTACGCAATGACAGCGTGAAAAAAGCAGAACACTACCCTGTTCCGGTAAGGAGCAGGCTTACGAAATGGAAAGCTAAAACTGAGCTTTTAAAGTAATTGTAATCCCTATTCAGTTCGTAATGTGTCCAAAAAATCCTGTCGTTTTCACACGCTGAATACCGCAAAAACGCTAAACGGGGTATTCATTTTTTGAAACAGCAGACTTTAACAGTTGGTATTTAACGTTGAACGATAAATGATGAACGATGAACTTTCGGAATCCTGTCGTTCATCGTTCATCATTCATCGTTCAACGTTATTCAAGAAAGCTGTTTCAAAGCCAGCCTTACCAGGTCTTCTACGGTTTTTACGCCGGGTTGTTCCTGTAAAACTTTATTCAGGGCCTTCTGCGCCTGAATTTTGTTCACTTGCAACGACAACAGGGCTGATAACGCTTCCTGCCGGATCGTATTGTCCGCAGGGGAGGTAGAAATGGCAACTTCTCCGCCCGTTTTCATCATTTTATTTTTCAGGTCGAGAATGATCTGCTTGGCGGTTTTGGCGCCGATGCCTTTCACTTTGCGCAGCGCAGCCTCGTTTTCGCCGATGATGGCCGCCCGCAGTTCGTCCGGCGCCATCGTCGAAAGCATCACCTGCGCCGTAGACGGCCCCACGCCGGACACGGAGATCAGGTGGGCGAACAGTTGCCGCTCCTCGTCTTCAGCGAAGCCGTAGAGCGTGTGCGCATCCTCCTTAACGTGGTAGTAGGTCAGAATTTTGACGCTTTCCAGCTTTTCCACCCGTGCGTAAGTGTTCAGGCTGATGTTGATGTGGTAGCCGATGCCGCCGGCTTCCACGATGATGTAGGTAGGCGTTTTAAATGAAATCGTGCCTTTGATGTAGGTAATCATTCTTTTAATGATGAACGATGAATGATGAACGATGAATTTTCCGGGCATCATTCACCCTTCGTCGTGCTTGATGTTTGATTCAGAAAATTTCCGGTATCCCGCTCTCACTTCTCGCTCCTCACTTCTCGCTTCTGTTTTCGAGCGGCGAAGGTAAGCAATTCGGGATAGTCGGATATTTCACTTTTGATTTACTTTTGGCGTTATATGCGCTACACCATCCAACAAATCGCAGAAATCACGGGAGGCGAATTCCTTAGCCCCGGCCCGCACGATGCCACAATCGAACACCTGCTGCTCGACAGCCGGCAGGTCATTTTTCCCGCTACTTCGCTGTTCATCGCCCTGCAAGGCCGCCGCCACGATGGGCACGAATTCCTCGAAGAACTCTACCAAAATGGAGTAAGAAATTTCATTATTTCAAAAAAAGAAGCAGCCCCAGCAATTCAAACCCTTCAAACAAATCAAACTCATCAAACAAGTCAAACCCCACCCAACCTCATCCTCGTCGAAAACACCCATGCCGCCTTCCACCGCCTCGCCCAATTTCACCGGCACCAGTTCACGCTGCCCGTCATCGGCATCACCGGCAGCAACGGCAAGACCATCGTGAAGGAATGGCTCTACCAACTGCTCCACGAAGACTACCATATCGTGCGCAGCCCCAAGAGTTTCAACTCCCAGACCGGCGTACCGCTTTCCGTCCTCCAGATCACGCCGGAGCACGACCTCGGCATCTTCGAAGCCGGCATTTCGCTGATGGGTGAAATGGAAAAACTCGCCCCCATCCTCGACCCGGACATTGGCATTTTCACCACCATCGGCGAAGCCCACAGCGAGGGCTTCCCCAACATCGAAACCAAACTTCGCCAGAAACTTATTTTATTTAAAAACGCCAAAACGCTCATCTACTCCGTTGACAATGAACTGATTGAGCGTGAAATGAAATCGCTCGACAGCCCCAAACATTTCACATGGTCCACCACCGGCAAGCCCGCCGATGTGCAAATCACCCAAATCAAGACCACTGGCAATTCCACCCAATTCACCGCCAATTTCCCAATTTCCCAATTTCCCAATTTCCTAATCTCCATCCCCTTCACCGACGCCGCCTCCCTCGAAAACGCCCTCCACTGCCTCGCCCTGCTGCTCCACCTCGGCGTGGCGCCGGAGACCATCGCCCGCCGTATGGCCCGCCTCGAACCCGTCGCCATGCGCCTCGAACTGAAGGAGGGCCTGAACAACTGCACCGTCATCAACGACAGTTACAACTCCGACCTCACTTCGCTCAACATCGCCCTGAATTTTTTGGAACAGCAAAGCAAAGCCCCCAAACGCACCGTCGTACTCTCCGACATCCTGCAAAGCGGCCAATCGCCCGAAGAACTGTACGGCACTGTGGCCAAATTGCTGTTGGAAAAACGCATCGGGCGGCTCATCGGCATCGGTCAGGAGGTGGCGATTTTGGAGACGCTGTTGCCTGCCGGTTTCGACGCACGTTTTTATGAAAATACGCCCGCCTTTCTTGAAGACTTCCACCGGCTCATTTTCCGGGATGAAATAATTTTGCTGAAAGGCGCCCGCCGCTTCGAGTTCGAGCGCATCGCCAACCGGCTGGCCCTGCGTTTTCACAAAACCGTACTGGAAGTGAACCTCGGCGCCCTGCTCCACAATCTGCGGGTCTATCAGGGCTGTCTGCGCCCCGGCACCAAAATGATGGTGATGGTGAAAGCCGGCGCCTACGGCAGCGGCAGCGCCGAAGTCGCCAAACTCCTTGAATTTCAGCACGTTGACTACCTCGGCGTCGCCTACGCCGACGAAGGCGTGGAGCTTCGCAAAGCCGGTATCCAACTGCCCATCATGGTCATGAACCCCGAAGAAGCCACCTTCGACGCCCTCGTCCGCTACCGGCTGGAGCCGGAGATTTATAGTTTGGATTTACTGAGAAATTTCATCGATTTCCTGAGGACTGACGTTCCAGCAGCGGCCGTTCCAACAGCGGGCGGATTGAATTCGCCCGCTTTTGGAACGGCCATCCACCTCAAACTCGACACCGGCATGCACCGTCTAGGCTTCGAAGAATCCGACCTCGATGCCCTGCTGGAATTGCTGCGCCACCCATTCATCATTCATCATTCATCATTCATCGTTAAATCCGTCTTCTCCCACCTCGCCGCCAGCGAAGCCCCCGCCCACGACGCTTTCACGCTAGAGCAGATCGAACGTTTCAAAAAAATGGCGGAACGGCTGTCTGACGGCCTCGGCTACCGGCCCCTGCGCCACATCCTCAACTCCGGTGGTATCGTCCGCTTCCCCGAACACCAGTTGGAAATGGTACGGCTTGGCATCGGCCTCTACGGCATCGACAGCAGCGGGTTGCTGCAAGACCGGCTGCAGACGGTGAACACGCTCAAGGCCACCGTTTCACAGATCAAGCACCTCGCCCCCGGCGAAACGGTGGGTTACGGCCGCATGGGCAAAGCGGAGCGCCCCATGCGCATCGCCACCATCAGCCTCGGCTACGCCGACGGGCTGCTGCGACGGGCCGGCAACGGCCATTACAGTTTTATGATCCGGGGAAAAAAAGCGCCGGTATTCGGCAATGTCTGCATGGACATGACCATGGCCGATGTAACGGATATCCCGGAGGCACGGGAGGGCGACCCGGTCATCATTTTTGGCAAAGACCTGCACGTGCAGGAGCTGGCCGCCTGCCTGGGCACGATTCCGTATGAAATTTTTACGGGAATTTCGGACCGGGTGAAGCGGGTGTACGTGCAGGAATGACTTACCTGAAATTTCAAAAAAGCTTCACGAATCGAAACTACTTTAATTTTTTTTCTACTTTTAGCCCAACAAAATTTTACCAAACCTCACCTTCGCTGCTCAACCATTTTAATCATTCTGAAAACAACAAACGAAACTACCGGACAAGCCTGCCGATATGAGTATTTATAATTTTTAATTTTTCACTTAAATACACCTGAGATCATGAAGCACCTTTCACTTCTATGCACCTTTTTTGTCCTTTCGGTGCAGTTTGCGCTGGCGCAACTGCCCAACGGAAGCATCGCCCCCAACTGGACGATGTCCGACCTCAACGGCGTCAGCCACACGCTGTACGATTACCTGGATCAGGACAAAGTAGTTTTCCTCGACTTCTCGGCCACCTGGTGCCCTCCCTGCTGGAATTACCATCACAGTGGCGCATTTGAAAACCTTTACATCAACTACGGCCCCGGCGGCACCAACGATGTCATGGTTTTCATGATCGAAGGAGATGCTTCTACCAACACAGCCTGCCTGTACGGGCCGACCGGTTGTGTCGGCGGCACCATGGGAAACTGGGTCGCAGGCACTCCCTACCCCATCATCGACAATGCTTCGCAGACCGGGCCCTACAACATCAACTACTGGCCGACGATTTATGGGGTTTGTCCGGACAGAACCATCACCGAAGTAGGCCAGCAGGGCACTGCCGCTCTCTGGAATTTTGCGCAAGGCTGCCCGTCTGTTCCTCCGACTGCTTCCACCCTGAACGTTGTCAATGTCAGCTGTAACGGGCAAAGCACCGGCGCTATTTACATTTCAGCCGCCGGAAACTTCGGGCCTTTTACTTATAACTGGAGCAACGGCGCCACCACCCAAAACCTCGTCAACGTTCCGGCAGGCAGCTACTCCGTCACCGTCACCGGGTCAAATGGCGGAAGTACAACCCTGGGGCCTGTCGTCGTCAGTCAGCCTGCAACGCCGGTTACGGCTAACCTGGCGAATGTCTCTCCCGCAGGTTGCGGTTTCGGAGGCAGCGCTGAAATTTCGGCATCCGGCGGAACCGGCACGCTGTCCTATCTGTGGAATAACGGCGCTACTTCGTCCGCCATTTTCAACGCTCCTCCCGGAAATTACAGCGCCACGGTAACGGACCAAAACGGCTGTACTGCCACCGTCAGCAATATTACCATCAACCCGGCGACACCGCCTGCGGCCGTTGCTTCTGCACCCGTCAACCTGAACTGCAACAACGCCACGGTCACGCTGAGCGGCACAGGTACTTCCACGGGGCCGGAATATACTTATGTATGGACCACCTCAAACGGAAACATCGTCTCCGGTGCTACCACCCTGAACAACTGCGTGGTCGACCAACCGGGTACCTACACGCTGGAAGTTTTTAACGTAAATACACTCTGCACTTCCAGCGCTTCCACGTCTGTTTCACAAAACACCACTGCGCCAACAGCCTCCGCCGGAAGCCCTGCACAGATCAACTGCAACACCTCACAAGTCACCCTGTCCGGCTCCGGCTCTACCGGTAGCAATTTCTCCATTCTCTGGACAACGCAGGGCGGTAACATCGTTTCCGGCGCCACCACGCTCACTCCGGTTGTGAACGCCGGTGGAACGTATACTCTGACCATCACCAACACGACCAACGGCTGCACCACCGCAGCCTCCACCACCGTGACGGCGAACACCGCTGCACCCAACGTTTCCGCCTCCGGCGGCGAACTGAATTGCACCAATAATTCCGTAACACTGAACGGAAACTCCACCACGCAGGGTGTAACCTACGCATGGACCGGACCCAATAATTTCAACTCAAACCAGGCATCGCCGGCCACCTCGGCAGCCGGAACGTACACCCTCACCGTGACGAACAGTGCCAATGGCTGCACCTCCTCCGCAACTGCCGAAGTCGTGTCGAATACCACCCAGCCGCAAGCTTCCGCCGCAGGCGGCACGCTGACCTGCACAAACAGCGCCGTGACCCTGGCCGGAAACTCAACCACCGCCGGCGTAACCTACGCCTGGACCGGACCCAATAGTTTCAGCTCCAACGAGCAAAATCCGGAGGTCACAACCAACGGCAATTACGTGCTTACCGTCACAGCGCCCAACGGCTGTACAAAAACAGCTACCGCCGTTGTCAATCAAAATATAACCCAACCCACTGCCAATGCCGGCCCCAACGGCCTGCTGAACTGCAACGCCACCTCGGCAACGCTGAACGGTACCGGCTCTTCCTCCGGCAGCCAATTCAGCTACGAGTGGACGACCAGCGGCGGAAATATTTCCGCTGGCGGAAACACCCTGACGCCCACGGTGAACGCTGCCGGGACCTACACGCTCACGGTTTCAAATTCGAACAATGGCTGCACCAGCACTTCCTCGACCGAAGTGACGCAGACGCCGGCGGTCACTGCTGCCATTTCAGCACAAACCAACGTCAACTGCTTCGGCACTTCTACCGGTTCGGCAACCGTGACGCCCAGCGGCGGTAACGGTACCTTCACCTACGCCTGGTCGAACGGCGGCAATACGGCCACCGCTTCCAACCTCAGCGCCGGTACTTACACCGTGACCGTTACCGATGGTGAAAATTGCGCAGCAACAAAAACCGTCACGATCACACAGCCCAACGACCTGGTGGTCAATGCTTCCTCGACTGCCCAAACCGCACCGGGCGTGAATGATGGCACTGCCTCAGCTGCTGTATCGGGCGGCACTGGATCGTACACTTATAATTGGAGCAATGGTGAAACGACGGCCACTATCACCGGCCTCGCTCCCGGTAATTTCACCGTAACCGTAACCGACGAAAACGGCTGCACCGAAACAAAAACCGTCACGGTCAACGCCTTCGGCTGCGCTGTGAGTGCGGATGTTTCCGGCACGGATGTCACGTGCAATGGCGCTGAAGACGGCATCGCCGCCATCTCGCTCAACAACGCCGCCGAACCGCTGGAATTCCTTTGGTCAAATGATGAAACGACCGCCGAAATCACCGGCCTCGCACCCGGAACTTACTCCGTGACGGCCAGCGACGACAACGGCTGCGAAGTCGTGGCGTCCATTGAAATTGAAGAACCGTCCGCACTGAATGCCAATGCCACCACTACCGCCGTGACCGCAGCGGGCGCCAGCAACGGCACCGCCACAGCGAACCCGACAGGCGGCAACGGCCCCTTCACTTATCTTTGGTCAAATGGTGAAACGACGGCCACGATCACCGGCCTCCCGTCCGCCAACTACACCGTCACCGTGACAGATGCGAACGGTTGCGAAGCACAACAAACCGTGCCGGTAGCGCCTTTCGCCTGTGGTACGGTTGCCAACATTTCAGCCAGCAACGTCAGTTGCAACGGCCTGAACAACGGGCAGGCCACGGCCACACTCAACGGCGGCCTTTCGCCCTTCAGCTATCTTTGGTCAAATGATGAAACAACGGCCACCATCACCGGCCTCACACCCGGCACCTACATCGTCACCATCAACGACGCCGTGAACTGTGCGGCCATTGCCGAAGTGACCATCGACGAACCGGAAGCGCTGGAATTTGAGATTGAAACCCTCGTCAACGCTACCTGCGGCGAAGAGGACGGAATGGCTTCGGTCATCGCAACGGGCGGCTCGGCCGGCTACGCTTACGCCTGGTCGAATGGGGAAACGACCGCTTCTGTCGAAAACCTCGCTCCCGGCACCTACACGGTTTCCGTGACCGACGCCAACGATTGCGCAGCGACCCTCGAAGTCGAAATCGACGTGGACGACAACGAAGCGCCGGTCGTTTTAACACAAAATATCACCCTCGCACTCGGCACTACCGGAACGGCCACGCTCACACCCGCCCAGGTAAATAATGGCAGCTCCGACAACTGCGGCATCGCTGCCATAACGCTTGACCAAACCAGCTTCAACTGCAACGACCTCGGCCAGCAGGAGGTGACACTGACCGTGGAAGACGAGGCAGGCAACGTCGCATCGGCGCAGGCCACCGTCACCGTTGTGGATAATATCCAGCCGGTGATTGCCGTGCAGAACGTGGTGATTTCATTGGATGAAAACGGCACAGCCACCATCACGCCCGGCATGATCGACAACGGCAGCAGCGACAACTGCGGCATCGTTGACATGAGCCTTGACCTGACGACCTTCACCTGCGACGACCTCGGCGACCAGGCCGTCGTGCTTTCGGTGAAAGACGCAAGCGGCAACAGCGCCGCCGGTACGGCCATCGTCACCGTGCAGGACAACATCGCTCCGGCCATCGAATGCCCGGAGAGCGTGGTGCTGCCGTACTGCGAGCCTGTTTTTGTTTTTGAAATAACGGCCAGCGACAACTGTGCGGAAAACCTGACCCCCAACCTGGTCAGCGGCCTGCCCAGCGGTTCGGCGTTCCCGGATGGCGAAACCGTGATGACATTCGAAGTGAACGACGGCCACGGCAACCACAACACGTGCAGCTTCACCGTCACCGTACAGGAAACGATGGAGGTTAGCCTGACTGTAACGACGATTGACTGCCATGGCGAAAACAGCGGCGCCCTCGCTGCCAGCGCATCAGGCGGCGCAGGTGCTTACACCTACCTTTGGAACAATGGTGCAACCACGCCTTCCATCGAAAATCTCGGCCCCGGTGTGTACTCCCTGCAGGTGACCGATGATGCCGGTTGTTCGGAAACAACTGCCTTCACGTTGACAGAGCCTGCTGCGCTCAGCCTTGCGATCGACGACATTCAGCCGGAAACGGGATCGGCACAAAACGGTGCTATTTACGTTACAGCAAGCGGCGGCGTTGCACCTTACAGCTTTGAGTGGACGAATGAATCAGGCGCTGTCATTTCCTCAGAGGAGGATCTCACGGGCCTTTCTGCCGGCACTTATACTTTATCCATGGAAGATGCCAACGGTTGCCTTTCGACGCATGTTTTCACGGTGCAGTCCATTACCGGCGCCATCAGCAGGGAGTTGGAGGAGCACATCACGCTCTTCCCGAACCCGACGAGCGGCCATTTCATCCTGGCACTGGATCACGGCACGGCGAACGACGTGGAAGTTACGGTGTACAACGTGAACGGCCAGTTGGCAGCGCATTTCCCGCAGGCGGGTCTTGCCTCCGGCAAAATGACCTTCGACCTGTCGGCGCAGCCTGCCGGATTTTACCTGGTGAAGATTTTGATCGAAAACCAGGTGGCGGTGAAGCGGTTGGTGATCAGCAGATGATTTTTAGATGAAATAAAAATGAGGAAGGGCAGTCCCGGCAACGGGGCTGCCTTTTTTTTTTGATGGACAAAGTCTATTGATCAAACTTCCTTTTTCTCCAGCACCCCCATCCCAAACAACGCAAAATCGTACTTCACCGGGTCCTCCGGGTCGAAAGTGCGCAGGCGTTCCGTCAGCTCCAGCACAGCCTGCCAGTCGGTTTGCTTTCGTTCCAGCAGCCCGAACCGGCGGGCGATGCGCTCCACATGCACGTCGAGCGGGATGAGCAGTTGCGAGGGTTTTATTTTTTTCCAAATGCCGAAATCCACGCCACAGCAATCCTGCCGCACCATCCAGCGGAGGAACATGTTGAGGCGCTTGCAGGTGGATTTGGTGGCGGGCGTGGCGACGTGCTTGCGGGTGCGCTGCGGCGCATCGGGCAGAGAGAAAAACAGGCGGTGGAAGCCGGTGAGCGCTGCCTCCGTGTGTACGTCGGTGGGACGTAAATTTTTCAAAAAAGCCTCCTCCAGCGAGGTGTTGTTTTGATAAAACCACTGCAAAAACTCCAGGAAATACAGCGTGTCCGTCGCCTGGAAGGTGCGGTGTTTAAAATCGAGGAACTGCTCCCGCTCGTGTTCCCGGTGGTGCAGGATGAAGTCGTGCGGGGCGCCGTCCATGCGATCAATGAGGTCATTGGCTTTGTTGATGATGGTCTTGCGCTGCCCCCAGGCGAACATGGCCGTCCAGAAAGCGGTGATTTCGATGTCTTGCTTTTTGGTGAAACGGTGCGGAATGGAGACGGGGTCGTCTTCGATGAATTCGGGACGGTTGTATTTTTCGACGAGGTTGTCGAGGAGTATTTTCAGGTTGGCGGTTGTCATGATGAATTCTTCTTTCCCGCAGATCACGCAGATTTCCGCAGATTTTTCATCGTGGAAGTTTGATCTGCGAAAATCTGCGGGATCTGCGGGAGCCAAAACCTACCCGCATAATTTTTCAAACAGCGAAAGAAAACTTCGCATCGTTCGTTATTCAAAAAACTCTTCCGACATTTGCTGCCGGTTTTAAAAAATGCTACCTAATCGAACATGACCGCAACACTTACTTACACCCTCGTCCTCGCCGCCATTTACTTTGGCATCAAAGCGATCGAATTCATCGAGCAGAAAGATTCCTGAATCACCGGCCCCACCCCTGACCCCTGAAGGGGAACCACACGGGGAAGTTCGCAGGCTTGTCCCGAAATGGTTCCCCTTCAGGGGTCAGGGGCTGAACCGCTCACTGCCTCTTTTCATACATGCGGAACTTAGCCAGCCCCTTCCGTTGCAGAAAGTGGCAAAATGACACCCGCAGCACGCCCAGTCCGTACTCCATACTCCTTTTAAAATTGATGGAAGATGCCTCTTCGAAATACTTCGTCGGGCAGGTCACCTCGGCGATGTCGAAGCCGGCATAGACGATTTGCGACAGCATTTCATTGTCGAAAACGAAGTCGTCGGAATTGGCCTCGAAGTTGATGGCCATGAGCACCTCCCGGCTGAAGGCCCGGTAGCCGGTGTGATATTCCGAGAGTTTGTAGTCGATAAGCAGGTTTTGCGAGAGCGTGAGCAGTCGGTTTGAAATGTATTTGTACATCGGCATACCGCCCCGGAGCGCCCCCTTGCCTAGGATGCGGCTGCCCAGCACCACCGGGTACAGCCCTTCGCCGATGATGTTGACGAACGAAGGGATGAGCTTCGGCGTGTACTGATAGTCGGGGTGTAGCATGATGACGATATCGCCGCCGAGTTCGAGCGCCTTGCGGTAGAGGGATTTCTGGTTGCCGCCGTAGCCCTTGTTGTTTTCATGCACGATGACGTGTTCGATGCCGAGCGTGCGGGCGGTTTCCACGGTATTGTCCCGGCTGGCGTCGTCGCAGAGGATGACCTCGTCCACGAGCGGGAAGGGGATCTCGGCATAGGTTTTTTCCAGCGTCAGGGCTGCGTTGTAGGCGGGGAGTACGACGATTACTTTTTTACCTTTGTACATTTCGTTGTTGGTTGTTAGTTGCCGGTTGTTCGTTGAGGAACTACCTGATTGAACAAAAACGGGCGCAAAGATAAAAACACCGGCTTAACAGAAGGGAAACAACAAATCCTTACTCCACCCTCACCAGCTTCCCGCTCTTCACCTTCCTTCCTGCTTCCCTGATTTCATAAAAATACATCCCTGGCGGAACAGCCTCCAGCGGCAGGGAATTCCAGCCGGTGAGCAGGCGATGCTCCATGACCCGCTGGCCGGTAGCGCTGTAGAGTGTGATGGATGCATGGCGGGGCAAATAGTGGTGAAGGATGACATTCGTGCCTTCCCGGCAGGGGTTGGGGAAGACGGTTACCTCGATTTTCGGTAGCGCTTCCTGCGTGACGACAGTGCCGATTTGCAAGGTACGGCAGTAGGTATTCGTTCCGTTTAGATTGCTGACAGTGAGGCAGACCTCGTAGCTGCCGTCCTGCGGGAAGGTATGCACCGGGCTGGCGTCTTGGCTGGTGGTGTTGTCCCCGAAATCCCACGACCACACCGCAGGCTCGTAATAGCTCAGATCAGTGAAGGCGACGGTGAGGTAGTCAGCCGTATCCTGATCGTAGCGATATTTGGCGATGGGGATGTTATCGAGGCCGAGGGTGTCGCAGGGCGAGCCATCGAGGGGGCCGAGGCGGTAGTTAGGGAAGTTGGGCATGGAAGCAGCGTTGCGAGTAGGCAGATGCACGGCATGCTGTTCGACATTGCATTCCGGGTATGGTAAATTGGGCTGATGGATGACGTGTAAATACCGAACGCCATTTGGTGCGTTGATGTAAATCTTGCCATCGGGCGCCAGTTGTGTGAGGTAAAATTGGGTCGGGATTCCATTGTCCAGAAAGTTGTCGTAAGTTGCTATCTTCTTTTTAGAGGCGGCAACATCAGCGGCTTGCAGGTCAAACTGGTAAAGATTCAGAAAAGAAGATACGTACAAGTATCTTGAATTAGGCGAGATTGCGATACCTGCCGAGTATGCGTTATCGTCATAGTGTATTTGGGTGTGATCGCTCAACAAGCCTGTACATCTGTCGAAATAGAAAATATCCACATATTGGCCTATCGAAAGACTGATGGTATTTACTCGAGCAAATATGCTTCCGTCAGGTGAGAAAACGGATTGACCAACTCCCTCTTGAGGTATTGAAAAACCTGTTGTATCTGTGCCTAAGTTTACAAGACCATAAGAATTTAATAAAACTCGATAATATTCGTTTGCTCCTGCTATTTTGTGAAAAAGTATCCACCAATCTCTCCCATTCGCATGTCTAACAGCGGTGATTTTACCTGTAGCCAAAGTATCATTTATTACGACCTTATTCTTTTCTACTACTTTACCTAATCCATTGTTCAGCTCCATATCTACATGCGTGTAGTATAAATGAGAACTATGCCAGCCAACTTGGGAGGTTGGATAATTTAAATCAGCATGTACTAGGTAATAATTATGAGGGATTGTTCCATGTTTCAAAATGAGAGCTCCTTGAGGTAAAATATATCCTAAATCACCCATGTCAAATGCATATAAGCCTGGATTCAGATCCCCTCCATTAGCCATTGGATGATGGAGTTTATCATTAATATAAAGGCCGTTTGTGTAAAAAAGCAAGTTGCCTTCTTGCCCACAAATACTCGCATTAACTTCCATGAAATTCATCTCATTGTATTGGTAATAAATGTCAGGAGGCAACTCGTTAAAATCCATAATTGTACCCCCAAATGTTAGATCAGTATGATTACTACTGTACCCGAATAGCCATATAAAATCTTCTTTTTGGGCAGACATTAGGAAGGGAATAAAAAGCAGAATACAGGTTATTAATTTTCTCATAATGGTGGAAATAATAAAACCGGGAGTGCAGCACTCCCGGTCTTTGTTCAGTTATCGAATCAGAATTATTTTTTCCGTGTAAATAACAACATTTCCTTTGATTACCTTGCATAGGTAAATACCTGCCGGCAAGGTATTCGTTTGTAAAAGAGTTTTGTGATTGTCAAAAATCAGGGCTCTTCTAAATTTTTCCCTGCCAGTCAGATCAAAAAGTACCACAGTTCCTTCCCCTGCCAGGTTAGATGGCCATTCCAGCATGATTTCGTCTTTTGCCGGATTCGGATACAATTTGAATTCCAGCAATATACTTTCCGCTACCCGTGCCTGATCTCTATTTCTTTCTTCTACAGGAATACAGTTAAATTCATCATCGTCGAAGAGTGTATTTTCATTGATAACCGCCAGAATGCTCCTGGCTTTGAATACTGCATTACCACCTTCCTCCGGACACTGACTGGCAATAGATTCCAAAGAATCTATCTGTCCCGAACTAAATCCGGCTTGTCCGATGGCGATCGTTTCAAGGAAAATCCGGTTTACGATTTTTTCATTTTGTTCAAAGATCAGTGTTGCAGAAATGGTGTCCAAATCAGTGGCGACAGCGACAGCATTTAGGCTACGTTGTGCAAGAATGTTGTCCAGCAGGATCGCATTTCCGATTGTCAAGCTGTCAATATCCTGAAACAGAACAACACGTTCGGCTGCCAGCATGATGCTGTCTTGCCCGGTTGCATTGATAAGTTGACCTTCAATGCTGCGTATTTCATTCATTTTTTGCTGCATCAGGGAATCATTTGAAGCGAGTTGTCCGGCCGTAACATCACCTATTTGAAGCATTAGCGACATCGAATTATCGATCGTATTGAACCGGCCTACTGACGTTGACTTATGCTGGTTGAAAAACGATTCCAGTGTTGTGTTCGCTATCAGCGTTTGATTTTCATCCAGTTTTCGAAACAAATATCGCTCCGACAACCAACGGATGGTCCCGTATTCTGTAGAGTTGTTCCCTGCAATGGTCATATCCGCCTCATCGATGGGTTGTTCGCCGGTGAATCCAGGCAAATCACAAAGGTAAAGTTCGTTTGGATCAGGAAAATCAGGGAAAAACCAAGAGCCTGAACTGTTTGGCGTTACAATCGATGGAGGCCAATACGAGGTAGATTGCTCAGCAAAGAAACGAGATTGTTGTATATCAAATATACCGCCTTCATGTCTCGTTGCCCCTTGATTATCATTAAAAGTACCGACCCACCTGTTGGCCGTATGGGTCTGAGTGCCTAACCGCCCGCCAGCGCCATTTGCATTGGTAAGGCTGCTCAGACTAAGGCCGGTTTGAAGGTTTTTCATTACGTTTCCACGAAAGCCATTGGTCGTGTTACAAGGCATGTCGAAGCGAAAACCCGTACCTATTCCCTCGGTATCGTTGCACTGCCATTTCATACTTGGACTGCTGACGCCACGGATACCAACATTTACGGACGGTGTGTTTCCTAAAATATGGTTATAGTCAATCACGCCGCCCGGATTGCCGCTAACATAAATACCGGTTGCCCGTATCGCAGGCGCTTTGATATTGACTGTATTGTCGAAGACAGTCATCCGTAAAGTACTGTTCAGATGAATACCAGTGGTTATTAATGTGGGAAAGCCCGGTATAAGGTTGATAATATTTTTTTCGATCTTCCGTGTGGCGGGATAGTCAACAAACAATGGCATTTCATTTACAAATATCCCGGCACCACGACCCAGCACATCAATCGTATTGTCGTGAATGGTTTTATTGGTTTGAAGATCGGCAAACGACATTTCAATTCCTGTGTTGATACACTCGATACTGTTGTTAAAAATGTCGATATCCTGGTGACAAAATTCAGTAATAATGCCCTCCTTCACTTGTACCATGTTATTTTCAGCAATATCCACGCTTACTCCGGAAGCGTAAATGCCGGTGGTGCAATCAACGAAAGAAACTGGCCCGGCTGACCCGTTACCTCTTTGCGTAAGCATAAAAGGTGAGAGCTTTTTGGAAGCGGCGAGGATACCATAGCCGGTGTATAGGTAATTGTCGTCTGGCGACTGTTTTTTGATGTGTTCAAAATTGGTATTTTGCACCATCAGAGTCGTGTTCGTGGCGATAATTCCGTTGTTGAGGTTGCGGAAGATATTGGGAGTTGCGCCCTGTACACCGATGTTTAATAAATTTTTGTTGCTGATGTTAATGCCCGATTCGGCGTATTGGCTGGATAATGGTGGTGAAAGTGGAGTTGTGCAATCAAACGTATTTCCAGCAAAAGGTTGAAGTATAAATTCACTGTTTGAGCTGATTCCATTCAAATTCCTATTGAAAATGGTATTTTGAACGTCGATAAACGCACCGGCTTCAGCAGTTATAGCGCTGTAGGCGTCTTCAATAGAGGATTGTTCGCCGATGATGAGTGATCCACCATCCTTAACCACGATTCCGTTCCACATTTCCTCGCAACCTTGGAGGGTTGATCCATTTCTTATGATCAGGGTATTTTGCACTTCTATCGTTGCTCCAGGTTCTAAAGTGACTTGGGCGTTGTTGAATTGAAGGGATTGGTTAATGATGAGGTGTCCGGCAATTGCTACGCAGCCTGTCAAAACAGATGGTATCTGCGGATTTTCAGAGAGAAATGTTTCATTGCCAGTACTGCCAATGTTTATACCGGAAACGCATGGACAGTTGAAACAACTTACAAAAGTCCCGGAAACGGTATGTCCATTTTCCATGTAGAATGGACATAATACTTGTTCAGGTTCTATCTGCATCTTAATTTGAAAAGTTGTCCCAAATGGAGCATCAGGTGAAATAATCACTTCCAAGAAAAAAGTAGCACAACTTGGATCCATCAAAATTGTCTCAGATCCATCTGAAAAGTCACCTCCAAATGATACAAATGCACCAAGCAAAGCAGGCTCAACGGAAGGTGTCAATGTAACCATGACAGGTAAAGGATTCGGATGGAAGGCAGGAGGACAAACAGCGTATTCAATTTGACTTGTTCCTCCTATGCAGAATTCGCTGGATGCAGTAAGTGCTTCGATTTCAATTTCGGGTGCTGGAATGGTGAGGTTTTGTAAAACAGACTGACTTTCAATCATCTGATAAATTCTATTGATCTGGCCGGGAGTAAAATGTTCTTTACAATGATCGTCATACAGACCTTGCCCCATGTAGTTCGTAAACCACTCTTCATTAAAAACGTATTCATCAGGAGGAGAATTAGTGTCCAATAATTTATCGTTGTCGTTGTCATATAAGGCACAAGAGTTCGGAGGTTGACAAAGGTTTATGCCTGGAATTAAACAAAAGCATACTTGGCAAAGGTCTTGCGGCGAAATGAAAGAGCAGTTTGGGTTGGAAAAATTGTCAAAAACAAAAGGATCGGCAGGAGTATCCAAAACAAAATCTCCTCGATTTATCCAATCATCGCCATTTATGTGTTCACATGGGGCTGAACTGCCGAATTCAGCCCCGTTAGTAGTGTGCCAAAGACCTAAACAGTGACCTGCCTCATGTATAATAGTCGCAGTTGTCATCGCTAAAAGGTCTCCGTTCCTTACGCCAAAAACCAAGAGGGCATCACCGGGGGTGCTAATCGCCCATCCTCCTCCGTTAAATGTGCCTGGATTTCCCAAAAAAATATCAAGTGCGAACGGTGTCCCATACTGATTGTAAAGTGCTTGAAGTGTTGTCGGTCCAGGGTTTGCATAATATTGGCTACTTTTAATGTCATTGATATTACAATCCCAAATGAAAAATATTTCGTATTGATTGTATACCTCATTTAATACTGTGACCATTTGATCCACTTGCATGGGAATTACCCCACCACTGCCATTATCGTTACGAATTGCATGGACTTTTATTTTGATGAAGTAAGGTGATGAAGTACTATTATTATTCAATGCATATTGAGGCAATGGGCCAATGTTATTAGGGGAGTTCAGGATTTCACAGCCAGAAAACGTTTGAGCATCAATTACATGACAATGTGCTAATAATAAAACAAAAATAAGCAGTGATCGATTTAATAACTTTACAGATGTTTTTGGTTTGCCCTTGTTCGAATTCTCCGCTGAACAAGACAAAAAAATGAGATGGAGCAATGAGAATTTGTAACTCATGGAAGAAGATTTAAGAGAGTGAAAAGATACTTTCCCCGTAAAGCCTCTCGGTCATACGAAAAAAGGTGAAAATTGCTAATTCAAAGAAGTTATCACAATAGGAAAAAAGACCTACCCCAGCATGCTGAGTATAGATAGAATCATGTATTTCATAAAGTGAAATGACTTACAAAAGCAAAGGCGGAAAAGGCAAAAGGTATAAAATGGCAGAAGGACGTAAGAAATGCAGGGGCCTCATGGAGCATGATTTTTAGAGTGTAAAAACGATCAGAATATCATTTGGATATTCAATCGTTCGGGCTGCAATATCACAACTAGGGGGGGTAATATCCAAATTTTTGATGTTAAATTTTTTGACAATATTTTAAACCGATACCTCTCGAAAAAATGAGTTGGTTCAAGCTATTTGTTTTCCATTTGCCGGCGCCACGATGAAGGCATTTCTACGCTGCCTTTCATGCAAAATCTCTTACTTTTGGAACTCCACTGACCCTGTGGGCACAATTTTTAAAGCAAAAACACAACTTCATCCAAAAAATAAATATGTCTAATCAAGCCATCACCATCGTCATCCTCCTCTCCCTGACCGCCTGCCAAAACACCCCCACCCCGCCCTCCACCGCCGCCAAAACCTGGTCCCTCGTTCCCTTCGTCCGGGTGGATTCCGTCAACCCCGTGCTGACGCCGGGCGATGCGGCATTTCGCTGCCCCGTGCGGCAGGAGGTGGTGAAATGGGAGGAAAAGGACGTCTTCAACCCCGCTGCCGTGGTCAGGGACGGCAAAATCCACCTGCTCTACCGTGCAGAGGACACCGTCGGGAAGTTCGCCGGCACGTCCCGCATCGGGCTGGCCACGAGCGAGGACGGGCTGCATTTCACCCGCCTGCCCGAGCCGGTTTTTTATCCTGAAAACGACAGCCTGAAACGCTTCGAGTGGGAAGGCGGCGCCGAAGACCCCCGCATCGTGGAGACCGACGACGGCCGCTATGTGATGACCTACACGGCCTACGACGGCACGGTCGCCCGGCTGCTGCTGGCCACTTCCGTCGATTTGATGAAATGGCAAAAACACGGCCTCGTACTCGGCTACGGTAAACACCGGGATACCTGGTCGAAGTCGGGCAGCATCGTCACCCGCCGGGAGGGCGACAAGCTGATCGCCACAAAAATCAATGGGAAATACTGGATGTACTGGGGCGACACGGACATTTTCGCCGCTACGTCGGAAGACCTGCTGCACTGGCAAGCCCTGGAAAACGAGCAGGGCGAACTGGTGAAAATTTTCAGCCCCCGCCCCGGCAAGTTCGACTGCCAGCTCGTGGAACCCGGCCCGCCTGCCCTACTCACGGATCAGGGAATTTTGCTAATCTACAACAGCCGCAACCTCGACGAAGGCGGCGACCCCAACCTGCCACCCGGCACCTACGCCGCCGGGCAGATTTTATTTGACAAAAACAACCCCGCCAAAGTGCTCGACCGGCTGGACGAGTATTTTTTCAAACCGGAAAAACCCTACGAAATCACCGGGCAGATTGGGAATGTGTGCTTTCTGGAAGGACTCGTGCCGTACAAAGGAAAGTGGTTTTTGTACTACGGAACGGCGGACAGCAAGATAGCCGTGGCTGTTAAAAACATAAATTCCGGGCAATGACACGATAAAACAGCTATTTTTGTCAAAAATTTCGCCCAAAAAGAGTTAGCGCTTCCGTTTCCCCCAACATTTTTCAAAAAAAGCTAACTCAGCTGACGGAAGAAACGGAACAATACCATGATGAGAATTTTACATACACTTGTCGTACTTGTCTTTTCCTTTTTTCCTGCTCTAACATTTGCCCAAGTTATTTACGTCGCCCCAAACGGGAGTGGCAATGGCTCCTCCTGGGCAAATGCCGCCGGCAACCTGAAGGCGGTACTCGACAATGCCGTCGCTGGCACGCAGATTTGGGTCAAAAAAGGAATCTACCGCCCCACCACTTGCACCAACTGTACATTCGATCAGCGAAACATGTGGTTTGAGATAAAAAACGGCGTCAAACTTTACGGCGGATTTGCCGGTCATGAAACCTCCGTCAGCCAACGAATCATCAGCAGCAACCCAACCTACCTGAGCGGCGACATCGACCAGGATGGGCAGTTGTCAAATAATTCTTTCACCATCGTCCATACCGCCAACGTCAGCAACCTTACGCTGGTGGACGGCTTCATCATCACCGGCGGAAATGCTGACAACAATGCAGCTGCCCTGGGCACTCCGCAAAACAGCGGCGCCGGTTGGTTCAACGTCGGCTCAACGGCCGGCGGCGCTTCTCATCCCGTGGTGCGCAATTGCCGTTTTGAAAACAACTACGCCTGGGGCTACGGCGGCGGCATGTTTAACGACGGCAGCTTCGGCGGCGACTGCCATCCGGTGCTTCAAAACTGTCTTTTTTACGAAAACAGCTCCCGTTCCGGTGGCGGGGGGATCTACAATTCGGGCAGCTTCAACGGAAATTGCAGCCCGGTTTTGACCAATTGCCTGTTTGAAAATAACGAATCGCAACTTTCGGAAGGCGGCGGTATGTTCAACACCGGCTCGGAAGGCGGCGTCTGCAACCCCGTCCTGACCGGCTGCATTTTCACCGGCAACACCGCCTTCAACGACGGCGGGGCGATCTACAATTTTGGAAAAGGCGGCAACAGCAGCCCCGTTTTGAAAAATTGCATTTTCAACGAAAATGAAGCTGGCACCGGAGGCGCCGTTTACAACGACGGCACGTTCAGCGGCTTCAGCGGCGGTAAATTCACCGACTGCCAATTCATCGCCAACCACTCGGCCAACGGCGACGGCGGTGCGATGTACAACTCCGGCTTTGACGGCACCTGCAACCCGGAAATTTTAAACTGCATTTTTGAAAACAATCACTCTGCGTTCGCCGGAGCCGCACTTTTCAACAACGGCGTCGAAGGTATTTGTAATCCGACAGTGACTAATTGCCGGTTTCTGAACAACCTCGCCGACACCTACGGCGGGGCCATCTACAACCAGGGCAAGACCGGAAATGCCAGCCCCAACATTACAAACTGCCTTTTTGCCAACAACAATGCGCTCTCAGCCGGCGCCATCTATAATCTCGGCGCCGAAGGCGGCAACGCCAACGCCATGATTACCAACTGCACGTTTTACGGAAACCATGCCAACGTGGGCGGGGCGGTTTATTGCAACGCAGGAGAACAGGGCACTGGCGTGGCCAGCCCGATGGTGCGTAACTGCATTTTTTGGGGAAATACAGCGGGCGAAGGCAAGGTCTTCCGCATCATCTGGGGAACGCCCACCATCAGCCACTCGCTGGCGGATGTCACTGATTGTCAGGGACTTTACAACGGCATGGGTGGCTCGGTCAACTGCGGTGCCGGGCTTATTTTTAACCAAAACCCCAAGTTTGCGGACGCTTCAGGCAACAATTTTCACCTCCTGGCCAGCTCTCCTGCCATCGACGATGGCAACAATGACGCCATCGCCCAAACCGGCATCCTGATCGATCTGGACAGCCTGCCCCGTATTTTCAACAGCACGGTGGACATGGGCGTGTTCGAGTTCGGCTCGACCGCCGGCACTGCGCCCGCCATCACGCAAAATCCTCAAAGTCAGGAGGTTTGCAAGGGAGACTCTGCCAGCTTCAGCATCAGTGCTACTGGCAGCCAGCCGCTTGTTTTTCAATGGATGAAAAACGGGAACCCGATTCCGGGGGCCAATCAAAACATTTTCACCCTCAACAATACCACAGCGGCTGATGCTGCGAATTACAGCTGCCAGGTGACGAACAGCACGGGGCAAACAGCTACGAGCGCTCCTGCATCGCTCACGGTGAAAGAACCGGTCTCCGTGAGCCTGGTGATTACCGCTTCGCAAACAGAAATCTGCGCCGGTGAGGAGATCACGCTGAATGCCAGTCCGGTCAACGGCGGCGCTGCGCCGGTATTCCAGTGGTTCATCAACGGCAATGCTTTCGGCGGCAGTGTTTCCACGTTCAGTATCAGTCAGTTAAACGATGGAGATACTTTTACGTGTGAAGTTATTTCATCGGAAACCTGCGTTTCGAATATGGCAGCTACATCAAATTCCGTGGTGATCCATGTGGAAAACACATTGACAGCGTCTCTTTCTCTCGTTGTCAGCACGGAGACGGTATGCGAAGGTCAGCCGGTCGAAATACAAGCCCAATCCGTTAACAGCGGCAACGCACCCTCCTACCAATGGATGCTCAATGGAAATCCCGTTGGCGCCAATTCTCCCACATTCACCCTGGCAATGCCACAGCATGGTGATCAGATTCATTGCAGCATGACATCTTCGAAAAATTGTGTAATGACAAATCCGGTGTCATCCAATGTGCTGACGCTTACTGTTGAGCCGGTCGGGGTCGTGGCTGTGAGCGTTACGCCTTCAACTGACAGTACTTTTTGCCAGGGCACAACGGTAGTGTTTACGGCTACCTATGAAAATGGCGGAGGAAATCCCGTTTTCGAGTGGAATGTAAACGGCCTGCCTGCCGGAGGGAGCGAGCCCGTTTTTACCACGACTGCGCTGAAAGACGGGGATGCTGTGAGTTGCCTGCTCACTTCGAGCCTTGTTTGCGTGGAAGAGAATCCGGTGCTGTCGAATCAGGTGGTGGTGATTGTAGACAGTTGCGCAGTGTCAGCCATTGAACAAAGCACTGAAAATCAATTGGTTTTGGTGTACCCAAACCCTGCAAATGGCAAAATTTTTGTTGAAATTTCAGAATCAACCGGTATATTTGCTATGAATTTGCTGAACACCGGGGGGCAAAATCTGTTATCCACTTTTGAGAATCATCCCGTTATCCCTTGTGCCCGAACATTAGACTTAACCGGCTTTCCTAAAGGGATTTATTTTTTACAAATTATAACCGACTATTATTTGACAGTTGAAAAGATTGTGCTGGAGTAACTGGAACCTGAAAACTTAAAATCAGGCTTCTTCATTGATAATCAGTACATTAGTTCGGTTTTCAGGATGAACTTCCTCTCACTCCATCTCACTCACACTCAATAAAATCGTTCGCAACATCACGTAGCGAAAGTGCCTGATGCATTTGTTTCTGTACCCTGATTTTGAGTGAACAAATCAACAACTATCTGACGAATTGAATAAAATCCCTGTTTGCAGGGGTTTACATCAATATTATGCTTTTTGTATATTGCTTGTATCAGAGAAGTAGATTTTTAACCCTGAAACCAGCATGACCAAAACCGATAATTTTTAACAGTATCCCCCCAGTCTTGTCGAGCATGGATGAGAAGAAGGGTTTTTAAAAAAATAAATAACTGGTTATCAGTGATTTATTTTTAAAATACTGCTGCTTTTCATGTAAGCTCGCCTGGGAAAAAATGAACATAGTTTTGAAAACAAAATCCTACCTCCATCTCCAGCTTTTCTTGGTTTTGTTGCTGGGAGGCATCTCCCTGCATTCACAAGACATTCACTTCACGCAGTTTTACAATGCGCCGCTAAACCTGAACCCTGCTCTGACAGGTATCTCGAATGGCGACATCCGCATCACCGGCCTCTACCGAAGTCAGTGGAACGCAGCCAATGCGCCTTACAAAACCTTCCAGGCCGGGGCTGAAAAGAAGTTTTACAATGTGCAGCACGAGGACTGGTGGATGAGCGGTGGACTCAATATTTCCTATGACCGTACGGGCGACGGGAATTTTTCCACCACGCACGTTGCCGTTTCAGGCTCCTACACCAAGATGCTCGACAAGGAAAATTTCCTGACCATCGGACTGTCGGGTGGCGTGGGACAGCGGCAATTTGAGTTCGGAAATTTCACTTTCGACAACCAGTGGAATGGTGATATTTTCGATGAAAACCGCCCCGTCAATGAAAACTTCGACGATCCAAATATTTTTTACCCCGACTTCGGCATCGGCGTCAACTGGCGAGGCCAGCAACAGAAAAAGCGCACCAAAATTGACCTGGGTGGCGCAGCATTTCACTTCAATCAACCCAACCAGAATTACCTTAGCAGCGACAAAAGCCCACTGCCCGTCCGCTTGAGCATGTACACTATGCCTACTGTCCAGATTACTTCGGTCGGCGACGTGGTCGGACATGCCACGGCACAAATCCAGGGTAACTACTTCGAGGCACTGGCAGGGCTGGCCTACCGTCATCACCTGAACACCAAAAAATCGAAAGAGGTGGCCGTACAACTTGGCTTTGGTTACCGTTTCAACGCTATCGGCGATGCTCTGACGCCGGCGCTGGAAGTACATTACCACGACCTGGTGGTTGGATTTAGCTGGGATGTGAACGTGTCGGGCTTCTCTACTGCCACAAACCGCAACGGCGGCCCGGAAATAGCTGTTCGATACATTATTCACAAAGTATATCCGCTGAAGGCGTTCAAGGCGTGCCCGTTGATTTAAGCAGGTTGAAGTTTTCAGGAAAAAACAAAACAACTTCAGCCAAAAACGACATATCCAAAAAAGAATACGGCAATGAAACACATCATATTTCCCCTCCTACTCACAGCCTGCTGCTTTTCGACCGCTGTGAGCCAGACCTACCGCCAGTACATGAAAGCGGCGGACGAGGAGTTCGCCAACCTCAACTATTACTCTGCCATGAAGCACTACCAGGAGGCCATGTCGATTGAGGGCGAGCAGCCGGAGGTTTTATTCAAGTATGCGGAAGCTGCCAGGCTGTTTCAATCCTACACCTTCGCCGATACGGCCTACACGAAGGTACTCTCCGGCGAAAAGGCAAAGGACTACCCGCTGACCAAATACTGGCTCGCTTCCGTAAAAAAGAAACAGGGAAAATACGAAGAGGCGCAGGCGCTTTTCCAACAATTCGTGGATGAACACCCCAACGCCTACCCAAAGCAGACCAGCGAGGCCAAAGCAGAAATCGAAGCCCTCGACTGGGCAATTGAAGCCATTCTGCTGACCGATGAAAATGTAACCGTTGAAAGGCTGGAAGACCACATCAACACGCCCTACTCGGAGTTTACGCCATTTCTGAAAGACGGCAACCTTTACTTTTCTTCTTTCAGCGATACCCGTACTTTTAAAAAAGGAGAAGCTCCACGGCAATATTCTGTTGTATCGAAAGCGAAAAACGACAGCCGCCAGGTTGAACGCCTTCCCTTCAACGATCTGAACCGCCATACAGCCCACGTAAGTTTTAATAAAAACAATACCCGGGCTTACTACTGCCTTTGCGACTACGTCGGCACAACCGCTGAAGTTCGTTGTGAAATCTGGTATCGACCCATCGTCGGCCAGGATGCATACGGCGACCCCGTCCGCCTCCCTTCCGACATCAACCGGGAGGGCTATACCGCTACCGACCCGTTTGTATCTTACGACGAAGAGTCCGGCAAAGACTGGCTTTTTTTCTCATCCGACCGGCCCGGAGGGCAGGGTAATCTCGACATCTGGGCGGTGTCAATCGCAGAAGACGGCAGCTTTGCAAAACCCATCAATCAGGTTGATCTCAACACCTCCGGAAACGATGTGACGCCATTTTACCATCCTCTCAGCAAAACGATTTATTTCTCATCAGATGGCAGACAGGGTTTCGGCGGTTACGATATTTTTCAGGCAACCCGAAAGGGCAGCAACTGGACGGATATCGAGCACATGCCGGCGCCTTACAACAGCAGTTACCACGACACGCATTTTTGGTTAAATGAAAAACGGACGAAAGGCTACCTCTCCTCCCGGCGGCTGGGCAGCCTGGTGCTGGAGCCGGAGTTCGAAGCTTGCTGCGACGACCTCTATGCCTTCACGGTGGAAGTTGTCGATCTGGAGGTTTTCACTTTTAACAAAAAAAATGACCTGCCGCTGGAAGGTGTCACCGTCGAGTTGAAAGAACTGACAAAAGAAGGGCAATTTGCCTTAGCAACCATCACCAACCCGACTGGAAACAACTTTGATTTTGAGTTAAAAAAAGGCGCAAAATATTCCCTGCTCGCCACCCGGCCGGGATTTTTACCGATCAACATGGACATCGACATGACGCTGCCGGCCAATAAGGAGCAACGGTCCATTCAAAAGAAAATCTACCTCGTGCCGGAGACGGTGGACCTGCACGTCGAGTCGTTTAACAAAAAATCCATGAACCCACTCAAGGGGGTTGAAGTGCGGCTCGTGGTAGACGGACAGGAAGTGGATTTCAAAAAAAATGATCAAAGCAACGAGGTGGATTTTGTGCTCGAGCGAGGCAAAGAATACCAACTCATCGGCTCCAAAGTCGCTTACTTCTCCGACACGGCCTACATCGACCTGCGTACGGATGTTACGACAACCGATATTGCGCAGCAGCTTTTCCTGAAACCCAAGGAAATTGAGGACTTCCCGCCTCTGGTGATCTACTTCGACAACGACTACCCCGACCCGAAAACCCGTAAGCGCACTACTGAAACGAGCTACAAGGAAACCTGGGAGGCATACATGCAGCGAAAGGATAAATTCAGACAAGAGTATGTGACTTCGCTCGTAGGCTTCGACAGCATCACTGCTGCCCGCCGGATGGATGCTTTTTTTGAAAGAGAAGTGAACAACGGATACCTGAGCCTTGAAGTTTTTTCTGAAAACATTCTCGAAATCATGGAAGACGGCGGCTTCAAAGTCGAGCTCGTGATCCAGGGTTTCACCAGCCCGAGGGCCAGCGCCGACTACAACTACGACCTCTCGCAACGCCGTTCGGATTGTTTAAAAAATCATTTTGAAACCTGGCGGGACGGCGTCCTGCTTCCTTACATCCGGCAGAACATGCTGACGATGGAGGTGGTAGGTTTTGGTGAAAAACTTGCCCCCCAGTTCATCAGCGATCGTCTCGACGATGAGCGGGGCAGTATCTACTCCGTCGTGGCCTCCTTCGAGCGCAAAGTGGCGATCATCGGAGCACGCCGGGTAGCGGAGAATTGACTTGTTTGAGGAGTTTGAAGGGTTTGAGGGGTTTGAGTGGCCACCTCAAGCACATCAAACTCCTCAAACCCTTCAACCCATCAAACTTTTGAATATCAGCCATGCATAAACCAAAACATATCATGCGTTATCTAATCATATCGATTTCGATGCTGGCAGGTGTACTGCTCTCCCTGCCGCTGCGTGCTTCCCACATCATCGGGGGCGAAATCAGCTACGAGTGCCTGGGCAACAACAAATGGAAAATCAAGCTCGACGTGTACCGGGATTGTTTTTACGGCCAGGCGCCATTTGATGCGCCGGCACATATCTCCGTGTTTAACGACGCCGGGGTTTTTGTGAACAACCTGAACGTTTCCCCCATGTTCACCGACACGATTCCGAATAACATCGCCGGTGATCCGTGTCTGTTTCCGCCTTCAGATGTTTGCGTGGAATATGCTCACTACGAAGGAGTTATCACCCTGACACAGCCGAATACGGGTTTTTACTTTGTGTATCAGCGTTGCTGCCGCAACGAGACAATCGCCAACATCCTCAACCCGGATCAGACGGGCGCTACCTATTGGGTTTACCTTTCACAAAAAGCCAGAACTCAGTGCAACAGCAGCCCCCAGTTCAATAACCCTCCCCCTGTTTTTGTTTGTGTAAACAAACCCATCAACCACCCCTACGCAGCTACGGACACCAATGGCGACAGCCTGGTTTACTCATTTTACACGCCGTTCAGCGGTGCCAGTTTTTCGCAGCCGCAGCCGCCATTTGCTTCTGCTCCACCTTACGATACAGTCGTGTGGTATCCACCCAATATATTCAGCCTGAACAGCTTGCTTGGCCCAAGTTCAGTGCAAACGCTGACCATCAACTCTCAAACCGGTTTGATCACAGGATTTCCCGAATTGCAGGGGCAATTTGTCGTTGGCGTTCAGGTGCAGGAATACCGGAATGGTCAGCTGATGTCGGTCATACGACGGGACTTTCAGTACAATGTCGGCGTTTGTCTGGAAATAGATCCGACCATCGAAGCGCCGCCGGCGCAATGCGACAACCTGACCGTGCAATTCGGAAATGATACCGATGTGGCGGAGGATTTCATCTGGTATTTTGACTGGCCCGACACCACATTTACTTCGACGCAGGCTGAACCAACTTTCACCTATCCGGACACCGGGACTTACGTGATAGCCCTGATCGCCGAGCCGGGCACGCAGTGCGAGGCCATCGCTTTCGACACGATTTTTTTACAGTACAATTCCCTCACGGCGAATTTTTCGTTCCAAACCTACGATTGTACGGATGAAACGGTGCTGGTTTTACAGGATCAGTCAACGGACAACGTTTCACCGCCGGTGCAGTGGAATTGGACGGTGACTTACGGCAGCAACACGCTAACCTCCACCCAGCAAAATCCTGTTTTTGAAATACCCAACCCTTCCTCCGGTACGATCAAGCTGACCGTACGCTCGCAGAATGGTTGCGAGGATACAAAAATCGTCAACTTCACCACCGGCGCCAACAACCCGATCAACCTGCTCCCAAACAACCCGCAGATTTGCGCCGGCTCTTCGATACAGCTCAACCCGAACGGGCCGACCTCCGGCTTTACTTACAAATGGGGACCCAACGTGCCGCCAGCCCAGCAAAATCTGGTCAATCCGACCGTAGCACCTTTGCAAACAACGACCTACAACGTGACGGTCACCGGCTTTGGCGGGCTTTGTACTTCAACCGGAAAAGTGACGGTTCAGGTTTTCCCGCAGGTCTCGCTGGCCTTCGTGGCGGATACTGACTGCGACGCACGAGTCGTGCATTTTATCAACCAAAGTCAAAATGCTCCTTCGGGCTATGTCTGGAATTTTGGCGACCCGACTACCCAGGCCGATGTTTCTACCCAGGCCAACCCAACCTACACTTACCCGGACTACGGCACCTACACCGTAACGCTAGCCACGCCGCCCAACGCCGTTTGCAAGGATACCATCCAGCAAACTATTACGCTGACGGAAAAAATTCTTGAAGCGGGCTTCACTTACGCATACACGAATTGCGACGAAGACGCTGTGACGATCAAATTTTTTGACCAAAGCCTCAACAATCAAAACAACACTACCACCAGAAAATGGACTTTCAGCGGTGTGTTTAACGGCACCTCGTTTCAGCAGAACCCAACGATCAACGTCACCCAGGAGGGCACGCTGAACGTTACGCTGGAAATAACCACCGACGAAGATTGCGTTTCGGCAACTGCTCCGGCCACTTTACAAATTGACCTGACAGAACTGCCCGGCATCGTTAACGGAAGCCAGGTGCTCGGCTGTCTGAACGGCGGTGTAACGCTCAATCCGGGCGGCAACCCAAACTACATTTACCAATGGACACCGGCGGCAGGACTGAGCTGCAGCACCTGCCCAAGTCCGCTCGCAAATCCTTCGCAAACAACGACTTACACCGTTTTGGTGAAAAATATTTCAGCGGACACCTGTGGAATCAGCCGGCAGGTGACGGTTTTGGTACCGCAAAACGCCGGACTCGTTGCCAGCAATGACGTACTGACCTGCGAAGAGCAGGCCACGCTGACTGCTACCACGTCGCTGACACCGGTAACTTACGCCTGGTTTGACGAAAACAACACCCAGGTGGCAGGGAACGTCAACTCACTGTCAGTCAACGTTTCAGGCTACGACAACTACGTGGTGCGGGCGACTGACCAGCAGGGCTGCCACTACTACGATACGGTTTTCGTAACAGGCGGACCGGCCAACATCGAAGCCATCGGGGATCAGGTGAAATGCTCAGACCTGCCCGTCGATGTGTTTGCCACCAACCTCGACCCGAACGATACGCTCTCCTGGCAATGGACGCCGGCCTCGGCTTTCAGCGGCACGGTCAACGTGGCAAACCCAAATTACATCAATGTGACGGGCGACCAGTGGGTAAGCGTTGAAGCAACCAATCAATTTGGTTGTAAAAAAACGGACAGCGTGTACGTTGCCATCGTGGATGTAAACAACAATCTCGATTTTGATTACGTGGTGGAATGCAGCGGCAGCACGGTGCAGTTTGTAAACCAGAGTACCAATGCTTACAATTTTATCTGGAACTTCGGCGACCCGGCTACAAGCAACGATGTCTCCAACCTGGATAACCCGACCTACACTTATCCGGGAGTCGGCACTTACCTCGTAGCACTTACCATGAACTTCGACCTGGAATGCGTGGACACCATCTGGAAGGAGGTAACGATTTCGGATACGCAATTTGCCGTAGATTTTGATTTCGAATACCTCGGTTGCGATGAAGATAGCATTGAGGTGCAGTTCAATGATGCGACACAGGTTTTTATCAACAACATTGACATCGTCTCCTGGCATTGGACAACCAGCAACGGCGATGTTTCCGATCTCCAAAATCCGATTTTCACCGTTTACACCGGCGATGAATTTGATGTGACGCTGACTATCGGTACTTCCAACGGCTGCGACGGCTCCAGAATGAAAGAACTCAAGCTGGAGTTCACAGAAGTCAACCTCGCCGATACGATCTACCTGTGCAAGGGTGACACAACGTTCCTCAACCCGTTCGGCAACGCAGGTTACGTGTACAATTGGTCGCCCGCCACCGGCCTCAGCAACCCAAACAGCGCCAACCCGCAGGTTTGGACAACCACCTCGCAAACCTACTCGGTACAAATTACCAACCTCTTCCCCGACACCTGTTCCCTGACGAGAACTGTAACCGTCATCGTCCCTGAAAAAATTGAGGTGGAGGCTCCCAACGACACACTGACATGCGGAGGCCAAGTCACGCTTGCCGCCACTTCAAATGTTTCACCCACAACCTTCACCTGGACGGCCATGCCCGGCGGATTCGTGGGCAACACGCCCAGTATTTCCGTCCTGCCGCCTTTCGATACCCAGTACAAAGTTATCGGTCAAGACCAGTACGGCTGTCGGGACAGCGCCATCGTGAACCTGGCGAACGAAACTGTAAGCGTCACGATGCCGGGCGCCACCAACGCATGCCCGGAAACTCAGACGCAACTGACCGTCAGCAACGCCATCGCTGATCACAACCTGACTTACAACTGGTCGGTGAGCGGCCCGGGGCAAATTTTACCGCCTGCCAACGGTCCGACTGTTTCGATTGTCACTGCCCCTGCGGCGCAATCCGCAACCTACGCCGTCGTGGCGACCAACCAGCACGGCTGTACCGCCAGTTTGTCGAAGACGATCAATAGTTTCAACTTCGTACCGACAGTGGTTGACAGCATCCAGGTTTGCCCCGGCGTAGGCGAGCCGCTGAACCCCGGCGCCAACCTCGACCTCGATTACAACTGGTCGCCACCTACCGGCCTCTGGCCGAGCGCAAACGTAGGTAACCCGACGGTAACTGTTTCACAAACAACTATTTACACAGTAACCGTGTCCGACAATTTTGGGACAAACCAATGTTCGAAAGTCTTTCAGGTGAAAGCATTTGCGCCGCCTGTCATCGACATTACCGAAACGGTGGACACGTTTACCTGCGGCAGCCCCATCGTTATTTCAGCACAAGCCAACGTGCCGGTGACGTATGTCTGGCAAAATGCCCAGGGCCAGCAGCTCGGCACCGGAAGCACCCTGCAGGTCAATCCTCAGACGCAGGCAACCTACACAGTCGTCGCCACAGACAGCTACGACTGCAAGGCCACAGACAATGTCATTGTTTCAAACAACCAGCTCGACATCGTGCTGGACGGAGGCGGCGTCATCGACACCTGCCCCATGCCGTCTTACAATCTTTGCATCGCTAACCTCGACCCCAGCGACGAGCTGATCTTTGACTGGACGGCAGGCTCTGGCGGAACAGTACTCAGCGGGGCGGACATGGACTGCGCCGAGGTGACTTCGGAACAGGGCATGGATGCTATTTTTAACGTAAACGTAACCAATCAGTGGGGTTGCACCGCTGACGAGCAGTTCACTGTGACGACTTACACCTTCGACCCGGTTTTCCGGGACATTGTCACTATCTGCCCCG
The DNA here is from genome assembly GCA_030147525.1 of Bacteroidota bacterium. GTDB lineage: Bacteria > Bacteroidota > Bacteroidia > Chitinophagales > Saprospiraceae > UBA6168. The sequence continues at coordinate 71,088 of JASBVF010000054.1, forward strand.
GCATACCAACGCCGATCAACCCGGATGCAGCAGGGTCGAACCTGAGCTACTCCTGGTCGCCGCAGGTAGGTCTGAGCTGCTACGACTGCCCGAACCCGAGTGCCAACCTGACAACCAACCAGTTTTACCAGTTGACCGTACAGGGCTACAACGGTGCCGACACCTGTTCGCTTGTGCAAACGGTGCAGGTACGGGTAACACCGGTGATGAACCTGAGCACTACCCCTGCCGATACCGCCATCTGCGAGCCGGTGGACGTTACGCTCTCCGCTTCGACGGACTCGGACATCATCACGGGCTACGTCTGGTCGGAAAGCCCGAACTTTACCAATCCGATCGGCAACACGCCCAGCATCATGGTAACACCGCAGGCAACTTCCGTTTACTACGTCATGGCAACAGACACGCTCGGATGCAGGGACACAGCGCTGGTCACCATCAACGCCTACCCGATCAATATTTCACTCGACGATCTGTTTAATTTCTGTGTTGAAAAAGCGCCGCTGACCATCGAAGTCGGAAACAACGATCCGGCTCAGAACCTCACCTTTGACTGGACCCCCATGCAGTACATCCAGGAGGTTAACCCAGACGGCAGTATCATCATTGTTGACATTCCTGACACCACCACGTTCGTGACCACCGTGACCAACCAGTTCGGTTGTTCGGCTATTGATAGCACAACGGTTTTTTATTACGATATCGAGCCTACTATTGGTAGCATGACTGTGAGCATGGATACGATTTACTTCAACTCCGGCGAATTTTCCGAGTTGTTCGTTGACTTCGTGCCCGGCTACACCTACCAGTGGATGCCCGAAGACGGACTCGACGACCCAACCGTCAACGACCCGATTGCCACACCGGACGAGACAACCGTCTACACCGTTTTGATCACGGACGAGGGCGGATGCCAGACCTTCCGTTCGGATACCGTTTTCGTGATCAACCCGGACTGCGATTTCCCAAATATTTTCATCCCTAACGCTTTCACGCCAAATGACGACGGTGAAAACGACGTACTCTACGTTCGCAGCAACATCGTAGATGTGGTGGAATTTGCCATTTACAACCGCTGGGGCCAGAAGGTTTTTGAAACAACCGATAAAAATACCGGCTGGGACGGCACTTACAAAGGCGAACGCCTCGCCCCGGACGTGTACGGCTTCTACGTGAAAGCGACCTGTTTCAACGGACAAGAGTTTTTCAAAAAGGGGAATGTGACGCTGTTGAGGTGACGCATACCGGTATTTGTTTTTGATGAAAACGCCGCTTCCAACTCCGGGAAAGCGGCGTTTTCATTTTGGATAAAATGAAAGTAAAAAGCTAAATTTGTCTGTCAATTCAATCAAAATGGCTGCATTTCAAACCCTCAATCTTTACACCTCCATCCAACAGGCAGATTTCAAAAAACTGCTGAACGGACGTGACTACCTCATCATCCAGGGGCAAATGATTTTTGAAAAAGACGGCGAAGTTTTCATTACCACCATCGACAACAAGCGGGATGATTTTACCGTGGAGGATTACATGGCCCTGCCCGAAGGCGCCCCTTTTGAATTGATTAACGGAAAACTTGTTTACAGGCCATCTCCATTCAATGCTCATCAACAAGTTTCGATGAGCATGTCCTACCACCTTGGGCATTACGTTAAGAAAAATAGACTTGGCAGTTTATGGGCTGCACCCTTCGACGTTCATTTCGATGAAAGCAACATCTACCAGCCCGATCTGCTATTCATTTCCAATGAGCGAAAAGCCATCCTTCAGGACTGGGTCAAAGGCGCCCCGGATTTTATTGTTGAAATAATTTCCTTCGGCACGAAGTCAAGAGATAAGGGTGAAAAAATGAAAACTTACGGCCAGCACGGCGTCCGGGAATACTGGCTCATAGACCCGGATAAAAAAACGGTCGAGGTGTTTCACAATGAAAAAGGCAAGATGGTGTCGAAACAAAAATTTGAAAACAAAGGAACCATCGAATCGCTGGCAATTGAAGGTTTCAGCATCCAACTCAGCGAAATTTTTGAGGATTGACCTACCTCGCCTCTCGCTCCTCACCCCTCACTTCTAAATCATCCCCCTCGACTTCAATTCCAAATATTTATTGATCGTATTCATCGACAAATCCTCCGGGCGGGTCAGCACCGTCTGGATGCCGTGCTGTCGCAACACCTGGGCTATGGCAGCTTTTTCAGCGAGAAAATTCTGCGCCACCGTCTGCGTGTAGATGCCTTCCACCGTTTGGGCTTCCTGCTTCGCAAAATCCTGAACCTCCGTGTTTTCGAAAAAAATAACCACCAGAAGATGGAAATTATTGATCCGGCGCAGCAGCGGCAGCACCCGCTCCAGGGCGTACATGCTCTCGAAGTTGGTGTACAGCAGCAGCAGGCTCCGGCCATTGACGAGCTTGCGGGCGATGTGGTAGAGCAGTTCGTAATTGGCTTCCAGCGGGCGCTCTTTTTCGTTGTAAAGTGCGTGGAGGATTTTATTCAACTGGTTCGCCCGGCGGTCCGCTTTGATGGTGGAACCGATGGTGTCAGAAAAAGTAATCAGGCCGGCTTTATCATATTTTCGGAGGGCGATGTTTAAAATGGCGAGGCTCGTGTTGATGGCGTAATCCATCAGGCTCAGGCCGTTGAACGGCATTTTCATCGCCCGGCTTTTGTCGATGATACAATAGACCTGCTGTGAGCGCTCGTCCTCGTATTGATTGACCATCAGGCGGTTAGCACGGCCGGTAGCCTTCCAGTTGAGGCTGCGGTAGTCGTCGCCACGCACGTAGTTTTTGATTTGCTCGAACTCGTAGCTGTGACCGATGCGGCGGATTTTACGCAAACCCTGCTGGTTGTTCAGCCGGTTGAAAGCGAGCAGTTCGTACTGTTTCATCTGCACCACCGACGGGTAAACCGGCGCCGCCATCGGCTCGCCCGCCCGGAAGCGGCGCTGCACCAGGCCGAACTGGGTGGAAGCGTAGAGGTTCACCACGCCGAATTCATATTCGCCACGGGACACAGGTGTGAGTTCGTAGGTCAAAACTCGTTCCTCACCGCCTTTCACTTCCAGCGTTTTTTCAAAATCCCTTTTTTGAAATTGCACGGGCAATTCGTCGATGACCGTCAGGTGAAGCTTGCGGGGCGAGCGGTTCACAATCGCCAGCGAAATTTTATTGGAGTCACTCAGGGAAAGCATTTTAGGCAGGCGGCGTTCTGCCTCTACATTGATTTTTTGATTGAAAAGCAGCACCCAATCTGCCATCGTCAAAGCCACGGCCAGAATGAAAAACGTAACCGCCACCGGAAACAAAAACGGCAGCCCGTAGCCAATCACAAAAAAAAGGGCAACGGCGCCGAAGAGGCCGAAGAAGCGGTTGGTGAGGTAGAGGTGGCGCATGATATTTTTAATTTACGATTTGCGAATGTCACAGTGCTCGTGTCAAACATGGGTTTACGATTCGCTACTCTTTGCAAATTAAGCGAGATTTAATCACTTTCCCTGTTCCGGAAGCGCTATCTTTGCCGCTTTCTTGTTGGAAACAAAAGTGCATTTCAGACGCAACATAAACGAAACAACGATACATCATCATGGCAAACAACCTGCTAAAAGGCAAAACCGGCGTCATCTTCGGCGCCCTCGACGAACAATCCATCGCATGGAAAGTGGCCGAACGCTGCCACGAAGAAGGCGCAAAACTGGTACTGACCAACGCCCCCGTGGCCATGCGCTTCGGAGCCATCAACCAGTTGGCAGAAAAACTGAACGCCCCGGTCATTCCCGCCGATGCCACTTCGCTGGAAGATCTGGAGAATCTTTTTTCCAAAGCCACCGAACACTTCGGCGGCAAAATCGACTTCGTGCTCCACTCGATCGGCATGTCGCTCAACGTCCGCAAAAAAAAGGAATACACCGACCTGAACTACGAATGGATGAAAACCACATTCGACATCAGCGCCATTTCATTTCACAAAGTCATGCAAACGCTGCTGAAGCAGGATGCCATGAACGAGTGGGGCAGCATCGCCGGCCTGACTTACATCGCCGCCCAGCGGGTGTTCCCCGACTACAGCGAAATGGCGGAATCAAAGGCGCTGCTGGAAAGCTTCGCCCGCAGTTTCGGTTACCATTTCGGAACGCAGAAAAAAGTGCGGGTGAACACCGTTTCACAATCGCCGACCTGGACAACTGCCGGCAGCGGCGTGAAGGGATTCCAGGAATTTTTTGACTACGCTGATAAAATGTCGCCGCTCGGCAACGCATCTGCCGACGCCTGCGCCGACTACTGCGTGTTCCTCTTCTCCGACCTTTCGAGGATGGTGACCATGCAAAACCTCTACCACGACGGCGGTTTCTCCTCGATGGGCATGAATCCGGCAGTACTGGGGCTTTGAGGTGAAAGCCCGGTTCGGTTTTTGAAAAACAAAAGGTCAGTTCGTACGGGCTGGCCTTTTGTTTTGGCAACCTCCCGACACCCGCATGCCGTTAATTTTCCCGAACTTGCGCCACCGTTTCACTTCTCCTTTTTCACCCAATGAAATTTCTTAAAATGAAAAAAACGTTTTCCATTCTCACCGGCTGCCTGTTGACCCTTTCAGCCATTTTTGCACAATCCTCGGAAGCCACCTTTCTTGGTAACTGGCAAAACGACGACCTCGTCATCGTGCCCTGGCTGAACGGCCGCTACAACGAAGTCTGGGGCCTCGCCGTCAACGGCCACGAATTTGCCGTGCTTGGCTCCACGGCCGGCATGCATTTCATCGATGTAACGAACCCCACAGACCCGCAGGAACTTTTCCTCGTCGAAGGCACCTCCAAAGGCTCAAATCTTGTACACCGGGATTTCAAAGATTTCAATGGTTACCTCTACTGCGTAGCGGATGAGGGGTCATCTGCTACACTCCAAATCATTGATATTCAAGACCTTCCAAACAGCGTAACGCAGGTGTACGCCTCCAACGAATTTGTTATCACCGCCCACAATCTTTTCATCGACACTTCGCAGGCCCGCCTCTACCTGCTCGGAGCGCAGGGCAAAACCAAAGTTCTCGACATTTCCAACCCCACGCAGCCGGTGCTGCTGGGCTCGTACCCGAACACCAATTTTTACATGCCCTACGTTCATGATGCCTACATCCGTGACAACATCGGCATTTTCAACTGTGGTTACGACGGCTTGTGGGTCATTGATTTCGCCGATGCCGCTAACCCGGTGCTGCTCGGCACGATGACGAACTACCCCGGTGCCGGCTACAATCACTCCGGCTGGCTTTCCGACGATAAAAAATATTTTTATCTGCTGGATGAAACGCACGGCAGCCCGGTGAAAGTCGTCGACATGACCGACCCCGGCGACCTGAAAGTTGTGGCAACCGTGGATGCCGAATCAGCGCCTACGCAAATTCCGCACAACGCCCTGATTCAGGATAACCTGCTCTACGTCTCCTACTACTACGACGGCTTGCAGGTCTACGACATTTCCAACCCGCTCGACCCGCAACGGGTAGCCTACTACGATACCTACCCCGGACCTGACAATAATTTTTTCGCAGGCGCATGGGGGGTATATCCTTTGTTGCCTTCCGGCAATATTCTGGTGTCGGACATTCAAACCGGGCTTTGGGTTTTCCAGTCGCTGGATGTTCCTAACCTTAATTTGATTTTGAGTGAAAACGAATTCGAAGCCTGCACAGGTGAAACCGTGACTTTTGAAATGACAATTGGAAATGACTTTGCTGACACCGGCGTCAACCTGAGCGTAACCGGCGCCAATATCCCGGGCACCGTCACTTTTGAGCCAAACCCCGCCATGCCTGGTTCAACGGTGGTTGTCACGGTGGCAGGTTTGAGTTTCACCCAGGGAAATACGGAAGAACTGACCATCGAAGCAAACGATGGAACGAACGCTGTCACCACCGATTTTCACCTGAATGTCAATGAATTACCGGGAGCTTCCACGCTCGTTTCACCCCAAAACAATGCTACCGGCGTGCTGACAAATCCGACATTCCAGTGGAGTTCGGTGCCTTCGGCAACAGGCTACAAGCTCCAGGTCTCCACGCAATCGTCCAATTTTGAAAGTGGCGTCATCTACAGCGCTTCCACTTCCAACCTGTCGTTTCCGCTAACCACGAACCTGGGAGCCGGGAAAGTATACTACTGGCGGGTGCTGGCTCAGAACGAATGCGGCAGCACGGCATCCGGCATCCAGACTTTCACGACGGAAGGCACAAGCGCTTCATTTGACCTCAGCGTGAATGCCTTTAAAATTTTCCCGAACCCGGCACATGAAAATTTGCTGATTACTTTTGAAACCACCGTGGGCGAAACGCTGAATTTATCGCTCCTGTCCGTCACCGGCGAGGTGAAACTTCAGCGGGAGATTTTACCGGGAACGAGTACGACGAAGTTGAAAGTGGGCGATTTGCCGGCGGGCATCTACTTCCTGAAAATTTCATCGGGAAATGCCTCCGTGGTACGCAAAGTCGTCGTTCAATAAAGTTTTTTAAAAAATGAGAACTTTGAGCGCCGGGCGCCCTTCCGGGTACCCGGCGCTTTGTTTTTTATTTTTTCAAAACAACAACCATGACCAAACAGGAACTCGCCACGAAAGTCGTGGACAAAATGTACATCAACGACCCCTTCAGCCTTTGGCTTGGCATCGAACGGCTGGAAGACAGTCCCGGCCGCTCCGTGCTGCGCATGACAGTGCGACGTGAAATGGCCAACGGTTTCGGCATTGCCCACGGCGGCATCACCTACTCGCTGGCCGACAGTGCCCTCGCCTTCGCCTCTAACTCCCACGGACGCATGGCCGTCTCCATCGAAACGTCCATTTCACACACCGCCCGGGTGCAGGAAGGCGACGTGCTGACCGCCGCCGCCACGGAGGAATTTTTATCCAATAAAATCGCCAACTACCGCATCGAGGTGAAAAACCAGGACGGCAAGGTCGTCGCCCTGTTCAAAGGCATCGTGTATCGGACGAGCAAGGATTGGGAGGTTTAACGGCTTCAACGTCTCACCGTCACATGCGGCACCGCCTCCAAATCCCAGTCAATCACCAACCCCTGCGCCAGTCGCCGGGCGACTTCCTTTCCGTATAAAATTTCGCAGAGGTACAGCGCTGCCTCGAACGACTTCGCTCCGCCTGCCGAGGTGATGAACTTCCCGTCGTGAACGAACAGCACGCTGTCCCGCACGTCGAGATGGGGGAACATTTTCCGGTAGGCCGCAACGTCGCTGGGAAAGGTCGTGGACGCCACGCTGTCGAGCAAACCGGCCTTGGCCAGCACGAAAGCGCCATCACAGTGCGAGGTGACAAAGCGGGCGTTCCGGGCCGTTTTTTTCACAAAATCCAGCATGGCCGTGTCCTCCAGGTCGCTGTCGAGGTGATGCTCGGCGCTCGGCACGACGAGGATGTCGATGGGCGGCAGCGAGTCCGTCAGGTAGTTGAAATCGGGCAGCAGGCGGATGCCTTCGAAGGTGGTGACGGGATTCAGCGTATTGGCGACGAGAAAAACATTCATCGCCTGGATGCTGTCCCGGAAAATCGTGTGCTGAAAAATGTCGTAGGGTGCCGTCAGTTCCGTGTTGAAAGTGCCATCCATGATGAGGAAAGCGGCGTTGAGACGGCCGGGCTGAACGTCCGGTTTGCGAAGCGATACAGAAATTTGACCGGAAGATGGCGCATCCGTGCAGGCTGCTACGCAGAAAATGAATAAAATTGCGGTGAGAAGTTTCATGCAAAAATGAGTGAATTGGTGAATTAGTAAATTGGTGAATTAGTTAGCCCTCGCAATATCCGGCCATCCCACCCAATTTACCAATTCACCAATTTACTAATTCACCAGACAAATGACCTACACCATCTCCAAACCCGACCGCCGTATCCAGGGCGACATCCACCTCGACGGCTCGAAGAGCATCTCGAACCGGGCGCTGATTATCAGGGCGTTGTGCGATGAGTTTTTTGAAATAAAAAACCTCTCCACCTCGAAGGACACGCAACTGATGCAGCAACTGCTGGCCAGCGACAGCGAAATCCTCGACGCCGGAGCGGCAGGCACGACCTTCCGTTTCCTCACCGCCTTCCTCGCCACGCAGGAGGGCAGCCGCACGCTCACCGGCACGGAGCGGATGAAACAGCGCCCCATCGGCGTGCTGGCCGAGGCGCTGAAAAAACTCGGCGCCGGCATCGAGTACCTCGAAAAGGACGGGTACCCGCCGCTGCGCTTCCACTCGCCGGTAACACCCGGCGCCTCGAACGTGCTCTCCATCCCGGCCAGCACGAGCAGCCAGTACCTTTCGGCCCTGCTCATGATCGCCCCTACCCTGCCGAACGGGCTGGAACTGCACCTCGAAGGCAACCTCGTCTCCCGCCCCTACCTCGAAATGACGCTGCGGATGATGGAATATTTCGGCGTCCGGCACACCTGGGAGGGCGGCGTGATCCACGTTTCACCACAAAAATACCGGGCGAGGGAATTCACCGTGGAGGCCGACTGGTCGGCGGCGTCGTACTACTACGCCATGGCGGCGCTTTCGGAGCGCTGCGACCTGCGGCTGCACGGGCTGTTCCAGGAAAGCTGGCAGGGCGATTCGGTGCTGGGTGAAATGATGGAGGGCTTCGGCGTGGAGACGATTTTTTTCAACAACCAGGTACACCTCAGCAAGGTGCCGGGTGCGAAACCCTTCTTCGAGTGGAACTTCCTGCCCTGCCCCGACCTGGCGCAAACGCTGGCTGTCGTGTGCGGCGGCCTCGGCGTGCAGGGGCTGTTCACCGGGCTGGAAACGCTGCGCATCAAGGAAACCGACCGCATCGCCGCCCTGCAAAACGAACTGGCCAAGGTGTACGTCTTCCTCTCGAAGCTGCCCGCCCGTTTTTCAAAAAAATCGGACAAGGAATTTTACATGGTCGAAGGCAAGGCCCAGGTGCAGGATTCGCCCGTGTTCGCCACCTACGAAGACCACCGCATGGCGATGGCTTTTGCGCCGCTGGCGATGCTGGGTGAAATAAAAATCGAGCATCCGGGCGTGGTGGAGAAGTCGTACCCGGCGTTTTGGGAGGATTTGCGGAGTTTGGGGTTTGGGGTGGAAATTTCTGCTGGTCTGGCAAAGTGAAAATGTAGGCAATTACGGGTATGTGCGAGATGGTGTACATTCACAATGTTCTGCTTGATTAGAATGAAAAACAAACTAGGAAAATATCTAATAATTATTGGGTTTGTTATTGCAGTATTGAGCCCTTATCTAGTAGTATTATTAGGGGCTCCTCCATTTTTATTAGGGGCCATGTTGTTAATAAGGAGTAATGAAAAATTTACGTCGAAATTATTTTGGATAATAGTTCCAATAGTAACATGGCTGCCATTAACTTTAATCATTTATCAGCTTTTGGATTGAAAGGAAAAGACAGTTGCTAAAGGCCCGCCCATTGCCACAAAGTCTGTCAATCAAAAAACGGGAAGCTCGTAACGAGCAGTACCGTTTTACAAATAGAAGGATAGGTGGTGTGCCAGCGGGAGGACTTGCGGAGTTTGGGGTTTGGGGTGGAAATTCCTGACAGCCCTGTATGATGTGAAAAAAAGTGGTGTATTTTCGTGGAGCGCCAGCAATTGGTGAACACAATTACGTGTATACACAGAATGGTGTACCTTCGGAATGTTCCTGGCTATTAAAAAATACAACATGAAAATAGAAGAAATAAAAGATAAGATAGTCCCGGTTTTAATCCGGCATCAAATAAAACGGGCAGGAATATTCGGTTCGGTTGCCAAAGGGGAAGCCACCTCTAAAAGTGATATTGATATTTTGGTTGAATTAGGGAATAAAATAAGCCTGTTGGAATTTGTAGGGATCAAATATGAGCTGGAAGATTTGTTGGGCAGAAAAGTAGACTTGGTGGAGTACCAGGCGGTCAAACCAAGACTTAAAAATCAAATCATGTCAGAAGAAATAAGGATTTATGGCTAAGAAAAAGAAACGGGACGAACTGGTTTTCCTTGAAGATATTCTGGAATGCATAGAAAAGATAGATGAATATGTAGAGGGTTTGACCGAAAAAGAATTTGAGGAAAATTCTGAAAAGCAAGACGCCGTCATCAGGCGGATAGAAATAATCGGCGAGGCGGTCAAAAACATTTCAGACCAAACAAGGGAAAAATACCCGGATGTGCCATGGAGAGAAATCGCAGGTATGCGGGACATCGTAATTCATCAATATTTTGGAGTTACGATTGGATTGGTTTGGAGGGTTGCGACTGCTGAAATACCGAGTTTGAAAGAAAGAATAGTCGAAATAATCAAAGAAATAGAAGGAGAATGAAATGAAAACAGCCATGCGCATCCGGGCGTGGTGGAGAAGTCGTACCCGGCATTTTGGGAGGATTTGCGGAGTTTGGGGTTTACGATAAAAGGAAAGATCAATCAATAAAGATTGAGCCACAAAACTATCGAGCTATCAAAACTTTTTGTCGCAATATTTTACCTCCGGAGTGTATAATTTCCAGAAAATAAATACCCTCAGGCGCATCACCCACCTCCAGTGAAAGACGGCTACTGCCCAACGGCAAAACCTGCGTGATGACAGTCTGCCCTTGCAAATCAATCAGCCGGAGTACACCTTCTCCAAGCGTACTCTCCGACTCCACCGTCATGGTTTGGTTTGCCGGATTGGGATAAACCCGCAACGCTTCTTTTTCCTCTTTTTCCTCCACAATGACCGAAACCGGATTGCACCACAGCGTATCCAGGCAGCCATCTTTCGTTGCCTTCACCAGCCAAAGATACTGCTGCTGACCATTCCTGGCCTCGCCCCCGGCTACAATGCTGCCGCTGGACAGGACGCCAACGCCACCGAGGTAGTGCCAGTCAGAAATTGGATCTTCGAATGGCGCTATGACGTATTGCGTCCAAAGGCTGTTGCCATTTTCGTCGAACTTCATCAGCCAGCCTGCACCTTCGCTAATATCCTCTGGCAAGGCCCCCTTTCCCGCACCGACGTAAAATCCATCCGGCGTCGGTTCAAAGTCCCAGAACCGGATACCACTGACGAGCGGCAAAGGTTCACCATAATAAAAAGTAGATTGTACCTGGAAGTTCGTGTCCATCCTCGATATAGCGGAGTTGTACAGGTTAGTGCCGAAGGGGGTGGTTTCTGCCCAATGTTCTCCATATACAATAAATTCACTATTTGGTAATACGATCACGCTCCTCAGGCTACCAATATCCGGCCATGGCTCAGATGTCCAGGTTTTTACTACATCACCTTCAAGGTTGATGATGTCTATGAATGAACCACTATTACCGCCAGGAAATTTCCTTCCTCCAACCAATATGAACAGAGAATCGTTAATTTTTGCCCCACCATTATAACCTGAAGTCAAATCGTAATCCCCCATAAATTGAAACCAAACATTAGACTTGTTGGGGCATAAGTAGCTGATTTTCAAGCGATGTTCAAGCTGAGTTTGTAATTCCAAAGACCAGCACAAATGCCGATTATTCTGTCAATAAAACGATCACATTTCATTCTCAGGGGATAGACAAGTAC
>JASBVF010000057.1 GCA_030147525.1 Bacteroidota bacterium
GCCGACAGAAAAGAGCGAGGGGACGCCATCAACTTCGGTTTGTCCTCCAAAAGGCAACCAACTGGTTGTCTGTCTTCCCTCGTTCCTTTCTCAATTTATCGCTTTTCTCACTTTTTTGCTTATTCGATTCAATGTACGATGTGGTAAAATTGCGCCAGCGGCAGGTTCTCCACGAAGCGCCAGTTTTTGCCGCCGTCATGCGAAATATTCAGACCGCCATCGTTGCCTTCGATCATAAAACCGGGATCATCCGGCGAAATCCAGAAAGCGTGATGATCCGGGTGAACCTTCCAGCCGACCCATTCCTGAAAAGTTTTACCGCCGTCTTCGCTTTTGGATAAAATGCTCCAAAGGCTGAAAATGCGGTTTTCATTTTTAGGGTCAACATAGATTTCGTGGTAGTAGAACGGGCGATTTCCTACGTTGCTGTCGTCATTGTCGGAGCTGGCCATTTTCTGCCATTTGAAACCTCCGTCGTAACTTTTGTACAGTGCATTTTCCTTCGCTTCGACGAGGGCATACACGATATTCGGTTTGGAAGGTGCAATGGCGAGGCCAATGCGGCCGAGGTCACCTTTGGGCAAGCCATCTTTGTCGGTGCGTTTCTCCCAGGTTTCACCTCCGTCAAAGCTCACGTAGATTCCGGAGCCGGGGCCACCGGAGTTGAACGTCCAGGGCTTACGGCCGTATTCCCACATCGCAGCGATGAGTTTGTTCGGGTTAGTAGGATCAACGACGAGGTCGGCACAGCCGGTCGAGTCATTCACGTAGAGCACCTTGCGCCAGGTCTTGCCGCCATCCGTGGTTTTGAAAACGCCACGTTCGCTGTTCGGGCCCCAGGCCGAGCCGGTCACCCCGGCGAATACGGTATTCTGGTCGTCCCGGTGGATGATGATGCGATGGATCGTGCGGGAATCTTTGAGTCCCATCAACTTCCAGTTTTTCCCGCCGTCGATGGATTTATAAATGCCCTCACCGCTGTTCTGCGAGTTGCGGGGATTACCTTCGCCGGTGCCCACCCAGATTTCTGAAGGATTGTTCTGGTTGATACGGATAGCACCGATGGATTGCACGGGTGCTTCATCGAAGATTGGCTCCCAATCAATGCCGCCGCTGTTGGAGCGCCATACGCCACCGCTTGCTGCGCCAACGTAGATGACCTCGGGCTGCGACAGCACCACATCGATGGTTGTCACCCGCCCGCTCATACCGGCCGGGCCGATGTTGCGGGGTTTAATATTTTTAAAATGATCGAGATTGAGCGGTTGCCCAAAAAGGAAAAATGGCAGAATCAGAAGTGCTGCCACACAGGAGTAAGTTTTGCTGTTCATACACGGTAAATTATGTGAGAGTATTTTTTTGCGGAGCGCAAGATATACTTTCAATGCTTTTTTCACTAATAATCCCGCCTTTCACGGGCAAGTTTAACCAACTGAAAACACACCGCCTGAAAAAAGGCGATCTGCCAGACTGCGTAAAGACTGACAAATGTCACCCCTCCAACGAAGATTTTTTTTGCAAAATGACTTGACTTTTTTTGAAGGGCATTTTAAATTTGTCACTATAAAAAATGAGTTTATTTCAAGTTGTATTGGGAGTTTTATTTGATTTGATTTCCTTTTCTTTTACTCCCAGCAATTCGTTTTTTGAGTGAGGATTTTTCAGTGTTTAATTGTATTAATCTTTGTCTTTTCCCTCACTCGGTTTTTTTAATTTTTTAATTTTTTTTTAAAATTTTCTAAACCTACCTTGCCGGGTGTCGAGCTTGCTCCACCCGGCAACTCATTTCAGGCCTTCCCATTTCCTCCGAACAGCTCCGTTACACAAAAAGGAGAACGAACCGAATACAACCGTCCAGCGCAAAGCCCAGGTTAAGTTTTTCAAAAAAAAAAAACAGGAGGAAAGAAGCCAACACCTCCTTCCTCCTGTTTTCAATGAAAGAAAATTATTTACGAAGTACCTAACTATGGCAACTGCTCCCTGATCATGCAGGAAGCGTTTACATCCGGGCAATTCAATGTTGAAGGCAAGACAATTTTATACAGCAAATGGGCGTAATCACTATTTGGCCCGGAATAAATGGCCATCCCGTCAAGGTTCACATCCGCCAGATGATAGCCTGCATTGATGTAATTATTGGCGTAATGCTCATTGCCTGCCGCCAGCATCACATTTGAAAATATGTAAAAGGAGTCATTGTTCGGCCCGCGTGCAATCACGAGTTTATCCTGATTCACATTCCCGCCCCACATGGCTACCCGGTTCCCGGCCGGAGCCTGCGCATTTACGCCGTAGGTCGGAAATTCCGGATCGGAAAAATCAACAACTTTCGGCAGTTTATTCAACGCAATGGCCTCAACGCTCATCACGCCCAGGTGATTACGGTGCCTCACGGCAACTAAATAATCGCCTGCAGCGACCGAGGGAAAATGCAGCGGAGAACTACCGTCCACATCCACCACGTCTCCGTCCCGTTGCAACAATGCCGACCGGGTCGCCAATACAATTTTAGGATCGTCAGCACTCCGCAATTCAACAAAAACCCAATCCACAATCGCATTGTCTCCGGTCACCTGAAAAACGCCGGAATTGCTCACCTGCTCTCCTCCGCTACCCACCACCGTAAATCTCGCCATTGCCGAATAGGGTTCAACCCAGGGCAACAAATTATTGCTGCGCAGATCATCACGCATCAGCGGTCCGTTGGCGTTGATGAGAGCGCCCTGAAGTAATACCCGGGCATGCAGTTTCACGCCGGCCTGAGCGGCAGCATTATTTTGACCAACCCCATTCATCGAAAAAAGAAAAAGGAAGAAGGTGCAGAGGTGTAAAAATTTTACTTTCATGTTGCTGAGCTTAGTTTTCTAAAAAAAATAATAATCAAAGAAGTGTGATCTGCGAAAGTACCCGGGATCAAACAGTTCAAAATTACCTACTGTCCGGTGCCTGCCCGCAATCCAGTCCGTTCTCGGCATACCTGTGGAGTTACTTGGAATTCGGCCTTCAAGAAGTGATTTTATAGATCGAAAACCGGAAGTTTGCAGAGATGGAATGAATAGATACCTTTCAAATATTATACCCATTGAAAAACACTAAGCATGGTTATGAAAGAAGCTGATTAAAATCACTTCCCTTATTTTGCAAAATTTATTTCTTTGTTCCCCTTGTAAATCTGTGATTTCATGAAACTAATCTACCACCCGGTTTTCCTTCAGCATGAAACCGGCATGCATCCTGAAAATAGCAAGCGCCTTGAATCCTTCGGCCACTTACCCACTACCGAAGTCCCCGATGGCACCCCCTGGCTCGAACTCGTCCACACGCCGCTTCACATCGAAAACGTCCGTGTTGCCTGTACCTCTCACGCACACCTCGACCCCGACACGATGGCTTCGCCCGGCAGTTTTGAAGCGGCCGTCAAAGCAGTTGGTGCCACCATCCTGGCTGCCGAGCAAAACGACTTCGCCCTGGTGCGCCCACCCGGCCACCACGCCTACGCAGGCCGTTCCAGCGGTTTTTGTTTGTTCAACAACGTAGCCATTGCTTCCCAGAAGCTCGCCAACGAAGGCAAGCGGGTCTTCCTCTTCGACTTCGACGGGCACCTCGGCGATGGTACTGCTCATATTTTTGATGAAACGGATCAGGTATTTTACTGCTCCATCCATCAGTTCCCCGCATTCCCCGGGCATGGATGGGTCAATGAGATCGGCAACGGTAAAGGCAGGGGTTTCACCATGAACGTACCGTTGCCTCCCGATAGCGGGGATGATATTTTCATGGACGCCGTTGACACCTGCATGCAAGTCATGGAGCAATACCAACCCGACGTCGTCGCCGTATCTGCTGGCTTTGACGCTCACCTGTACGATTTACTGCTTCAGCTGCGGGTTACGGAAAGCAGTTTTTATAAAACAGGCCAAATGCTGCGGGAGCGTTCCTCCAACATCTTCGCTACCCTGGAAGGCGGCTACAACGTTCAGGTTCTGCCTAAATGCGTGAACAACTTCCTCGCAGGCATCAATGGAGAAGTAATGCCACACAGCTATCCTGAAACGACCTCATTTCGGGCTGCCTGGGAGGAATATGAACTCCGCATCAACTCCGTCATGGGTAATCTGAGGCAATGGTGGAAGTTTTCATGAACCAGGGTGGCAACGTCCCGACGCTATCCAAAAAATCGTTCTAACCACTGACTATCGTCATCCCCTACCCTATTCAAATACATTTCCTTTGCCCAAATTTTAATCATTCGACATGTATCCACTCGACAAGATTTTTAAACCCAACTCCATCGCAGCCATCGGCGGCTCTGACAAACCCGGCACCGTCGGTTTTGCTCTCATGACCAACCTGCTTTCCGGCGGATTCAAGGGTAACATTTACCCCGTCAACCCCGGCCACAGCAAGATACACGGACTTAAAAGCTATCCTTCGGTAAAAAAAATACCCGGTGGCGCCGACCTCGCCGTCATCGCTGCACCGGCAAAGTTCGTCCCCGGCATCGTCGAAGAATGCGGCGAAGCAGGTGTCGGCGGCATTATCATTATTTCCGCAGGCTTCAAGGAGGCAGGAAGGGAAGGAAAGAAAATGTATGCCCAAATCGCCAAAACCGCCCGACAGCACAACATCCGCATCATCGGACCGAACTGTCTCGGCATCATCGCCCCACCGGTCGGACTCAACGCCACCTTCGCCAGCCGCATGGCGCTACCCGGCAAAATTGCATTCATTTCGCAAAGCGGCGCCCTCTGCACCGCTATCCTTGACTGGGCGGTAGACCAAAGTGTCGGCTTTTCTCACTTTGTGTCTATCGGTGAAATGGTGGACATCGGCTTTCACGACCTGATCGATTATTTCGGCGCCGACCCCGACACAGCCTGCATCCTCATTTACATGGAGACCCTCGACGAACCCCGAAAATTTATCAGCGCTGCCCGGGCTTTTTCCCGCACCAAACCCATCATCGTTTTAAAAGCAGGACAAAGTGCCGAAGGCGCCAAGGCCACCCTCTCCCACACCGGCTCACTGGCCGGTAATGACGCCGCCTTCGATGCTGCTTTCCGCAGAACCGGCATCATCAGGGTCGAAACTGTTTCTCAACTTTTTCACGTAGCTCATGCGCTGGCCATGCAACCCCGGCCTAAAGGCAACCGCCTCGCCATCGTCACGAATGCGGGTGGACCTGCCGTGCTTGCCACTGACTTTTTGATGAAAAACGGCGGTCAACTTGCCAAACTTTCCTCCAAAACCATGAAAGCGCTTGATGAAATACTCCCCGCCGCATGGAGCCACGGCATGCCCGTCGACGTGCTCGGCGATACCTCACCTGAAAACTATGGCAAAGCCCTCGGACTCGTATTGGAAGACAGCAACGTAGACGGTGCACTTGTCATCACAGCCACCCAAGCCGTCATCAGTCCCACGAAAATCGCCGAAGAGGTGGTCAAAGTTTCACGAAACACCTCCAAAACCCTGCTCGCCTGCTGGATGGGCGAAGCCGATGTTGCCGAAGGCCGGGAAACCCTCGAACAGGGAAACATCCCCAACTACCGCTACCCCGAAGAGCCCGTGCTCGCCTTCCTGCGTATGTACCGCTACGGCCGCAACCTCGAGCTTTACTACGAAACCCCGCCCGCTATCCCGGAAAAATTCACCCCACAGAAAGACAAAGCAGCCGCCATCATCCGCAACGCCATCCACACCGGCAGGCTCACGCTCACCGAACCGGAAGGTAAGGAACTGCTCGCCTGCTACGACATCCCCGTCGCCCCGAACAGCGTCGCAAAGTCGGCAGAGGAAGCCGCTGAGTTCGCTCACTCCATCGGCTTCCCCGTCGTCATGAAAATCGACAGTCCCGATATTGGACACAAAACGGAGGTCGGCGGTGTTTTACTGAATATCAAATCAAAAGATGAGGCAAAAGCCGCTTTCGCAAAAATCATGGCCAACGCCCGCCAACACCGCTCCGATGCCCGCATCGAAGGCGTGCTGGTGGAAAAAATGATTTCAAAAAAATTCGAACTCCTCGTCGGTGCCAAAAAAGACCCCATCTTCGGTCCTGTCATTGCTTTCGGCATGGGCGGCACGGCTGTCGAAGTTTTTCAGGATATCAACCTCGGACTGCCCCCGCTCAACATGGCCCTTGCCCAGCGCATCATTGAGCGAACCCGTATTTTCAAACTCCTCGAAGGTTACCGGGGCCAGCCTGGCGTCGATCTCGGCGAATTGCAGTTCCTGCTGGTGAAATTCGCTTACCTCGTCATGGATTTTCCTGAAATCAAGGAAGCGGACATCAACCCCTTCGTGATGGATCAACAGGGTGGTATGGTCCTCGACGCCCACATTGTACTGGAAAAAGTCCCTGCCCGCAGAGGCGCTTTCACCTACGATCACCTTGTTATCTCCCCCTACCCGGAGCAGTACAGCAAAGTGATCGCGATGAAAAACGGACAGTCTGCCTTGCTGCGCCCCATCCGCCCGGAAGACGAACCCCTCGAAGCAGAGATGTTCGAAAAACTGTCGAGGGAGTCGATCTACTTCCGCTTTTTTGGCTATGTGCCGAAGGTCAGCCACAAGTTCCTCGTCCATTTCACCCACATCGACTACGACCGGGAGCTGGCCATCGTAGCAGAGGTGGAAGAAGAAGGCCGGAAAATGCTCGCCGGCGTCGTCCGGCTTGTCAACGATTACGGCAACCTCTCCGCTGAGTTCGCCATTATCGTTGCCGACCCCTGGCACCGGCAGGGGCTGGGTAGCACCATGATGGATTTTATGATTGAAATTGCCCGTGACCGTGGCCTCGAACGCATCACTGCACAGGCACTCACGTCGAATGAGGTGATGCTCGCCATGTTCAAGCACCGGGGTTTCGAAATTATTAACCGGGAAAACGGATCGTACATCGTGGAGCTGAAGCTCTGACGCTGTTTTTACCAAAAAAGCGGCTGATAAAAACCCGTCTGCAAAAAAAAAGGCTGGATCATCCTCCGGGACGATCCAGCCTTTGACTTACATGTGCGGTTAGCAAAAAAGTACAGCCTTCCCGCTAACTCGCATACTTTCAACATCGGGTGATTAATTCAAAACTGATTGCTGAAGCAACTGCGCCTTCGGAAAATCAACCGGAACATCGGTGGTTTTATGCACGTAGTTCGTAAATGTAATGGCAGCCACTACGCTTATCAGGTCGATCAAGCCTTTTTCATCGAAGCCTTCATTGAAGAATCTTTCAATGGCAGCCTCACTGGCTTTACCTCTTTGCTGCGCCAATTCACGGGCCAGTTGCGTGATAGCCCGCAGGCGAGAATCGGCAATGTTGGCTGAGCGCAGCTCTATGGTCTCCTCCTCGCTGAACCCCTGCATTTTCGCCAGCATCGTATGTGCTGCAAGGCAATAAACGCAGTCATTCACTTCTGAAACGACCAGTTTGATCGCTTCGATCTCCTTGCCGTTAAAGCTGCTCTTTCCGGCTTTCCCGGAAAAGCCCAGAAAGTTTTCGAGCGCTTCGGACGAGTAACCGATAGTTGCGTAAAGGTTCGGCACGGTGCCGAGTTGCTTTTTCAATTGGTCAAAAATAGCTTGTGCTTTGGGATCAACCTGATCCCTTGTTGGAACTTGAATTTTGGACATAATAATTTTATTTCGGGTGATTTATTAATAGAAAAATGAGTTGATACTAAGCAGCTACCAGGTATTGTCTGATCTTTTCCTCCAGTGCGGGGCTGCTCTGCAGACCAACCAGCCGCTCACGAATTTCTCCATTTTGTACGAAAAACAAGGCGGGGATACTCCTGACACTGAACTTTTGGGCCAGTTCAGGATTGTGATCAACATTTACCTTGCGCACCTCAATCTCGCCATCATATTTATTTGCCAGCTTTTCAACCACCGGCATCAATGCCTGGCAAGGCCCGCACCAGTCAGCATAAAAGTCGAGTAACACAGGCTTGGGTTGCTCAATGGTTTTCAGATATTCTTCAGAATTTCTAATCTCTTTCATGTTTTAAAATTTTGGTGATTAATGTTTCCTGCTCAAAAAAGCCGCTTGCGAAAATGACTGCCTTCGAGCTTTTGGCCCTCAGGCGGAAGGATCGCAAACCCGCTTTTTTTCAGCACGTAATTGATAATGCAAAGATGCAGGCGATAGCATCCGGAAAGAATGGACAAAGGTTCCGGATGCTTGGACAAAGGTTCCTGGCAGTAAATTAGGATTGGTAAAAGTCCCGGTAAGCTTGTGGAGACTGACCCTCGGCCTTGGAAAACAGCCGGGAAAAGTAAGCAGGGTCATCAAAACCCAAATCGAAGGCAATCTCCTTCACTGGTTTGTCAGCGTAGCGCAGTTCTCGTTTTGCTTGCAGCACAATGCGGTCACGGATCACTTCTTTCGGCGTTTTATAACCCAGTTCATTCAGCCGCTTGGCAAGCGATTTGGGTGAAACAGCCAGCATTTCCGCATACTCCCCTACCCCGTGTTTTTGCGCAAAATATTTCTCTACCAACGCAATGAAATCAGCAGCAAGCCGGTTAGTCTCTTCTGCGGCTCCATTCTCACTGAGTTGCTGTTCATCCAGTTTTCGCAGCGCCTGAATCAACAACATCCGCAGGAAGGTTTCCAGCATCGCCCGGTGCGCTGGTCCCGGGTTTTCAAGTTCCGTGATCATGTTTTCGAACATCATCCTGAACGCCCCCACATCCTCCGGTTGCAGCGGTATCACCGTCGCACGATGCACATTGTTAAACAGCACCCCGTTGCAGGCAATTTCCTTACCGTGCGTTTCCACGCAATAAAAATCCCGGTCAAAACTCACTTCATACCCTTGCTTCACCGCTTCCAGCTCAACACTCAGCACCTGCCCCGGCGATAAAAAAAACAACGCTGCACCATCCACCCTGAACGACTGAAAATCTACCTGATACTCCCCTCTCCCCTTTTCGATCCAGTATATTTTAAAATGCTCGGACTGATGGCTCTGGTGAGCCACGCAACTGACATCCAGATGAATGGCGCCGACTTCAAAAAAAGGTAGCTTGCCTGCCGGCAACGACTCCTTGTAACGATATCTTTTAATTTTATTGATTGACATGCCAACTTGTGATTTTGTGCAGGGCCTCTTCAATTTGCTGTATCACGAAAACAACCCCGAACTCAAATAACGGTCTCCCCTGTCGCAAAGAATACAGACCAACAGTGCTTCCTCCTCCAACTCCTGCGCAAGCTGTACCGCAGCCAGCGTAGCGCCTCCGCTGCTCATCCCCGCAAACACCCCACACTCCGACGCCAGCCGCCGGGCCATTTCCGCCGCATCGTCCTCATTCACATACCGGATAACATCGACCCTTGAGGCATCATAAATCTTGGGAAGAAACGCCTCCGACCACTTCCGGATTCCCGGTATCTGCGATCCTTCCTCCGGCTGAACACCCACAATCTGCACCTCCGGATTCTTTTCTTTCAAAAACATGGACGTGCCCATTATCGTACCGGTCGTACCCATGCTCGACACAAAATGCGTTACCTTTTCCTCGGTATCTTCCCATATTTCCGGCCCCGTCGTTTTGTAATGCGCCAGGTAATTGTCCGGATTCGCAAACTGGTCCAGCATTACATACCCTCCTCTTTTCACCATCTCCTCCGCCAGTTCCCGGGAGTACTCTATCGTTCGATCCGCCGGTGTCAGTACCAGCTTTGCTCCGAAAGCATTCATCGTATCGATCCGTTCCTGCGTTGAATTATCCGGCATGATCAGCGTAATCTGCAGGCCAAACGAAGCCGCCACCATCGCCAGCGCAATGCCTGTATTCCCGCTCGTAGCCTCTACCAGCTTCGTATTCCGGTCGATTTCTCCTCGCTCCAGTGCTGCTTTGATCATATTAAAAGCCGGTCTGTCCTTCACACTTCCGCCGGGGTTATTCCCTTCCATTTTACCATACAG
Source organism: Bacteroidota bacterium (assembly GCA_030147525.1). GTDB lineage: Bacteria > Bacteroidota > Bacteroidia > Chitinophagales > Saprospiraceae > UBA6168. Next base: position 9,933 of record JASBVF010000057.1, read on the forward strand.
TTTCACGTGCTCCGGAATCTCCGGCAACTCAATCCGCACCAACGGCGTCCCACCAATCAAATCAGCAATGCGTTCCTTTTTCATAATCAATTAATTTTTTAAACCCTTCAAACGAATCAACCCCCTCAAATAAATCAAACAAGCTCAACTCCTCCTGCTCATCTGCTCAAATGAATAATAAACCTTCGAGAACGGCGGCACACTCTCCGTCACCCAGACGTTACCCCCGATAATACTACCCTCCCCGATGACTGTATTTCCTCCCAGGATCGTCGCTTCCGCGTAAATCACCACCCCATCCTCAATCGTCGGGTGCCGCTTTTGCTTCGCCTGCTCCTTGCTCACACTCAGCGCCCCCAAAGTTACCCCCTGGTAAATCTTCACATCATTCCCGATCTCCGTCGTCTCCCCGATCACCACGCCGGTTCCGTGATCAATACAAAATCGCCGCCCGATCTTCGCCCCCGGATGGATATCAATCCCAGTCTTCGAATGCACCAGTTCGGTGAAAATCCTCGGAATGTAAGGCACCTCCAGCCGCAGCAACAAATGCGCAATCCGGTAAACAGCGATCGCATAAAAACCGGGGTATGTCCGAATCACCTCTTTCGTATCCACTGCTGCGGGGTCTCCGGCTAAAATAGCTGAACTATCCTCCAGACACAACTCATACACCTCCTCGATTTCCTTAAAAAATTGCGTGCAAACACTACGAATACCCGCCCGCTCGCAAGCCGCCGTTTTATGCAACAAATTCTCAAAATTCAGTTGCAACATTTTAAAATGCGCCTCTACCGCCAGCCGGCTGCTCAGCCGCCTGTCGTTCAACTCCGGAAACAAAAACTGCAACAGATTGGCAAGAAAGTGCTCCACTTCCTCCACCCCCGGCAGCGTCTTTGGCGACTGATGCGCCTCGAATATCTTATCAAGAAAAGTCATTTGTTTTACCATAATAAAACTTTTACTCCCGAAATAACCGGTTTGTTTCACCCTTGTTTTAGTCCACTCATTTTAAATCAAATAAAAACCAACTTTAACCTGATTCTCCCGGCCCATCTCAAAAATCCACCTCGACACACATTTTCCTTTCCCTGAAGGAAACGTGATCAACCTGAAACAACAAGCGCAGCAACATCAGCCGAAAGATCATTCCGGGATTCGGCAGTTCCTTTAAACTCCTCACGCCTTCAAGCGTTATTCAAACACCTTTTTCTTTGAAAAAAACTACCCAATCCAGTATGTCATCCAACAATCAAGATTACGATAATCAGGAAATTATTGAAAACGAAGAGATCATTGAACAAGACGATGAAATCACCGGTGAGGATTTCATAGAAGAGGCTGCTTTCAGCCGTGAAATTCAGCCGGTGGAACGTTCGTTGCCCACCAATCTCACCATAGTTTCCGTTCATCAAAAACCCATTTTCCCCGGAGTTCCCTTGCCGCTGACCTTCAGCGGAGAAGCCATTGTCAAAGCTATCCGGGAAGCCATCGACAAGGATAACGGCTACATCGGCATTGTGCTGACCAAACCCAACGATGGTGAAAACGGCGACTCCAGCCTTTATGAGACCGGCACTGTATTTCAGGTGATGAGGTTTGCACCGCTCTCACCCAATGTCCTGCAGGTGATCGGCCAGGGTTTCAGCCGTTTCAAAAAAAAGAAAACCCTCTTTGTTAAGCCGCACATCAAATGGGAGGTGGAATACCGCCATGATCCCAAAGAAAAACCCAGCACCGAACTGAAAGCTTACCTGCTTTCTATCAGCTCCGAACTAAAGGAGTTGCTGAAACTCAACCCGTTGTTCAAGGAGCAGATCAACCTCGTCGTTTCACAACTCAACTACGAAGCACCGGGGCTGACGATGGATGTCATTTCCACCCTTCTGACTGCCGATGCGGAGAAGCTCCAAGCTTTGCTGGAAACTTTCGACCTGCACGAACGGGCGGTTTCCCTGCTCCGACTCATCAAAGAGGAACTGGAACTGGCCAAAATCCAGCAGAAAATTCAGGATGAGATCAACACGCAGGTAAATAAGCAGCAGAAAGAGTTTTTCCTCCGGGAACAACTCCGGGCCATCAAAAAAGAACTTGGCCTCGAAAAGGAGGAAAGTGAAACGGAAATTGAGAAAGTCGAGAAAAAACTGGAAGGTAAGCAGCTTTCCGAAGAGGCCCAGAAAGTGGTCAACGAAGAGCTTGACAAATTGAAAACGCTCAATGCCCAGTCCCCGGAGTTTGCCGTCACCCGCAACTACATCGAGCTGATCGCAGACCTTCCCTGGGGCATCTATTCCGACGATAATGAAAGCCTCAAAGACGCCCGTGCCATTCTGGAACGGGATCACTACGGGCTGAAAGATGTCAAAGAACTCATCCTCGAATTCCTCGCCGCTGTCATCAAGCGGGGAAGCATCGGCGGCTCCATCATCTGTCTTGTCGGCCCTCCCGGTGTGGGTAAAACTTCCATCGGCCAGAGCATCGCCGACGCATTGGGCAGGCAGTTTTTCCGCTTTTCCGTCGGTGGTATGCGGGACGAGGCAGAGATCAAAGGCCACCGCCGGACTTACATCGGCGCCATGCCCGGGAAGCTGATCCAGGCCCTCAAACGGGTGGGTGTGTCCAACCCCGTCGTCATGCTCGACGAAATCGACAAGATTGGCAGCAGCTTCCGGGGCGACCCTGCCAGTGCCCTGCTTGAAGTGCTTGATCCGGCGCAAAACGGAACTTTCCTCGATCATTACCTCGACATCCCTTACGACCTGTCGAAAGTGCTGTTCGTGACTACCGCCAACCAGCTCGACACCATCCCTGAGCCGCTGCTCGACCGGATGGAGGTGATCAGGCTGAGCGGATACATCCTGGAGGAGAAGGTCCAAATTGCGAAGCAATACCTCATTCCACGCCAGTTGAAAGAACATGGTTTCGGGCTTAGCGAGGTCAAGTTTAAAGACGATGCCGTGGCGTTGATCGCCGACAAATACGCCCGGGAAGCCGGGGTGCGTAACCTCGAAAAGCAAATTCGCAAGATCGTCCGGAAGGTGACGATGAAATCGGCAGAGGAGGGCCAGAAGACTTTTACGATCAATACAAAAACGGTCGAAGAATATCTTGGCAAGCCGATTTTCACCACTGAAAAACTATATCCGGACCCGATTCCGGGCGTCATACTCGGTTTAGCCTACACAGCTTTCGGCGGTGCTACGCTGTATATCGAAGCCGCAGCCACCAGCAAAAAAGGCGGAGGTTTTAAACAAACCGGACAACTCGGCAGCGTCATGCAGGAAAGTGCTGAAATTGCCTACAGCTACGTCCGCTCACTCCTATGCTGTGAAGACCCTCCCATCAGTTTTTTTGATGAAAACGCCATCCACCTGCACGTGCCGGCCGGCGCTACGCCCAAAGACGGCCCATCTGCAGGTATCACCATGGCACTTTCGCTGTATTCCCTGGCCTTCAACAAACCCGTAAAAGACGGCCTCGCCATGACGGGAGAACTGACGCTTACAGGTAAAGTGTTGCCCATCGGCGGCGTGAAAGAAAAGACCATTGCTGCACGCAGGGTAGGCGTCAAAGAGCTGATCTTTCCGATTGATAATAAAAAAGATTTTGAGGAACTACCCGACTATATCCGGGAAGGGCTGACGGTTCATTTTGCGGACTATTTCGATGATGTACTAAAAGTAGCCTACGGTAATGGCAAGCGAAACGGAAAGAAGAAATAGCCTTCGCATGCTTTTCTTCCAAACATGAGTCATCTCATTTTTCTATAAACATTGCCGCCCCTCCGGGCTGAATTTCATCAAAATTCGGGGTGACTCATGTTTTTCTTAAATCCAGCTTTTTATATAGGGCTGCGAAACCTTAAAAGCCCTTCCAATCTCCAATTTTAGCTGAAAACCATTGATTTTTCGGTCGGAATATTCCAAACGGGATTGCGAAAATCGCAAAGGTGTTCAGAATATTCCAAACAGGATTGCGAAAATCGCAAAGGTGTTCAGAATATTCCAAACAGGATTGCGAAAATCGCAAAGGCGTTCAGAATATTCCAAACGGGATTGCGAAAATCGCAAAGGCGTTCAGAATATTCCAAACGGGATTGCGAAAATCGCAAAGGCGTTCAGAATATTCCAAGCTGTTTTAATGTTATCGGGCTGAAACTATAACGAAATTTTGGATGACTCATGTTTGGAGGGAATGCGGGAGAGTCAGGTTTATTGACTTTTTTGGATGATTTTTGACAATTCCTGTTTTACCAATCCAATGTCAAAACTATTGACTGCCAGTCATTTAGGTAAAAACGCCGGCCCTTCACTTTCAACATATCCAAATTTTTACCCGCCATTCCCCTGAAAATCCTCCTATCTTTGCCGGATTAAATTTAAACCGATTATAATCGCCATGACCACACCTAATGCAATCTTCAGAATGACCGTTCCGGTCATCTTCTTCCTCACTGTTTTTTCCAATAAAATTATCGCTCAAAAAGAAGCCAACAACTGGTACTTCGGCCACATGACCGGGGTCAGTTTTGCCAGTGGCGCCCCCGTTCCGGTGACCGATGGAGCCATCGATGCTTTTGAAGGCTGCGCCACTTACAGCGATGCCAACGGCAACCTGTTGTTTTACACCAACGGCGGTGGCGCACCAGCCGGGCTCATCCCGAATGGCGCCCGTGACGGCATCATCTGGAACCGCAATCACGAAGTGATGTACGACATGGGCGACAGCGAAGGCGGCGGGTACAGCGCTGCGCAAAGCGCTATGATCCTCCCCAAGCCGGGTGCTCCTTCCGAGTACTATCTTTTCACGATGGATCAATCCGCCAGCTTGAACGGACCTGATAACCGTGGACTTTCCTACTTCGTCATCGATATGAATCTCAACGGCGGCCTGGGCGGTGTTTCCACAGCCAATCAGCCGGTGTTCACGCCGGCAGTGGAATGTCAGACGGCCATTTTGCATGCCAACGGCACCGATTTCTGGATGGTGACCATCGACCGGAATACCAATGATTTTGTCGTGGTGCCGGTGAATGCTTCCGGCGTGCAGGCGCCAGTGTTGCAGCCTCGCCAAACAACGGACGAAAGCCTTGTCATCAAAGCTTCGCCCGATGGAAAGTACCTGTTTGCGGCCTACCGGCTGTACAGTTTCAACCAGGCAACCGGCACTGTTTCACTGGTGGCGACGGTACCGACTTCCAGCAATTATTCTTTCACGTTTTCACCTGACAGCCGCTACCTCTACACCACCAATGCGGACCTGATCGGTGATGCCATCGTTCGTTACGACCTCACGGCCCCGAACATTCCCGCATCGCAGCAGATGATTGCTGACCTTGGGTTTTCTTTTGCCGGCAGCATGCAGATCGGGCCGGATGGCAATATCTATTTTCTGGAACAGCCGGAGGATTTGTCCACAACAGCGCAGGTCGGACTATCCGTGATCCGCTGCCCGGATGATGCTGCGCCAACTTTTGAACGTTCGATTTATGTTTTTGAAACCGAACCCGGCACCGACTGGGTGGTCGGTTTGCCCAATTTCCCGGATTTTTTATTCAATAATCTCTTTGAAACAGAGCCCACTACCGAAAACCTGTCCTTCTGTGAAGGCACGGATGTGGACCTCGACGCAGGGATCGCTAACGCCGCTTACCTCTGGTCAACCGGCGCAACCACGCAGACCATCACCGTGAACAGTGCCGGCACTTACTCCGTAACAGTGACCAACGAATGTGGCGACGAGGTTGCCATCACCAACTTTGTCCTCGAAGCGCTGGAAGACGGGAAACAAGTGGAGCCCACGCAGACCATCACGCTTTGCCCCGGCGACGATATCGTCTTGCAGGGATCGCCAAATGCTGATGCCTACACCTGGTCCAGCGGTGAAACCACACAGTCAATTACCGTGCTCAGCCCCGGAGACTACACCGTAACAGCTACTTTCGGCTGCGCCGAAATTGTTCGTCCGTTTGTTGTAAATGCCAGAAATATCCCGGCGGTTTCACTGCAAATTGCAGGCGGCCAAACACCCTGCGCCGGCGAAGCGGTTACGCTCAACGCCGTATCCCCCGACGCCACCGCATTCCTGTGGTCAACCGGTGCGACGACTGCTTCCATTCAGGCACAAGCCGGGGAGACTTATTCCGTGACGGCGAGCAATGCCTGCGGTGAAAGGTCGGCGAGCCAGCAGATTCCGATTGCCAACTGCTGTAATATTTACGTTCCCAATGCCTTCTCACCGAACGGCGACGGCTTCAACGATGTGTTCTTCCCGTTCTTTTCCGGTTGCGACATCACGAACTACCGTTTCACGGTTTTCAGCCGCTGGGGGGAAAAAGTATTCGACTCTGAAACGCCGGGTGAGGGCTGGAATGGTGATTTCAAAGGAAAAATAATGCCGTCGGGCGTCTTCGTCTGGCAACTGACTTACCAGCTCAACACAGCGGAAGGACTTTCGCCGGAGTTAAGGGCGGGAGATGTGATGGTGGTGTATTAGTCAGAATTTTATTCGGAAAACTTACCAAAGGAAATGGCCGGGCGTTTGACTGCCCGGCCATTTTTATTTCAGTAAAACTACCGGATAGGAGAATCCGGGATGTCGTTTAAAATTTCACAAACTTCAGCGTTTTGAATTTTCCTCCGGACTCAATTTTAATCCAGTAAACTCCGGCGGCAAACTCCGCTACATTCAGGCTCTGCTGAAACTGCTGACCCTGCTTCGCAAAACCGGCAGTCAATGCCGTCCGGCCGGTTTCATCAAAAATCACAACACTCAGATCGCCCAGCGCCTGCGCAGCTTCAACAATCAGCTGAATGAAATCTGATGCCGGGTTGGGTGAAAGCTGAACGGCCGCATCGAGTTGCGCATCGTGGCTGGACAATGGCCCCGTGACATTGACCGTCATGGTAAAGGCATCATCGCTGTAAGCTACGCCATCCGACACCTTGAAATCAAAGGTCGTGTAAGGCACGCCTTCTTCGTTAAAAACAGGCTGGTAGGTCAGTTGCCCAAGTTCTGCGACCGGAATCTCCTGGCCGACGGTCACATTGGTGCCGTTCAATTGCAGCACGCCACGATCCACATTTGAAATAATCTGCACGGCCGCCAGGTCGTCGCCATCCACATCGCTGAACGGAAAATCGGTGGATGCGAAGGTGTGGGTCTCATTCGACAGGAGGTTGATTTCACTGTTGGCAGAGGCGGGAGCATCGTTCACCGGATCGACGTTGACTGTCATCAAATAAGCATCCACACTCCAGTCCGTGCCATCGGAAACCTGAAATTCGAAGGTCGTGTAAGGGCTGCCATTTTCATCCGGCAGTGCCTCGAAGGTCAGGCCGGATAAGTCCGCCACGTCGATTTCCTGAGAAGCTGCAACCGCTGCGCCGTTCAATTTCAACTCACCCAAAGCCGGCAGCGATACGATCCGGACAGCCTGGAGGTTATCGCCAGGATTGGGATCCATGAAGTTAAAATCTCCGGCACCAAATTCGTAGGGACTGTCTTCCAAAGCCGTGACAGCGCTGTTGGCCGCTGTTGGCGGGAACTGGACGCTAATCGACGTATTTTCATAAAAATACATGATATCGCCGTAGTAGCTGTTGATGAAAACATCCAGGTCGCCGTCATTGTCGATGTCAGCACTCACCGGAATGGCTACTTCCAGCCCGTTGGCGCTGATGCCGAAGGGCGTAACCACGGGCGCTGCAAAAGCAGGCGATTCCGGTGTGCCGGTGTTTTCTGCGTACCAAATTTGGGAGCCGCCGCCGTAGAGCATGTACAGCAGGTCCAGATCGCCGTCACCATCAAGATCGGCAAGATTGGGCACGGTAACCAGCCCGTTAGGACTCAACCCGAAAGGATTCACTACCGGCGCAGCAAATGAAGGCGCTTCAGGCGTTCCAACATTTTGAAAATAGCGAATAGTGCTGTACAAACTGCCTGACAGCACATCGAGGTCGCCATCGTTGTCCAGGTCGGCAACGGTGGGCAATTCTATACCGAGGTTTTGTAATCCGAACGGAGTTGTCTGTGCGCCTGCGAATGCGGGAGCAGTTGCGGTACCTGTATTTTCAAAAAACAAAAATCCGCTATTGTACAAATCTCCGATCAGCAGGTCGAAGTCGCCGTCATTGTCGAAATCGGCAAAGGCAGGCGTGGAAGCATAGCCGCTCAGGAACAAACCGAACGGATTGACCTCAAATACGTCAGCTGAGAATGCAGAGCTTTCGGGCGTCCCGATATTTTCATAAAAAATGAACGCAGGTTGGTAAGAATCGTAGTCGTAAGAAGAAACAATCATATCCAGGTCGCCGTCCCCATCGATGTCCACAAAAGCCGGGTAGCCGTAAGTGGTGCCGGGAGCAATGCCGAATGGATTGACCTCAGCGGGAGCAAAAGTCTGCGCCTCCAGCGGATTTCCCAGCGCCGTACCCAGTAGCAGTGCAATACCCGCCAACGTCTCCCGAAGCCGTCGCTGCGGAAAGAGATGGCCGATCGACTTCAGCCGCTCTTTGAGTTTTAACAGTAGTTTTTTCTGTTCACCGGCGTCCAGCAACCGGAAACTGCCGTCTTTGAGCATCCGGTTTATCTGCTTTGCCAGGTGTTTGTACCGCCTGATTTTGGCGGCAAATGGAATGTAGGTTGATTTCATAATTTATGATAAATGATTGGTTGCAATGTTCGCTGGTTATTGTCCTTCCTTTGCCCAGAAAGTCATATCCGGGGTAGTCAGGCCCAGTTTGTACTCCGGTTTTTCTGTGTTTAAAATGCCTGGGCGCAGGTAGCCGGGAATGATTTGCACATCGTAGATTTCATCCACGGAAGTATGATAGTGAATTTCGCCAACCAAAGCACCCGTCGGCAAATGAACGACAGCGACGCCGGCTTTGAGCGCCTTGTTAGCGATAGCAAGTTTGCCGAAGGTCGAAGAGCTCTTGCGCAGCTTCGACAGCCCGACAAAGACGTAGTCCCCATGCTTGCAAAGACCACGAACAAAGCCGTTGAGTTGGGTCACGACGTCATATTTTCCGGTTTTTACATCCATTTTCACCAATTCGCCGGTAGCCGACAGCAGCAGGTACAGTTCGCCGTCGAATATCCTCGGCGAGTGTGGCATGGGTACGTTGCGGGCAACGAATTCATTGGTATCCACATCCATGACGATGCCGCCGGTCGTCACTTCAGGGCGCCAGCCTTGCTTCGTATCGGTGGTGCTGAAGGCGGTGATGTATTTGGGTTGGCCGTCCAGCATGGTCATGCCGTTGAGGTGGCAACGGTCTTCGCTGGCCAGTTGGCTGATGAAGGGCGGTTTCCATTCGGGCGTGAAGCTGAAATTATCGTCAATTTTAATGATGCAGGAAAACGAAGTGTTGACGGCGAAAAGCTGGCCGTTGGCGCCCCAGTCGAGATCGTGTACGTCGAGCTGGCCGGTGTGAAAGGTAGCCCGTGGCATAAACAGCGCATCGTAAGTATTGGGCTTTTTCGGATAATGAGCTGCGAGCTGGGGGGAATTGGACAAGACAAGTACCTCGTCGAGACAGGCGATGGCCATTTTTTCACCCTCGAGGGCAATGCCCATCGGCTTCGCAAAATTACGGGGCAGTTGCACCAGCGTTTCACCATCCGTTGCGCTGAGGAAAATGACTTTCCCGGCCTGAAAAGTACTGAGGGCGATGGTACACCGAAGCTGAAAAAGTAACTCCGGAAGGTTGGGCGAATAACTGCAACTGAACGGTGGGTATTGAGTAGGTTGGGTTGTCTGCATGTACGATTGTTTCGGGCAAAGAAACAAACCCGGTGAGGAAAAAGCCATTTTTCAAAAGTTAAAAAAATGCCAAATCCTATTTTTGAGTCCGTTTTGCAAATCGTTTCTAATTTTGCCACCCGATTCCAATATTGAATGAAGGCTATGCCATCCTTCAATCCTTCAATCCTTCAATCCAAATCATGACCGTTGAGCAATTTTTCGACCTCTTTTTTGAAGAATTAAAAACCCGTGATAAGCTTAGGGAATACTACAAATTTCATGACGATGCTGCCAAGTTACCCTTCCGAAAGGCCTACTTCTGCCAGCGGTTGCAATATGTTTTCGATCAGATTCAATCCACCCGACCACTCGGCCTCCAATCCTCCAATCCTCCAATCCTTCCATCCCTGAACATCTGGGATTGCGGTTGCGGCTACGCTACCACGCAAATCTTTCTCGCCCTGAACGGCATTCCCACTCGGGGTACCACGCTTGAGTTTTATTTTAAAGAAATCCCTTCCCGCCTCGATTATTGGTCAAAATATGGCGACATGAGCCTCGTCAAGGTGAGTTACGAGGATGTTTTCGCCACGGAAGTCAGAGAAAACTCCGAGGACTTCATCATCGTACAGGACACACTGCACCACCTCGAACCCCTTCAGGACAGCCTCTCCATTTTTTACCGGACGCTTCGCCCCGGCGGAAAACTGATTGCCATCGAAGAGAACGGCAACAACCTCATCCAGCGGATGAAGCTCTACAAATACCGGGGCAGCAACCGCATCATCGAGTACTACGATGAAGGCCTGGGCCGCAAAGTGATGATGGGCAACGAAAACATCCGGCCCTACGCTACCTGGCGGGCCGAGTTCATCAAAGCCGGCTTCGAAATGGAGGAAGACAACCTGAACTACGTCCGGCTGTTTCCTCCTAATTTTTTTCAAAGAAAAATGCCCGCACAAGTCGTGCAGCGAGAACAGGAGCTCTGGCAGAAGTACGGGCTGTTGCGGGAGTATTTTTTCTTCGGCGTCAACTTCGTGGCAGTTAAAGCTCCCTGATCCAGATGTTTCGGTAGCTGACCTTCTCGCCGTGATCCTGCAACTGGATCGGGCCTTTTCCGTGAGCGATATTTTTGGGGAGCCCTCTGTACTCGGTCGTGCCCTTGATTTCCGTGTGGTGTTGAATCAACACGCCGTTGTGGAGCACCGTGATGAAGCCGGGCACTACTTTCATCCCATCGGCATTGAACTTTGGAGCCGTGTAAATGATGTCGTAAGTCTGCCATTCGCCTGCAGGGCGGCAGGCATTGACCAGGGGCATGGATTGTTTGTAAATAGCCCCGGCCTGACCGTTGGAGTAAGTCGTGCCGCCGTGGCTGTCGAGTACCTGCACTTCGTAGCGGTTTTGGAGAAAAATACCGCTGTTTCCCCGGTTTTGGCCTTCGTCCATGTCGTCGGCAGGCGCACGCCATTCGATATGCAATTGGCAATCGCCAAAAGTTTTTTTGGTGAAAATACCGCCCGTGCCCTTTACGACCGTCATGGCGCCGTCTTTCACTTCCCATTTTACCGGAGTACCGTCCTGATGCGTCCACTCCGCCGTGTTTTTACCGTCAAAAAGCACGGTGGCATCCGAAGGTGCGGCCGTTCCGGCTCCTGGCGTGACCATTCGGGGAGCAGGTTCCCATACTTCCGTGAGCCGGGGATCCCATTCTTCGGAAGCTTTTGGCTGGGCGATTTGACCGATGACCAAACGCTGTACAGCCAGGGTGATGAAGAGGATGAAGAAAAATTCTTTTTTCATGATTATTAGATTTAAAGGTGAGGTGGTCGCCGGGGCAGGTGCAATTTTAATGAAAATGAAATTCAAGTTTTGAATTGAAGTGGTTTTCAAATCTAAAATTAATCTCAAAAAGTCCCGGTGTGAGCCTTGAGCATGACCGCTGGCACACTCTCGATCGATCCCTGCAAAACATATCTGTCCGTCACCGGGAAAGCTGAAAACCTGAACCCCGACATTGTCGGACACCCAGGAAACACGCTGGTTTTCACCAAAAAATAAAGCCGGAAACCAATAAAAAATGCCCGCTTTGCGAAGTTGCGAAGCGGGCATTTTTGTTGGTTGAAATCCGGTCACTGCTTCATTCTGAATTCCATTGTGTTTTTTTCGGCGGGAGGCAGGTGGATGGTTATTCTGTAATAGCCAGGCTCCAGCCAGGTCCCATGAGGCGCAGAGTCCGTACCGCAAACTCCCTGACAGGCGGAGGCTGTAAAATGCCGTTTACCGTTGATCGTACCAACAGCCTCGACGAGTGCATAGCCAAACTGCTGGCCCAGCGTTTCAAAACGGTAATATTCGCCTGTGGTTTTGCCCTTGCCCAGGTCGCCGATGTTTGCCCGGCTGACGACGAGGCCCTCGATATTTTCGCCGGTTTTGTTTTCAAATTTCACCATGACGGCGTCCGGGGTGGGCAGGTCAACGGCTGCCTCGCCGCAGGCAGCGAAAAAAAACGGGAGGAGTAGCAGGTACAGTAATTTTTTCATAATCATATTTTTATTCCGGTTAAACGCCCCGCACACTCAATGGTGCGCCGGCCACCCCGCATTTAACGCAAAAACCGGGCACAGTGTCTTCACCTTGACATTGTCACGCCGCTGGCCCTCTATGAAAACAACTCACCCAGCATTTTCAAATCCACGTTGCCTCCGGAAATGATGATGCCGACCCGTTTGCCCTGAAATGGTTCTTTTTCTTTCAAAACAGCAGCCAGAGGCACGGCGCAAGATGGTTCGGCCACGATTTTCATCCGCTCCATCAGCAGGCGCAGGGCTTCGATGATTTCCCGTTCTTCGACCCGAATGATTTTTTCAACAAAATCACGGATCAGCGGAAAAGTTTTGTCGCCCAGCGAGGTGCGCAGCCCGTCGGCGATGGTCTGCGGGTTGGTTTGCGGAATGAGTTGCCCGGCCTGTTTGGACTGCCAGGCATCGTCAGCGCCGAAGGGTTCGCCCGCCATTACTTTTGTTTTGGGTGAAAAAAAGCGGGCCGCCAAAGCCGTTCCTCCGATCAGTCCGCCGCCGCCGACGGGGGCCAACAGGAAGTCAAGCCCGGTCACATCTTCCAGTAATTCCAGCGCTGCCGTACCCTGTCCGAGGATGACCTCCTCCTGATTGTAGGGGTGAAGGAAGGTCGCACCGGTACGCTCAACGACCGCTTGCAGGGTGTCCTCCCGTGCCTGAAGGGTCGGCACACATTCGATGATTTCGCCGCCGTAGTCCCGCACGGCGGCCTTTTTTACTGCCGGCGAATTGGACGGCATGACGATGTAGGCTTTCACTCCGAGCATCTTCGCCGAAAGGGCCAGCGCCTGGGCAAAGTTGCCGGAGGAATGCGTCGCCACGCCTTTGCTCCGGGCTTCATCGCTCAGGCAGAGGATGGCGTTGGCTGCTCCCCGCATTTTGAAAGCTCCCATTTTCTGAAAGTTGTCACATTTAAAAAACAGCTCCGCCCCGGCCATCCGGTTCAGGGTTTCACTGGTCATCACCGGCGTTCGGTGGATGTAGGGCTGAATGCGCCGGTGAGTTTCGAGAAGGGATTCTTTTGTGTAGGGCATTTCTTTTTGTTTAAATGTAGAATGTAGGATTTCCAATGTAGAATGTAGAAGAACTGCATAGACTCGCAGCTTCTGCATTTTAAAAAATCAATTCACCATCCGATGTGAAACAACGCATCCCCGATCCCCACGACCGGATTGTTGTTGTGGCCAATGATGTGGCTATCCTTCGTGGCAACGACGGGGATTTCATCCTGTCCGTAGGGATCATTGATCATGGCGAGTTGTTCGCCGGTTTTCACCTCGTCACCTGATTTTTTGATCCAGCGAAAAATGCCGGGACGGGAAGCCCGCAACCAGGTCCGGGTTTTGATCGGGATGCTGCCGCCGCTTGCGGGAGGCGCTTCAGATAACATTCCGTTAGCATGCAGCAACCGCTGAACACCTGCCAGCCCCTGATCGATGGAAAGTCCGTCGAAGCGCAGGTTTTCACCTCCTTCAAAAACAATGATAGGCTTGCCGGCGGACAGCGCTGTTTTGCGCAGCGACTTCGCAATGGGTTTGACGGCAATAGAAAATGGAGCACCAAAAGACTGCGCCAATTCGCTGCTTCGACTATCGCCGGTGGTGTAGCGTATTTGCGGAAAATTGTAATTGTTGTTGCCGCCGGTATGAAAATCCACGCCGAAGTCGATGAGCGGGAGGATTTTTTTAGTAAAAACATACGCCACCCTCGAGGCCATCGAGCCTTTGGCGGAGCCGGGAAAACTCCGGTTCACGTCCTTACCATCGGGCACATCCCGGCTGAAATTGTTGAAGCCGTAAACGTTGAGCAGCGGAATGGCAATGACCGAGCCACGTTCAAGCTTCTCCAACATCCGGCCGGCGATGGTCCGTCGGACGATTTCAACGCTGTTAATTTCATCGCCGTGAACGCCGGCCATCAGCAGTACGACAGGCCCCGGTTCGGTGCTCCGGTAGATATGCACGTTCAGGTAAATGCGGGTATCGGACGGCAAACGCCCGACCGGCAGCCGGATGAGTTGATTCTGACCTGGTTCGATGGTGGTATTTTGAATATTCATCTTCTTGATTTTGTGAAACGCTCCAACCCATGCTCCACATTTTCGATGATAGCGCCGGCAATATCTACGCCGGTGGTCGTTTCGATGCCTTCAAGGCCGGGCGATGCGTTAACTTCCATGACCAGCGGGCCCCGGCGTGAGCGAAGCAGGTCCACACCTGCTATTTCGAGCCCCATCAGGCGGGCGGCTTTCAGTACGATTTTTTCTTCTTCTTCTGTCAAAAACTCAAGCGTAGCCTCAGCGCCCCGGTGCAGGTTGGATCGGAATTCGCCTTCTGAGGCCTGCCGTTTCATGGAAGCCACCACCCGGCGGCCCACCACGAAAGCCCGAATGTCGGCGCCTTCTGCTTCCCGGATGAATTCCTGCAGAATGACGGGCTGATTGAGTTTGAAAAACGTTTCCGCCAGAGCAATGGCTGCGTTACGGCTTTCGGCCAGAATGACCCCTACCCCGTGGGTGCTTTCCAGCAGCTTGATGACTACGGGCGCACCGCCCATCCGGTCGATGAGGAAGGGCACATCCTCAGGCGCACCGGCGATGAAAGTACGGGGGACGTTGATGCCTTCGGCGGAGAGTTTCTGCAGGCATTTGAGTTTATCACGGGCCATCAGCAGCGCTTCGGAGCGGGTGGCGGTGTAAATGCCCATGAGCTCACACTGCCGAATGACGGCGGCGCCGTAATCTGTCACCGAGGCACCGATACGTGGGATCATGGCGTCCATGCCGATGAGGTGTACGCCCTCGTAGATGATCTGTGGAATTCCCTGCTCGATGACGATGTTGCATCGTTGGTGGTCGATGACCCGCACGTAGTGCCCCCGCCTCCGGGCAGCCCGGAAGAGACTCTGCGTAGAGTAAAGGGCGGCGCCCCGTGAAAGTATGGCGAGGTTGAGCATGGGTTGATGGTTGGATGGTTTTGGGGTTTTGTGGTTTTAGGGTTTTAGGGTTTTATGTGGGGGATTTTTGTCCGGGTTTCTTGCGCCAAACAAACAAAAAAAATCCGGAAAACTTAAAATTCTTTTAACCGGAGCCCGGTGACGAACCCGGAAATCCTTCTAACTTTCCGCAAAATGAAAAATTCATGAATGAAAACACCGGCTTTAAACGCAATGACCCGAAGGTAATCAACGGTTGGGCACTGTTCGACTGGGCCAATTCCGCTTACGCTCTGACCATTGCCGTTGCGATTTTTCCTGCTTATTTCGAAGAAAAAACAGCTCACGTCCTTAGTGTGTTCGGCATCGAGATGTACAACACGACCCTGTTTGCACTGGCGGTGGCGGTGTCCTACCTGGCCATTGCTTTTCTTTCGCCTATCCTCTCCGGTATAGCTGATTACAGTGGCCGGAAGATGTTTTTTCTGAAATTTTTCACTACGCTTGGCGCACTGGCCTGTATCTCGCTTTTTTTCTTCGAAGGCAACGGCGACCTGGCCATCGGCACGCTGGGTTTTATGCTGGCAACAATTGGTTTTGCCGGTTCGCTGGTGTTTTACAACTCTTACCTGCCGGACATTGTGACGGAAGATCTCTACAACCGGGTGAGCGCACGGGGCTTCGCCTTCGGCTATGCCGGCAGCGTGCTCTTGTTGATTTTTAATCTGATCGTACTCCTCAATCCGGCCTGGTTCGGCATACCCGAAGAAAGTACGCTGGCGGCAAGGCTGGCATTTTTGACGGTGGGGTTGTGGTGGATTGGCTTTGCGCAAATCTCCTTCCGGCGCTTGCCAAAAGACACGAACGGTGCTTTTTCAAGAAAACTCCTGACGAAGGGTTTTGAGGAGTTCCGAAAAGTATGGCAGGCGGTAAAGCAGGCCCGGAATATCAAGTTTTTTCTGTTGTCATTTTTCTTTTACAGCGCCGGGGTGCAGACGGTACTGAGCCTGGCGTCGCTTTTCGCCAAAGTGGAGATGAACATGGAAACCTCCGAGCTGATCATCGTCATTCTGTTGCTGCAAATTCTGGGGCTGGCCGGGGCTTACTTTTTTGCAAAACTATCTGACCGGATTGGCAACAAGGCCGGCCTGATTTTCATGCTCATCCTCTGGACTTTCATCTGCGTGACCGGATTTTTTGTGGTGGAAAAATGGCAGTTTTACGCCCTCGCTGCCGGCGTGGGGCTGGTGATGGGCGGCGTGCAGTCGCAGTCGAGATCCACCTATTCCAAGCTTTTACCGGAGGAAACACCAGACACGACGTCCTACTTCAGCTTCTACGATGTGCTGGAAAAAGCGGCCACGGCACTGGGCTCCTTCAGCTTTGCATTTACCGGGCAGCTTTCCGGCGGTATGCGTTACAGCGTACTGGCGCTGGCGGTTTTCTTTCTGGCGGGACTGCTGGTATTGATGACAGTGAAGGTGAAGCATAGCCGGGTTAGGTAGGGAAGTATCCAGTCAGGCAATACAGCAGAAAAATCTCAGTTATTTTGATAAAAAAAGCTAACCTCCGAACTCTCAAAACCGCAAACCACTTCACATGCAAGTAGTCGTATTTTCACAATACCTCAAAGACGGCGATTTACCACACGTTCAACATCTTTTCGATGCGCTGACGGAGTTCGGCATTGCAGCCTATGTTTACTCGCCTTACCTCGAAGCGCTTCAGGGCAAAGTAAAATTCAAAACCAACGTCGGAAAATTTGAAGGCTACCTGGACTTCCGGGTGCGGAAATTCGATTTCGTCATTACGCTGGGCGGTGACGGTACCATCCTGGCCGCTACGACGCACATCCGGGACCGGGAGGTGCCGATTCTGGGTGTTAACCTCGGACGGCTTGGTTTTCTGGCTACCGTCAGCAAAGACCGTATCCGGGAAGCAATAGGGCTGCTGGTGAAAGGACAATTTTCCATCGGCAACCGGAGCACCCTTTTTCTTGAGTCAAGTCCGCAGTTATTTGGCGCCATGCCGTTTGCACTGAATGATTTCACCATTCTGAAACGGGACACTTCCTCCATGATTACCATTCATGCCTTTGTCAATGGGGCTTACCTGAATACCTACTGGGCCGACGGTCTCATTTTATCTACACCGACCGGCTCAACGGGCTACTCGCTGAGCTGCGGAGGGCCCATCGTTTTCCCGGATTCCAACAACTTCGTACTAACGCCGGTAGCGCCGCATAATCTCAATGTGCGGCCGCTCGTAATTTCCGATAATTCTGTTATTTCATTTGAGGTGGAGGGCCGTACCGAAAATTTCCTCTGCACACTCGACTCCCGCTACGAGATCATCACTTCTGAAAATAAAATTGCCGTGCGACGGGGTGATTTTTATGTTAAAATGGTACACCTGCTGGACATCGATTTTCTCGATACCATCCGGAATAAACTGACCTGGGGCGTGGATCAGCGGAACCACTAAGCAAAGCCACACCCTGTTCCATAAAACCCCAAAACCAAAAACCTCAAAACCTCAAAACCCAAAACCATAAAACCCCTCACGTCAAAAACTAAACGTCCAGTGCAGGAAGAAGCCGTACTCGTTCAGGTGGTTCCGGCTAAATTCGAAATTAAAAACCTTGTCGTAATACAGCACCAAATCCACGCCGACACCTGCCCCCCACAGCAGCTCGTTACTGAGCGGATTGCCGGTTTTGTAAAACGGATTGTTCACGTAGCCCAGCTCATTGCGCAGCGACAAAAACACCTTCACCGGCATCTTTTTGAAAGACTCCAGCTTCATGTATTTTCCCCAGTTCAATTCCTTGTCGAGCAGTTTAAAACGCAGGTTGCCCTTGTGGTAAGCATAGTCCAGCCCGTCGATAACGTAAAGTTCATAGCCACGGATAAAATCGTCGAAATAGCCGAGGGCGGCGCTGTTGTAGTAGGGTTGTTTTTCCCGGATAAGGCCGGTTTTGCCTTTCACCATCAGCCCGAGGCTCCAGCGATCGCTGAAGGTAAAATATTTCTGAAACTGGGCACTTACGTTCAGAGCGTTAATATCGTCGGAAAGACCTAAGCCAAGATACTGAAGATTTGTTTCAAAATAAAAGCCATGCATGGGGTAAGGCCGGATATCCCGCTTGTCGATGGTGAAGTTGTAATTAAATGCCAGGTACTGCTGTTTCAGCCCGTTGAGAAAGAAGTCAGGATTCAACTCCTGCCGCACGGTTTCATCAATTTTATAATTGTGCAGGGAAAGATTCCACTTATGAAAAACATTGAGCCGCCGCCGGTACAGCAGGCCGCCGCCGAGCCGGAACCGTTGCAGCAGGGGTCGTTCGTTGTTGCGATGAAACAGCAGTTCGTTGTTCACGGTATTGAAGCCGATTTCCTTCTCACGGGTGTGAAGGAAATTGAAATTCAGGCCCAGCGTCTTGTTTCTATTGAAATAAGGCAGCGTGTAAATCAGCTCATATTTTTTGGTAAAACCAAACTGGATCACCGTTTTAAGCTGATCCCGTCTGCCAGTGAAGTTGGTGTGATAAAAACGTATTCCCAGGTTAAGCCTGCGGAGGGAGCGGTTGTAAGTTTCCCACCAAACGTTGAAGTTCCGGTCGGCCAGTTCAACGATGGGAAACGGAAAGACGTACCAGCCTTCCATCACCTCGATCAGTAATCCGACTTCGTTGGTTTCACCTTTCCATTCCTTGAAATTAATGCGGGCGGAGGTGAAAAGCCCGGTATTCATCACGTTCAATTCATTTTTCAGGAGGCGGTCGGTAAGCGTGCTCAGGGCGATGGTATCGCCTTCTGCAAAGTCGAGTTCCCGCAGGATGATGTCATTCTTCGTACGTTTGTTACCGGCGATGTAGATGTTTCGGACGGTAATGAAATCAAGGGATTCAGCGCCGGCAGCATTTGAGATTTCGGAATCATGTGGGACTGGTTCGCCCGACTGGCCGGCCGCTGAAAGAGGCAGCAAAGTAATTAACAGCATCTTAGCAACAGCAGGGCGCAGGCTGCTGCCGGTAAAAAGGATGGCTCGGCGAAGGTTTATGAGGATCTTTCTTTTCATCTGGATGCGAAGTTAAGGCGCTGCCGGGAGTTTTATTAAGTCAGCCCGGCGTACAAAGATTATCTTTGCTAAAAAAAAGATCCATGCTCACCCTCGACGACATCAAAGCCTTACGCAACGATACGCCCGGTTGCGCTCATCATTTTCACCTGAACAATGCAGGCGCCGCACTCATGCCTCAGCCCGTGATCGAGGCTGTACAGCAATATTTGACCGAAGAATCGCTGCACGGCGGTTACGAAACTGCCGCTGCTCATGCGGAGGATATTGCCGGTTTTTATAAAACAACAGCCAAACTACTCAACACGCAGGCCCAAAACGTCGCCTTTCTGGCGAGCGCCACGGATGCTTACGCAAAAGCGCTGTCGGCCATCCCGTTCGAGGCGGGCGACGTGCTGCTCACCACTGACGACGACTACGTCAGCAACCAGATAGCATTTTTGTTTTTGCAAAAACGCTTCAACATCAGGGTCCTGCGGGCGGAAAAGCTGCCGGAAGGCGGCGTCGATGTGCAGTCAATGCAAGAGCTGATCGAAACACACCACCCAAAGCTCGTCGCTGTAACGCACGTTCCGACCAACTCCGGCCTCGTGCAGGATGTGGAAGCCATCGGACAACTTTGCCGGGAACGGGACATCTGGTACCTCGTCGATGCCTGTCAGTCCGCCGGACAGATTCCGCTGGACGTGGAAAAAATCGGCTGCGACTTTCTCAGTGCCACGATGCGAAAATGGCTGCGGGGGCCACGGGGCGCCGGGTTTCTGTATGTTTCTGATCGTGTGCTGGAGGCCGGGCTGGAGCCGTTTTTCCCTGACCTCGGCGGCGCTGACTGGGTGCAGCCTGATCAATACGAACCTTCAAAAAATGCCAATCGCTTCGAATACTGGGAAAAGAATTACGCCCTCATTCTCGGCAGCAAAGCAGCCATCGACTATGCACTGGCACTGGGCATGGAGGGCATTGAACAACGGGTGACAGAGATTGCAGCCTACACCCGGCAGCAGCTGTCCCCGATCCCTGGCCTGCGGGTACTCGACCGAGGACGGAATAGATGCGGCATTGTGACTTCACACATCGAAGGCGTATTGCCCGGGCAGTTAATGAAATCACTGCAAGCAGCAAAGATCAATGCCGGTGTGGCCCGGACATTTAATGCGGTAATTGATTTTCAGGAAAAAGGAGTTGAATGGGCACTGCGGGTGTCACCTCATTACTACAACACGAAGGAGGAGATCGACAGGCTTGTGGAAGTAGTGAGTAAGTTGGCGGGAGCGTAGAGCCATCCTGCCTGCTTGTTCGATTAAGAAAAAACCAAAGTGGCAGGACGTTGTTGGATGTTTAAATTTTAGTAAAATGCTCCTTCAACTTCTCTTAATTTTCACCATCATGACCGCCGATTTGCAGGAAAAAGTAATTTTTGATTTCAATGAAAAAGCCAGCGTGCAGCAATGGAACATTATCAACGATGGCGTGATGGGTGGGTTGTCAGCCAGCTCCATGCAGTGGAGAGAAGGCGGCCTTGCAGTGTTTTCCGGCAATGTTTCACTTGAAAACAACGGCGGTTTTGCTTCAACGAGAGCGATCCTGGAAGGAGTGAGCCTTGCAGGGTTCAGCAGCGTGACCTTGCGGATAAAAGGCGATGGGAAAACTTACAAATTTCGCATCCGGACGGACCGCAATTTTGAAGGCGTGACGTATTCCTGCGACTTTTTCGCCCCGGCAGGCGAGTGGAAGGAGATCAGGTTGCCGTTCAGTGAGTTTGTGCCGGTATTCCGTGGCCGGAGACTGGCGAACGTTGGGCCATTGCGTAGCGAAGAAATCCGGCAAACAGGGTTTCTCATCAGCGACAAGCAATCCGGGAGTTTTTCGCTGGAGGTTGACTGGATAAAGGCGGTGGAATAGTCATCCTGAACTGGGCTTCAGGCACCCTCAATCACCTGCTCGTAACTTTCTCTACCTGTTTGATCATTTCATAACTCAAAGGTTGCTGTTGTAAATCGGAGAACCGGCGGATGTTGAAGTTCGGTTCGAAAGTGAATTTCATGCCGTTGCGCATGACCCAGCCGTTTTGCGGATTCTGGATTTCATTCAACAAAAGCCCGATACCGTTGGCTGATTTGACTACGTCACGGATGCTGTAGATTTGATCTTTGACCGGGCGGTTGGGGATTTCAGCCATTTGCTCCGGTGTGAAGTTGTCGTCAATGCAGATGATATCCATAGAGTTCGATTTTTTTTGCTTAGAAACGCCTGAATGCGCAGAGTGTTCGAGGGGTTGGGGTTGAGCGTGCTGCCCCAACCCCTCAAAGACTCAGGTGCTTAATCTTCAAAGCAACCTTTCACAGATTCCTCTTCAACGGCGGCGGGCCTTGCAGCAGCAGCCTTGCCGTTTTCACGGCTTTTTTCGATGGATTCAATCCGGGCGAGGAGGTCCTCCACATGCATTTTTGACAGGCTGTCTTTTTGCTTGCGGCGGCCTTTTTCGAGGAGTTCTTCGATGGCTTCAAGGTTGCCGCCGGCAAGAGCCTTGATGTCGGAATACTCATACTGGTCGCCGGAGAGGGACATGAGGTCGCTCATTTTATCGATGTAAGCCCGCTGCAGGTTGCGGCGGAACGGGTCGATCCTGCGGCCTGTGCCCAGCTCGCTGAACACAGATTTTCTTGTTTCATCAAAAAGCGAAGCGGCACTGTAGGCGGCCATTCCGTTCAGGGTTTCGTTTTCCATCATCCGGTTGAGGCGGGCGGCGTTGAAGAGCAGGCCGAGGGCGTAGTTTTGAAGCCCCAGCACATCGGACAAAACGCCGGTATAACCAATTCTTGACTGTATGTCTTTGCTGACGAGCCAATTGGGGGTCTCGAAAATCTGCTCGTTGACGAACTGTACTGCTGCGGCCTGTCGCTCACGGGGGACGTGGGTATAAACGGGGCCTTCTTCGTCAGCGGTTTTATCAAATTCATATACGCCGCCGGCATTGTTGGCAACGTGGCCGGTGTAGCGGCGGAGCTGGCCCAACACGTTTTTGTACAATTCTTCGAGGTTGGAGTAGTCTTTTCCATCCTCAGAAGTCCATTGAATAAGGTTGGGCGTGATGCGCTTGAGGTTAGCGATACCGAGCAGACTGGCTTCGACAGGGTCGCTGCCGAGGTCTTCGGTCTGGGCGCTGGGATCGAGGACGAGGCCCTGCTGCTGGCCGTAGCGGAAGTAGGGATTGCCTGCCCGCTCTTTCACCAAACCGTGAAGAATTTCTTTTTCAGCTTCGACACTGCCTGCCTCCGGGAAGTAGGTATAGCCATACTGGATCGACCAATCGTCGTAAGGTCCGATTTTCGGATAGAGGCCGGCGCCTTTGTCTTCCGGCTGAGCGACGTAGTTGAAGCGGGCGTAATCCATGATGGAAGGTGAAACGCCCATGCGCTGCACGAAGCCCGGAGCCCGCAGTGAATCGACGGGGTAAGCTACACTGGACCCCATGTTGTGGGGCAGGCCGAGGGTGTGACCCACCTCATGAGCGGCAACGAAACGGATGAGTTCACCCATCAGTTCCTGCCTGAACTTCACTTTTTGAGCATCAGGGTTCACGGCAGCGGTTTGGATAAAAAACCAGTTGCGGAGCAAATTCATGACGTTGTGGTACCAGATGATGTCGCTTTCGAGGATTTCGCCGGTGCGGGGGTCGTGGACGTGCGGGCCCTGTGCGTTCTGAATTTCAGTAGCGACGTAGCGTATGACGGAATAGCGCACATCTTCCGGGCTCCAGTCGGGGTCTTCATCTTTGGTTGGTGCGTCTTTGGCAACGATGGCGTTTTTAAAACCAGCTTTTTCAAAAGCCTTCTGCCAGTCGTTGACACCTTGCTTGAGGTAGGGAACCCACTCATCGGGCGTGGCGGGGTCGATATAGTAAACGATGGGTTTGACGGGTTCGACGAGCTCGCCACGCTTGTAGGCTTCCACGTCTTTGGGTTCGAGGCGCCAGCGGGTGATGTAGCGGCGGTTAGCGGCTTTTTGTTCGTCGAGACCGTAGTCAACCTGGCGGATAGAAAAATAGCCTACCCTTGCGTCGTACAGTCTGGGGCGCATGGGATTTTCCGGCAGGAGAATGAAAGACTGGTTCATTTCAACGGACAGCGTTCCGGTGACCTGATTGTCGGGCAGTTTGTCGCCACGGTAGGTAAGTACGTGGCGCACTTCCGTATTTTGGGGAAAGGATTTCATGCGTTCGATGAAGGAGCGCTTGCTGTCTAAACCCTTGATGCTAAAGTTTTTGCGCTCACGGGAGGAGAGAGCGCCGATCATTTCCACGTCGGTCGTGAAAAAGCTGCCGGGATCGAACACGATAGCGGTGCTGTCATCATTGTAGCATTCGATTTTAAAACTGGCTACGACGGGCTCGAAGTTGTTGTTTTTCACGGAATTGTAGATCGGCTTGCCGGGGTCCGCCACGTTGTTGTAGGACACGGAGCGCATCATCACCTGACTGCCTTTTAACTGCCAGCGGATGATTTGCTGGGGGCGGCTCTTCATGCCGGCTCCGCCGAAATTCAATCCCTTGACGTGGCCGGAGATCCTGCTGACGAGCAGGATTTCCCGCTCGAGGAGGGAGAGCGGTATTTCAAAATAGTATTTGTCTTTTACCTGATGGACAGTGAAAAGTCCATCATCGGAGACGGCTTCGTCGGTGATGATGTCTTTGTAGGATTTTTCCTTGCTTTTTTTGGCAGCGCCGGTATTTTCTTCTTTAGGTTCGGCGGCGCCGTTTTCTTCCTGGGCAAATGCAGGAAAGGCAAGGAAAATGAAAGCCATGAAGGCCATGAGTGAAAACAGGGTCTTTTTCATGTCTGTATTATTGTAGTTTGTGTTTAAAAACGGCGAAGAAAAGGAAATGCAGGGAACACACCAAATCTAACCGCCCATGCTGTTCACTGTTTGACAATCAACTTGTTAAAATAAGTCTCTCCCACCCTCACACATGCGATGTAAACACCCGGCTGGCAACTTTTGATATTAATGAAATCCTGCCCCCGGCTTCTGGCAACGAGCCGTCCGGTGACATCGAAGACAGAAATCGTCAGTTCGTCCGCTAAAGTTTGTTCCCATTTTACCCATAAAAATTCCTCGGTAGGATTCGGGTAAATCACCGGCCCGAATTCAACAACCTCATCCACTGTCGTTATGCTCTGGCAGGTTTCGTACTGTGCGATCGCATCCGCTACCGCCTGGTATTTCGGCGCATTGCTGAATGGCGGCTGCTCCGCAAACTGGCTTTGTAGCACACCCCAGGTTCCGTACTGACAGTTTTTCGGGCTGATGAACGAGAAATTCATCAGCAACATCTCCTCGTTGCTCAGCGTGCGCAGGGTGTCGAACAGTTGCTGGTAGAGGTCGTACATGCCCGGCAGTGTCTGGCAATCGACGAGTGCGTTGCAGTAGGGCTGCACCGTGCCGAAGGGGTTCGGGGTAAAATGCTGGCCACCTTCGTAGAACAGCAACTTTTTACCCTTCGAGGCAGCCAGTTCAGCATGGTCGTACCAGCCCATCATAGCGTATTCATTTTGGTCAAACGTGAAATCTGCCGCATGGTCGAGCACCTGCTGGCCGATGGTGGAAGCGTTCCAGTTGGCGGCTATGTGCTCGTGGTCGAGACCCATGTACGCCGCCGGGCTGATGCCGTCGATGAGGTGAGCCTTGCCGTCGGCTTCCAGTTGCAGGAAAATCCGGCGGCCGATATCGAACCAGCCGTGCTGCCCACCCTGCACCCGCACGAGGCGATGGGTTTGCCCCGCAAAAACATCTGTCCAAAGCTGCATCACGTGAGCGATGCGTGGAGCGAGGCGCTCCGGCCAGGCCAGGTTTTGGTCGAGCGAATCGAGGCCGTAGTGAGCTTGCTCAAAAATCCAGTTCCAGACTTCGTTGGAGTACTCGACGTAAATTTTCAGGTCAGGATCGAGGTTGTCCCTGAAGAAAGTGGCCATTTGCACCACAAAATCATCGCTGGCGGCATGCGGTATGCAGATCCAGGCGTCCGCTTTTTTCAGGTTGCAAAGCGCCGCCCACATTTCGTAAGGCACGCCGTTTTTCTGTGTCCAGGTGTAATCGTCCAACTGCGTACGCTGTTGCCATTGGCGCATTTCGGAGCTATTGGTGTAGCCCCAGTCCATGAAGCGGATGGCCTGGAAAGGCGCAAGTTTTTCGAGCCAGTTGGACTCCCAGGGGTTGGTTTCGTAGGTCGCCTCCGTGCCCGGCAGCAGCACCCGGATGTTTCGGACATGGTCTCCCGCCTGCGATTCGTATATTTCAAGGGCAAAAATATCATCCTGAAATTCCAGCATAAATTCCAGCCGGCCCGGCTGCTCACTCACCAGCGTGGCATCGCCCCAAACGCCAAGGTCGCCGATGCCGTCGTAGAGCACGACGTAATTTCCCTCCGGCAGTGCCTCCGTATTCGCCCAGACGGTGCGGACAATTTGCGGAGCTTCCTGACCGGGCACGTTCACAGGCAGGGAAAGCGGGTAGCCGTTTTCATCCATCGGAATTTGATCGAGAACCTGGGTGTCCCAGGCATTCGTGCCGCCGCCGACCCACTGGTTGTTGTGGGAAATCCACTCCCGGCTGTATTTCATGATGTTCACAAACGGGTACTCGCTGCCCCAGTCGGCAGGGCCGCTGAGGTTGGTGCCGATGCGAAGGCGGCAGGAATCGGGAACGGTTTGGGCTGCAATGCCATTGAAAATGACAAATACAAAGATCAGCGTGTAAAGAGTTTTCATAAATTTTAAGTTTATAAAGCGGCCGGGGCCTCAGTCAAAATTCAAAAATCGAAACCAGCCTTTAAAACTTGACCATATTTTTTTGATCAAACTATCCACCCGCACGCAGGTTTTGTAATTTAGCTTTTTAAAAAAAAACAAAAATACCGCTCAAAAATATGACAGATTTTCAAACGCTACCGGCCAGCACCCGTGTCTGGATTTACCAGTCCAACCGCCCTTTCAAGGCCGAAGAAGTACCCCAACTGAAAGAATACGTCGATCGATTCGCTCAAAACTGGGTCAGCCACAACAGGGCGTTGCGTGCCCACGGCGATGTGCTGCACAACCAGTTCGTCGTGCTGATGGTCGATGAAAGCCAGGCGGATGCCAGCGGCTGCTCGATCGACAAAAGCGTGCACTTCCTCAAACAAATTGAACAGGCTTACGGCGTCGATTTGTTCGACCGCATGACCTTTACCTGGATGGACGGCGACACCGTCCGCTCGGCTGACAGCGCCGAATTCGCCCGCCTCTACCAGGAAGGTAAAATTACCGGCGAAACCCTCGTTTTCGATAATTTAGTCAAAACAAAAGGCGAGTTGGAAGAAAAGTGGCTCAAGCCGTTGAACGAAAGCTGGCACAGAAGATTTTTGTAAACTGGTGAATTAGTAAATTGGTTGGCCCTCACCTTACTAATTCACCAATTCACTACTTCACCAATTCACCAATTATGTTCGGAAAAGTAAAAAAATGGCTCGGTATCGAAGGCGTAAAACTGGAACTCATCCTGCCGGATATGGCATTTGAGCAGGTCGGCGCCGTCAGTGGTAAAATACGGTTTTACTCAAAAAATACGCAGACCGTCACCGGTATCCGGCTGGTGATGATAGAAAAATACAGCCGTGGCCGTGGCAAGGAACGCCTCGTGGACGAGTATCTGCTCGGCGAAGCGACACTCGATGATCGTTTCGATGTGCCTGCCGAGGACGTCCTGGAAGTCGATTTCACCCTGCCTTTCGAACTGGTGAAATCGAGGGTGGATGAGTTTGGCGATAAAAATTTCCTCACTGGCGGGCTGGTCAAACTGGCCAAGACGCTGCGCAACGTCCACTCCGAATATCGAATTGAAGCGGAGGCAAAAGTGGAGGGGACCGCCCTGAATCCGTTTGACCGTAAAGCTTTGAAAGTAGTAGAAGTGTAAGATAGTGCGTTACCCGGCCTGATAATTTGACTGCATGTTGTCCAATTCTTCACCCGGTCAAAGCCCCCGTCTTTTTACCTCCTTCAGAATAAAGCTGAGTTCCCTGCTCATATCCCCCGTAATTGAAGTATTTTCCTGCGTACGGCGAATGAGGTAAGGAACGACATCTTTGACCTGACCGTACACCACGTACTTGGCGACGTTGTAACCGGCAGCAGCAAGATTGAACGTAATGTTGTCACTCATACCGTAAAGCTGGCAAAACTGGAGATGGGGGTGATCTTTGGGGATATTCTTTTCAGCGATTAACTGAGCCATAATGCGGTTGCTTTCGGCGTTGTGAGAGGCATTGCAACAAGCAACTTTTTCATAATTGTCCACACAGAAGCGCAGAGCGAGGTTGTAGTCGTGATCAGTCGCTTCCTTATTCGGCTGAATGGGAGATGGATACCCCATTTCTTCCGCACGTTTGCGCTCTTTGTCCATGTAGGCGCCCCTGACGAGTTTGGCGCCAAGGAGGTAGCCTTCCTTCTGGGCCGTATCGTAGGATTCCATCAGGTAAGCCAGGCGATCCGTCCGGTAAAGCTGGAAGGTATTGTAAACAATTACCTTCTCCCGGTTGTATCGCTTCATCATCTGATTGGCCATTTTATCGATGGCCGGCTGAATCCAGGTTTCCTCAGCATCGATGTAAAGCCCGACATTTTTGTTGGCAGCATGGTGACTGATGCTGTCGACTCGTTTGAGGACGTTTTTGAATTCGTCTTTCTCCTGTTGGGTAAGCGATTCTCCGCTGCTCACTTTTGCCAGCAGATCAAACCTTGCCAACCCCGTTACTTTGGTACTGATGGTGGAGATGCCGGGATGTTGCGAAGCAAAATCAATTGCCCGCATATTTTCATTCATGGTGAAATTAAAATCCGCTTCGGACTCCTTTCCTTCCGCTCCGTAATCCAGCACGGAATGAACACCAAACTTGTGCAGCCGGTCAATGCTTTCCTTGGAATCGAGCAGGGTGGTACCGCCGCAGAATTGCTCGAAAATGGTATTTCGGACGATGGTGTCAAAAAATGGCAACCGGAGATGAACCGCCTGCATAGCTAATTTGGAGCCGATGTTGACCAAAGTCGCATTGTTCATCATGCGGAAAAGCCAGGCGGCTTTTTTCAGTTCACTGTCCGATTTATCTACGAAAGCACGAGAGGTATCTGAAAAATCAACTGCCGGAGTATCTTCCGGAGCCCGGAAGGCATTGGCGTATTCTTCAAGTTTCTCAAAGTCTGGAACGGGTTTCCCTTCATTTTTCATAATGTCGTTCTTTTTGGTTGTGGCCAGGGCAAGTTAAGCCGTTAGTTTTAATTGATCAGACTGCTTGCAGGTTTTTTAGAATTGATATTCGTCATCGCCCGTGCAAGCTCCTGATTTTGCTGCAAAAATAAAACCGGGAAGCAACATTTGTTACTTCCCGGTCAAGAGTATTTGGGTGTTTGTGTTTTTGGGTGTTTGAGTGTTTGTGAGAAACCTCGTAAACACACAAACACTCAAACACACAAGAACACAAACACTCCTACTATTTATACGGCGCAAACATATTTTCCAGTTCCTGCTTGTAGGCCTCATCCTTCTGGCTATCGACGGCCCGGATGATCAGATCCTTCACATTCATGGCCAGCTGGTAATCCTGCTCGAAGTCGCCGTTGTCGGTGATGAGCTTTGGATTGGAGACATAGAAAGCCAGGTTCGCCGCTGTTTCTTTAGCCAAAATATCCAGGTGCGGCTTGGCTTTGTCGTAGCCGCCCGCTTGCACCATCACGTTGAGCATCTGCATGGTGTTCCAGTCGTAAGGGAAGTTAAAATGCGGGAATGCCTCCAGGTACTTCTCCACCAAAGCAATGGCTTTGTCATTCTGGCCTTTGTCAGTCAACCTTCTCGCCGTGCGGAGAATAACCACCCGGATACTCTGAACACTTGGCCCGTAGCTGCGGTCGATGAAGGTTTCGTGCGTATCGAAATTACCCCACCGGAATTTATTCATCACGTTGTCGTACACCTTGTCAGTGTCCACCCGGCCGTAGCCGTAAACGTACAGCCCCTGCTCGCTCTGCGATTTCACAGGAATGATGCGCAGGCCAAGCCCTTCGAGCTGCATGTAATCCTGCAGACCCATCATTTTCTCAGGGCGGCAGGTGACGGCAAAGTAAACCGGACGGTCGTTGATGTTGGATGCAATCACATCCATGATGGCCAGTTCGTCCTTTGTGATGTAGGAAACGTCCTGCTGACCGGTACGGTGAAGCGGAGCTTTCATCGGAATCCGGTCGAGGATTGGAAGGCTGTCAGCCGGGTTCAGGTTGAAAGTTTCAGCAGCTTTTGATACATCAACCGGCATGTAAAGATTTGCTGCAGGCAACACCGCATCAATCCGGCTGCCTCTCGAGGGACGATCGACTGCTACTGCTTCGAGTGCTTTCGTGGCTTCCATTTCCCCCTTATCCTGTGTGGCGATGTAGTAAACTGCGTTGCGCTTTTTACCCCGGTAAGCCTCTGCCGGAATCGTCAGTTTGATGGGCGGCGAATCGTTGACCTTGCGCCGCAGCAGGTTGATGTACCAATCTACCTGGATGAGCGAAAGGTTGACCACCCTCACGTCACGGCGAATGTTTTCCACCTCCTGGGCATACCAGAGCGGGTAGGTATCGTTGTCACCGTAGGTGAAAATGATGGCGTTGGGTTCACAGGAATTCAGGAAGTTGGCAGCGTAGTCACGAGCGCCGTAGTGCCCGGCACGACTGTGGTCGTCCCAGTTTTCGGAGCCCATGATTGCCGGTGCGGTCAATGCGAGCAGCACACCAAGCGAGGCGGCGCCGACACCACCGATTTTATCTTTTAACCAGTTGTAAATAAACAGAGCGCCCATGCCGATCCAGATGCAGAAAGTGAAGAACGAACCGACGAGTACGTAATCCCGTTCACGTGGCTCGTTAGGCGGCTGGTTAGAATAGATGATGATACCAATTCCCGTGATGACGAACAGCGCCATCAAGGCTATGGCATCCTCAGAACGTTTTTTAAAGTGAAATACCAGTCCCAGAATACCGAAAATGAACGGCAGGAAATAGTAATGGTTCCTGGCTTTGTCATTCGCAAGGGTATCGGGCAGTTTATCCATGTTGTAGAGCCGGGCTTCGTCGATGAATTTTACACCTGACTCCCAGTGTCCGCTTTTTTTATCCCAGGAATAGTAGCCCTGATCACCGTTTTGGCGACCAATAAAATTCCAGGCAAAATACCGCCAATACATCCAGCCTAACTGGTAGCGGAAAAGGAATTTGATATTATCCCCAAAAGTGGGAGTACCTGCGGGTTTGTCGATCCAGGCCCGGTATTTTTCAGGCCGGTTCTGCGAGTCGTCTCCCATACGGGGGAAGAGTTGTTTGTCGCCGGGGCTGAATTCGTAGGAAATTTTTTCATCTACGACCTCGTAGCGCTCCTGTCCATCAACAACGACCTGGCCGTAACGCTCTTCAATTTTGTTGCCGGTAGGCTGCGCCTCGAAATTCGGGCCGTAGAGCAGTGGCCGTTCGCCGTATTGCTCCCGGTTCACATAAGAAAGCAGGCGGATCGGGTCAGAAGGCTTGTTCATGTTGATCGGCGGGTCAACTTTCGCCCTCACGATGATGACGCCGATGGTTGAGAAACCGACAACCGCCATCAGACCACTCACGAAAAGCATCTGAATGACTTTGTTGCTTTTTTGGTGCGCATAACGCAAACCGAAGAAGAAAACCGCTGCCACGATAAGCAATGTCGGCAACAAACCGGAGTTGAACGGCAAACCGAAACCGTTGACTGTCATCAATTCCATTGCTTTCCACAGCTTCGCAATTCCCGTGATGACGAGCGTCTGAATGGCGATGATGAAAGCCACGCCAATACCAGCCGCAGCCAACATGCCCCACACGGTGTGTCTGCCGTGGTATTTTTTAAAGTAATAAAACAAGGCCAAGGCCGGAAACGTCAGCAAACTCAGCAAGTGAACGCCGATGGACAGTGCCGCAGCGTAAACCGTGAAGACCAGCCAGCGGTCGTTGTAAGGCGTGTCCGGCAGGTAATACCATTTGATCATCGACCACATGGTGAGGCAGGTGAAAAATGTAGACATGGCATACACCTCGCCTTCTACCGCTGAAAACCAGACGGAAGAAGCGAATGTCATGGCCAAACCAGCCACCAGACCGGCCCCTGCCAGGGCAATATTTTGACTGCTGTCTGTTTCCTCATCTCTTCCAACGAGCGACAGTTTGCCCAAAATCATGGTGATCCAAGCCAGAAACATGGCCCCGAAAGCAGTGCAGACGCCCGACATGACGTTGACGGCGAAAGCGATATTTTCAGGGTTCGCCTGCGTATCCGAGAAAATTTCAGCAAACCAGATAAACAACCGGCCCACGATCATGAAAAGCGGGGCTCCCGGCGGGTGCACGACCTCCATTTTGTAAGCGCCGAGAATAAATTCGCCGCAGTCCCAAAGGCTGCCTGTGGGTTCAGCCGTAAGGTAATAAACCGAGGCAGCGATGGCAAAAACCAGGCAGCCGGTTATGTTGGTGATGGATTTGAAGGAATTCATTGAATCGTGATGATTTTTATTGCAAGTCCTGAACGCCTGGATTGAATGGGTAAAATTTTGATTGTCAAACTTTTAGGGTAAAACGCTTCGCTTCGCAGGCGCCCTTTGATTTCAAGAGACGCAAAAGTAAAAAAAATTCGTTGGGCCGTATGCAGTCAAAATCCTGCAGGTGTATCAGGCACTTACAGGATTTTGATCCGGCAATTGATACGGTGGGTTTTACACCGTTGTTTCGGTTGGGTTCAAAAAGGTGGGCGGAAAATTAAGGAGCATTGCATCGCTATCCTTTCGGTGAAATGACATCAGGTGGTGAAAATCGGCAGGTTGAACGTATCAATTCAACGTCTCCCAAAAAAGCCACAAATTTCTGACCCGATCGCCCGGCTTTTTACCGGCGTCATCAGCCTCACGAGGATATCCGGACAAGCTGTCCGACCTTCCAACAAATCTGGCGGAAGAATCCGCCATCGTTTCCAGTGTATTCAATGATGAATCAATATCGTAAGCAGGTTTTACATTTAGCCTGCCGGAAGGCACGTTTGCTGCTGTATCCATCCCCGGTAGTGATACTTCCTTGTAAATAGTATCCGTCACATATACATAGACTTTTTCCGTTCTCACCCCTGTCAGCGGCGTATGTCCGGCCCAAAAGAAAAAGCCCAAAACCGCTGCCACTGCTGCCGCCGCCTGCCAGACAGGTAGCCGGTAGTTCAGCATTTTAACTAACAGACTGCCAGACAAAACCGAAGCCTCCTGTGCAAGTGGTTTTTGCCTGCGCAATGCCGTCAGCAGGTTCTGCCGGATGGCAGGATCGGGAAGGGGGTTGTTTTTCAGCGCTTTTTTACTCTGACAAATAAGCTGGTGCATACCCCGATATTCGTCTTCGTTCATCGTTTCGAGCACCAGGTTTTGCT
Source organism: Bacteroidota bacterium (assembly GCA_030147525.1). Classification (GTDB taxonomy): domain Bacteria; phylum Bacteroidota; class Bacteroidia; order Chitinophagales; family Saprospiraceae; genus UBA6168. The sequence continues at coordinate 42,765 of JASBVF010000057.1, forward strand.
CCTCAAAACTCAGCGCTTCGAACGATTTTTCTGCCAGGAGGCATTCCAGTTTTTTATTGGATAAAATATTCATTGTCAGATATTTTTGCTCCCACAGATGCCGCAGATTTTCGCAGATGTTTATCGAAAAATGATCTGCGAAAATCTGCGCCATCTGCGGGAAAACATTTACACCAGCGCCCCGGCAAAAGCCCGGAGTTTACCGGCCAGTTTTTTTAGCGTATAAAACAGCCTTGATTTCACCGTCCCTTCCGGGCAGTCAATGATTTCGGCGATTTCCCTGATGCTTAGTTCCTGCTGGTAACGCAGCACAAAACACTGCCGCTGCACTTCGTCCAGGGTATCAAGCGCTTGGTTGAGTTGTTGCTCAAACAGCTCATTATCAAGTTCTTCAGAAAAATTTTCGGAAAAGGATTCCCGGAATTGCGGCGACTCCGGAATTCTTGAAATCCGGCGATACTCATTTTTGACCATATTCCCAGCCACGGTGTAAAGCCAGGTAGAAAAGCGGCGGCCGGGATCGTAGAGCGCCCGTTTTTCAATCAGTTTTAAAAAAAGTTCCTGCGTAAAATCATCCGCCCGGTGCGTATTCCGGCCCAGCATCCGGTAAAAATAGCGGTGCATACGACTGCCGTAACGGTCGTAAAGCTCGCCAAAGGATTCCTCACAGCCTTCGGCAATGCGGCGCATCAGCGCTTCGTCGGATGTGTTTTTCGAATTTGACAAAGAGTTTTGAATTAATATATCATCAGTTTTTACACCGCCCGATTTGCAAGGTTCAAATTTTTTCATAAAAAAATGCCCGGTCAGCCTTTCGCCAACCGGGCATTTTCTGTGCCCTGTGTCTACCGGCCTACTTGCCTACTGGCATACCGGCCTACTTCTCCTACCATCCCGGCACAATATTCAAACCAAAAGTTCCTTTCGTTTCTTTCAGCAAAGGCCATGCGTAGTAGGGCTCCAGCACCAATGCACCGAACAGGTTGACCCGCATGGAAACCCCGGCACTGTACAGCGGACTGAGGTCGAATTGCCGGTCGCCGTTGTCAGTAGGCTGACCGAAAGTATCCCAAGCCATACCTGCATCAGCAAAGACGGCCAGTTCGGTGAAAAAGAATTTGGATTTGATCAAAGCCAGCTGCTCCGGACCGGTGAAAGGCATGCGCACTTCAAAGTTGGCGACGGCGATTTTACTACCAAACAACTCGTTGATGGAGCGCTTGTTTTGTTGTAAAATTTCAACCGCATTGCCATATTCGTACCCACGCACATACCACGGGAAGCCCAGGAAAACCGGATAAAATGAATTGGCATCCTGTCCGTAACGACCGAGGTGCATTACCCGCCCTGCGAAGGTGAATGGTTTCATAAAAACATACTTGCGGCCATCGGCAGTCAGGTTGTAAAAATTGAAATCGCCGAAGTAACGCTCGCCGCTCAGCCGGAAGCGGGAACCTTTGATGGGAGATGCCAGCCCGAAAATGGAATTATCGCCCACAAAACCTGCATTCACAGCGCCCAATGCGCCTTCAAAGAGATTCAGGCCCACTTCATCCGGGTCGACTTTCTGGCGCTCCTGACCGATGTAAGTTCCGCCCAGCGAGTAGTAATTATCGAAGCGGTCAAGCCGGTTGGAGTAAAATGAAAACGAGGCTCCACCTTCCAGTCGCAGCGTTTTTGAAAACGGAAACTGGGCAAAAACATTGACCTTTTCCTCAAAAATCCGGGCGATATCGGTGCTTTGGCGCAGCACTTCTACTTCCTCATTACCAAACGTAATCGTGTCAAGCGCCACCGGCGATATCCATCCGCTGCGCAACGGCATGTGTGAAATACCGACACCCCAATTGAACTGGTTTTTCTGGTTAATGTACGCCACCGAGGCGCCAAAATCATAAATTTCACCATTCAAAAACAGGCTGGAAAAAATCTGATGATCGCCAAGCATATCGCTGAAAATCATATCCACTCCACCGGCCATTCCGGTTGTTGTACCTCCCATCAAAGAGCCGGTACCCACGCCAACTCCGCCGCCACCTGCGATGTAGTCGAGCTTAAATTTCGATTTGTAAGGTACTCTTCGCAGGCCTTCCTGCGGTATTTCGGGCAGCCTGCCGAGTTTGGGAAGATTGGCTTCCACGACTGCCGGCGCCTTTGGATTTATCTTCGGTAAGGTCGCAGCTGCAAAGTCCACCTCTTCCGGCGATACTTCCCGGTTGACAAAATCCTCTGATCTTGCTTTGTAGATGCTGTGTTTACTGTCAAAATAGTGGGTGAAAAACAGCCGGTCCCGGTTCTCTTTAGTCGATACGGAAATTGCCGGGGAGTAAGGCGTGATACCGCTGATACCGGTCAGGAAATCCGTCATTTGAAATATTCTTCCGGTGACCGGTTCGTAGCGATACATGTTGCGGAAGCCATCCCGGTCGCTGAGGAACAGGATGTTGCCATCGGCATCAAAAACCGGGTTCAGGTTGTCAGCACCTTCGAAGAATGGGAGATTGTTCACCGTGCCGCCTATCATATTCATCACGGCAAGGTTGAAAGTCCATCTGGTACTTCCCCGCTCGAAACTGTTTTGATCGGTGGCATAGACAAGTTGTGTACCGTCCGGCGACCAGGCGGGGTGCATTTCGGAATATTTGTCGTTGGTGAGTTGCGTGACTTTTTTGTTGCGCAATTCCACCTGAAAAAGATCCACCTGACCGTTCAACAGACCAGCCACGACAATGCTTTTTCCATCTGGCGACCATGCCGGATTACTGAAAGCAGGGATGCCAGGAATGTGGAAGGTCTCTTTTGTTTTACCTTTTAAATCTTTGATGATCAGCACGTTGCTGCCCTTGCTCACACCGACGAAAGCAAACTCCCTGCTGTCAGGCGACCAGGTTCCTGCATTTTCGATGTAGCTGATATCGTCGAGGTGACCGCCTTTGGTGGAGCTGTGTACTTTCCGGATTATTTCACCATTCACTGCATCAGCCAGGTAAATATCGATGCTAAAAAGGTCTTTTTCGGATAAAAACAGGACGTAGCGCCCGTTCGGACTAAGCACCGGTGAAATATTCAACCGGCCGCCGCCTTTCTCATCCGTAACGAAAGGCCGCCCAATGAAACGCTCTTTTTTATCCCCTAAAAACGGGCCGTAATGGCTTTGAATCGTGGAAACCCAAAGCTTGGAAAGTTCTTTTTCCTCGATACCCAGCACCCGCTTGCAGGCTTCATCGAATCCATATTTCGCCGTCTCTACAAAGAGCGGTTTGATGACGTCATCGCCTTTCCAGCCTGCCACAAAAGCCCAGAAAGTCTGCCCCCAGCGGTAAGGGAAATACTGCGGATTGTTAAGGTCTTTCAGCTTTGGTACCCGGTCATTCAGCACGGCGTCCCGCATCCAGAGCGAAGTATTGGCATCCTGCCGTCCGATGGACATGTATTCGGCCAGTCCCTCCACCATCCACAACGGAAGATTAGCCAGGTTGCGGATGGAAGTCGAGTCGCCTTCCAGAATCATATGGTATTGAAATGCGTGCACGAGCTCATGACCCAACACGTGCTTCGTTTGCGCATTCGACATGGCAATGGGCAGGATAACCCTGTTTTTCAGGGCTTCCGTCACACCGCCGGTTCCGATTCCAACCTGGCCCATGATGGCATTTGTCTGTTGGAAATCCGGATGGTCGTTGTAAAAAATAAGCGGATTTCTTTGGGTGAAAGTATCCAGCAGCACAGCCTGGTGCAGCTGGTACCATTGTTCGGTCTGGTTAGCCAACTCCTCTACCAGTTCCGGGTTGTTCAGGTATTGGTAGATTTCGAAGTTGGGCGTTTGAATGACTTTGAAATCGAAGTTTTCGTACTTCGGTTTGTTCCTGCCGAAATATTGGGCTTGTACCGGAGTGCTCCACACAGCCAAAATCAGCAGGCTTGCGAGGGTGAAAATTATTTTACGCATGGTCAGGATTTTTTCAGTTAAAAAAAGTGGAGAGGTACTTTCATAAAGTGTTGTTACTCAATAATTAAAGCAGAAATAAGCCTACTTTGTTCAAAGCCGTGATTTTCGTCGTTGTTTCAGAAGGAAAGACAGATAACTAACTGATTACAGGCAGATTAAGATTATGTGAAACGGGTTAAAATTGGGTTAAAAGATGTGGAAGGAAAAATTGGACAGGCAACGCCTTTGTAAATGTTTTGAAACTCAATAATTTGGCTAAAGATTAATTCCATACGATATGCATGGAGCAGCGCCGGCAAAAAAGGAGGTAATTAACGTATCGATTAACTTCGACGGCTTCGAGGTTAAAGACGTGCGTCCGGTGATGACGGATGAGGAATTCGAGGCATTCTGCCTGCGAAACCCCAAGCTTCGTATTGAACAAGACAAACACGGAAATATCATCGTCATGTCGCCGGCCTCTTACGCCTCCGGCAACCAGGAGGGCGAAGTTCTCTCAGACCTCGGAATGTGGAACCGCAAAACCAAACTGGGAAAAACCTTCAGCCCATCCACCATGTTCATCCTGCCCGACGATGAAAAACGGATGCCCGATGCGGCGTGGATTACACTTAAGAAACACAAGCAGCTTTCGTCGAAAGAAAAACAATCGCTGGCCCGCATCGTCCCTGATTTCATTGTCGAGGTGCGCAGCCCTTCCGATGTACTCAAGAATTTAAAAGAAAAAATGAGCAAAGTCTGGATCGCCAATGGCGTCCGGCTGGCATGGTTGATTGATCCTTTGGATGAAGTTTGCTGGGTGTACCGCCAGGATGGCTCCGTCGAGAAAGTCAGTGGATTTGACAAAAAACTCTCAGGTGAAGATGTCCTCCCCGGCTTCGAGTTCGACCTCAGCATTTTACTGGAATAAAATTCCTGAAACACTCTGGCGCATTTCTACCTTAGCCCATCTTTCATCCAAACCCGAATCGAAATGCGTTACCTGACTGCCCTTTTTCTGTTCCTTTCTTTTCAAATGCTGGCGCAACCCGCCCGTTTTTCCACGCCATTTGAAAAAAATAACCAAACGACCGCCACCTATCGGGAAGCCGTTGATTTTTACCTGCAACTCGCCGTTGCTTACCCGGAGTTACAAATCGGCGAGTGGGGCATGACGGACGCCGGGTTCCCCCTGCACACGATTGTTTTATCAAAAAATAAGGTGTTCGACCCACAGGAATTGCGGCGGCAAAACAAACGCATCCTGCTCGTCAACAATGCCATCCACCCCGGCGAACCGGAGGGCGTGGACGCCACGATGATGCTGATGCGGGACTTGCTGCAAAAGCCTGAATTTCAACCGGTTTTAGAAAAAATCGTCGTGGTCGTCATCCCGTTTTACAACATCGGCGGCGGCCTGAACCGGGGCTGTTGCAGCCGGGCCAACCAGGACGGCCCGCTGGAATACGGCTTCCGGGGCAATGCCAAAAACCTCGACCTGAACCGGGATTTCATCAAAAATGACTCGAAAAATGCGCAGACTTTCGCCCGCATTTTCAACCACTGGAAGCCCGACGTTTTCATCGATAACCACACCTCCAACGGCGCCGACTACACCTACACGATGACCCTGCTCGCCACGCAGCCGGACAAACTCGGCCCCGTGCTCGGCCCTTACCTTCGCAATGAAATGCTGCCCCGCCTCTACGCCGGCATGGCCGCCCGCAACCAGGAAATGTGCCCCTACGTCAACGTCTGGGGCAGCACGCCGGAGACGGGAATTCCCGGGTTTTACGACTCGCCGAGGTATGGTTCGGGCTACGGGGCGCTGCACCACTGCCTGAGTTTTGTGCCGGAAACGCACATGCTCAAGCCCTTCCCGCAGCGGGTGCAGGCGACTTACGATTTCATGGAAGTGATGCTGAAAACGCTGAGCGAGGATGCCGAAAAAATCGGGCAACTCCGGCAGGCTGCCATTGCACAGGCGATGGCGCAGACTTCGGTCCCGCTGGACTGGAAGCTGGAAAAATCGAGGGCCGACAGCATCGTTTTCAAAGGCTACGCCGCCAAATACAAGCCCAGCGAAGTCACCGGCCTCGACCGCCTCTGGTACGACCGCTCGGAGCCGTGGGTGAAAAAAATCCCCTACTGGAACACCTTCGTCCCGAAGCTGGAAGTGGAAAAACCGGTGGCTTACATCCTTCCACAGGCATATTCGGAAGTAGCGGAGCGACTGAAGTCGAACGGCGTTTTGATGAGCCGCCTCAGCGAGGACGTGGAGCCGAAGGTGGAAATGTACCGGATCAAAAAATACGAAACCCGCAACGCCTACGAAGGCCACTACCTCCACTACAATGTGGAGGTGGAAAAATCAACGCAGCCCTGGCGGTTTCACAAAGGCGACTACGTGATTTTTACCGCTCAGCCCGCCGTTCGTTTTATCGTCGAAACGCTGGAGCCTCAGGGCGTTGACAGCTATTTTGCCTGGAATTTTTTCGATGGAATACTGGGCCAGAAGGAGGGCTTTTCCGACTACGTTTTCGAGGACATTGCGGCAGCATTTTTAAAAGAAAACCCCAAAGTGCGGGAAGAACTGGAAGCCCGAAGGCAAGCCGACCCGGAGTTTGCGAAGAGCAAGTGGGCGCAGTTGGGCTTCGTTTACGAACGCACGCCGTACTTCGAGCCGACGTGGAATTTGTACCCGGTGGGGAGGTTGGTAAAAATGGTGAAACTGCCGGTGGAGCAGTGACTTTTTCACCGCATTTCACCAGATGAACAAAGCTCACCCCGGCATTTGACTAAAATCACTGCGTTTCCCCCCAAATTTCTGGTTAAATTGCATGAAAAATCAGAACAATGACGGACGTTTCCCAAAAAGATCAACTCCGCAACTGGCAACGTAGCATTATTGCTCACATGCTACGGACCAGAGGTGCAAAGTATGGCTGGTTTCTGCGATACCTGCACCTGTTTCGTGTCATTTCAAAAACGCCTGCCAAGGCGGACTTCCTCGAATCTTACTACACGCTCATGCGCTACCTCGACGACATCGTGGATGGCGATGCGCCTCTGCCCGCCGGCTACGATAGCACTGAAGCTTACCTGCTCGACAAAATTGATTTTTTTGAAAATCGCCCGGCGCCCCGTGACCAGGTTGATCATTTTATGGCGTACTGCATGGAGTTGGGGCAGTCTTTCGGTGAAACGTTCGAGGGGGAAACCAGCGACATCCTGCACTGCCTGCTGTTCGACGCACGCCGCATGGGAAAGCGCATCATTTTCCCCGACAGCGAACTGATGGCGCACTACCACCGGCTCGACATCAGCGGCACCGTGAAGGCGACCCTGCGCATTTTCAGCGAAGACCCTGAAAAATACCTGCTGCTGGAGCCGCTTGGGCTGGCAAGCCGCTTTTATTACGACCTCCGTGATTTTGAAGACGACATCAAAAAGGGGCTTGTCAACATCGCCGCCGAAGACATGGAGGCCTGCGGCATTCAACCCGCTGACCTTGAGGATGTGGAGAGCGAGGGCGTTCGCCGTTGGTTCCGCTTGCAGGCAGAACGGGGCATGCTTCTGCTGGAAAAACACCGTAAAAACCTGAAAACTGCCGGCTTCCGCTGGTCCACCCGTGCGACTTTCCCGCTCGTTTACGCCAGACCTGCCTGGCGGTTTTTCAAAAAAGTTTTGAAGAAAACGGAAGATGTGAGCGCCGTGCCGCCAAGGGCGATGTACGTCCCGCACGTGCGGTGAATTTGGATGTAGTTTGAAACAACTTCGTTATGAAAAAAAACACCTCCTTCCACCTCAGCAAGTGGTACCTCGACTGCGTGACGGACGACGGGCGGGCTTTCATCGGCTACGCCGCTACGCTGACCTGGAAGGGGGTAAAAGTACCCTACGCCAGCTTTCTCTACCTCCGCACTCCCGGCGAGGTTTTTTCAAAAACCCGCTTCCGCAACGTTCAGGCCCCGGACATCTGGGATGGTCTGATTCACTGGCACGACGCCCCGTTTCAGATCGACGGAACCTGGGAAGCCGCCGCTGCCCCCGTCTCCGCCAAACTGCACGAAAGCGAAGCGGGCGGCCTCGACTGGCAGTGCTACCAGCCGGCCTCGAAATGCCGCATTCAATTCCAAAACGAGCCGCCGCTGGAAGGCTGGGGTTACGCCGAGCGGCTCGACATGACCGTTCCGCCCTGGCTGATCGGTATCGGCGACCTTCGCTGGGGGCGTTTTGCTGTCCCGCCGGAGCCGCTGGTCTGGATCGAGTTGACGGGTCCGCCCTTGCGCCGCTGGGTTTTCAACGGGCAAAGTCTTGTTGAAGATGCCTCCGTCAGCGACCTGGAAATCAGGCTGCCTTCGCTCGACTTTCACCTGCGGCTGGAGCATCCAGTCGTCATCGAGGACGAAAGCAAGATCATGCATGTGGTGCGTTCGCTGGCCCGGTACCTGCCGGGGTTCGACCGGTTCACGCCGCTCCGCTTCCTGCAGGCGCATGAAACCAAGTGGCTGAGTGAAGGCCGCCTGATGCAAGGCAGCCAGGTGTTGCAAAGCGGCCGGGTGATTCATGAGTTGGTGAGATTTTAATGTAGCGACGCCTGATTGAGATTGAAAAAATCGCTCACCCCCTGTTTAAGGTGAAATGGGTTATTGCAAACCGCCCAAGTCTCCGGAGTGGCCGGGTTATAAAACCCGCGAAACAATTTTTACCACCCCCCGTAGAAAAAACCGCCACAACCAGAGCCACAAAAAAATTCCAAAAAAAAATTAACATTAAAAAAGTGATGAGTGGTAA
>JASBVF010000010.1 GCA_030147525.1 Bacteroidota bacterium
GTTTGAATTCGATATGTTTGATTTCCCAGGGACGAATATCCCCAAGTGCGATTTCAAAAAGCTGCTTACTATTCATCGTTTTTTGGAGTCAAAGCTAAAAGGCTATAGTCAATCTACCCACTAAAAATCATAAAGAACCAACTAAAAATTGGAAAATCCACTATTTACAGAATGTTGAAATCAGAGGATGTGTGATGTATGTCTGCCGGGATTTTTAACTGTATCGCATTTTTTGACAAGCATAATTCTCATCGTTATTCACTGCCATGACTGACAGCAACAACGAATATCAGGACCTTTCCATTCTCTACGAACTCTCTCTGGCCGTTGGCACCACATTAGATGCCCGTGAAAACTGCCGCCAGTTTTTGCATAAACTGGTCAATCTCAAAGGTTTGACTTATGCTTCGGTCTGGCGATTTGATGGTAGCGCAGACAGCAGGACTTGTGACATTTACCTGTCATACCCCGCTTCTCCTGCCCCAAATCATTCGCTGAAACCGGGGCATTTTATTTTTGAAAAATTAAAAACCGAACCCTGTTTATCCATGGCCCCGGCCACGCCAGGGCTGCCGGACGAGATGTCGGAAATATCGGCCGGGGTGGGCGCCGTAGCGGTGTTCAGTTTAGGTGAGTTCGGCTTGTTGGAAATTTTCCTTGAAGGTAGAATGAAGCCTTTTTCGGATCAAAAATTACAGCAGCTTGAAAGCGTAATTCATAAATTCGGTATTTCTCTCAGCGGTTGTCTGGCCCATGAAAAACTCATGGAAGAGACGGAAAACCGTAGCGTCGTTCAAAATGCGCTCAAACGAATCAACAAGCGTTACACTGATCTTTTTGAAAACATTTACGATGCGCTGATCGTGCTCGATGCCGACGGTAACGTCACGAAATCCAACCGGGCTGCCAGGAAAATGCTCGGCCTGGATCCTGATGAAAAGCTGAGCATCAATGTGAGTAAAATTATTCATCCGGAAGACCTGGATTATGCTGTCGCCTGTTTTGAGCAACTCCTGAGGGATGGCTCCTTCAGCGGTTACGAAGGCAGAATAATCACCCTGAAGGGCGACGTCCGGTACGTTCAGGTAAATTCGAATGCTATTTTTAAAAAAGGAGTTTACGCAGGGTCAAGAAATATCGTCCTGGATGTAACCGAACGAAAGCAAGTCGAACGCCGGATGAAAGAAAGTGAAGCCAGACTGCGGCAAATCATCGACTCATCGCTGGATGCAGTGGTGACGATTGACGGTGAAGGCCTGATTACCGACTGGAGCAGACAGGCCGAGCGTTTTTTCGGTTTCGGCAGGGAGGAGGCAATCGGGCAGCTTTTATCCGAACTCATCATTCCGCATCAACACCGGGAAGCTCACCACCGGGGTATGATTCATTTCCATAAAACAGGCGAAGGCCCTGTGTTGAACAAGCACCTGGAAATTACGGCGCTGCGTAAAAACGGAGAGGAATTCCCCATCGAGCTAAGCATCGCTGCGGTGAAAAACGAAGATGGACATTTCTTCAATGGTTTCATTCGGGATATTACGAACCGGAAAGTTGCCCAAAGTAAACTTCACAGCGCCCAGGTCCGACTTATCAATCTCATTACCAACCTTCAGGCCGGCATTCTTTTGGAAGATGAAAACCGGAAAATCGTGCTGGCGAACCGCTTTTTTTGTGAGTATTTTAAAATACCGGCTAAGCCTGATGAACTGACCGGTATGGATTGCAGTCAGGCAGCCGAACAGTCCAAACACTTGTTTGCCGATCCGGAGGGTTTTGTAAAAGGTGTGGTTGACGTGCTGGAATTCAGGCAGCTGAAGGTCGGTGAAGTGCTGCATATGGCCGATGGTAAAATTCTGGAACGGGACTACATTCCGTTGTTTGCTGATGAAAAATACCTGGGTCACCTGTGGCAATACCGGGATATCACCGAACGGCGTAAATCTCAGTTGGCCATCCTGAAAAGCGAAGAAAAATACCGGGGAATCATCGAAAACATGGAGCTCGGCCTCATGGAAGTTGATACGAATCAAACCATTGTACGGGCCTATCAGGCTTTTTGTGAAATGACCGGTTACCAGGCGCACGAGCTTATTGGACAAAATGCGATGGAGCTCTTTCTTCCCGATAATTATGCAGACATCATGGCGCAACAGGATGAGGTCAGAATGCAGGGCCGCCACAGTGTTTATGAAATTCAAATCCGACGCAAAGATGGAGAGTTGATCTGGGTACTCATCAGCGGGGCTCCCATCAAAGACAGCGATGGTAATATCGTTGGCTCCATCGGTATTCACTACGACATCACCGACCGGAAAAGGCTGGAGCATGATCTTGCAGAAGCACGCCGGATGGCGGATCATGCCCGGCTTACCGAGCGTCAGTTTCTGGCCAACATGAGCCACGAAATCCGTACGCCGATGAATGCCGTGATCGGAATGACGCATCTGCTCTACGAAACCAATCCCACACAGACGCAGAAAGTCTACCTCGACAGCTTACGATTCGCTGCTGACAGTCTGCTGGGCATCATCGATAACATACTCGACCTGTCTAAAATCGAGGCAGGAGAGCTGGAGTTTGAAGAAAAACCTTTCAACCTTCTGCAGTTGATGAAGTCGCTGCAGCGCACTTTCCAGTTTAAATTAAGGGATAAATCCATCGAAATAGAAATGAAGTATGATCCGGCTATTGAGTATCGGGTCAAGGGAGATTCTACCCGCCTGAACCAGATACTGACCAACCTGCTGGGCAACGCCTGCAAATTTACGGAGCGTGGGCGTATCAATTTTTCATCCAAACTTTTGGAAGACTCCCCTGAAAGTTATTTGGTTGAGTTCAGGGTAGAAGATACCGGAATCGGTATTCCTGCGAACAAGCTGGATGCTATTTTTGAAAATTTCAAACAGGCCAATGTGAAAATTGCCCGCAAGTATGGCGGGTCAGGGTTGGGGTTGACTATCGTGAAACAGCTGGTGGAATTGCAGGGCGGCTCCATCCGGGTGGAAAGCCGTTTGGGAGAAGGCTCATCGTTCATTTTTACCTTGCCATTCAAAAAGTCGGACATCAAGATTTCTGAAAAACAGCAACCATACCGCATTGGTCGTGCCAACGTCGAGGCTTTATTCAGCAACTTGCAAATTCTGGTCGTAGAGGACAACCTGATGAACCAGAAGCTCATTACAAAAATACTGGACATCTGGCGTTGCGATTACCAGGTGGCGAACAATGGCCTTGAGGCGTTGGAGATGAGTAAAAATGAAGCCTTCGACCTGATTTTGATGGATATCCATATGCCTGAAATGGATGGTTGCGAAGCGACGGAAGCAATAAGACAGGATGAGGGCAACCCGAATCAGAATGTTCCCATCATAGCACTGACGGCTGCAGCCCTGCTCGAAGAGAAAAAGCGGGCAGTGAAAGCAGGTATGAGCGATTTTTTGACAAAACCCTTTTCACCCGAAATGCTGGAGAGCTGCATGTTGCAGCACCTCCATTTCAATGATGAAATGGGTGAAATGGAAGAAGCGATGGAGGGACAATTTGCTGATGAAGAACTTACACTCAATCTCGACTATCTCTACGAGTTCAGCAACAATGACCGGACTTTTGTTCTTGAAATGTTGGATACCTTTTTGATTCAGATGCCTGCCAACATCGAGCAACTCGAAAGAGAACAGCGTGCGGAGAACTGGGAAGGGGTTTACAAAATTGTTCATACCATGAAGCCCGGGTTGATGATGCTGGGCATGGCAGAGCAGCATGAGAAGGTTATGCAAATTGAGAATATGATCAAAAAGGGAGATTTTGATAAAACCGAACTCACGCAGATGCTGAATTGGCTTGCAGGTTGTGTAAGGTCGTCCTTTCCTGAGCTGGAACGGATGCGGGAGCAGGTCTGAGGTTTTTCACCAGTGAAATACCCAACGCCAGCAGGTATGGCATACTCGTCGCAGACAGCACAAACTGCCATTGCAGTACTTCCGGTAAATAGTTGCAGACCACCATGGTCAGGATAGTCCATCCCACCAGTACGCCGCAAGCAGCAGGGTGGGAGAGTGCCCGGTCCGTCAGCAGGTGGTGGATGTGAGTCCGGTCTGCCTGAAACGGTGACTCCTGCCGCAATACTCTGAATAGCGCCACTTTGAAAATGTCGGTAATCGGGATCGCTACTACACTGAGCAACAGCGGCCAGTCTGCTACTTCGTTGGTTGAGCTGTCGCTATGCTGCATATTGGCCAGTACCATGATGGCCATGAAAAAGCCCATTACGGTAGAGCCATTGTCTCCCATGAAGATTTTGGCTTTTTTTCCAAAATTGAAGCTCAGAAAGCCCAGCAAGCTTCCGGCGTAGGCGAAGCAAACAAGACCTATTTCCGTTGCTCCCTTCGAAGTTAGCAGGTACCCGAAAAAGATACTGCCCACCAGGCCAAGCCCTCCGGCCAACCCGTTTATGCCATCAATAAAGTTGTAAGCATTGATCAATACCAGCACCATCAATACCGTGGCTGCCAGGTTGATCAGCCAAACCCCTTCGAAAAGCACGAACTGGAAGCCCATTTCGAATAAAACAGCGGCCAGTACGGACTGTAAAACCAGGCGTGTGGTGATACCCACCTTGAAAATATCGTCGAGTATGCCCAGCAGCAGCAGTGGCAAACCGAGTGCAAATGCCATCACCGGGCTGCCGGTATCTGGTTGCAGGATGAAGAAAACTGTCAGTGCGCATCCGGCAAAAATGCTGGTGCCGCCAAGGTTGCTGACTTTTTCCCGATGCGTTTTCCGTGCATTGTTTTCTTCTGTCAAACCCTTTTCCCGGGCGTATTTGATAACGATCGGCATCAGGCCCGCCGAACTGATAAAAGCAATGGAAAAAAATGCTATGGCTGAAACGAAATCCATGTTTTCGGATATTTTTTATTTAAAAAAGAATGAAAAGCCGGGTGAAATGCGCTTGAAGATTGCCGGGTTGCTGGCTGTCAGTTGCGTGGTTCACCAAAAAAATGAGCCGAGGCTGTTTCATAAGTAATTCTCCCGCAGATGACGCAGGTTTTCGCAGATGATTTTTCTTGATTTTCCGAAGAAAAATCTGCGGACATCAGCGAAATCTGTGGGAGACCAAATTTTGTCATGTAGAAATATTTCAGCGGAGTCTTTTGAGACCGCCTCCGCCAAAGGTTGATCAAATGATTTACGAAGCACGCTGAAGGGCCAGTGGCAGTTCGAAATCGAAGACAGGGATTGGCATTCTGTCTTTTCCTTCCACGGCCTGGCGGTATTTTCCGGCGATGACAGACCAGGTGTAGCGGTGGTCAGCTGTCCATTTCATATTAAATGCGACGACATCGAGTTGCAACTGCGGCAGTTTTTCAAGCATGGAAATGATTTCTTCCACGTTGCTGAAATACAGCGCCCGGTGTTCGGTGGTGATGCGGTTGTAAATGACGCCGTAAGCAAGTATGGGCAGCTCAAGGTACATGGCTTCGACGAGCGAAGGGTTCGTACCGCCGGCGCTGTGGCCATGCACGTAGAGCGAACAGTTGGAGCGGAGCATGTTCAGGGTGGTCGGGTCGTAGATCGGGTCGAGCAGATACAGATTTTTGTACTGCCGGTACATTTTTCGAAGCTCTTTGCCGTATTCGCTGTGGTCCCAGTTTCCGACCAGTACCAGCGGTAATTTTTGATAGCGGGCGAAAGCCTCCAGCACCATGTGGATGTTATTTTCCGGCTCAATGCGGCAGACCTTGAAGGCATAGTCTGAATTGAGGAATGGATATTTCTGAATAAAACTGCTTTCCACGTCCACTTTCGACACATGGTCGGCGCCGTATTCGATGAGGCGGGCGTTGATGTCGTAGTAATCGACGACGTATTTCTGGATGGCGGCGTTGTCGGTGATGATTTCATCAGCATACCTGATGGCCATTTTTTCGCTGAAAATCAGGAACTGCTTGGCCCATCCTGACCATTTCGCACGGCGCCACTCCAGCCCGTCCACGTTGACAACTACTTTTTTCCAGGGGAATAATTTTACCACCGGCAGAAAAATGCAGCCGGAAACGCCCAGAACCAGCAATACATCGCAGAAGATGAGTGCATGGATCATGGAAATGATATCGTAGATGATACTCTGAGCGCCGTTGGCCTTCAGCGGCACGTATACGATTTTTGCACCTTCCCAATGGCTGACTCTTTCCTCTTTTGAATAGCTTTTTGAACTGCTGTAAACCGTGAGGTCAAATCGATTTCTCAGGTTCAGTACGAGTTGATGAGCGAGTGTTTCGAACCCTCCGTATTTTGCAGGCACGCCTACAGTTCCAATAATTCCCAGTTTTGTTTTTTCTACTTTCATCGTGTCATTTTTTATTTGCAAATGGTATTACCGAGAAGGTGCCAAACTGTTATCAATTGATAATCAGTGATTTATAAAAAATGAAAGGACGGGTGTTTTCCCAAAATTGGAATAGCGGGACTGAATTGGGAGTATTTTGGAAGTTTTTTGGGCAACAGGTGCGGCAAGAAAAAAAGCATGGGCTGAGGCCTTGTTTTTACGCCGTTAGCTTACACCTTTAAAGTAAAGCGAAAGCCGGTGTGAGGACTTGCCGGTGATTGTTCCTGCATTCCGGTTTTCAGAAAAAATGAATCAGGCTCAAAAGTCAAATGCCGGATTGCGGAGCTTCAGATCGTTTTTTTAAAAAGCCAAAACCGGGCAGTGAATCGCCCCCAAATTCATTGACCGGAACCCGGAAATCACACTGCCAACAGCAGGTTTTCAGTCAGTAGTTGTGGGGAAATCCTTTCCCAATTTCCGGGCGAACGTCCCAAAATGGGAAACTAAGTCGAATAAAATTTGATATAATAAATTGAAAATCAGTTAGTTGTAGTTGTGGCGTGCTTTTTCAGGAAGTAGTGCAAATTAGATTTTGCATGAAAAACTTGTTCGCCCTACTATTTTGTTTGATGTATCTTGTCCCTGTCAATGGGCAGTGGGTCTCGACGGTGGCCGGCGTGCTCGAAACACCGGGATTCAACGACGGAGCTCCATTGAGTGCCCGTTTTTACAATCCGCATGGCATTGCTGTTGACTCTTCTGGCAACGTGTACATCGCCGACCGTTACAACCACACCATCCGTAAATTTTCTCCTTCAAATAATGAAGTAATTACACTGGCCGGTCTGGCTGGCCAAACCGGCAGCGCCGACGGCACAGGCAGTACGGCCCGGTTCAACCAGCCCTGGGGAATCTGTGTGTCGCCGGGCGGAGTGGTATATGTCGCTGACACGAAAAACAATAAAATCAGGAAGGTTTTGCCCGACGGCACGGTCTCGACGGTGGCGGGTACCGGTAATTTTGGTACGACCAACGGCCCCGGCGCTTCTTCCACTTTTGGCGACCCGACCGGCATCGAAATAGACGAAAACGGGAACCTGTACGTCGCTGACCACCTCACGCACATCATCCGGAAAATAACACCGAACGGCCTCGTTACCACTATTGCCGGCTACCCTTACATCCCCGGAGATGACGATGGAACGGGCAACGGGGCACGCTTCTGGCGCCCCTACGGCTTAACGCTTGACAACCAGGGGAATATCATCGTCGCAGATGAGTGGAATCATAAAATTCGCAAGGTAACGCCCGCCGGGGTGGTCACCACGATCAGCGGAACCGGTAGTGTTGGCATTCAAAACGGAAATCTGAACCAGGCCACGTTCAACTACCCCTGGGACGTAACGGTCGATAACTGGGACAATATTTACGTGGCAGACGGCTTCAATTACGTCATTCGTAAAATTGCGCCGGACGGGACGGTCTCTTCGCTGGCCGGCAAGCCACAGCTTTCCGGTGGCACGGACGGCGAAGGCTCCGACGCCTCCTTCAGCGGTGCGACTGCCGTGGCTTGGTCCCGTAAAACAAACAGCATTTATGTAGGCGATGCTTACAACCATCTCATCCGGAATATTTTGCTGGACGGCCAGCCAGGCCCCACGGTTTCGCTGTCCAGTGCGGCTGGTCAAACCAAGTATTGCGAAGGCGAAACCCTGACAGTCAGCGCCAATCCGGTCAACTACAGCATCTACCGGTTTTACCTGAACGGCAGTTTGGTGCAGGAGAGCAGCGCTCCTGAATTCAGCAGTAATTTGCTTGAAATCGGCACCCACATCCTCACGCTCGAAGCTGATTTTTTGGGTGAAACCCTGCTTTCCAACAGCATCACGCTCAATGTTTACCCCATTCCGCAGCCAACCATATCGGCAGTGGGGCCGCTGGAATTTTACGAGGGTGATTCTGTCACCTTGCTGGCCATCGGCACCGGGAGTTTTCTCTGGTCAAATGGCATTACGGGACAGGCACTCACGGTGCATGATTCCGGTATTTTTTATGTGGAAGAAACCGTGAACGGCTGCACCGGCATCTCGGAGGATGTCGTCGTTGATGTTACGCCGTTGCCCGATGCGGTGAGTATTCAGTTGCAGGGGCCTGCCGTGATTTGTCCGGGCGAAGCTGCCTTGCTTGTTTCATCGTCCAGCGTCGGCAATCAGTGGCTCAAAGACAGTTGGCCCATTTCGGGTGCTACCGATCAGGAACTGACGGTAACGCAAGCCGGCGCCTACCAGGTGCAGGTGACAGATGCGCAAACCGGCATTTCCACCGTTTCCGGGCCTGTTGAAATTGAAGCGGCAGCGCCCATCAATTTTGACTTCGAGGCGACGCCCCGCCAGGCGAAAACCGGCGAAGAAATCAGGCTGAAAATTACCGGCAGCAGTCAACTGGTCAATTTCTCCTGGGATTTTGGCAATCCTGCAGCCGGCACCAATAATGCTTCGGTACTTCAACAGCCTGTCATTTTTTACGATGCCCCGGGCGCCTACTCGGTGAAATTAACCGTTGCCGATGCGAACGGTTGCCGGGATACGCTGGTTAAACCGGCATTCATCCGTATCACGGAGGATGCGCTCGCCGGAGATTTGTTCATCCCCACCGCTTTCACCCCGAATGGCGATGGCATCAATGATATTTTCTACGTCAGGGGGACGATCGCCGGCAATTTTTACATGGGGATTTTTAACCAGTGGGGCGAAGAGATCTTTAGCTCCGAAGACCCCGGCCTGGGCTGGGACGGTACCCGGTACAGTCAACCCGTTCACAGCGGCACTTACGTTTACCTGGTGAAACTGGACTCGCCTGGAGGCACCCGCCAACTGAGCGGCCACATCACCCTGCTTCGTTGACAAAAACCGGACATATTTAACAAACACAAGGATTTGAAAATGAAAAAGTTATACCTGATACTACCCCTGCTGGTCCTTTTTTGCGGAGCAATGAACGGCCAGGACATTCACCTGTCGAACTACCAGCCGGCCGGCCTGCTTTTTAACCCGAGCCGTACGGCACTCATGCAGGCTGACGTTCAGTTTGGCGTTCAGTACCGCAGCCAATGGGCAAATATTGCGACAGCTTTCACCACGATGGGGGCTACCGCCGAACTTAAGGGCAAAAAGACTGGCCTTGGCCTTCAGATTTATCAAAACCATGCCGGCGAAGCCAGTTTGAAAACCACCGGCGTGATGCTGAGTGGCGCTTATCATAAAAAACTGGCCCGGGAAGGTACCCTGTCGCTCGGTTTGGCTTTAGGTCGTTTGCTGAAGCAATTTGATCCTGCCGCTTTCACGTACGACAGTCAGTATCTTGATGGCGAAGGTTACGATGCCTCGTTGGCCAGCGGTGAGTTTTTTCAAAACACCACCACATCAAACACTGACTTCGCCATCGGTCTCAACTGGCAGGGCGCTTTGAGTGAAAATGGAAAAACCCGTGGGCGGGCCGGTTTTGGTCTGTCGCATGTCCACCTTCCACGTGAAAGTTTTTTGGGTGAAATAAGTGAGCTTCCGATGAAAACCGTACTGATGGCAGGCATTGATTTTCGGGTGGACGACCGGTTTTCCGTGTCCCCGGATTTGCTTTTTCAAAAACAGGGCGTTCACCGGGAAATCGTAGCCGGTGTCACGATCAGTGCCTGGATGAGTCCGGAAACCCGCCTGCGTTTCGGCATGGCTACCCGCCTGAAGGATGCGATTATCGGGCAGGTGGCGCTTGACCTGGGCAACAAAAGTATCTGGCTGAGTTACGACGCCAACACCTCCGGGCTTCAGTCCGCCTCCGGCGGAAAGGGCGCCCTGGAGGTCGGGCTGTACCTGCGTTTTGACAGAAACAAACAAAAAGTAATGAAGGACAGCGACGGCGACGGAATCTTCGACAACCGGGACAAATGCCCCAAAGTGCCGGGCCTTCCTGAACTCAGCGGCTGCCCTGAACTACCCAAAGAAACCCCGAAAAAAGAAGACTCCGACGGCGATGGCGTCACCGACGACCTCGACCAATGCCCGCTCGAACCGGGCCTGGCTGTTTTCTACGGGTGCAACGACCGTGACCGTGACGGAACTTACGATCACCTGGATGCCTGCCCCGAACTTTTTGGCCCGCCGGAAAACAAAGGTTGCCCGACGAAGTCAAGAGACTCCGACAAGGACGGCATTCCGGACGATGAAGATTATTGCGTGTACCTCAAAGGCACCTGGGAATTTAACGGTTGCCCCGACTCCGACAAGGACGGCATCTCCGACGTCGACGATGAGTGCCCGTACCTGAAAGGCACCCGGGAAAATGACGGCTGCCCCTTCGGCAACGGCTCTCCAGCCGAAGCGACTTACGACCTGGACCAGGTCATTGTCGAATTTGATACAGACAAACATGCGCTGACTTTCTTCGCCCGTGCCCAATTGGATGAATTTGCCTGGAAAGCAGGTTCGCAGTTTGGCTACCGGCTGGTGGTTTCCGGCCACACGGACAGTGAGGGCAACGAAGAATACAATTACCAGCTTGGCCAGCGCCGTGCGCAAATGGTGCGGGATTACCTGATGGGCAGAAGGATTGCTTTTGATAAAATGACAATCATCTCCTACGGTGAGGTCATTCCCCGCAGGGAAAATACTACCTCCGGCGGCAAAGCCCGCAACCGGCGGGTGGAGGTGACGATGGTGAGAGAGTGAGAGGAGTGAGAGAAGTGAGAGAGTGAGAGGCCTCCGCAAAAACTATGGATTTATTGGTTTAGGTGTAAAACCCAAGGGCTGCTTCCTGCCGGAGCAGCTCTTTTTTTTCCCAAACCGGGAAAGGATTTTTCGAAACGGGAATGGGGTAGTTTTTGAAAATTTTTTAAAACACTGAAAATCAGTCAATTAGAATAATTTTTTGGTTGGCATGTTTATGGAAAAACGGAAAGGCAAGTGATAATGTAAACAAACAACCATGATTTTTAACTACCTGGCATCGTTTGCCGTCGTTTTAGTTCTGGCCTCGTGTAGCGGGCCTCAGCAGCTGTTCGAGAATTCATTCCCGGCGGCTGACAATCAGAAAATTCTCCAGCAATATTTCCGTCCGAAAGAGCCGGTCATTCAGCCCGGCGATAAAATTACCCTGAGCATCTGGGGCCATGAAGAACTGAGTATAGGCTCTGTCAACAGTGTGTTTGCGTCCAACGAAGCCACCGGAAAATGGATCGTCGTGGACAACGACGGCGAAGTGAACCTGCCTCAAATCGGACGGGTCACCGTAGCGGGTTTCGACGTAAAGGAAATCAACTACGTCCTGGAAGAAAAATACAGTGCCCTGCTCAAGGATCCCATCATCAACGTGAAAGTGCTCAACCACTACGTGACCGTGTTGGGCGAAGTCAACCAACCCGGCAAGTACAAACTCGACAACGAGCAGGTTTCCCTGATTCAGATTCTTGGCGAAGCGCAGGGCCTTTCGCCGTATGCCCGGGGCGAGCAGGTAAAAGTCGTGCGGCCTGTGAACGGCAAATCCATCGAACTGATCGTGGACCTGACCGACCTCGTCTCCATCCCCGAATACAACATCATCCTTCAACCCGACGACCTGGTTTACATCGCCCCCAACAGGAAAAAAGGCTCCGATGAAAAACTCCGGCGAGCAACGACCGTCACCGGAATTATCACCGGCATTGCCGTCGTAGCGTCAATTTTTCTGAAATAAAAAACTGCCGGATGGCCGCCTCAGCTGCTACCTGAATTTTAGTGCCCCACATTTTAAATTGAAAAGTGAAATGAATTTTAAAAAAGAATATCAGCAAATCATCCTTCCCCTGGTCAAGTCTTCGCCGGTCATCATCGGGTTGATCGTCATCGCCGTGCTGGTCATGCGCAGAGCAGTGACCTACATGACGCCGGAGTACCGGGCGAGCGGCGCCATCAAAATCAATAACCTGAGCTACAGCCAGGCATCGTTTGGCCTGTTCGGGAAGGAGGAGGGCAGTTTGCCCAAACAAAACGAAAATTTCCTGACGGAGGTGGAGGTGTTTCAAACGCACGATTTAATCGAAAAAACACTTGAGAACCTGAACTGGGAACTCTCCACCTACCGGGTTGGAAAGTTGGGCTTTGATGAGATTTACGAAGAAAGCCCCTTCGTTATCGAGTACTCGGACGTGGATGCGTCCGTTCGTGACCAGCTTTTTCATTTCGATTTCCTTGGCGACGGCAAGTTGCGTTTTCGCTCGGGAGGCGAGGGAGATTCTACCGGCGTGGCAGTGGCTTTCGGTGAAAAAGTGCAACTGCCCGGCATCACTTTTTCCATTGCTCCCAGGGAGGATTTTTTGAAAAACAAACCGCAGAGCCTGAAGCCCGGCGACCGGTTTGCTTTCAAAATCAACAGCATGGAGGCCCTCGTGGCCAAGTGCAGCGGCAAGCAGCTTTTTGTGAAACCGGTGGAAAAGGACGTCTCCATCATCAAAATTTATTTCAACCACGAACTGCCGGAAAAGGCGCAGTTGTTCGTCAACGAACTGATGCGTACCTACATTGAGGAAGGCCGTCTGAGCAAGGAAATGCAGGCAGGCGAAACCCTCGAATACCTCGACCGGCAAATCGAGGAAGTCAGCGAAAAACTGCGGGAGGCAGAGTCGGAACTTGCCTACTTCCGTTCTGCCAACCGCCTCATTAACACCACTCAGGAAACTGATGCAACCCTGAAAGAACTCACCCAACTCGACTTGCAGAAAGTGGACCTGGAAATGAAAACCTCCGAACTGAAGCGCCTGCACAACCATCTCTGGACAGGCAATTACCTCAGCGATTTTTCACCCAACTTCGAAGCCCTGCAAGACCCCATCTTCCGGGAATCGTACCTCAAGGCTCAAATTTATGAGAGCGAACGCAAGGACCTGCTCCAGAAATACACGCCTCAAAACCCGCAGGTGACCAACATCGAACAAAAAATCAAGGAAGTGCGCACCTTCCTCAACGAAAGTGTCAACTCCACCATGTCCAACCTCGGCATCAAAAAAGACGAGGTTGATAAAAACATCGCTTCCGTTGGAGAGCGCATTCAGCATTACCCGGAAAAGGAACGCCGGCTCGTCGTGCTCGAGCGGGAGGTGAGTCTCAACGAGGGCATGTACAGTTACCTGGTGAAAAAACGCACCGAGCTGGCCATCGGCAAATCCTCCGAGATGTACCCGCACAAAATCATCGAGCATGCCGAACGTCCGAAGAGCATTGCATCACCCAACAAATCGCTGCTCTACGGTCTGGCCGTGCTCATGGCCTTGCTGGCGGGCATGGTGTACGCCTACCTGCGCAGCTACGTAAAATCAACGGTGGCCGGCAAAGACGAATTGGTTGCCATTCCGGCGCCGGTGATGGGCGTGGTGTACAAAAAAGGTAAAAAACAAACGGACGAATTCGACCTGGTTTCCGGCCTGGTGGCCAATTTGAAAAAACTGCCGCCCTCCAGTGTCAGAGGTCAGGGCCAGCTTTTTGTCACAACCTCGATGGTGCCGGGCGAAGGGAAGTCCTTCACTTCGGCACAGCTGGCGAAAGCATTTGCCGCTTCCGGCATGCAGGTTTTGCTGGTTGACATGGACGTGCGCAAGCCGAGCCTGCACGATAAATTAGGGCTGGACAACACCGTGGGCTACTGTGACATTCTCGAAAAACGCATCTACGCCCTCAATGCCATTCAGCCGACCCATCAGGAAAACCTTTTCATGCTGGCAGCCGGACATTTTCAGTCAGATAATTATGCCCTGCTCTTCTCCCGCATGTCCCTCGATTTCATCTATGATTTTCGCTGGCATTTTGATGTGGTCATCGTCGATACACCGCCAGCCGGCATTTTCGAAGACAGCCTTCCAATGATGAGTGAAAGCACAGCCAACCTCTTCGTCCTACGCCGGGGTTTCACCAAACGGAGGATATTGAGCAAGATCAGCCAACTACTGGAGGATACGCAGATACCTAACCTTCACCTCGTACTCAACGATGTGAAAAGTACGGCGAAAGTGCCTGGCTACAAGGAGTATGTCAAAAAATACTATGCTCACCAGGTGGCATTAACTGCTTGATTCACATGTCTTTAGTAAAAAATAAAAACCTGAACACGAAACATTTCATCCGGCAAATTACCACCGGCAAGGTCCTCGTCCTGTTCGATCAGGCTGTCGTATCCGGGGGGAATTTTACGCTGGGCATCCTGCTGGCCCGGCTGCTGGGGCTGGAGGTTTTCGGCGTTTACAGCCTGCTCTGGATGGGGGTATTGTTTGCGCTCAGTCTGCATCAGGCTTACCTGACGCAGCCGCTGCTCACCTTGTTTGCAGGTAAAAAAACGGAGGAACAGCCGGGCTATCTCCGGCAGCTTTTTAAAATACAATTTTTCATTTCGGCGGTGGTGGCGCTGTTGGCTGCAGGTGCATTCGCCCTGTTGAATATGGCCGGCATTGACGCCGCATGG
Source organism: Bacteroidota bacterium (assembly GCA_030147525.1). Taxonomy (GTDB): domain Bacteria; phylum Bacteroidota; class Bacteroidia; order Chitinophagales; family Saprospiraceae; genus UBA6168. The sequence continues at coordinate 14,807 of JASBVF010000010.1, forward strand.
CTGAGGTACCTGCCGCTGACGGGTGCACTGACGGCCGTATTTCTGGCGCAGGACTTTTTCCGGAAAATATTTTTTGTGAAAAAACAATACCGCCAGCCGCTGCTCATGGATGTAGTGCTCTATGTGCCGCTGCTGATTGGATTGCCACTGCTGCATGCGGCCGGGCTGCTTGATCTTCCGGCGGCCCTTCTGGTCATGCTTGGAGCTTACTGCCTGAGCACGGGTATTTCTGTGGCTGGTTTTTTTCAAAAAAAATCAATGAAGGACGAGCACCAGCCTTCCATCAAAAACCTGTGGAATCCCCATTTTTTAAAAACCGCAAAGGAACATTATCACTTTTCGATTTGGCTGTTGGGCACCTCGCTGTTACAGTGGTTTTCCGGCAATTTTTTCCTCATCGCTGCCGCTGGCGTGCTGGGGACGGTTGCCGTTGGAGCCTTGCGCATGGCGCAAAACATGGTTGGATTGTGCCACGTGCTTTTCCTCGCCATGGAAAACATCGTACCGGCTGAGGCTGCCCAACAGTACTTTAAAAATGGTCAAACGCAAATGTTCGCCTACCTGCGCCGGGTGAGTGTGCTGGCCGGAATTCCGGTCGTGCTCATGCTGGCCGGGCTGACCCTGGCTGCCCCCTGGCTGATCGGCTGGTTGTATGGCAGTGAATACCTGCCTTACAGCTACCTCGTGGGGGCGTATGCGTTGCTTTATATTTTCGTTTTCATCGGCTACCCGCTGCGATTTGCTATGCGCACGCTTCAATTCACCTCCCCCATTTTTGCCGCCTACTGTCTGAGCAGTGCCGTGAGTTTGCTGGTGGCATTCCCTCTGGCTCAAGCCTGGGAAATGAACGGCATTCTGGCAGGGCTACTGGGTACACAGCTGATCACCCTGGCCGTGTATGTTTTTTTTCTTTTGAAAAAACGAGCGTCAACCGTAGTCCGTCAGCCGTCAACCGTCAACCAATAAAATTGAGCATGAAAATTATACACGTCGTACTTGGAAAAGCAAACCCCGACCGAATGAACGGGGTCAACAAAGTGGCCTATCAACTGGCCAAAACGCAATGCGAACTCGGCTATGATGTCTCCGTTTGGGGCATTGCGAATTCGGTGGAGCACAACTATCCGGAGCGGAATTTCAGCACCCGGCTTTTCATGCAGCAGTCCAATAAACTCTGGCTGGATGCAGCGCTGGAAAAGGAAGTCCGGCAACTGCCTGAGGACGCTGTGGTGCACCTGCACGGGGCGTTCATCCCTGAGTTTTTCCACCTGTCCCAAAAATTGCACAGCCAGGGAATCCGGTACGTGTATACGCCACACGGCTCACTGACGGCGGCGGCCATGCAGCAAAGCAAATTGCGCAAGCAAGTGTATTTTTCTTTGTTTGAAAAAAAGCTGATCAAAAATGCCAAGACCGTGCAGTTGCTCGGAGAACAGGAATATTCCTACATCGACCGGCTGGTGGAGGCGCCGCACAAAGTGCTGATTCCCAACGGGATGGATTTAGATGAAATACCTGCCCTGCCTGAAAAAAGCGAGCGGGAAGTACCCGTTTTCAACTTCTGCGGCCGGCTCGACACCTACCACAAAGGGCTCGACCTAATGCTGACCGGGTTTCAGTTTTTTTTAAAAAAAGGCCACCTCGCCCGCCTCGAGCTCATTGGCGATGGCGCTGACCGCCCGGCGTTGGAACAGCTGACGGAATCGCTGGGCATCCGTGAACATGTCATTTTTCATGGTGCCAGATACGGCGATGAAAAATACCAGCTCATGGCGCAGGGCGATCTGTTTTTACACACCTCCCGCATGGAGGGCTTCCCGATGGCGGTACTCGAAGCTGCTGCGCTCGGCCTGCCCTGCCTGACCAGCGAACCGACGAACATCAACAGCTACATCCGCAAATTTGACGCAGGCATACCGCTGGCTGAGCATACGCCGGAACACATTTGCGAAGCGATGGAAAAGGGGCTGCATTTTTTCAAAACAAAACAACTGGAACAACTGGGCGAAAATGCACGTCGGATGGTTTCACAGGCTTTTGACTGGAGAAACATCTGTGAGGAATTGGCTGGCGTGTATCAGGCGTAAATTTTTTGTCCAGGAAGTAGAAGTTTTTCCCAAAATTGGAAAAAAGTTGCCTGTGTTTTGAGTGTAATTTGCTGAAAATCAGACGGGTAGATATTTGCCATGCTTTTTGTTTGCTGAGTGTTGAATGGTCTTAACCTACTAACAATCACATGGATTTGAACATAATTTACGCATTGATTTTCTGGCCACTTTTGTTTCTTTTTTTTGGTTTAATCTCGACTCACGGCCTTCAGGCTCAAGCGCTCGGGTTTATCTATGTCCTACTGACGGGCACCGGCATCAGCCTCCCGTGCAGATCTTCCACCCACACACATACCAAACAAAGTATCAGACCGGCAAAGGGTTAAACCTTCGATTTGCCAATCCTCAAGTAAAACTATCAAAAAGCAAAAACTCATTTTGAATATGCAACTCAATCGAAAAGCTACCAAAATACAGTCAACACAGAATGATCCCCCGGTGGTAGTAGAAAGCGCTCCGTTTTTTGGCTCCAGTGCAAATACGCAGGATGTCAGCCGGCCAGTCAGTTTTATGAAAAAGGCTGGATTCATGCTGCTTCTGATCTTAGGTTTTTTTCAAACGAACGCCATAGCTCAGGGGAGCGAAACGCTTTCCCCGGGGGCATTCATCATCAATATGGGTGTCACGCCACAAACCGTGGGCAATGGACTGAAGCCTTACGGCCTGATATATGACCTGGTGAAAAACCATCACGTGCCGGTCAAATGGGTCATCAATCCCGCCAAAGCAAAAGACGGAGTTGATTTTAGCCACAATGGTATCGATTACAGGGGCGGGCCTTTTATTATTCCGGCCGAATACCGCAGCGCAGCAGTGAATGCACGTATATCTTACTGGCAGAACCAGGGCGTTGTGGGAGTCACAACCGTTTCAACTATCACGGTACCTGTTTTTCAAACCATCAACTTTGCACCCCGCTGGACACTGGACCAAAAGAACGGCAGCATCGCCCAAACTTTTCTGAACAATGCAGGCATTCCCAATACCGCTTATGACTGGCAGGACCCTCAGCTGTTAGGCAGTTGCAGCGATCTTTTCGTGATGCCGCACGCAGATCCGGAATGGAGTACACACAGCAACCTGCTCGATTGGAATCTTACTCACAAAGGCGGAATATGGGCAGGCTGCCATGCAGTGAGCGCCCTGGAAAATATGTTCAACCCGGCCAACCCTGCTCAGCAAACCAACTTCCTTTCATCCAAAACAAATACCGCAACCGGAAATGGGCCGTATTCAGAACCGGCCAACTCGCTGGTTTTGTGGGGCGACCACAATGACGGCAGTGTCCCTTACAGCCTTGCTTTTCCGACCGATCCGGTGATGCAATTTATGGGTAAAACGGACCTGGCACATCAAAATGGCTCGGAACAGGTGTTCATGCCAGTGCTGAATGGAAGTTGGCGTTCAACGACCAAAGTCGGTGTTTGGGACCCTTCGCAGGTCGATGTACCGGTTAAATCTCCGGGACATGCTGCAGTGATTCTCTACGGCCCGGGCATGGGCGATCCTCAACGGGGAAAAGTGTTGTATGAGGGTGGTCACTCAATTGCGAAATCGACCGGCCCGGATAACATTGCAGCGCAACGAGCCTTTTTCAACTGGAGCTTCTGGGCTGCCAGAGACAAAGCACTCTCCGTTGCTGTGAGCGGCGTTTCATCCAATATTCAGGGTGGTCAAAACCTGCCTGTCAGCGCCACGGTTTCTGCGACGCTTCCTTCAGGCCCTTACACGTATACATGGACTTCTTCGTGTGGTGGCACCTTTGCAAACGCCTCATCGGCATCCACTACTTTCACGGCGCCGGTAGTTGGGAACAATACACCCTGCGTAATTCAATGCCTCGTGACGGATGCCTGCGGCCGCTCGGCTTTTTTTACTGAAGAAGTAACCATATTGCCCGGCAACAGGGCGCCGCTGGCGATCAATGACGCTGGTAGTCTTCCGGGAGGTTGTGCGACAGCAGGCTCCAATTTGACCCTGAATGTACTGGCAAATGACACCGAACTCGACGGCCAACCGATGTCGGTGACGGGGCTGAGCAGCACCACTGGAGGGGCCTGGACTTACCTATCCAACGGCCAGGTAACCTTTACACCGACAGCCAATTTTACCGGCCTGGCAACGGCCACTTATACTGTCTGCGACAATACCTCACCAGTCAACCTGTGCAGTACCGGCACGATCTCTATTGGTGTTGGCACACCCAACGCACAAGGCTGCTACCCTGGCACCATGTCAGCGCTCACCAGCACAACCGCTGTTCCTGCTGGCGGAAGCGCGGGCTCGGTGAGCATTGGCAACCCTGCGAATACAGAGCAGGCAGCCAACTACGACCCTGTCGATAACACGACTTATGGCGTTCTCAATAACAACGCTGACATACTGTATCTCGACTTTGGGTCGCTGAACACGACAGCCGATTCAGTACGCATTTATTTTGCTTCAAAAACTGAGGGCAGTCAGGTGACGATCCAGGTTTCAAGCAGCACGACAGCCGGAGCAACAGGCCCCTTCACCTTGCGGGGTACAAAAACCACCACCAGTAAAGAAAATGGTGATGAAATAGTCCTCGCCCGCCCGGCAGGTGGCATCCGTACTTTGAGGATTCAAAGGGTCGCCCCTCAAACCGAAGATTTGTGGGTGGACGCCGCCGTGCTGGAATACTGGGATTGTGTCAGTGCGCTGCCAGTTGGAGGTTCAGATGAAACCACCACGCTGGAAGATGTTGCGGTGCGCATCGACGTTTTAAGCAACGACTACAGCCCTACCGGCTCAGCACTCAAGGTAACCGCCATCACGACCCCGCCGGCTCACGGAAATGTGAGTATCAATCCGGACGGCACGCTGACCTATCTGAATACCACAGATGTCATCGGGAACGGGACTGATAACTTTTCGTACAAAGTCTGCGACAACGAAGGCTATTGCACGACCGTGCCGGTAACGGTAAATATCACTGAAGACAACTGCCCTGCGGGACAGTACCGTGCCCTGCCAACTACCACGACAACAGTGACCATCAATAACCCCAACACGAACACCATCGATACTTACATTAAAGAAGACAGCGGTGGAAATGATAATTACGGCAATGATTCAAAACTTTACGTAGGTGAGGGTGCTGGTAAATTGAGACGCTCCCTGTTACGGTTCGACCTTTCCGGCATCCCTGCCGGATCGATTATCAGCAACGCCACCCTGACCTTAACCCGTGTCGGGGGCGATGGCGTAACGCTTTCACTCAGTGCGCACAGGTTGACCAATTCCTGGGTTGAAGGGCAAACGACCTGGACGATCCGCCAAACGGGAACCAACTGGGCTTCGTTGGGTGCCGATTACGCAGCTACTGCATTGTCGACCATTACCTCTGATGCCACCAACGGCCCAAGAAATTTCAATTTGACAAATACCGTTCAAAACTGGTTAAACGGCACTTACGCAAACCACGGTGTTTTGATCAAACAAACCACCACTGCACTGGATAAAAGGCATGAATTTGCCTCCTCGGAAAATGGCACTGCAGCAGACCGCCCGAAGTTGGTGGTTCAATACGTGACTCCGGTCGCATGTTCCGCTATTCCCAACCGGGCGCCACTGGCAAACCCGGATTTTGGCACAACTCCTTCCAACCAGCCGGTTTCTGTTTTGGTCAAAAACAACGATGTGGATCCCGACGGAAACCCGTTGACGGTTTCAGGTATAGTTGGCGCTGTTACCGGTGGTTCGGCTGCGGTGTCCGGGAATTCCATCATTTTTACACCCAATGGTTCCTTTACCGGAACAGCAACATTTCTTTATCGCATAACCGACGGGACCTTGGCCGATACCGCCAGGGTGCATATTCAGGTGACCAATGTCGCTCCGGTGGCAAACAATGATGTGGCGGCAGCTTTGCTTTCCAATTCAACCAACAACATCATCGCTGTTCAGAGCAATGACACCAACCCGGACGGGCCAGGCTCGTTGACAACTCAGATCATTACCGGCCCTAAAAACGGTACAGCCACGGTTTCCGGTGCGAACGTTATGTACACTCCTGCGCCAAATTTTTATGGAAAAGACACCATTCAATACCGTATTTGTGAACCCGTCAGCACCGGTAGCTGCGAGGGTCCGCTCTGCAGCACTGCCTTTGTTTACCTCACGGTGAATAACCGTGCACCTGTTGCAAATACGGATTTTTTAACAACCAACCAGTGTTCGCCGGTGCAGGTATTTGCGTTGAGCAATGACAGTGATCCTGAAGGTCAGCCAATTGTTCTTTCAAATGCCAACGTAAGCAATCCGGCGCATGGAACGGTAGTCATCGATGCCGGGGGACAAAGCCTGACTTTTATCCCTTCCTCAACTGCCAGTGGTGTCGTCACGATCAATTATACGGTTTGTGATAATGCGACGCCGTCGCCGGGTTGTTCTGCCGGAACGGTCCAGGTTACGGTTAGTACCAGTCCAAGCATCAATGCTCCACCTGTTGCCAATAATGACGTAGCGGAACCCATCACCCGGGCGCAGGTGGCCTACATTCCGGTGTTGTCCAATGACAGCGACCCGGAAGGAAAAGCACTGACACTGAGTCTGCCTGCCCCGAATCTGACACCTGCCAACAGCGGCGCCGTTGCCCTTTTTGGCACGAATCAATTGAAGTTTACACCGGCGGCCGGATTTTTAGGAACCGCCACCTTTTCCTACCGGGTTTGCGATCAGGCTCCGGCAGTTGGAGCCGGGTGCCAGCCCTTGCCCCAAGCCTGCTCGACAGCCTCGGTATCTGTTACGGTGATCAACCAGTCACCGTCTCCGGCGGACGATTTAATTAGTGTCCCTAAAAACACGCAGGTAAACGTCTTTCCTGATGTAAATGATAATGAACCTGACGGTGATCCGCTCATTTTGCAATCAGGGGGCTCAACAGCCCAGGGTGGCAGCGTGACACTTAACAACAACGGTACTCCAAGTGATAACACGGATGACTATTATGTTTATACCCCACAGACCGGGTATTCAGGAACTGATCAGTTTGTCTATCAGGTATGCGATAATTTGACGCCGGCGGGTTGTGCTACGGGAACCATGTATTTCAGCATAGCTCCTGCCATCGACCTGCAACTCACAGGTACCTACACACCCGGCACACCTGTGGTCATCGGGAGTACGCTCACTTTTACATTGACACTTACCAATAACTCCATCACAGCGGCCAGCGGGGTGACGGTCCAGGATCTGTTACCGGCAAGCTTTGGCTATCTTGGCGCTGATGGTGACGGAACGTATGACCCAGTCTACGGTATCTGGTCGTTGGGTAATCTGGGTGCCAATACTACCGCAACACTCGATATTCACGTAGAGGTTTTGAACATGAACGATTTGACCAATATCGCTCAGGTTTACACGGCCAACGAGCCGGATTCCGATTCATCTCCCAACAACATGGCGAACAATGAACCGGCAGAGGACGACGAGTTTGCCATGGCAGTCACACCGCTGTGTTCGAGTAATTCCGAAGATTTTGGCGTTCAGGTGATCGGCACCGGCATCGGGCTTGAAGGATTTACCGATGACTGGTCGGCCAGTTGGGGCGACTACGACAACGACGGCTACCCGGATCTTTTTACAACGACCCGTGACGCATCTCAACCCAATTCGCTGTATCACAACAATGGCGACGGCACGTTTACCAAAATAACCAGCGGCAGTATCGCAACAGATTTGGCCAGTTCGCTGGCTGCTACGTGGGGAGATTACGACAACGATGGCGACCTCGATCTGTTTGTAGCCAACAACATCGGCTTCCCTAATTTCCTGTACCGGAACGAGGGCGGCGGTACTTTCATCAGGATCGAAAATGACCCGATCGTTTCCGACCTGGGTTACGCACACGGCGCCAGCTGGGCAGATTACGACAACGACGGCTACCTCGATCTTTTTGTAGGTTCCTATTTTGAAACCTTCTTCAACCTGCTCTACCACAACAACGGCGATGGAACCTTCACCAAGGTGAGCAATAATCCTGTGGTTACCGAAGCCTCTCCTTCGATCACCGGTGTTTGGGGCGATTACAACAACGACGGCCTGATCGACCTGTTTGTGGTCAACACCGGAGGTGTCAATAATAGTTTGTATAAAAATACCGGCAATGGCACATTTCAGAGGATAACCACCGGCGCCATCGTCAACGACGGTGGCAGCAGTGTGGGCGCCAGTTGGGGAGATTACGATAATGACGGCGACCTCGATCTCTTTGTTGCCAATGCCGGCAACGAAAATAATTTCCTCTATCGCAACAATGGCAACGGTAGTTTCACCAAAGTAACGTCCGGGGCTATCGTCAGTGACGGCGGGCACTCGCACGGCAGTGGCTGGGGTGATTTTGACAAGGACGGCGATCTCGACCTGTTCGTTTCCAACGACGGTCAAAACAACTTCCTCTACCGCAACGAGGGCAACGGTAATTTCACCAAAGTGACCGAGAGCCCCGTCATGAACGACGGTGGAAAATCGTTCGGCAGCGCATGGGCCGATTACGACCAGGACGGCGACGTGGATTTGTTTGTTGCCAACCGGGACAACGGACAGAATTTCCTCTACAAAAATGAATACGGCATCTGCAACAGTTGGTTGAACGTAAAACTCACAGGCACCCGGTCGAACAGCTCGGCCATTGGAGCCAAAGTCTACGTCTGGGCAACGATCGACGACGAAACCGTTCTGCAAATGAGAGAGGTTTCAGCTCAAACAGGCGGCGGTACGGGCGGACAAAGTGATCTGAAATTAACGTTCGGGTTGGGAGACGCAAGCACTATCGATTCCGTTGTAGTGTTGTGGCCCTCAGGTTACCGGCAGGTGCTTGCCGGACCGGCCGTTAATCAAAGCCTGTTCATCACAGAAGACAACGCCTCGAAAGTTTGCGGTACGGCTTATTACGACATCAATGGCAACTGCGTCAAAGACCTCGGTGAAACCGGGTTGCCCAACATCAAAATCGTTCTCCAGCCGGGCAACATCGCCACCTACACAGATGCCAACGGGTACTACGAAGTTTTTGTAAAACCCGGCAACTACGGCATCCAGGAATTTCCCAACAACAATTGGGAAGTACGCTGCCCGAACACCAGTGGCACTGCGGCCGTTTCGGTGGTTGGATACGGAAATGAGTACTGCGGTTTTGACTTCGGCAACGCAGCCAAATGCGCAGGCCCAGAGCTCAAAGTAGAGGTAGCGGTCACTGCCCACCGTGTGGGTTTTGAAAACCTGATGGTACTGAACTATGAAAATAACGGCGCTTCCACAGCGACCAACGTCCTGCTGAAGTTAACACCCGATCCGACCATGACCATCGTCGAAAGTACGCTCCCCTGGGACAATATCAACCAGAATCGCTACGAGTGGAACCTGCCCAGCCTTGAACCCAATGCGAAAGGCGCTATTTACATCAAGTATGAAATTGCGGCAGCTACACCAATCGGACAGAGTATTCAGATCAATAGCAACGTGACTTCTGCGGAAGTTGACTGCAACACCAGCAACAATAATTTTCAGGAAGTATCCATGGCTACCGGGGCCATCGATCCGAACGACATCCTCGTCAGTCCGGAAGGTGCGGTTGACAAGGAGCAGTATTTGTCGTATAAAATCCGTTTTCAAAACGTCGGTAACTCACCGGCAGCCAACGTCAGGGTAGAGGATCAACTGCCTGCCGGGCTCGATCTTACGACGCTGGAGATGGGGGCTGTCAGCCACGCCTATCAGTTTCAGGCAAATGGCCGGACGCTGAGTTGGACTTTTCCGAATATCAACCTGCCTGATAGCGTGCACAACGAACCGCAGAGCCACGGTTACATCAATTTCCGTATCAAACCAAGGCAGGACCTGCTGCCCGGCGACAGGATCATCAACTCCGCTATCATTTACTTCGATAATTTGGAAGGTATCATAACCAATGAAGTGGTCAATTTCATCAGGAGCCATAAAAACGCCGGAAGTGTCTTCGGCCTGCTCGACGTCTTCCCTGTTCCGTCAAATGGAGAGGTGGTCGTTTACGCAGTTCCTCAAAATGGTACAGCTGTCAGCCCTGAGTTTATGACCATGAAAGTGTTTGATTTGCAGGGACAGGAAGTCTGGTCAGTGGTGGACCCGACCGGAAACCGTGTGTCGATTGACCTGAAACACCTGCCTACCGGTACTTATTTCATCAAAGCAACCGGCCGCAATGGCCAGCTTTTCACCGGCAAAATAATTTTGGTGAAATAAGAAAAAAGCCGGCGGCCGGTGCGGAATAATTGCAACCGCACCGGCCGCCTCTTTTCCCTTTTTGGGAAAATCCTTCCCGTTTAGAAAAGTCAACCAGCGCAGCCGTTATTTCTAACTTGCTCTTAGTCAGTAGATTAGGTACATTTTTCAGTTTGGCATTTTTATCGAGGTAAGATGGTCAGTGATAATGTAAACCATCGAAAATGTACCGAAGTAAATCGCTGCGTAACGGATTGATCCTGATGCTTGGCTTGCGCATCATGAGCTATTTCACCTTGTTTCCCAACTCGGTGGCAATGACGCAAATCGTCAAAGTCGGGCTTCGGTTCATGCTGACCTTCCTGGCCTTCATGCTATTGAAATCCCTACGGGAAAAATGCAAGACTCATCGGATTGAATTCGGAGATCTGACACCTCTGCTGCTCTACTGCGCTTATCTTCTGCTGGGGCTGCTTTCCTTTTTCTGGTCATCCATTCCTTTTTATTCCGCCTTGCAATGGGCCATGGTCGTTGAGGCGCTGGCTTTTTCCTGGTTTTTTTACCAGTTGGTGGTGTACTACAATGCCGTCAGCGACAATCACGCCCGCTTTGCCCTGCTTTTTGGCCGGGCAACCATGTGGATTTGCATTGGCTTCATCATTGGCCTGATCGTCGATCCGTCCACATTTTACAGGCAGACGCACGGAGGGGAAGTTTCCCGCCTGGGTGGCTACATCATCAACCCCAACGAACTCGGCATGCTGGCGGTGCTCGGCGGCGTGATGGGCTACATCGAACTGTTGGAAAAAAGGCCCAAAGCCCTGAACGTCCTGGTCATCGTTGCCAGTGTGGCGGCTTTGTTGCTGACGCAATCCCGGTCCTCGCTCGGCGCATTCATGGCCGTCACGGCGCTCTACGTAGTGCGGCTGGGCAATATGAAAGTCATTTTCTTTTCCATCGTTGCGGCAGTGCTGGTGCTGCCGGTTCTTGTCCAAACCATCATTTTGAAACAGGGCGATCTCGAAGAAGTCATGAGCATGACCGGCCGCCTGCCGTTCTGGCAAGACCTCATCGCCGATGGTTTCACGAAAGAGCCGCTGCTGGGCTACGGATTCATGTGTATTTCCTACCACGAATATTTCGACAGCATCCATTCCTACGCCGCCAAAATGACCCATAACACCTTCATCCAGGTGTTGATGAACCTCGGCCTGGTGGGCGCATTCATCTGCCTGCTACAAATGGCGGCGACTTTCTACGTCATCGGTAAAAGCAATGATACCAGCAACAAATGGCTGGCCTGGATGATGCTCATTCCGGTCATTATCAACTCCACCACGGAGTTTGGCATTTTTGGCGAATCGAACTACGGGATTCAGTTTTACCAACTCATCCTGCTGTTTTTTGTGGTGAAATGCAAACCCAAAACCGCCGGAAAACCTGCCGCCATTCCAAAACTGCAAACCAGCCTGTCATGAAAAACATCCATCCGAACGACCTGAAAGTACTGGCAGGCATCTTTTTCCCGCTGCACGATCATTTGCTGGTCCTGGAAAAAAATCAGCCGTCGTACGATCCGGCCAGATTGCCCGCAGGGCAAATTGTACTGGCTCAAACGGAACCCGGCCTGCCTGAAACCTGCCTCTACCGACAGGCCGCAGGCATGATTGATTTTGGTGAAAACATGGAGCTGCCCGGCTTTCATTCACGCAGTTTTGATGTGGTGAAAAACCCGGATGGCAGCATCCGCTGGCTTTGTCCGTCGAATGCACGAGGGCCTGTTTTTTTAAAACTTTACAACGGCTCCGGTTGGCGGGGCTGGCTTTTCCGCATGGCTTTCCGGCTGGCTTTTTTTCTGGGTTTAAAAAAACTGGTGATGGCCGGTTCTGTCCGCATTTTTTACCAAAAAAATCAACTGCTGGACGATTTACTGGAACAGACGCCGCACGATGATTTCGCCATTTTCACCGGAACGGTGGGCGACAACCGGAAAGCGGTCATTGCGCTGGAAGGGCGGGGGAGGGGCAGCCACTTTTTTAAATTGCCGCTCACGGAAAGCGCCCGCCGACTTGTCCGGCAAGAGCAATCGACCCTGCAGGATTTGCAGGATTTTTCATTTCAAAAAATTGAATGTCCGGTAGCCATGCCATTCGGGAGTGGTTTGTTACTTTCGGATGTCCGGCCCGGTAATTTTACCAACGCCACCTCGCTGCAACCGCTTCACCTTCAGGCGCTTGCCGAATTGAAAAGCTTCACTTTTCAGCAGTTGCCACTCTGCGCACTGCCGGCATGGGCCTCCATCGGCGAGACATTGAACGACCTGCGAAATGTGCCCATCGTCAATGACCTGCCGCCGGAGACTTTGCAACGACTGAAGGATCAGCTGCATCAGCTTTACGGCACATTTGATCCCTACCTTCCGGTGCCTACGTCCATCTCGCACGGTGATTTCACGCCCTGGAACATGTATCCAGCTGAGCGAAAACTCCATCTCTACGACTGGGAACTATCGGAGCGGCTACCGGTGCTTTTCGATGCGTTTCACTTCATTTTTCAGTCGGGGATTTTGATCAAACGCCTGCCGTTTTCAAAAATCAGGGAGGAAATTTCAGCATTAAAAAATACCAGCCTGGCCCGGGAAATAGTGGAAAATGAAGGCGTGGACTTCGACTGGCTCTACCGTTTTTATTTGCTGCGCAATGTGAGTTATTACCTCCGGAAATACGTGGGTCAGCAACCCCTACACGCCCAGGCGCACTGGCTGCTGAACACCTGGCTGGAAGCGCTGGAGGCCATTCCTGTAAAAGTCGGGGGTTGAAACCCGCCGGTTTTGTCAGGTTTTTGTCACGATCGAGCGACTTTCCCGATTTATTTTTTAATGCCGCCTTTTTGAAGGAGAAAAAAATACCTTTGCCGGCTTAAATGAAAAATTGCAACCACTACATACCACTGACCAACAGTTTCGCTGCCCTATTGTAGTGTTTTCCCTTTGTATTTATTGATTCGTCATTGCTCGGAATATCCCGTTCCGTTCATGGTTGAATTTTTAATTTTTTTGAATGAAAAAGTATTTTAATCTCTTTGATTTAACGCAGAAAGTTGACTACAAAACAGAAGTTTTATCTGGTCTGACCGTGGCGCTGGCGCTGGTGCCCGAGGCCGTTGCATTTGCATTCATCGCCGGGCTATCGCCGCTGACGGGACTTTACGCTGCCTTTGTGATGGGCCTGGTTACCTCCATTTTGGGCGGGCGTCCCGGCATGATTTCGGGAGCGACCGGAGCCGTGGCTGTGGTAATTGTGACACTGGCCAAATCTCACGGTGTTGAATACGTATTCGCTACCGTCGTCCTGGCGGGCATCATACAAGTCCTGGCAGGAACTTTACGCCTCGGAAAACTGATGCGACTGGTACCGCATCCGGTTATTTTTGGATTCGTGAACGGTCTGGCGATCATCATTTTTATGTCGCAGCTCGACCAGTTCAAGGATGCGTCCGGAAGCTGGCTGACCGGCACGCCGCTGTATATTTTGCTGGGGTTGGTTTTGCTCACGATGCTGATTATCTGGGGTTTACCCAAGCTGACCAAGGCGGTGCCTGCTTCGCTGACGGCTATCCTGGTTGTCTTTGGTGTGGTGACATTGTTGGGAATCGAAACCAAAACCGTGGGTGACATGGCCTCCATTCAGGGTGGTTTTCCGCCATTTCACCTTCCAAATGTTCCCTTGAACTTTGAAACGCTGGCCCTCATCTTTCCTTACGCTGCCATCATGGCGGGGGTTGGTTTGATCGAAAGTTTGCTCACCTTGAATATCATCGACGAAATCACTGAAACCCGTGGAAGATCCAACAAGGAGGCAGTCGCCCAGGGCACGGCGAACATCCTCTCCGGTGTGTTTTCCGGGATGGGGGGCTGTGCGATGATCGGTCAGAGCCTCATCAATATTTCCTCCGGCGCCCGGGCGAGGTTGTCGGGGATTGTGGCATCCGTCATGCTGCTGGTTTTTATCATGTTCGGTTCCGGCCTGATTGAAAAACTGCCCATGGCGGCCCTCACCGGCCTGATGATCATGGTGGCCATCGGAACTTTCGAATGGGCCAGCCTGCGAACGATCAACCGCATGCCAAAGTCGGATATTTTTGTGATGGTGCTCGTGACACTGGTGACGGCAGTGCTTCACAATCTCGCACTGGCTGTGATCGTGGGCGTTATCATTGCAGCGCTGGTCTTCGCCTGGGACAATGCCAAGCGCATCCGTGCCAGAAAACGCATTGATGAAAACGGCGTGAAGCATTACGAAATCTACGGACCCTTGTTTTTTGGTTCGGTAACGGCCTTCAGCGAAAAGTTCGACGTACTGAACGACCCCGACGAAGTGATCATTGACTTTGAGGAAAGCCGGGTGGTCGATATGTCAGCCATCGAAGCCCTGAACAAAATCACGGAGCGCTACCTGAAAGTCGGTAAGAAAATTCACCTGAAACACCTCAGCCCGGACTGCCGCAAGCTGTTGAAAAATGCTGAGGAAATCATCGAAGTGAATATTCTGGAAGACCCCACTTACAAGGTGGTCGTGGATCATATTTAAAAAGCCTATCCCGGCCCTGTAGGGTTTGAGAGTTTTTTTAGAAATATGAAAACGGAGGTTTGCAAGTCGATGGATTTGCAAACCTTTTTCGTTCATCCCCTCTTTAAGGTGAAATGGACCATGGAGACTGCCCAAACCTCCTGAGTGGCCGGGTTATCTACCCGGCGATGTCTCAAAGGCAATACCGGGTAGATAACCCGGCCGCTCCGGGAGCCGAAAATCTGCCAAATCTTATTTCATCTTAAAAGGGGTGTGAGCGACCTGTTTTTATTCAAAATTTTTCATAAAGAAGCGGCTTTCAGCTCTCCTCAACATTTGAAAAATAAAATCGCTCTTTCCGGACATCCCTGCATGGTGCTTTTGCGTTTTTTTAAACTACGTTTAATTTGCGGCGGCGGCCCTCAGTCCGCCTTTCTGCCATGCGTGATACTTTTAAAAATTTAGCGAAAGCCCTTGCGAGCTTTCTGTTTTTGCTCTTTGCCCACAAGGCCAGTTTCTTTTTTTACGGATCGGATTTCACCGTCCTGTTGTTGCAGGCGTGGGTGGCCGGGTCACTTTTGCTGACTGTTTTTTTCATTGGCAAAGCCATCAGAATAAATGCAGTCATCCCCCTGATTCTGATGGTGCTGATCGAGTTGTTCTTCATCGCCAGCTTCCAATCGGCTTCAAAGGCTGCTGCAATCAACGGATCATTTGCGGGCTTTCTCAGGCAGATGTATTTTGAAAGATGCCGGAACGTTTACTTCGATGACGTGAATAATTTTCGCTACGATAGCACGCTGTTTTACACCTTACCGCCAGGCGATCACACTTTTTCCAACCTGGAATTCAAAACCCGGTACCAGGTGAATCAATTGGGCTTCAGAGACGATTCAGTTTCGCTGGAGAAACCGGAAATCATCTTCCTCGGCGACTCCTACACGATGGGCTGGGGCGTTGAAAAACCGGAAACTTTCGAAGATTTGATTGAAAAGGAACTCGGCCGCAAATGCCTGAACGCCGGAATCGCCTCGTACGGCACCGCCCGTGAATTGCTGACGCTGGACAGGCTTGACCTGAGTGCCTGCCGGTTGCTGGTCTTACAGTTTTGTAAAAACGACCGGCTGGAAAACCGGACATTCGTGGAGCACGGAAATTTCCTGCCCGTTTCTGATGTGGAAAAACTGAAAAGCAGCGGCGACTGGAATTACCTTTGGCGGTCTTACTTTCCTTTGAAATACTGCTACGTCTCCTTTTTTCAGCTTTGCGAGCAGGTGAAATTGGCCCTGTTCGCTTCGCAACCTCCCACGTTACCGTTTGAATTGGAGGATCAGGAGGTAGAAGATTTTTTCATCATCCTTCGCCAGATCAGGGAGCGATTCGACGGGCCGGTTTTGGTTTTCAACATCAATGAACAGCACGAACCATCTTTGATTTACCAGCAGTTTCAGCAACATCTTCGGGTAAAACCCATGGATGACCTTCGCCTGTTGCCTATCGATTCTTTTTTGTTGCCACAGGATTACTTCGTCATTGACGACCACCTCAATGCGTGCGGGCACCGGAAGTTGGCGAAACACCTGAAGGAATATATCTTGGGGCTGCAATTGTAATGCATGGGACGGCCGTCAATTGCCTCCACGATATTTCACCAAAATCTAAACCCATGGCAAAGCCACATCACGATTTTCTCATCATTGGCGCAGGAATATTTGGCCTCAGTGCCGCTATTGAATTGCGCAAGCGAAAATACTCCGTCAGTTTGCTGAACCCCGGACGCATCCCGCATCCGCTGGCGGCTTCGACGGATATCAGCAAGGTGGTGCGCATGGAATATGGCTCCGACCGTCAATACTTTGACATGGCGGAGGAAAGCATCGCCGGCTGGCACGAATGGAATGCGCTTTTTGGTGAAAAACTTTACCATGAGACGGGATTTTTGCTGCTTTGCCGGGAGCCCATGGAGCAGGGCCGTCAATCTTTCGAACGGGAAAGTTTCAGGCTGTTGCAGGAGAAAAACTACCGGCCGCAGCGCCTCGATGCAGCTTTGATCCAAAAGCATTTTCCCGGCGTAGGCGAAGGGCAGTATGTGGACGGATTTTACAACCCAAAAGCTGGTTTCGTTGAGTCGGGGAGGGTAGTGGAGCGACTGGCGGCGTACGCACGGCAGTTGGGCGTGGATGTTTTCGAAGAAAAAACTGCGGCACGGCTGGTGGAGTCTGCCGGTCGGATTACCGGCGTGGAAACGAGAGAAGGCGATACTTTTTCCGCCGGGCAGTTGGTGGTTTGTGCGGGAGCGTACTCGCCCCTGCTGGTGCCTGAGCTTCAGGCAGTCATGCGGGCCACGGGGCATCCCGTTTTTCACCTGAAGCCCGGCAAGCCTGAGCTTTTTGTTGCTCCGCAATTGCCGGTTTTTGCAGCGGATATCTCCAATTCCGGATGGTATGGGTTCCCCTTGCACCCAAAAGATAAGGTCTTGAAAATCGGAAATCACGGACCCGGTATTTCGCTGCACCCGGAACTGGACGAACGCATTATTTCTGAAACGGACATTGCCCGCTTGCGCCGTTTTTTACGGGAAACATTTCCTTCGCTGGCGGATGATCCCATTGTTTACACCCGCCGCTGCCTTTACTGCGACACCTTCGACGGCCATTTCTGGATCGACCGGCATCCCCGCCTTGGCGGGCTGACGATCGGGACGGGAGGTAGTGGGCATGGTTTGAAAATGGCCCCCGTTCTTGGCCGGCTGATCGCCAACGCTGCGGAAGGAAAAGACGAACCCTGGCTGACCCGTTTCCGTTGGCGGGAGGCCGCCGGAAATGCAGGAATTGAAGAGCAGGCAAGGATGGTGACGGAGTATTGAAATTCAGGCAGCATCTCAGCCGGGTTTTCAAACCGGAACGGCTATTTTTCCTGTTTATTCGATCCGTGATTCCGGGCTTTGGCCGTAAGGTTTTCACTGCCGGTCAGCCACCGGCCGGTAACAACCCACCCATGCAAATCAGGAGTTGGCCGTCGTAATTTTTTTAATTTCAGAAACAAACCCTTTTTCCGCTTCCCTGTTGTCAAGCCCATCGCCCGCTAAATTTGCCGGCCAATTCAATCATTCACTCATTCAACCATTCAATCATTAAAATATGCGCATCGGTATTGACGACATGGCCTGCTACGTGCCTTCCCTCTACCTCGACATTCGCCAGTTGGCTGAAGCCAGAGGAATTGCCTACGAAAAACTTGCACATGGCCTCGGTCTTTTAAAAATGGCGATCACGGACGCTCACGAAGACGCCGCCACCATGGCCGCTGAAGCCATCGCAGAACTGATGACTAAAAATAACCTGCGTCCCGAGCAGATCGGACGTATTTACCTCGGAACCGAAAGTGCGCTGGACGCCGCTAAACCGACGGCCACCTACGCCGTGGAAATGGTGCAGCAGCGCCTCGGCGGCAGCTTCCGCCGTTGCGATGTGGTCGACATGACTTTCGCTTGCATCGGCGCTACTGATGCCATGGAAAACTGCCTCGACTGGGTGGCGGGCCATGAGGGGCGTATGGCCATTGTGGTCGCCTCCGACGTGGCGAAGTACGAACTCGAATCGACCGGCGAATACACGCAGGGCGCCGGTGCGGTTGCGGTTTTGATAAAATGGAATCCCCGCCTGCTGGAAATCCCCCGCCAATTCGGAGTGGCCATGGACAGTGTGCACGATTTTTATAAGCCCCGCCGTGAGCAATTCACAGAGACGCCGGTGTTCGATGGTCCATTTTCAAACCAATGCTACCAAAACCGGATGACGGAAGCGTTGCAGCATTTCCGGGAACTGTCAGGCGCTGAAGAGCCTGCGCTCTCCGATCGCTGGGCACGGATGATTTTCCATTTACCTTACGCTTTTCACGGCAAACGCATCTATGTAGAGGAGTTTATTTCAGAACGGAAACAAGCTGGAGATTGGGCAGCTATCTGCGAATCGAATGGCCTGGAGGAACCGCACTCTGCGATCCTGACCGAGCCTTTGGCTTTTGATAAAAACTGGCAGGCATTCGTGAAAGCCGCCGGTAAAACGCCTGAGTACAAACAGTTTGTGAAGCAAAAACTGGAAAAAGCACAGCGGGCCAGCAGCGATGTGGGCAATCTCTACACTGCTTCCATTTTCATGGCGCTCATGAGTACTTTCGCTTCCGATTTTAATGAAAACAGCCAGCTGACCGGCAAACGCTTCGGCTTCGTGGCCTACGGTAGTGGCTCAAAATCCAAAGTTTTTGAAGGAATCGTGCAGGAAGGCTGGGCAGAAGTGGCCGGCCATTTTCGTTTGTTTGAAAAACTTTCAGAGCGAAGAGCCATCGACTACGGCACCTACGAAAAGTTGCATCGCTACGAATTGTCGCAGCCGGTTTTTCCGCAGGAGGGCCGTTTCGCCCTGCATTCCGTCGGCGAAGACGGCGTGACGCTGGGCGCACGGTACTACGGGCAGTTTCACCTGAACGGCCGGGCTGTCGTGCAGCGCACTCAACCTGCTGAATTGGTTTCGTGAAAAAGCGATTGCGATGTACGATGCTGGATTTGCAATTACACGGCGTTCGCAATCGCAAACCCAGCATCGTAAATCGTAGATTTGCACGATGAAACACATTCTTCTCGAACTTCAATACCTTCCTCCCGTCCAGTATTTTTCCAGGCTGGCATCCTATCCTGTTGTTTATCTCGAACAGCACGAGCACTACGCCAAAGGCTCCTACCGAAACCGCTGCCATATTGCCGGTGTAAACGGCGTGCAGCGCCTGAGCATCCCGCTTCGAAAGGGTAAAAATCAGCAGCAATCCATTCGGGAAGTGCAAATTTCTTATGACGAACACTGGCCGTCGCATCATTGGCATGCCATCCGTTCGGCCTACGGCAATTCGCCCTACTTCGTTCATTATGCCGATGCGTTGGAGCCGGTTTTAAAAAAGAAAAAGGAATTCCTGTGGGATCTTAACCTGGAATTGCTGCAGTTGATGATGAAATTGATCGGGTTGAAAACGGAACTGCGTTTGACGGAAAGCTACCAGGCGGAGCCTGATGGAATATTGGATTTTCGTGAAAAAATTCACCCTAAGCGTCCGGCTCCGGATCCATCGTTTAGGCCTGTCTCTTACCCGCAGGTGTTTGAAGATCGTCATGGCTTTTTGCCCAATCTTAGCGTGCTGGATTTGTTATTTTGTGCAGGCCCGGCATCCGGGAATGTTTTGAAAAATTCGGAGGTTATTTGATTTTAGGTTTTTGAAACCTTGGCGGGAAACATGATATTTAACCCCTTATAAGTCCGGATTTAGAAAAAATTGTGGAGGAATCGTTGGTCATTGATTTTGAAATGCTCAAATTCAGGTGCCCGCAAAGGTGGGAAACGGTTTCAGACCGCCGCAAGCAAAACATACTCAGTTAAAAAATAAAATGATACAAGCTATTCCCTAACCATACTAAACTAAAATCAATGCTTACCTGGAAACTACGTCCCTGGTCACTCGACGATCTCGAAAGTCTTGTAAAATATGCTGACAACCTGAACATTGCCCGGTACTTGACGGACATGTTCCCGCATCCTTACACAGAGAAGGATGCCCGGCGATTTATCAAAATGTCGCAGATCGATCAGCCCTGCCGCATTTTTGCCATCGAAGTAAACGGGGAAGCCGCCGGAGGTATTGGCATTCATCCCCAGGGAGACATTCACGTTAAATGCGCAGAGTTGGGGTATTGGCTCGCCGAATCTTATTGGGGTAAGGGTATTATGACCGGGGCCGTTAAGGAAATGACGGAATATGCCTTTGACAAATTTGATATTCTCCGGCTATACGCACGCCCTTTCAGCAATAACACAGGTTCACAGCGTGTGCTTGAACGGACCGGTTTCAAGCTGGAGGCCCGTTTGGAAAAGTCTATCTACAAATATGGAGAAGTGCTGGATGAGTTGATTTACTCGATGATACGGGTGTGAATTAGGAAATGAAGTAATTCCGGTACATATTCCTCAATCCTTTGACCCATTTGGCCGTTCGGCCAAAACGCAATACATTTGAAAATCGAAGGGGTAGGTTGTCAATGAATGCTTCGTATTCGTCGGTACCTAAAACAATTAACAAACACAAACCTAAGCTCGCCACATGAAAACCTTATCAGATATCCAGAAGAACCTGAGGGATGTTTTGCCGGAAGGCATAGACTTGACCATTCAGGGACTTAAGAATTTCCTTTCCGATAAGACAGACAAATACAAAGATTTAATTCTGCTGGAAAGCCGCTACATGGAAGTGATGCGGCAGATGCTTCAAAATGTGGTCTCCAACGAGGAGGCACAGATTGAGCTGTCTAAAATCCGTAAGGATTTACTCACATTTATCGACAGCTTGCAGGAGAGCCAACTAAAAGGAGAGGACGGGGCAGAAAACAGTGACCGCCCGGATATTTACAACGGCGAGGTGATGTATCGCATCCCCAAGAAGATGACGCAGGCCGAGGAGGTGAAATGCATCGTTCGTCTCGCTTTCGACCGTAAGGTGCTCATGGATGATCTGGAAGAGGAAGAGGGTGATGTGCTCAAAGATCTGAGAATTTCTGAGGTGATGGGCGTAGAGTTGATCGATGCCGGGGAGGGTGCTTTTAAAATCCGCACGTTGAATGATACCGTGCAGATGGTCGAAAAAGACTTGTACACCGAATGGCTGTTTTACGTTACTCCGCAGCTTCCCGGCACGCATCCGCTGGTTTTGAAAATATCCGTAATCGAGATCAAGGATGGCGTGGAGCGCAAGCGAAATGTAGTTTTGGAAGAAAAAGTTGAGATTCTGACAACGCAGCCTGTTGGCGCTGAAACGACGGAGTTTACCCGTGCAGGATATTCCCTTTCACTTGCTTCCGGCAATGCAATGGCGCAAATGCCTGGTGGCGTGAAGGGGGTAGAGCCGAGCCCGTCTGCTCCAAAACCTCCCAGCCCTTCAATTCCTGCAAAACCAAGATCCGGCAACCTCATGCGGATGGCGTCAGCGTTGGCAGGTGTGGTGGCGCTTTTTGTAGCTACCTGGGCCATCTGGGGCAGCCTGAATACGAATAATGGTGTAAACACTACTGATCCAGGCGAAAAAACCTTGGCCTGGGAGGATGCTAAAAATATGGATACCCGTGAGGGCTACGAAGAGTTTATCAATGAAAACCCGGAAAGTCCGCACGTTGCAGCTGCCAGGAATGAATTGGCAGCTATTGAAACAGAAGCCTGGAACCAGGCGCTGGCCATGAAGTCAGCCGATGCTATTCATGCCTACCTCGATGCCTACCCGGAAGGCCGCTACAAGACGGAAGCAATGGCGATGTTGGAAGAAATGGGGAATCCGATAAAGACGACCCCTGACCCTGTGCCCGAGGATCCACCTGTTCCTGCCAAACCTGAAACGACGAATAAAAAGAAGCCGACTGATAAAAAACCGGCCGATAAAAAACCTGAGCAAAAGCCAGAAACGCAAAGCGACCCCAAAATCTCAAAAATCGACCCTGCAGAGCCTACGACCGCTGGTAATGAGTCGAAGCCTAAAGATGAAGACATCCCCGTTGTCAAGGAAAGTGCCTACCGTTTGCCTGTCCATCAGGGTTGTGAAGACAAGGACAAGCGCAAGGAGGAAAGATGTACGGACGGCAAGATCAGCAAGCACGTCAAGCGTTTTCTGGACTATCCGGACGAGGCCAGGAAGAAAAGAATAGAGGGGCTCGTAACCGTTGAGTTTATTGTTGAAAGAGATGGAAGTGTCTCAAACGTACGTGCAAAGAATGATATTGGTGGCGGATGTGCAGATGAGGCTGTCAGAATCATCAAAAAGCTGGTTCGCTTCAAACCCGGTCAAAGCAGGGATGGTCATCCGATCCGGGTCCTGTATTCCGTGCCGATTCGGTTTGAGTTAAATTAGTGAAATCATTTTGGTGGAAATTTGCCATTGGGTTAGCAGGCATCAATGGCAAATTTTTTCATAACCTACGGAAACAGGCAGCAGCAGGTCAACTTTTCTATCCATAAACTTTTCAGCAGTGCTCCTTACTTGTGACCAAATTCTGTTTCTTTGTCCAAATTGACAATAGCAAACATCGCAAATCTCAAGTATGTCAGACATCCTCAACAACAAACTACTGACCTTCCGCTCCCAAATCGACGAGATCGTCAAAGACCTCCATGACTTGACCGTTGAAATACGCCACGACGAACTCCGCCAAATTGTTTCTGACCTGCGCAACCGTATCAACGAACCGTTCATGTTCGTCATCGTCGGCGAGGTGAAGGCAGGAAAAAGCAGTTTCATAAATGCTTTACTTTCAACAGGTAAGGAGATTTGCAGGGTTGCTCCGCAACCCATGACGGATACTATTCAGCAGGTTATTTGGGGTGAAAAAGAGGAGACCATCACCATCAACCCTTACCTGAAAAAGATCACCCACCCGGTTGAGATTTTAAAAGAAATCGCCATCGTGGACACGCCCGGCACGAACACCATCGTCGAGCATCACCAGGAAATTACCGAGCGGTTCATCCCGGCCAGCGACCTGATTGTGTTTGTTTTTGAAGCTAAAAACCCCTACCGGCAGTCGGCGTGGGACTTTTTTGATTTCATCCATGCAGAGTGGCGGCGCAAGGTGATCTTCGTTTTACAACAAAAAGATTTGATGAACGAGGCCGATCTGGCAGTCAACGAAAAAGGCGTGTACGATCATGCGGTGAAAAAGGGAATTCCAGAGCCAAAAGTTTTCGCCGTTTCCGCCAAACTAGAGCAGGAGGGTAGGGAAGAGGGGAGCGGTTTCCTGCCATTACGTAATTTCATCAAAGAAAACATCACGGGCGGGAAGGCGCCGTTGTTGAAATTGCAAAACAATATCGCCACCTCCCGCAACCTCAACGAGCGCATCGCCAAAGGCGTCGCCGATCGCCGCAGGCAGTGGGAACTGGACGTGGCTTTCCGGAAAGATATTTCGCAAGGCCTTGAAAAACAGGAAGGTAAATCTTTGCGCCAAGTGGACATGCTGGTCGAAAATCTCATTGCCGGCTACGATCGCATCACCCTCGCCAAGGACGAGGAACTGAACGAGGGACTTTCTTTTTTCAGCCTGCTGCGCCGGAGCATCGCCGGTATTTTCACCAAAAAAGCCAACGCCCAGCAATGGCTCGAAGGCCTCGCCAAAGACCTCGACCAGGAACTCCACCTCGAACTTCAGAACAAACTCAACGACAACGTGGCCGACCTCGCCGACAGCATCCAGCAGATGGCGAAAATGATCGACCTGAAAATCCACGCCAGCGAGACGGTTTTGAAAAATAACCACGAGATCTTCAGCGACATCGCCGAGCGCCGGGCCAACGTCTTGCAGGAATTGCAGGACACTTTCCACCGTTTCCTCAACCGCCCGGAGAATTTCACCGCCGACCACCTTTTTCCCGACAAACAACCGGGCACGACCTCTATCGCTACGGGCAGTGGCATCGCTATCGTAGGGGTCATCCTCGCTGCCGTCACGAAGCTTTCCGTTTTCGACATCACCGGTGGCGTACTGACGACGATCGGGGTGCTGTTCGCCGGGTTCACCTCCGCCGCCAAGCGCAAAAAAATCGTGGATGGCTACCGCCGTGAAATCGCCAAAGGCCGGGAGGCACTGGAAACGGAGCTTTCGCAAAAACTGCGGGCTTACGTGACGGATATCAAGGTGAAAATTGACAAGAATTTCGAGGGTTTTGATGAAATGCTGCAAGCTGAGGAAGCGCAGATCGGTAAGCTGGAAGAGAAGCAGCGGGGTATTGTGGAGCGGCTGGATGGGGTGGAAAAGGAGTTGGCGTGATCATTTCTAAAATGTAAGAATAAATTGAAAACCAATGAAAAAATGGTTGCTCCGTATCGCCCTTGCCCTCATCCTGCTCGCACTCGGCGCCGGTGTTTTTCTCTACACCCGTTTCCAGGATCGCTTTCCCGGTTACAAGGTTGACCTTCACATCGAAAACTCCACACCCGGCTCGCTGTCGGCCGGTTTTGCTGCATTAAAAATCACCCCTCAGGTGCCTGATACCTGGACCGACGCCAACGGCGATGCCCGTTTCGTCGAGGAAGACGGCGATACCTGGCAGGACGGCAATGGCAACGGGAAATTCGACCCCGTCTGGATCGCCGGTTTCCACAATCGCCGGGCCGCCAACGGCATTAACGACGACCTTTGGGCACGGGCTATGGTCATCGACGACGGCACGACCCGGCTGGCTATCGTCGCCCTCGACGCTATCGGCTTTGGCAACGATGACGTCATCCGGGTGCGGCAGTTGATCCCGAAAAGCGCACAGGTGGACTACGCCATCATTTGCAGTACGCACACCCACGAGGCGCCGGATTTGCTTGGCCTCTGGGGTGAAAGTGAATTCAAATCCGGCATCGATCCCCGCTACATGCGCTATGTGCAAATCCAGGCTGCGAGGGCTGTGGAAGAGGCCGTGAAAAACCTGCGCCGTGCCGAACTCCGCTTCGCCCAGGACCTGACGGGAGCCAAAGACATCGTTATGGACACCCGAAAACCGGACGTCCTCGACGAAGGCCTGCGCCTCATGCAAGCCGTCGATCTTGAAACCGGCCAAACGCTCGGCACCCTCGTCCAGTGGGCCAACCACCCGGAAACGACCTGGGATAAAAACCTGCTCATCAGCTCCGATTTTCCCCATTATGTAAGGGAGGGAATTGAAAAAGGCATTTCAAACGGCGACTCACTGGCGATGCCGGGGCTGGGCGGCATTTGCATTTACCTCAATGGCGCCATTGGCGGCCTTATGTCCACCGTGCCGGATTTCGGGGTGAAAGACCCGTTTCTCGACACTGTTTTCATCGAACCCTCTTTTGAAAAAGCCCGTGCGCAGGGGCAGCGACTGGCCATGCTGGCGCTCCGGCAATTGCGCAGCGACAGCCTCGTATATCCCGTGGATGCAAGTCAGATCAGGCTGAGGGCAAAGTCCTTCGAACTGCCGCTGGATAACAAACTTTACCGCCTTGCCGCCGCCCTCGGAGTGCTCGACCGGGGAATGCCGGGGTGGTTCAAACTGCGAACGGAAGTGGCGGTTTGGCGTCTCGGCCCTGCGACCTTCCTGCACCAGCCGGGTGAAATTTATCCCGAGATCATCAACGGCGGCGTCGAAAAACCGGAAGGTCAGGACTTTGCCGTCGATCCGCAGGAAATCCCGCCGGTGCGGGACATGATGCCGGGCACCTTCAAATTCACCGTCGGCCTGTCGAATGACGAGATTGGGTACATCATCCCCCGCAGCCAGTGGGATGCCGAACCGCCTTTTACATATGGATTGCACGAGGCGCCGTATGGGGAGATTAATTCGGTGGGGCCGGAGACGGGGCCGATTGTTTATAAGATGATGAAGGAGGTGCTGGAGGATTTGAAGTGATCATTTCCACCAATCCATGATGATTTTCCCGATCCGCTCTGTTTCAATCAAAAACCCATCGTGCCCAAAATCAGAAGGCAACTGAATGTGCTTAGAATTCGGCAAATGCTCCGCCAGGAAAAACTGCTCCACCGGCGGTATCAAAATATCCGTATCGATGGACAGCACCAGCGCAGGCATTTTCAAATTTCCCAAAGCTGCTTCAGCCCCGCCCCGCCCACGGCCGATATGGTGCGTATCGAGGGCTTTTGTCAAATACCAGTAGCATTGGGCATAAAACCGGCGCTCCAGTTTCAACCCCTGGTAACGGATGTAACTCGCCGCCCGGAAATCGTCGATTTTTTCGTCAATGTCAATCTGCCCGGATTTGTAGGCATCGAATGTGCGGTAGCTCACCAATCCCATCCCCCGGGCCGCCATCAGTCCCGCCACGCCGCCTTTGTCGTCGTCGTCTTTCCAGGTCGGGTCGGCCTGAATGGCCATGCGTTGCGCTTCGTGAATGGCGATAGCCCAGGGCGTTTCCCGTGCACTGGTCACCAGCAGGGCGATGTTTTTGATGCGTTCCGGCAGCAGGTACGCAAACTCCAGCACCTGATGCCCGCCGCAGGAACCGCCGATGCAAAGCTGAATTTCTTCGATGCTCAGATGCCGCCGCAACAACTCATGCGCCTGCACGATGTCCCGGATTGTAAATACCGGGAAATCAACGCCGAACGCCTTTCCCGTCGCCGGATTGATGCTGCGGGGGCAGGTTGAACCGTAGCAGGAACCGAGGATGTTGGCACAAATGATGAAATATTTTTCGGGATCGTACACCTTGCCGGGACCGGACAGCCCGCTCCACCAATCGGACACGTCCGAGTTAGCCGTCAGCGCATGGCAGACCCAGATGACGTTCGTTTTTTCAGCATTCAGCTTGCCGAAGGTGTGATAAGCCACAGTGAGTTCGGGTAAAACGGCGCCCGATTCCAACGGGAACGGCTGTTGGTGGTGGTAAAATTGAAGGTTGGGGATTTCGACAGGGATGCGGTAGTTTTCTCCGGTGTTGTTCACGTTTTTTAAAATTGGCGGCTTTAAATGGGCAGGGCAGGGCTGTTTTATTCAATTGTTATTTCTTCTTCCCATTGCGTTTCGTTTTATACTCAACCTTCGGGAAAACTACTTTTTTATAAATATCCTTCAGGTAAACCGGCTGTCCAGCCACGGGAAAATGATCTTCTAGGCGATCGTAATCAATGGTTTCCCAAACCACTGAACTGCCAACCCGGTTGTAAACCGTTACCAACGGGCGGTCCTGATGGATGTAAATGATGTGGAGCAGGGAAGGGATTTTTTTATAGGCAGGCAACTTTTCCTTGATGTCCCGGACAAAAGTACTGGGCGAAAGCACCTCCACCACGAGCCACGGATTGGTATTGGCTGACAATCCTTTGCGCAGCTGGTGGATAGCCGGTTCGCCTTTAATAACATGAGCGTCAGGCGCATAATCTTTTTGAAACTCGGGAATGAAAACATGGCGGTTGCTGCCTCGAACGGCCATGTCAGGTTCATTGTCAATAGCCAGGTTGAGGTAAGTGCCAATGTTCATAACAATCACCTCGTGGGGGTCAGAAGCAATACTCATAAGTATGATTTGTTGGTCGTCGTATTCGATTTGAAATTCGCACTCATCGAGCAGATCGAGGTATTCCTCCCAGGTGGCCGGGATTCGAATAAGCTCCGGGCCTAATTCGATTCGCTCAGCGATGGTGATTGGCAATTTTACATCAGCAGTCATGCTTCGTGATTTTTTACAAAAATAACTTTTTTCAAAACAAAATCCCTGAACACTTCAGCCTACCCGGCACTCCTCTTCAACGCCTTCTCCACGTCCGCAACAATGTCGCCGATGTGCTCCAAACCCACCGAAATCCGGATCAGCCCGTTCGTAATGCCGACTTCCTGCCGTGCCTCCTCCGTCAATTTCGCATGCGTGGTCGAGGCAGGGTGGGTGGCAATTGTGCGGGTATCGCCGAGGTTGGCGCTGAGCGACAGCATTTCAATCGAATTCAAAAACCGGCGGCCTTGCTCCAGTCCGCCTTTTACTTCGAAAGTCACCAGTCCGCCGCCCATTTTCATCTGTCGCTTCGCAATGTCGCAGGCAGGGTGGGTGTCGAGGAACGGGTAAGTCACCTTCCCCACGTGTTCGTTTTTTTGTAAAAAATGCGCCAGTGCCAGTGCGTTTTCGCAGTGCCGGTCGAGGCGGACGGCCAGTGTTTCCAGGCTTTTCGACAGCACCCAGGCATTGAACGGCGATAGCGACGGCCCGCTGCTCCGGCAAAACTTCCGCACCTCGGCGATCATCTCGCTGCTGCCCGCCACTACGCCGCCAAGTACCCGCCCCTGCCCGTCGATGAACTTCGTAGCGGAATGCGTGATCAGGTGGGCGCCGAACTTCGCCGGATTTTGCAGATACGGCGTTGCGAAGCAGTTATCCACATTGAGAATCAGGTTGTTTGCTTTCGCAAACTCCCCGGCAAACGCCAGGTCGATCACGTCCAGTCCCGGATTCGAAGGTGTTTCAAGGAACAACATTTTGGTGTTCGGGCGCACGGCCTCCTGCCATTTTTCATAGTCAGCCGGCAGCCAGTCGAAAGTGATGCCCCATCTTGGAAGGTACTGCATCAGAATCGTGTAACTCGACCCGAAAATGGCTCGTGAAGCCAGCAGATGGTCGCCAGATTTCAGGTGCGCCATGAACGAAGCGAACACGGCCGCCATGCCTGTCGCCGTGGCAAATGCGTCTTCCACGCCTTCCAGCGCTGCCATTTTTTCTTCAAATTCCCGCACACTGGGGTTGGTGAAACGGCTGTAAATATTGCCCTCCACCTCGTCGGCGAACATGGCCCGCATCTGCTCGGCGTCGTTGAACACGAAGCTGGAAGTGGGGAAAATCGGAGTGCTATGCTCCCGGTGCTGGCTGCGGTCGGTTTGGGTACGGATGGCGATGGTTTCGAAATGCATGGTTGAGTTTTTTGATTTTGAAACTTCTCTTTTGACAGGATTGGATCACGGATTAGACGGATTGGGCGGATTTTGACGGATTTTTCCTCTCAGTTTCTTCTTGTCGTTAGTGAAAATTTTTCGTGAAATTTCCGGTTCTTTTCCAAAGTTCAGGATAAAACCAACTTCTATCGTGCTGGCTTTCAGGTAGTTTTGCAATTGGAGTTCGTGTTCATCCAGAATCGTTTCGCAGGCTTTCAGCTCAAGAATTATCAAGTCATTGACGATCAAATCGGTGAAATATTCGCCCACAACTCTTCCTTTGAAATAAACATTACATCGATTCTGTGCAACTACGTTAAATCCTCTTTCCTGTAATTCGATGAAAAGCGAATTTTGATAAACCCTCTCCAAAAAACCATACCCCAGCTCATTGTAAACTTCATAAAAGGCGGCTAAAATTTGATCGGTAAGTTCTCTGTGCAGTAACATAGTATATTGATTTTGAAGTGAAAAAATCGTCCACAATCACGGAAAAAAATCCGTAAAAATCCGCCCAATCCGTCTAATCCGTGATCCAATCCTCCTAAAAGTGAAGTCACCTAAGCAACTCAATCTCATACGACCAAGTAATCTCCGCCGTCTTCTCCAGCATCCTCGCCACCGAGCAATATTTATCCACCGACATCCCGATAGCTTTAGCCACTTTCGCCTCATCCAGATTCCCCTTTAAAATGAAATGCATGTGGATTTTTTTAAAAACGGCCGGCACCTCGTCCAAAGCCCGTTCGCCGCTGACCTCCACCCGGACGTCCTCCGGCGGTTGCCGCATTTTTTTTAAAAGGGAAACCACGTCGATGCTGCTGCAACCTGCCAGGCTCATCAGCAGCAACTGCATGGGCCGGATGCCCTTGCCCTCGCCGCCGATATCCGGACTACCGTCAAGGTGAACAATATTCCCGTCGTCGTTGGAGCCTTCGAAGTGGACGGCGTCGTTGAGTCGTTTGAGTTGTATCTTCATGTGAATCAATCAGTTATTTTGTGTGAAAGTAGTTTATTCAACCAGTTTTTCTGCCATACCAATGCTTCCTTCGAAATCGAAACCAGCCATCACCGCCTCGAATTTCCGGCGGATTTCCGGCAGGCAGAGGTTGCCGACGCTGCCCTCGTGAGTGTGTTGTATTTCACCTTCGAAGGCAAATGTCCCGTTCTCCACCATCTGCCCGACCTGCCGGTAAGCTTCCCGGAAAGGAACACCTTCCAGCACCAGCCGGTTGACAACTTCCACGGTGTAGAGGTGGCGGTATTTTTCATCCTGCAAAATCGCCAGATTCACTTGAAACTGCGGAATGCTCAAAATGGCCAGCCGAAGGCAATCCTTCAGGCTGCCCAGCGCCGGGAACACCACTTCTTTCAGCAACTGGAAATCCCGGTGGTAGCCGCTCGTGAGGTTGCCTGCCAGCGAGGTCACTTGCTGGGGCAGGTTTTGCAGCAGGTTGCAGCGGCCCCGGATCAACTCGAAAACATCGGGATTTTTTTTGTGCGGCATGATGCTGGAGCCGGTCGTGAAGGCGTCCGGCAGCTTCAAAAAACTGAAATTCTGGCTGTTGAAAAGGCAAACGTCAGCGGCGAATTTGCCCAGCGTAGCGCTCAGCGCCGCCACTGCAAAACCGAGAGACTGCTCCGACTTGCCCCGCCCGAGTTGCGCATGTATCACGTTGTAATTCAGGTCGTTAAATCCCAACAACCGGGTCGTCATCTGCCGGTCAAGCGGGAAGGAACTGCCGTAGCCTGCCGCCGATCCCAGCGGGTTTTGGTTGACGATGTCAAACACGCTACGCCACAGCCGCAGGTCGTCTGCCAGCGTTTCTGCATACGCCCCGAACCACAGCCCGAACGACGAAACCATCGCCACCTGCGTGTGCGTGTAGCCGGGCATCAGCACGTTTTGGTGCTCCCCGCTTTGCGCCAGCAGTACCTCAAACAGTTCGCCCGTCAGCCCGGCGATTTCCCGGATTTCGGAACGAAAAAACAGCCTCAGGTCCACCAGCACCTGGTCGTTGCGGGAGCGGCCGGAATGGATTTTTTTACCGGCATCGCCCAGCGTGCGGGTGAGTTGCAGTTCAATCTGCGAATGCACGTCCTCCACGCCGTCTTCAATGGTGAAATTTCCAGCCTCGATTTCCCGGTAAATCTTTTTCAATTCCGGTTGCAAAACTGCCAGTTCCTCCTGCGTCAGCAGTCCGATGGACGCCAGCATTTCGATGTGTGCCAGCGTTCCCTGCACGTCAAATTTCGCCAGTTGCAGGTCGAGGACGTTGTCCTGCCCGATGGTGAATTTTTCAACTAACTCGTTGGTTGTCTGATTTTTAGACCAAAGTTTCATTTGCCTGTTTCAATGAGTTTTGTATAAATTTCAATCCCCTCCTCGATTTCTTTCAAATAAACAAATTCGTCCGCCGTATGCGACCTGGCACTGTCGCCCGGCCCGATTTTGAGCGTTTGGAACGGCATCAGTGCCTGGTCGGAGAGGGTGGGGGAACCGTAGCAACCCAGCCCCAGCTCAGTCCCTCGCTGCACCAGCGGATGCGCCGGGTCGATGCGGGAGGAATTCAGCCGGAAAGACCGGGGCCGCAATTCCGAGCGAACCTGTTTTTTCAAAATTTCAAACGCCTCCTCGTTCGAGTAGCACTCGTTCGTGCGGACGTCGATCACGAAGCGGCAACTGTCCGGCACGACGTTGTGTTGGGTACCCGCCTCGATCTGCGTCACCGAAATTTTCACCGGGCCGAGCAGTTCGGAGGTTTTTTCAAAAGTAAAATTGCGCAGCCTTTCGATGTCCTCCAGGGCGAGGTAGATAGCGTTCACGCCCTCGTTGCGGGCGGCGTGACCGGCGACGCCTTTCGCCTCGCCGTCGATCACCATCAGGCCCTTTTCGGCAATTGCCATCTGCATCTGCGTGGGTTCCCCGACGATGCCTGCGGCAATGGGGCCGAGTTCTGGTAAAACCATCGCAACACCGTGATTTCCAGAGATTTCCTCCTCTGCCGAACCGAGAAAAATGAGGTTCCAGGGCAGCGTTTTTCTATCATAAAAATGCGTGAAAACTGCCGCCAGCGCCACCAGCGAAGCCCCGGCGTCGTTGCTGCCGAGACCGTACAATTTCCCGTCCTCGACGACCGGTTCGAAGGGGTCACGCTGCCACCCCTTCACCGGCCGCACGGTGTCGTGATGGGAGTTGAGCAACAGCACGGGTTTGCCCTCATCCCAGTGCTTCGATTTTGCCCAAACATTGTTGCCCATCCTCTGCACGGGGATGTTTTTTTGGTGAAAAAACGCCGCCAGCAGGTCCGCCGTCCGGTCCTCTTCCCTGGAAAAGGAGGGTGTTGCGATCAGGCGTTTGAGCAATTCGATGGCTTCCGATGTCAGTTGTGGGCTTACCGGCATATCGTGGTTCCTTTTTGAAAACTGCCGGGCGCAATGC
Organism: Bacteroidota bacterium; assembly: GCA_030147525.1. Classification (GTDB taxonomy): domain Bacteria; phylum Bacteroidota; class Bacteroidia; order Chitinophagales; family Saprospiraceae; genus UBA6168. The sequence continues at coordinate 47,613 of JASBVF010000010.1, forward strand.
CACCCCGGCCACAAATCACAACTTCCGCCACACCCGCATCAATGGCAGCGAAGGCATTATCCAGCTTCGGGATCATGCCGTCGCTGATGGTACCTTGCGATTTGTACTTGGCAAAATCTGCGGGCAGCAGCCGCTCAATCACCGAATTTTCATCCGCCGGATCGAGCAGTACGCCGTTTTTTTCAAAACAAAATTTCAGGGTCACGTCGAAATCCTGCGCCAGTGCTACGGCCAGCGTCGTGGCGATTGTATCGGCGTTGGTGTTGAGTAATTGCCCCTGACCGTTGTGCGTGATGGCGCAGAAAACGGGCGTCAGGTTTTGATTTAAAAAATTGATAATCAGTTGTTTATTTGTCGTTTCGACGTCGCCGGCAAAGCCATAGTCGATCGTTTTTACCGGTCTTTTTTTAGCTAAAATGGAATTCCCGTCCGCTCCGCTCAGCCCGATTGCATCGCAACCGAGCGACTGAAGCCGGGCCACCACCGTCTTGTTCAGCAAACCGGCGTACACCATCGTCACCACCTCCAACGTGGCGGCATCGGTGATGCGGCGGCCCTCAACCATCTTCGGTTCGATGCCGAGTTGGCGGCTCAGTTCGCTCGACTTTTTGCCGCCGCCGTGGACGAGGATTTTTGCGCCTTCGATTTTTGAAAAATCAGCCAGCGCTTCGTTCAGCCGGGCATCGTCATCGAGCAGTTTACCGCCTATTTTCAGGATGGTGAGCTTTTGCATGGCTTCACTTTTGGGAGGATTGGATCACGGATGACACGGATCAGGCGGATAAAAACGGATTTTTTGAAGTGGAAAATCCGTGAAAATCCGTCGCATCCGTCCAATTCGTGATCAAATCCTGTCACGTGTGTTTGTTTAAAATTTCCTCCAACACCGCCTGCGCCGCAAACTCCCGGTTTTTCGCCTGCTCAAAAATCAGGCACGAGGGATCGTCCAACACGGCATCCTCGACGACCACGTTGCGGCGGACGGGGAGGCAGTGCATGAAACGGGCTTGGTTCGTCAGTGCCATTTTTTCGGCTGTCACGGTCCAGTTTTCTTTGGGTGAGATGATCCGCCCGTAGTCCGTGTACGACGACCAGTTTTTAGCATAAATAAAATCCGCTCCTTCAAAGGCCTTGCGCTGATTGTATTCAATCTGCACGTTGTCAACGAATTGTGGCGCCAGTTCAGCTCCCGGTGGGTGCGTTACGACCAGTTCGACGTCCCGGGCTTTCATCCACTCGACGAAGGAATTGGCAACGGCCTGCGGCAATGCCCGTGGATGTGGCGCCCAGGTAAGCACGACTTTCGGGCGGGCCGTTTTTTTATGCGCCTCGATGGTCACGGCGTCGGTGAGCGATTGCAGCGGGTGCAGCGTCGCCGATTCCAGGCTGATGACAGGGACGGTAGCATGTTTTTGAAACTGCCGGAGCACGACCTCGGCGTAGTCCCGCTCCCGGTCCGTCAGTGTCGGGAAGGTGCGGATGCCGATGACGTCAGCGTACTGGCTGACGACGCCGGCGGCTTCCCGGACGTGTTCCGCTTTGTCGCCGTCCATGACGACGCCGTCCTCAAATTCGATTTTCCAACCGGCATCGGCATTCATGGAAATGACGTTCATGCCGAGGTTGAGGCCCGCTTTTTCCGTACTCAGGCGAGTGCGGAGGCTGGGGTTGAAGAAGAGGAGGACGAGGGTTTTGGGATTTTGGATGTTGGATTTTGGATTTACGATTGGGGATTCAAACACCGATGCATGTTTAATCGAAAGCGCTTTGTGGATCAGCGCTTCGATATTGGGGACGTCGTGGATGGAGGTGAAATGGTTCATCATCATTTTTTAACTATTTCCAAATCTATAGTGGTCAGGCATTCTCCGAACGCCCCCAAAAACGCCTCCACTTCCGCATCCCCCACCGTCAGCGGGGGCAGCAGGCGCATCACATTTTTACTGGAAGCCGAGCCGGTGAAAACGCCAAACTCATCAAGCATCCGCTGGCGGAGCGGGCCGGCCGGGAAGCCAAACTCTACCCCGATCATCAGCCCTTCGCCCCGGACTTCTTCAACGCCTTCGAAACCGGCGAGCGCCGAAATCAATCGTTCACCCTGACGGGCTGCATTGGCGATAAGTTTTTCATTTTCAATCACTTCCAATACCGCCAAAGCTGCTGCACAGGCCAGGTGATTGCCGCCGAAAGTAGTGCCGAGCAGCCCGTGTTTCGCCTTGAATTTCGGGTGAATGAGTACCCCGCCGATGGGAAAACCGTTGCCCATGCCCTTGGCCACCGTAATCAAATCCGGTTCGATGCCGGCGTGCTGGAAGGCGAAAAATTGCCCGCTGCGACCGTAGCCCGACTGGATTTCATCGAGAATCAGCACGGCGCCATGTTTTTTACAAAACTGGGAAACCATGCGCAAAAACACCGCATCCGGTACATGAATGCCGCCGATGCCCTGAATGCCTTCGATGATGACGGCGCAAACATCGCCCCCGGACAGGTGCCGCTCCACACTTTCGAGGTCGTTCCAGGGCAAGAATTCTCGCCCGAAACCCCGGTTCAGCGGAGCGACGATGCTGTCGTTGTGTGTAACATTGACGGCGGCGGCAGTGCGGCCGTGGAAGGCTTTTTCAAAAGCTAAAATCTTCGTTTTGCCGGTGTGAAACGAGGCCAGTTTCAGTGCATTTTCAATGGCTTCGGCGCCGGAGTTGACCAGGAAAAGCTGGTATTCTTCGCAGCCGGAAAGTTGGCCGAGTTTTTCCGCCAGTTCCTGTTGCAATGGGATTTTGACGGAATTTGAGTAAAATCCGATTTTTTGCAACTGCTCCGTGATGCGTAGCACGTAATGCGGGTGCGAGTGGCCAATGGAAATGACGGCATGGCCACCGTAAAAATCGAGGTAGCGGCGGCCCGAAGCGTCGAAGACGTAGCAGCCTTCGCCTCGCTGGATCTCGATGTCGAAAAGTGGATATACGTCGAAGAGGTTCATTTTTGTGAGTTGGTGAATTAGTAAATTGGTGAATTGGGAGTGGCGACAATTAAAAAGCTATCGATTTCAGTTTCAAACCCTCCGTTTCCTCCAGTCCGCACATCAGGTTCATGTTCTGAACGGCCTGGCCGGAAGCGCCTTTCAGCAGGTTGTCGATGATGCTGATAATCAGTATTTTATCCTCGTGTTTTTCTAAAAAAAGCATGCAGTTGTTCGTGCCAACGACCTGTTTGAGCGATGGATTTTTACCCGCCACTTTTGTGAAAGGAGCGTTTTGATAAAATGTCTGGTAAAGCTCTTGCAGGCGCTCCTCAGATTCGTCCGTGCGGGTATAGAGGCTGGCGAAAATACCCCGTGAAAAATTCCCACGGACGGGAAGGAAGTTAATGTTTTTATCAAAACCCGCCTGCAACTGCCGGATGCTTTGCCCGATTTCACCTAAATGTTGGTGGTCGAAAGCCTTGTAAATCGAGAGGTTATTGTTTCGCCAGCTGAAATGCGAGGTTTCTGTGGGTTGCTGCCCGGCTCCCGTCGAGCCGGTGATGGCGTGCACGTGGACTTCGTCTTTCAGCAAACCAGCTTCGGCGAGGGGCAGTAATCCCAATTGGATGGCCGTGGCAAAACAACCCGGATTGGCGATTTTTTTTGCTTCGCAAATGGCAGGGCGGTTCAGTTCAGGCAGGCCGTACACGAATTCGTTGCCGGGGCGTTTCATCCTGAAATCAGTGCTTAAATCAATGATTTTCAGGTTGTTGGAAAAAGAATTTTCTTTCAAAAACGCTTCCGAAGCGCCATGCCCGGAGCAAAGAAACAGCACGTCCGGCTCCTCCGGTACTTTGCCGGTGAACGTTTGAAAAAACTCTCCTTCCAGGTCGGCGTGGATGCTGCTGACGGGCTTGCCTGCCTGGCTTTTGCTCTGAACGAAGGCGATTTCCGCCTCCGGGTGATGGAGCAAAAGTCGGATGAGTTCGCCTGCCGTGTAGCCTGCGCCGCCGATGATGCCGGTTTTTAGCATGGTTGATTTAAAGTTGTGAGGATGGCCTTGCAAAGCTTTCAACCTTTCCTCTTTTCAATTATTTTTGTTTAAAATTCTTTCAAATGGTTTCTCAAATTTCAATCAATGAGCTTTTAGAGGGGGTGCAAAAACTGAGCGCTGAGGATTTTGATTTGTTTTTTAAAAAGATTCAAAAACTCAGGACTGAGAAGGAATTTACGACTTTGTCCGATTACGAACGCAACCTGCTCGAAAGAATCAAAGCCGGTCTTCCCCTCCCCTTCAAGAAACGCTTCTTCCATCTTACCGGTAAACGGGACGAAGAAACCTTGACTTCCAAAGAGCACGAAGAACTGTTAGAACTGACAGAGAAATACGAGCAATATGAACTTGACCGCCTCCGGTTAATGGTTCAATTAGCTGAATCACGGGGTATCTCCTTGCCCGAGCTCGTAAAACAATTTAACCTTTCCCCTCAGCCAAATGCCTAAAAAGAAGGTTTCCCCACATTTGAGAAAACATGTTGCCGACCGGGCGCTGGGATGCTGCGAATACTGCATGAGCCAGGAATATTACTTGACACACGGTTTTTCCATTGATCACATCAATCCAGTCGGAAATTCCGATCCTGACAACCTTGCTTTAGCCTGCCAGGGTTGCAATAATTTCAAATTCACTAAAAAACAGGCAATCGATCCTGAATCAGGGACTTACGCAGCCATTTTCAACCCAAGAGCAGACGAGTGGAAGTCACATTTTCGCTGGAATGAAAACTTCACGTAAGTCGTCGGCATTACACCCACTGGCAGATCGACCGTAATTGCACTTCAGCTAAATCGTGATTTTCTTCAAAACCAACGGGTACTTTACCGGGCGATGGGCATTCATCCGCCTGCTCATTCAGTTGCTTAAAACGTTACCTTCTTCTGCGCCGCCTGATAAATCTTCAACTGGTTCCCCAGTATCTTCGTAAAACCCTTCACGTCGTCGCCCGACCAGCCATTGTTCATCTCGCCGTACTTGCCGGCTTCGCTTTGCATCAGGTCAAAATCGGATTTAATCCCCTGTAATTCAAAGCGATAGGGCAGTAATTTTACAAAAACATCCCCGGTCACGTTTTCCTGCGTGGAAGTCAGGAAGGCCTCGATATTGCGCATCACCGGGTCGAGGAAAAGCGCCTCGTGCAGCATCATGCCGTACCAGTTGGAAAGTTGCTCCTTCCAGTATTGCTGCCATTTCACGAGGATGTGTTTTTCCAAAAGATGGTGCGCCTTGAGGATGATCAACGGAGCCGCCGCCTCAAAGCCGACCCGGCCTTTGATGCCAATGATCGTGTCGCCGACGTGGGTATCCCGGCCGATGGCGTAGGGTGCGGCGAGCGTTTGCAGGGCCTGGATCGCCTCGACCGGATGGTCAAATTGCTGCCCGTTCACGCCGGTGAGTTCGCCTTTTTCAAAATGAAGACTCACCTCAGACGGCTCATTTTCAGTGCGTTGTGTGGGGAAGGCACTTTCGGGCAGCGCCGTGTCAGAAGTCAGTGTTTCCGCCCCGCCGACGCTGGTGCCCCAGATGCCGGGGTTGATGGAGTACTTCGCCTTGACCTGCGTCCACTCGAAACCGTGTTTTTTCAAATATGCCACTTCCTCCTCCCGGCTGAATCGGTGGTCCCGGATCGGTGTGATGATTTCCATCTCCGGGCACAGCACCCGGAAGGCCAAATCGAAGCGCACCTGGTCATTGCCGGCGCCGGTGCTACCGTGCGCAATTGCGTCAGCGCCCAGCATTTGGGCGTACTTTGCAATTTCGATGGCCTGGAACATACGCTCGGCGCTCACGGAGAGCGGGTAGGTGTTGTTCCGAAGCACATTGCCGAAAACCAGGTAGCGGATGCACTGATCGTAGTAATCTTTCACCGCATCCACGCAGTGAAAGGAGGCAGCGCCCAGCGTAAAAGCCTTTGCTTCGAGCGCCTCGATTTCTTTTTTGTCAAAACCGCCGGTATTGACGGCAACGGCGTGAACCTCGTGGCCGTGCTCCTGCGTCAGGTATTTGATGCAGAAGGACGTGTCGAGGCCGCCGGAGTATGCGAGTAGGATTTTCATGATTGTGAATTGGTGAATTGGTGAATTAGTAAATTAGTTGCGGGCCAGGCCCAATTCACCAATTTACTAATTCACCAATTAACAAGTTACGCCGCAGCCGCAGCCGGCTCCGCCTGATTTTCATGTTGAACCTGGACGACCATGTGCGTCAGGTCGAGAACCATTTTCTTTTCCATTTCCTCCAGTTTGCTGGGCGCCAGCATGCCGGTGCAGAGGCACATTTTTTTGTCGCAGCGCATGAGGATGTCGTAATTGGGGCAGGAGTGGCAGCCGTCCCAGAACTGTTCGTCCTGCGTCAATTCGGAGAAAGTAACGGGCCGGTAGCCCAGTTCGGAGTTGATTTTCATCACCGCAAGGCTGGTCGTGATGCCGAATACACGAGCCTCCGGGTACTTGTCACGGGCCAGGTTGAAGGCTTTGGTTTTGATGGCTTTTGCCAGGCCTTTTTGCCGGAAATCGTGAGCTACCACGAGGCCGGAATTGGCGACATACTTCCCGTGGCTCCAGATTTCAACATAACAAAAACCAGCGAGTTGGTGGCCAGCCAGGGCGATCACTGCGTTGCCGTTTTCGATCTTCCGGCGGATGTAGTCCGGCGAACGGCGTGCAATACCGGTGCCCCGCTGGCGGGCGGAGATTTCGAGCAGTTCGCAGATTTGCTCTGCGTAGGAGGCGTGAACCTCGTTTGCAACCTGAATTTCTACATTCATTTTGCGAACAGTTTTTGGCGGTTGATACGAATAGATAAATGTTGTGAAAATCAACACTTACTTTGCCCGAGCAACCATTTTTGAAAAAACAAACTTGCGGTTTACCTGGAAGGACAGCGGGAAATGATTTTTCCCGCACAAATGCGGTGATATGTCAGATATTCGCCCTTACGGGCGACGGAAAGCACGACGAGGCTGTGGCATGTGAGCCACGGCGAAAGAAGAATGGTTATATGTCGTGTTTTTCAAAAACATGGGGCCAAAAGTATCAATGTTTGAAACTTACCCCAACTTTTTTGAAAAAAAGTTTTCTTTTTGCCCAATTAAATAAATGTTATCAAAGTGAAACTGGCTGTAATTGCTATTTGCTTTTAGCTATTGGCTAAAATTGTACGGCCTGAAGAATGAACTGACATGGAGACGCTGATTGGCACTGATATTTCAACGGCAAAAAAACTGCTCGAATCCGGCGAAACCGTCGCCATCCCCACCGAAACGGTGTATGGCCTGGCCGCCAATGCCCTGAATCCGGATGCCGTTCTGAAAATTTTCAAAGCAAAGGAACGACCACATTTCAACCCGCTTATCATCCACCTGCCCGACTGGGAGGCTGTGAAAAAATACGCCGCCGAAATTCCGGAGGAAGCGAACCTGCTGGCGGCCCATTTTACCCCCGGCCCGCTTACTTTTTTATTGAAAAAACGCCCGACAGTCCCTGATCTCGTCACTGCCGGCAGTCCGAAAGTTGCCATCCGCATTCCTGCCCACCCCGTGACGAGGGAGCTGCTGTCGCAACTGGATTTCCCACTGTCGGCGCCGAGCGCCAACCCTTTTGGCTACGTCAGCCCGACCACAGCGCAGCACGTATTCGAGGGTTTGCAGGGTAAAATTCCGTACATCCTCGACGGCGGCGAATGCACGGTTGGGCTGGAAAGTACGATCGTGGATTTTGAAGAAGGTGAAGTCATCGTCCGCCGGAAGGGTGGGGTAGCGGTGGAGGCCATCGAGGAGGTGCTGGGCAAAAAAGTGGATGTGAGAACCGGCGTGGAGGACCATCCCGTGGCACCGGGGCAGTTGAAAAGTCACTACGCCACCTCGACGCCGCTGTACGTAGGAGATGCTGCCATTCTGGCGAAGCGTTTTTCAACCAAAAAAATAGGTGTGATCGAGTTTGGTGAAAACCTGCGGGCCGTCACCGCTGCTTTCCGTTTCCAGCTTTCCCCTTCCGGGAGCTTGGACGAGGCGGCGAAAAATTTATTCAAAATCATGCGGCAAGCTGATCAGAGCGGAGCCGAAGTGATCCTGGCGGAATGGTTGCCGGAAGAGGGGCTTGGCCGGGCGATCAACGACCGGTTGCGGCGGGCGCAGCACGAAGCGAAGTGAGCTTCGTGAAATACCGGAAGCTTCAAATACAACCACCCTTAAAATCAATAATCGTAAAACTGAGACTGGTCGGTGCAGCTTCCCCCAAGCAGCCAGATGGAAGCCCCGATTATTTTGGCGCTGGTGTTGGCCAGTTTCTGGCAGGAGGATGTTTGTTTCAGGGGCTTATTTTCCGAATATCGCCAATCATTCCGGTTGATCATCCCGGGAATAAAAACCGGGTTTTGCTGAAACCTGTCAGCAACCGGGGCATACGCACGCTGTTCCGTTTTTTGTCTTTGCCGTGATGCATTAAATGGAGACCAATCAGAAGGAAGGTTCAGGTCAGGGTGACTATTTCTGAACCGGGCGAATGCGGGATGCTGTTGCGAACTCGTATCCGGTGCTGTTTCCTGGGCCGGGATGGATAATGGCAGCGTCAGCAGGAAAAAGAAGTAAAATGCCGGTAATTTCATCTGACATTTTTTAAGGTTGACAAAGTCCATCCTTGGGATGAGCCAGTAAGTTAAGCGTATTGATTTTAAGTTAGCAATGAGCAATATCACTTTTAAGACGCCTTCATCATAAATAACTCCCATCAAACGCCAGCGGCAGCAAATCCTTCCCGCTCTCAAAAACATACACCGGCCCTGTCTCTCCCTGCAAAATCACCCGTATGGATTGCCTGTTTTTCATCTCCGTTTCACAAATCACCTGGCGGCAGGCGCCGCACGGCGGGCCGGGCCGGTCGATCACCAGTTTCGGATTTTTTACCGTAACGGCAATGGCAAGTGCAGGAAGGTTTGGGAACCGGTTAGCCGCCGTCGTCAGCACCGTTTGCTCGGCACAGATGCAGAGTGGGTAGCTGGCATTTTCGTAATTGGTGCCGCCGAGCATTTCACCGTTGTCGAGCAGGACAGCTGCGCCGACCTTGAAATTGGAGTAGGGAGCATAGGCGTTTTCCAGTGATTTTTTGGCTAAAAAAAGCAACGCCCGGTCTGCTTCCGGCAAGTCTTCCGGCGACTCGTACATCGCAAATTCGGTTTGCAGCGTGTATTTTTTCATAAAAAAAATTGGATATTCTTTTAAATGTCTTTGCAAGATCAGAAAATTCACCGCTCTTTTGCAGCCAAAGGTAATTTAATGATGAACGTTGAACGATGAATGACAAACCTGGTTGCGGGGACAACATTCATCGTTCAACGTTCATCATTCATAGTTAACAAAATGAATAACATTCTAATACTTGGGGCTGGCCGCTCCGCTTCCGCTTGCATTCGTTACGTACTTGAAAGGGCCAGTGAGCATAATTGGTTCGTAATTGTCGCTGACGCTGACCACGAACTAGCCGCCAAACGAGTCGGAAATCACCCGAACGGTCGTGGTGTATGGCTTGATGCTTCCAAAGTTAACGACCGCCGAGATCTTATCGGCAGGTCGGATGTGGTAATTTCATTGCTGCCGCCGCAGCTTCACCTGGAGGTTGCCGGAGATTGTATCCTTTTAAAAAAGCACCTCATCACGGCTTCTTACGTGTCGAAAGACATTTACAAACTGAGCGATGATTTCAGGAACAAGGAGCTGATTTTTATGGGTGAAATGGGCCTGGACCCCGGCATCGATCACATGTCAGCGATGCAGAAAATCGACGAAATCAAAGCGAAGGGCGGCAAGATCACCTCTTTCAGCTCCAACGCCGGTGGTCTGGTAGCGCTTGATTGTTTGAAAAAAAATCCCTGGCGTTACAAGTTCACCTGGAATCCCCGCAACGTGGTGAAAGCGGGGCAAGGCACTGCCCAATATCTTGAAAACGGAAAATTTAAATACATTCCATACAATCGTCTTTTCAAAGAATACCGCCTCATCGAAATTCCGGGTTATGACGAGCCTTTCGAGGTGTACGCCAACCGGGAATCGCTGCTTTACCGGGAAGCCTACGGTCTTGACGACATCCCAACATTGTTCCGGGGAACCATCCGTTACCGGGGCTTTTGCGATGCCTGGAATGCCCTCATTCAGATCGGCCTGACAGATGGCACCTATCCGATTCTCGATTCCGAAAAAATCAGCTACCACGAATTGATGGAGGCTTACCTGAGTAAGGAAGGCCGCTCCGGTGCCTCTGTGAAGGAACGGATTGCGGAGCTGTTGGGTGAAAACGAGTTCTCACCGGTGATGAAAAAACTGGACTGGCTTGGCCTTTTCAGTAAAAAGAAAATTGGATTGGAAAATGCCACGCCCGCCCTCATTCTGGAGGATTTGCTACTGAAAAAATGGAAACTGGAAGCAAAAGACCGGGACGTGATCATCATGCAGCACGAGTTCGAGTACGAACTGGAAGGCCAGAAACGCCGCCTCTACTCGACCCTTGTGCTCGAAGGAAAAGACGCCAACGATACGGCCATGGCGAACCTTGTCGGCCTGCCGCTTGGCATCTTCGCCAAGCAGGTTATGACCGGAAAAATCACTTCCACCGGTGTCAATATTCCCGTGAAAAAGGATATTTACAAACCGGTGCTGGAAGAGTTGAAAAATTACGGGGTGGTTTTTCACGAAAGGGAGGAAATCCTCTAAAACTGCATGTTGGTGCGTTGACTTGTTGGATTTCATGAAAAACCAACTTTGTTTCTAACATGTCAACACGCCAACATACCCAACTCGCATCCACATGATTCTCGCTGGCGGAAGCGGAAGTACCGGAAGTTCTTTACTGCAAGCTATTCTGAATCGTCATGCTAATGTGCTCGCAGGGCAGGAAACCTGTCTGTTTATTTATCCACATTTGTTTTTCAAGTGGAATCGCTATAAAAATTACTTGATCCGGCGAGGCGTTTTTGGGGTGAAATCCACAGGTTGGTCCTTGCGCAATGGCGCAGATCTGCTGCACGAAGACTATGGCTGGGAACGGGCGGAAATTGAGCAGGCCATTCGTGAGTCCGCTACTTTCAAGGATTTTGTCTTTCGTTTTTTCCAAAAACCGCTCGCACAATCCGGGGCTTCGCTGTGGGTTGAAAAAACGCCGCAGAATGCCTGTTCCTTCCAGACTTTTTTAAAAGAATTCCCACAGGGAAAAGTCATTCAGACCATCCGAAATCCATACGACACGATGGCCTCGCTGCTCGCACGGGGTTTCAATGCCTACGAAGCGGCTGGCTACTACGTTTACCACACAGCAGCTGCGACCTCCGCCAACGCCAGCGAACGCTATTTCCAAATCAGTTACGAAGACCTCGTCAGTCAGCCGGAGGATTGCACAGCCCGGCTTTTTCGATTTATCGGTCTGCCCTTCGATCCTTCCGTGCTGAAACCCAGCGAGGAAGAGCTGGCGAATCCGCTCAAGCTGGAAGGCTGGAACCACAGCGAACGAGGGCACATTGCCAAGAGCAGCGTTGGGAGGTTTCAGAAGCTGCCAGAGGTACGCCGGAATGAAATCATCGCTGCGCTGCAGGTTTTCAAAATCAATCCTTCGCACCAGCGAAAATACGGAATCCGGTATGCTGATTGCCGTTCGTTGTGCCAAACTTTGGGCTACGAATATCAGGAAACGGATCCGGAGCCGTTCATGGATCAGTTCCGGGCATGGCGTAGAGCGGACATGCATTTCAGGACCAGAAAGCTCCACCCGACTCACTTTTTGAATTATCCGGGCCGGTTGGACCCGCAGCCAACAATCCAGTAAAAATGCTAAAACGCTTTTCCCTCACGGGTGTCAAGAGTATGCAGGTTTTTCAGGTGTTGCAGTTCAGTACTGCCATCCTGATCGGCATTCTGCTGGCGAAAAGCGGTCTGCCCACCGGGCTGATTTCAGTGTACGAAGCGCTGATGTTTATCGCCAGCCTGTACTGTTTTTTCTGGGTGGTCGGGGGGCAAAATACCCTGCTTCAACTCTTTCCAAAGCTCGACAAAACGCAGCAGCGCAGCGCCCTGTTCAATGTTTTTTTATTGTTCGCAATGGCCGGGTTGGTAACCGGCGGCGTGCTGTTTTTAACCAAAAACCTGGTGGCGGAGCGCCTGACCAATTTCACCGAATTGCCTTATCTCGACCTGCTGGCGCTCTTTCTTGTGTTCAACTCGCCCACTTTTTTGCTACAGATTTTTTATTTGTTGTTAAAAAAATTCAGGGCGATGGTCGTCTTCGGCGTAGCGAGTTTTGGGCTGCAACTGACGGTTGTGGTACTGCCGATTTACCTGGGATTTTCCTTGCAGGAAGTCATGTGGGGTTTGCTGGGCTGGGCGATTTTTAAATTCGTCTGGTGCGTGGTGGAACTGGCCCGCCATGCCCGCTGGCGGTGGGATGGGCATTTTATCAAAATGTACCTGCCGCTGGTGTTGCCCCTGCTGCTGCTGGCATTTATCGGCAAGGGTTCGGAGTACGTGACCGGCCTCATCGTTACGGCACTTTTCGAAGATGAAAAAGCTTTCGCCGTCTTTCGTTACGGCGCCAGGGAATTCCCATTGGCCGTGCTGATGGTCGGCGCACTGGCCACTTCGCTGATTCCAGAAGTGGCGGCTGACCCTACCGCCGGTCTTCAACGAATCAAAGACACAACCCGGCGGCTGTCGCATTGGCTGTACCCGATGAGTATGGCCTCGATGCTGGCGGCGCCGCTGCTGTTTCCTGTCATTTTTAATCCTGACTTCAAGGAGTCGGCCAGTATTTTCAACATTTTCACACTGCTGTTGTCGAGCCGCATCCTGCTGCCGCAAGTGGTGGCGATGAGCGAGCAGAAAAATTACATTCTCACCCTGAGTGCTGCCGTTGAACTCGCCGTGCTGGCAGCTTTGAGTTGGTGGTGGGGTAAAATATTCGGGTTGCAGGGCGTTGCCTTTGCAGCTGTGGCATCCTTCGTCGTTGGGCGGATCATCCTGATCGGGTACAACTGGCGGGTATTGAAAATACCACCGGGAGCGTACGTCGATTGGCGTACTTATTTGATTTACAATGGGTTGTTGGTTGGCGTTTTCCTGGTTTCTTTACAGCTTTGAGAATTTTCTAATTAAATTTTTATCAAACTATTTTAAAAATGAAAATCTGCAAGCTTGTCACGGTCCTGTTTTTATCCGTTTTTCCCTTGTTTCTTTTTGGTCAAAACCTTGAACTGCAACCAATTGAAAAAGATACCTCGCTCGCCCGTGAACTCGGCGCCGACGATTATGGCATGCGCCAGTACGTCATGGCCTTCCTGAAAGCAGGCCCCAACCGCAGCCAAAGCCAGGAGGAAGCAATGAAACTGCAAAAAGCCCACCTCGATAACATTACCCGCATGGCGAATGAAGGCATGCTCGTACTTGCCGGTCCGTTTCTCGACGATGGCGAGATTCGAGGTATTTACATTTTTGATGTAAAAACCATAGAAGAAGCCCGTGCGCTGACGGAAACTGACCCTGCCATTCAGGCTGGACGGCTGGTGATGGAACTTCATCCGTGGTACGGCTCCGCTGCGCTGATGAAAGTGAATGAAATCCACAATCGCCTGCCTGCCAAGGATTTTTAAAATAAAAAAGCCCGGACTGTCAAAGCCCGGGCTTTCTGCCTACTCGCCTACATGCATACTGCCTACTTTAAAATCAAGTTTTCCGCTCTTTTTTCCTTGCAGCCGGAAACAGAACGTTGTTCAGGATCAGCCGGTAGCCGGGAGAGTTCGGGTGCAGATTCAGATCGGTATCGGGATCGTTGACATAATGGCGGTAGTCCTCCGGATCGTGACCGCCGTAGAAGGTGAAAAATCCCTGGCCGTAAGGGCTGTGGATGTAGCGGGCCTCTTTGAGCGGTTTCGTTTCACCCATAATGAGGACGTTGGACTTGATCACCTCTTTTCTGAAAGCCGTCGTTTGTCCCATAAAACCTTTCACTGTGCGGGTATGGTTCTGCGTGAGCATGGTCGGAACGGGGTCCCATTTTGCAGAGAAATCGAACAGGGTGAAATAGTCCTGCTCGGGGTCAATGTTTCGGCCGTAGTGGTTGTCGATGGTTGAAAATTCGTATTCGAGCGGGTTTTTGACCAACTCGTAATTTTCGAACGCAAAAGTTCGGGTAAAGTCGAGTTTGCTTTGGGCGTTGGGGTCGGGCGCATCGCCATCGTAGTATTTATCGCAAATGTCGATACCGTCGGCGGAGAGAGAAATGTCGTAGGTGTCCGTTGCGGAGCACATGGCAAACATGAAGCCGCCGCCCACAACGTATTCCTTGATTCTTTTGGCGACCGCCAATTTCAGCTGGGATACTTTTTTGAAACCATTTCTGGCAGCCATTTCCTCCAGCAGCCGCTGGTTTTCACGATACCATTCCTGGGTATGGTAGCCAGCGTAGAACTTGCCGTATTGTCCGGTGAAATCTTCGTGGTGAAGGTGGAGCCAGTCGTATTCGGTCAGTTTGTCAGCCAGCACCTCTTCGTCATAAATTTTATCGAAAGGAATTTCAGCATAGGTCAGCACCAGCGTTACGGCGTCGTCCCAGGGCTGAATTTCGTCGCCTCGTTGGCTTTTGAAATTTTCAGTGGGTGTGTACACGGCGATTTTTGGCGCTTTTTCCAGTTTGATAGCGTCCATGTTGACTTCCGGCTGGGCTATTTCATTCAGAATTTTATTGAAAGCTGCATCGGGGATGATTTCAAAACTGACTCCCCGGACCTTGCATTCATTTTCAAAAATCGTGGTGTGGGGGAAGGCGAAACTTCCGCCACGGTAGTTGAGCAGCCACCAGGCTTCGATGTTGTTGTTGAGTACCCAGTAGGTTACACCGTAGGCTTTCAGGTGATTGCGCTGCTCAAGATCCATGGGCAGGACCATGAATGCAGCTTTTACCTGGAAAGCCAGGACAAGAAAAAGCGAAAATGTCAGTAGTGATTTCTTAAACATGATGCGTGCGTTTATTAATTCAGAACGGTTAAACGATGGTTATCGGATTAAATTGGAATAAAGCCGGAACTTCCCTGCTGTTTGGGCAGCAGTATATATAAAAACGGAAAATTAAAATGCAGATTGCCGGGCAAAGGTTGAGGTTGTACGATCATTCCTTGCAAAAAGTTTGCAAAAAAGGCAACGAGACTAACCTATTCCCGTTCTTTTATGTTTTGAACCTGTTTTTAGTCAATTTTAAATAACCGCCGGTTTTTAGAAATTTGCGCCGGTTTTATCAATCAAAATCAAAAGCGTTGCCAGTTTATCGCCCGACTGCTCTTTCAATCAGCCCGGCATCTGAAAACTGCCAACAGCCCGATACTCACTGCCCAAATAATGGAAAGTCTTAGTTTTCAATATCCTTCCTGGTACATTCTGCTCTGCGTTCTACTCGGTCTTGCTTACGCAATGGCGCTGTATTTTAAAGACAAAACCTTCATCGAACAGTCCCCGTGGTTGAACAAAGGGCTTGGAGTAATCCGCTTTCTGGCGGCTACTTTGCTGGCCATTTTGCTGTTGCAGCCGCTGCTCAAATCACTTTTCACGGACACGAAAAAGCCGGTCGTAGTACTGGCACAGGATCAGTCTGAGTCAGTGGGAGAGGTTTTGCAAGGTGAAGTTTTAGAAAACTACCAAACGGCCTGGCAAGGCCTGAAAGACAAGTTGAGCGAGAAATACGAGGTAAAAGAATTTGCCTTTGGCAGCGAGGTGAGAGAAGGGGTGAATTTTGAAATGACGGACAAAATTTCCAACCTCTCCTCCGTGGTGCAAGAGGTGAGCGATCTCTACGGCAATCAAAACCTCGGTGCTGTGGTCATGGCAACCGACGGGATTTACAACGAAGGCAGCAATCCGCTTTACGTCGGAACGAAATTGAATGCTCCTGTTTTCACTGTAGCATTGGGCGACACGGTGCAGAAAAAAGACCTCGTGCTAAAACGGGTGTTTCACAATAAAATCGCCTACCTGGGGGATAAATTCAGCGTGCAGGTAGACCTGGCGGCCCGGAATTTTGCCGGCGCCACGACCACGCTGACGGTCGCAAAAGTTGATGGCAGCAACGTGCGCAACCTCCAGCAAATACCGGTAACGATCAATCAAAACGACTTTTTTAATACCCGTGAAATCATTTTGGATGCCAGCGAAGCGGGTGTTCAGCGTTATCGAATTTCATTGAGCCCTGTCAACGGCGAAGTGACAACGGCGAACAATAGCAAAGATTTTTTCGTGGACATACTCGATGCCCGGCAGAAACTGCTGATCGTCGCCAATGCACCGCATCCTGATGTTTCGGCGCTGAAACAGACGCTGGAACGTAACAAAAATTACCAGATCACGACCGCCTACATCAGCGACCTGAAAGTGAATGTTGCCGAGTTCGACTTTGTCGTACTGCACAATTTGCCAAGCAGCAAAAACGATGCTTCTGCGATCCTGAATGTGCTCAACAGCCGTAAAATTCCCCGGATGTTCATCGTCGGTTCGCAGACCAATCTTGCGAGGTTTAATCAGGTTCAACCACTGCTTGCTATCCAGGGCGATCAACGCAATACCAACGATGTGCAAGGCATTTTTAATCCGAATTTCAGCCTGTTCACGATTGATGAAAATCTGCGGAGCAACCTGCCAACTTTCAACCCGTTGACGGCGCCTTTTGGTGATTTCCAAACCAGGGGCGATGCACAGGTATTGTTATTTCAGCGGATCGGCAGGGTGGACACCAGGTATCCGCTATTGGTTTTTGGCGAAGATGCCGGGGTGAAAATGGCGGTTTTGGCGGCGGAAGGGCTTTGGCGCTGGCGGCTTTTTGACTATCTCCAGCATCAGAATCACAACATTTTTGAAGAACTGATCGGAAAAAATTTCCAGTACGTAACGGTGAAGTCAGACAAGCGGCGCTTTCGGATTTCTGTCAGCAAAACAATTTTCAATGAAAATGAGCAGGTCATCCTCGACGCTGAACTTTACAACGAAAGCTACGAACTCATCAACGAACCGGACGTAAGCCTGACGATTACGAACAGCGAGGGTAAGGACTTCAACTATACTTTCGATAAAACAGTAAAGGGCTACACGCTCACAGCCGGGGTTTTTCCGGTCGGAAATTATCGTTTCCGGGGCAATGTGACTTTCAACGGCCAAAACCTGACGAGCGAGGGGCAGTTCAGTGTGCAACCCATTCAGTTGGAAATTTATGAAACAACTGCTGACCATGCCATGCTGCGTCGTCTGAGCGATGAATTTGGCGGGCAGGTTTTTTACCAAAACCAAATGGAGGAACTGGGCGAGGCGCTGCTGGCGAAAAATATCAAGCCGGTCATCTACTCGACGACCAAAACCCGGTCGGTGATCAACCTGAAGTGGATTTTCTTTTTGCTGCTGGGAATGCTGTCGCTGGAGTGGTTTCTGCGGAGGTATTTTGGGGCGTATTGAAAATGTAAGATTTAGCGATTTACGGTTGGCTCGTGAGATGTTGAATCATGCTCTCAACGACCTGATCGACCGTGCCGTTTCCGTCAATTTCAACAATATTCTCTCCGTGTTCTGATCTTAAAAATTCCACGGCGGCCAGGTATTTCCGCCGGATTTCTTCCAGGTTTTCTTCAAACAATTCCGGTGGGAGGTTGCGCTTTTTCATTCGTTCGTAGCAGACTTCATTGCTGACATTCAGAAAAAAAATAAGGTCGGGCTTCAATGCCAACTCATTGATTTTCAGGACAGAAGCCATCGGAAAATCTTCCGTGCTTTGGTAAACGAGTGAGGAAAGGTAATACCGGTCGGAGAGTACAATGCGATTGTTGCCGCTTTCGAGCCATGGAATGATCTCCCGGTCGCAGTGATCAAGTCGGTTGGCAGCGAAAGCGAGGGCAAGGGTGCGGGGCCGGAACTGCGTGATTTTTTTAGTCAATACCTGCCGGATGTAGTCACCGCCGCACGATGGATTGTGCGGTTCGTAGGTGGTCAAGACTTTAGCCTGAAAACGCTCCTCCAGTACTTCAGCGAGCCGTTTTCCAGACGTTGACTTGCCGGATCCATCCAGCCCTTCAATGACGATGAAAAGCGATTTCTTCATCATTTTTTGAAAAATGACTCCACAAAAACACGCTTGTTAAAAACCTGCAGCTTGTCGATGGCTTCGCCAATGCCAATGTATTTGATCGGAATTTTAAACTGATCTGAAATGCCGATGGCGACGCCGCCCTTGGCAGTGCCGTCAAGTTTGGTCAGAGCCAGACAGGATACTTCGGTAGCAGCAGTGAATTGTTTGGCCTGTTCGATGGCGTTTTGGCCGGTGGTGGCGTCCAGAATCAGCAGGACATCGTGCGGAGCATCGGGCAGGCGCTTACCGACAGAGCGTTTGATTTTTCCAAGCTCATTCATCAGGTTGATCTTGGTGTGCAGGCGGCCGGCCGTATCGATGATGGCGACGTCGCAGTTATTTTTGATGGCATAATCCGTGGTTTCGTAAGCTACTGCGGCAGGGTCAGTGTTCATGCCTTTGGCGTAAAAATCGCAACCGACCCGCTCTGACCAGATTTTCAGTTGATCAACGGCTGCAGCCCGAAAAGTGTCGCCGGCTCCGATGACCACTTTTTTACCTTGCTGTTTGAACTGATAGGCCAGCTTGCCAATGGTCGTTGTTTTCCCAACACCATTCACACCGACGACCAGCAAAACGTAAGGTTTGACGCTTTCGGGAGTGGAAAAATCTTCGGCATCCTGGGTATTGTTTTCTTCGAGCAGATTGACGATCTCATCCCGCATGATTTCATTCAATTCGCTGGTATTCAGGTATTTGTCCTTTTTTACCCGCTCCTCGATCCGCTCAATTATTTTGATGGTGGTGTCCAACCCCACATCAGAAGCGATCAGGATGCTTTCCAGCTCGTCGAGCACCTCGACGTCAACGGTTGATTTACCGGCGACCGCTTTTGTCAGTTTGTCAAAGAAGCCGGTCTTTGTTTTTTCAAGTCCTTTGTCGAGGTCTTGTTCTTTTTCTTTGGTAAAAAACTTTTTAAAAAAACTCATGAAACGTGAATGAACGATGAAAGAAAAGCAATGAACGACTTTGGGGGAGGTTCATCGTCAAATGGCAAAGGCTTTTCCTAAAACAAGTTTAAGAAAAGCCTCTTCATAATTTACAAAAATGTATGAGTTCAGGAGATTTACTTGCTTTCGAAGAACTCCTTCACCTTGTCTTTGTGAATCATCAATTCTTTGTAGGTGTACTTGCCCGTTTTGGGATCTTTGACACTCTTCACAACTTTAACGAAGTCACGGCCTGAACCCACGTTCTGGGCACGTTGGGCGACTTTTGCGTTTTTGGATACTTTTGCCATGATTGAACAGGTTGAAGATTAATTAAAACTTTTTACAGATACCCAAACATTATCAGTTCGAAAAAAGATTACTTGATCTCTCTGTGAACCGTAACTTTTTTCATGAACGGGTTGTACTTTTTCAATTCCAGACGCTCCGGCGTGTTCTTGCGGTTCTTCTGAGTTACGTACCGGGAAATACCGGCAACACCGGCTTTCTTTTGCTCAGTACACTCAAGAATGATCTGGATACGATTTCCTTTGGATTTCTTTGCCATTTCAAATAATAGTTGAAAAAAGATTCATTTAAAGTTTCACGTCCAGCGCCTGTCCTTTTGCCTGCATTTTCTTGATATAGGCATAAAGTCCATGCTTATTGATGGTGCGCAGTGCAGTGGAAGAAACTTTGAGCGTCACCCACTTGTCCAATTCGGGCACAAAGAAGCGCTTCTTGTGCAGGTTCGGCAGAAAACGACGCTTGGTTTTGCGGTTTGAGTGCGAAACCTTGTTTCCTGTGATTGGACGCTTTCCTGTAATTTCACAAACTCTTGACATAACGTTTTTGATTTCGGATGCGGGATTTCGGATGTCGGCGATGAGCCGGATCCTAAATCCAAAGTGTAGTGACTCCGGGAAGACTCGAACTTCCAACCTTCTGATCCGTAGTCAGATGCTCTATCCATTAAGCTACGGAGCCATTTTAATTCAAGACAAGTATTTAGAAATTCAATCCATTGGATTTTCATACTTGCCTTCGATTTTTCTGCTTTTAAAGAACTTTTTTTAAATGCGGCTGCAAAAATAGTGCTTTTGGAAAGAAAGAAAAATTTTTCGCAAAAAATAGTTTAAAAAGTTGTCAGGGGTTACTGTCCTAAATTCGGGAAGGCTTGTTTTTGTTGAATGTCGGCCTAAATTTTCACAAACTTGTTCACGATTTTTTTCTCAGTCCCCAAGAGTTTGATGAAATAGGTACCGCTCGCCCAGCTTTTTACATCTACGCTTATCCTTTGCAATTCGAAGGGTTTGGTAACCGACTCGAAGGGGATGTCCATTTCCTGTCCCAGCGAGTTAAAGACTTTCACTGAAATTGCTGTGAAATCCTCATTGGAGTATTCGATGGTCAGCGTTTCTGAAACCGGGTTGGGAAATACCCTGACCAGGTTTTTTTCTTCAAAATAAGTGGCTTTAAAATCGCCGGCAGCTCTTTCGCTTACCGGAGCTACACACCATGCGTGGAGGTATTTCAAACTGGAATACACGTTGAGGCGTCCGCCCGTCACCGTTTTATCCTTTAAGCTGGCCAGAGGGTCCACGCTCCTTAAAATTGCATCACGCACAAGCCTTGCGGCGGCGGCCGGATCTTGAGTGGTTAAGTCAGTAAAACTGTTGCATGGAAGACTGTAGAGCAGCGCAACACTACCTGCAACATGCGGGCAGGAGGAGGAGGTGCCACCAAAATTTTCATTGTAGCCGGTTCCTAAATCTGTTGTTTTCGTTGATTTTCCGGGAGCACTGAGGTCAATGCTGATGTTACCGTACGCAGCGTTGGCCACCCGCAGATCGGCTGTATCCGTATTGGTTACAGCAATGAGGTATTCGCTGGTACAGCTGGTTGGAATGTCGCCAACTTCCTCTACATCCCAGTTTTCGTTAGCTGTAGCCGCTACGCTGAGGATGCCTACTTCCCCCATTGGATCGTACATGGACCCCCAGGCGGGTTGTTCCGAGCAATGTTGTTTGTCTAAACCAAAAGATCCGTTGGTTACAACGATGAATGCCCCCTGTTGGCCGTTGGTTTCGTTGTATAACTTCCTCATTTCCAGGATGTAGTCAAAGGCTGCCACCACTTCGTCCGAACGGCGGACCGAAAGAAACATCATTTTTATGTTCCAGTTGACACCCGCTACTCCGATGTTATTGTTTCCCTTTCCACCTATGATGCCTGCCACGTTCGCCCCATGCCTTTCAACCGGGAGGAACGGGGAACTGTCCTGAAAATTCCAGCCGTTCACGTCGTCAACCAGGCCATTGCCGTCGTTGTCGATGCCGTCCCACGGGATTTCACCGGGATTGTTCCAGATATTCCCCTGAAGATCGGGGTGTGTAAGATTGAAACCTTTGTCAAGCACTGCGACGACGATTTCATCGCCGTTGACCGTTGAGCCACCGGTTGTTAAACTCCAGACTTCAGGCAGGCTGATGCGATCCATGTGCCATTGTTTGCTGAAAAGCTCGTCGTTCGGGATGGAGTCACGGAACTGCAATTCTTCATTCCAACTTGCCGACCGAACGCCTGACAATTGTGAAAATGCGTCCGTCAGCATGCTTTCACCTTCGTATTTTTCAAAAGAAAACAAATGGATATTGAGACGCTTTGACAGGGTTTTTGACCGGTTGAGTCCCGTGAGTCCGGGAATTTGTGCTTCGATTTTTGAAACAAACAGCGCTGCATCGATGGCGGGGTCCAGTTGCACGATTATTTCATTGTTTGCAGCGGCGATTTGGTTTTGCTGCGAAAACGCAAATTGGGCCAGAAGAAGCAGCGAGAAAAGCGTAATCAGTTTTTTCATGAACTTAAATTTTGATCGCATGGGAAATTTGATTGTGCAAATTAATGAAATACGGAACTGCCTGCAACATCCGGCTGCCGTACCAAGAGAACAACTCGCCATCTGCTAATTCTACGACACTTCCCGGGCATTGTTCTCTGATTTCAGCCATGTGTTTTTCCTTGAAAGGAAATGGTTCGGATGACAGTAAAATCACTTGCGGCCGTGCAGTTGACAACTCCTCCAACGTGATTTCCGGGTAGCGTGTTTTATTTGAAAAAATATTTTGAAACCCGGCGGTCGACATCATCTCGTTGATAAATGTACCGGACGCCGCAGCCATCCAGGGGCGATACCAGATAAGGTAAGCCGCCGTGACGGGAGATTGGGGGCGGTCTTTCAAGGATTGGAATGCTGCCTTGATTTCTGTTGCCAGTTGGTCTGCGGCTTTTACTTTGCCGGTAACTCTTCCCACTGATTTCATCATTTCAAGGGCGTCTCCGAGGGTGACGATGTCACTCATCCATACGGGGTAGTGCCGGGCCAGTTCTTCGATTTGCTGACGGTCATTTTCTTCTTTGTTGCCAATGATGAGGTCGGGTTCGAGGGCGGCAATTTTATCGAAATCAATTTTCTTCGTGCCGCCAATGCGAGGCTTGGAGCGCCATTTTTCTTTCGGATGGATGCAAAATTTGGTGAGGCCGGCCACTTCATCGTCGAGGCCGAGGTCGAAAAGTAGTTCAGTTTGGGAAGGGACGAGGGAAACGATGCGGCGGGGTGGAAAAGTTTTCAGTTCCACCTTCCGGTTCATTTGATCGTGAAAAATATGACTCATCCCGCAAATTTACTTGTGTTTTTTCTCGCCGGCCCACATTTTTTCTCCGGCTTCAATGGCTGTTTTCAGGCTGTTTTCGGTGGGAGGAATCGGGCAATTGTACCCGTCTGAGTAGTGGCACCAGGGGTTGTATGCTTTGTTAAAATCAATTGCAGCATCGCCACTTTCCAGATCTGACATTTTCAAATCCATGTAGCGGCCTCCGCCGTAGGTCGTTTCATCGTTCGTTAAATCACGGAATGGCAGGAACAGGTATTGAGCATACTGCGGCATTCCCCTGAGCGCAAGGCTTTGATAAACAGCAAGTTGGTGCGTTTCGCCTTTCAATTCAAAAGTTAAGACGCCGTATTTGAGGTAAGTCTTGGTGATGCCGCTGTAAGTCGGCAACTCAAAAGGCTTTTCATCCGGTGTGCGCTCGAAAGTGCATGAAACCCGGTAAGCTTCGTCCGGCTCATAAAAGCGCAGATTGGGCAGGTCATCTGCTTGCAGCGGCGATCGCTCGTCGTGCAGGAAGCCCTGCTTGTATGCTTCACGGTGTTGTGAAATTTCTTCCGCAAAGGTCAATTCGGCGATTTGACCCACGAGCAACGTGCCATTGAGCGCACACAGGATGAAAAGGACAATTTTTTTCATTTAAAAAAGTCAGGTTAAATGATTGACTTAGCGTTAGTTACAGCAGTATGCTTTTTCAGAAACCATCCCCGTCAAAGTCATCATCGTCGTCCCGCAGCATTCCTGCCAGAGAATCATTGAAGGACAGGGTGGCATTCACAAAATTTTTATTGATCACATTGAACTCTGCAAGTCCGTGCAAAACCAATTCCATAAAAATAAACTGGTCTTCCTTTGAAATGCCGTAAGCTTCGACCAGCCTGCGGAGGCCGGCTACTTTTTCCAACTCTTTGCGGTATTCCTGTTCGGAGCAATCGTTGAGCAAATCTACGGAATGACCACCGGCGAACCATGCTTTGATGATACCGTATGGATCACGCTCCTGGCCCTTGCGGAGCTTGTCGGGATTGGGAAAGTAGGTAAGAAAAACCTCTTTCATCGCTTCCCCGATCAGGTGAAGGGCGACGGCGTAAGGTCCTTCCTGTTCGCCTTCGTAAACCAGTTCGACTTTACCGGTGATGGCAGGGATGACGCCCCAGAAGTCAGTGACCCTGGCGGTGGTTTTTTTCTCGCCATTAATCAGCATCCTGCGCTCGGCGGTGCTGACGAGGTTTTCGTAACCGGAGATACTGAGGCGGGCAGAGACGCCGCTTTTTTCATCTACCAGCTCGCTTTCACGGGCAGAAAATGAAATTTGCTCCAGCAGTATTTTCAAAACTTCCGGCACTTCGACCAGCTTTAGCTGTTCAGGTGTCAAGTCAGCTTCCTGCTGAGTAATGCGCTGGGCCACATCGATGGTACGGGGATAATGCGTGAGGATCTGGCTTTCGATCCGGTCTTTCAGCGGCGTGATGATGCTTCCCCGGTTGGTGTAATCTTCCGGGTTGGCTGTGAAAACAAACTGGATTTCCAGCGGCAGGCGCAGTTTGAAGCCACGGATTTGCATGTCGCCTTCCTGCAAAATATTGAAAAGAGCAACCTGAATTCTCGCCTGGAGGTCAGGCAACTCGTTGATAACGAAGATGCTACGGTGCGAGCGTGGCACCAGACCAAAATGAATTACCCGCTCGTCGGAGTAGGGTAACTTCAGGGTAGCAGCTTTGATGGGGTCCACATCGCCCACGAGGTCGGCGATGCTTACGTCCGGCGTAGCGAGTTTTTCCACGTAACGGTCGTTGCGATGCACCCAGTCGATGGGGGTGTCATCGCCTTTTTCAGCAATCAGATCCACAGCGTAGCGGGATATCGGTGCAAGCGGATCATCATTCAGCTCACTGCCAGCTACGATGGGCATGTATTCGTCGAGCAACTGGACGAGCATCCGGGCGATGCGGGTCTTTGCCTGGCCCCGGAGGCCGAGCAGTACCATATTGTGCCGGGAGAGTACTGCCCGTTCGATGTCAGGCAATACGGTATCGTCAAATCCGAGGATGCCCTCGAAAACGGTCTGCTTTTTCTTCAGCTTTTGAATCAGGTTTTGGCGGAGTTCCTCTTTGATGGAGCGTGGCGTGTAGCCGGAAGCTTTGAGTTCGCCCAGTGTTTTTACTTTCTTCATAAAATTATCGACGTGAATTTTTGTGCGGTAAAAATGTAAACTTTCGTGGAAACACGAGGACCGGGAGATTGTTTTGATGGAACTGAAAAGTGTACTTTCAATCCTCCTCCGTCAGTTCTTCCTTCAAATCCCGGTTGACGGCGATGCTTGCATTGAGCTCAAAACCGGTCTGCAAAATGAAGCAGTTGATTTGAATCCATAACATCAAAACGATGATCGTCCCGATGGAGCCGTAAATTTTATTATAAGTATCAAAAGCCTCCACGTAAAATGAAAACGCAACCGAAGAGAAAACCGACAAAATGGTGGCAAGCGTCGCTCCCGGCGTAATCCATTTGAACTTTCCGTGTAAAGCAGCACCGTAACGATAGATCAACGCAATGCCAAAATAGAAGAGCAGGATGATAACCAGCCAGCGGAAAAGCTTGATAGCGCTTTCACCGCCGCCCGTGAGTTGAAGTGCGTCGGCTATCCAGTTGATGATGATGTCGCCGAGGATAATCAACCCGACGGAAGCAGCGAGCAGCAATCCAAGTTGCATGGTTAAGCCTATGGCAATCAGTCGTTTGCGCATGCCGCCCCGCTTGCGGAAAACTTTCAGGTGTGTTTTTTCGAAACCTTCCATCATCGTCAGCATGCCGTTCGATGCGAAGTAGAGCGCCAGAATAAAGCCCACAGACAGCAGGCTGGAGTTGGGCTTTACCAATTCTTTGATGGTTGACTGGAGTTCCTTTCCGGCGTTGGAGGGCATGATGTACTCAATGTAGCTGTTGATTTCATGTTCGAAAGTCTCGTAGATCGGCAGTAACGTAGCTACAGTGAAGAGGAAAATGATGGCCGGAAATAGTGAAAGAAAAAAGCTGAACGCCATCGCATTGGCCCTGGAAACGATCGTCACCCGCTGGGATTCCCGCCAGAGAAATACCGCCACATCGTAAATAGGAACGCCAAAAAAGCCGGGTAACGAATGGTTCTTGGTCCATTTCAGCATGGCCGCCAGCAGGGGGTGCTCCACGACGAGGTTTTTTATTTGAATAAAAAATTTTAAAAACTTACTGGGCATGGATGTTTGGAATTGGACGTTGGTTATGCTTTGATTTGCGGCGGGTTAGCGGCCTTTCGGTCAATTTTCTTTGTTTTCCCCGGAAAAATACAAACCGTTATTCCTTCGGGGCGGCAAATTTAACGGTTCGTTGCTTTAACCCCGGTTATTTTTAACAAAAAGCCAATTTCAATTCTAATTTTACCCACAAACACATTGCATGGCCCAAACTGTCAAATTACCTTTTCATGTCATAAAACTTCGGCTTGCCAATGGTGAGGAGTTCTCCCTGCCGTTGTCTGACAGTGCTGCCCTGCAATTGAGGAGCTCAGCAAAAGAACTTGCCGAAAAGTACTCTACCGGATTTCAAAAAAAGTTACTTGACCAGGGCAATTATCTCAGCGTGCTCGATGAGCTTCGGGACGGAAATTTTCAGAAAAAAAAGCTTACCGTAGATTTTCCCGCATCAAAAGACGGTATCAGCTTCCCGGCCTTTGAGCTGGAGTTTGTTTATTTTTATGAAATCAATGAAACAGGAGCCTGGGCTATTCTTCCCGCCCTCAGCGTTGAGGCAATGACCGGTGGCGATGAGGCGCAGCTGGAAGAACGGTTGAAAGAGGCCGTGAAAGTGGAATTTACGTCCAAAAAACGCCTGCAATCCGTCCATCAGATCATTGCTGCGCATTGGTACGATGGGGCAGAAATAGAGCGGGAGGAGATCGAATTGAAGTTTCACTCTCCTTCAGAGCTCATCGAACTGCAAAAGAAAAAGAAACAATCGCTGCTGCCCAAAGTGGCCGAAAAACTGGAGATCCGGCATCCTGCTGCCTACGGTCGTGAGAAGGAATTGTCGGCGATGGAGCGAATGTTCAAGAGCCGTTTCAGCCGAAACATTCTGATCGTGGGCGCCTCCGGGTCGGGCAAGACGGCGCTTGTTTGGGAGTTTGCCCGCCGCCGCAAAACACTTGGGATCGAAGCGCAAATCTGGGAAACAACCGCATCCGTTTTAATCAAGGAACTCACCCAGGAAACCGGCTGGCAGGACAACCTTAGCCACCTCGTCAAAGAGCTGACCCTGAGTGGCGATATTCTTTTTGTGCGCAACCTCTCGGAACTGTTCGAAGTGGGGCGTTACGAGGGGAATGCCGTGAGCATTGCGGAGTACCTCCAGCCTTTTTTAAGTCGTGGTGAAATTACCATGATCACCGAATGCACACCGGAGGAGCGGGCCAGGATCGAGGTGCGCAGCTCCAACTACCTGGCGTTTTTTCAGCTCGTCCAGTTGCAGGAGCCGAAAGACGACCTGGAGGAAATTATTTCAAAAAAAATAAACGACATCGCCGGGCAGCGCAGCATTGAACTCGACCCGGAGGCTGTCCGAGAAATTGTCCGTTTGCACCGGCGGTTTTCACCCTATTCCGGCATGCCGGGTAAGCCGATTCGGTTTCTCGAAAGCATTTTACTGGCAAAATCGAAATCCGGAGATTCGAAGCTGCCCGCCATTTCCCGTCCGGCTGTTTTAAAACATTTCAGCGAGGAGTCGGGCATGCCGCAATTTATGATCGACCCCGATCTTCCGATGGATACCGAAGCCATCCGGCAGCGGTTCAACACGACCGTTTTTGGACAGGAGCATGCCGTCAACACAGCCGTGGACATGCTCGCTTCCGTGAAAACTGCGCTCACGAGAACCGGAAAACCGATTGCCTCCTTTCTTTTTGTCGGGCCTACCGGCGTGGGGAAAACGGAGTTAGCCAAGGTGCTGGCTGAATTTATGTTCGGCAGCCGGGAGCGGATGCTGCGATTCGACATGAGCGAATATAGCCAGCCCTGGCTCGTCAGCCGACTTACCGGTCAGGGCTACTACGCGGATGGATTGCTGACTTCTGCAGTGCGTCGGGAGCCTTTTTGCGTCTTGCTTTTTGATGAAATTGAAAAGGCAGCGCCTTCATTTTTTGACCTGCTGCTGCAAATGCTGAGCGAAGGCCGGCTTTCCGACAGTCGTGGGAGGCTCGTCAATTTTTGCAGCGCCATCATCATCATGACGTCGAACATCGGCGCTGAAAAAATGCAGCGCCGCCGCATTGGCTGGAGCAAGGAGCTTGATGCTGCGGAGATTACGCATCATTTTACCAAAGCGGTCGAGGATTACTTCCGCCCGGAGTTGTTCAATCGGATTGACTCGGTCGTTCCTTTCCGTCCGCTTTCCCGGCAAACCATGCGTTTCGTGGTGGAACGTGAGATTGATTTATTGAAAAAACGGGAAGGTATTCAGTTTCGTCATATCGACCTGACCATCGACGGGGCAGTGCTCGACTTTCTGGCCGAGGCTGGCTATGAGTCCCGGTACGGCGCCCGGTACCTTCAGCGGACCATCCGGGAGCGGCTGCTCGTTCCAATGGTCCGGAAGCTGAACCAATATCCTTTTGATGACCGGCTTTCCGTTGTCGTCGGTCTTGAAAACCAGGAAGTGGCGATCAATGTGGTTGCCGACCCGCTGGGCTTCGATTTGCTCATGGAGCAATGGGATAAACTGACACTCGCAGAGCAGGCATCTTTCCTGCGCCGGAAAATCAAGCTGACGGAGGAGGGGCCGCTGTTACTTCGGTTTCAGAGTGAACTTGACATGCTGGAGCAGGAAAAAAAGCAGCAGGGGACGAAGTTTTGGGAGGACGTTGCCCGGGCGGAAGTTTACACCAACATGCTGACGGTGCGTGAAAAATTTCAAAAACTCGGCGAAATCATCCAGGAACTGGAAGTGGAAATCGCACTGGCCAGCATGGATCAGGGGGAGTTTTTACTTGATTTCAGTGATAGGATGGAGCAGTGGGAAAATGATTTTTTTGATCTTCGGGTAAACCTGCACAGCCTGCTGTTTCCGAAACGGGATTTCTGCCACTTTGCCATTTACGGAGCTGAGCCTGCGTTGCCATTGCAGTTTTATCTTGCAATTTTCAAAGAGAAAAATATTTTAATCAAAAAAGCCCACGCCATTTGGTTTCGGGAAACGATTGTCGCCGAGGAAGTCACCGCAAACGTGCCATCCGAAAGCCCGGATGATGCAGGACAGGCGGAAGCTCCGTCAAAGCCGGCCAACTATCATCGGGAAGAGCTGACGCCGGACTCGCTCGAAAACCCGGAGTTCTCACCTCAGCGCAAGGGTGACCGGCTTTACGGGGTGGAACTGGAACTTGCCGGACCCTGTATCTGGCTGTACCTCAAGGACGAAAAGGGATTTCAGCATTGGGAACAGGCGACGAAAACTGAATTTACGCCTTACAGCATTCAAACCCATCTTCACGCCCATACGACTCCGGATGGGATTCATCGTTTTGCTTTTTACAACAAATATAAACCCCGGCGCATCGTGAGGAATGGACATGTTGCGGATACGAAGCTGAATGTCACAAGAGAAATTGACCAGGAAGAGATGCCGCTGTTTTTTGCTGAAAAGCTGGATGAGGAATTTCGCCAGGCAATAGAAGAAGTCTTTCTTATCGATGAACCAAACGATTGAAAAGCAAAAAATGAAAGCAGGAATTGAATTGTTCAAGGCGTAAAAAAAACTGAAATTTTAATTTGCATTTTTTTTAAAAACCCTTACCTTTCCCGTAGTAATTAAAAGTTCATTGTCTTACTGATATCTTTCATTTTTCAACCGTTTGGGTATCGGCAACGGCATTCAGCAATCTTCATACTCACCTCTACCTGCCATTATTTTTATTGAACGAATGTCACTTAAGCCCGACAGTCAACCGGTTGTTGTCTTTAAAATCTAACCGTTATGTACATTACCTTCAAAGAGTTAAGAGACATCAAGCACAGTCTGCCCACAGGCAGCGTGTCCCGCATTGCACAGGAGTTGAAAGTTGAAGAACAGACTGTTCGAAATTATTTTGGTGCAAAAAAATACGAGGACGGGCAAATTGTGGGCATTCAGGTTCAACCAGGGCCGGACGGCGGTATCGTACACATTGAAGACACCCGAATCATTGACTTGGCTAAGAAAATCATCGACGAAGCGCATCAGCATGAGCCGAGTCACAATTAAAAATCCTAATATCGAGCAATAAAAAACAGGGCCGGGAAAAACTTCCCGGCCCTGTTTTTTATTGCGCCAGATTTCCCGGCTTAAATTTTTATGTAAAACTCCCCGGTAAGTTTTTTGTATTCCTCCGTCCATTCCTCTTCATTTTTCCAGATTATCAGCTCTTCCTTTTTCATTGGCTTCACTTCCCGTTCGAACTGTAGCAGCAATCTTTCAACTTGTTTGCCCGGTTTGGGGCGTACTTCTGTGGTTTTGGAACAATACAGATTGTAAGTGCCAGCCATTTCTTTAAAACGTAAACCCTCAAGATGGGGAAGAATCACACAAAATTTGCCGTTTTCACGAAGCAGGGAGCGAGTTGCCAACAGGAGATCGCCATGCGGCAACTTTACGGTATGGCGTACGGATGCTTTGTCCTGGCTGCTCGAAAAAGTACCTCCGCTGAAAAACGGCGGATTGCTTACGATGAGGTCGTATTTATTTTTATGTGTTTTGGCAAATTCCTGGATTGAAATGTTGAAAGCATGCAGCTGTCCGGCCCAGGCTGTTTTTTGCATATTTTCTGTAGCCT
This sequence comes from Bacteroidota bacterium, assembly GCA_030147525.1. Classification (GTDB taxonomy): domain Bacteria; phylum Bacteroidota; class Bacteroidia; order Chitinophagales; family Saprospiraceae; genus UBA6168. Next base: position 78,192 of record JASBVF010000010.1, read on the forward strand.
GGCTGCATGCTTCTTCATCAATTTCTACGGCATGAATCGTAGCATCGGCAGAACGTTGCGCCAGCATGATGGCAATGACGCCGGTGCCGGTACCGATATCCAGCACGTATTCAGCCTGACTGATGTCCGCCCAGGCTCCCAGCAGCACTCCGTCCGTACCCACTTTCATCGTGCAGCGGTCTTGTTCGATGGAAAATTGTTTGAAGTGAAAAGGTTTCACGGTTGTTTTGGCCTCCATAAGTTGAGTGTTGGTGTTTTTGCAGGCAAAGTAAAAAACTGCCGCTATAAATTCCTGCATAGTTACACACCATATCCATTAATTCAAAATGGCGGGAGGGTATAAACGCCTGGCTGATCTCTTCAAGCGTTATTCCCAGTGCAACCAACAGACTACCCAATAACAAATTGATTCCGAGCAGGTTCACCCGGCGGCGGCGCATCGATGCATTGACGAGAAAGGAAAGAACGGCAAGCAGCAGGAAGTGTAAACTTTTATCAGCCAGTGGGATGGTGCCGATTGTTTGTTTGATGGTCAGTCCAAGTGGTGTTTCCAGCCCGATGTTGGCGATGACGAAAAGAAAAACGGCGGTGACGAGTGCTGTTAGTGTTTTGAAAATCATTGATGGTCTTTTGGGTAAATCACATTCAAATTTTTTACCAAAAATTACAATCGGGGAAAATTAGCTGAAACCAATGCCGGAGCGAATGGAATAATCGGATCATGAAGGTGTGGAGACAGAGAGTTGTCAGATTTACTTTTTTTCACTTTGGCCAATGTGAAAAGCAAACGCTGCCGGAAATAATTTTAAAACCCCGTCTTCATCCTGCACCACAATGCGGTCAAAATAAACGCTGGATTCGGGTTGCACCCGTGAGAGTGCCTGCCGCAGACTAAAATAATCCAGATGGTCGGTTCGGTAGCTGAACGGAACGCTGTTTTTGCCGGCAAAAATGACCTCGAATGCTGTGAGGCTAAAGCTTTTTTCACCTACCCAAAGCACCGGGGTTTCTCCCGAAGCGCTGGTAAATTCTTCCAGCATATAATTTCCGCTGGAGGGCGCAGCTTCGAGCGTGCCCCAACGAAGGCTGACTTCGAGATTCTGATAATCCTGGTATTCAGGCAGGTAATTGACATCCGGCAGACCGGGTGTCAGGTCGAATTCGGCGGCGGAAAACCGGCTGAGCAGGGCTTCGTTTTCGGTCACGTAGCGGCGGTTGGTCCGGAATCCGGGGATTTTCACAATTTCGTACCGGCTGGAATCTTTGTAAAGTTCAAGAATGCGCCAGGCATTTGGGTGATCCGAGTCGATTTTTACCAGAGTCCGTTTCCCGGTTCGTCCGGTGATCTGAAAACTGAAATCTGCTTCGTGATGGTCAATGTCCGGCACCTGAACGACCGGCTCGTAGCCCGCTTTTGGGTCGGTGATGCGCAACTGTATGCTCGAAAGGTAAATGTCTTCCGTTTCGCCGAACAGGGTCAATTCATCTCCATAGCCCAGTTTATCGTTGTAAATTTTTTGATTGCGGCGGTCTTTCAAAACGACCTCAGCCGGGTTGATATCATTGATGTAGGCCCGTTCATCGGAAGAGCCGGAGCGGTAAAGTATACTCAGGGTGCCAGGTTTTAGCAACTGGTCACCACGGTAGATTTTGATTTCTTCTTTTAAAACCTGCTGAAAATCAGTCAGTTCTATTTCGATGTGACCTTTGAAACCGTTAGGGTTAGCGTACTTCGTCAGCGGGATGATCACCTGGCCCCATTCGAAGGTGTAATTTCCGGCTGGCGGTTTTTTGTGTTCAAAAACTACTTTTTTCAGCTGGTCGTTTCCCCACTGACCGGCCAGCAGGGTAGGGGAGTTTTTTTGAGGAAGAATGATGAAATAGGAAACCGCAACCGTCAGCGGGAACATTGTCCCGGCCAATTTCCAGGCTGCAGAAGGCTGAGCGGAGGGTTGTTGAATGCCAGAACTGTAAATTTCACGCCATTGATTCCGGTACCAATGCGCTGCCGGATTCCACCAGTTCAGGGCATAAAAAATTTCAACCAACAAAAACTCCCAGCCAAAAACAGGATGTACCGGTAGCCATTTGTCCGCCCATGCATCTTTTTCTTCCGGGCTCCAATGTTCCCATGAAAACAGCAGTTGGCTGAAGCAAACGGTCGTATTACCCTGCCAGCCAAAGGCATAGTTGGGGCGGTTATTTTTATGATCTAAAAAATGCCGGATATCCCAAATCCGGTCCGTCAGCCGAAAAGCAGCGATGCCAAAACCAGCGAAAAAAATGGCCTGAAATACCGTTTCAAGCGATAGGGAAAAAGAAGGAATTTTAACCGCCAGCCAGTTTTCAATAGCCATCTTCGAAATTTCAGCGGTCTTGAATGGCTCCTGGGTAAAATAGGAGGAAAGAAGCGGCAGGCCCATAGCGGCGACGGGCAGGATGCGCAGGTACCACCGTTTGAACCCAAATGAAGCGCTGTTTTTCAACAAAAACCGGTAGTAGCCTGCGAACAGCAGGAAGCAAATCAAAGATTCCAGTAAGTATTGCGGAAAATCAGGCATCAGCGGTATTTTTCAACCCCAAATAATTTTGACTGAAAAATAGGGGGCTTAAGGCGGTAATTCAACCCCTTGGGCTACTATTAACAAAACGCTGACAGTTCAAAACGGTAAATTTCTTCCGGTGTGGCCCGTTTTCCGGGGCTATTTCATCTTTCCAACTGCCACCATTTTATCTTCTACTTCGTGGACCAGTTCGATGAAATGCGGGTCCCGTTTCAGCTCCCTCGTCCGGTGAAATGGCAAATCGACTTCGATGTGTTCGACGAAGCGGCTGGGCGCCGATTTCATGATGTAGATATCGTCGCCGAGGTAAACGGCCTCCGAGATGTCGTGGGTAACAAAAACGACGGTTGGGTGAAACTCCAGCCAAAGGTTGGCCAGCAGTTCCTGCATTTGCAGGCGAGTGTTGATGTCGAGTGCTCCGAAAGGTTCGTCCATCAGCAATATTTCAGGGTTAGCGACCATGCTTCGGGCAATGGCGATGCGCTGCAACTGACCACCGGAAAGGGTAGGGTATTGGGCAAATTTGTGTTCGTGTCCTTCCAACCCGACTTTTTTAATGATATCCATCGCCCGGTCTTTGCGCTCTTTGCTGTCGACGCCTTTGTAGGATAAGGAAAGGGAGACATTGTCGAGCACCGTCAGCCAGGGCAGGGACGAATATTGCTGAAAAACCATGCTGACCCTTGGAGCTTCGTCGAGTGGTTTGCCATGGATGAGAACCTGACCCTCGGTGGGTTTTTGCAGTCCGGCGATATACCGGAGAATGGTAGATTTTCCGCAGCCTGACATGCCGAGTATCACGACAAACTCGCCTTGCGCCGGCTTGTCCGGAATGGAAAGCTGAGCGTTTTTTAATATCCAGTTTTGCCCGCCGTCATAGCTCTGCCCGGCATTTTTTAGTTCGATGATGGGTGGAATGATTTCTGACATTTTTTATAAAAGGGGTGAACGGAAGGATGAGAAGCAAGAGTTCTCACTTTTCATTCCTTACGCCTCACTTCTGTTTTTGAAGTGCAGTCTGCACTTTTATTTCACCAAAAATAATGAATACCAACCCGGCTAAAGCGCCGATGAGGGCGATGGTACTCATGGCCTGAATTCCCGAAAAGAAAATAGCAAATGCGAAGATGCCGAGCAAAAGATAAATGCCCAGCCGCACCTCCATTCCTCCGGTGAGGCTGCTTTTGTAATATCGATAAGGGAACAGCCGCCTGTTCAGGTAAGCGAAAATCTGATCCTGCAAAAAGCCGATGAGCACAATCACCAGAATGATCGCAAACATGTCCGGTACCTGTTGCAGGCGGCGTTTGATGTAAATGAGTGCCCCAAGCCCGCCGCCGTCTTTGTTGATGTATTCTGCTACGATGATGTAGGTCCAGGAAACTGCCGTGAGCACCCTGATGTCATCAATCAAACGGCTCATGACAGCCGGGAAATACACGGATTTGATGGTTTGCCATTTGCTGGCGCCGAGGGTGAAAACAGTTTGAAGGTAAACATCTTCCACCTCGTCGATGCGGGCGATAACGGTGGGGAGCAGAAAAACAATGATACCGAAGGCGAGAAACGCAACCTTCATTTCATCATAAATACCAAACCAGATGATGAAAACCCCAATGAGTGCCGTCAGTGGCAGGTATCGTAACGCATCCACAGGTTTGCTGAACAGGCCTCTGAACAGGGGGAATAATCCGACCACGAAACCAATAGGAACGCACAGCAAGACCGCCCAGAAGTAGCCCTTGAAATTGAGCCAGATCGAGCGGAGAGCATTGCCAAGGAGGTTGTCTTTTTGCACAAGCCTTGGGTAGCTTGCTACTACTTCCGTGGGCAACGGTACGATGGGGTAGATTTTGCGAAATTCTGTTGCGTTGGCGAATTTGACGGAGTCGGCCCGCAGGATGGAGTCTCTGAGCTGTGCATTTTCAAGCGAGTCAGCTGTCAGCGTGGAAGGCAATTCGGTATTAAATCCTTCCACCACAGGTACTTTTCTTGAAAATGCTTCAGCCAACAGCCACCATAATGCCAGAATAATGACTACGCCGGCGATGCCGAGGGTAAGCTTTTGAACGCTGGTAAGGTTGCCTCTGAGTTCAAACATGAAGTTGGATTTTGAGGCTAATTTAGGAAGGTAATTTTAATCTATCGTATCAAGGTGAAGCCACCTTCAAAAAAACCTTTCCGTCCGTCAACATATTCCACCTCGGTAAAATACACGTAAACACCCGGCTGCATTGGCCTCCCGTTCAGTCTTCCATCCCAGCCGAGTTGTTCGATATTGGGCATAAAATCACGGGATTCAAACATTTTTTCGCCCCAACGGTCAAAAATCATGAAAGTATTTACTTTCCGGACAGACTTGTCGGTGTACACTGCGAAAAAATCATTGATGTTGTCGTTGTTGGGCGAAAATGCGTTGGGAATGAATACCCCGTCATTTTTTTCGACAATCACCCGAAGGAAATCACGAGCCTCGCAACCATTTTTATTTACCAGCCGGACGCTGATCGTGGTAGTGTAAGCAGGTGAAGCCCAAGGCTCGGGGCAGTCGGAGCAACTGAGGAACTGGGGCTGGCCCCATTCGATGATGAAGGAGTCGAGTTGGTTGGTCAGCGCCTGCAATTGCACACTGTCTCCCAAAGCGAGTTGAATGTCAGGGCCAAGGTCAACCAGCACTTCGTCGGGTTGAGTGATGAAAAAAGTGGTATCGAACGGACACTCGTAGAAATCAAGAATATTCAGTTTGTACTCGCCTGGGGGCAGGTTGACGTATTGCGCAAAATCCTCCCAATCACCGCCGTTGAGTGAAAACTGGTATGGTGGGGTGCCTCCCTGCACAGCTTCAATGAAAAATTCCGCATCAGCCTTGTCGTAGCATGAGATTGGTTCCCCTCCGGCAACGAGTGATTCGGGACCGGGCACGATTTCGATGGTAATTGAATCGCTGAGCAGGCAACCGTCAGGATGAAGGACAGTTACTTTCACCTGCGTTGTGGTATCTGGTGAAAAATTGCGGATCGGTCCCTCAATGCCATCGTGCCAGAAGTATTGGCAAAACAGGCACGAGTCTCCGATGGTGGCGTCTACTTCCACAAATTCATCTCTGCAAACTTTCGGCAAATCGCTGAGGGCAGGAGGCGGAAACGAACATCCTGTTCGCACGACCCAGATGTCATTAAGGCCCCGGGAAGGTTCGGATTTGTAGGGTGGGCTAACCATCGAACTGGAATGTCCCGCCAGAATGTAACCGTAATCATGAGCTTTGCTGATCTTGATGCCTGAGTCAGCGTTTAGGCCTCCAAGTGTTTCCTCCCAGATTATTTCACCGCTGGTGTTCAGAAAAAGCACCCAGAAGTCGCTGGAGCCCAGCAACGGTGATTTTTTAATATTGGGATTTTGCGAGGTGGTGTCCGGCTCTGAAAACGAAAGACCGATGATGAGAAAGTTGCCCAAAATGTCCTGTACCGCTCCGTAAGCAATGTCGCCGGAAGCGCCGCCGAATGATTGTTGCCAGGTTATTTCCGAACTGTTGCCAAGGTCGTTAATTTTTACAATCCAGGCATCCCACTGGCCGTAAGTAGGGCTGGCTTTGTTGCCGGTACCTTGTGTGGAGGAGGACTGTCCGGTGAGTAAAAACTGGCCGTCACTCGTTTTGACGATGCTTTGGCATACATCCTCCTTGTCGCCGCCGAGGGTTCGCTGCCAAAGTTCATTGCCGTTTTCATCCAGCTTAATTAACCAAAAGTCGTTCATCCCATAGTAGGGTGCTGTTTTTTCAAAACCGACTTCCGAGGCAGACCAACCCGCCAGGATGAAACCAGACTCGTGAGCTTTCACTGCGTCAAACAGCTGATCTTCTCCCGAGCCGCCAAAGGTTTTTTGCCAAACGATAGACCGGCTGCTGCTCAGGCGGATGATCCAGTAATCGCTGCTGCCTCTGGAGTCCGATGTCTTATCGCCGCTGATGCCTGAGTTGGAAAAACCCGCCAATAAAAAACCTCCGTCATCGAGCGGTAGTGCTTCCCTCAGGAAATCATCACCGTCACCTCCAAAAGCTTCGTCCCATTCGATATTCCCTTCACCATCAATTTTTACAATCCAGTAATCAGCGCCACCCCGGCTTGGTTTTGTACGATCGGCCCAGACGTTAGACCTTGACTCTCCACCGATCAGATAGCCGCCATCATTCGTTGGATGAATAGACCAGATACGGTCTTGTCGATCGCCGCCATAGCGCCGGTCCCATACCGGCTGGCCAAGGCTGTCGGATTTTACCAACCAGAAGTCACCGGTTGGGTGTGGCCAATCTACTGTGTCTTTTGAGTTTTGTGAAACTTCGGAAGATGCCTGGATAGTAGTAGTTATGCCTCCAAAAAGATAGCCGCCATCATTGGCTAATGCCATAGCCTGCAGTTCCTCCCAGCCCAGACCGCCATAGGTTTTGTCCCATTCGATCGTCATTTGTGCTGCAAGTCCATTTACGAGCAGAAGCAGCCCCGTAGTCAGGAGTGCAGCCGTAAAAGTGGCTTTATGCGGGTAGTGTGGGTCCATAATTTGTTCTTGCCTCTGGTTATTGTTTTCTGTTTTTATTAAATCCTATTGAAATGCGTGGGCCTGTTTATTCAACGGGGGTGACTTTAGGAGGGAAAAAGATAGTTGCTGTCTGGTGTGTTGTTCGGCAGCTGAATAATGGTATAAAGGTAGGCACCATTTGGAAGTTTTGCAAAATGCAAACTAAATTTTAATGAAATTACAATGTTGCAGCTAATTTTTACAACCGGCCTGATATATAAAAGGCTGGTCCACGAGGGTGTGAACCAGCCTTTTGTTTCGATAGAACAATCTATTCTCTTACCAGTTCAAAATCGGTGCGCCGGTTTTTTGCTCTTCCTGATTCCGATGCATTTGACGCTACCGGTTTATCCGGGCCGTTGCCGATGACGATGAAACGGTTGCGTGGCATGCCATGCTCACTGACGAGATAATCCCGTACAGCTTCCGCTCTTTTTTGAGAGAGGGCAATGTTGCTTGCCCGGCTGCCAACATCGTCGGTGTTGCCTTCGATACGAATGCGTGCGTTAGCGAAAGCCTTGGCAATTTCCACAAATTCTTTATCGATGATGTACTTGGCGTTTTCATCCAGCCTGAATTCTCCGGTGCGGAAGTTGATACTTACCTGCTTGGTGGCAATTGCTTCTTTTTCTGCGCCCTCCTGTTCTGTTACTTCTGTGAAAGTCTTTTGACCCTCTGCATCGTGAGCCGGACCGCTCAGATTGGTGGAGCGAACTGCCGTGGAATTAGCAATTTCCCGCCAGGTCGGCACCCGGCCTTCCACGTAACCCAGGTCAGAATATACCTGCGACATGCGGCCGTAAAGCCGGTCACCGGTCACACCTTTGTAGTCGGGATTCATGCCGTAGAAGTTGATGTTGTCGCCGTGAGTCGTCAGGCGGACATTGTTGATGGCTTTGTAGGCCCAGTCTTCGTTGATGCCCTCAAAGTTTTCGGAAAGAATCTTGGCGGCTTTGCGCTTGTTGCTGTCGTTGGAGTTAATTTCAGCGGCGCCTTTCATCCAGCCTTCGTAAAGCTGTTGCAGGCGTTTTTCATTTTTTTCTACCCACAATTTTTTAGCGATAAAAACATCGGCAATAATGTTGGATGCTGACTTCGTGCTTTCCAGAATCCGGGAGCCGGCTACTGCTGAAAGGCATGCCTCATCGTCCGGACTCCAGACAACGGCTGCATCAACCTGCTGCGCTTTGAAAGCTTCTGCTGCGTCGATGGCACTGGCCTGGGCAATGATTTGCACATCTTTTACCGTCATGCCGCCTGCGTCGAGTAGCCAGAGCAGGAAGGAATGTGATGGCGTAAGCTCTGCCACGGCTATTTTTTTACCTCTCAAATCCGCCACGTTGTTGATTCCCCGGCGCACCACAATGGCGTCGCCGCCTCTTGACCAGTCAGCCTGGAAAACGACCTGTGGTTCGTAATCTGCCAGGGCGCCGGCTTCCGTCGGAAAGGCATCGATGGTTGCCCAAAGCAAATCCACATCGCCCCGCTTGAAAGCTTCCCGGCTGGCCGTGAAGTCGTCGAGGACCTTGAAGTCCACCTGGAACCCGTAATCTTTGTAAAAGCGGGAGTTTTTATTGGCTTTAAAACCTTCGTTAAAATATTGTCCGCCTGCGTAGCCACCCCAGGTTACAACCCCGATTTTGATGGCATCGGAAGGAGCGCCGGAGCTGCCGCTGTTGGAAGACTCTGTTGAGCTGCTGTCACCTGCCTGATTGAGGAGGTTACGGCCGGCATCGGTATTTTGCAATAAATACCTGCCACCCAACACCACACCGGCGACGATGAGCAGCGTAATCAGCAATTTGGAAAAAGGAGTTAGTCTGGTTGCCATGTTATTAATGATAAATGATGAATGATAAATGATGAACATCCCGTGTCCATCATTCATCGCTTATCGTTCATAGTTACTCAAAAAAGCTGTCGTATTGATTCTTGTGTCCCATGCGTTCCGGCACTTTTACCGGCTCGTTGAGGTCGAGGGTTTCGCTGTCGTCGTTGGCTTGCTGGAGCAGGGTTTGCTTTTCGGTGCCGAGAAGTTTGGAGAAGGACTCCTTTTCCCATTTTTCCAGCATTTCGAGGCCTTCTTCTTCGAAAACACCATTTTGCAGGTCGATGGAATCCATGAAACTGGAAGACACTTCCATGAACCGCTCCATTTCACCCACTTTCTGGCTCACATCGTCGGCTACTGCTTCGAGCGCCTGATCGAACATGGCCCGTTTGTCCTTGTCACCCTGAATGATACTCATGGCCGAGCGCATGGCGGAAGTGGAGGCATGGATGGCTTTGCGTTCCTGTTCTTTTAATTCTACCTGATCTTTGATGTCTTCCATCAGGATTTCCGAGTTTTCGTACATGCGCTTGAGGACCCGGTAGAGTACTTCCATTTTCCGGTAGAGTTCATCGAGGCGGATGTTGGATTCTTTCAGTCGGCCTGCTTTCCGGGATTTCAGCACCATCATCGCCTGGTTGTCCATGTCTCTTGCTTTGCTGGCAAGCTGAAGGTTGCTGTCGATTTCTTTTTTATTATTGACAATGATCTCCCGGAGCTGGTGCATCTGTCCCCGCAGTTTGTTCATCTGCTTGTTCATGTTGCGGAGGTTGTCCTGGAGGTCTTCGACGTAGCTTTTCAGGATACCGATGGGATCAATCTGAACAAAAAGTCCGGTGATCCACCGCATCACGCTTTTGTAACCGTAGCCGATGAGCGCCCGCATTTTAGGGTCGAGGATCACGTAGATAAGACCTGCCAGCACCATCAGCATGATGGTGAGATAGATTGCATTTTGCGCCAGCGCAATCAGGGCGGGCAGGGCCGTGAACAGTAAAAAGCCGCCTCCAAGCAGAAGCGCTGTCAAAAAGATTACCCCAGTGATGCCCTCGGGGCGCTGCCAAAATGATTTAGGTTTGAAATCAGTATCCATGTTTTATCATCAAAAAGCAGGTTGTAGCCTGCGCTGTTTTTTATTTAAAAAAATACCTCAATGCCTTGAAAATCAGGTATGTGAGGCCGGCTAAAGTGATTAACAAAAAGACAATGTAAACCGAATCAGCCGATAATGAGATCAGCATGGGCAGTAGAGCATTCAATACATAGGTTCCTCCTGCCAAAATGCCTAAGATAAAGAAAATACCTGCCAGTTTTTTGTTTTTCATATTGAATTATCCTGAGGTTTGAAGGCTTTCGCAACGTTAACGCATTTTTTAACAACGTAAAAACTGCCTGGACGAAATTTTTACAAAGGAAGATAAAAGCAGGGATTTGTGCAAAAAGGGGCAGCGATTTGGTTTTTTCAGTTATCTCTAAAAATAGCCTGTAAAAGTGTATCCCAACCCTGCCGCCTCGGTGATGAATATCAGCATTTCAACAAAAATGGGTGTCGCAACCCCGGCACAACTTACCGTCCGTAACCTGCTGGGGCAAAGCTGCTACCTGGAGAATTTTACCCTGGGAAATGCGCAAACCGGCCTTGAAATCGACGTATCCGCCTGGCCTCCCGGTCTTTACCTACTCACTCTCGAATCCGGGGGCAGCATTGGACGGAGAAAGTCATTATCCATCATTAATCAAAAACCGGGAAGCACCCAAAGCACTTCCCGGTTTTTCCTCTCACCCTCTCATTCTCTCACCCTCGCATTCTCTCACCCTCGCATTCTCTATCTCATCAATGAAACATCCCCTTCAAAAATAATTTCCCGTCCGTCAATGAATTCGACCGTAGCAAACCAGGCGAACACTGCAGGGTTCATGTATTCTCCCCGATGCTTGCCATCCCAGCCGTAGGCGGGGTTGTTGGGTTCAAAATTATAATATTGAAATACCGTTTCACCCCAGCGGCTGAAGACGAGGAAAGATTTGATTTGCACTACATCACTGCCGGCGAAAATCATGAACACATCGTTCGTGCCGTCGCCGTTGGGTGAAAATGCATTCGGGATGTAAATCTGACGTTCCTTGCTCACAAACAGGGCCATCACATCACTGGCTTTGCAACCATTGGTGTCAACCACCGTCACACCCACACTCGTTTGCTGTGTCGGGAAAAACTCCTGTACGTCGCACGGCATCTCATCGCAGGGGAAAAGCGACGGCGGCGTCCAGAGGATGGTATCCAACTGGCTGAGCGGCACGCTTACCTGCGCTTGCAGCGTGGCAGATTCTCCAAGTTCAACGACGAGGTTGGCGCCCAGTTCCACGAAGAGTTCATCCGGTTCCTGCAGGAAAACGCTGGTCGTCCAAACGCAGCCCTGGCCATCTACCACCTGAATTTCGTAGTTGCCAGGTGCAAGCGGCGTGAACACATTGGTGCCGCCGTAGCTCTGGCCGTTCAACTGGTACTGGTAAGGCCCGTTCGCCGGATCTGTTTCCACGATGATGGAGCCGTTCTTTTGTCCGAAACATGGTGGCGCCTTCGCAGTGATGACGCCCTGCGGCACGTTTTCATATTGAAAAACCTCCACATCGTCCGAGTCCGTGCAGAAGTTGCCGAGGCTGGTCACCGTCAGGGTGTAAACTCCTTCTTCATCCACGGTGATGAAAGGCGAGGTTGGATTTGAAATCACGATGCCCGGATCATCCACTGTCCAGGTAAAAGTGACGCCGGCCGAACCGCTGCCGTTCAGCGTAACGGGTGTTTGAACACAATCCAGCGTCTGATCAGCCCCGGCGTTAGCGCTGGGCGGCGTGTAATCGCCAGTGACCGTGACGGGCGATGCATTGATACAACCGTTCGTCGCTGTACCAACAAGGAAGTAAGTGCCCGGTGCATTCACCGGTACGTTGGGTCCTTGCCCAATGACTGTCGTATCCGTGCCATTGATGGTTGCCCAGTAAAACTGAACGCCCGGTACGGGTGAGCCACCGGAAACTATCACGGAAGTATCCTTGCAATTGAGCGGCGCCGAAGGATTCACAAACAGCGGAGGAAAGTCCGTATTGTCGTCGATCGTAATGCTCTCCGTTGCTGTACAGCCCGAAGCCGGATCTGTAACCACTACCTGATAAACGCCTCCTGCATCCGCAATGTACTGACTGCCCGTGCCGACCAGGTTGCTGTTCAGGAACCATGCAAAAGTTGGGTTGCCGGTTCCGGTCGCCGTTCCTGTCAGGGTAATTTCATCGATCGTACAATCCAGCAACTCGCCGGGCGAGGAAATGATGCCGGCCACCACATTCGTGGAAATATCTGTCACCTGCACCTGCGCCGTGCTGCTGCAACCGTTGGCGGTAACTGTCAGCGTGTAAGTGCCAGCGGCAGTGGCTTGTACGTTCGCCTGGTTCGGGTTGCCGGAGATCGAACCGCCGCCTGTTGCTACCCAGCTAAATGTGGAGCCAGGTATGGACGAAGTTCCAGAAAGTGTTGTTTGTGAAACAACGCAACTCAGCGGCGCAGGCTGGTTCACGCTCGCCACCGGTATTTCATTGAAAACAACAGGCGTACCCACCGATACCTGCGTGCAATCATCCGAAAGAATGACGGCTCCCGTGCCATCGTCGTTACCGGCGGCGGCAGAAATGTAGTAAGTCGTACCGTAGCTCATCAGCGACGGATCAAAGCAGAAAGTCGGCTGACTGCTGCGGGCAATTTCATTCACGATCACATTGCTGTTGCCGGTGTGTAAAATGAATTGCAGCACATCGTCCGGATCGAGGTATTGTCCGAGGTCGTTGTAAACTGCCGTTTGGCAACCATCGCCGCAAAGCGAAAGCGAAGCCGTCTGCATGGAACCGATGGCCGTCACGCAGTCATCCGTTGAGACGGTAAAACTGCAAATTGCCTTGCAGCCGTTCGCATCCGTCACTTCCACATCGTAACTGCCCTCACCCAGATTGTTCAGGTTGAAAACACCGGCTGCCACGTTGCTCTGCGAACCGCCGGGCGACCAGACCACCGTGTAAGGCGCTACGCCGCCACTGATGGTCACAGCGCCGGAGCCATCCGTTGCGCCGGGTAAGCTGACGTTGCCGGTTTGGGTGCAGGACAGTTGCACGGCGCTGGCAGGTTGCTGTATCGTGAAATTTGCCGTACCTGTGCAGCCTGAAGCATCAGTCGCTACTACGCTGTAGTTGCCCGCTGCCAGAGCTGAAGGGTCCGTCACGGAAGGTGTCCAGGTAAAATTGTAAGGCATCACGCCGCCACTGGCGGAAAGGACGATCGCTCCCGTATTTTCACCAAAACAAAGCACATCGGTCACTGTGCCTGTCACGCTCACCGTTGGCGCATTGTTGCCTACGGTAAAACTGGCCGATGCCGTACAGCTTCCGCCGTCGCTGATAGTCACCGTGTAGGTGCCTGCGGTCAGACCGCTAAGGTCTTCCGTGGTGGCGTTATTTGTCCAGATAAAATTGTAAGTGCCGGGCGGTGTTACCGTCAGGTCGATGGAACCATTTCCGCTACCGCAAAGCGTGTTTGCCTGCGTGTTGCCGGAGAAGGAAAAGGTGTTGCTGTTGTTCGGCACACTGAAAGTGCCGGTGGCAAGGCAACCGTTCGCTGCCGTTACGAGCACATCGTAATCACCTGCGGTAATGCCGGTCAGGTCTTCCGTTGTTGCGCTGTTCGACCAGGAAAACTGGAAGGGGCCTTCGCCGCCCGTTACCGTCAGGTCGATGCCTCCATCGGGTGCTCCGCAAATGGAAGCCGTAACATCGGCGCTGATGGTCGGCACGTTCTGGTTGCCCGGCACGATGAAACTGGCCACCGAAGTACAGGTTCCGCCGGCGCTTACCGTTACCTGGTAACTGCCGTCGGGCAGGCTGGAAATGTCCTCTGTCGTTGCGTTGTTCGACCAGAGGTAAGCGTAGCTACCCGCAGGCGTCACGGTGATGTCCACGGAACCGTTGCCGTTGGTACAGGCCGTATTTTCCTGCGGTGTACCGGTGATGTTGAGTGAAATGATATCGTCGGGAACGTTGAAATTCCCGGTATTGGCGCAGCCATCCGCACCGGTGACTGTTACCGAAAAGTTGCCAGCCAAAAGACCGCTGAGGTCCTCCGTTGTTGCGTTGTTTGACCATGAAAACTGGTAAGGCGGCGTCCCGCCTGCGGTTGTCAGGTCAATTGCTCCGTTGCTTGCACCGCAGATGGCAGGAGTGATGTTTTGCGTGAAATTCGGTGCATTCGTGTTGTTCCCGATGGTGAAATTGCCCACCGTTGAGCAGGTTAATCCTTGCGATACGGTCACAGAGTAAGTGCCGGGAGCGAGGTTCGTCAGGTCCTCGGTTGTTGCGTTGTTTGACCAGAGGTACGAGTAGGTGCCGGCCGGTGTCACGGTTACATCGATGCTGCCGTTCGGGTTGTCGCAGGAAGTATTTGCTACCGGGCTTGCGTTCACGGCAAAGTTCACGTTGTTGTTGGGCACGGTGAAACTTCCGTTGGCCACGCAGCCATTTCCGCCGGTCACCTGCACGGTGTAGCTGCCGGGAGCGAGGTTCGCCAGGTCTTCGGTTGTTGCGTTGTTTGACCAAAGGAAACTGAACGGCGCCTGTCCGCCCGATATCGTCAGGTTGATGCCGCCGTTGCTTTCACCACAGATGGCAGCGGTGATATTTTGTGAAATAACCGGGTCGAGCGTCGTGCTGGCTACGGTGAAAGTCGCTTCTGCTGTACAGTTTCCACCCGCCGAAACGGTAACGGTGTAGCTGCCCCCGGCGAGGCCGGTCAGATCTTCCGTCGTTGCGTTGTTTGACCACAAATAAGTGTACGAGCCTGCCGGCGTCACGCTGACGTTGATGCCGCCGTTGGTCACAGCGCAGGAGGTGTTGGCGGCAGTGGTTCCGTTGACGGAAAGCGAAACGCTGTTGTCCGGCACGGTCGCTGAAGCCGTGGTTGAGCAGCCGTTAGCACCGGTGACGGTGACGGCGTAGTTGCCTGCGGCAACGTTCGTCAGGTCTTCCGTCGTTGCGCTGTTGGACCAGATGAACGTGTAGGGCGCCGTTCCGCCGCTCACGGTCAGGTCCACGGCGCCGTTGCTTTGACCACAAACTTCTGCCGTGATGGTTTGGGAAGTAGTGGGAGCTGAAGTTTGATTGGTTACTGTAAAACTTGCTGACGCCGTACAGCTGCCTGATTCGGTAACGGTCACGGTGTAAGTGCCGGGGGCAAGATTCGCCAGATCCTCCGTTGTTGCGCTGTTTGACCATGAAATTCCGTAAGTGCCTGACGGCGTGATGGTCAGGTCAATTCCCCCGTTGTTCGAGATGCAGGAAGTAACTGGCTGCGCTGTTCCGGAAAGGCTGAAAGTCGAACTGTTGTTCGGTACGTTGATCGTCGCTGATGAGGAACAACCGTTCACGCCGCTCACGGTCACGGTGTAATCGCCGGGTGCAAGGTTTGTGATATCCTGCGTTGTTGCGCTGTTCGACCAGAGGTAGGAGTAGGGTGGGGTGGCACCCGTTACGCTGATGTCGATGGCGCCGTTGCTTTCGCCACAAATGGCTGCGGTAACGTTTTGCGTGATTTGCGGCGTACTTGTCTGGTTGGCAACGGTAAAACTGGCTGTTGCTGAACAGTTTCCGCCGGCTGTCACGGTCACGGTGTAAGTGCCTGCTGCCAGGTTGTTCAGGTCTTCCGTTGTTGCGCTGTTTGACCACAGGTAGTTGTAAGTTCCGGCCGGTGTGACGGTGATGTTGATGCCGCCGTTGGCGGAAACGCAGGAAGTGTTTGCCGTAGGCGTACCGGAAATATTCAGTGCCAGGTTGTTGTTAACGACGGTGACGCTGGTCGTTGCGGAACAATCGTTGCCATCCGTGACGGTGACGGAGTAAATGCCCGGCCCGATGTTCGTCAAATCCTGGGTAGAGCTGAAGTTTGACCAAAAATACAGGAAAGGCGAGGTGCCGTAATTGACCGTCAGGTCGATGCTTCCATTGTTTTGTCCGCAGGTTGCTGCGGTGACAGCGGTGACCAGTTCCGGCGGTGAAGCTGCGTTGGGCACTGTGAACGTCATGGATTGGGTACATGCCGGACCGATGCTTACAGTTACGGAGTAGGTGCCGGCGGGCACGTTTTGCAGGTTTTGCGTCGTTGCGCCGTTCGACCAGTTGTAGGTGTAACTGGCGCCTTGCGGCGGCACGTTAGGCTGTACACTCAGGTTGACAATTCCGTTGGGAAAAGTACAGGAAGTATTCGGGAAGGCATTGCCCGAAAGGGTAATCTGGGTGTCGTTGCTCGGCACGGTGATGCTCGTCGCAGCCGTACAGCCCGCAGCGGTGGTGACCGTCACGGAGTAGCCGCCGGGCGTGAGGTTGCTGAGGTTGGGCGAAGTCGAACCATTTGACCACAAGTAAGTGATGGGCGCTTGCCCGCCGCTCACGGACAGGTTGATCGCCCCGTTCGGGTTTGAGCAAATGGAAGGCGTTACCGTAGGGGAAAGGAATGGGATCTGTGTGTTGTCAGGCACCGTGAAAGATGCTGATTGGGTGCAACTTACACCGGAGGTGACGGTCACGGAGTAGGTGCCGGGTGTCAGGTTATTGATGCTCGGCTGTGTGCTGCCCGTTGACCACAGGATGGAGTAGTTACCTGCAGGCTGCATGCTGATTTCGATGAAACCATTCCCACTGATGCAGGAGGTATTTCCGTTCACGTTCCCGTTGATGGTGATGGGTGGGTTGTTGTTGGTAATGTTGACGGAAAGTACAGTGGTACAACTGTTGGCGCCCGTTACAGTTACGGTGTAATTGCCTGCCGGCTGGTTGGCGATGTTGGGTGTAGTTCCGCCGGTTGACCAGTTGAAAGTGTACGGAGAAACTCCGCCCGTTACGGTGACGTTGGCGCTGCCGTTGCTTTGACCGCACGTTGCAGGAACGATGTTCGGTGTTGGCACCGGGACATTGGGCTGGTTGGGTACGGTATAGGTCAGCGTTTGGGTACAGTTACCGCCTGCGCTCACGGTTACGGAGTAGGAGCCGGGGGCGAGGTTGGTCAGGTTGGTGCCTGTGTTTCCGTTGGACCAGTTGTAAGTGTAGGTTCCTGCCGGTGTCACGGTGATGGAAATACTGCCATTGTAGGTGGCCGGGTTGCAGGAAGTGTTTGGGTTGATGGTATTGTTGACGGTGAAAAGAATCGGGTTGTCGGGCACAGTGATTGTGGTGGCGGCGGTACAGCCGTTGGCGCCGGTTACCGTCACGGAGTAACTGTTACCCGGGGTGTTGGTGATGTTCTGCGTGGTTGCACCGTTGGACCAGTTGAAGGTGTAGGGTGAAACGCCGCCGGACACGCCGAGCGTCACGCTTCCGTTGCTCAATCCACAATTGGCAGGCGTAACGTTGGGGTTCAGGCTTGGGTTATTCGGCTGGTTGTTGACTGTGAAGGTAGCCGAAGCCGTACAACTACCTGCTGCGGTCACCGTCACGGTGTAGCTGCCGGGTGTAAGATCGGTGATGCCGGGTGTGGTGGCTCCGGTTGACCAATTGTAAGTGTAGCCCGATCCGGCTGGTGGCGGAGTCGGTGAAACGGTGACGGTGATGCTGCCATTGCCGCCGTTGCAAGTGGTATTTGAAACCACGTTGCCATTGATCGTGATGGGCGGATTGTTATTGGTTACGCTGGTGGAGGCCGTGGTGGTACAGCCGTTGGCGCCGGTGACAGTTACCGTGTAGCTGCCTGCTGACAAGTTCGGAATGTCTTCCGTCGTTGCGCCATTTGACCATAAATAAGTGTAAGGTGAAACGCCGCCGTTCACCGACAGGTTAGCCGAACCGTTGGCAAGGTCGCAAACCGAGCCGGTTGGTGTAATGGATGCGCTGGGGTTGTTGGGCTGATCGGGTATGGTAAAACTGGCTGTCTGCGTACACGATCCGCCCCCCGACACGGTCACGGTGTAGGTGCCGGGTGTGAGGTTGGTAATGCCGGGTGTGGTTGCTCCGGTTGACCAGTTGTAAGTATAGCTTCCTCCGCCAGGAGGGGTAGCCGGAGAAAGTGTGGTATTTACTCCTCCGTTACCGCCGTTGCAGGTAGTGTTCGCCGTGATTGTCCCGTTGATGGTGATTGGCGGATTGGTATTGGTTAAATTGATCGTCGAAGTGGAGGTACAGCCATCGGCACCTGTCACGGTCACCGTGTAGCTGCCGGGCATGACCATGCCGATGTCTTCCGTCGTCGCTCCGTTAGACCAGTTAAAAGTGTAAGGAGTAGCGCCACCGGATACGGAGATGTTGATACTGCCGTTAGCCAGATCGCAGTTGGAAGGCGTTGTAGTAGAGGTAATGGTCGGGTTGTTGGGCTGATTTCCCACGGTGTAATCTATGGTTTTACTACATCCGTTGGCATCCGTCAAAGTCACGGTGTAGGTACCCGGCGGGATGTTGCTGATATCCTGGGTCATTGCGCCGTTTGACCAGTTGTAAGTGTAGGGCGCCGTGCCTCCGGCGGGTGTGAGGTCAATACTGCCATTGCTTTGTGCGCAGGTGGCAGAAGTAATCTGTGCCGTTGGGTTGAGCTGGGTTTGGGTAATGACGACCGAACCTGACACCGTGCCGGGGCAGTTACCCGTTTGTGAACTCACGCTTTGCAGCGCAACCGTGCCGGGTTGGGTGATATTTAACGTGTAGGGGTTGCTGCTGGTGGTTATGGGTGGTTGTGGAGCGCCGTTAATGGTGTGAACAAAAGTCCACGGCGGGTTGCCTGTAAAAGTAACGGTGAGCGGAACCGAGCCGCTCTGTCCCTGGCAAAACTGCCCCGAGCCGGAGAGCGTTGCCGTAGGTACTGGTTGGACTACAATGGTGGTACAGGATTGCACGGGGTTGGAGTAGCAGGCATTGGCCACGTTGACGCAAAGTTGTGTCGTGCCGGCGGTATTGCCCCAGTTCACTGTAGCATTACTGTTTGGGTTGGAGATGGTACCCAAAGGTGGCGTGAGCGTCCAGTTGTAAATGGTCGCACCGGATGGCGGTGCGATGTTGTAAGTCGTCGAGGAGTTTTGGCAAACATTGAGCGGGCCGGAGATAGGGCCGGGGTTAGCCGGCGCCTGGCCTACCGTTGAGCCGGATAAAACGGTAATGCTGTAATCGCACACGTTTCCGGCACAACCATCCAGCACGATCCAGTAGATCTGCCCAACGACGAAGTTGCTGGATTCCAGAATAAACGGATTCTGCGTACAGGGACACTGTAAATCCATGGCAACCCAGGGTGGACCACACCCGGCGTAAATGCCTCCCTGCAAGCCCATGTTGTTGCTTTGGGTGCAGTTGGATGGCGTGATCTGAATGGATATCTGCGTCGTGCCTGCATAGAAGGCAAACCATTCATCGTTGTTCAACACGTTCTGGTTGCAGCCCGGGAATGGCTGCTGAACGTTGTTGTTGTTCACGGTGGCACAATAGCCGTTCAGGTTTTCACAGAGAATTGGCGCCTGAGGACAGGTATTGCCCGGTTGCGGGAAGCCGGGCGGCGGGCATTGAGCCAGTGCTAACTGGCTGACCATCACTACGAATAGGAAAAGAAGAAAGTAGTTTTTTTTCATACTTCACTTTGTGTTATGCGCCCTGTAAAAAAGCATAGGCCCATTTCCAGGTAGCAATTAATTTGCCTTTGGTTATTGCTTTGCAGGCTGTTTAGCTCTCAGGGGCAAATTGCCGGCGATTGTTAAAATGAGTGATGGGGATTTCGAAGTGACGGGAAGCGAGAAACCGGAGCCGGTTTCAGCAATAAAATGAAATGAAAGTAATGTGCTCATAATTCGCTCTAAGGGTTTATACAGGTGCAAGCATTCCTTCTGGCTTTTCAGAGCATACAATGACGGGCACCAGTCCCTGATTTTCTTCTGACGACTCAGAAAAAAATTGTCATTGTAGGTTATTGTTTTTTTGCAAAATCCTCTGGCGGATTTGCTTTTTCTACCTTAAAAATTGTAAAGAGAAATCGAGCTGTTTTTAAACGTGCAATGCTAACAAAGAAGAGCGGAAATTCCTTTAAAAAACTGACATTCGTCAGCTATCGTGCAAATACTTTCTGCGTGTAAAATCAAATTTTATTTCAAGTACTTTTTCATGTTCTCAACATCGCCTAAAATCTTTGCTACCAACGTATTGTAAGAAGCGATGAAGTCATCATGCGTCATCCTGATTTTGCTGGTAGCTTCCTTTAAATCCAGGCGGATCTGATCCATCTCCTGCTGATGCTGTTTGATCTCCTGGGTCAGTTGCCTGATTTGTTCTTCTTTTTGTTGAATAACGGCTTCGAGGCTGCTGAATTTTTCCTGCGGGCCACCGACTTTCTCCTTGTTTTGTTTGGCCAGTGCCTGTTCAAATTTTGATTGTTCACCTTTTAAAACATCGAGGTAGTGATTTGCTGACTCGATCAGTTTTTTGGGCGTAGCTCCCATCGTCTGCGCCATGGCGAAAGCTGACTGATAGCGCACACTGTCCTCCATCGGCATTTTTTCGAGCGAACGGAGGGATTGTTTGTACTCCAGGTAATCCATGCCCGGCAGGTTGGCTTTTTCCATTGCGCCAAAAAGTACCTGTAAAAATTTGTCGGAAACTTCCCCCGGCCTGGCGGTTTCCTGATCACCGGTGCTGGTATCGTTGGCGGTTTTGGAGGGAGTAGTTTCCTCTTGTTTGGGTTGGGGGTTGCCGGGCTTTTCTTCCTCGACAATAAACAATGATTTTATGCTCTTAAAATCGAAGGGCATTTTCTATTGAAATTAAAGTTGAAAAACTAATGCAAAACAAGCAAATCAGCAGAACTAAGCAAAGCTATTGGCTGAAACATCAATCAAAATCAGCTTTTCCTCCCTTAAATGGCTGGAATTCTCAATGAAAAATCCTGAAATCACTGTCCTTACATCGAGTGAAAATTAGTGTACTTTTACCGGGGAGTTGGCAACTGAGGTTTAGGGAGAAAGCAAAACAATCTTCCGTTTCATATGAAAATAATAACGAATGGAGCAACAAAAGCAACAGCCCCCGCCCAAAAATAAAATAAGTCTCATGCAATGGCTGGCCGTGCTGGCTGTCGTGGCAATTTTATTTTACCTCGCCCAAAAAACTGGCTGTGGGCCGGTAAAAACGGAGGAAAAGCTGGAGTGGATTGACCGTTAGTCAACGATGAGTGAAAAACGATGAATTTGCCTGCATTCATCGTTTTTCATTCATCGTTCAAATTACCGACCTTTAAATTCTGCCTTGCGCTTCTCTATGAATGCAGCGGCGCCTTCCTTGAAATCCTCCGTGTCGGTTGTATCGCCAAAAGCCTCAACTTCGGCATCGAAGCCATCCTGGTCATACTGGAAATAGGCGTTCACCGCCTCGATGACTTTCTGAATGGCGATGGGGCCTTTCTTGGCTATTTTATTCAAAATTTCCTTCGCTTTTTCAACGGCCAGGTCGTGGGGCACGACGTGGTTGACCAAGCCGAGGCGCCAGGCTTCGTCGGCGCCGATCATGTCGCCGGTCATCAGCAGTTCGATAGCTTTGGTTTTACCGATGTACTGGATGAGTCGCTGCGTTCCGCCGTAGCCGGGGATGATGCCGAGGTTGACCTCCGGTTGGCCGAATTTAGCATCTTCGCTGGCCACCCGCATGTGGCAGGCCATGGCCAGTTCACAGCCGCCGCCGAGAGCAAATCCGTTGACTGCAGCAATTACGGGCTTGGGAAAGTTTTCAATCAGAAAAAAAACATCCTGGCCTCGTTGCGACATTTCAGCGCCGCTTTCAGCGTCGAGGGCAAGGAATTCTTTGATATCGGCGCCGGCAACGAAGGCTTTTTTGCCTGCGCCGGTGACGATAACACCTTTCAGATGCTTGGTACTTGGACCATTTTCTCCAAAAAAATGCTGCAATTCAAGCATTGTCTGTGTGTTTAGCGCATTGAGCGCTGATTCCCGGTTGATGGTGAGGGTAAGGATGCCGTCCTCTTCGTCGATGAGCAGGTTTTCGTATTTCATAATTTAGTTATGCTGATTAGGTGGTATTCCCAGAGGTCCTGTTTCCAGGCACGGTACTGGGCGAACCCGGTTTTATAATGAATTTTTGAAAAATAGGTGGCATTGTGAAACAGGTTGTACCATTTCGTGCCGATCATGCCGGCGATGGCAAACCAGTAATAACGGCGGATGGACCGGGTCACTTCAGTTGTTACGTTCCGGTCTTGCACGAGTGCGAAGTTATGTTTTTTGATCAAACCGGTGAGCTGCGGCACTGAAAGAATATCGGACATCGCCCAGCCGTTAAGCATGGTTTGCATGACCGGGGTTTCTTCAATTTTCCAGTCGCCTTTTTTGAAAACATCTGCGAAAAGCAGACGGCCGCCAGGCTTAAGAATTCGCTGTACTTCCTTGAAAAAAAGGCTTTTGTCAGTTGCCGTTTGCATGCTTTCGATGGCCCAAACCACGTCGAAGTGGTTATCGGGGAAACGGGTTTGCGTGTAGTCCATTTGCTCGAAGTTGGCGAGTTGTTCCACGCCTCTTTTGTCAGCAAAACCGGTGGCCGTTTTCACCTGCCGTTCGCTGAGCGTAATGCCGGTGACCTTACAGCCATATTTTTTAGCTAAAAAAATCGAAGAGCCCCCTACGCCGCATCCGGCGTCGAGCACGATATCGGAAGGTTTGATTGCCCCCATTTCGGCCAGCTGAGCATTGGTATTGACGATGGCTTCGGCGAGCGACCCTGTGTTTTTATTCCAAACACCGTAATGGAGGCCCATGCTGTCCTCCATGTTCCACCATTGGCGGTAGTGTGGTTCGGTGTGGTCGTAGTAGTTCCGGATGTCCTCATTGGTAAAAGTGCGCATGAAGTGATTTTTGCTTACCTGAATTCTTTGATGTTAGTTGAAATACTAAAGTGGTTGACGCCGGCTCCGAGGTGCATGACCGAACGGCCGTACTCCACTCTGAAGCGGTTGATTTTGAAACCCACGCCCATACTGAAACCAGCCATGCTGCGCAGGTTTCTCACGCTGAGCTCCTTGCGTTGCAGGTGATTGTATCCAAGGCGCAGGCGGAAGTTATCTTTTCTTCCAAACAAAAACTCGCCGTTAAAAACGAAGTGGCGGGCAAAATTATCAAGAAAGCTGTTGTCGTTTGACGAGGTTTCATCACCGAAAAAGAAAATGTCTTCCTCTGAGTTGGGATCGTCGTAGGTTATATTCCACCGGTCGAGGTAGCGGTAAATGATGGAAAAACGGAAGGGCAGGTAGCGCAGCCGTTTCGAGATGCCTGCCTGCATTTCGAAAGGGATGGGTTCCCGGTTCCCGTCAGTGTAGGTGGTCAGTTGGCCGCCGATGTTTTTGAAAACTAATGAAATATTGAGCTGCCTGGATGTGTCATGAAACATGGCCGCCAGATCGCCGGCAATGCCTGCCGAATTGTAGCTTTCAAACTGAGAAGTGATAAATTTAAGGTTAGCTCCTACGGAAACCCGCTCGTACAGTTCCCGCCCGGCGCCCACTGTGATGGCGTATTCCGCAGCGTTGAACTCGCCGTTCAGTTGGCCGGTAACGTCCGTTCCGTCAAATTTTCCGTAGGAAAGATACTGGATCCCGCCGTGCAGGGTCGTGTTCCATTTTTCAACAAAATGGCCGTAAGCAGCGTAGCCGCCACCGATATCTGCCAGGTGAAAATTGTGGCTGAAACCAATCTGCTGATGCATTTCCGGATTGAGCGAGGCGGGGTTGTGAAATGCCAGGTTAACATCGTCGTCCCGTACGGTGATGAGATTACCGCCGAGGCCGGTGATGCGTGCGGAAGGGGAGAGGTTCAGGAATTCGTACACATTGTTGCCGCCCACGACCTGGCCGATGAGCGAGTGGCCGGAAGCCAGCAGTAGGGAGAGCAGGAGTGTTTTTGTGAAAAATAGTTTCATAAAAATAGTTTCGGATGTCATTGGGTTCACAGTTTTAAAAATCCTCGCTTTGGCGGCGAAGTTCGCCTAATTCTTTGAGCCGGACGGTATCTACGGCGACATTGCCGCCTTCCTTGCTCCAGGTGGTGGCACAGGCGCCGTAAAAACAGATCATTTTTGAAATGAGCTCGCCTTCTTCGTTGAATTTTTTCAGTTCGCCTTGCTCGTTTTCGCCCTGTTCGTAAACGCCTTCGATGCTGATTTTGCCGTTTTTGTGAAAAATTTTAAAAGGTCCGTTTTCCTCATTTTTTGAAAAAGTCACCTCTTCCATGAGTTCTCCGGTTTCGAAATACCGTTTCCAGACACCGCTCATTTCATTACCCACGTATTGGCCTTCGTTGGAAAGCTGGCCATTTTCATAATATTTAAGGTAGGCGCCGTTGTAGCGGCCATGATCTAGGTGTTCCACACTTTGCAGAGCGCCGCTTTCGTAGAAAAGTTTGCGTTCGCCGTGAAGGGTATCATTCAGGTAATTGCTTTCCTCAAACACTTTTCCATTGGGGTAAAAAGCCTGGTAGGTGCCTTCTTTGGCGTATGTATCCTTTCGACGGCTGTATTTTTCGAGTAGTTTGCCTTGTTCATCTTTATTTTCAATATATTCGAGCTTACTGCAAGCCGTAAATGAAATAATTGCGATGAAGCAGAAAAACAGTTTTTGCATATCCGGTAGAATTTGTTGGAATGAACGCAGGTTTTGAAAACACATTTTAATTTCAAGAAAGGTTAATTCAAAATCCGGCAAATTAACAACGATTTGTCAGATGAAAAGAGACAATGATATTTATCAATCGGGAAGTTTTAATTAAATCTGGCGGTTTTGTTTCAGTTTCGTTCTAAATTTGCGGAGAATTATTCAGCCAAATTAAATTAGAAGCCTCTGTTTGCAATTGATAATCAAGCTTCTGTAAGAAATACTGCCAATATTTTCGTCCTTAGCCATTAAAGTCCTAACGCCTCCTTTTCGGGGGCTGTATTTACGCACAAATAATAACCAAATTCATTATCATGTTTCAACCATCTTCTGATTTACTTGAACATCCTCTTCTTGAAACACCTCATGAAGAATTAAAAACGTGGGTCAATCGTATGGCCCGTTACTTTGAAGCGGACGGTATTCACTGGTGCGACGGCTCCGACCGGGAATACGATTTGCTGGCGAACAAGCTTGTTGAAAAAGGTACCTTCATCCGGCTGAACCCGGATAAACGCCCTAACAGTTACGCCTGCTTCAGTGATCCCAGTGACGTTGCGAGAGTTGAAAACCGCACTTTTATCTGCTCCCGGTTAAAAGAAGATGCCGGGCCAACAAACAACTGGGTAGACCCGAAAGTGATGAAGGAAACCCTCGAAGGCCTGATCAAAGGCTGTATGAAGGGTCGCACGATGTACGTAATTCCATTCTGCATGGGGCCGCTTGGCTCTCCGCTTTCAAAAATTGGCGTGCAATTAACGGACTCCGAGTATGTCGTTGTGAATATGAAAATCATGACCAGAATGGGGTCTCCTGTTCTTGAAATGCTGGGTGATCATGGCGACTACGTGAAATGTATTCACTCGGTTGGAGCTCCACTGCTTCCCGGCCAGAAAGATGTGAAGTGGCCTTGCGCCACCAGCATCGACGATAAATACATCGTACACTTTCCGGAAGAACGGTTGATCGTCTCCTATGGCAGTGGTTACGGCGGAAACGCGTTGCTCGGAAAAAAATGTTTTGCTCTCCGTATCGCTTCTACCATGGCACGTGAGGAAGGCTGGCTCGCTGAGCACATGCTCTTGCTTGGCGTGGAAGATCCTACCGGACAAAAAACTTACGTTGCCGGCGCTTTTCCAAGTGCCTGCGGTAAGACGAACTTCGCAATGATGATCCCTCCAAAACAGTTCGACGGATGGAAGGTGACGACTGTAGGCGATGACATTGCCTGGGTTCATAAAGGGGCGGAAGGCAAGCTTTACGCTATCAACCCTGAGGCTGGTTACTTCGGTGTGGCACCGGGTACGAATTATAAAACGAACCCGAACGCCATGATTTCCATTGAAAAAAACACCATTTTTACCAACGTGGCCATCACGGAAGACGGAGATGTATGGTGGGAAGGCATGACGAAAGAAGTGCCGGACGGATTGACCGACTGGCAAGGTAAATCTTACGATAAATCATCCGGGAAACCGGCTGCTCACCCCAATGCTCGTTTCACCGCTCCTGCAAGTCAAAACCCAGCCATCGACCCGGACTGGGAAAAACCTGAAGGAGTACCTGTAAAAGCATTCATTTTCGGTGGTCGCCGGAGTACGGTAGTGCCCTTGGTATACCAGGCGTTCAACTGGAATTATGGCGTTTATCTTGCTGCAACGATGGGGTCGGAAATGACAGCTGCGGCCTTTGGGCAGCTTGGTGCAGTGCGCCGGGATCCGTTTGCGATGCTACCTTTCCTTGGTTATCATGTTTCCGATTACTTCAACCACTGGTTGCAATTCGGCCGTGACCTGCCTAATTCACCGAGGGTTTTTGGTGTCAACTGGTTCCGCAAAGACGAAGACGGGAACTTCCAGTGGCCCGGCTTTGGTGAAAATATGCGGGTGTTGAAGTGGATCGTAGAAAGGGTAAGAGGCAAAGCCGGAGCAGTGGAAAGCCCTGTGGGCTGGATGCCACGCCACCGGGATATTACCTGGGAAGGTCTTGAAGATTATCCAAAGGAAGAATTCAAAAAACTGATGGCAGTGGATCGTGAAGCCTGGAAGAAAGAGATCATGGCGCATGAGGAACTGTTCTCATCCATGTATGACCGGCTTCCGAAGGAGTTTTTGTTTATGCGTGAATTGCTGCTTTCTGCCCTCTGGCGCTCCCCCGAACAGTGGGAGATGGCCCCTGAGCGGTAAGCATTTTTGATAAGAACAAAAAGCGGGTGAGCGTACCAACTGTGTACTGCTCACCCGTTCTTTTTTTATCAGAATATGGCAGCTTTTAATCTTCGTCCTGAGGAGGGAACAGTTCATCGTCCATGTCCGACTCCAGATCTTCGAAAAACGGCCCCAGGAAGAACTCGTCTTCCAGGTCATCGTTAAAAAAGTCGTCAGCGTTATCGGGGGTATGGGAATGAAGCAGGTCTGCATCGGCAAATTTTTCCCAGTCATCGCCGTAAATTCTTTGAAGCTCCCGGATCATAATTTCCCGCTCAAGCGCAGCCTCGTCGGCGTCAGATAATTCCTCGTAAGGGTCAATGCCTTGAGAGCGCATGTGTTTTTCCCAAACGGCAACGTCATGTTGGATAGCTTCCTCGAGGGAGCGACAGTAGCAATCAGGATGGTTAGTGCCAAAAGGGCAGTAGCTGCTATCCTTGAAGCTGCAAATGTCGATATGTCCCCCATTTTCAACGTCCCATCGGATTCCGTCGCTTGTCATTTGCCGCACCATGGCGGTGTATTCTTTTCTTTCGGGAAGGTAGAGCGGCATTTCCCAGGAAATATTCCAGGCTTTCCAGAGCCGGTTGATAGCTTGAAGAAGGTTTTTTACTTGCTGATCAGTCAGCATTTTTTGAGGCGGAAAGGCTTCAGGTATTATTTGAAAGAGATCGCTGAGCCTGACTGGTTTGAAGGCGTAATACACTTCTTTGCCTTCTTCGTCCTGGTAGCCGGGGAGCCAACTGTTTTCCCTGGGGGGAGGGGCCTGCCTGATGGCAAGGTCAATGTCGGCGTGGAGTTGTCGGAGATATTTTTTCATTGGTGGGAATGTTAATATGGGTAAAAGTAACGATTTCATTTCAAACTAACCACCCCGGAAAGTCACCAATCGAGAACTTATACTTTCGCACAACTACTTTGTGCTTGCTGCTGAATGAACCTAAAATGTGACTATCTTTGCCCATCTTTTACCATCCCTTTCAAAAACATGGGTAGTATTTTGGAAAAACTCAAGATAATTCTCAAAGAAATCTGGCTCTTTTTATCGAGCATCATTTTCCTGAAAAACTTCGGGATGATGGTCGGCGTGATTCTCGGCATGGTGATTTTGACCAATTGGGGAATGCGCTGCTACACAAATCATGGTGAATCCGTTCAGGTGGACGACTTCACGGGAATGCACATTCTGGATGCCAAAAAGAAGGGCCGGGATAAAGACTTCCGGTTTGAAGTAATGGACTCAGTTTGGCGGGACGGCGTGCCAAGTGGCATCATCACCCTCCAAAACCCGAAACCGCTGTCGAGGGTGAAAGAAGGCCGAAAAATTTACGTAACGGTCACCGGCAATGCACAGCCCGAACTGTTGCCAAAATTTGCTGACAGCAGTTATGATTTTGAGCGCTACAAATCAAAAATTGAAAAACGAGGCATCAAAGTGAAAGAAAAAGAGCGAGTTTTTGATGCAAAACAGGCTGAAAATACGATCCTGTATTTTTATCATAAAGGTAAAAAGGTAACGGAGGGGCAGCTGAAAAGCGGTTATTACGTGCTACCCGGTGATCTGCTGGAGTTCGTCGTTACGGAGCGGCGGAGTAATGTGGTTGAAATACCGGACCTGGTCTGCATGCGTTTTTCTGCTGCGGAATTTCTCGTCAGCACATCCAATCTCAACATCGGTCAAGTGAATGAAGATGAAACCGTCACTGACCCCGCTTCTGCTTACGTTTACCGGCAGGAGCCAGCTTACAATCCTTCACAAACAGTCCAGATGGGCGGCCAGATTACGGTTTGGCTGACGCAGAATCTACCGACCAGTTGCGGAGCTGATGACGTGGAGTAGCTAAAACTTACCCCCGGATTTCTGAACGTTTTTGGAGTTGGCAACAAAACCGGCGAAAGGACGTTTTTGGGAAGTATTTGATTTCAGGCTGTTTTTAATAAAAATCATTTAAAAAATTGCACCCGATCACAAAACAGCCACAGCAACACACAAAGAAATTTGACGATAATGAAATTTTTCTACCCGCTGGTTTTACTCTTTTTATCAGTAACCGTTGTTTCATCCCAAAGTCTTGAATTTGGCCCCGTATCAGGCAACCCTCAACTAAAAAGTTTCGCTAAGCAAGAGGATCTGAAGAATGCTGCCACCGTCGAACGTATAACCGGCACGCAGCTTGACCCCCAGGGCCCCCGCACCGTTGGAGACTGCCCTCCGGAGTTTTTGGGTAACATGGTGGAATCCGGACGGAAAATTGTCATCACGCTCGATACCTTCGGCTACGGCAAAGACCAGACAGCGCCGGTGCTTTCCATTCTTAATTCAAATGTCCTCCAATTTGGTACGGCTGACGTAACGGCCGGCACCATCAAACTCAATTACATCGCAATGACTGGGCTGACAGGGGCAGGTATTGACACGGTCCTCGTAGGGTTTTCACAACCGGCCGGCGACACCCTGCTGCGAGTTCCAGTTCATGTGAAACGTAGAGGAGAAACCATTATTGGCGAAACAAAAATCGTTGAACCTGAGACAATTACGAAGTATTGTTTCAGTGATCTCGTCGATTTTCCCAACCCGGCAAGTTGCAGTGAATTCGTTTCCTGCCCTACTCCTTACGACGGGGCAGGCGCCCGTCTTTTTCACTTTACATCTTACGCCATCCCTGACACCTGTGTGGTGTATTATTCTAGCCGCTTCCCTGGTACGGATACGGTTTGTGTTAAAATCTGCGACGATTGGGCTGTTTGTGATACGTTTAAAATTCCTTTTAAAATCCAGACTGATACGGTAAAAACATTGCCGTTTTTTGATGATTTCTCAACCTATTCCGGACCATACCCTTCCCGCAAATTCTGGTTGGATAAAGATGTGTACGTCAACTCCTCCCTCGCCAAAAACCCTCCGTCCGTAGGTTTTGTCACCTTCGACGGGCTGGATCGCCGTGGCGATGTATATCCTACAGCTTCCGGTGTGGGGGACCGCTTGACTTCCAGGCCGATTGACCTGTCAGGGCTTGTTCCTTCCAGCAACGTCACGCTTCGTTACTTCGTGGCGCCGAAAGGCTATGGCCTTGAGCCGGAGAAGGATGACATTTTTACCCTTGAATTTCGGAATGCACAACGTCAGTGGGTACCCATCGATACCATCGAAGGTATCGGTGATGTTTCAATTGACTCATTCCCTCCGTTTAAATTTTATGCGGTGGCCATTGCTGATCCGCAGTTTTTGCATTCGGCATTTCAATTCCGGTTTACTGCCTACACTTCGCCGGGTGGCGAGGTGGACCTGTGGCATTTGGATTATGTTTATCTGGACAAACAATCCACGGTGAATGATTTTTTCGGTGACTTGGCTTTTTCCAGTGCGACCAAATCAGTTTTGAAAAATTACACCGCCATTCCTCTCAATCACCTGAAAGCCAACCTCGACAATGAAATAATGGATGTTTCGGATTCACTTTACGTGACTGTTTATAATCATTTTAACCAGGCCGTCGATTTCTCTTCTTCCAATATTTCTTTTCGTGAAACAACGACCGCACAGCCGTTGGGCCAGAATTTTACCATCGCTGACGCTGCGGGAACTCTTACCGGGCCTAAGAATTTCAAAAGAATTGGCCGCTCGTCACTTCCTGCAGTCATCGGAGATTTGAAATCTTCCATCAATGCTATTCCCGACGGTGAAAAACGTATGCTTCAGACGACCTTCACCTTTGTTCCCAATGAAAGCCAGGACGATATTTTTAAAAGCAACGATACCGTCAGGATCAATAATGTTTTTTCAAATTACATGGCCCACGACGATGGGACTGCCGAGTGGCAGTTTTTCATCAAATCCGCTGCCGGGGGAGAGCAAATTGCCACGAAATACCATGCAAACGTGGATGACTCGCTCAAAGCCATCCAGCTCATGTTCCCGCATGTGAACGGCGATGTTCAAAATCAGATTTTCAGCCTAAGGGTTTGGGTAGGTTCCCTCGATTCGGAGCCGATTTTTGAGCGGGAATTGCTCAAGCCATTTTACGCCAGCAACGTACTCGACACCCTGCAAGGCTTTACGACATACGTACTCAACGATTTCAGTGGCAACGAAACGCCGGTTTTCATTCCGAAGGGTGATTTTTACATCGGTATTCAGCAAGGGTCGTCTGCAGCGCTCGGTATTCCGATTGGTTATGATATTCAAAATAATTGTGACTGCAACTGGTCGAATATCTCCGGAGCCTGGCAAAAATTCCCGTCGGCCTTCCCGGGCTCGTTAATGATGCGGCCGGTGTTCGGCCAGATCAAGGCGACGAGCAGCGGCACGTCCAACCCTTTACCATCCGAGGAGATTGTAAAAATATTCCCGAATCCAACTTCCGGGCTGCTTAATTTTCAATTGAAAAAAGGGAGTTTTTCTGATTATAAAATTCTTGTATTTAATAGTGTAGGTCAAATTGTCGCCCGGCAGAACATGGAGCCATCCATAACGTTGCAAGGTTTGAACGACGGGATGTATTTCCTTCAGATTATAGAAGAAAAAACCGGAGCGATCTTCAGTCATCGCGTTTTGCTGAACGGCCGCAGGCCTTGATTGCTTCATTTAACTTTTAATCAAAACAATAATAAAGTTATCAATGGATATTACGATTCAGGAACTAAAGGAAAAACTGGACAAGGGCGAAGAGTTCGTCCTGATCGATGTGCGGGAGCCGCACGAACACGAAGAATTTAATGTGGGGGGAAAGTTAATCCCCATCGGAACATTCATGAATGCTATCCCTGATCTCGAAGAACATCAGGATGAAGAAGTTGTGCTTTACTGCCGCTCCGGCAATCGCAGCGGAATGGCTGAGCACCTGCTGAGGGCAGCCGGTTTTAAAAATCCGAGAAACTTGAAGGGTGGAATGTTGGCCTGGCTCGACCAATACGGCAAATAAGAAACAGTAAACAAAGGTTCAAAAGCGTTCAAATCCTACTGGATTCCGGTGGTTTTTCTCGGGAGTAGAATTAGATTTTGAACGGTTTTGAGCCTTTGTTTATTCCGATCGGGCCTGCCCGTCTGCGCTATCTTTCCTTCGTTTTGATGTAGCAAGTGATCCCGTCTGTTTTCAGTTTTTTGACCAAACGCTCGGCGTCAGCCATGTACTCGAAACGGTCAACCAAAACGACAGCATATTTTCCACGGTCAAATATTTCAATGGATGCGTTTGAGTAACCCATCTTTTTCAGCTTTGCAACC
Organism: Bacteroidota bacterium; assembly: GCA_030147525.1. GTDB lineage: Bacteria > Bacteroidota > Bacteroidia > Chitinophagales > Saprospiraceae > UBA6168. The sequence goes on from JASBVF010000010.1 coordinate 110,293, forward strand.
TGCTCATTGGCAAGGGCTTTCTGCGTAAAAGTACCACCAAAGACCATGAATTTTCCACCTGATGAAGTGGCGGAAGAGGAAGTGATCCGTTCAGTTTCTGTGGATTTTGGGGTGGGGATATTTGACTTCTCAGGTGCTGAAGTTGTCGAAGTTGCCGGGGTGGTAGTGGCTGGCTGTGAAGTCGTCTCCGTGTCGGTGGCGGTTTGGCCGGCTCCGGTAGAATCAACAGTGTCGTCGATTTCGTAGTCGTAAATTACATCGTCTTCCAATTCAACGGAATCCTGCACCGTTTCGATTTTATCGGTGCCTTCACCATCGTTAAAAAGATCCGTCATTTTGTAAACCAGGAAAATGATAGCCAAAATGCATGCTGCAACAATGGCGACGGTGATGTAGTCGAGCTTTGACATGGTATGAGAATTTAATGTTCTTCAGGGATTAACCTGATTTTCAATGATTTAAGTAAGATTGGATGAAAAATAAATTCTGGTAAAAATAGAATTAAATGTTGAAGTCGGCAAGTGCGGCGGGCTGCTTAACTTCGCAACTGGATCTTAGCGCACAAATGCCAGTTAATTATAAAAAAGATGAACCTCAAAATTATTTCTGCCGGCGCCGGCTCCGGCAAAACCTACAGACTGACACAGGAAATGGTCGCTTTGCTCAAGTCCGGCACCGTCCGGGCAAGCGGCATCATCGCCACCACTTTTACCAAAAAAGCTGCTGCTGAACTGCAGGAACGGGTGAGGGTTCGCCTGCTGGAAGAAGGGCTTACCCAGCAAGCCAACGACTTGACCAACGCTCTTATCGGAACGGTGCATGGATTAGGGGTGAAATTGCTGAAACGCTTTGCGTTCGAAGCCGGGGTTTCACCTGAAGTTGACATCATCGCTGATGAAGATCAGCAAATTATGTTCAATCAATCCCTGTCGATGGTTTTGACAAACGAGAGGGTGGAAGAAATGGAGCAGCTTTCCAACAGGCTGGGCCTGAATAAGTCTGAATTTAATAAAACAGATTGGCGCAGCGTGCTGAAACAGTTGACGGAGGTTGCCAGAGCCAATGATTTTTCCTTTGAAGTACTGGAGGAAAGCAAACTGAAGTCTTTTGAAACATTCCGGGCGTTTTTGGATGATGAAATTCAGCGCACGGCTGAAGTCTGGAATGACCAACTTGCCAACCAGCTCGACGAAGCCATTGCCTTGCTTGAAAACAGTGGGGATACGACCAAAATAACGGCAGGCGGCATTAAAACCCTTCGAGAGCTGAGGGGAGAACTTGAGTTTCGCAATGAGCTGTTTTGGCATCAGTGGGTAAAAATTTCGAAAATAAAAGTTGGAGCCAAAAGCAAGGAACACCTGGAATCACTTGCGGAATTTGCCAATTCTCATCTTGGGCATACAGGCTTTCAGGAAGATGTTAAATCCTTCATTTTCAATGTCTTCGAAATAGCTGGACTGGCAATCGAGGAGTACGACAATTACAAAAAAAGCCGGGGCCTCATCGATTACACGGACATGGAAGTGCTCGTGAAACGGCTGCTGGACAATCCCGTGGTGCAGGAAGTGCTGGCCGAAGAACTTGATTTGCTCATGGTAGATGAGTTTCAGGATACCAACCCGATTCAGTTGGAGATTTTTCTGAAACTCTCCCGTTTTGCTAAAAATTCAGTGTGGGTTGGTGATCCTAAACAGAGCATCTACGGGTTTCGGGGGGCAGAACCGGGACTGATGGAAGCGATCATTCGGAGTCAGGGTGGTTTGAAGAAGGAAAATATTTTGGAACATTCCTGGCGCTCACGGGAAGATATCGTTTTTGCTACCAATGCTATTTTTACAAAAGCATTTTCTCAAATGCCTGTGGAACAGGTAGCACTTGAGCCGAAAAGGAGAAAGTTGGCCGGCCCTGGCACTGCTAACAAGGAAAATGAACCGAAGGGTATGACCGATGCGCTGATTCACTGGCATTTCAAATATGATGGAGAAGGCCGCATGCCGGGCAGGGAATGGCTGAACCAATGCCTTGCCGAAACGCTTCGCATAAATCTTGAACGTGGCATGTTGATTTTACCCAAAGGCGAAAAAGGCTACCGCAACGCACGGCCGGGAGATGTGGCAATCCTCTGCCGCTCCAATGGTGAATGCCAGAAAGTTGCAGAAGCTTTGCATCGGGCCGGGCTTCGGGCTGCTATTTCACGGGCCGGATTGATGAGCACGGCGGAAGCAAAGCTGATTCTGGCCTGCCTGAAGTTTATTTTAAATAAATACGATTCACTTTCCATCGCAGAAATACTGCTGCTGGCAGCACGCCTTGATATCGAAGAGATCATAGAAAGCAGGCTGGAATACCTGGAGAAACAGGAAAATGAACGGCAGGATTTCAAATGGGGTGAGCAAAATGAATTTATCCGGCAATTGAATGCGCTGCGGCCGGAAGTTGCCGAATTGTCCGGTTCTGAAATACTGACCCTGCTACTCGAAGAGCTTGATCTGCGCAGGATCATCATTGCCTGGGGCAATGTCGAACAGCGCCTTTCCAATGTGGATGTGCTCTGCAACCTTGCCCAAAAGTACGAGGATGCCTGCAACCGTCTGCACAGCGCCGCTTCACTGGGTGGGTTTTTGTTGTGGTTAAATGATCTCGAGAGCAATGACGGAGACCTTCAGGGTTCCGGGGAAAACCCGGAAGCTGTTAATGTGATAACCTACCACCGAAGCAAAGGCCTGGAGTATCCGGTCACCATTTGCCACAGTCTTGAAAATACATTGCGGGAGGATGTCTGGGGCATTTCACTCGTTTCAGAATCCAATGAAATTGACCTTAAAAATTTATTGGGCAACCGTTGGCTGCGTTTTTGGGTAAATCCGTATGCTGATCAATTCCGAAACACTTTACTTGATGAACGCATCAGCGCCTCGCCAGTGAAGGAACTTAAGCGAAAAGAAGCACTGGAAGAAGAGGCAAGGCTGCTCTATGTCGGAATTACACGGGCGAGAGATTATCTCGTACTTCCCAGTCGGGATAAAAAGCCCACGATTTGGCTCAATCGGGTCTTTCATCAGGGAAAAGAAGATGTGCCGGCGCTGGATGCCAACAGTAGAGAGAGTTTTTTTGAATGGGGCGGCGAATTACTCGATATTCAGACGGAAGTGTCATATTTCCCCAATGACTTTCCCCACGGTGAATTGCCAGGCGAGCAGGTCTGGTTTTTGAAAAAAAGAAATGGAAGAGCAGCGCATCCGTTACTCGCCGCCGATTTGTCCAATGAAAATGACAACATCCGTTTTATACTTCAAACCGTTGGTGAGCTGAGCTATGCGGCTCCTCTGAGGTTGCCCGAAGTGCCTGAAAGGCAATTGGTTGGAAAAGTGATGCGTTCAGTTCTGATTGCCGGCTGCTCGCTTTCAGGAGATGAAAACAGGCAGGACCTTGCCAGTGGGTTGCTCCAACGTTACGAGGTGGGGGACTTCGTGGAGGAGGATGAACTTATCAAACAAAGCGAAGCATTCAATCATTGGCTCTCCGGTGATTTCAAGTATGCAAAAATTTATTGCAACTACCCAGTCAGGCAGCACCTCGGGGGAAAGTTATTTGAGAACAAGATTGACATGCTACTGGAAACTGACAACGGTCTGGCGTTAATCATCCATTTAACTTTTACCGGAGACACAAAAGCCCGCCAGAAAAAACTGCGGGACATGGCGCCGCTTCTTTGGCATTTTAAGCAGGCCCTGCGTGAAAACACAGGAAAGGCGGAGATAAAGCTGCTCGTCAACTTTGTGCTTTACGGGGCAGTTTTTGAAGTTGAGGTCCTGCGTGAAACCAATCAGTAATTGAAGGGTGGAAATAAAAAAGGGCAATCCAATCGTGGAATGCCCTTTTTTCGTGGTATCTGAATCGAGATTAATCGTTGATTTTAGCTTCAGCGTTTCTCAACTCGCCATTGTCACCGTTAGTGAAAATAGCTCTGCTTCCGCTATTCATTCTGTTTTGCTTAGCAAAAATAGAGCGCTCGTTACCATTTGCGCTTGTTTCAAAGTTGCCGGCATAGGCATAAGTCTGCATGCCGTTAGAGGTACCAAAGTCAATAATTCCAAGATCGTTACCAGGATTAGAACCGTAAGAGTTCGGCGTAGCGAATGGGTCATTGACATTGTCAATCAGGTAAATTTCACTGTTCATGTCAGAAGTCGTGAACGTGAAAAGCAGGGTTTGTTCATTTGGATACAGCATAATTTTAGGTTCATCAGTTACAAAGCCAAAAGATATGTAAGATTTATCAGGAGCTTCCATTGGGCTGTTAACTCGAGCGTTTTCAACCCATGTTCCGCCATGATTGCGCATATTAGCGTAGGAAAAACCAGCTGGTACGACAAGCGTAATCTGTCCGGAGCCAGTGCTTGTTCTCGTACTTGGGCTGATAAATTCACCAGGCATTACGAATACCCCCCAGGTCTGGTTGTCAGACAACAGCTCAAGTTTAAAATTCAGGGCTTTGATTGCATTGTCAGGCTGAGAAAAAAGAACTGTGGAAGCGAGGATGCAAAAACCGAGAGTGATAAGCCGGAAAGTGTTCATAATTTCTGTGTTAAAAAGTGTGTGTGACCAGTTCAATTCGTTTGATGATACAAAGATGGGGTTTGCAGGAGGCTGGCTCAGGTCTGAAATTCGAATAACTGTGACGTTTAAAAGAGTAGGATAAATCTGGAGATGACCTTAAATCTTGAGAGTTAATCTTGCTTTTTTGTGACATTTAAATGTTGGATGTTTTTTAAATTATTCTTGAAAAATCATTCCGGCAGCCTCTTCGCCGGCTAAACTTCCAAGCGCAACACCCATCCCCCCAAGTCTTACGGCTATGCCTATTCTTGGAGATCGCATTTCAATCAGTGGTCTTTTTGTCTTGCCTAAGCCCATTATTCCGCTCCACCATGACTCAACTTCCACTTTCCTGTCAGGCAAAATGACTTCTTTCAATAATTTTAGCAAAGCATTTTGAATCAGATCAGTCGTGCCGAATTCTGCCGTGTTTTCAGCCTGGAGGTCGAGATTTCTACTCCCTCCCAACAGTATCCGGCTTTTGGATGGAGGACAGGCAACATCAACATTTCGGAAGTAAACGAATCCTTTATCGTAGTGAAACGATCCTTTGAAAGGCAGTTTGTCAATAGGTTTAGTGATGAGCACTTGATTTCTTGCCGGCCAAAGCTCAATGTCTGGAAAAAAATGGCGGGCAAACCCGTTGGTAGCAACCAAAACCTTTCTGGCCGAAAACCTCCAGCCATTCCCTGCGACGATGTCAACCTGGTTTTCATTTTCATTTAAAAATTCAATGTCAAGTCCGTTGATGAGCTGAATACCCTGCTCAATGGCCAGGTGAATCAGCTTTTTCATCATCTCACCAGTATTTAACTGGCCTTCGAGTTGATTGAAAATTAGTTGGGAAGTATTTCGAAAACCAAACTCAGCATTTTTATTACTTACTACTGTGTATACATTTTGATGACCGGTAATACCGGAAAGAATCTGGTTAAATTCGGGTAGGTGCTGAAGGCATTTTTCAAACTGTTCTTTCTCATTTTTTTTAAAAATTTCATAACCACCGAAAGGTTGGTACTGAATTGACTCGTCGCCCAACATGGCTCTTAACTTTTGCAACCCATGCCAGCGTTTTTCCACCAGTGAAAAAACAGCGTCTTTACTACTGGTTTTCAGGTCATCCAAAATTTCGGTCATGCTACCGAAACATGCGAAACCTGCATTTTTGGTACTGGCGCCGAAGGGTAGGGGCCCCCTTTCAATAACCATTACCTTCAGGGACGAATCCATTTTTTTTAAAGCAAACGCTGCGTTGAGTCCTACGATGCCACTTCCGATGATGACGATATCAGCAGTGCGAAAGAACGATTGTTGTTCCCAGAAACTAAGTGTATTCATGATTGTCAGGATATTTTACCGAAAGAAGGTACCGGAAATGTTGTTATGCTTCTGACCGTGAGCACATCATCCCCCCCCCCTGCTAATGCTATTCCGTAAGTAGTTAATTTATTAGGGGCTGGCAAAAGGCTTACCTTTTTATCTTTGCAAAGCTCATAACTCAAAAAAATAATAACATGATTCAAAGAATTCAGTCTGTCTTTTTGCTTTTAGCTTCGGCGAGCGGTTTTGGAGTTTTGGGAACTTCGTTTGCCACAACACCTGAAACCGTCCAGTCTTCCACCTTATTTTCTGATGCGGCTTATTCAGTCAGTGACAATATCGGGTTACTGATACTTTTTGCCTTAGCCGGAGCGCTTGCACTTGCGGGAATCTTTCTTTTTAAAAACCGCCAGGTTCAGATGAAAATAGGAAGGTTTGCGATTATAGCCAATATTCTTGGATTTGTACTTGCCGTCATTTTGTTCTGGCAGGATATCGCCAACCTTGAGACAGTGAACATCAATGACGGCTTGGGGGCTTATTTGCCAATTTCATTTTTGGTGTTTGCAATATTAGCCCTTCGTTTCATCAAAAAGGATGATACACTCGTAAAATCTATGGACCGGCTCAGGTAATCTGATCAGCAATGAGCATAAAAAAAGGTCGCCGGATAATGAATTACCGGGCGACCTTTTGTTTTTTGTAAAGTTGGCAGCTTATCTACCTGTTCTCAGCTTTTCTTCTTGCTGCGTAGTTAACCTTCAATTGGCCTAGCTTACGCAAACGTGTTTTAACGTCCTGAACGATACCCATCGTAATTTCTCCATCAACCCTGAGGGAAGAAGTGATACGGTTACGAAGGTTGGGCTGAACTGTTTGTTTATGATTTTCTACAAAAAGAGCCAGATCAGCAACGGTTGCAAACTTATCGCCCAATTGAATACGGGGCGCAGAACCGTAAATTCCCTGATATCTTTCGTAGGGTCTACCGATGTAGATGTAGTGTACGAGCGACTTTTGCTCAAGTTTTTCCAGTTCAGTTGCCTGTGGAACCTGAACGTTCACCATTAGCTCTGTTTCCCTCATTTTGGTGATAACCATAAAGAAGAACAGAAGGATGAATACAATATCAGGCAAGGAAGCCGTAGAAATAGCAGGCTGGGAGCCGCTTCTTTTTTTCTTGAACTTAGACATAACGCTTAGATGTTGATGATGAAATATTCAATATTACCAGAAGCAAAATTGATATTCATCACTATTTAGATTCTTCGCCGAACGATGTCGGTTCAGCTTCCGACAGAACAAACGGGATTTTATCCTTTATTCTGTCCTTTTTATCCTTAGGCAAATCATCGCTGTAATGGACTCCAAACAGCTTCATGGACTCTTCGTCCCAAAGCTCATTGTAAGCTGCTTTGAGTTCGTTGTAAACCTCAATGTACACTGAGTACTTGGTACCCCGGTCATTTTTTAGTGAAATGATCGCTGTGTTTGGCGCTTCGGCTAATTCCGGATCGCCACTTGGGTTCATGATGAACTCTTTGGCACGGTCACGCAGGTCTTCGATTTTGGCTTGCTCATTTCTCACCAGCAATTGGTTTTGAGCATTGACCAATACAGAAAAGACGTTGCGTTGTTTTAAGTTGATTTCCTCCGGTGGCTCCTCTGACCACTCAGGCAAACGTACCGTAATACCCCTTTCAACGTCAATGGTGGTTGTTACCAGGAAAAAGACGAGGAGCAGAAAGGCAATGTCTGCCATAGAACTGGCATTGATTTCAGGAGCCCCACGGTTCTTTGAATTCTTTGCCATAATTAAGAGTTTTTAAAGTAGTTCCAGACTTCCATGAGAATAATGAGAACCACAGATCCAAGACCAAGGATTAGAGTTAGAGCAATACCGGCTCCTACAACCTTGAAAATAGATTCCGTAATTTCGAACTTCACCAGATTCTCAGGAATTTCACCACCCGCAGTGGTGTAGAGCACGAGAAACAAGGCTATCAGCAATGCAAATGATATCAAACCTTTGATAGCACCTTTCGGATTGCTTGCAACCTTGAACAGGCTCAGCAAGACAGCCAATGCAACCGCTAAAACGAGCAATATTATGCTCACGTAGATTCCTACGTAAAACACATCGCCCTCGGGTGCAAACGCTCTCTCCTTTTCTGGCAACATTTCCAGCGCCGAAGCCCCACTAATGATTGGGATTACGGTGATGGCCACACAGATAATGGCTCCAAGAAAAGCTACCAGCGGTCCGTTTTTTGCAAAAAATTTATAAGACATAGTTGATTTTCTTTAATTATTTGTTGAAAGTGTTGTTCGTCACCAGCATATCAACCAGTGCTACAGATGCTTCTTCCATCTTATTGGTGATGGAGTCAATTTTCGAAACGATGTAGTTGTAAAGAACCTGCATGATCATCGCCACCAAAAGACCGAATACAGTCGTAAGAAGGGCTACTTTGATACCACCGGCAACAATTGTAGGAGAGATATCACCTACACGCTCAATGTTATCGAATGCGTTGATCATACCGATTACCGTTCCGAAGAACCCGAGCATCGGAGCAAGCGCAATAATCAAAGAAATCCAAACCAATCCTTTTTCCAACATACCCATTTGGACGCTGCCGTAAGAAACGATAGCTTTTTCAACGGCATCCGGTCCGTTTTTTGCATTTTTCAAGCCTTCAAAGAGTACGCTGGCAGTTGGCCCCTGAGTAGAGCGGCAAACTTCCATAGCACCGTTGACATCGCCATTTTTCAGGTTGTCATCAACTTTCATTAACAGTTTTTCTGTGTTAACAGAAGCAATGTTGAGCGTGATGATCCTTTCAATGCTGAGTGCCAAACCGATTATCAAACAGATAAGGATAGGCAACATGAAGCCCCAGCTACCCTGAATGAATTTTTCTTTCAAAACCTGGAATCCGGAAGCTTCCTGAGCAGGTTGGGAAGGAGCAGGCTCTGGTTCAGCCGGCGCCGTAGTCGTTTCTTCAGCCGGTTGATCAGACAGCGTTTCTTGTGCAGTGGTATCTACGGGGTCTTGGGCCTGTGAGTTATTAGTTGAAAAAACAACCAAGCCGAAGACAAGCAAAAGAGCTAATAATTTGCGCATAGTCGTAAGATTTTACGTTTAAAATTAGTTAATCGTTAAAGGTAATGCGATTAATTGTGGTTCCAACTGTTCAAATCAATATTTTTTAGCGTTGAAGCACCTGAAACCAAATTTCAGCGGAGAGAGAGGGATTCGAACCCTCGATACCCTTTTGGAGTATACACGCTTTCCAGGCGTGCGCCTTCGACCACTCGGCCACCTCTCCCTGCTAAAGGAAATCTTAATAAAGAATGAACGTCTACAATCATTTATTGAAAATTCTGTAAAACGAATTCAGTGTTACGGATTTTTCAATAAAAATTTTGTTCGCCGCAAAAATTGTAAAAAGATGTTACAATTCAAAAATTTTTCACGGCTTACATTTTTTCAACAATAATTTGGATCAGGCAAGGGCAATACAGATTTTCTCTGTTGTAAATAGATGGGGCAATTTTAAGAAAGAGTTGTGTATGACTCAGTTTTTTTCGAAAATATTTTTTGCATTGGTAGATGTTTTGTTTGCAACTTCCTCAAAATCAATGTTTTTTATTGCTGATAATTTTTCAGCTATCAACTTTAAGTAGGCACTTTCGTTTCTTTTACCTCTGAATGGGGTGGGGGCGAGGTAAGGGGAGTCTGTTTCCAAAACAATACGCTCCATCGGGATTTTTTTCACCACTTCATCCAGCCCTGACTTCTTGAAGGTGAGTACGCCACCGATACCTACGTGAAAACCAAGTTCGATTATTTTCTGAGCTTGCTCGAAAGTTCCTGTGAAGCAATGGAAAATACCGTGGAGCCGCTGACTTTTTTCAGTCTGTAACAGGTCCGTAATTAAATCAATGGATTCCCGGGAGTGAATTACTATTGGCATATCTAATTCTTTTGCCCATCGAACCTGGGTTAAAAATGCTTCCTTTTGGAGCTCCACGTATGTTTTATCCCAGTAAAGGTCGATTCCGATTTCTCCTACAGCACAAAAAGGCCTTTTTTCAAGCCAGCCTTTCACGGTCTTCAATTCATCTTTATAATTCTCTTTAACAGAGCCGGGATGCAGACCCATCATTGGATAACATTGTCCTGGGTAATCAGCTTCCATTTTTAGCATGGAATTGATGGTGAAGCTGTCGATGTTGGGTAAATAAAACCGATGAATACCTGCTTCAACGGCTCGATCCAGCATTTTATCACGGTCTTCGTCAAATTCTTTCAAGTACAAGTGGGTGTGTGTATCAATCAGCATTTTAAAGGCTCTTTTTTGTCAATTTTGAAATTAATTTGGTGATAGTTAGGCATTTTTGCATGAAAAACTTGTGTTACATGAATGGGTTGAGGTGAAATTCTGAGTCAGAAAAGCCAAAACTTTCCATTGTCCTGCAGAAAACAGATTTAAAAAATCGGCTGAAAGACAATATATTTGCCAAACTTATTTTTCTTTCCACACGCATTTTAAAACTTTAACCTGGCTTACTCACCCAATGCAATTCCTTTGCATCCGGCAATATTAGAACGTATTTAGCTCATTTTTAAATTCAATGAATGGAATGAGTGGGTATTTAAACTCCCTAACATGATTCTAATGTAGCAACAGTCTTGACATTTCTTTTAATGATTCACTAAACTGGTCTTGAGAAACAACACGAAAGAAACGATTTTGAAATCAGCTGCCGTTTCGGTCAGGAGTGTGTACTCCTGCTAGGACGGTGACTTCCTCATGCTCAGGTCAGATCGATGTTGGAAAACCAACCGGTCAACCATATGAAGAATGAAGAAAGTGATTTCATGGATTTTCTAAAAGCAGAGCCTGACTTTTAGTTAAAGGTCACGTGAGTAAAACAAAAAACAATGGAGGTTTAGACTATTTCAGATGACAGGCTTATTTGTAAACTTGTCGGGCAAAACCTCCGCACATGAAAATTATGATACAGTCTTTTGTACAAATCAAGATCTGGCCAATGAACAAACAAATAAACATTTTATCCCTTGTCCTGCTCCTGTCATCGGTTTTCATCTTTCTAACCCGACCGGCGCATGGACGGACGACTAATGGGGCGCCTTCTGCGTACACCGTGGGCACTCCATTGGAAGATGCTGAAATTTGCCTGGGTGATACGATTCAACTTGTAGTGAATACTGGGGCCAGTAGCTATGTATGGGCGCCAGCAACCGGATTGAGTTGTGTGGAATGCGAGGATCCGCTGGTGTTCCCGACTGTGACTACAACCTACATTATTAAAGGCAATAACGGAACAAGGGACACTGTAGTGGTAACCGTTTTTTCACCACCTCAGATTCAGTCAGTTCAGGTTTCTAATCCTACTGATTGTAATTTGCCGAACGGCACAATCGTAGTGTCCGCATCAGGCCAGGGGGCTCTTGAGTACAGCATTGACGGAGGAAATACCTGGTCAGGGGTGGGGCTTTTTTCAGCTCTTCCTGAGGGGAATTATTCAATCGTGGTCAGAAATGCAAACGGAACTTGTTTTACTGAAGGGCCTGCTGTTCAGTTAACAGCACCGCTTGCTCCGGAGATCGTAGATGTCGTTTCTCAAAACCCTTCTCTTTGCGATGCGACGGACGGGGCAATTACCATCTCGGCAACCGGCTCGGGCACCGGGTTAGAGTATAGCATTGACGGAGGAATTACCTGGCAAAGCCAAAATTCATTTTCGCAACTTGGATCCGGAATCTATCAGGTTGCTGTCAGGAATGAAGATGGCTCCTGCGAGGTTTTGGGCAGTTCAGTCACGATTTCTGCTTCTGCTTCAGAGGCTGATATTTCTGATATTTTTATTGCCCCGCCAACTACCTGTGACATTGCTGACGGGTTGATCACTATTTTGATCGCAAATGACGATGGTAATTTTGAGTTTAGCATTGATGGAGGTGTCACCTTTCAGCCAGGCAATAATTTTTCGGGTCTTACCGAAGGGATTTACAATATTTTCATCAGAAGAACCGATGGTACATGCCTAATCACAGGAGGTTTCGTTGAGTTGGTAAGTCCCGACCGTCCGGAATATTATGGCGTTTCAGTTATTGATCCTTCCGGCTGTGATGCTCTTGATGGAAATATTACGGTTTTGGCTTTTGGTTTCAGTACGCTTGAGTTCAGCATTGATGGTGGTGTGACCTGGCAATTGAGTAATAATTTTCCGGGTCTCGCTGCCGGTGTTTATGATATTGCTATCCGGGATGATGATGGAGGGTGCTTCACGGAAGGTGAAACTGTTTTGTTAAACGGCGGAGTAACTCCTGAGATTACGGATGTGAATTTCACAAACCCAAGTGAATGCGGATTAAGTACCGGCTCCATTAGCATTTCAGCCAACGGCGCAGGGCCTGTAGAGTACAGCATTGATGGAGGGGTGACTTGGTCCGCAAGTTCGCAATTCAGCGGACTCAATGCCGGTGCTTACGAAATTCTGGCACGCAACGCAGGGGGGGATTGTGAAACATCCTACGACCAGAATCCGGTTTTACTCCAATTGGTTGTAGATCCGCCGGTTATCGCCAACCTTGGGCTTAGTCAGCCGGCTTGTAGTCAAAGCAACGGTAGCATTGCCGTGAATGTCACAGGTGGCGGCTCGCTGGAATACAGCATTGACGGTGGAGCGAATTTTCAAAGTAATAATCAGTTCACTAACCTGGCTCCCGGAACCTACACTGTTGTAGTTTCAGAGGTGGGAGGCAATTGCGCAGATACCACTTCGGCGACCTTGATAAATGTCAGCTGTGTTGATACGGTGCAGGTTATTATTCCCGCCGACACCTTAACTGAGTACTGCCTGGATGCTTCGGTTTTTAATTTCACAGGTAATCTAACGGGTGCAGGTTTTTGCAATCAGGGGAATACGGCAACTGTTTTTGCGAGTTCCATAACGCAGGAATGTGTCAGCCTTATGCCAGCGGCAGGCTTCACCGGCAGCTCGCCCGACCTGATTTGCACGGTTCACTGTTTTAATAACAGTGCTACGCAATGCGATACTACGTACATTTCAGTCATTGTTCAGGGGCAGGTAATTTGCGATGATCTTTTTTCGAGCGACACCGTTTCGGGGAATTATTTTGGGAACCCGACCTCCTTCTGTGTTCAGACGCCGCTCTCGTCGCTTCAGGGGTATGACCTAACGTTTAACGGTGGCCCTTTGACGAACCCATTCAATTGCAACTTGGAGCCAACGACGGCCTACTCATTTTCACTGTTGCCCGGCGCCGGGTTTTCGGGACCTTACACACTTACTTCCTGGGTAGTTGGCGGGAATACTTTTGATGGATTTTTTAACAATGCCAATGAACTGCTCACTTTGATGAATATTTTTGATCCGGCAGGGAATTGGCAAATCAACCTGCAGGGTTCATTCATTTATGGTGGAGATCTGAGTACTCAATACGGAAGTATGTCCATTACTCACGTCCCTTCCGGCGTCAATACGATACTTTCTCCCAACCAGCAATTTATACCAACAGGCTTTACGGTTGGGTTGTCATTTCCTGGCGTGAATGTGCTCATTGCCACCGACCCCAACACAGGGTGTTCGGATACACTTTACATTGATGCCACCTTCGATTTGCCTTCCCTTGAGGTAGTCGAACTTACGACTACTGTTGATTCACCTACTTCACAATTTTGTATTTCCGGCGCAGAGCTTCCGGGAGGTGTTATTGTCAACCTTGGATATTGCGTTGACCCGGCTAATGGCTCAGCTCCTTTAGTCAATGACACCTGCGTTTATTATATTCCTAATTCCGGTTTTGTAGGAGTCGATACGTTTTGTCTGGTTGTCTGTGATGACAGCACCCCCCAGGAAATATGTGATACGACTATTTTTATCGTAAATGTCCTTCCGGAGACGGATACTGTTTACCTGACAATTCCCGGTGGTGAAACAACCCTCGACTCCTGTCTTTCAAATGCAGTCATTGAATTGCCCGGGGCAATTACGTCCAGTGAAATTTGTGGAATCAACACGGATGAAATAACTGTCGGGGTCAATGATAATTGTCTGACTTTCAATGTGGTAAATAACTTTACGGGCACAACGGAGGTTTGTGTTGTGCACTGCAGCGGAGCTGTTTGCGATACCAACATTGTTTTCGTGACGGTTGGGCCGAATATTTCCTGTGATGAAATTTTTATTGAGGAATCGGTTAGTCAGATTTCAGTTACGGCCGAAGGTATCCTTTGTATCCCTGTACCATTGAGTCAGGTCAATAGCTACACGATAACATTGGATGGATCGCTTTATCAGGCTTTTACACCTTGCAATTTTGGCGACCTGACAGTCTTCAACTACAGCAGTCTCCCAACCGGACCTTATTTCGTTGAGTCCTGGACAGTGAACGGAAATACATTTTCTGGACAAGTGCCCGATATTTCAGCCTTGACAGATTCCATGAATATTTGGGATCCTGCCGGAGGGTGGATCAATGATTTAACCACGCAAACCCTTCAAGGTGGTGCTGCAGGAAGCATTTACAGCAACCTCATTATTTCACAAGTCAGCGGAGGGACTTTTACTTTGCCTGTCAGTGTGATTCAGGCGTCGCTTGGTTCTCAAATGCTAGTGACAGGATTTGGCACCCACGAAATTGTTGTGGTCGCTCCGGATGGTTGTAGCGATACCCTGGCGTTCGTTCTGGAACAACATTTTATCACCACTGACACCATTTTTCTGACAACTCCGGTCAATTCAACCCTGAATGATATTTGTGGAAATACCAATGACTTGCTTGGCAACCTGGTGAGTTTGAATTACTGTGGCCTGCCGGCCAATGGCGGTATCGCCCAGACTGACAGTACCTGCATCGCCTACGTTCCGAATTTTGATTTTGTCGGGACAGATGAAATTTGCGTGGTGCTTTGCGATGACAATCCAAACCCTGTTTGCGACACCTTTTTATTTGTGATTGAGGTGCTGCCGCAAACGGTCGTTCCGGTAACGGATACCATTTTTATCCTGGCCACGGATGTCGTGAGTTTTGATACTTGTCTAACTGCGGGAGTTCTCCAGTTGGCAGGCAACATTGTCAGTGGGGAGGTTTGCGGAGCAAATGCAAGTGAGGTCAGCCTTACGGTGAATGGAAACTGCGTCTCGATAGATTTGGACGATGATTTCACGGGGACGACAACGGCCTGCGTGGTACATTGCGATGACTCGAACCCGTCGGTCTGCGATACGACGATCCTCGTCATTACTTTCAACGGGGTGGTTACGCCGTGCCCGTCAATTTTCAATCCGGATGAAGTTTTTATTTCACTCAACAACGATACCGGCGAAATCTGCCTGCCCGTACCTGTCACGGAAATCAACAATTTCAGTGTGTTCATTGACGGAGCGCCTTACATCGGTGGCTTTACAGCTTGCGATTTTGATTCTGCGTACATTTATTTTTACGGGCTGGTATTCGGGCAAGGTAACCTTGGCCCTTACACCGTGAGTTGGCAAGCCTACGGCAATACCTTCAACGCAACGGTAGGAAACATGACGGAATTGGTCGGTTTCCTGAATGACTGGGACCCCAACGGCGACTGGATGCTCGACCCCTCAACTTTTACCATCGTGAGCAGCAACGATCTGGGAATCTACGGAAACTTGACCATCACGCACATCAGCACCGGAGTCATCAGTAACCTAGCGCCTGACTTTAGTGGAATACCCGCCGGCACTAATATTACTCTGACAGGCTCAGGAACGCATGAGGTGGTTTTGACCAATTCGGTAGACGGCTGCTCCGACACCCTGACCGTCAATGCACTGGACCAGGTAGATATTATTGACATTGTAACGGTAGAAAATGTACCCAGCCAGGTTGTTTGCCTTGACACGTCGGGCTTGCCAGGTAATTTCACAGGCATCACCATTTGTCAGTCGCCGCTGAACGGCACCATCATCATCAGCGGAAATTGTTTCACCTTCAATCCTGACAACGGATTCATTGGTACTGACCAGGGTTGTGTGACGGTCTGCGATGATTTAGGCAACTGCGATACTACACTTTTAAATATTACGGTAAATCCGCTGTGCAGCCTGTTTGACCTTTTTCCGGATGGAGTTCAGGAATTCCAGGTGGACGATTGTGCTGCTTCTGCGACCTACTGCGTTCCGGTCACCTTGGATTCGCTGGTGAATTTCGGCGTACTGGATAATGGCTTCCCTTACAGCGGTGGTTTAGGGGCTTGCAACGGTAATTTTTCTCAGATTTCGCTCGATACCGGTTTTCATGAAATCATCTTTGTTCACCTGAACACCGGCTGTCAGGACACCTTGCTGGCCGATGTCATTTGCGAGCCGGATTCGACGGGCTGTGGGATTAATGCTCTTTCTCCGCTGAGCTACTCAGTAGATTGCGACAGTACCGTTCAGTTTTGTGTGAGTGTAGCATTGTCAGACCTGCAGAACTTTTTAATCGAAGACAATGGAGTGCCCTTCAACGGCACAGTTGGCGCCTGCGACCTGAACAGCCAGTTTGTTAGTGTCACGCTGGATACAGGGCTGCATGTTTTGGTATTCACCGATACGGTGAAAGGGTGTTCGGATGAATTTATAGTAAATGTTGAGTGTCAGGTATTTGAGGATGTCACCGTCGATGTTGAAGTTGAGGTAGGTGACTCGCAGACGCTTTGTTTGGAAGATTTTGGCTTTCAGTTAAGCCAGATTGACAGTGTGGCGGGTACCTGCACAGGCAATGGAAATACAACCTTTGCCTTTGATGGACAAACACTCTGCGTTACTGTTAATGGTGAAATTGAAGGACTGGACACGCTCTGCTTCGAGGTTTTCTTTGCGGATACCTCTGTTTTCTTCAATGTAAATATCACTGTGACGGATCCTTGTCCGGCTTTCATTCCGGCAGATTTCATAGGAGGCGGAGTAAACTGTTCACTTGATTCCGGATGGATTTGCCTTCCGGTAAACCTGGCAGAACTGGCCAATAAAGTAATTAGTCTGGACGGTGTGGTCTACACGCAAGGATTTCAACCCTGCGATTTCGACAGTATTTTCACACTCAATTATTCAAGCCTGCCGAACCAGGGGCTGCTTGGGCCTTACACCGTTGTGAGTTGGAGTATCAATGGAAATATAGTTTCAGGTATTTTCAATACAGCCCAGGAACTTACTGATTTAATGAATCTTTGGGATCCAGCGGGTGGTTGGCAATTGGTCGTTAATCCGATTGATCAGACGATCGCCATCGTTGGCGGCACCCCATCGGGCAGTTACGGTACGATGACGGTTGTTCAGGACATTTCACAGGTTCAAACCGACCTTGGTATTAACTCGACCTTTGCTCCGGGCGGGGTGGCAATTTACATCCCGGTGGGTAGTTTTCAGTTGACAGTGACTGACACTGTCACGCAATGCAGCGATCAATTGACGGTTGAGCTGACCTGTGTGGATTCAGAAGTTGTGATTGACACGGTACAGGTAGGCGCATCGGATACTTTCTGCCTGGACTTGTCAGAACTGATAGGAACGGTAGATACGGTTTTCAATCATTGCCCGGATGCTTCCGGCGAGTCTGTTAATTTTATTTTGACTAACAATTGTGTCATTTACACCGGAATTTCGCCGGGGGTGGATTCAGCTTGCGTTGTTGTTTGTGATGATACGGGAGTTTGTGACACGACTTACTTTTTTATCACGGTAGAACTACAGGCGGATTCACTGATGGCAGTGAACGACACCATTACAATCAGCCAGGGAGAGTCAACCATGATTGATGTTTTTGGAAATGACGTCATCGTTTCGATCACCCAATTTTTTATTCTGGATGCACCGGTACATGGCACAGCGGTATTTCTTCCGGATGGTTCGGTTAACTACGTTCCGGAACCGGGCTATTGTGACGACGTGATGCCGGATAGTTTTACCTATGTGATTTGTAATCCGCTGGCTTGCGATACGGCAATAGTTTTCGTGACGGTGCAATGTTCCGAGCTTGAAATCTTCAATGCATTTTCACCCAACGAGGACGGAACGAATGACTTGTTTAAAATTACTGGCCTCCAAAACTGGCCGGATCACAGGCTCTATGTTTACAATCGCTGGGGGAATCTGATTTTTGAAGCTCAAAACTACCAAAGCGACTGGGATGGCATCTGGAACGGGAAAAAAGTACCCGATGGCACCTACTACTATGTGCTGGATCTGGGTAACGGTAAAAAGCCTGTAACAGGTTATCTGCAGATTATGCGATAAGATTTTTCAAAAAATTTAAGCCGGGCAGAACAATGGCCAGTTCTGCCCGGCTTTGTTTTTTTAGCTGGTCTGAAAACAGCGCCTCTTTCACTATGGTATAATTTTTGGCAAACAAAGTTGTCTGGTTAAATCAACTGCGTTTTCACCTACCTCCCAACTGGCAGACTTTAAACCAGAACCGAACAACAGCTCACCTTATAAGCTGGCCTGACGGCCTGTCATTTCTATTTAGGAATAGTGATAAATCACATCCTCAAAAATGGCACTTTAAACTTCATAAATTCCCTTTTAACAATCTTTTAGATTGTTACCAATCGCTTTTTGATTTGAAATCTTAAAGAAGCAATTGAGGGGGTATCACCGTAAGCAGGTAATTGATGGTAGGCATGCGCCCAATAATGATTTCTTTATCAAAAGGTTTCACGGAACGGAAAGTGTCTGAGCGGCACAGCGGGTCTTCCGGTTCTCTTCGGGGTTTCCCTTCCGGAAACAGTAAAATAATGCCTGGTACCGCAGGGTGGGGCAAAACTTCCAACACTGGAACAAGGTTTACCTTGCGCTTTCTGGCCTCTTTTCTCTTGGTTTTTCTTTCCTGTTTTTCAAATGCAACAACTTATCATATACCGCCAACTTTCGCTAATCCCGATGGAGATTTGCGTATCGAAATTGTTTCAGCTTACAACCTGATTGTTGACTCGAACGTGGAAACACCTGCCAGTTATGCCCCAACAGCATTTCACGCAGGTGTTAAGTTTTGTAATGACGGTACCGATACTTTATGGAACGTGCAGACGCACATTGGAGATTACACTGCCAACACCCCCGGAATTTATCCTTCCCGGACGCATACTGGTCTTACCGGGACCTTTTCATTTACACACGAAGGCGGTACTGCCGGCACTGCCGATGCCAGCCGTTTTATCCGATTCATTCCGCCTGGCGAATGTGTGACCCAATATTGGTTGATCAGTTATCCAAATTTGGACGACAATGGAAATAGTGTGACTGGTGGCAATGGTCCGGAGGACGATCTCTGGCTGAAATTTGATGTCTGGGCAACAGCAGACGACAATGGGACCCCGCTGGCTGCCAATGACTCTCAGACTTTGTACATGAGAAGTGAAATTTCAGCTGCGGCCAACAAGATCTGGCCAAACGGGGATAACAAAGTGCCGCTGGAGTACAAGCAAGCTATTGAAAATACCCTAGGCTGGGATATTGATTCGGCAGCTTACGGGGGAACTTCTCCGGGGGAAACATTTTATATGGAAGGTATCTGGTATGACCTCGGTAATGTGGGTGCGGGGTTTGATAACGATGGAGACCTGGTGCCGGATCGCAATGCGTGGCTTCAGCCAGTGGGCGACCCCAGTTTTTACAATGCAGATTGTTTCAGGTTGGTAGGCGTATTCGGACTAGTGATCGTCAAGTTGAACGATGGAACAGAGTTTCTCATTCCCTTTGAGGATCAGCTTTACTTTGAAAACCTCCCAGAAAACAATACTGGCGCTGTTGGTTTGGTATTTTACCAGTTTGCAGCACTTAATTCTGGGTGTTCGTCAGGGTTGAGTCCTTATCAGGAAGTAGCATCTGGCAATGATAATGAAAAATTCAACGGGGATTACGGGCGGTCTATTTCCTTCCCAAGTTCGCTGGCACCGATTGTCACATTTTCAAAAGATGTTGACAAAACAAATCTTTCAGGTGCTGCGCTCGATACGTTGACTTACACCCTGAGCTTGGCAAACTCCGGATCAAAATCTATCGGAGATCCACAGTTGGGTATCCCGCTCGTGATTCAGGATAGCATTCCGGCCGGTACGACCTACCTGGCTGGTTCGGCTGCTGCAAACAATACCTTGCCTTCAGGGGTGAGTGCTTACACCATTTTATACTCAACAGATAATGGCACTAGCTGGACCACCACTGAACCGGCACCTGCTAGCGTCACCAATATCCGCTGGCAGCTTGAGGGGCCGCTCGATCCGGGCGCTTCCGGAAATGTGACGTTTAAAATTTCAATAGCTGGAGGCACTTCCGACCCTGTAACGTGCAACGTAGCCGGATTACAGCTGGGTTCTTCAGCGCCATTTCTCACTGACGATGCCTGTACACTCGGCACGGGCAGTAACAGCATCGGTGACCTGGTTTGGAATGACAACGGAGGTACGACCGGTATCGGGGGGAACGGAATCAAAGAAGGAAATGAAGCTGTCGTTCAAAATGCGGAAGTAAAACTCTACTACGATCTCAATGGAAATGGTACAGTCGATTCGGGTGATATTTTATGGGGAAAAGATACGACCGATGCCAGCGGTAACTACCTTTTCACCCAGCTTCCCGATGGAAAATTTGTTGTGGAAGTTTGCGATACCTGCACCGTGAACGGGTTCAGCTTTACAGGGTGGGGGAGTACGACACCAAAGTATTTTGCCGTGGCGCTGGACACATTGCATGCCTCTTCGAGCGGCGTTTCCAGTCTGACAAATGATTTTGGATTTGCCCAGGCTCCAAAAATCACAAAAATTCTGAACACCGGCACGCCCGAGTATGAAGGTCAGCAGGTTTCTTATACTTTAAAGATTGAAAACGTTCTGCCGCCGCCTGTAAATAGTCTTTGTGTGCAGACTGCCTGGGCTACCGGCATCGCCGGATCTGCATTTTGTAACAATCCAACCAATGCTACCGGAGCACCAAATGGCGTGTATGCGGAGGGTACCAAGTGGAACAATTTCTACGTCTCAGGTAACGGGTTCACATTCCCGAATCCTACGGGAACAATCGCCAAGGTGGAATTGATCTTTGAATTTTATCATACCCAGCCTATTTTAAATGAAAGCCTGCATGCCCAAATACAGTTGGCCGGAGGCTCGACTTATGTGACGCCTTCTTTGACCCCAAACGAGATTAATGAATACGTTGGAGTCGGAAACTCACACTTCATCGTGTTTGATGTGACGGATGCACAAGCCTGGACCTGGTCGAATTTTACACCGGCATTTTATTCCAGGTTAAATTTGGTGAAAACAACCTCGGGAGATGGCAGCTTGCCTCGCCTCGACGCCATCGGTGTCAGGGTAACTCCTGCCGGCTGTTCAGAAAGCCTCGCTTTCGATCCGAATATTACGCTCAACCCCGTGCCGGTTACGGATGATTACGACCCTGCAAAGCTGGAATATGTTTCAGCCAATCCACCACCAGACGTGGTCAATACTTCCTCTGGTTTGCTAACCTGGAACAATATTGGCCCTATCAACGGTCAATCGGAAAAATTCATAACCGTTAACTTCAAAGCCAAAGAACCCAGCAACCTGGTGACCGGAGATACGACCAACAACATCGGAATCATAAGCAATGCTTATTTCGCCAACGGTGACCCGGCTACCAGTTCAGCCGACACTGCCGGAGTACGTATCGTCAGGTCAGGTTCGGTCGCAGGTTATGTTTGGAGCGACACCAATGGCAACGGCTGGCAATCGCCGAATGGCTATCAAACAGGTGAACCATTTATTCCGAATGTAAAAATGGTACTGCATTCCTGTACGACGGTGCAGACCTCCAACGGTACTTGTTCCGGAACGCTTACCACGGATACGATCAGGACCAATTCCTCAGGTTATTATATTTTCGAAGGCTTGCAGCCCAACTTGTTTTACAAAGTCGAATTGATTCAATCCTCCATCCCCGGCACTTCCAGCCAAACCGGCGACCCGGACGATGACCCCGTGAATGGTACCGGAAACGGCGGAACTTGTGGTACTGGCGGTGGTAATGCTGCATGCGACGCTACCTGGAACAGAAATAACAACTGGTTTAAACCAGGAACTCACACCTGGGGTGGTCAGTCGTGGGATGTTACCAACATCAACTTTGGGTACACAACACAACGTGCTGTGTACGGCCAAGTGTGGCGGGACTACGATGGCGACGGCGTCAAGGAAGCGGGTGAAACCGGAATAAGTGGCGTTACAGTTGAGCTTCAAAATGGTACCTGTACTCCTGGGAGCACTTGTCCTACGGCAACTACCGATGCAAGTGGTAATTACTTTTTTAGCAATCTTGTTGCCGGGACCTATACCATTGTAGTTCGTTCGAACACATTGCCTTCCGGTATGACATGGACTGAAACGGCAGAGACGGATGGCACCATCAATAATCAAATCACAGTGTCGCCTGCTGCAGGCGTCATCTCCGGTTCACACAACTTCGGGTGGCAGTCCACTGGGACTGCCTCGGTCGGAGATTTACTTTATTACGACTGGGACGGCGATGGAGTAAAAGACGCAAACGAAGAAGGTATTCCCAATATCACCATGTACCTCTACATCGATGTCAACAACAACGGCGAGTACGATTTCGGTACTGATGTTTACAGGGCGCAAACTGTTACGAATGCCAGCGGAGGCTACCTTTTCAGTAATTTACCCCCTGGCAATTATGTCGTTTGGGTAGATGAAAATGATCCTGATTTTCCTCCCTCTTTTTCGCAGACTGCCGATCCCCAATTTCCGGGTGTGCAGTGCATCACTTGTGATGGAACCGGAAAAGCAGTTTTGACAACCAATTCTCTGCTGACAGTTGATTTTGGATATCAACCCACCGGGGTGGCTTCGATTGGAGATGTCATTTGGTACGATGCCAACGGGAATGGGGTTAAGTCGGGCATTGCTGAAACGGGAATTGCGGACGTGACCGTCCAGCTTTGGGCGGATTTTAACAACGACGGGACGTACGTGCTCCTGTCAACCGATGTATCGGATGCCTCCGGTAACTACAACTTCACAAATCTCCCGGATGGAAATTACAGGGTTGTTGTAGACAGTACCGATACAAGTTTACCGAAGGATGCACTTGGTAATTCCGTTAAACCAACAACACCCAGCTTCTACGATGTAGTTATTGACGGCGGCGCCATAACCAGCCTGAACGGCACTTCCTGTTCAAATTGCGATCAAAACGTTGATTTTGGTTTTGTGAAACTCGGTATCGTAGGCGATTTTCTCTTTTGGGACGCCAACCAAAACGGTCTTCAGGATTATACGGAAATCGGGATACCCAACATTACCCTTAGTTTGTACGATTCGCTGACCAATTCGCTCGTTGCTACCACCACTACCAGCGACGGTTCAGGAAGTACACCCGCAGGTTTTTACAGCTTCGCAAACCTGGAACCGGGAAAGTACTACATCGTTGTCGACTCACTCGACGCTGACTTGAACGGTGCAACTTTACTTTCCGATCCAAGTGCGGATGGAGTTCCGTGTACAGACCCGTCAGCAGTTGGCTGCGATCATCGATATACTTTT
The DNA here is from genome assembly GCA_030147525.1 of Bacteroidota bacterium. GTDB lineage: Bacteria > Bacteroidota > Bacteroidia > Chitinophagales > Saprospiraceae > UBA6168. Next base: position 133,827 of record JASBVF010000010.1, read on the forward strand.
TCCATTTCCTACGGCGCCTATTTTGCCGGCGTGGATTTTGGCTATTTACCGAAGGGAGTCATAGCAGATTTTGTCTGGTTGGACAGTGATAACGACGGCGTGCAAGACTACGGAGAGCCGGGTCTTGCGAATATTTTAGTAAAAATAACCAATCAGACCTCTGTGACAATTGGTGGTACCACTTACCCGGCGGGCACCTACATGGACACTGTTTACACTGATGCGGATGGTTTCTATTCGTTCAGTGCGCTGCCCGATGGCACCTGGAAAGTTGATGTTCAGCCTGGCGGTACTTACGCTGCTACCTACGATGCAGATGGCGGAACAGATAATTCCACCATTGCTGTTATCAGCTCGGGTGTGATCAGCAGTTCCGGTAATAGTTGGTGCCCGGATGCGGACTGTTCACTGGATGTTGATTTTGGGTTAAAACTGAATGGTAGTAACACCGTATCAGGTACGGTATGTATCGACGACGGCAGTGGAGACGGCACCTGCTCCACAGGCGGCGAAACCACATTGGACAGCCTTGTGGTCAGAATTTACACCAGTAGTGGTATGTTGGTAGGTACTACGCTGACCGATGCAAATGGAAATTACAGTTTTACAGGGCTCCCTAATGATACCTTCTCCGTAGTTATCGGGACTACTCAATCTCCCCTTCACCTCACTGCATTGACGACTACGGCTGATGATACACCTGCAACATCCATCATTACTAATCCACGATCCATAGTTCAGGTAGTACCCGTTTCCGGTAACACCACGGGCGTGGATTTTGCATTTGCCATTAACGTAGACATGGATTTTGGAGATTTACCTGACGGCTATCCGGTGCTTTTGGGAGACGGGCCTGTCGGAGCATATCATATTTTGCCGGCAACGCCCAATCTTTTCCTTGGGGCAACCGTCGATGCTGAATCGGATGGTACGAAAACAACGAATGCAGATGGTGATGACAATACCGGCGACGATGAAGATGGTGTCGTTTTCAACAATCCGGACACGTGGACAGTTGGTACCGCAGGAAGCGGAAACGGAGGCTCCATAACAATCACCGTACAGGGAACTGGTTGGCTTGTGGGCTGGATGGATTTTAATAAAAATGGAAGCTTTGTTGAAACAGGTGAGATGATCGTTAGCCAGGCGGTATCAACAGGTTCACAGACTATCTCTTTTAATATTCCGACCGGGACGAACCTGAACGATACGTCGTTGATGTACACCCGCTTCCGCTTGTTTGCAGCTGAACCCGGGTTTCCGAGGTTTGCTTACTCCGGAGAGGCCAACAACGGAGAGGTGGAAGACTATGGTTTTTTAACAATTAGCTGCCCATCTGTAAATGCTGGCACGGCAGTTGCTAATGATAGTATATGCCTTGAAGGCAGTGGCCTTTTGACTATCAATCTTTTCGATAAAATTACGGGTGAAGACGCAGGAGGAACATGGTCCGTTATAGCTGGCACACCCGGTTCAAATTTTAATGCAGGTTCGGGGACATTAAATCCTAACGGACTTCCCATTGACACTTACACTTTTCGATACACAATTGCAGGCCCCCCCTCCTGTCCCAGTGATTCGGAAGATTGGACGATTACCGTTTACAGGTGCTGCCCCCCGCTAATTTGTTTACCTGTAACTGCTACCCGGAATAACTGATGATTGCTGAAATATGATCCTGAGGTTATTTGAAGAAAAAATTGAAATTCATTAACCTGTAAGTTCATAGCTCATCTTTCATTATTCATGTATATAAATCGGAGGCTTTTCAAAGCTTGTATTTGTGTTGATTTGGCCTCCCTCTCATTTACTGACTTCACCCCCTGAAGGTAGTCCTTGGCTACCCGGTTAAATATTTTATTCACAACCAAACTAACACACAATGCGAGCTTTTTCACAGAAACTCCTGGCTGTTTGGGTAATTACTTTTTGTACAGCATTTACCCTGTTCAGTCAAAACGACCTTTCCCTTAACGTGGCGACGGGCTCAGGAACGGTTGCGATTGGTGACACGGTTACCTTCACAATCAAAGTTTACAACCAAGGTGCGACCAACGTGACCGGAGTACAGGTGACCAATCTTCTACCTTCAGGGGCTTCGTTCGTTTCTGCATCACCCGGTGCTGGTACCTACGATTCTGGAACACATGTATGGAATATCGGTAATATTTCGAGCGCAACAGATTCAGTTTCCATGACACTTGCTCTTGTAATAACAGGGGAAGGAGTCCAAACATTACAGTCCAATATCACGTCCATGACTGAGTTTGATGGTGATTCTGACCCGACCAATGCCAGTCCGCTGGAAGATGATTACTCAGCAGCCTGCGTAACGTCACCCTTTAACTATTGTTCAGGTGATACTATCGACATTACTGCAACTGCTCCGGCTGGATACACTACTTATCAATGGACAAAAGACGGAGTCGATATTTCAGGTGCTACTTCACAAACTTACAATATTACAGAAGCAGGTGCTTTCAACTATAGAGTTGATGGCGGTGCCGTTGGGGTTTGTTCCAGTGGCAGTTGTTGTGATATCGTAGTGGCAGTTCTTACACGGCCGACAGCTGGCATCACCAATAATACCGGCACAACCGAGTTGACCTGTAACACCACCTCCATCAGCCTTACGGCAACAGGAGGCGGGACTTACCTCTGGTCGACTTCCGATACCACTACCAACCTTAGTGTAACAACGCCCGGCACTTATACCGTGACGGTCACTGCGGCTAACGGCTGTACAGCAACGGCCCAAACCACTATTACGCAAGATGTTACCCCACCGACAGCCGGCATCACCAATAATACCGGCACAACCGAGTTGACCTGTAACACCACCTCCATCAGCCTTACGGCAACAGGAGGCGGGACTTACCTCTGGTCGACTTCCGATACCACTACTAACCTTACTGTGACTACACCTGGCACTTATACCTTGACGGTGACTGCAGCGAATGGCTGTACAGCAACGGCCCAAACTACTATTACGCAAGATGTTACGCCACCGACAGCCGGCATCAATAATAATGACAGTACGACCGTAATTACCTGTATCCAGACTTCGATTAGCCTTACGGCAACAGGAGGAGGGACTTATCTTTGGTCAACTACTGATACTACTGCCAACATTAGTGTAACGGCTGCAGGCACCTATACAGTTACAGTAACTGCCGCCAACGGCTGTACAGCCACCGCTCAGGAAGTGATTACCGGTGAGTGTACGATTGACTATGCGGATTTACCGGATGGAACAGCAGGCACTGGCCCAGGTGACTATCAGACAACCAGTGCTAATGGCGGGCCAAGCCACGGTATCATTGACGGATTATCACTTGGTACACAGATAGATGCGGAAGCTGATGGTCAACCCACCGCTAACGGTGATGGTGATGACACAGATGGAACCAATGACGACGACGGTGTGGTCGTAGGACCCACTTATGATATCGTTCCCGGCGGAACCATCAGGGTACCGGTAACCGTGACGAATACTACAGGAAATACGGCCTACCTCGTAGCATGGATAGACTGGAACGGAGACGGTGATTTCGACGATCCGGGTGAGCAGGTGATCAGCATTAACGACGGAACTGTTCCTTTCCCGGAATATCTTGAGATTCCAATTCCTTCAACGGCCACGACAGGCACTGACATCGGTTTTATCATTCGCCTGAGTAACACTGAGCCAACTTCGCCCGGTGGTTACCTCAGCAGTGGTGAGGTGGAATCTTACCTGATCGATGTGAACTGTCCTACGCAGATATGTCTGCCGGTTCAGACAACAAAGAACTAATTCCGTAAATTAGACTTATGCGAGGAGGGTACGATGCGTGCCCTCCTCTTCTTTTTTACCCCGGAACAAATTTTGGCTTGTTAATTGCACTGTCCACTTTAAGGTTATTAAAATAATAGCCACCTCCCAATTTCTGAGCGCACTGCTCATCTGTTTTTCACCCTCCTTTTATTATTCCCTGTATCCGATTTTGATTTTCAAATCCTGGTCTTGAATTGATATGGTCAGGTCCCTGTGAATTAATTTTCAAAGGGTTTTTATAAGAAATAAAAACTGGAACAAATGAACTCCTTCTCAAAAGTTCATGCACTACGTTGCATGTGGCTCTTGGTAATTTTCTCATGGCTGCATGCCGGGGTTGCCAAGGCTCAGCTCTACAACGATATCTCAATTCAAAAATCTGCTTCTCAACCTACTGCAGCTTTAGGGGATCACGTTATTTTCACTATTCAGGTTTTTAATGAAGGTAAAACCTCGCTGACCGGCCTGTCGGTATTGGATACCTTACCCACTGGTGCATTTTACTTCAGCCATGTTGCAGATTCCGGGACAACCTATGATCCGATGACTGGCATTTGGAATATCGGCAGTACCATGACGGCAGATATTGACGTGCTTCAACTTCAGGTTGAAGTGGTGATTACGGGGGAGGGTATTATCTACAATTCTGCCGAGGTCTGGACGCTCAACGAATATGACGTAGATTCAGCACCTGCCAATCATCTTATCATTGAAGATGATTTTGCAGCAGCTTCCGTCACGGTTCCAATCAGTGTCTGCTCCTCGCTCAACGAATCTGTAACGATGACGGCGCCAGCCGGTTTTACCAATTATGAATGGTTCAGAGACGATGGTTCAGGGCCCGTTTTGGTCGGTACAGAAATGGTTCTGACCACTTCATTGCCAGGGAGTTATACTTTTTCTGCCTTCAGCAATACCTGTCCGGTCGGAATGTCCTGTCCGGTCATCATCGAAGAGTGTCATCTGGTGAACGAACCACCGGTGGCAAATTTTGATACAGCTTCAACTCCGCCTAACACGCCCGTAATAATTGACGTCGTTTCAAATGACACCGATCCGGAAGGTGATCTTGATATTTCATCAGTATCGGTCACGGATCCGCCGGGAAATGGAACCGTCGTCATAAACCCTGACGGAACAGTTACTTACACGCCGAACAATGATTTTTCAGGTCTCGATACTTTTTTCTATGAAATTTGTGATGGCGGCATTCCAGCGCCTGTCCTTTGTGATACGGCAATGGTCATCGTAACGGTTGGAAACCTGGTTTTTGACCTTGCATTATCAAAAACACTGGCCCCCGGGCAGCCCGGACTGGTGGATATCGGTGATGAAATTCATTACCTGATCACGGTCACCAACGAAGGTCATTTTGCCGCAACCAACATCGAGATCACAGACCAAATCCCGCCAGGCCTTGCATTAAGTCCAAACAACAGCAACTGGTCCCTGAACCCTGCAGGTAATCCAGTCATCGTGCTGGCTGGCCCGCTTCAGCCCGGTGAATCAGAGACGGTGGAAATCGTGATGGTTATTGTTTATGGAGCTTCCGGTCAGAATATTTTGAACATTGCTGAAATCACCGCTGCATCTGATTCCAACGGCAATGCTGTTTCCGATGTGGACTCCACACCCAATAATAATAACGGATTGGAAGACGATCAGGGACAAATTGGCATTGATCTCGTTCCGCATGACCCTACCGGTTTTATTTATTGTGAAAAAAGTGGTGAACTTATCACTGGCGGGATCATCAGCGTAACAGGCCCCGGTCAGGTTTTCATCGTTCAAAATGGTTCGAGCGGGCAATATGAATTCTACACCGACGGAACACCCGGTACCTACGTCCTGACTTATGATCCGCCTTCCGGATATGTTCAAAGCGTGAGTTGCCTGCCCCAGCCCGGCTCGATCGACCCGACCGGAATGGCAGATCCGCTTGTGCTGGGCTCGGATACGCTTGACGGTTGGCTGATTGACTACTCCTGCGATGCAAATCCCTTCTGGGTTTCCTTCGAACTGGAGCCCGGTGATCCTTTCATTTTTAACAATAACATTCCGCTTATTTGTCCTGAGGACATCATTCCGGAAGATACCGTGGTAATTAATACTAACTGCGATCAATCCGATCCGCTGTACTGCTTCAACGTGCCTTACAACCAGCTTTCCAACTACGAGTTCGAACTGGACGGCAGCCCCTACGCTGCTGAGTTCGGCCCTTGCTCGCTGGTTCGGGATCGATACTACACCTACGTTTCCGTACTCGGTTTTGGAACTTCGGGGCCTTACCATCTGGAATATTGGAATGTGAACGGAGTGGTTCATACAGGCGACTTTCAGGATATCAACGAACTCGTGGATTTGATGAATGTTTGGGATGAAAACGGTAACTGGCAACACAATGAGTTCACCCGCACATTCGCCGGCGGCGACCCTCATTCTTTTTATGGAAAAATGATCATCCGTCATTTGACCACCGGCTCTGTTGCCGTGCTCGATCTCTACGAGTTGTTTTCTATCAACAGTTCCTACGTCATCGTGCCGGAAGGGGAGCACGTGCTCGTCGTCACCAATACTGTGACGGGCGTGACCGATACCGTTCACCTGTTCGTGAATTGTATTTCACCTGACTTTGTCGAAATCATTCAACCGGTAGGCGCTTCAGATACAATTTGTCTGAGCACCGATGAGTTGCAGGGAGCCGTGACGGCTATTTTCAACCCTTGTCTGGAAGGCTTCGACAATCCTTCGGATCTGAACGTGATTCCCGGAACCAATTGCGTAGAAGCATTTGGTATGTTCCCCGGACAGACACAGGCCTGCTACGTTATCTGTGATGAAACCGGCATTTGCGACACGACCTACATTCTGGTCACGGTCTACGAAGGCGAACTGAATTTGCAACCTGACTCACTTTGTACGGTTAAGGACGAGGCGATTCTGGGCAACATCCTGGAAAATGATGAAATACCTACTTCCATCGTTTCGCTGACGATCATCAATGAACCTCAGCACGGTTCTGTTTTCATCAATCCGGACAACACTGTGACTTACGTACCTGAGGAGGGCTACTGCAACGACGGTCCCGGACAACCGCTGGATCAGTTCACCTATGAAGTTTGCACGGCGGTTGAGTGTCAAACCACCACTGTTTTTGTCAAGGTAAAATGCAACGAGCTGATTGTTTACAATGGTTTTTCTCCGAACGGAGACGGCGTCAACGAATTTTTCAAAATTGATGGTCTGGGGGCTTATCCCAACCACAAAATCATGGTCTTCAACCGTTGGGGTAACAAGGTTTTTGAAACCCAGAACTACCGCAACGATTGGAACGGCTGGTGGCACGATAAAAAACTACCGGTCGGTACTTACTTCTACCTGATCGACCTGGGTGACGGCAGCGACTGGCTGTCCGGTTACTTGCAGATCATCTGGTAATTTCACAAGGCTTTAATTTTTAAGCAACATAAAAAACAAAAACAAAAGGGGCCTGCTACGAAAGTTGCAGGCCCCTGGCTTTTATTAAAAACCCTTAAAAAAACAATCGCTTATCGTTTGATCATCAATTTCTTGACAATCGGTGCCTGTCCATCTGCCCGGAAGTGGACGATGTACTGGCCATCGTTCACGCCGTTCAGGTCGAGTTGGTAGTTTCCGGCTGCTGCATCCTCGATTTTAACTGTTTGGACCTGCTGTCCAAGTTGGTTTAAAACCGTGATCGTAGCCGTCTTCCAGGTAGCTTCGCTGTTCCAGCGAACGAAAGCGGAACCGTTGGCCGGGTTAGGATAAACATCCACTGAGCCCGTGTTGCCGAAGGCGCCGTTTCCGGAATTGATTCCAAGGTTGGAACTTCCGCCGCCGTTCAGCTGCGTTGGAACGATCACAGTTTCAAGCACTTCGCAAATAATATTGGAACTGCCATCCCGTAAGGTAACCTTTGTGTGGTACGTGGCGGGAGTCAGCTGTATTGGCTGCGAATTGCTGCTGCAATTGTTGTAGCAGCTGAAATTGTACACTGTCTGCGTGTAAGTTGCATTGAAAACCTGGACGTCCCATCTCGGAGTATTGAGTCCGCTGACATTGATTTGTCCGGGACTGGTCGTGATGGAAACGTTGTCGCAGAGTGAGCTGCCACCACAAATTTCCACCTCTTTCTTGATGCAATTGCTCTCAATAAACTGGGAACAGCCCACCCGGCGAGCACAACGCAAGAACCAGGTTGTCTGGTTGATTGGACCCGGATCGAAAGTTGGTGAATTCGAATTAGGGATAGCCTGGTTTGGATTGTCCGGGCAGCCCACTGTTGATTTCAGCCAAACGTACTCGATCTGTCCTGTCCCGCCGCTTGGGAGCGTAAGGGAAGTGATCAGAGCTGGATCGAATGGGTCGCATTCACTTTCGTCAAAGCCAATTTGACCACCATCAGTCACGTTGTCGCAGACAAATGTAGTTTTTGGCTTGAATCCTCCGTCGTAGGTAAGGTTAGTTTCACCCGGATTGACGGTGAAGCATGCAGTGAGGCCGAGCCAGTCAGCATCGCTGTCGATAGCGTCATCGTTGCCGGCATTTTGTGGTGAAACCATGAGTGGAACACCGTTGTACTGACCCGGGTTGGCAAACTTGATTTTGTACTCGCCCGGCGTTACATTCTGGAACTTGTAAAGCCCCGCCTCATCGGTGGTTGTGAAAGCCGCCATACCGCCGGTGCATTTTTCAAGAATAACGATCACGTTCGGGATGCCTGGTTCGCCCTGATCCTGAATACCATCGCCGTTGATGTCAAACCATACGAAATCACCAATCATGGCAGGGTCGGAGCCTGTAGGTTTGTAAATACCGGCATCCACGGTCAGGTTGTTTTCACCCTCGGCGAGATCGATGAAAGCAGTTCTGCCATTGCCCGGGTTTACGTCAGAATCTTTCTCGTCGTTGCCGCCCTGGTTTTGTGGGCTGAAAACAAAACCTGTTGGTAAAACAACTTGTACCCTGTAACATCCTTCAGCCAGGTTATTGAAAATGTAAAATCCGTTAGAATTGGTGGTAGTGTTAGTCAGTACCTGCTGGTTGCAATCCAAAAGCTGTACAGTTACACCTCCAACACCCGGTTCGTTTGAGTCCTGGATGCCATCTTTGTTGAGGTCGTTCCAGATAAAGTCGCCAAGAGATCCTTGCAGCACCGGTGTTTCGTAGAGACCGGCATCCACAGTGCGGTTGATTTCACCTGCAGCGAGATTTACATCGCCGGTCATGCTGGTAGCCGGGTCAATGTCGCTGTCTTTTTGATCGTTGTTTCCCTGATTTGCCGGGCTGAAAGTAAAATCAGCCGGTTTCACAACGCCGATCCGGTAGCAACCGGGAGCAAGGTTGTCGAACAGGTAAAATCCATTCACATTGGTCGTCTTAGTTTGCAGGACGTTATTGTCACAATCTTTCAACTGAACGGTAATGCCGCCCAGACCGGGCTCGTTCGGGTCCTGTTTGCCGTCTTTGTTGAGGTCATTCCAAACAAAATCACCAATGGAAGCTGGCGGCTCCTGCGAACAGGACGGAGGCGGAACAACCGACTGATTCACTTTACAGCTGGCCGACTGATTGTCTTTAATGTCAAAGCTGAGTGTTCCGCCGCTGATCGGGTATGGCCCCAGCGTAATGGGGGTGTTGTAAAATCCGGTGACAGGTGTTCCGTTGATCGTAGCTGACCAACCTGTGCCGGTATTCGAACCGGAAACGGTAAGTTGGAAGGTAAAAAGATCGTCAGAAGCGGCCGGTGTACCGTTGTCGAAACAGTTGATTTCAGCGACGGAAGAATTGATGCTGCAAGGCGGTGTCAGCGGCTTGTAACCTGCGTCGATGGTGAGGTTGGTTTCTCCCTCAGCCAGATCGATGCAGGCTGTCATGCCATTCGCTTCTGCGTCGCTGTCCGTTGCGTCATTTGTGTTGTTTCCGGCGTTTGGCGTTGTTAGTGATAGTGTGCCGGGGCTCGGGTTGACAAAAGTTACTTTGTAACTGCCTGCTGCCAGACCGGTGAATTCGTACTTACCATTGATGTCGGTGGCAGTGCCCTTGATGGTCTGCCCGTTACAGATGGAAAGAAGTACTGCAACTCCGGGAATGCCTGGTTCGTTCGGATCCTGAAGGCCGTTGCCGTTGTCGTCACGCCATACGAAGTCGCCAATTTTACCGGTCGGTGCGCAATCTTTCACCACAACTTCCAGCTTGGTTGTCCGGCGGCATTTGATGCAATTGCCATTGCTTGGCGGAGGAGGTGTTACAGAACTGCAAACGCCGCCATTTTTCCAGCCGGCACTCATCAGTTTCAAGCTTCCGAACTGGTCGCCCGGTACGAGCGGAGCGGAGCAGGAAGTGTGAATTTTTACTTTTTGTAATACTGTTCCATTCTGGCTGGACTTGATGGTAAACCAGGTATTTGATTTAAACTCATCGCCGGCCGTTGCGGTAAATGGCGTGTTGTTGCTTACACTTCCTGAGAAGTAAACCGTGCCGAGGCCATTTTCTTTTTCTGAAACAATGATGTAGACCGACTGCGCTCCGTTCGGGCCATTACCGACATCCTGGCAAGAGTATTTCCCTACGGATTGTGAGGTGTTTGTAGCAGCACAACTCGCTCCATTGTAGGTCAATGTCAGGGCGTTGGGCTTGCCGCTGTTGTTCTCGCAGCAATCTGCGCTATTACCTCCGGAACCAGAACTAGATCCAGATCCAGATCCTGAACCAGAACCTGAACCAGATATTGATCCATTTTCAAGGCAAATAATAAAATGGCTGATGCCATACGGCGTACCATTGTTCGGGTTGATAGGTGCGGTCAGGTTGGTGAATGGCGCGCTGGTGTAAGTAACGGATGTGGGTCCGCCTTTTACCTCTACGGATTTAATTTCACTACCGGCAACAGTCAGCAACTTTGGCTCGCCGTTTTGATTCGTAACAGTATACGTTATGCCATAGCTGGAACCACTGGCAGGCGGATCAATTTTGAAACAATTGACACCGCTGCTGCTGCCACCTTCAGGGCAGATCACGAAGGGACCAGAACCAGAGCCAGAGCCAGAACCAGAGCCAGAACCAGAACCGGAGCCAGAACCAGAACCAGAGCCAGAACCTGAGCCAGAACCTGAGCCGGAACCAGAACCTGAGCCTGAACCAGAACCTGAACCTGAGCCTGAGCCTGAGCCAGAACCAGAACCAGAACCTGAACCAGAGCCAGAACCGGAACCTGAACCGGAGCCAGAGCCAGAACCTGAACCACCAGAACCTGAGCCATTCGGTCCAAGGTTTTCGCAACCATTGTCAATCGTCAGTGAAACCTGGTAAGTGCCCGGTTGTGTAAAAACTACCTTGTGAGGCCCTTTGCCAACAGCCACGGGCGGGTTGGATGTAATTCCAAAATCCCAAACGTAGGTAAGACAAGGGAAGCCGAGGTCCGGTGCTTCAAAAGTGACCTCATCTCCTGCGCAGTAATCGCCATTGCTAATGGTGATGATTGGCTCCGGGCATTCCTCAAAAACAGGTGGTGGTGGCGGAGGTGGAGGCAGGCAGGAGGAGCCGTCTTTGAACACTATATTTTGAAGGATCAAACTTCCGAACTGGTCGCCCAAAACGAGCGGAGCAGAACAGGAAGTGTGAATCTGAACGGTTTGCAGCAGTGCGCCATTCTGGCTTGCATAAACCAGAAACCACGTGTTAGAACCAAATTTATCGGTAGTAACCGCAGTAAAAGAACTATTCAAAGTCACATTTCCACTGAAGAAATTTTTACCGCTGCCGTTGCTTTTTTCAGCTACGACGATGAATACTTCAGGATCGAAGTTTGGGCCGCCGCCAGAGTTCTGGCAAGAGTACTTGCCGGGTTTCTGGCTGGTGTTGGTGGCACTGCAACCGTCTCCGGTGTATTTGAGCGTTAGGGAAACGGGCTTACTGCCATTACAGCAGTCTTCGCTGGTGAGCAGCAATTCAGCACTCGTTCCGGCTTTTTCGGCTACCTGGCAATGCGCTTCTCCGTAAAAAATGGAGGTAGCCTGCAGGTTTACCGCAGTTGCCATCACCAGAGCGATGACCGGAAGGAGGCAACTTTTTTGGATGAAATGGAAAAATGTGTTCATAATTGAAAAATTGTAAGAATTGAAATTTTTTTCGATTAATAAATATGCATCACGGTTTAGCTGTCAGCTGGTAATTAGCTGACAGTCAAGCCTTATGGAGGAATTCTGTTTGTCATTATGTGGTTAATTTTATTTTTCATTATGGTTAAAAAATGGCCAGGCCCGCTTCCTGCTGAGGAAGTGGCTAACCTGGGTTTATTTTATTTTCAAAAGTTTGTAAGTGAGTAAGAAAGCAACCTGAGCTAAGGGGGGGCGAAGGCAACTATTCGGTCCTGCTGATCAGAATTTCCGTGATAAAATGTTGATCATCACCTGCTGAAATTTCGAGGGAATACCAGCCTCCCGGTAAGTTTGATACATTGGCCTGCAGGCTTTGCCGGTTTGTTTTTTTCGTAAAAACCGGCTGTCCGAGTGCGTTGCTGATTTTGATAAAAACTTCACTGCTACCCATCGGGAGCCTGCTGAAGTCCATGCGCAAATATTCATTCGCAGGGTTTGGAAAAACCTTGATTTTATTTTCAAAAGAAGCAATTGAAACACTGTTCACGATCTCGTTTTTCTGGTTAAACGTCGGTGTCGTTTGCACAAAATCGCCGATCCCGTTCGGGATGCGTGCGCTGGAAAAATTAGTCATTTGCGGCCCGAAAGTCAGCGAGTCGATCACGGTGCCGTCTTCGTGCCTCAGCATTAGATGCTCTCCTCCTGCTGATAATTTGAAATTGGCATGCACCCCCGGCTGCTGCTCATCCTTGTCTGCCCAGACGATGAGGTAGCCCTGCGGTTCGATCGTCGTGCCAAATGGAAAAGTCCATTTTAACGCTGTGCCACGGTCGTCCGTCAGGTAAAAGTTTTTCAGGTCAACTGTTTGAGCTGTGTTATTGTACAATTCAATCCAGTCGTCGTGCTCCCCGTTGACGTCTGCAACTCCACTGAGTTCATTGTTAGAGGCCATGAATTCATTGATAACGATGTCATTCCAACCCACCGGTGAAAAAGCCGGCTCGCAATTATGACCGGCCTGTTCAAGGTCATTTTTAATGGCTTCAAAGCGCTCGCTCAACACTGATTTCAGCGCCGGAATTTTCGCTCCACCGCCACCGCCCGTGCCGTTCCCCACGTTGAACTCGAAGTAGTCAGTAGTAAAAATGTAGTTCGGGTCTTCCTTGATAGAAGGCCTGATAAGGTTGGCAACGGAGTCGATCATGGGGAACAAGCGCTCTGCGTTGAAATTATTTTCGAGGATCAGACAGGAGATATCGAAGTATCTTTTTCTGAATGCAGGCACTTTTAAAAGCCTGTCAATCAATACTTTATTCGGATTGCCGAGCAGGAGCGGGAAGTCAGTGCTGTAATCCACGCCCATGCTGCCTATGTCGTTGTTGCCCTGTTGCAACTCAAAATACTGAAGCGTGCAAAGCGCATCCCAGCCGTCCTGGCAGCAATGGCTGTCCTGCTGCACCACCAGCTGATAAATCGGATCGGTGGGCGGAAAAGGACAAGAGCCATCGAGGATCGAATTGCAGACGGTCGGGTCAAAATTCAGGTTGATTTTCCGGCAGCGGGTATTCTGGCAAAGCTTGCCGCCGTCCAGCCGGAAGGCCGTCAGGCAAACATTGACTTCGGATTGACCGGCAAAGGTGTGCACCGGATTCGGATCGCTCGAAGTTTCCCCGTCGCCAAAATTCCATTGCCAGTATTCAGCTTCGGGGAGCGAGGCGTCAGAAAATTGCAGCGTCAGGTCACCGGTGCGGGTGTACTGAAAATCCGCCTGCAGGTAGCAGGTCGTGTCGTAGGGAGGGTAGGGCGTGCCTTCGTTGCTGAAAGTGCCGCCCAGGCTGAGGTTGTAATCCCAGGGAATCCAGTGCAGTTGACCGCCTTCCGGCTCGTGGTAGAAATACCAGTTCCGGCGGTTATGGATGTAGGAATCCCAGTTGTTGGTCATGATGTCCACTGCCAGCACGTGCAGATAGAGGTCGACGTCGAATATTTGCTGGATAGCTGCCGGGAAATCATCATCGCTGGAGTTATTCAATACATCCATAAATTCCAGGAAAACGCTCCAGTCTGCTTCTTCTTCGTTGGTTTTTAATTGAAAATCTTCGAGGTAGGGACCGATTTCCGGGCCTTCCCATTTCAGCTCGGACCAGCCGATATTTTTAATCAGATTGCCACCGTCGCTGGTGAAATTTCCCTCGGCAAACGTTTTGTCAATTTGCTCAATCACAGCGTACAGCCCCCAATATTCATCGTTGAAATACAGGCGGCAATACGAAACCCGGGGCGCTTTCACGCCGGCCTTTCGCAGTACGTCGTACGCCAGAAAGTCCCGCATCATGCTGGGATCGCAGGCGCCATTGTGCAGGTTGAATTTTTTAATACCATCAAAAGACTGGCCCGGCGTGAATTCGTTCAGGTCGATTTTGAACGGCTTCTTTTTGGCTGTCGAGGAGTTGTGGGAAGAAAGTCCTTTTTGACGAACGCCCACCGTGTCGAGCCAGAAACCATCAATTTTTACGAGGGCTTTGGTGTAAGGAATGTCTACGCCGGAGTCGTCGATATGCTCCTCATAATTGTAACTGAGTGTGTCCCAAAAGTTTTCATTTTCAAAATAAAAACGGATTTCGTGTAGTTCCCAGGGGTTGAAAAGCGATTGGCCTGATTGCGACAGCAACCAGGAAGAGTAAGTGAAAAATAGTAAAGTGAGTAGCGATTTTATGTTCATAATGTTTCCTTTCAGGTATCAAAAAATCATTCTGGCAAACGCTGGTTGTCAGCTTTGCCGGATGCAGGGGGACGAATGCGCCGGTCACATTGTAAATGCGCCGATGAGGTGGTTGTAATATTTTTAATGAAAGGGAGGAGGGTCAGTCAACCGTAATCAGGCCGGGGGGAAGCCTGAAAACAGCATTTTTCAATTTATTGATCCAAGTCGTCCATTAAGGCAATCTGTCTGGTTACCTCACGATGTCCTTCAACCTTGATGGAGAGGAAATAAATGCCGCTTTTTAAGTCTTGCAAGTCGAGGCGAACCGGGTCGGAAGGCATGGCGTCAAGTTGCACTTTCCGTATGGGTATGCCATAGCTGTTCGTCAGTCTGATGACTGCCGGTTTGCCTTCAAATTTTTTGCGGTAAATCGAAACATACTCACTGGCCGGGTTCGGGAAAACATGAAAATCTTCCATGTCAAGCTGAATCCAGACCTGCCGAATGGGGCTGTAAGTGTGGCTGCCGTCATTGTAAATCAACTTCAGCCGGTAAAAATTTGCCCCTTCGAGCGGCTCGAAATCATGGTTTTGATAAAGTTTCGGCCGGTCGTCCCCTCCGATACTGCCAACCCTTACAATCGGCTCGAAGTGAATGCCGTCGCTGGATTTTTCCACCTGAAAAGTTTGATTTTTATACTCGGTATTGGTGACCCAGTCCAGTTGTACGTGTAACTTTTCCGGCTCCTGGATGGCATTGAAGACAAGCTGGTCACTTCCTGCCAGCAATGGGGCACTGACAGGGACGGGAGCGTTTTGGTACCAGTCCACATATTTTTTTGAGTCAACTTTTTTGACGATGAAAAGGCCTGCCATTTCAGTGTGATATTCTTCCGTGGCATCGTCGATTTTTAATTCTTTCTCAGGTGCGAAGATGTTGGCGTGGAAAATGACGCATTCTTTGATTTCTGCATTGTCTTCTTCAATATGAAACGTGACATCAGGCCCGTCTTCGTTGACAATGCTGTACTTTCCGATTTCCAACCTCTTTTTCAAAACCACATCCACCGGATGCAGGAAAACGACGTTGGTGGTGTTGGCAGGGCTGGCATCTTTGGTTTTAAATTCCTTGCAGAGGATGTCGGATGTCGAATGAAAAATGGCAGTGGCGCCTTTTTTTATCTCGATTTTTTCAAACTTATTTCCATAAATGTGGGCAGTTACACCTTCCTGAATGACTGTATCTTTTGCAGAGGA
Organism: Bacteroidota bacterium; assembly: GCA_030147525.1. Taxonomy (GTDB): domain Bacteria; phylum Bacteroidota; class Bacteroidia; order Chitinophagales; family Saprospiraceae; genus UBA6168. Next base: position 149,724 of record JASBVF010000010.1, read on the forward strand.
CAGCTGATTTTTTTTCAGGGTCATTTTTGTGGCAGGATCGATTGCCTGCTCCAAGAACAGAAAGCCTGCCTGACTGTTGTCCTTCAATTCAATTTTGGGCGCCCGAACAAATTCTTTGACGTGGCTGCCTTCTTCAAGCCTTACAACTTCTCCGGATTTCCACACGCCTGCGCCTCCCGTGAAAACAGTATTCTTTTTCAGCTTGACTTCTTCCCTGGCCAGGATAGTGTAAGCTGCCAGTTCGGTAGTGGGTACCTGCTCAAGGGTGAAAGAGGCTGTCTTTTTGCATCCGCTTCCATTCGTAACCGTCACCTGATAATCGCCGGGAGCGGCAGTAATCACGGGCGTAGTTGATCCATTTGACCAAATAAAACCGGTAGCGTAGACTGAATTAGCACTCAACATCACAACCCCTTGACACATGCCTGTGCAAGCGCTGGTTGTGAAACTGACTTCCGGAGCCGGTAGTACCTCTACGGTGAAGCTGCAAACAGTTGCGTTGGCGCTGCCGTCGAAAGCCGTGAATTCCTGGATGGTTGTTCCCTGGGGAAAAATATCCCCAGATTTGAATCCGCTTCCATCCGATTGCAGGACGGTTGCACCGCAGTTGTCCTGAGCCTGAGGCACCGAATATGTTACTGTTTCACCTTCGCAAACGGTAATCTTTCCCGGGCATTGCATAGACGGCTTTGAAGCATCAATGACCGTGACGCTGGCAATACAACTGGAGGAGTTGCCATACGTGTCCGTAAGTTTCAGCGTGACAGGAACGATTCCGGTCTGGCTGCAATCAAAAGTCGATTGGCTCAATTCCCTGGCGACGATTCCGTTTGGATCAAAACTTCCACCGTCCACAATATCTGCATTGATTTGTGCAAACCCGCTTTGGTTCAGAAAAACCATGACGGGCTTACAGTTGGCGACAGGCGCTACGTTATCCGAAACTGTAACTTCGAATTCACATTTGGCGGTATTTCCGTTACCGTCTGTAGCAGTGTAAACCACGGTAGAAGCACCGACCGGAAACTGGCTTCCCGGCTGCTTTGAAGCAACAATGTCGAGCGGCTGGCAGAGATCTTCGAATGTCGGTGGTGTCCAGTTGACTGTTTCGGTTGCAGAGCCTGTTGTAATGCTCAGGTTTTCAGGGCAATTGCTGACTGTGGGTGGTGTTTCATCCCCCGGGCAGGGGTCAAGCTGGATTACTGTTATTTTAAACTGGCAAAAATTGGTATTGCCATAAATATCTGTTGCAGAATACGTTACAGCCGTCATGCCCGGCGGGAAAGCATCTCCCGGCGAGTAGTCTGAATCAATCGTAACGTCAGAGCAGTTGTCAACAGCAGTTGGCTCCGACCAGTCAGGGAAGGCCAGGCCCTCAAATGTTTCGACTTCCATATCTGCCGGGCAGTCGGAGAAAATCGGCGCCAGATTATCCACGGGCGTTACTTCCGCCACGCAGGTCAGTTCGTCGTTCATGCGGGTTTTGATAGTTACGGTCACCGGAATCACTGTGCCAATGTCCCCGCAGTTGTAAATATTGAGACCAAGGCCGTTGCCATCGTACACCAGGTTAGCGCAATCGTTAAAATTGGAGAATGTAATTAGAGAATTGGTGTAAACTTTCACGAGGCCGGTCACTGTAGCGCCGACCGTGACATCTTTGCAAAGCAGGGGAGCTTCATCCGAATCGGAGGTGTGGATGTAGCCGCCTTCATTTTCAGGAGCGTAGCCCGTCAGTGTTCCCCGTTGAATCAGAATTCCCTTGTTTGTAATGACATCCTGGTTGTCAAGTGTGCCAAGATTTTTAATAGAAGAACACTCATCGTTAAGAAGGTACTTATCGTTGTTCAGTGTGCCCTCGTTGGCGATGTTGCCGGCCGTTTGGAGGAAGTCACCGGTATTGGTCAGTTCGCCATTCGGGAGGATGGAAATGTCGCCCCGGTTTTCGATGGTCCCACTATTGGCGGTAGTGCCAAGCAGTGACATTCTCACGAGGTTTGTGAGCTGACTTTCGTTGTTAAAAATACCTGAAGATAAATTGTTGAAATCCTGTTTGCTGAAAATTTCACCCGGAAGAAAATTATTGAATGTGCCTTGATTGCTCAAAACAGATCCCGAAGCGATTTCAAGCATGCCGAAATTGTTGAACAGGCTTTTATTTGAAATTGCGTCGGAGGCAGTGATGGCGCCAAGATTGGAAAAGTCAGCATTGTTTTCCAGCAAACTTCCATTGTGCAGGGTTATCGAACCTTCATTTTCAAATGATCCGTCGTTTTGGATCGTACCGGGCGTAACGATCGTGCCCAAATTTGAAAATTCGCCCTCATTTATCAGCTGGCTGCCTGGTCCGCCCTGAACTTTTGCTCCGTTCACGTTGGCGAACAGTGCGCCGGCCTGGTTTACAATTTCTGCGTTATTGGAAAACAGGGCTTTATTCTCAGCCGTACCTGCATTTATGAATTGGAAACCGTTGATAAAATTCCCGTTATTGATAAAATTTCCATTGGAAATGAAGGTGCCCGGACTCGTGACCTGACCATTTTCGTTGATGCTGAATGTTCCGTTATTGGTCAATGATACCGTATTGGTCAGAGCACCATTCACGGAAATATGAGCTTCGTTGATAATGTCTCCGCTGTTTGTGACAAAACCATCAATCAGAAATATGCCTGGAGTGCCGGAAATCGTCAGTTTTGAACCGGAAATATTATTGAATGATTTGTCCTTTGCGGTAGAAAGTGAGGCAACAGTAATCTGCTGAAAGTTGTCAATGCTGCCGGACGATTGGATTGCTCCTGCGGAAGCATCGATGAAGGAGTTGTTTGTAAGCAGGCCTTCATTTTCCAGGGTAGTTTCCAGTATCATCTGGCCACCGTTAATGATGGAAGCGCCCGCTTCATTGATGAAGGAAGAGTTGCTTAAAAAATTAGTATTTGCAGAGGACGAGAACTCCAGTTTATTGGTGAGACTTCCACCGCTCCCCACGGTAAAGCTTCCTGCGAGGATATTCAGGGAGCCTTCGTTGATGACAGGAGCAGTGACGATGATGTTCCCGTAATTACTGACGTTAAAATTGATCGTAAGCGGGGCGTCAATCACCACGGAGGTAGCTGAGCCAAAGATTTGGGCATCTTTTCCTGGCTCAGGAAGGCCACTGCTCCAGTTGGCCGGATTATTCCAGCTACCGTTGACCGGGCCATTGTAAATTGTTTGGCTGTCTGCAAATAGTGAGGCCAGACAAAGGATTAGTAGTGCAGCTGTTTTCCTGACTTGTAGGGTTGGGTACATAGTGTTTTTCATTTTAGTTTGCACAAGTGTTTGTCAGCGCTTTATTGGAAGCGTATGAAAAAATATAAAGGGGGGACGAACTTTTGAAGTAAAAAAAACAGGGGTAACAGCTCTTGCCGATACTGCTTTTCTCTGTTAGATGTAAATGAGAAGGAGAAGATGAACGTCAGTAAACTGATATTCTGAAAGGGAGGAAGTTTTTAAATGCCTTACAAATGTAACGGTATTTTGGCCGAGAGTTCAACCTGAATTTTAAAAATTCAAGTTTAAATGAAAAAAAATGTGACAGGCTAACTGTAGGTTTATAAAGGCTGATTTTTATATGTCTGAGACGTTTTTATCTAATGAAAGAAAAAAAAAGCTGTATCACCTAGTCCGTTTTTGAAAAGGATTCAGTGATACAGCCTGCACAAAATACTAACTCAAAATGTAATGCCTATTCGTGTGATTAATGGCTGACAGCCAGTTTCTTCACCATCGGGATTTCACCCTGTAACTGGAAATGAACCATGTACTGGCCACTTCTGAAGTCATTTAAGTCCAGTTTGAAAGCACTCACGGAAGCGTCATCCAAACGGATGATTTTAACAACCTGGCCCAGTTGGTTGAGCAGTGAAATCACAGCAGGCTGATTGGCTTCAGCGCCAGTCCACTCCAGCATGACATAGCCGGAAGCAGGGTTGGGGAAAAGCTTCATCTCAGCTGTTGCGCCAAACTTGGTCAATGCTTCGAACTGCCTGTCGCTGCGTTCCGCTAAATCATCAGCTGACTTGTCGGTCGTTACAGCTGAAGGCTCGGTCTGGTTGATACCGCCGGGTGCCTGCAACAAGCTGGAAACAGTAACGTATTCTTTTTTGCTGCAAACAGGCTGCCAGCTGGCATTCCACATCTGAACATCCACAAAGTAAGTACCTGCAGGCAGGTTGTTCACCACTTGCGGGTTGTTGCAGTTGTTGAAGCAGGAGAAAACTTTCTGCCAGTTGGAGTTGAACACTTTCACATCCACATTCGGAGCGTTCAGCCCTGAAATCGTGATGCTGCCCGGACCGCTGGCGAAAGTGATATTGCAACCGCCGCCTGTCGGGGTGCAAACTTCTTTTTTGACGCAATTACTCTCAATCCATTGCGAGCAACCAACTCTGCGTGCGCAGCGGACATACCAGGTGGTCTGCGTGATCGGAGGCGGATTGTAAGAAGCCCCGGTTGCACCAGGAATGATTTGGCTGATATCGTCAGGGCAACCCTCCGTTGATTTCAGCCAGATGTATTCCAGCTGACCAGTACCGCCGCTCGGTGATGTCAGCGAGACAATATTGGCTGGATCGTATGACTGACATTGCGATTCGTTGTAGCCAATGGTGCCAGCGTTCGTCACGTTGTCGCAGGATCCGCCACCTGAGGAGCATGGCGCCGGCGGCTGTACCGTGAGCGTTGAGGTGCAATTTGCAACATCATGGTCGTTCAGAAGCAGGGTCAGCGTGCCTGCACTGATGTTGAATGGGCCGAGGTTGTAAGGCTGGCCGTATTGCAATGTGTAAAGCCCAAGTGAAGGAATGTCGTAACCCCACTCGCCGGTGTTGGAGCCGTTCGCTACCAGCGTGAAAGTGTAAGTATCGTCACCCGGATTGTTGGGTGTGCCATTGTCGTTGCAGACGATGTTCGAAGCTGTACCGTTGAAAACACAAACGGGTGGCGGCGTTTCTCCGGTCAGGCCGGCATCAAAAGTCAGGTTGTTATCGCCCGGGTTAACGGTGAAACAAGCCGTGAAACCTAACCAGTCGGCATCGCTGTCTTTGGTGTCATCGTTGCCTGCATCTTTTACGGTAAACTGAACCGGTACGCCATTATAGGTGCCCGGACTGGCAAATTTGATCCGGTACTGGCCGGGCTGCACGTTATTGAACATGTAAATACCGCTTGCATTGGTCACAGCGAAATCCTTGTAAGCACCCGAGCAGGTTTCAAGGATGACAAAAATGCCGGGTATTCCGGGTTCGTTCGGATCCTGGATGCCGTTCGCATTGGTATCAAACCAGACGAAATCCCCGATTTTTGCGGGTCCGGTCGTCGTTGATTGGAAAATACCGGCATCTCTCGTCGGGTCGTACTGTCCGGAGGTGAGACTAAAGCAGTCCGTTTTTCCATTGGCCGGGCTCACGTCGCTGTCTTTCGCATCGTTGGTGCCGGCATCTTTGGCAGTAAACTGGAATCCAGCCGGCAGATTGCTGAACTCAAGGTAATAGCTTCCTGCCTGAAGATTGATGAACTGGTAAAATCCATTGGCGTTGGTAGTAAACTGGCCGATGAAGGTGTTGTTGCAAGTAAACAATTTCACCAAAACACCCTGCACGCCTGGTTCGCCTTCGTCCTGAATGCCGTTTTTATTCAAATCGTTCCAGACAAAATCGCCGACAGAAGCCGGTTGAGGAGCCGGCTTGTAAATGCCTGCGTCGATGGTTGGGTTATTTTCGCCCGTGGCCAGGTTGATGTTGTTCGTCATTCCGGTTCCGGGGATGATGTCGCTGTCTTTGCTGTCATCATTACCCTGGTCGGCCGGACTAAAAACAAATCCAGACGGTAAATCAACTGCCACTCGGTAACAACCTGCAGGAAGATCGGGAAATACATAAAAACCGCTGGCGAGGGTGGTTGTCACTGCAATCACTGCATTGTTACAGTTTTTCAAACGGACGGTTACACCTCCTACGCCGGGTTCGTTCGGATCCTGGATGCCGTTGTTGTTTTGATCGTTCCAGACAAAATCGCCGATAGAACCCAAGGCCGGCGCTACTGAGAATATACCTGCGTCAAGGGTCGTGTTATTGTCACCCGGCGCAAGGAATACGCAATCCGTACGGCCGTTGGACTGGTTGGCGTCGCTGTCCACGTTGTCAGCGGCTGCGTTTGGCGTTGTGAAAACAAAATTCGTCGGCAGATTTGAAAACTCAACGTAGTACTGCATGTTGGCAGTCAGGTTGGTAAATGAGTAAAGGCCAGCGCTGTTGGTGGACGTTTGTGAAACAAAAGTGCCGTCACACTTGAAAAGTTTCACCGTAACACCCTGAACGCCGGGCTCATTGGCATCCTGCTGCCCGTTTTTATTCAAATCATTCCACACAAAATCACCAAGCGAAGCTGGCGCCGAAGGCGAGCATGGGCCAGGCGAAACAACGACTGTAGAGGTTCTGCAATTGCTGTTTTGCGCATCACTGACCGAGACCTGAATATCCAGACCATTCTGGTAAACGATCGGCGGTGAAGCTACACCACAGACAAACTCTCCTGCCGGGAAAGGCCCAAGTGTTACAGGCGTATTGTAGGCAATCGGGCCATTGATGGCAGCGCCGATACATGCGTTGCTGAAATCAACAAAGTAACCGCTTCCGGTGCCGGTGCCGGTGGCATTTACCACGAACGTGTAGGTATCGTCCGTGGTGGTGGCCGTGCCTTTTCCGTCACAAACGATGTTGCTGATGGTCAGGTTGATCGAGCACGGAGGCGGGCCGAGACGCTTAAAGCCGGCGTCGATGGTCAGGTTGGTTTGTCCTTGTCCGAGGGTGAAACACTCTGTCCAGCCATTGGAGGCGGCGTCGCTGTCCTTGGCGTCGTCGTTGCCCTGGTCTTTGGACGTAGGCATGTAAATGTTACCGTTCGGGTTGGCAAAGAAAACTTTGTAGCTGCCGGCTGCGAGGTTGTTAAACATATACATCCCGTTACCGTCGGTAAAAGTGGAGGCAACAAACCCGCCCTGGCAGGTCATCAACATCACGAAAGCTGCCGGGATGCCGGGCTCGCCGGGGTCCTGAATGCCGTTGCCGTTGGTGTCTTCCCAAACGAAATCGCCGACTTTACCCACAACCGGCTGGCAGTTTTCAACAGTAATATTAATTGTTTTGGAAGCGTTGCAATCGATGCAATCCGGGCCTGGAGGTGTTACCGGGCCACAGGTAATACCATTTTTAAAGGTAGCGGACTCAAGCACAAGGCTGCCGAACTGATCGCCGGCCACGATCGGCGCCGAGCAGGAAGTGTGGATGCTGACCTTTTGCAGCAAGCTGCCGCCCTGGCTGCTGTAAACCAGAAACCAGGTGTTGGAATTGAAGTCATCTTCACCGGCATTTGCAGACGAAGCTGTGAAAGTTGAATTGATCGCCACATTGCCGGTGAAATAGATTTTACCGGTGCCGTCATTTTTTTCAGCAACAACAATGTAGACGCTGGGGTCGCCGTTCGGACCGTTGCCGGTGTCGGAGCAGGAATACTTGCCGGGATCCTGGCTGGTGCTGGTGTTAGAGCAGCTTTCACCGTTGTACGTGATCGTCAGGGAGTTAGGTTTGTCGCCCTGGTCGCAGCAATCAGCACCACCGCTGCCGCTGCCCGATCCGGTGCTGTTGATGTCGCAGGTACCGCCGTTTGACCACTGAGCGCTGATGAGGTTCAGGCTGCCGAATTGCTCGCCGGGCACCAACGGAGCCGAGCAGGAAGTGTGAATTTTTACCCTTTGTAACAAAGTGCCGCCCTGGCTGCTATACACCAGAACCCAGGTATTGGAACGCAGTTCATTGTCGCTAACCAGTCCGGCATCGGCTGAGAAATTAGCGTTGATGGCGACATTGCCGGTGAAGTAGACTTTTCCGGTGCCATCATCTTTTTCCGCTACTTTGATGTAGACGTTGGGATCGTTGTTGGGGCCGCCGCTCAGGTCTTCGCAGGAATATTTGCCGGGGTCTTGCGATGTATTGGTAGCGGCACAACTCTGGCCGGTATATTTCAACGTAATTTTCTTGGGCTTGCCACTGTAAGACGGGCAGCAGTCCGAGCCAACCGGGGGTGGGGGAGGAGCCGGGCAAACAGTTGTTCCCGTTCCACCTTCGCAGTCGTTGTCGATGGTCAGCTTGACGTTCACGCTGCCTGAGTTGGAATAGGTAACCGTGTGTGGGCCAATACCGGTAGCCGTTGCCGGTGTTGCGCCTGTACCGAAATTCCAGGAATAGGTAATGCAGGGGAACCCAAGATCTGTGGTGCTGAAAGTGATCGCATCACCCTTGCAGACGGTCGTTGTGCTGGAGCTGTTCGGAATAACTACGGTGATCTCCGGTTCAGGACAGGATTCCGGCGGGGTAGCCGGTCCGCAGAGTGCTCCGTTGGGCCATTCAGCGGAAACGAGGAACAAGCTGCCGATTTGCTCACCGGGAATAAGCGGCGCCGAGCAGGAGGTGTGAATCTTCACATTTTGTAACACTGCTCCTCCGAGGCTGGAGTAAACCGTAAAATAGGTGTTGGATGGAAAGTTGCTGTCGCCACCGTTCTGAGAATTGGCTGTGAAAGTGGTGTTGATAGCTACGTTTCCGCTGAAGTAGATTTTTCCGGAGCCTGAAACGCCGGAGCTTGCCACGATATAAACGGCAGGATCGCCGTTTGGTCCGCCGCCGACATCCTGGCAGGAGTACTTGCTGGTGCTCTGCGTGGTGTTCGTAGCGTTGCATCCCTGACCAGTGTAGCGAAGGGTCAGTTTCTGTGGCTTCCCGCTGTTTTGATCACAGCAGTCAGTCTGTGCCTTCAGATGAAGACCGGTCCCGAGCCAAATTAATGGAAGGAGGAGAAGCAACCTCACATCGGGGAAAGTGGCCCGTACTGCCTGAATGACAGGTTGGGCAAAGTTGAGGTGTTGAAAAAGTTTGTTCATAATTTTGAAAGCATTTTGTAATGGTTATTTTAAGAATTGTAAAATACATTGACCAGCCCTGGCAATGCGACCATGCCAGTGCAAAGGAAAAACGGCCTGTTTACCGGTTGATACCAGACAGATGTAGCCCCCTAACGGGAGACTGTCAAAAACCGGAATTGTAGTGAAGTGAGAAACCTTTATCCCGAGAGGGACATAGATCTGTTTAAGACTGTGTTGAGTGAGTTGTGAGACGTATGACTATGTGAATAGCCGCTCAAATATAGCATTCTTCCCGGATAATTTGTCCAGAGTGAACCAACAAATGCTCTTGCCGGACAAATTTATTTGTTCTCTTAAAATGCGGATCGGATAACATAAATGGTGTAATTACCTTTTTTTAAATTGACCGGATTCTCTGGCTGATTTTTTACTCCTGGATCATTTTTAGGCTGCGGTTTTGCGGAGCTTACAGGTCTGTTTATGTGGTAATAATCTGAATTCCAATTTTATAAAAAGTAATATTTTTTATCAGTCGTTTCTACGTCTGAACGTCCTGCCAAACTTTTTCTCATTCGAATCACGCCTTCTTCTTTCATTGTTTATTGGTTTCTTAATGGTCTGAAAACTTCTGTATGCAGGAAACAGCTACAGAAGCTGAGCTTGTTTCTTTTATTTAAATTTTTTTTTTGAAACCGGATTAAATCTGCCCCTGGTCACTAAAATTACAACCCTCCTGAAGCTGAATTCTTTTTTTTCTGGTTTGAAAAGATCACTTTTTAAAGAGCCTCCACAAGTGGAGCGGGCTTTGGGAAAACTACTCATCTTGACTCTTCCGGCTTATATTTTTTTAACCTTGATTTTTTACGAACGGGACATGCAAGGTTGTTTTCCTTTTATCCTGATGCTGATTTTATTTCAAAAAATCGAAAATGTTAACTTGATTGACAAAATTAGCCCTGATTTTTGTGGATGTCTGTTTTTTGGCCTGATTTTCGTAATTGTCTTGTTAACCAACCTTTTGAAACGAGTTGTATACCGGTGATTCAATCTTCTATTTTTATAAACGATAAACTTCCGTTGAATTGATTTGCGGATTTTTAAGTTTTCACCCTCCCTCAGGTTTGAATATCAGCTTTTATACCTCCCGATTATTTATGTTGACCGCTTAATAGAATTTCAGCTATTCCCTGCTGGGAAATGAGAGATTATTTCACTTATTTGAACAAACACAGGCAATGAGAAAGACTCTACTCAGATATGTGGCTTTTTATGCTCTTTTGCATGTCTTCTGGATCAATGCACACAGTAGTGATCTGATTTTGAATCCCTCCGGGACAATATCTGTCTTCGAGACATGCAATGATGGTCTTGAAAAAAAATACAGCAGCAATTTTTCTAAATTCTTATCTGTCAGGCATGCAGGCATTTCAAGCGTATGGTTTCCTGTTGATTTTAGTAATAAGTATAACCCTGGTGTAAACCTGAAAAATACCCTTTCCTCCGAATCCGGATTTCAATTTTTCAGCCTTTCAGAAATTTGCGACAATGGCATCGATGACGACGGCGACGGCTTGATTGACGAAGCTGACCCCGATTGCCAGCTTAACTGCGCCGGCACTGGCGACATGCTGAGCCATGTCTATTTCATTCCTTTTCCGGAGGAAGAACTCCACCGCTTTTTTCGACTTTTTACCGAATCCAATAACGGATCCATTTCCAACGGTATCAATTCCACCATCTCCATCGTCGTTGCGGAAGACAGCACCGTGATCCGCTTCGATCACTGGGAAGATGGTTTTGAAAATTCGCTGCTCAACCCTGTGCAAAATACAACGCAGATCTGGGGCGACGGCAACCCTGCCAACGGCAAAGCTCCCGGCTACAATTCTGATATTTTTCATGCCGGGGACGCGATCCAGCTCGATAACGTGGTGACCCTTCCAAGAAATTCGTCCTCGCTGAAGTTCGATGGCCGGGATCTGATCGTTTCCAGCCGTCCGCTGACTGCTACCAGGGTGGCGTGGCCGCAATCTCCCGGACCTGAACTCTCCGTAGCCATCCAGATGACGGAACAGACCGGCTGGGGGACAGTATATGAGGTGCCGGTTGGGGAAAATACTCCAGCCAGCAGCGGCATGTTCGGCAATACGGGCGTTTTTACCATGGCTTGTCAAAACGGCACGACCATTCAGATTGATAAAAATGGCGACGGCTCGATCGATACCACCCGGATTTTGAACAAAGGGCAATCATTTTCTTTGTCGGGAGGCATTTTCGCAGGTGCGAAGATTTTTGCCGATCATCCGGTGCAGGTCACGGTTTGTGCGGGCGACCTCAGTTCTGAGTACGAAACCCGGTGGTTTACCCTGGCGCCGCTGGCGCAATGGGGGAACAGCTATTTCATGCCGGTCGGTACCACGGTAGAATTTGACCCGGCGCACGTTTTCATTTACAATCCAAACCCGGCGGCCATCCATGTTAATTACAATACGGCCAGGGGTTCTGGCTCCTTTAACGTTTCTTCCGGAAGTACGCACCGGTTCGAGATGCCCATGCAGTCCGGCGCAAAATTTTACACAACGGACGGCAGCCATTTTTATGGCATCGGCACGATGGATAGCGACGATTCCGATAATGATTCCCATGAGTGGGGCATTTCATTAATACCGGCAGCAGCCCTGGGGCCAGAGGCGCTTGTGGGATGGGGGGCGGGCAGCAAAAATCTTTCCCGGAACGGCAGCCCGGTATGGGTGACGCCTTCCGCTGCAACGACGATTTATGTGGACTATGACGGCAATCCCGCTACGGGGCCGGAGGTGGACATTGCCGGAAATCATTTCGATATAAAATTTCAGGCACAGCCCTTCAGAAGTTACAGGGTTTTGGACCCTGACACGGATCAAACCGGGATGCGGCTGTACACCCTCGACGGAAAATCGATCGCTGTAGCCTGGGGTCAGGATCCCTCGCTGTCTTCTCCGTCCAATCCATTCCTCGACCTCGGCACGTCCGTTGCGTCGCTTCAAAAACCTTATGCCTGGAATGAATTTCAGCTGATTTCCGACGCTGATAACAATGGAATTGCCGGACCCGGCGATACCATTCTGGTCTCACTTTTTATTAAAAACGCAACTGACAAATCAATTTGTGATATTACGGTGAAGGACACGCTACCGCCGAATTTTACTTACGTTGAAAATACGGCCAAAAGAAATGGCGTGGCCATCCCCGGCCAGGTCGTGCCGCCTGCCGGCACTGTTTTTCCTTTGGATGAAACAGGCTTTGCCTACGCAGGCATTGCCCCCGGCAGTTGCGACACCATCAGGTTCAAAGTAAGGCTGGACACCGTTCCCGCCGGTATGAAAGAAGTAAATGCAAGATTTCAGGCCAACATTGGCTCTTCCCATTCAAAACTGGTGGCTGAAATAAAAATCCCGGTGGCCGCTGCTGCGACCCCGCATACGGTGAATTTTACAGATACCAACGAGAACCCGGTTTCATTTTTTACCGAAAACTCAACCGCACAGATTACAATTACCGACGCAGCGATGAACAGGGATTCGACCAGCACGGAATCCACTACCGCTACCGTTCAAAATCTTTCAGGCACTGACTGGGAGGATATCATTTTTACAGAAAACGGTACCAACTCAGATATTTTTAACTCCACGATCGTGGTATCGTCTTCAGCGGGTGATTTTCCCGGTGACGGTATCCTCAACGCATCGCCGGGCGATACACTTTCGGCTTCCTACGTTGCACCGGGTAACGATGTCGTCAGCACAACCGCCGTTGTCACGACACGTGTTGAATCGCAGGGACTGTACTTTTCCGACCCGGCATTATCCATGGACCGGAACAACCCCATAGCGACCCAGGATACATCCACGGCCCTGGCTCCGGCCCTTGCTACCAGCGGCGCCCTTCAGGTTGATAATGTCACTTTCAGCTCGATCGAAGGTGTCAATTCTTTCTCCTTCAGCCATACCACCACGAGTGCCGCCAACAGGCTGCTGCTGGTCGGTTTTTCAGGCGATAAGAATGGTGAAATATTGAATGCTGTTACTTACAACGGTCTGCCCCTGACTTACCTTGGGTCGATCAATAACAACGATAAGGCAAGGATCGAGATTTGGAGTTTGCTGAACCCGCCCGCCGGGTCTTACAACATCCATGCTGTTTTTAACACGACCTCAAAAGGCGTTATGGGTGCAGTAGGCTTCTCCGGAGTTGACATGACAAACCCAATCGGAAACTTTTCATCCGTCTCAGGCAGCGGCAACTCCATCAACCTCAATATGCCAGCCGGCAACGGGGAGATTTTATTTAACGTGTTGGCCTGGAAAGGAGCTGGTGCAGTAACCCAGGGTTCCGGGGTCACGCAAATGTGGAACCTGACCAACGGTGGTGGCTGGACGACAGGCTGTGCGGGTATTTTACCGGTCAGCGGCGCTTCAGCCAACCTTTCCTGGACACGCTCCGGTAGTGAATTTTGGTCGATGGGCGTGGTGCCGGTCAGGCCTGCTCCTTCCGGCATTGCGAGTACCTCTTTTACCCAGACAACGTCACTTTGCAGCGCTTTAACCATGCCTGCCGGCGGCTTGATAACGGCCACGGCACATGTGGATGTAGTCGCCGGAATCATGCCGGTGAACCCCAATGTTACCGCAACTTTAAAATACGATGCCACTACTTTTGCCACCCTTACCACCCCGGTTTATGACAGCCTCGCCGGTACATTGACGTGGGCAGGCGCCCTGCCGGGAGTTACTACCATACCCGCAGGAAAATCAATCGTTTTCAATGTGGCGACCCAACAAAACAACTTGTCGTTTCGGATAAAATACGACAGCGATTCCGCTCCTTCCGGCATCAATCTGCCGGTGACTTCGATTATCAAAGTCGATTCGGTCAATGTGTACAATGCGCCGTACCCGGGAGGCAGCAAGGTTACCTCCTGCGTCAACGGGGATACGGTTTATGTTCGTTCTTTCATCAGCGATCCTTTTGGCAGCAATGACATTACGAAGGCGGATCTGGATATTACGTTTCCCGACGGGACCCCGTTTATTGATTCCACTTTGTCAAATGTGCATGTGGCGGGCGTGACCGGGTGCGGTAAAATCTATGAATTCCGCTGGCCCACTTCCAACCAGCAGGGATTGTTCAATATTAAAACTACCGGTTATGCAGGTTATGATGGCGTAACTGCATCAGCAAAGACGAGGCTCGACGTGGGGTTCCTGGACAATGGTACTCCATCGCAGGCCAATTTCACCAATGCCGGCAACGTGCCCGTGACGGCTTTCCAGCCGGACAGCACGATTTGCATGTCCGTCAGGGATTTTGATCAAAACCTGACGGATACGCTGGTTGAATCTGTTTCAATCAAACTCGAAAGCAGCAGTGGCGACCAGGAAACCGTGATCCTCACAGAAACGGGCGTGAATACAGGTATTTTCAAAGCCTGCATGGCTGCCAGCAGTACGCTGGCCGGCACTTCGGGCAATGGGCAGCTCTATGCCCGGGAAGGTGATATCCTTTCTTTCACCTACACGGATCCGGACACGGAAAAGGACAAAAGCGCAGCAACTGCAAATGTCCAGTCCACAGCCCCGGTGATGAGGGTGATCAAAAGTTTGAAAAAACCCTTTGACGGCGTAGCCATTCCCGGCGAGCAACTTGAGTATGAAATCGCAGTCAGCAACCCCGGCCCGACCATCCTGCTGACGGCTATCCTGACAGATACTTTCGATCTCAGCTGCATGAGTTACGTTTCTTCCAGCTATCCGCTCAGCGGCGCCGGGCCTGGAAGCCTCAGTTGGAATGTCGCCCCGATCATGCCGGGTGAAATCAAAAAGATAAAAGTATTTTTCAATGCTACCGGTGCTTGCAATCCGGGTAAAAATATTGCCTCCGGCAATGGTATGGATGAAAATGCAGTCGCAGTTGCGGCAGCACCCGACACGGCCCTTGTGATCGTAGCCAACCCGAAAATGACGGTGGACAAGGCTTTGGTCAGCCCGGTATCGGGGCCGATTTTTGTGGGGGATACCCTCACTTACAATATTACGGTCACCAATACCGGTACTTCGATCATTTCTTTGATCCCGCTGTCCGACCAGTACAGCGATTATTTCATGAAATACGTTTCAGCCAGCCCGGCTGCCACGGGTGGGGGAGGCGTTGTTTTGTGGGATAACCTCGGACCGCTTGCACCGGGCGCTTCCACCACGGTTACGGTCAAATTCATCGCCATGCACGGCACGCCGGTGAACACCAACCATGCACTCGTGGAATTTGCCGTGGATACCTTCGGGAACAAAGTACCCGCTGTGATCGATCGGGACATCAGCCATATTGAAAGTCCTCCGCTTGCTGTTAATGATGCGGTGACGACACCTAAAAATACAGCCGTCACCATCCCTGTCGCTTCCAACGATTCGGATCCAGACGGCAACCTGAATACGGCAAGTGTTTCCGTCGCCGACGTATCCGGGCCAGCGCACGGGACGGTTACGGTCGATCCGGTGACGCATGCGATCGTTTACACGCCTGCCATGGATTTCTTTGGGCTCGATTCTTTCCAATACAAAATCTGCGACTTGACCAACCTGTGCGATACGGCATGGGTGATTGTGGATGTTACATTCGTCGAAGAGATCTGCAACAACGGCATCGATGACGATAACGATGGATTGGCGGATTGCTTCGATCCGGAGTGTGGCCAGCCGGCGATTGATCTTGTTTCAACAGTTCAACCGGACAATTGTCCAACGCCAAACAACGGTCAGATTGTCGTATCAGCTTCCGGATCAAACCTCAGCTACAGCATTGACGGCGGCGCTACGTATCAGAATTCCAATACTTTCACGGGCTTGTCAGCCGGTAGTTTTAATATTCAGGTAGTCAATTCACTGACCGGCTGTCTGACAGACTACGCAGACAATCCGGCGGTGTTGACAGAGCCTGATTGTATTGAAATCTGCGGCAACGGCATCGACGACGACGGCGACGGCCTGACGGATTGCGACGATACCGATTGCCAGCCGAAAGCGAATTGGGATTCTTTTATCGCCTGCCCCGGTACGCCGCTCCAGGAACAGGTTATTTTCAATGATTCCAATATCCAGAATTCCTTGTTCGGAATTGCTGCACTTCCTTCAAACGGAAGCGTCAGCATCAATAACAACGGGGTTTTCCAGTACTCACCCTACTCCAGTTCCTGTACAAACGATATGTTCGTTTACCAGGTGTGCAGCCAGGTTTCGGGATGCTGCGACACGGCTGTGGTTCATTTGATTTTAAACAATTCCCAGCCTCCGGTGATGTACAATGTGCCGGCGGATATCACCATCGACTGCGGCGAGCCATTGCCTGCGCCTGCTTTTGTGTATGGTTTCAACGGATGCCCGGGATTGTATGTCAGTTACAACGAAGAATCCAATCAAAGTGGAATCGGAGGGTGCCAGTCTTACGAGATCGTACGGACGTGGACCTGTACTGATAATTGCGGAAACACGAATTCAGCTTCGCAAACCATTACCGTACAGGACATCAGTGCGCCGGAGGTGTTCCGGGTTTACACTTTACCCAACGATAAAAGGCTGGCAGCGGGTGTTGCCCAGCGTGTCAATGAGAAATGGAGATATGTCAAGTTTCCGGTGAGCTTTGGTCAGAAACCCCTGGTTTTCAGCCAGGTTGTCACCACTTTGGAAACATCGGCTGTGAACGTACGGATGCGCAACATCACGACCGAGGGTTTTGAAATGCGACTTCGGGAGGAGGAAATTTCTTCCGGGGCTCATGCCCATGAAAAGGTATCGTGGATGGCCATCGAACCCGGCGCCCTCACCGATACGACTAAATTGCAGGGCTTTCTGATGACCAATTTCAACAGTACGGCCAAGACGCTGAACTTTTCACCTGCTTTTTCAGGAACAGTGCCAGCGTTCATTTCGGCTATTCAAACGACGAAAGATCTCGAACCCGTGGCGATCCGTTACAGCAACCTGACGACAAGCTCGGTGAGCGTTGTACTGGAAGAAGAAAAATCGAAAGATGCGGAAGTGACCCATGCCAACGAAGACATTGCTTACCTGGCTTTCAAACCGGGAACTTTAAGAGATAAAGACAACAGATTCGTGGGTACATCGGGTGTGCTCAACCTGACAAACGACTGGACGACCGTCAGCTTGCCCCGGGCATTTAACAAGCCGGTCGTGATTTTCGGAGGCGTGCCAACGGGTGGCGATCCTTCGCTGATCCGGGTTCGGAACGTCAATGCCCAAAGCTTTGAAGTCAGGATACAGGAATGGGATTACCTGGATGGCATCCATAGTACCACACCGGTAGCGTATTTCGTAGTGGAGGGCAGTGTTTCGGCAGTGCCGGAATACTACTGCGATGCAAGTTCAAATAACGTGACTCCCGGTCAGAATCTGTTTGCCGTCGATAATTGCGACAACCAGCTCAATTTCAACTATCAGGAGCAATTCCAGTCCACTGCCTCCGGGCTCAAAGTGGAGCGGGTTTGGACTGTCGCTGACGATTGTGGTAATACTTCTTTCGTCGCTCGACTGGATTCCTGTATTGTGGCTGCCGTCAAACTGAAAGCATGCATTTATGGCGCCATGATGGGTGGCGGCAATAGCGCTCTGATGAGGGATAACCTTAGGGAAAAAGGCTTTTTGCCGTTGCAAGAGCCCTATTCAAACTTACCGGGCTATCAGCACAAAGGTGGAGGTGGAGGTGAAACAACCACCCAGGCCATCCTCAGTGTTACCGGACCTGATGCGATCGTAGACTGGGTTTTCATGGAAGCCCGGGACCCCGACGACAATGAGAACGTGCTGGCCACTTGTTCCGCCCTGTTGCAACGGGATGGCGACATCATCAGCGCAACCGGCGACTCGGTAGTCTTTTTCAAAGGTTTGGGCGAGGGCGATTACAACCTGGCCATCCGCCACCGCAATCACCTGGGATTGCTGTCGGTAAATGCCGAGTATCTCAGTTCGCAGAGTGTTTCCGACATGAACTTTGCTAACACTGTCACGCCGGTGAACGGGAGTATTTCAGCAGGGCAATCCACGCCGGGTGGAGGGCGAGCCCTTTGGCCGGGCGATTTTAACGGGGATCGTAAAATCATCTTCCAGGGACCGAACAATGATATTTTCTATCTTTTTACCCAGGTAATGTCAAATCCGAACAACACCAATTTCCTGGCAAACTTTATCGTGCAGGGATACCTGAATTACGACATCAACATGGATGGCATGGGTATCTACCAGGGACCGAACAACGATCGCTCCCTTTTACTCTACAATACGATTCTCGGTCACCCTGACAATACGGCTAATCTGGCGAATTTTATAGTCTCGGAAATACTGCCTTGAAAATTGAAGGAAACTGATTTGGAATGATAATTGAGATTTAAGTTGTGAAACCTCCCGGATTTTTAATCAGCATCCCCCCTCTCCCTTTCATCAATGATCAGATTTGAGACCAGAAAATTAGTGTGTCTTGCACAGGAGACTATGCTGGTGCTTGTAGTTTTTGCTGGTTTCTCATGAGAACTATGACAAAAAACACTATTATGTTTTTACGCCAGAAATTATTCCTATTCAGACATTTTCTCTTGTCTGCTTGTCTGATCCCCATCCTAACTTATGCGGTAGATCCGGGTAACAATCATGTATTTCTGGAAGGTGGATTAGCGGCACGGCTTTATGAAAATTTGAAACAAAAGCTGATTGTTACGACAGGGAAAGTATCTCACACCGATGCTAAACAGACTTTCCTTTCACCTCCACCTGCCACTGTTACTTCCCGGGTGAATGCTAGCAGCGACGACGCCGAAGAAAATATTAGTAGTGGTTCCGTGGATTTGACCAGTACTGACCTGGAATTAACTACGGACGGCTCCACTGTTCAAATCATTGGAATGCGTTTCAACGGATTGGGAATTCCGGCCGGGGCGATCATCACCAGCGCTTACGTGGAGTTTGAAACGGATGTGGCATGGAGCTCCGCCTGCAATTTGACGATTAAAGGCCAGGCAGCCGACAACCCCGGCACTTTTACTACTACAGCCTATGATATTTCATCACGACCGAAAACCAACGCAACAGTGGCCTGGACTCCCACTGCCTGGAACACAGTAGATGAAAAACATCAAACACCCGACCTGACTCCTGTCATTCAGGAAATAGTTAACCGCTTTGGATGGGCCAGTGGGAACTCGATGGTGGTATTTATTGAAGGTACAGGCACACGAGAAGCAGAATCTTATAATGGGGAGGCTGCGGCCGCACCGTTATTGGTTGTTAATTACACAACCGATGGTACATTAACCGGTGCTCCCGGAGGAGTGACCGGCTCACAGTTATGGCTGAAGGCAAACCAAGGAGTTAACACCGGTACAAACCTTATCTGGGCCGACCAATCGGGGAGCGGCAGGTATGGCTTACAGAGCACTGCGGCCAATATGCCAGTCCTCGTCAATAACGGTATCAATTTCAATCCATCCTTATTATTTGATGGAACAAACGATCATTTGACCATCCAGAACCTGGCGGGCTTACCTACCGGTGCTGCACAGGTAGAGGTATTTGCAGTGGCCAACCAGCTGGATTTAGCGTCACAGTGGTCGCATATAGTGGCTTATGGTACAGGCGCCACCAGCCAGATGTTTGCCCTGAGCAAACAACAATACAGTGGGAATGCTGCTGCCACCACCTGGGGGAATGATGCCATAAGTTCTTCTGGCGAGTTTGACAACGGAAAACCTGTCTTGTTAGACGGAAAATACACGGGTACGCAAGTGGTTTTCTCCAGTTATGGCCGGCAAAGGGCGACCCAGACATCAACCAATAATAAGAATATTGCCGGGGGCAGTATCGGCGCCTATCCCAATGCGACAAGTGGTACATATTGGAATGGGAATATTACTGAAATAATCTTATTTCCAACCAACCTGACTACGGCCCAGGTCAATAGGGTCAACTCTTACCTTGCCCTTAAATATGGCATTACCCTTGACCAAACCACCCCTCAGAATTATACTGCCTCTGACGGCACGACGATTTTTTGGAACGCCACGACCAACAGCGGCCACAAAAATAACATCGCCGGTATCGCCCGGGACGACTCCTCGGCATTGAACCAAAAACAATCCAGGTCGGTGAATGCGGGCTTGCAGGTGGCCATTGGCCTTGGCAACACCATCGCCGGTACCAACGCCGGTAATCCGAATGATTTCACTGCCGACTATTCGGCGCTCGTCTGGGGCGACAATGGCAGTTCGGCATTAGCCTGGACGGCTACCGGCGCCCCTGCGGGCAGGCAGGTCCTTTCCCGTACCTGGAAGGTTCAAGAGACGGGGAGTGTTGGTTCTGTTCAAGTGCAGGTGCCGGACAACAGCGGCACGAACGGATTGCCGGATGAGGGCAGTAACCCTGTTTACCTTTTGGTGGATGCTGATGGTAATTTCGCATCTGGTGCTACTGTTATCCCCATGACCTTGAACGGTACCAACTGGGAAGCCAATGTTGATTTCACCAACGGGCAGTTTTTCACTTTTGCCCAGGGCTGCGTCTTTTCACTCGCAGGTACCCAGATAAATGTCACGCCCTGTGCAGGCGGAGCGAATGGCGCTATCAACCTCACGGCGTCGGGAGGTGTTGCTCCTTATACCTACAACTGGTCGGACATTGGTACAGTGGGTAACCTGCAAAACCGGACTGGACTCGTAGCCGGGGATTACACAGTATCCGTAACGGATGCAGCTTCCTGTCTTACGGTGGCTTCATTTACTATCACGGAGCCAGACCCCATCACACTTTTTGGTACGGTGACGCCTGCCTCGGGCAGCCCCAGCGGTGCCATTGATTTGACAGTGGTGGACGGAGTGGCGCCTTATGCTTACGCCTGGGCAGCCAGTGGAGGCGGGGTAGTACCGGCAGGACAGGCCAATAGCCAGGATTTGACGGGACTGGTTGGCGGCACCTATAAAGTAACGGTAACTGATGCAGGTTCTTGTACCAAAACAGCAACTTACGTGGTGCAAAGCTCCGTTTACAAACAACTTTACCTATCCGACCCTTCCCAGGCGCTCGATCGGATGGACCCGGTTGCATCGGCGGATGGGACTACAGCACAAACTGTTACGATTTCCAATGTCAGCAGCAGCACGGTTACTTTAAATCCAATTGCTGATACTTATTTAAACAGAGAGGCATTTACTACCAACTTCGGCACCAACACGACTTTTTCCATCGAAGGGGAGGAGAAAAAATTGAAACGGGCTCTCTTAAAATTTGACCTTAGTTCGATTCCTGTGGGGGCGGCAATTACTTCGGCTACACTCACACTGCAGAAGGTGGGTGGGGATATTATCAGCTACAACGTCGGTATTTACCGCATGGAAAATACCACTCCAGCAAAAAACTGGACGGAAAATGGCGCTCACAATGTCAAATACGATGGTACTACACAATGGACTGCATTGGGAGGCGAGGGCGACCACAATACCTCGGAATACGCCTCTACCAATGTTTCATCCAACGGCTCCTATTCTTGGACTGTTACTTCCTTGATTGATGATTGGGTAAACAACGGGGTGCCCAACAATGGATTGATGATAAAAGCTCTTCCCGAACAAGCAGGAAATCAGCCCCTTTTTGATTTTAATTCAAGGGAGGCGGCTTCCGGTAAACCTGTGCTGACGATAAATTACGCTACTGCGGGTGGTACTAATACTACCTTTACTCAAAGCCCGGCGCTTTGCAGCCCATTGACCATCAAGGCCGGGCAACCCATTACCATCACCAACTACATTACCATCGTTTCAGGCTCCATGCCTGCCAACCCCAATATCACGGCAACCCTGAAATATGGCAGTAATATTATTATTTCTCTTTTCAACCCAACTTACAACAGCGGAACCGGGCTGTTGACTTGGACAGGAACGCTTGGCTCTGATAGAACGGTACCGGCCGGGCAGGCCCTTGTACTTGATGTCTCCACGAGCCAGAGCGGTGTCACCTTTGCCATTCAATACGACAGCCAGACGAAGCCCTCCAAAATCAACCTGCCCGTTTCCACCTACATTGACATTGCCTCCTACGACGTGTACAACACTGCCTACCCCGGCGGCAGCATCATCACCAATGCAGTGGGTGGACAAGTGGTCTATCCCCGTGCCGTCGTGACCGACCCGTTCGGGTTCAGCGACATTACGGGCCTGAACATCAACATTTCGCCGCCGCTGCCGGGCACCACCGTGGCCGCTACTTCGGTCGCCACGGCAGGTTGCACCCGCACGTACCAATATACCTGGACAACGCCGTTTTCCAGTGGAACGATGAACATCCCGGCCACTGCCAAGGAAGGCCTTGAAAACACCGTGACCGACGTGCAGCCGCTCAGTTTCGACCTTTGCACGCCGACCATCGGCACGCCGGTTTTTGCATCGGGGGCAAGCTCCACCCGTTGCCAGGGGGCGGGCAGTGTGACCTACTCCGCCACTTCGACCAGCTCGACGGGTATCTCTTACAGCCTCGATGCGGCCAGCCTGGCTGCCGGTAACACCATCAGCTCCGTGACCGGGGCGGTCACTTACGTGGCCGGGTGGGGCGGTACCAGCACCATCACGGCGATGGCGACCGGTTGCGGAGGCCCGAAAACTGCCACGCATACGGCCACGGTCGCTCCGAATGTCGGTACGCCCGTTTTTGTGTTGGGGGAAAGCTCCGTCCGGTGCCAGGGCGCCGGCACGGTGACCTACACGGCCACAGCATCCAATTCGACAGGCATCACTTACAGCCTCGATGCGGCCAGCCTGTCGGCGGGCAACAGTATCAATGCCTCTACCGGGGCGGTTACCTTTACCGCCGGCTGGACGGGCACGTCCACCATCACGGCCAGTGCGGCTGGCTGCGGCGGCCCGAAAACGGCCACCCATACTGTGACACAGACCCCGTCGGTTACGACCCCTGTTTTTGCGCTGGGCGCAACCTCCACCCGGTGCCAGGGCGGCAACAGCGTGACCTATTCAGCCTCGGCCTCGAATACCACTGGTATCGCCTACAGCCTCGATGCGGCCAGTGTTGCCGCAGGTAATATCATCAACGCCAGCACGGGGGTAGTTACTTATGTAGCTGGATGGAGCGGCACTTCCACCATCACGGCAAGCGCTGCCGGTTGTGGCGGGCCAAAAACAGCCAGCCATACGGTCACCATCACGCCCAATGGGACGCTCACATTTGCCTTAGGGGCAACCTCAACCCGTCCTTACGGGGCAGGAATGATAACCTACACTGCCACAGCCAACAACGGCGGGGCTGTGACTTACAGCCTGGATGCTACCAGTTTGGCCGCCGGCAATACCATCAACAGCTCGACCGGACAGGTGACCTACTCGGCAGGTTGGGTAGGTACTTCCGTTATCACCGCCAGTGTGAATGGCTGCAACGGCACCCAAACGGCTACTCATACTGCAAACACCAATAACGTTTACAAACAACTCTACCTCTCCGACCCCTCGCAGGCCCTCGACCGGGTGGACCCGGTGGCGACGGCGGATGCTACCACAGCTACCAGCCAGACGATTGGCGAAATCAATACCATTCAGCCGTCCAACGGGGTTGCCATATGGCATCAAAATGGTGTGCAAACGCCTCAGTACAAGGTTTTTAGTGGAAATACGAATTCTTTTGGCTCAGAGGCAACCGCCCCTACGGTCGGTAACAACCTGTCGAGTGTCCTGATGACCGCACAGTCGCCAGTTAATCAGAGCGAAGCTTTTTTATTGGAAATTACGGACGGCAAGCAAATCTACCTGCATAAGTGGAATGGGTCGGGGTGGACGGCTGGCTCATTCAACCCGGTGGATGCCTCCCCCGTTAAAAATGTTAGTGTTCGCTCAGCTGCGATTGCCTACTCCTCCGATGGCAGCGCCATGCTGGTCTGGGACAATAACGTTGCTGACAACCTCGTGCATTACCGCACCTGGAGTGGAACGAGTTGGTCGGCTGCCCAAAATTTCACCATCGAAACAGGTGCAAATAATAAGGCCGTAAACCACATGCGGCTCGCTGCGCACCCCAGCTCCAATGAAATGATATTAGTATTCACAGATGATGGTGATGGAGATGACTACGCCTACGTCTGGAACGGGTCTTCCTGGGGAAATGGATTGGAACTGACCATCGATGGTTCCAATACCCCGCACGATGCTAACGTGATATATGAACGAATCAGTGGTCATGCGCTGGTGGTTTTCGGGAAGGCAGATGACAACGCCATTTATTACCGGACCTGGGATGGCTCCTCCTGGAGTGCGGAACAGGTTAAGTCCTATCCAACAGGCGCAGCCACTGCTGCCAAGCTTGGTCCAACCAGTCTGGCAGCCAGTCCTAACAGTGATGTTATATTGATGGGCTTGACAACCGAGGCGAAAGAAGGCATTTTTATGACCTGGGACGGAAGTTCCTTCTCCACGGCTGCACAGGACAACCGGATTGTTACGGCACTCGACAAAGCCAAAAATATCAGTCCTATCGACATCGCCTTTGAAAGCCAAAGCGGTCAGGCATTGGGTGTTGTCCAATCCACCGGTGGGCAATTTGTCACCTATTTCACCTGGGCACCGGGAAGTGGTTACTCTGCGGCCGCCACAACGGCCGATTTTGGTAAAAAACCGAGGATAGTCCAGCTCAGTTCTGACAAGCACAGCGATAAAATCATGCTTTCGGTCAATGCTGAAAAATTGGGTAAAACCTTGCTCTGGAACGGCTCTTCCTGGGGTGCCATTATGGACCATGAAACGGACATGGGCCTGAATGGAGATGAAGGGGCTGGAAACGGTATTCCCATCTCCTACTTCTGGTTACCCGTCGGAAACATTGTCTTCACCCCAACGACAAGTTTCACCATGGCCCCGGCCTTGTGTTCTGACCTGACGATTAAAGGTAACCAAACCATCACGGTCACCACCTATCTGAGCATGGTGAGCGGTTCATTGACCAATGGCCAGACCTATAACATCAATGCCGTGTTGCGATATGGCGGCACCAATATTGCCATTTTGAATCCGGCAACTTATAGTTCTGCAAACGGGGGCATCCTGACCTGGACCGGGTCGTTGCCGTCGGATGTAACGGTTCCTGCCGGGCAGGCTATTACCCTGGATGTAAGAGTTGCTAACAACATGCCGGGGGTTTCGTTTGCCCTTCTGTATGACAGCCAGACGAAGCCATCGAAAATCAACCTGCCGGTTTCCACTTTCATCGACATTACCTCTCATGCGGTGTACAGTGCCGCTTATCCCGGCGGCAGCATCATTACCAGTGTTGCTGCAGGTACTACAGTTTATCCCCGCACGGTAGTGTCCGACCCGTTCGGGTTCAGCGACATCACCGGTTTGACCATGAATATTTCACCCACCGTCGGCAACGTGACGGCTACTTCGGTCGCTACCGCAGGCTGTACCCGGACCTACCAATATACCTGGAACACGACGGGACTTGGCGGCACCTACTCGCTGCCGGCCACTGCCAAAGAAGGGTATGAAAATGCGGTGACGGATGTGCAGGCACTCAATTTTGATATTTGTTCGCCGGCGATTGGTACGCCCGTTTTTGCGCTGGGCACAACGTCCTCCCGCTGCCAGGGCGCCGGTACGGTGACCTATTCTGCCACCTCCACGAATTCGACGGGCATGACGTACAGCCTCGATGCGGCCAGTGCCGCAGCGGGTAATACCATCAATGCGTCAACCGGGGCAGTGACTTTCACTGCAAGCTGGAATAACCCTACCGTCATTACCGCCACAGCTACGGGCTGCGGTGGGCCGAAAAGCTCCACGCATACCGTGAACTTCACTTCTACCGTCGGTACGCCTGTGTTTGCACTGGGCTCCATTTCGAGCCGTTGTCAGGGTGCGGCGACAGTGACTTATGCTGCCACCGCTAACAATTCCTCCGGCATTACTTACAGCCTCGACGGGGCCAGCCTCGCAGGGGGTAATACTATCAACGCATCGACGGGAGCCGTAACGTTTGTGGCAGGTTGGGTCGGTACGAGTACGGTGACAGCCAATGCCGCCGGTTGCAGTGGTCCAAAAACATCAACGCATACGATAACCATTGACCCGTCTGTTGGAACGCCCGTGTTTGATCTCGGAGCAAGTTCAACCCGCTGTGGAGGTGGAGTTTTCGTTTACACGGCCTCCGCTTCCAATGCGACAGGCATTACCTATAGTCTGGATGCGGCGAGCCTTGCTGCCGGTAATGCCATCAATTCAAGTACCGGGGCGGTTACCTTCACAAATTCCTGGACGGGTAATTCCACCATTACGGCTACCGCCAATGGTTGCAATGGTCCTTCCAGTGCCACCCACACTGTCAGTATTTCACCAGCTTGTCCACCCATCGCCCTGGACGATGCGGCAAATGGTCAGGGTGGATCACCCCTGATTATCAATGTGCTGGCAAACGATACAGATGTCAACAACGACATTAATCCTTCTTCCATTTCAATCTTGACCCAACCCGAGAATGGCGATGCTGTCATTTCGGGCGGGCAGGTAGTCTATTTGCCGAATGGTACGTTTGAAGGAGTTGACCAGTTTACGTACCGGGTCTGTGATTTTACTGCGCCCACGACACTGTGCGATACGGCAACAGTGTTGGTGACGATTGATCCGACGATAGTGGATGCATGTTCGGAGGCGGTGAAGCCTCAGGTCTACTACATGCCTTACCCTGAGGGTGATGCCCGGCTTGCACTGATTGCATCTTCCGGGTCACCCTGGTTGCCTATCCCGAGCAATAATATTCGCACCATCATCAGCATAAAAGTACCTTACCCGGGTATGACACTCCTATGGGATCACTGGGAAGACGGTTATGAAGCCGATCCTAGTAATCCTCTTCAGGCCACTACCCAGGTCTGGGGTGATGGAAATCCATACAATGGGGTAGCACCCGGTTATGCTGACGATGTCCTGCCGGCAGGTGCAGCTATCGTGATGGATAATACAATGCCAGCCTATCCGAGGAATCCTGCCAATATATTTTTCGATGGAAAAGATAAACTCATTTCATCCGGGGCGATTACGGTAACACAGGTTTCAGGGGAGCCATCTATCATTTTTGTGCAGTGCATGAAAACCAACGTTACGCCTACAATCAACTTTGGGAAGTCTTTCACCATCCCGGTAGGTGAGGATTTTAACAGCCAGGATTTTAGATATACAGCCTTGTTTATCCGGGCATCTGAAGATAGCACGGTAGTAAGTATCGATAAGAACAATAATGGTTCGTTTGAAACAATAATAACCTTAAATGAGGGTGAATCTTATCTTGTGGATGGAGGTGTTTTGACAGGGGCCGTAGTCACCGGTTCTGCGCCTATTGGTGTTGACCTTCATTTTGGTGGCGTCGATGGATATTCTTCAAGAGAGGTGCCCGTCTTTCCGGCGACCTGGTATTCAGATACATATTACACGCCGGTGCCAACTACCCAATCGCCCGATTCGGCGGTGGTCATGTTGTACAACAGCTTGAACAGGGCCATTGATATCAACTGGTTTTTCGGGTTGTCAACGCCGGGTGGAACCATCAACCTGCCGCCCAAATCGGTAAAAAGATTCCCGCTGGGAATTGATTCCAATAAGGCTTACAAATTTGTCAACCCAACCGGCGAGTCATTTACAGCTATTGAAATCGTGGACTCCTACACACCGGGAGGCGGGGGTAATTCCGGTTCAACGTACGACTGGGCGTTTAACCTGATTTCAGAGGAACGTCTGACCAGTTTTGCAGCAATCGCCTGGGCGCCCGGTTCGGTGAATGGCACGGCTAATGGTAATCCGGTTTGGGTTACCCCGACGGCAAACACCACTATTTACGTGAAATATGATGGTGATTTATTAAATGGCGGAAGCCAAAGTCCCTGTGGTTTGAGATATGATGTTTCTTATACTTTAAATGAACTCAGGTATAAAAAATTATTGGATTCGGATAAAGACCAAAGTGGTCTGGCGGTTTATACGTGTGATGGTACGAAGATAGCTGCTGCGTATGGCGAAGATCCTTCTTTGTCAGGCCCGGCCAATCCATACTGGGACGTTGGTTCTACGATTCAACCATTCTGCGGGCAGAAACTCATTTTTGCCAGTAACGACCGTGCCTATACTGTGACGGACCATCCGGTGACTATTCCCGTTTTGAAAAACGATAAAGGTTTTCTGGCGGAAATTGACCAGCCGACCTTGAGTATCCTCGGATATTTGCCGCCTAAAAATGGTACTGTCAGCGTCAACAGCAACGGTACCTTGCTTTACACGCCCAACCCCGGATTTATGGGCATGGACACCCTGGAGTATGGCATCTGTTCGACTCCAGGTTCACCTCCGCAGGTCGTTTGCGACCGGGCTTACGTTTACATAGTGGTGAACAGTTGCCCGGCTCCATCGCAGCGGAATCTTATCCTGGGGCAGGTCTTTTCCGATAAAAATAAAGACGGCATCAAAAATGATGACGGCTCTGGCTTCCCCGGCGCTAAGGTTTACCTCTATGTGGACGGCAACTGCAACGGCGCTATTAATCCGGGTGAACTGGCAGATTCGGTCATCGTGGATAGCTCCGGCAGTTATCAATTCATCATGTACCCTGAAAAATTGCTATCTGATAATTTTGACGGTCCCGCAGGTACGAGTACCTGTGCGTCCGGAAATGATGGTACGGTTTCCTGGGCTTCCAACTGGGTGGATGCTGGAGACCCCTCCACAGGTTTTTGTGTTTCACCTGCGCAATCGGAAGGGAACACGGATGTGGAAATTATGCAGGACGGTGCGTTCGGTTATGCGCTGCGGCTGGATGATTTGAACAGGTCTGCCACACGAACTGCCAACCTGAGCGGAGCGACTTATGCTTTCCTGAGCTTTTCGTACCGGAAAGCAAATAATAACCTCACTTCGGGAGAAAATATTTTTGTGCAGGTCTCCACGAATGGTAGTTCCTTCACGACGATTTTCACCATCTCGGGCAATGGCACGACGGATGCGGGTTACGTGCCGATTTACAACCTGAATATTTCCTCCTTTGCTGCTGCTACGACCTCTATCCGCTTTTTAACGAACAGCAGCGTTGATGAGGGAGATTTTGTGTTTATCGATGACGTCACAATTCGTTATCTGAAATATCCGCAATGTTATATCACCAGAATTGATCCGGCTACCATACCTGCAGATTATTACCTGACCACTGCGGGTCAGCATGTGATGACTGCTACCAACTCGGGTACCTGTCTGGCGCCTTACGACTTTGGTATTGCTAAAAACAGCACGACGATCAGCGGTACGCTGTACAATGACGCCAACGGTTTGTCAGACGGCCAGGTAAATGGATTGGCATTTGGCAATCCTTCCGGCGCCACAGTTTACGCCTACCTCGTGGATGCATCTGGTAAAGTGCGTTTCAAAACGACGGTTAACAGCGCCAATGGCACCTATTCATTTCCGCAGGCCGACGTCAACAGCACCTTTACCCTGATGGTCTCGACGACTGATGTGCCGCTTTACGCTGACGCACCGTCTTCCGCTAATCTTCCGGCAGGCTGGGCCAGTGCCGGTGAAGCCTATGGAACGAACAACGGAGCAGGTACCGGCAATGAGACCGGCACGCCAAACTCTGCTATCGCTGTTACAACAGGTACCCTTGCCGTTACAGGCGTAAATATTGGTATCCAGCAGGTGAATGCCGGACCGGACAGGTTCGCATGCCGTTCCGGATCGGTGACGATGGCCGCTACTACAACCCCCGGCACCTGGACAGCCCAGGCGGGGAATCCCGGCACTGCAACGATCACTTCTCCAAATTCTCCCATAACCACCATTACCAACTTTACGGCAACGGGAACTTATTACTTCCTGTGGACCAATAATGGCGTCACCGACTTTGCCACCGTAACCGTGGTAGCTGATGCTTCCATTACTGCGCAGGCAACCGGTTTTACGGAATGTGTGGGCGGGTCGCTGCCGGTTTCAGTGACAGCCACAGGTGGGGTGCCGCCGTTGAGTTACCAGTGGCAAAAAAGTACTGACAATGTTAATTTCACCAATATCGGCGGAGCAAACCTGCCGGAATACACGCCGCCAAGCACGACCCCCGGCACAACCTATTACAGGGCGATCATCACCCCGAATGGGGGTGGATGTGGAACGCTGACTTCGGCTGTTGCGCCGGTTTCGATTGTGAATGACCCTGCAATTGTAGTACCTCCTGTCAATATCTCTGAATGTATCGGTGAGCAGCAGGCCCTTACAGTCACCGTTTCCGGTGGCACTTCGCCATTGAATTACCAGTGGCAAAGCAGCTCCGATAATGTAACTTTCTCCGACATACCCGGAGCGGACAGCTCATCATATATCCCGCAGGACGTAACGCCCGGTACGACTTATTACAGGGTGATTGTAAGCGCCGGTGGCAATGGCTGCGGAGGTGAGACTTCCGGAAGTGTTTCCGTAACAGTAAACAGTGTGCCCTTTGTCGATCTGGGTGCTGATACGACCATTTGCCCCGGTACGAATGCTACCCTGACCGCCAGCACCGAAAGTGGCGCCCCTCCATATAGTTTCACCTGGAACAATGGGTTGGGCAGCGGACAGGTGAAAACCGTCAGCCCTTCCGGTGAAACGACTTACGAAGTTACCGTAACAGATAGTAAAGGATGTACGGCCACGGATGACATACAAGTCAGCATCGGTACTTGTACCGAGGTTTGCGACAACGGCATCGACGACGACGGGGACGGCCTGACGGACTGTGCAGACCCTGATTGCGGTGGTACAATCACTGCTTCGGTCACTGCCGATGATTCCTCGCTTTGCGAAGGTCAGGCTGCCACGCTGACCGCCAGTGCCAGTGGAGGGGCGGGGCCGTTCACTTATACATGGTCGAATGGTCTTGGCAACGGTGAAATCAAAGTGGTGACGCCTGTTTCAACAACTATCTATACAGTAACGGTTTCATCGCCTTCCGGCTGTACCGGCACTGCCCAGGTGACTATAGTGGTCAATCCGCAGCCGGTCGTGGATGCCGGTTCTGATATTACAGTGTGCTCCGGCACAAACATAAACCTGCTGGCAAACGCCACAGGTGGAGACGAGCCTTACTCCTATGTCTGGAGTCACGGGCTGGGAGCAGGCAGTTCGCATTCAGTGACGCCCATGGCCACAACGACTTACCAGGTGACGGTGACGACAGCCAATGGCTGCACTGCAACGGGCGAAGTGACAGTGAGCGTTAATGAAACGCCGGTGGCGAACGCAGGCACTGATGTAACGATCTGTAAAAATTTCAGCACGACACTGTCAGCCAGTGTCACAGGTGGCAAACCTCCGTACCAGTATGCTTGGAATAACGGCCTTGGCACAGGAAGTTCGAAGACCGTAACGCCACTGGTGACAACGACCTACACGGTGACCATCACCAGCGACAATGGTTGCTACAGCACAGACCAGGTAACGGTGACAGTACAGAATTGCCCGGAAATATGTGGAAACGGTATTGACGACGACGGCGACGGTCAGGCAGATTGTGCTGATTCGGATTGCGGCCCTACGGTAACACTGGGATCGGACATTTCCATCTGCACCAATCATTCAGCTACCCTGGTAGCTACAGTAACGGGCGGCAACGGCGGCCTGACCTACACCTGGAGCAATGGCCTTGGCAGCGGACAGAGTAAAACAGTAACACCGCTGGCAACCACAACCTACACGGTAACGGTGACCTCGCAGAGCGGCTGTTCAGCCGTGGATCAAATAACGGTGACGGTACTGCCTTGTCCGGAAGACTGTACCAACGGCATCGACGACGATAACGACGGGTTGATCGACTGCGATGACCCGGATTGTGCGGGCGTGACAGCGCCGGTGCTGATGGATGATGAATTCACGGCCTGCCCGGGCATGGTGTTCACCGACCGGGTTATTTACAATGATCAAAATCTTCAAAGCCCGGCCTACAGCATTCTGGCGCAGCCCCAGACAGGGACGGTAACCATCGACGGGACGGGTAAATTTATTTTCACGCCGGGCAGCACGCAATGCACGACGGATTATTTCATCTACCAGGTATGCAACCAGACGTCGGGATGTTGTGCATCGGCGACGGTGACGGTGACGTTTGGCGGCACCAGTTTACCGGTGCTGACGAATGTTCCGGCGGATATCACGATCGGCTGCGACGATGCGGTACCGCCACCAACGCCGGTGCTGGCCATAGCGCAGTGTCCGGGGGTATATGTCAATTTTGACGAGGCCTCGAATTACAACAACATCGGCAATTGCCAGGCCTACAGTATCACCCGGACGTGGACGGCGACGGACGTATGCGGCAACACGGCGAGCGCCCAGCAGGTGATTACGCTGGTGGATCAAACCAGGCCGGAACTCTTCCAGCTCTATACCATGGCAAACGGCAAACGGCTGGTAGCCGGGGTTTCGCAACGGGTGACGCACGACTGGAAATACGTGAAATTTCCGGTAGCCTTCGGCCAGCCGCCGGTGGTGCTGACGCAGGTAGTGAGCAACAACGAAGCCTCGGCAGTGGTGGTCAAACAACGAAATATTTCAACGCAGGGCTTCGAAATGCGGCTGCGGGAAGAGGAGATGGCCGATGACAAGCATGTCGGAGAGAGTGTGGCCTGGGTAGCGATCGAGCCGGGCGGCCAGGGTAGTGGTTTGACCTATGAGGCGGGTACACTGGCAGATGTGACCCATGTTTTGAAAACATTGAATTTTACACAGGTTCATAATCTGGCGCCCCGGTTTTTCTCTTCAGTCCAAACGACGAAGCAACTGGACCCGGCGACCATTCGCCATATTGGTTTAAATACCGGCTCAGTGCAGATGTACCTGCAGGAAGAGACGTCGAAGGACGGGGAGACGACCCATCTGGCCGAGAGAGTAGGCTACCTGGCAGTAGAGCCGGGTAAACTGATGCAAGACAAGGCGGGCAAAGCCTTTGGAGAAACGGGCAGTTTGAGCCTGACCAATGCATGGGCGACGGTGACGTTGACGAGGCGCTACAACAAGCCGGTGGTGATCGTCGGCGGATTGACGCAAAACGAAACGGATCCGGTAACGGTGAGGGTTCGCAATGTAACAGACCAAAGCTTCGAGGTGAGCCTGAAAGAATGGAATTACCTGAACGGCAGTCACACACCGGAGGCGGTGTCGTGGATGGTGATAGAAGGCAGTCTGCCGGGTAATGATAATTATTACTGTGCCGGGGAGACGGAGACGCTGATCCCTGGGGTGAATGTATTTGCGGTGGATAACTGCGACGATGTACCGGCATTTGGGCATGAGTCGTTCCAGTCTTTCACCTCGAACGGCTTGCTGACGACGCACTCGTGGATGGCCATCGACGACTGCGGGAACGTGAACGTGGTGACACTTTACGATACCTGCGCCATGGCGGCAGTGAAGGTGAAAGCGGAGTTGTACGGTCCTCTGACGGGTAGTACGCAAGGTTTGATGCGGGATGACCTGCGTTCGAAGGGTTTTGTTCCGCTCTTCGAGCCGTATTCGGGATTGCCGGCCTTCCCGCATGTGAATAATAACGTGAATTATGTAACGATCTGCCACGACCCGGGCACCCCGGGCCAGATGACAATGACGATCCCGGAAGCAGATTTACAATCGCACCTGGACCACGGGGATGAGTTGGGAGTATGTGATTTCAATAACTACAGTGCCACGATACCGGCGGCGGCGCAGGCGGCCAATTTCCGGACGATAGCGAGTGGCATCTGGACGGATCCGTCGATCTGGGCAGGCGGGGCAGCACCGCCGGTGTCCAGTATTGCGAATAAAACGATCAGCATTGAGCACAATGTAGTGCATCCCAACGGTAATCTTGACCTTAAGGCTGGCGCTAAAGTCTGGGCGACGAACGGCAAGTTGAGAATGAACAACGGCAACATTAAAATGCAAAGTGGTGCAAATATAATACTGTCTAATGCAAGCCTTGAGCTGGTGAACGGGTCTTTGGAAATGACGACAGGCAGTAACCGGTTTGAGATAAAAGACAGTGACGTATCGGTATCAGGAGATTTCAAAAACCTGAGCGGAACGCTTGTAATGGACCGGGTCTGCCTGAACGTTTCAAAGCAATTCACTAACTACCAGGCAGGAGTAGATTCAATACGTAATGTGACATTGACGGCAGGGACCAAATTTGCAAACCAGGCCGGAGCGAAGATGTATGCTAAAAATTGCAACATCCGGGTAACGAATGGCAACATCGAAAATGAGTCCGGATCACTCGTAACAGGTGACAGCCTGGTGCTCTGGGTGGAAAACGGCAATGTGACCAACAACGGCACATGGACGGCGCCCATTACGCAGTATTGCATATCAGGTACGGTGGTCAATATGGGCAGCGTATTCCCCATTCTTGAGAATTGCGGCAGCATACCGGGTCATTTCGCAATAACCAGTTGTTTACTGGGGGCCAATGATGGCTCGCAAAATGCCAATGGCATTACCCCCGAGCAAATAGCAGGAAGCGGAACGATTTCACCTGATATGTTGACAACGACTGGCCCGAAAGCCGTCGTCGACTGGTTGCTGGTGGAATTAAGGGATGCAGCAAATTCAAAAAATATCCTGTCGTATGCGACAGCCGTAATGCTGAGAGACGGCAGCATCGTGAGCGAAGACGGGGATTCGATCCTTATTTTCCCGGGCGTATTGGAGGGAGATTACTACGTTGCCGTAAGGCACCGCAACCACCTGGGCATGATGACGGATTCGACGGTCTACCTGACGTCGGTCAATCCACCGCTGGTAGATTTTACGAATCTGTCGGTGCCGGTGCGGGGTGGGGTAGTATCCGGCCGGACTTTTAACGGCAAGCGGACGATGTGGGCCGGGGATTTCAACGGTGACGGTAAGATTATCTACCAGGGACCGTACAATGATGTGTTCAACCTGTTCACAAGGGTACTGGCCGAACCGGCCAATACGCAGAACCTGGCCAATTTCATCATCGAAGGTTACGAGTTGCAGGATCTGAACCTGGACGGCAGGGTGATCTACCAGGGGCCGGGTAACGATCGGGCCACATTGCTGTACCATACGATCCTGTCGCACCCGTCGAATGGCTCAATGCTGGCGAATTTCATCGTGTCGGAGAAGTTGCCGTAGCAGGCTTGTGTGACTTCGATGGTAAAAAATTATTGCACCGGATTTGTTGCTTTATCAGGGCAGATACGGAGGCTTTACGATCGGACTTTTTAAAATAAAAACTTTTGAATCATTAAAAATAAACTACATAACCGGGTATTTACGCTGGTATTTTAAAGGGTAAGATTTGAAAAATATCAGGTACGCCCCTCATTTTTCAATTGTTGGTAAGGTATTTGGATGGTGATTTTTAGATATCCCTTTTTATTTACCGATTCTCCCTCATCACAAGTTTGAAATTTGATATTCCCCCCCCCCTCCTGAATAACACGGTTTTCCCGTACCCCCTGCGAGTTTTTTCAGGTGTAAAATGAACTATGAATCTGCTTATTGCCATATAACCCCTGGTCCTTGAGCAAAATTTGTCTTAATGACAAATGAGATTAGCAAACACTTATGATGAAAGCTGAACAAACTTTAACTAAAACAGGAATGAAGCATACGATATGCGGGAGGTATAGATCTCCGGGCAGAGGCCGCTTATTTCGTCTGCCATTCTGCTCCGGCTTTACTGACCCCCTGTCAGGACTTGCTTCCGGGCGGGTTCTTCTCAAGAACCTTGTCTTTATTTTTACAATCCTGTTGCACTTCAACTACGGAAGAGCCGATAACTCACTTCTGCTGTTACCGCCGGGGAATACTAATGGGCAAATTTTAACCCATCAGTTTGAAACCAGACTTGGTATCACTTTATCGGTTCATCAGAACAATGAAAGACTTCTGTCGCTGAACAGGCCGGCTGGAATAAAAATCAACAACACGGTCGGAGGAATTCAAGCGCATCATTTTGCAAATTTTTCATCTAACCAAATCGTAGGAATTCCGGTGATATTACCGAAATTCCATCTTGGGTTTGCTAACATCACTAATTCATTACTTTCCGAAAATAAAACTACATGTGAAGAAAATTTCTACACGACTGAAAATGAAAGCCTGAACTTCCAGTTTGTCGCTGAAATCTGCGACAACGGCATCGACGACGACGGCGACGGCCTCATCGATCATGCCGATCCCGACTGTCCGGGAGTTACCAAGCAGCTCTACCTTTCCGATCCTTCTCAGGCACTCGACCGGGTACATCCCGGGCTGGTGTCGCCGGTGGATAATACGACAGCTTCGACCTCGCCGTTGGTTGTTGGAACCGGGGCGGCGGGTGCGTTCGGTACGCCGGTGGATATTTCCAACCAACTTGGTGATAACTCCATCACGCCGGATGTTGCAGTGTATGAGTCGGGTGGAACGGAGACAGTTCACATGGTTTTTAACAGTAAAAAATCAGGTGCGTCAAAGCGCAATATCTACTATTCCGGCAAGACCGGCGCCGGCGCATGGACTGCACCCGTGCTGATCAGCAGCGATGCGTTTAACAATGATGCGCAGAGCTATCCTTCTGTCGCTGTGGATGCCAATAACAAAGTCCATGTAGTGTATGCCCATAAAAACGGAGCAACTGACAGCAAGATCAATATTTACTACGTAACCAATGCCAGCGGCTCATGGAGTGCGCCGGTAAGGATAAGCAGTAATTCATTTGGCGAGGACGCCTTTACGCCTGATATAGCATTGGATGCAAGCGGAAAGGCTTATGTTGCGTACACACACAGAAACGGCTCTACCGATTCCAAGATCAATATTTACTATGTGACCAATGCCGGTGGTTCCTGGAGTGCGCCGGTAAGGATAAGCAGTAATTCATTTGGCAATGACGCTTTACAAAATCCTGCTATTGCGGTGGACGCTTCCAATAAAGCGCATGTTGCATTTTCGCATAGAAACGGTTCTACCGATTCCAAGATCAATATTTACTATGTGACCAATGCCAGCGGCTCCTGGAGTTCGCCGGCCCGCATCAGCAACGATAGTTTCAACCAGGATGCAAGGTCAAATCCTTCCATTGCCATCGACGGCAATGGAAAACCGCACGTGGTGTATGGTCATAAAAACGGATCGACCGATTCGAAAGTGAATATTTACTACGTAAACAAAACGGGCGCTTCCTGGAGCAGCCCCGTCAATGTAAGTGGTGATATCAATGGGCAGGACTCCTTCAATCCGGATCTGGCGATGAGTGCCACTGGTACTATCCGGGTCGCTTTCTCGAATATTTCGACCAATGTGTTTTACACGGAAAATTCAGGTTCGGGTGGCAGTTGGATTGCCCCGGTTGATATCAACCCGGCGACGCCGACCAAAAGCACGGATGGCGACAACCCGGCCGTTGCAGTTTCCAGCTCGCTGGTCCACGTGGTTTACCAGGACAAGCATGTTACCTTAAGCGGCGATATCGATGTCTGGCACATCAGCGCCCCGGTTTCGCCGGTTGCTACGACTATGACGTTTACACAGGCTCCGTCGATGTGCAGTCCGCTGACGATCAAAGCAGGACAGCCCATCACCATTACCACCTATGTTTCGATCATCAGCGGCACCATGCCTGCTTCACCGGCTATTTCGGCTGTTCTGAAATACGGCTCAACGAATATTATTACGCTCAACAATCCAACCTACAACAGCGGCACAGGTATTCTGACCTGGACCGGTACGCTTGGTTCCGCCGTGACGGTACCGGCCGGGCAGGCGGTTGCCCTGCAGCTTACGACGGCACAGACGGGAGTTTCCTTCAGAATAGACTACGATAGTCAAACAAAACCCTCGAAGATTGACCTGCCTGTTTCAACTTATATCGACATCACTTCATTTGCGATGTACGATGCTCCTTATCCGGGGGGCAGTATCATCTCAAATGCAAGTGCCGGTTCGACGGTGTACCTGCGGGCGGCAGTAACGGATCCTTTCGGATCGAGCGATATCACGGGTCTGAATATTTCCATCACCCCACCCGGCAGTTCGGTTGCCGCTACTTCGGTTGCCACTGCGGGTTGTACCCGTACCTATGAATATCCGTGGGTGGTGCCAGCCGGTGGTGGTACTTACAATATGCTGGCAACTGCCAGAGAAGGCTACGAAAACACTGTAACAGATGTTTTCCCTTTGACTATCAGTTTTTGTTCTCCTGTCATCGGCGACCCGGTTTTCACCGCAGGTGCGTCTTCCAACCGTTGTCAGGGTGCAGGAACCGCTACTTATTCTGCCACCTCCACGAACTCCACCGGTTTGAGTTACAGCCTTGATGCAGCCAGCCTTGCCGCCGGCAATACCATCAATGCTTCGACCGGTGCGGTGACTTTCGTCGCAGGATGGACCGGTACTTCTACCGTACAGGTGACAGCCAACGGATGCGGCGGGCCTAAATTTACCATTCACACTGTTACGACTGGTGCCATACCATCTGCTAATGCAGGGCCTGACCTAAGCATTTGCGCCGGGTCAAGTACGACGCTTAATGCTTCCGCTTCCGGCGGAAACAGTCCTTACACTTTTGACTGGAGCAACGGTCTGGGCAGTGGGGCTTCCAAAACAGTAAGCCCTGCCAGTACTACAACTTATACAGTAACAGTTACCTCTGCGACCGGGTGTACTTCTACCGACCAGGTCGTCATCACCGTGAATCCGGCTCCGGTGGCCAATGCAGGCGCCAATCAGACGATTTGTTACGGCGGCAGCGCCACATTGACGGCGACGGCGAGCGGTGGTGCCAGTCCTTACGTTTTCAACTGGAGCAACGGTCTTGGTACCGGGGCAAGTAAAACCGTGAGCCCCGCTTCTACAACGACTTACACGGTTACGGTAACTGGCGCCAATAGCTGTACGTCCACAAGCCAGGTGACTGTAAATGTAAATCCGCAGCTTACCGCCAGCGCAGGTTCCAATGTTACGATCTGTACCGGCACCGGCACCACGCTGAATGCTACTGCGACAGGTGGCACAAGTCCGTATACTTTCAACTGGAGCAACGGTCTCGGCAGCGGAGCGAGCAAGGCGGTATCGCCACTTATCACAACAACCTATACGGTCACTACGACCGATGCTGCCGGCTGTACTGCTACCAGCCAGGTGACCGTCAATGTCAGTGCCTTATTTCCGATCGCCGATGCGGGTCCGCAGCAGAACATCTGTGGTGGTGCCAATACCACCATTACAGCCACTGCGACGGGCGGTGTTACGCCTTATACTTTTATGTGGGACAATGGCCTGGGCGCTGGCGCCACTAAAGTGGTGGCCCCGTTCAGCACGACAAATTATACAGTGACTGTGACCGGCGCTAACGGCTGTACTTCCAGCAGCACGGTGCAAATCAAGGTAAATTCACAGGCCATGACCGTAAATGCCGGGCCGGACGTAACCGTTTGCCCGGGCGGCAGCACGACGCTTACTGCTACTGCGTCGGGTGGGGGAGGCTCTAGTTTTACCTACAGCTGGAGCAATGGCCTTGGCGCCGGCGCTACCAAAACCGTATCGCCTGCCAGCACGACTACTTACACAGTCACCGTTACTTCGAACAACGGCTGTATGAATACGGACGATGTAACTGTTTTCATCAACCCGCCGGTGGCCAGCGCAGGCCCTAATAAAACCGTGTGCCTGGGCAGCAGCACCACGCTTACGGCTACCGTTACCAGCGGTGGCGTCAGCCCGTTCACTTACATGTGGGACAATAGCCTCGGTGCCGGCGCCACGAAAACCGTGAGCCCTACTTCCAATAAAACTTATAGAGTGACTGTGACCGACGCTGTGGGGTGTACCTCCACCAGCCAGGTGAGCGTTACGGTTGCCCCACTGCCGCAGGTGAATCCGGGGCCAGCCCAGACGATTTGCTTCGGTAGCATCACCTCGATTTCAGCTTCCGGGTCGAACGGTGTCGCTCCTTATACTTTCACCTGGAATAACGGCCTCGGTACGGGCGCTTCAAAAACCGTCAGCCCGGCTTCGACGACGACTTACACCGTGACTATCACGGATGCCCAGGGATGTACGTCATCCGGGCAGGTTACCGTGACAGTTACTCCCAAACCTACAGTTAGTGCCGGCGCCAATGTGACCATCTGCCCGGGCGGTATCACGACCCTGACGGCAACAGGTTCCGGTGGAACGCCCAGCTATTCGTATGTCTGGAGCAATGGCCTGGGAAGCGGCGCCAGCCGCACGGCTTCCCCGGCCAGCACCACGACTTACACCGTCACCCTGACGGATGCGGTCGGCTGTACGGCTACCAGCCAGGTGACTGTCACGGTACCACAGGCCCTCGTGGCAAGTGCCGGGCCAAACGTTACCATTTGCAATGGTTCCAGCACCACGCTTACGGGTTCGGCGACCGGCGGTACAGGTCCTTACACTTTTTTATGGGATAACAGCCTTGGCTCAGGTGCGACTAAAACTGTAAGCCCGACCCTCAACAGAACCTATCGTGTGACGGTTACGGACGCATCAGGTTGTACCGCAACCAGCCAGGTCACTGTGACAGTGAATTCAGTGCCGGTGGCCAATGCCGGCCCCGATGTCAATGTTTGCCAAAACCAGGCGACGACCCTTACTGCCACTGCATCCGGAGGTGCCAGCCCTTACACTTATGCCTGGAGCCACGGCCTGGGCAATGGCGCCAGTAAGACGGTCGTACCGCTCGTCACCACGACCTACACGGTGACCGTCACCAGCGCCAACGGCTGTATCAGCACTGATCAGGTAAAAGTGACCGTCAACCTGTGCCCGGAAATTTGTTTCAACGGGCTGGACGATGATTTCGACGGGCTGACGGATTGCGCCGATCCGGATTGCGGGCCCACGGTTGATGCCGGGCCAAACGTGACTATTTGCGTCAATGAACCTACTACGCTCACAGCGACCGGTAACGGCAATTACTCGCCGTTTACTTATACCTGGAGCCACGGCCTCGGAACCGGCGCAACAAAAACGGTGACGCCCTCCGCTACAACCACTTACACGGTGACGATCACCAACCAGTCGGGCTGTACCAGCACCGATCAGGTGACCATTTCCACCAATGGTTGTTCGGAGAATTGTACCAACGGCATAGACGATGATTTTGACGGCCTGATCGATTGTGATGATCCGGATTGTGTCGCCATTACCATCCCTGACCTGCAGGACGATTACTACATGACTTGTCCGGGTATTCCTTTCTCTGAAAGGGTTACCTACAACGATGGTAACCTGCAAAATCCGGTTTACAGCATTGCTTCGCAACCTGCTCAGGGTTCTGTGACGATCGATGCAACCGGCAAGTTTTTCTACATGCCTTTCACGATCGAATGCATGGACGACAGTTTTGAGTACCAGGTTTGCAACCTGGCAACCGGCTGTTGCGCTACCGCCACTGTTTATCTGACGCTCGGCGATACCACGGCACCCGTTTTGACCAATGTACCGGCTGATATTACTATCAGTTGCGATGATGCATTGCCGAAGGCGCCCATTGTAACAGCTTACGACCTTTGCGCAGGTATTTACGTCGATTTCACCGAAGAGTCGGATCAGTATGTAGTCGGAGCCTGCGAGAATTATACCGTCACAAGAACATGGACGGCCACTGACCTGTGCGGCAATACCGCATCGGCTCAGCAAATCATCACGGTCAATGACCTGACAAAACCGGAATTGTTCCGGGTTTACACCCTTGAAAACGGGGGCAGGGTAGTAGCCGGCGTTTCCCAACGGGTAACGCATGACTGGAAATATGTGAAATTCCCCATCACTTTCAGTCAAACTCCTGTCGTACTGACCCAGGTGGTTTCCGAAACGGAATTTTCTGCCGTCACTGTTCAGCAGCGCAACGTTGTTACCCAGGGTTTTGACCTCCGCCTCAGGGAGGAAGAAGCAGCTGACAACAAACATGCAGCGGAAAAGGTAGCCTGGATCGCATTCGAGCCCGGCAACCAGAGCGGAGGTTTCAACTTCCAGGCAAATACTTTTGCCAACGTAGACCACACGCTCAAAACGATGAACTTCCCGCAGGTTTTTGCCAATACACCACTCTTCTTTTCGGCGCTGCAAACGACGAAGGAAGGCGATCCGGTGAGCATCCGCCACAGCGGCCTGAGCACTGCTTCCGTGCAATTTTACCTGCAGGAGGAAACTTCGGCAGATGCCGAAGTGGCTCACCAGGCTGAGTTGTTGGGCTTTTTGGCCATCAACCCGGCCAGTGTGATAAGGGATGAGAACGACGATGTTTTTGGTGAAATGGGGACCCTCAACCTGACCAATGCCTGGAATACCGTTCAGCTTTCGAAAAAATACACTAAACCCGTGGTAATCGTGGGTGGTTTGACCAGCAACGACGGACATCCCGTCAACATCCGGGTGCGCAATGTAACCGCCGACAGCTTCCAGGTACGCCTGCAGGAGTGGAATTACCTCGACGGCAATCACAACATGGAAAACGTCTCCTGGATGGTGCTTGAAGGCAGTATTCCAAGTGATGATTTTTACTATTGCTCCGGCAAGGCAAATAAACTGAAGCCCGGCATCAACCTTTTCGCCCTCGACAACTGCGACGACCTGACGAATTTTAACTTTGATGAAACCGTTTCAAACAATGGCGCCCTGGTATCCACCCGGAGCTGGACGGCCAACGATGCTTGCGGCAATTCTCTTCTCTTCACAAGAACTGATAGCTGTATCGTCGCTGCGCTGAAAGTCAAGGCCCAGCTTTATGGCGCCTTCATCGGTAGCGGCAATGCACCGCTGATGCGGGATGAGTTGCGAACGAAAGAGCTGATCCCCATCCGGGAACCATACTCCGATCTGCCCGGCTTCCCGCACGTCAACATTGAAAACGAAAACTACGTGGCCATTTGCCACTTGCCGGGCACCCCATCCCAGCAA
Source organism: Bacteroidota bacterium (assembly GCA_030147525.1). GTDB lineage: Bacteria > Bacteroidota > Bacteroidia > Chitinophagales > Saprospiraceae > UBA6168. The sequence goes on from JASBVF010000010.1 coordinate 192,683, forward strand.
ACGATGAACGTGCCGGAAAGCCAGTTGCAGGAACACCTTAACCACGGCGACGTGATTGGCGGGTGCGTGATACCTGCCGGTGCACCGCTGCCGGTGGAGGCCCAGAATGCTACTTACCGGACCATTGCCAATGGTAACTGGACAAACCCGGCTACCTGGAAAAATGGTCTCGTTCCACCCTGGGGTATTATGAATAACGTAAAGATCAGTGTAGAGCACGAGGTGACGGCGCCGGATAGCAACGCAGTCTTGTCCAACGGCACCAGGTTTTACCTGACAAATGGCAAACTGACAGTACCCAACAAGAATTTTACCATCGAAGATGCTCAGGTATTCTTTTCAAATGCCGTTTATCGAAACGTGCAGGGGGGGATGTTTGCCCTGAAAAATACGGCTTCCAGGGTTACCATGACCAATTGCGATATCAATATTTTGCAAAACTTCCAGAATGACGGCGGTAAAAGAAAACTTGAAAATGTTCGTCTCAATGTAGGCTTCAACCTGACCAGTTCAAATGCAGCGGTCGATACATTCCTCAACGTATCGGCAACAATCGGAAAGCACATGACGACGAAAACTACTTCAAAATTTCATATCCGCAATTCAGAATTTCAACTGACGTTTGGTGACATTATCAATGGGCAGGATGGTACCAATTGCATTGTGACCGGCGACAGCATCATAGTCTGGGTAATCGGAGATGTCAAAAACAATGGCACCTGGACGGCCCCGATCACACAGTTCTGCGTTACGGGTTTGACCCTAAACATGGGCAGTATTTTCCCCGCTGTCGAGGATTGTGTGGGCATATCGGCCTATTTCGGCCCCATCAGCTACCTGCTGGATTCTGTAGCAGTTCAGCCGCCGGATACGAGCAGCGTTCTGATTACGCCGGAAGAAATAGCAGCTCCCGGAACGATTGACCCGGCTGTGCTCACCGTATCAGGCAACAAGGCCATGGTGGACTGGCTGCTGCTGGAATTGCGGGACGGGAATAACGAAGCTACCATCGTAGATTACGCAACGGTACTCCTTCGCCGTGACGGCGAGATTGTCAGCGAAGACGGGGATTCCATCATCGTTTTCCCGAAACTTTCCGAAGGGGATTACTACGTGGCGATACGGCACCGAAACCACCTTGCGCTGATGACGGATGCCCCGATTTTCCTGAGCACGGATGGTCCGCCGCTTGTTGATTTCACGTCGCTTTCCCTGCCGGTCAGGGGTGGCAGTTTTGCAGGCCGTCCGCTCAACGGTACACGGACAATGTGGGCAGGTGATTTCAACGAAGATGGGAAAATCATTTACCAGGGGCCCGGCAATGATATTTTCTACCTGTTCTCCAGGGTGCTGTCGGAGCCTGATAATGCTAACTACCTGGCAAATTACATTTGCACCGGATACGACCGGCATGATTTGAATCTGGATGGAAAGATTGTTTTTCAGGGCCCCGGCAACGACCGTGCCTTGCTGCTGTTCCATTCGATTCTTACGCATCCTCAAAATATTGGTATGCTTGCCAATTTTGTACTCAAAGAAATATTACCGTAATGCTCGTACCCTGCATGAATTTACCCGGAATTTGAACCATCTTCAGAAGTTGAATTCCGGGTGATTTCATGCAGCGATCGATGCTGTTTTTATATCCTTGCTCCGCAGAGACGGCAGCGCCATGCCTGGTGATATTTCAAAATTCTTTACGCCGGTTAATATTTAATCAAACGCTTACTTAAATCTACATTAATGACACCCAAGAGTTTGAAGACGTCCGTAAACCCTGCAAATACCCAAACCGATGACACAAAACTGAAGGGTAAAAAAGAAACGCCGGAAATATTGCCGCTGCGTGACAGCGGTAAGACCGGCAAAGTGATCGAGTCGAAAGAGGTTTTCCTGCTGCTCACATTTCAGGATCATTCTTCCGGGCAGTTTTAACGACCCAACCTCAAAGACGGCGGGCCTGCCGGGCAGTAACCTGCCGTGTCCTTCCTGTTTTTATCCTGAAATCTCTTGTTTGTCGGGCGCAAACCGGGGAAACCAGGAAGGGGCACATGCGACCTACATTTTCAGAAACACGTGGTTGCTGAACATTCGCAAGCCGGTAACCGTGCGCATTCGCAAGTATCCGGCGATATGGTGCAGCATTCCTTTCCAGTTGCTCTCCGCAGCAGGGTTTTGCTTTTCTCTGTAAAATAAAACGGCTTACTTCAGCTCAGGTAACGACCATGCGTTTGTTACTGCCTGTCACGGCGCATCCCATTTCCACTTGTCATGGTAATTTTCGTTTTTTTTTATGTGGCTAATTTGTTAGGTGGTTTCATATTAGGAAAAGATCAAACCTGAAGGAAGTTTGGTAAGAATTTTGGAAAGCTCGTTGCATCAAGACAAGCGCTGATATTACCCTCCGTCCATATTTACCAATCAACTACTAAACTACATTTTGGATAAAAAAGCGTACAGCCTAAACTGTTGTATTGTACAATAGGGTAATGTCCTGCACGGAATACAGGCATTGCCAACCAAAAATCAAATAACCTGGCAATGATGGAAGAGAAAACACTTGAAAGTAATCTTTTAACAGCCACGAAGGCTGAAGTCAGGCCAATCATACTGTTTTTACACGGCAAGTTTGGTTTTTTATTAAAAAAATTCCCGCCCTGTTGCAGGGTGGGGTTGATTTCAATTTTTCTGTTTTGCCTGTCGCCGGTTTTTCCTTTGTTTTCACAAAACTATCTGTTGAACAGTTCGCTCAACGGAACAACGCAGGAGACCTGCGCTGGTAATTTCTACGACAGCGGCGGAAGCAACGGTAAGTACGGCCATAATGAAAATTATACGGTTACATTTTGCTCAGGCAGTACCGCCGGTATTCAATTCAATTTCAGTCAGTTCAAGCTGAAAAACGGCGATGAGATGTTCATCTACGATGGCCCGGGGGTCTCGGCTGCGCAAATTTCAGGTAGTCCTTTTTCGGGGTCTGATTCACCTGAAACGGTCATTTCTTCCGGTACTTGCCTGACTTTCAAATTTGTTTCCAACCATAGCGGCAACGATCATGGATGGGCTGCCGCTATCGAATGCGTAGTAAACAACCAGGGCAATTGCCCTAACGGCGCCGACGCCGACGGAGACGGTTTTTGCGAAGAGGACGACTGCGACGACACCAACCCGGACCTGCCTGCTCCGGCAGGTACTCCCTGCGACGATGGCAATGCCGAAACGTCCAATGACGAAATACAGGAGGATGGATGTACCTGTGCTGGTACTCAGTCCGCAACCGTTACAGGCGGAGAATGCTCCGGCTGCGATGCCAGTATGTCTGTCACTTTCCTTGGCTGCGACTGTGTGGAGGTAAGCGCCTGCAAAGATCTTTCGAATGTCGTCATTGGCACTGCCAACGGTGCTGAAGTGAAATACGAAAACCTGAACGGAAAGACTGCATCCTTCTGTTCGCCCGATGGCTCGGCTATTTTGACGGTTTGGGTGAAAGCCGGATGCTATCAAAGCGGTGAAGGCCCCGGTTACGGACGCAGGTTCGACAACCCGCTGAACTGCGGGCAGGGCGGCGCACCCTGCTCAGGGACGGGCGGCAATTTGCCAACAGTCAGTATTTCCGGAGATGAGGACGTTTGTCAGGGAGGAACTGCTGTGCTTACCGCTTCGGCGGCGGGAGGTAGTTCGCCTTTTATCTTTGAATGGAGCAACGGTTTGGGCACAGGGAATTCCAAAAATGTTTCACCCACTTCCACGACGACGTACACAGTGACGGTAACCAACAGCGATGGTTGTACAGCCTCAGCGCAGTTTACCGTGAATCTGAATCCGGCGCCTGCTGTCACACTCAGCCCGGATGTGTCGGTCTGCGAAGGCGGCAGTGCTGTTATTTCAGCTACGGCAACAGGCAGTGCGCCATTTACCTACGTCTGGAACAATAACCTTGGCAACGGTGAAAATAAAACTGTTTCACCAGCCGCAACTACGGCTTACCAGGTGACCGTGACAGATGCCCATGGCTGTACGGCAACCCGGCAGGTTACAGTGACCGTATTACCGCTTCCGGTGATTACGGCTGTTCCCGGCGTGACTATTTGTTCCGGGGCCGGCGCCACCGTTTCGGCCACTGCCTCGGGTGCCGGGCCCTTCAGTTTTGCCTGGGACAACGGCCTGGGCGCCGGTAGTTCGCATGTAGTGAACCCTGCTTCCACGACGACCTATACCGTGACGGTAACTTCCGCTAACGGATGCTCTGCCACGCAACCCTTGACAGTTGCCGTAAATCAGACTCCGCAGGCCGATGCAGGGCCGGATGTTACGATTTGCAGAAATTTCAGTACGACGCTAAGCGCCACGGCAACGAACGGAACGGCGCCATTTACCTTCACCTGGAGTGATGGTTTAGGGTCGGGCACCACCAAAGTCGTTACGCCGCTGACCACCAAAACCTACACCGTCACGGTCACCAGTGCCAACGGTTGTATCAGTACCGATCAGGTGAAAGTGACGGTACAGACCTGCCTGGAAATTTGTGGAAACGGCATCGACGACGACGGCGATGGCCTTGCCGACTGCGAGGACCCTGAATGCGGCCCGACTGCTTTGCTCAGTCAGGACAGAATTATTTGCCCCGGCCAGAGTGCCGTCCTGTTGGCTTCCGCTACGGGTGGTAAAGGTCCGTTGACTTACCAGTGGAGTCATAACCTGGGAACCGGCACCATGAAAACGGTTTCGCCTTCATCCACTACGACTTATTCAGTAACTGTGACATCTGCCCTGAGTAGCTGCACAAGTGTGGCACAGACCACCATTACCGTGGCGGGTTGTACAGAAGATTGCTCCAACGGCATTGACGATGACGGCGATGGGCTGATCGATTGCGACGATCCGGACTGTGAGGGTATTACCGCTCCCGTGCTGCAGAACGACGAATTCACCGCTTGTCCGGGACTGTTTTTTACGGAAAACGTGACTTTCAACGATGGTAATCTGCTTCAGCCACAGTACAGCATTTACCAGCAGCCGGCCAATGGCATGGCGACGATTGATGGCACCGGAAAGTTTATCTACACGCCTTTTGGGACAGCATGCGGCACGGACGTATTCCTTTACCAGGTTTGCAATGGTACGACGGGCTGTTGTTCAATCGCCTCCGTTACCCTGGAATTTGGCGATACGGAGCCGCCGGTTTTGATAAACGTTCCGGCGGACATTACGATCAGTTGTGATGATTTGGTACCGAAAGCGACGCCTGTGCTGGCATTTGATCAGTGCCCCGGTATTTACACGGAATTTGAAGAAACATCTAATCAACATACGACAGGTAGCTGTGCAAGCTATCAGCTTACCCGAACCTGGAAAGCGACCGACCTCTGTGGTAATTCGGCTACCGGCCAGCAGGTGATCAGCGTCGTTGATGCGACGGCGCCGGAACTGTTCCGGGTTTACACCCTCGACAACGGGGCGAAGCTACTGGCCGGGGTTGCGCAGCGGGTCACACACGATTGGAAGTATGTGCCGTTTCCGGTGAGTTTGGACAAGGTGCCGGTCATCTTTACCCTGGTTAATACCAGCAATGACATGGCGGCCGTCAATGTCCGGCAGCGGAATATTTCAAGCCTTGGATTTGAGGTGCGGCTTTGGGAAGAGCAGGCTGCCGATGGCAAACACGGTCCCGAATCCGTTGCCTGGGTCGCCGTCGAACCTGGCAGACAGAACGGTGATTTTACTTTCGAAGCGGCAACGTTGGCCAATGTGAACCATGTCATTCAAACACTGAGTTTTGCTGAAGATTTTGGTACGCCGCCGGCGGTAATTTCGTCCATTCAAACGACCCAGGACGCCGATCCTGTGAATTTGAGACATGCTTCGCTTGGCAGCGCTTCCCTGGATTTATTCTTGCAGGAGGAGACTTCAGCCGATGCCGAAACGAATCACCTGAATGAAACCATTGGTTTCATGGCCATTAAAAATGGGGCTAAACTGAAAGACAAAAACCACCATGAGTTTGGTGAGGCGGGCGTTTTGGCCCTGACGAATGCCTGGGCAACAGTTCATTTTGAAAAAAAATATACCAAGCCCGTCGTCGTGTTCGGCGGCGTGAGCAACAACGACCCGGACCCGGTCAATGTGCGGATCAGAAATGTAACAGCGACGAGTTTTGAAGTCCGGTTGCAGGAATGGAATTACCTCGACGGCAACCATGGTGCTGAAACGGTTGCCTGGATGGTCGTGGAGGGAAGTATTCCCGGCAATCAGGGCTACTACTGTTCGGGTCCTGTAAGTGATTTGCAAACAGGCGTGAACGTGTTTTCAGTTGACAATTGCGATACCCACGTGGGTTTGGATTTTACTGAAATAAAAGCAACGCAGGCGAACGGGAAAATTACCACCCGCACATGGACTACCACGGACGACTGTGGAAATATCTCCGCCGTCACCCGTTTCGACACCTGCCAGGTGGCTGCGATCAAGGCGAAAGTACTGCTCTACGGCGCCGTCATTGGCAACGGAAATGGTAATGGAGTGATGCGAGATGACCTGCGGAAGAAGAAGTTGGTGCCGGCCTTTGAACCCTTTTCAAAAATGCCCAAATTCCCTCACGTGAATTTTGACACACCAGCCAATAATGGCAACGGTAATGGCACTGGCAAGGTGACCATTTGCCACGGAGTGGGAACGCCTTCCGAACAAACGCTGGAGGTTTCGGTGAATGCCTTGGCTGCACACCTTGCCCACGGCGACTTTGAGGGTGCCTGCAACGGCGACAACGGAACGGGGTTTCCGCCCAACATTCATACTGCTGCCTATAAAACCATCGCTGATGGTGACTGGTCCAACCCGGCCATCTGGGAAGGAGGTGAGGCGCCCCCAACCGGCAATATTTTATTTAAGGAAATCAGTATTACACATCATGTGACTGTTCACACGGCTTCTATTTCATTAAAAAATAACTCAAAACTCTGGGTAACGAACGGAAGCCTGACTTTTGCCGGCGGCAATTTTACAGTCGACAAGGCGGATGTTGTGTTGAAAAATGCCACGCTGAACATGCTGCCAACTGCCGGAGATCTTAAATTGACCAATGTGAATGCCGGTTTAATAGTTTTCGACAGCGAAATAAACCTCGGCAAAAATTTCCAGGCTACTGCAGGGACACGCTGGCTCGAAAATGTTTGTCTGAATGTGGACGGTGAATACCTGACGTCGCTGCAAGCCAGGGATACGCTCATGAATGTCACCGGAACTTTCGGCGAGGGTTTTGTAAACAGCACGGGCGGTTCCGTCTATTTTTTGAATTCGAGGGTCAGGTTGTTGAACGGTAACTTTGAAAACAAGGCAGGCGCCACCGTGGGAGGGGAGGGGTTGCTGTTGCTGATCGAAAATGGCAATCTGACCAACCTCGGCAACTGGACCTCAGAAATTACACAGTACTGCATCTCGAACCTCGTTACCATACCGCCGGTGTTTCTTCCTGCATCGGAAGAGTGCACCAATATCGCCGGTGAATTTAATCCTGCCGGCTGTTCCATCCTTCAAACCCCGGCCGGTTCAGGCGGGAGCGGTCAGGGATATCAGTCAGCCGGCAACACTGGTATCCTTGATACAGTTTTGCTCGATGAAGGAAATGAGGAGGCAATTGTCGATTGGGTGTTGCTGGAGTTGCGCAATCCTGAAGATGAAAAGAAGATCGTTGCTTACGCAACCGGCGTGGTGAAAAGTAATGGCCGGATTGTCAGCGAAACCGGTGAGGAAACCATTGTTTTTCCTGATGCCATAGAAGGAAACTACCTTGTAGCGGTTCGTCATCGTAATCATCTGAGCATGATGACCGATGTACCGTTCTACCTGACGACGATGAATACGCCGGAAATTGATTTCACGGATTTGTCCCTGCCTGTCAGGGGCGGCAATGCAGCAGGCCGCATCCACAACGGCATGCGAACGCTCTGGCCCGGCGATTTCAACGGCGACGGGAAAGTGGTATACCAGGGGCCCTTCAATGATGTTTTTTATTTGTTCTCAAGGGTCATTGCAGACTCGACCAACTCCAATCAGTTGGCTAATTTTATTATCGAGGGCTATGATTCACACGACTTGAACATGGACGGAAAAGTCATCTATCAGGGGCCGCAAAATGACCGTTCAACCCTGCTGTACCATGCTATTCTCGGTCACCCGTCAAATACTTCCCTGTTGGCAAACTTCATTCTCTCGGAAAAGCTTCCGTAAGCACAAAACGAAAAATTATTAGGGCCGGAAAAACAAAATCAGCGGTTGATTTCAGTTTTTTTAAAAATGAAATGCTGCATTTTGGTCATTCCGGCCCTTCGTTTTTTTATTTGGCTTCATGTTTGAAGCTGTAAAAGGTCAAACCGGCGGCAACTCTTCCTTTTAATTGAAAAAATCAGCTTTGTTGCCGGTCGATGATTGTTTTTATTAAACAAACACCTTTCGGCAAATTTCACGACTTCACTCACCCTTCGGCCGTGTTCAATTGATCACTTCGAACAACCGGCCATTTTTCACAACAAAAACTAAATTGTACGAAAGCAGTAGGCAGAATTACGTGCAGAAAAATTACCAAACGGTCTGAATTTCAGCTGTTTAGCCGTCAATCTGCCACCTGCGCCAATTGCGTAAAAATTAAAACGGCTACTGACCGAAAGGCAGGAGCCGCCCATTCTCCGAGATAATTCCCCCCGTTTCACAGCATGATTTTTCATGCCTGTGTCTGAATTGGTTTAAGGTAAAAACAGAAGCTGCCTTCCCCCCTGGCGGCGGTAACTCATTATTCCCAACTTATGCCTCGCCGCTCTGCCGGTACGGGGACATAAAAACACACGTTATGATGGACCTTTTTCTGCGTCGGGCTTTCTGCTTTTCTGCACCGGAAATATTGCGAAAGTCTTTGCTGCGCTGCTGTATTTTGGGGGCCAGCCTCTTTTTCGGAGTGAATGCTCATGCCCAATTCGACCTCGCTCTGATCAAAACACTGGCCTTCGGGCAACCAGACACGGTGGATTACGGGCAAACAGTCACGTTCCGTGTCACTATTTTTAACCAGGGAACCCAACCGGCCTACAACATACTCGTGCTCGATTACGTCCCTGCGGGAATGACGTTCAACGCCGCCCAGAACTCAGGATGGCTCAATTTCGGTGCTGGCCCGACCTGGTTCATTCCCGGTCCGCTGCCGCCCGGCGGTACCCTTTCAAGAGATATCAAACTGGTGGTCAACAACCTCGCTCAGCCTGGTTTCATAAACAACTATGCTGAGATCACCTCTGCCGACAACGACCTGAACAGCGGCAACGCACCCCCGGTTGATATCGACTCCACGCCGAACGCCTTTCTTTTCGACGATCCCGGCGGTCAGCCCGGCTCCCCGGCGGATAACATCATCACCGGAGACGGAACCGGCGCCCCGGGCAGCAGCGATCCGGCCACTGATGAGGATGACCACGACGGTGCGGCGGTTGTGCTGTATGTTCCTATCCTTTCCTTCGGCAATCTTGTCTGGCACGACATTAACAACAACGGCCTGAAAGAGCCGGAAGAGCCCGGCATCGATGGCGTGGAGGTGATCCTCTTCAATACTGCCGATACCATCATCGGAAACAATGACGATACCGTTGTCGATATCGCCTCGACCAGCAACGGAGGCTGGTATGATTTTACCGGAATACCGGAAGGTTACTATTACCTGGAATTAGCCGGCGGCATACCATCCAATTTTGTTTCGTCCACCGGCGACGGCCCCTACGACATGGACGGGGCAGGCCCGTACGAACCCGGCATCAACGGCGACTTGAATAATACCGATCACGGCACTCAGTCAAATAACAAAGTGATATCCGGCCTTTTTGCTTTGTTTTATGAAACGGAGCCTACCGACGACGGCGACACCGATTGGAATACCAATCTGACCGCAGATTTCGGACTGTACGAACCCCAGCCATTGCCCACCCAAAGCATTGGCAATCTGGTGTTTTACGACCTCGACAACGACGGTATTTTCAACAACAACGACTACGGGCTGGAGGGTGTGAAAGTAGTCCTGTACGATGCAGGCCCCGATACGCTGGCCGGTACTGCCGATGATCTTGTACTCGACTCAATGCTGACGAATCCTTCCGGCGGGTACCTTTTTTCCGGACTTTCCGCTGGTTTTTATTTCATAAAACTGACAGGAGAGGGGATTCCCACGGATTTTGTTTCCTCCACCGGAAACGGCCAATACGACACGAGCGGCTCCGGACCGTACGAACCCAGCACCGAAGCCGATGTCAATGAATCAGACCACGGCTCTCATTCCCAGGGCATGGTGGTATCCGGTGTGGTGGAAATTACCGTGGACGGCGAGCCCGTCGACGACGGCGATTCCGACCCCAATACCAACCTGACGATCGACTTTGGCCTGTACAAACCGCTGCCGCCTTTTGATCTGGCGCTGCGGTTGGAGTTGTTTACCCAGGCAGTCCTCACCCCAGGCGATACCGCACTGCTCAAGGTCACCGTTTTTAACCAGGCCATTGCCACGGCGGATAATATCGGGCTTACGCTCCGCAATCCGTCCAGCTCGGCGTGGGACGGTACCAACATCACGTATCTGGACGACACGACTTCCACTATTTTGCTGTCAGTAGCCAATGGCCTGCTGCCCTCCGGCGGCTTGCTTCCCGGTGAAATGATCATGATCAATCTCCCGCTGCACATCCTCCCGGGCTTCACCGGAGATGGTCTGACGGTTTTAGCTGAAATCTCAAGTGCAGCGGATCTGGACGGATTGGACCAGGAAGACAACGACTCGCAATTTGACAGCGATTTCACGAACGACGTAGTTGGTGGCGACAACCTTATTGACAACTCCAACGGCGACGAAGACGATCACGATTACGCCTTCCTGCCCGTCGGGCGGGCATTTGACCTGGAGTTGGTAAAATTCCTGGCGCCCGGTCAATCTGCCGGTGCAGTCCCCGGCGACCAGGTGCAGTATTTCATCAAAATCACCAACCAGGGCGACATCCCGGTGGCCAATGTCGCAGTGCACGACTTCATTCCGGCCGGTATGATCCTCAACCCGAACGACCCGAACTGGGCGATGGTCTCGACGGGGGTGGCGGCTTACACTTTTGCCGGGCCGGTCATGCCGGGGGCGGCCGATTCCATTGCGATTTTTTTAAAAATGCAATACGGCGCCACGGGGGCCATTTTGTCAAATTTTGCTGAAATTCAATCCGTTACGGACACCCTCGGCAACTTCATTCCCGACAATGACTCCACCCCCGCCAATAGCCAGACCGGCGAAGACGATCAGGACGAAGCCGTCGTTGAGGTAGCACCACACGACCCGACCGGCTGGATTTATTGCGATAAAACCGGCAAGGTCATCACCGGCGGCGCCATCTCCGTCACCGGCCCGAACGGCATCCCGAACGATCAGGTCATCCTCATCGAGGACGGCTCGAATGGCTACTACGAATTTTTCACCGATGGCACGCCCGGCGTTTACACCATCACGTACAACCACCCGTCGGGCTACCCACTGAGCGTGAATTGCCTGCCCGGCCCCGGCCCGTACGACCCGACCGGCATGCCCGATCCGATCACATTGGGTGTGGACACCGCCGGCATGTACCTCTCCGATACGGCCTGCGCCAGCAACCCTTACTACCTCGAATTTGACCTGGAACCGGGCGATCCGTTCATTTTTTTGAACAACATCCCCGTGCAGTGCGCTACCATCAGCTCGGTGGTTTGCGAAGACACCAACCACAACGACACCCGTGACGCCGGCGACGCCCCCATTCCCGGGGCGACGGTTTACCTCTACGATTGCAGCAACCCCGGCGTGGCGATCGACAGCGTGATGACGGATGCGCAGGGCCGCTACCTGTTCGACGGACTGACGCCGGGCGATTACTCGGTGGGCTACGTCATTCCGGCCGGTTACCGGATCGTGGCGGGGGGACCGATCAATAACTTCGGTTTTTCGAGCTGTTTCACCCTGAACTGGGGCGATTGCGATACCACGAATTTCATCTGTATCTACGAATGTCCGGCGGTGGATGCCGGACCGGATGTCACGATCTGCGCAGGTGATACGACACAGTTGCAGGCTTCGGTGCCCTACGGCAGCGGCAGTTTCACCTGGTCGCCTTCCGCAGGACTGAGCGATCCGGCGGTCGCCAACCCGCTGGCGTATCCGTCAGCCACGACGACCTACACGGTGGCTTTCGACGACGGCATCGGCTGCACCGCCTCGGATTCGCTGACGGTTTCCGTGACGACTACGACCCCGTTTTTGACTTACACACCGTTCACCGACTCGACGGCGGAATGCGGTACCCCGTTGCCTTTCGAGGCGCCGCAATTTGCCGACGCCTGCGATACCATGCTCACGGTCACCCTCGACAGTGTGATCACACCGCAGCCCTGCGGCTACCTCCTCGAACGCACCTGGACGGCGACGAATTACCAGGGCAATTCTGCCGGTTTCACCCAAAACATCGTCGTGACGGACACCACGCCGCCGGCCATGTCGGCCAGCCACGCCTATTTCGGGGCGATCAATCACGGCGACACGCTCTACGCTGATTGCTCACAGATCCCCTCGCTCGATTCGCTGGGTTTCTCAGCTTTTGACCTGTGCTCCGCAACGACCGTGAATTTCACCGAAAACGTGACGCTCGGCAACTGCGATGTGGAAGGCTTCGTCGAGCTGCGCTACTGCGGCTGGACGGCCACCGACGAATGTGGCAATACCGACAGCCTGTTTTTCACCGTCATCGTCCGGGACACCACGCCGCCCACGCTGACCGGCGTACCTGCCGACGTGACGGTCGAGTGTTTCAACATCCCGGACACAGCAGTGGTGACGGTGAGCGACAACTGCGACACGCTGGTGAATTTGACTTTTGATGAAACGGTCATCCCGGCCTTCAGCGGTTGCGATTCGCTCATCATCCGCACCTGGTCGTCCATCGACGACTGCGGCAATTTTGTGTCTGCTTCGCAAAACATCACCGTCATCGACACCACGCCGCCGTCGATGTCCGCCAATCATGCCTATTTTGGAAATATCAACCACGGCGACACGCTGTACGCCAATTGCACGCAGATTCCATCGCTTGATTCCATCGGATTTTTAGCCTTCGATCTGTGCTCCGCAACGACGCTCACCTTCACCGAAAATATCACGCAAGGCGACTGCGATGTGGACGGCTTCATCGAGTGGCGCTACTGCGGCTGGACGGCCACCGATGCCTGCGGCAATACCGACAGCCTGTTTTTCACGTTCATCGTCATCGATACCACGCCGCCGGTCATGTCGGCCAGCCATGCTTTTTTTGGGAACATCAGCCACGGCGACACGCTGTACGCCGATTGCACCCAGATTCCCTCGCTCGATTCGCTGGGCTTCTCCGCTTACGACCTTTGTTCCGCAACGACCGTGAATTTCACCGAAAACGTGATCCAGGGCGACTGTGATGTGGACGGCTTCGTCGAGTGGCGCTACTGCGGCTGGACCGCCAGCGATGATTGCGGCAACCTCGATAGCCTGTATTTCACCGTCATCGTCCGGGACACGGTACCGCCGGTGCTCAACGGAGTACCCGCCGATGTGACGGCTGAGTGCTCCAACCTTCCCGACACGGCCCTCGTGACGGCCAGCGACCTCTGCGACACGCTCGTGGATTTGACTTTTAATGAAACGACCATCCAGACGGCCGGCGGCTGCGATTCGCTCGTCATCCGCACCTGGACGGCCGTGGACGACTGCGGCAACATGGCCGTCGCTTCGCAGACGATCACCGTCATCGACACCACGCCGCCGGTCATGTCCGCCAATCATGCTTTTTTTGGGAACATCAACCACGGCGATACGCTGTACGCCGACTGCACGCAGATTGCGTCGCTCGACTCGCTCGGGTTTGCAGCTTACGATTTGTGCTCCGCAACGACCGTCACCTTTACTGAAAACGTGACACCCGGCAGTTGCAACGTGGAGGGATACCTTGAACTGCGCCACTGCGGCTGGACGGCCACCGATGCCTGCGGCAATACGGACAGCCTGTTTTTCACCGTCATCATCTGGGATACGCTGTCGCCGGTGCTCTCGGCCTATCCGACTGACACCACCTACGCCTGCGCTTCCCAGGTGCCGCCTGCGCCTATGCTGACGGCGACGGACAACTGTGACCCGGATGTACCTGTAATTTTTAATGAAACAACGACCGGCAACCCGGCCGGCTGTAATTTTGAAATTACCCGGACCTGGACAGCAACGGACAGCTGTGGTAATGCCACGATCTGGACGCAAACCATCTTTGTCAGCGACAGTATTCCTCCAACGCTTTCAGCCTACCCGGCGGATACGACTTACACCTGCTCTTCCGATGTACCCGCAGCGCCGGTTTTGACGGCGACGGATAACTGTGCCAGTTCCGTTCCGGTGTTTTTTGTTGAAACAACCAACGGCAACCCGGCCGGCTGTAATTTTGAAATTACCCGGACGTGGACAGCAACGGACAGCTGCGGCAACCAGACGGTTTGGGCCCAGACCATCGTGGTCAACGATACGGTGCCGCCAACGCTTTCGGCACCACCGGCCAACCTGACCTTGAGTTGTGAAACGCCCATCCCGCCACCTGCCACGCTGACGGCGACGGACAACTGCGACCCCGACGTACCGGTAATTTTCACCGAAAGCTACTTCGGCGACACGACCTCCGGCTGCCACCTCCGCTTCCGCACCTGGACGGCGACGGACGATTGCGGAAATACAGCTACGGTCACGCAGTTCATCATGATCACCGATTTCACTCCGCCAACCCTGCACAACGTGCCGCCCAACCAGACTGTGAGCTGCGAAAATGTCCCCGGCAACGTCGTCACTGCCACCGACAATTGCGACTCCGACGTGCCGGTTACGATCACCGACATGGTGACCGCAAACCCCAGCGGCTGCATTTCACAAATCAAACGCACCTGGACGGCGGCCGACGACTGTGGAAACATCGCTTTCGCTACCCGCACGTTTTTCATTACCAACGACGATGCTCCGGTCATCACCATCACCAATCCGATGATGGCAGGCGTGAGCGACGGCGATACGCTTTACCTGGAATGCCAGCAGATCATGGGCTTGAGCGTCAACGACGTCTCCGTCACGGAGGATTGCTGCGGCGCCCCGGCGGTTACCTTCCATGAGTTTATTTCAGCCTCCGGCGATTGCCAGGCGTTTGGCTACCACCAGGTGATGACCTGTGGCTGGGTAGCCACGGACTGCTGCGGCAATACGGACAGCCTGTTTTTCACCGTCTTCGTGGTGGACAATACGGCGCCGCTGCTACTGGGCGTGCCCAACGACACGACGCTGGCCTGCGGTGACCTTGTTCCGCCTCCGGCGAATGTGCAGGGCGTGGACAACTGCGACAATGCGGTCATCGTCATGTTTTCAGCTGATACGGTCAGCACCGGCGGCGGGACTCAGATCATCCGCACGTGGACAGCGGTGGATGCCTGCGGCAATGCGGCAAGCGACATGCAAGTCATCACGATCACGGGCGACCAGGCGCCGAATATTTTCAACGTTCCGGCCAACCTGACCGTGTACAGTCCGGCGGACGTGCCGCCGCCTGCGACCAACATCGTCCTCTCCGACGACTGCGACCCCAACCCGCAACTGTTTTTTAACGAACAAAAAATCGGCAGCGGCGACTGCTGCTACCAGCTTATACGCACCTGGACGGCAGTAGATTTTGCCGGGAATTCCAATTCTTCCTCGCAGTACATCACCGTCGCCGACACGTTAGCGCCGGTCATTTCAGGCGTTCCGGCCGATCTGACAGTGGCCTGCGATTGGGTAGAGCCGGTAGCTCCTGCGGTCACTGCCTCGGACAATTGCGCCCTGAATCCGGCGCTGACGGTCAGCCAGGACACGGTGTTCGCCGCCTGCGGTTTCACCATCACCCGCACCTGGTCGGCAGCGGACGAGTGCGGAAATTTGACTTCCGCTTCGCAAACCATCACCGTCACCGACACCGAAGCACCGCAACTTTCGGGCATTCCGGCTGACCTGCCGGTGGCCTGCATGGACACGCTGCCCGCAGCGCCGGTGGTGACGGCCATGGACAACTGCGACGGCACCGTACCGGTCATTTTCACCGAAACCCAGCAGGGTAGCGGGTGCAGCTACCAGGTCGTGCGCACGTGGACAGCGGTGGATGCCTGCGGCAATTTGGTTTCCGCTTCGCAAACCATCACCGTAAGCGATGACTCGACGCCGCCGGTACTGGCAGGCGTGCCGGCCGATGTGAACGTGGAATGCACGAACATCCCAACTCCGGCCAATGTGACGGCCACGGATAACTGTAGCTCTGCAACCGTCACTTTGAGCGAGACGGTCACTGGAACATGCCCCCAGGTCATCACCAGGACCTGGACAGCAGTGGATGCCTGTGGGAATTCGGTTTCCGCTTCGCAAACGATCACGGTCAACGACACCCAGCCGCCGGTGCTGAGTGCTGCCCCGGCTGACCTCACGGTTTCCTGTGGAAGCGATGTTCCGGCAGCAGCGACTTTGACAGCGACGGACAATTGCGATACCGGCGTGACCGTGATTTTTATTGAAACGACCAACGGCAGCGGCTGCTCCTACACCATCGAGCGGACGTGGATGGCAACGGACGAATGTGGCAACGGGACGATTTTTACCCAATTTATCACCGTGGAAGACATGGAGGCACCCGTTCTGGCCAATACCCCGGATGATGTGACGGTGCTCTGCGATGCTGTTCCGCAGCCTGCCAACGTAACTGCCAGCGACAACTGTGATACCAGCGTAACCTTGCTTTTTGATGAAAATATCAACGGCAACGGCTGCTCCTACACCATCGAACGCACGTGGACGGCGACGGACGACTGCGGCAACGGGACGAGTTTCACCCAAATCATCACGGTGAACGACACCGAAGCGCCCGTTCTGGCTAATACCCCGGACGACCTGACGGTGGCCTGCGACGCCATCTCGCAACCCGCCAATGTGACGGCCAGCGACAACTGCGACGACAACGTGACTTTGTTTTTTGATGAAATAATCAACGGTAGCGGCTGCTCCTACACCATCGAACGCACGTGGACGGCGACGGACGACTGCGGCAATGGGACGAGTTTCACCCAAATCATTACAGTGGAGGATACTTTTGCCCCGGCTTTCGCTTTCGTACCTGCTGACGTGACAGTGGATTGCGGTGAAACAGTGCCGCCATTCGGCGACCCGATCGTGGAGGACGATTGTAGCGGGGTGATTTTGACGTCCGTCACTGACTCGATCGCAACGGTGGATGGTTACGACCTCACCCGCACCTGGACGGCGGCGGATAGCTGCGGTAATTCCAGCACAGTCACTCAAACAATCAGCGTTACCACGGCCGGGCCGCCAATGTTACATGGCGTTCCGAACGATACGATTATCATCCTCGCCAACGGAGACGTAGTGCCCGATCCGGCCAACGTCACCGCCACCGATGGATGTGACAGCACGGCAACAGTGCCAGTAATTTTTAATGAAAATAGTACACCAAACGGCTGCGACACGATCATCGTGCGCACCTGGTCAGCCACCGGATCGGGTGGTTTGACTGTGAGCGACTCGCAAGTGATCACGGTGATTGTGGAATTGCAGGTCACTGCATCCACGACACCGGACACCTGCGGCCTCGCCGACGGCACTGCCACGCTCACTCCGGATGCCTACAGCTACACCTGGAGCGACGGAGGAACCGGAGCAGATCGCAACGGACTGGCTGCCGGAACTTACACCGTGACGGTTACTTCCGGCAACTGTTCCGACACCTTGATGGTGACGGTGGACAGCATTTGCCCCTGCGATCAGGCCGAAGTCAGTTCGCTCATCCTGACCGATGCCACCTGCGGTAATTCCGATGGCAGCGCTAACATTCAACTGGTGCAGGATGTGACAAACTATAAATTCATTTGGTTGCCCATGCTGGGTACGCCTAACGCAGCAGGCAATGTCCGGGCAAACCTGCCTTCGGGGCATTATTTTGTGTACATTGTTTTAAAAACTGACAATGGCTGCGTGGAAAAACTGGAGTTTGACCTGGCGGACAACTGCATCGATACGCTGGTGTCGAATGATACCAACCAGGTCAACACACTGGCCGGGATTTTCACTGAAAAACAAACGGTTGTCAGCGGCAACTGTACGACGGATGATCTTGGCTACTGTCTTGACATTCCGTTTGCGGAGCTGAACAACTACCAGTTTGAAATCAATGGCCAACTTTACGGAGGCACGTTTGGCGTCTGTACGTTTTTTGAACATCATTTTTACAGCTATGCCGCCCTGCCGGGGCTTGGGCAAACCGGGCCTTACGAAGTAGTGAACTGGCAGGTAGACGGGCAAGTTTTTGATGCTGTATTTCAAAAAATTGAGGATTTGCCCAGCCTGCTGAACGCCTGGGACGAGGGCGGTAACTGGAGTCTCGACACTGGGAAATTCAGCATCGCCGGTGGCAGGACAGGAGGAACCTACAGCTCGCTGAAGGTCAAACATGGCGGCACGGGCACCGTTGCCCACCTCCAACTTAACAGCAGCACGGCGCCGGGGTCTGCATTCCTTGAGCTGCCGGAAGGAGCCAGTATCATTGTGGCGACCCGGCTTTCGGATCAGTTCCGGGATACGCTGACGGCGCTGACGGCTTGCGTGACGCCTGATTATTTTGAAACAACCATCGAGGTGAATCAGCGGGATACGGTTCTGCTCAACCTCACAGAACTCCCGGGCACTGTGACCGGGGTGGTTTGCACCCATGCAGTTGAAAACGATCCGGCGGCGCTCGTTGAATCCATCGAAGGGCTGAACGCTGTCCAAATCAGTGGCTTACGGCCGGGTGCGATGAAAGCCTGTGTGGTAGTTTCCGACGATTATGGCATCAGCGATACGACCTGGGTTCAGGTCACCGTGCGGGGCGATGTGGAAACCGTACTGCATTTTGATACGCTGTACGCAGCGTTTGAAACGAAGGTCAGCGGGAATGTGCTGGCGAATGACGTGCTCAGCGCTAAAGTCAAAAGCCTCGAAATCGTGGATAATGCCAAACACGGGTACGCTGAGGTCAATCCAGATTTTACCGTCACATACACGCCGCATGCCGGCTACTGCAATCAATCAGTCAACGCCGGCCCGGACAAGTTTTTCTACGAAGTTTGTCTGGATGACGGACGGTGTCACACCTCGGTGGTGTTCGTTGAGGTGGCATGTGAAAAACTCAATATCGTTAACGGCTTTTCACCCAACGGCGACGGCGTCAATGATTTCTTCCGGATTGACGGACTTCAGCAATATCCGGATCATGAACTCAGCATTTTCAACCGCTGGGGAGGGTTGGTTTTTAAAACTAAAAACTACGGAAGCGATTGGGGCGGCTCCTGGGGCGCCAACAATTTGCCGGATGGCACCTATTTCTACATCCTGAATGCCGGGGGAGGGGAGCGCTACTCCGGTTTTGTGGAGATCAGACGCTGAAGCGTTTTTTAATCGAAAAGCCCCGCTACAGCATGATGTCGTAGCGGGGCTTTTTTTTATTTTTATCAAAAATTATGCGCCGGGGCAGCTTTTACACCGCTTGCCTTTCTTGTGTTTTTTACAGCATTTCTTCTTTTTCTTCGCCTGCACAATGGGAAGTGGGAAGGGTAGATGTCTGTAAAAATTGACCGGGCTGACCGGATTTTCTTCGATGTGATGTGTCTGCTTACTCATTTAATTTTATTTGATGCGCCAAAAGTACAGCGGATGAACGAGTGGACGCAGTGACAAATGTCATTTCAGTGCAATTATTTGGATTTTTTCTTAATAAAAATAAGCTCAGGGCCGGTCAACTGTCTTTTTTAAAAATTTTTTAACCTTTCTGCCATCCGATCATTCCGGTTATCTTTGCGAAAAACATCAACCAGATAATCCACAATTATGATACAAGAAGCAACCCGCCGCTCCTCCCAGGAGCTCATGGATCTCGAAGATAAGTATGGCGCACACAATTACCACCCGCTGCCAGTCGTCCTGTCGAGGGGCGAGGGCGTATTCGTTTGGGACGTTGAGGGAAATCGTTATTACGATTTTCTGTCGGCCTATTCCGCTGTCAATCAGGGCCATTGCCACCCCCGCATCATCGGAGCACTGAAGGAGCAGGCTGAAAAACTGACGCTGACCTCCCGTGCGTTTTACAACGACCAGTTGGGCGTTTATGAAAAATTTATCACTTCCTACTTCGGCTATGACAAGGTGCTGCCGATGAACACCGGCGTCGAAGCCGTGGAGACGGCGATGAAACTTTGTAAAAAATGGGCCTACAAGGTCAAAGGCATCGAGCGCTACAAAGCAAAGATCGTCTTCGTCACCGGCAACTTCCACGGCCGTACCCAGGCGGTTATTTCAGCCTCGGTCGATGAGGGAGCAACCGCAGATTTCGGGCCTTACCTTCCTGGTATTGAGTTAATCCCTTACAACGACCTTGCAGCGCTGGAGCAGGCGCTGAAAGATCCGCACGTAGCCGGGTTCCTCGTCGAACCCATCCAGGGCGAGGCCGGTGTTTTTGTTCCGGATGAGGGTTATTTGAAAAAAGCCAGGGAACTGTGCAAGGCCGCCAACGTGCTGTTCATCGCCGACGAAGTGCAGACCGGCGTGGCCCGCACGGGCAAACTGCTGGCTACCTGCGGCAACTGTGACTGCCAGTCAGGCTGCGAAAATCGTTATGAAATTCGCCCCGACATTCTCATTCTCGGCAAGGCACTTTCCGGTGGAGTATTTCCTGTTTCCGCTGTATTGGCTGACGATGAAATCATGCTGACGATGAAACCCGGAGATCACGGCTCTACCTTTGGCGGCAATCCGTTGGCCTGCGCTGTGGCCATCGAAGCCCTGAAAGTCATCAGGGATGAAAAACTGGCGGAAAATGCCAATCATCTGGGCAATCTTTTCCGGGAGCGCATGCGCAACATGATTGAAAAAACGGACCTGGTAACCCTCGTTCGTGGCAAGGGGCTGCTTAACGCCATCGTTATCAACGATTCGCCCGACAGCCATACGGCCTGGGATATCTGCGTTGCGCTGAAGGAAAACGGCCTGCTGGCCAAGCCAACCCACGGCAATATCATTCGTTTCGCACCGCCGTTGGTGATGACGGAGGAGCAGTTGCACGAATGTTGCGACATCATCGAAAAGACGATTTTGAACTTTGAGGTATAGTTTTTAAAAAATTACCGGGTAAGGTGAGAGTGGTTCAGGTTTTCAATCCGGAAATTTGAACCACTCAAAACCTGTCCCCTGAAGGAATTCCGGCTG
Source organism: Bacteroidota bacterium (assembly GCA_030147525.1). GTDB lineage: Bacteria > Bacteroidota > Bacteroidia > Chitinophagales > Saprospiraceae > UBA6168. Next base: position 214,050 of record JASBVF010000010.1, read on the forward strand.
CCAATCATACCAATCCTGCCTGTGTGTCCGTTTTACCTGCGGCAATAAATTCCAGCTGAGGCTGCCACTGTGAAAATTTTTATAATTTCACCCCATCAATTCAGCGATTGACATAGTTTTCCCGAATCGATTTTATTTTAATCAAAATCATTTGATAATCAGCTGTTTGCAAACACATTTCAGCCTTGAAACATCCTACAGAAAAATGGCTTTCAATGCTCTGCAACATGCGCCCGCCCATCCGGCCGGGCGCCATGAACCCAAAGCTGAGAGCCGGAAAAGCCAAATTCCTACCAACGATGAATAAACTCAGAGCAATTCTTATGATGGCGGCCTGTTGCTTCGTTTTGCAACTCGACGCCCAGAAAACAACCGTTTACACCGACGCCCAACTCGCCTACAAGCGGGGGGAAGATTTTTTTCAAAAAGGAGTTTACGGTTCGGCCATGGCCGAATACAAAACAGCGATCAACCTCATGCTGCCCGTCAGCGAACAGGAGTGGGAACTGCTGAGGATGCGGGCAGAATTGGGCTACGCAAAGTCAGCCGTGAGGATGGAACTGCCCGACGGAGAGAAATTGATTCTCGATTTCATTCGGAAGTACAAACCCGACCCGCTGGCGAGCCAGGCCCTGATGGAGGTGGCCAATTATTTTTACAATGCTAAAAAGTACGACAAAGCCATCGAGTTTTACAAGCAAATCAACCCCAGGGAGTTGAGCCTGAACCAACGGGGGGAAGTTTATTTTAAAACCGGCTACTGCTACTTCGTGCAGAAGCAGTTCAAGGAGGCGGAGGCCAGTTTCCGTGAAATCAAGGACACCCAGGGCGATTATTTTTATCCCGCCAACTACTACTACGGGCTCTGCAAATTTTTCAACAACCAGTACGCCGAAGCGATTAAGTCGTTCCGCCTCGTGGAGCGGTCCAGGGAATACAAACCTTTTGTGCCCTACTACATTACGCAGATTTACTTTGCGCAGCGTGATTTTGACGAAGTGATAAAATATGCCGAGCCAAAACTTTCTGACGGCGGCATTCGCTACACCAAAGAAATGAACCAGCTGGTTGGGCAGTCTTATTTTGAAAAAGGCGACTACGTCAAGGCGCTGCCTTACCTCGAAAAATACGCTGAAAGCTCCGGCCGGATGCGGGAGGAGGAATTTTACCAGCTCGGCTATTGCCAGTATCAGGTGGGCAAGTACAGAAACGCTGCCAATAATTTTGAAGAACTTAACCAGGTGAATTCTGCGCTTGGTCAGATGGCGCTCTATTATCTTGGCGACAGCCAGCTGAAACTGGGCGACAAACAGGCTGCCCGGAATGCTTTCGCTGCTGCAAGCCGCATGTCATACGATCAGGATATTCAGGAAAACTCGCTCATCAACTACGCCAAGTTATCTTACGAATTGAAGTTTGACCGGGATGCTTTGGCCGCATTGCAGGGTATTCGCCCAGCGTCCAAATTTTACAATGAGGCGCAGACGCTGATGAGCCAGATTTTCGTGAATACGAGGAACTACGACCAGGCCATCGCCACACTTGAGGGGATGCCGAACAAAACGCCCCAACTCCGGGAAGCTTACCAGCAGGTGCTTTACCTGCGGGGTGTTCAACACTACCGGGACGGCCGCATGGTGGCAGCCAAGGAGTTGCTTTCCAAGTCTGTGGCCAACTCTACCAACTCGGAATACAAAGCACTTGCGCTCTACTGGCTTGGCGATATTGCGCACCAGGACAAGGATTATAACAAAAGCATTGACTACATCACCCAGTTCCTCGTACTGGCAAAGTCGTTGAGGACACTTCCGGACGAGTCCTCGGTATACACGGCTAACTACCTTCAGGGGTACAATTATTTGAAAAAAGAAAACTTCACCTCTGCTCAGGGCTATTTTCAGGATGCAGTGGCCGGTATCAAGCGCAACCGTACTTTTATTCAAAACAAACAGGTCCGGGATGGTGTGTTGGGCGACGCCACGCTGCGTGCCGGTGATTGTTTGTTCAAAAAAAATCAGTACCGTGATGCTATTAAGTTCTACGATGAAGCCGTGAATTCAAAATACCCCGGCTTCGAATATGCGTTGTTTCAAAAAGCAATCATCGAAGGTTTGCGGGGCAATACGACTGAAAAAATCATTGCGCTGGAAGACCTGATCAGCAAGTACCCCAAATCTAATTACGCCGACAACGGCCTGTTTCAGCTGGGAATTACCTACCAGGAAATCAAGCAATCCAGCAAAGCAACCGACGCATTCAAGCGGTTGGTGGCCGAATATCCGAACTCTGATCTGGTCAACGATGCTCTGCTCCGTTTGGGGCTCGTTGCATACAACCAGGGCAATATGCAGGGCGCCATCAGCTACTACAAGCAGGTTTTTTCTCACAATCCATCCAAGGAAGAGGGTGACGCTGCGCTGGCGGCTCTGCGTGAAATCTACATCAAAGACCTTGGCGATGCGGACGGTTTCAACGCCTTCCTGGAAACTGTGCCCGGTTACAAACTCGACAATGCGCAGAAGGACGAAAATGCCTTCGCTGCTGCCGAGGCTGCCTACGAAGGCGGCAATTACGAACGTGCTATCACGGGTTACACCGAGTACATCAGCAAATACCCGAACGGCATCAACGTAATGGCGGCTTACTATCACCGTGGTGAAAGCTATGCGGTGCTGAAGCAATACGGGCAGGCGCTGAAAAACTACGAATGGGTCATCGGCAAAGGTCCGGGCCGTTACTACGTGGATGCACTTGGCAAGGCTGCTCAGATTGCTTATCACAACGAGCAGAATTTCAACAAAGCTTATGATTACTACACCAAGTGGGAAGAAGTGGCAACGACCGGTGAGGACCGCTTCGAAGCGCAACTCGGCGCCATGCGTTCTGCCTATCGCCTTGGCGACACGAATGCCGTGCAGGCTTCGGCCCGGAAAGTGGCCAACAACCCCTCGGCTACCGATGCACAGGTGGCTGCCGCTCATTTTTACCTTGGTAAAATCGCATTCGACCGCAAGGATTACGACCCGGCCCTTCAATCTTTTGACCGGGTGCTGAAACTCAGCGATAACGAACAAACGGCCGAGGCTCGTTACCTCATTGCCCAGATTCACTACAACCGCCGTGACCTCGACCGTGCTAAAAAACGCTGCCTTGACAACAACAATGAAAGCTCCAACTACCCTTTCTGGGTGGGTAAAAGCTTGATTTTGTTGTCAGATATCTTTGCCGAGCAGGGAGATCTGTTCAGCGCTCGTACAGTGCTTGAGGCTTTGATTGAAAACTACGAAAACAAAACAGACGAGATCATCCCGACGGCTAAAAAGAAACTGGAGACTTTGAAAAAACAGGCCGCCGGATCGAGCAGGCTGGACAACAGCAATAATTTCATGGATGACGGTGGAAATTGATGGTTTGATTGTTAAATGGTTTGATTGTCATAAACAATCCAGCCATCCAGCCATCAAACAATTCCAACAATCAAACAATCAAATAAAATGAAGAAGCAAAAATTCATCTTCCTTCTTTTCACAAGCATACTCGCCCTGCCGCTTTGGGCCCAAACCGACCTGCCAAGCGAGCAGGTTGAGGTCATCAAAGTTTTTGAAGCACAGTTGGCTGAGACGGAAAAAGTATCGGTAAGCCCGGAGCTTCCGCCGGTGGACACGACCATCAAACGCCAGGATTACCAGGTGCCGCCCAAATCCTTCGAAGTGGAATATCCGGCGCCCCGTATCCGCCCGATCACCTACAAATCGGATGAAGAAATACCGGATGCCTATAATTTTTATGCAAAACTGGGCGCCGGTCTGCCAAGGGCAATTTACGGCGACGGCTCGTTCAGCAAACACGTGGAGGTGAGCGACAAAAGCTCCTACGACATCGGCCTGAACCTGATGCATCATTCCGCAAATTTTTCTAACAATGAAGTTGAAAATCAGCGGTTTGGATTGACAAAAGCGCAGGGGGAGGGGACTTACTACTTCGAGCAGGGATTCGCCGTCAATTCTAAGCTGGGCTACACTTCCAACCGGGTGAGCTACTACGGCTACAACTTTGATGAATTTTACGACGATGGCCCACAGGAGAAAGATGCGGTGAAACAGCTGTTCGGCATTTTCGACTTTGGGGCAAGTATTTTTAACGGTGTTCAAACGGCCGGAGATTTCAACTACAATGCCGGCTTCGATCTCTACACCATGGGCGATGAGTTTGCCTCCAACGAATTCGGTATGGCGCTTAAAGGCAATGCCACGAAGTGGATTCAGGGCAAACATTCCTTCGATATCGGCCTGATCACGGATTTTACCTGGTACGATGACACGCTGATCAACAAGGAAACACTGCACAATTTCACCCTGCACCCTGCCTTCACTTTTCATGCCCATGCATTCAAGGTGAAAGTGGGCGGAAGGCTGGTTTCCAACAACGACGAGTTCACCCCCTTCCCGGATGTGGAAGCCGTACTTAACCTCACCGGAAACGAGCTGGCGCTCTTCGTTGGTCTGGAGGGAGATTTGCAAAAAAACACTTTCCGCAGTCTCACTACCTACAATCCTTACATCCACACACGGCTGGAACCGGGCACGCTTCGAAATACCAAGTATTTCAATGCTTTTGCCGGGGTGAGGGGCAATCTCAAGTTTTTTGAATACACCGCCCAGATCGGCTACAAACCGACGAATGACCTGGCGATGTATATTTTTCGCTTCGACGGCGATAATATCTATGATTTCGATGTGGTTTACGACGATGTCAATATCGTTAACATCAGTGGGTCGGTGAAGGCTGTTCCCATCAAAAACCTGACCGTAACCGGTACGCTGAGCCAGAGTTTTTTTGATGAAAAAACGGAGTTCCGTACCTGGCATGTGCCGTCATTTCAGGCCAATTTTCAGGCGCTCTACACTTCAAGCGATGGCAAACTCAGCGCAAAAGCCCAATTGTTTCTGGAAAATGGTGTTTCAGCCAACCGAATCGGGGGGGTTAATCGTTGGGACAACCTCGGTGCATTGTACGACCTGAGCCTCGGCGGCGAGTATTGGTTTGTGAAAAACTTCGGCGCATTCCTCGAAGTAAACAACCTGCTGAACAACGAACGGGAACGCTGGCGCTACTACAGAACTTACGGCATCAACGTGCTCGGAGGAATCACTGCGAGGTTCTGATTGCGAAGCGATTCAAATAAAAAATGCCCGGTGTAACGTTACGCCGGGCATTTTTTATAAAAAAACAAGGGTTGCCAGCCTTTCAGCCCTGCAACCCCCGTCAATAGTGTGTGGATAAAAGATGTTAATTCTACGAGCTTATTTGTTAGAGCTTTTTATTGCTAACGGCCAATAGCACATCTATCTGTTGACCTGAACGTATCCTGAGAACTTCTCTTTTTTACCGTCAATTTCCACTTCGAGAACATAGAAATAAGAGCCGTCCGGCAGTTTGGTGTTCCTGTAAATGGCGTCCCATCCGCTGGCATTCGTATATCTTTCCCGTTGGTAGACACGAGATCCCCAGCGGTTGAAAATTACTAGGCTATTATTCGGGTAGTGTTCGATATTTTTGATTCTGAAAAAGTCATTCACGCCGTCCTCGTTCGGGCTGAAACCGTTGTAAATCACCAGCGCCGTACTGGTATCGACTACTGAAATGAGCACGATCGTCGTATCGCAGTTGCCGAGGTTATCGCAAATCACGTAGCAAGCCTGATCCGGACCGATTTCGAGGCCGGTAATCTCAATGCATTCGTTGCCGAGTGAAACCAATTGGGCATTGTTCGTGAATGAAATACAGTAGTTATTCATCAGCTCAGGCGTACCTGCGAGTTCGTCTGTCGGCAGGCAGAGCGGTTCCGTGCTGCCGAGCGGTACTTCAATTTCTATGGTGTCAATCTTCGGCGTTGGAATACCGAGAATATTAATAAACAGCGTGTCTTTACAACCTGAAACCGGATCAGTAACCACAAAAACGTGTGCCGGGTCATTGTTCACAAGAATACTTGGATGTGAAACGCTGACGGTGTTCACCTGCAAGTTTAGCGTCGTTGCACTGTTGATGTGCGTGATGATGAGGCTGCCATAATTGGAATTGGAGGCCCCGCCGTTGATGCTCTTGTCATCTTCATTCAGCAACCAGTTGCCCAGCGGGTCCACGTCGTTCATGTGGTCGAGCAGTTCCACGATTTCGTTGAACATGAATCCTTCCGTCCGGTTACCCCGGAAATTCCACTCATCCAGCATGTAGGGTGGGGCGCCAAGGCCCAACAGCATGCCGTATCCATAAAATATCGTGCTGTCAATGCAAGACTGAATATCCTGACCGTAGGGTGCTCCGTCGAGTTCGAGGTCGAAAATCGACAAGTCGGGTAGCTCGGTTGGTAGGCATACCTCGGTCGGATTGGTAAGTAATGCGAGATTGAAAGTGTCAAGGTAAAATACGTCTTCACAAGGTTCAATGGTGCAAATGTCAGGTATTTGAAGATTGTCGCCTTGCGTAGTACATCCCAGCGCATCTGTGATTGTAACGTGGTAAATCGAGTCGGCAGACAGGCCGTTTGCCGTAGCTTCAGTGCTGCCGTTGCTCCAGGCGTAAGAGAAGCCACCGTTAGCGCCACTGACGACGAGAGCAATGAAACCATCGTTTCCTGCGCAGGTTTCTCCTCCCAGATTCAGGTCGACGGCCCAGTCAGCGGGACCGGTGACTTCGACATCCTGAAGTTCAGCCGTACAGCCGTTCAGCGTGTAGCGAATGGTGTAGGTGCCGGCCGTTGCGCCCGTCCATGGAGTCACCGCTACGAAAGAATTATTTTGATCAAAAATCTGAAACTCCTTACCCGGATCGGCGGCGGTAATGGCACCGAATTCTCCGGGGCAGGTATAATTTGAAACCGAAACATCATCCATCGTGAGCGTTGGCTGCGTCATGATGCCCAGGTTTGCATTGATCGTTTTAGAACAACCGCTGGCGTCGGTGATCGTGATAGTGATGACGCCGTCGTAGAGGTCTATAATTGTTGCAGAGGCTGTCACGGGGCTTGCCGGGGCTGTTCCCTCCGAAGAAGTAATCGTGTAGGGTGCCGTACCTCCTGAAATTTCAATTTCAATAAACGCATCCGACACGCCGCATTCACTGGCCTTCGTGATCGTCGAAGAGGCAAAAATCTGCCCGCCGCCATTGATGACGAACGGGGTGAAAGCCTGACAGTTGGTCATCAGTTCTGAAATCTGAATAACGTAAGCGCCCGCTCCAAGTCCTGGGACGGTAATGTCTTCGCCGTCCGTACCAAAACCGCTGATGGCAGTATTCAGCACGTCGTAGCTGAAGGAACCGTTGCCGTTCACTTCGAAAGTCAGACTTCCGTCTGCTCCGCCACAGCTGGCATCTACCTGATCGAGAATGCTTACCTCCGGGCCGTCAGTCGCCGAAACAGTGAAGGCGCCGGATTTGGTGCATCCGCCCGCATCTGTGACAGTGACGAAGTAAACGCCGGACGCAAGATTTTCCAGTGGGTTGGTGCTTCCGAGCGAAGTGCCACTACTGTTTTGCCACTGAAAAGTGACACCGGCAGGAAGGCCGGTCAGTTGAATGGCGCCGGTGCTGGCAGAGCAGCCTGACGGCGTGGTGTTCGGCGTCAGTGTGAAACTTGCCTGCTGGCTGCCCACCGTTGCGGTAACGGGAGCGATACAGCCGTTTGCATCTCTTATGATGAGGACGCTGGTGCCGGGCGCCTGGTTTCCAATCGTCAGCGGAAGGCTGTTGATGGTCACGTTGGTGGCAACCGGTTGATTGTTTTGATAAAGATCATAAACGTACGGCTGAGCACCGCCGCTAATTTCAAGCGAGAAGCTTCCATCGGAAGCGCCACATGCGGCATTTTGAATAGTTGCTGTCGCAATGAGGTCGCTGCTTTGAGAAGCAATCGCTACTGTTTCAACATCGGAGCAGCCGTTTGCATCAAGTATTTCTACCTGATAAGCACCTGCTGCAAGTCCGGTAAAAGTGAATGACGACTGGCTGCCGGCAAACTGGTCAATCAGCGTGCTACCAGCGCCGGAGGTGTAAAGGTTGACGGTATAGTTGGACGAACCGCCGCTTACTTCCACGGTCAGACTGCCATCGCCGCCGCTGCCTGAGCAATCGGTAGCCGGCTGCTCTGAGAGGCTGGTGATGCTGACGGGCTGCGAGGTGCCCACTACCGCCGAAGCAGTAGCGGAGCAGCCTGAGCCGTCTTCTGTAATGGTCACCTGGTAGGTTCCGCCTGACAGATTTGAAAGATTTTGACTGCCGGAGCCATTGCTCCAGCTAAAAGAATAATTGCCAGTTCCGGCAAGGTTGAGGTTTATTGCGCCCGTGTTTAGGCCACAGCCTGCGTCCGTGACGTCAAGTGTAGCGCCGGGATTGTAATCTGTGATGTCGACAACTTCGGTTCCGGACGATTGACAACCTTGGTTGTCAATCTCCAGTCCGATTGTTTTTTGACCGCTTGCTGGCCATGAGACCACGATGGTGGCTCCTGCCGGATCAATAGAAGTTGCCTGACTGCTGAATATGAGCTGACCGCCGTCGAGCGACCAGTTTAATGATGAGTTTGCTGATGCTGTACCGGTGAAATCGATTGTCACCTCTCCGTTTGTGCAGAGGGTAGAGGATACGGCGAAATCAGCCGTTGGAATTTCGATACCTGTCAGATTAAAAGTTTCCGTGACGGTGCAATTGTTGTTGTCCGTGAATTCAACCTGAAAGTCCGTAGTGCCGGCGCCATCGGCGTCCACATCGAAAGTGAGCGTGCTGCCGTTGACATTTTCATTTGAAAAAATACCGCTTCCGGCGATGATGTAGTCGGCGATATCCGAGCTTATTTCAATCGAAACGGAAGCCGAAGTGCCATCGCAGATGCTGAAATCTGCAACGGGCGTAAACACGGTTGGAGGCGTTGGTTCGGTCAGTGAAATACTGCTGCCTGCCACCTGGCAGGAGCCATCGTTGTTGGCCACAACGATATCGAAATCGCCACCGCCAAGGTTGCTGAAAATATTGCTTGTCTGGAAGTTCTGGCCGCCGTCGATGCTATACCGGAGCGGAGCATTTCCGCCTGATGCATTGATTGTGATGGAGCCATCTCCCGCACAACCGTTTGGTTGCGTTGAAGTTGCATCAACAAATATCGGCTCTGCAGGTGCAGTGATGACGACAGGGCTGAAACTATATTCTACCGGACAAGTACCATTAATGTTTCTGACAAAAACTGTATAGGTTCCGGGTGCAACATTTGAAAAAAGTGAATCCGTTTGCCATGCCATGCTGTCAATGCTGTACTCAAGCGGTCCACCGCCAATGGCACTGACGTAGATGGATGCATCCTGCACTCCGCAATCAGAGGGGTCCGTGGAGACTACATCTTTAAAAACCGGATCGTTCGATACCTCTACCGTCACCGAGCTGGTGGCTTCGCAGCCAAAATCATTGGTCACCGTCAGGGTGTAGGCAGTGGTAGCTGATGGCTGGGCGAAGGGAGCAGAGCTGTTCGGATCGTCAAGGCCCGTTGCGGGGCTCCACGATGCGGACGAGATGCTGGCCGGTGATTCGAGCGTTACTCCGTCGCCGTTGCAGACGACGAAATAGTCAACCGGAGCTTCGCCGGGAGAAGGAAAAACGGTGACGAAATCCGTGAAAGTTGCAGAGCAACCGCCTTGGGTCGTCACCGTCAATGAAACCTCAAAATTCCCGGAACTGACGTAAGTATGAGAAGGAGATTCATCTGTCGAAGGGGCGCTGTTGTCCCCGAAATCCCAACTCCAGGAAGTGATCGTTTCAATAGAAGTAGTTGTATTATTAAAATCGATGGTTATGTTCTGACAAGCATCCTGTGCCTGAAACCCTGGCGACAGGGCAGCGCATGGATCGTTGGAGCAATCTTCTGCCGGCAGGTTGGAGATACAGATCGGCGCATCGGCGCCACCGTATCCACTGACGGAAAGTTGCTGTCCTACGTTGGCACTCTGGCTGTTCGGAGGAAAAAACGGGTCGGTATCATTGTCCATCAGGACGACCTGGCCGCCCTGGCAACTGCCGCTGTTTTTAAAGGTGAAAAGTGGTGTTTTCACCCCTTTTTGATAAGGTACGCCCTGCGTGCCGGGGCTGTCGAGGATGAAAGAAATGTAATCGCTGCCGGGGTCTTCCGACGGGGCGGCGTAGGTGGAAGCCAACCCGAAGTTTACACCTGACAGCTTGCTCGTTAAGTCGCTGACAACGAAGCCGCCGGATGGAACTTTTATTGTAAACTGCATGGACGAGGTGATGTTGTTGGGCAGCGTCCAGGTTGTATCTGAAATCATGGACACCTGGAACTCATCCGTGGCAAGTTTTTCAATTTCATAGGTAATCAAACAGGATGGGGCTGGTGGTGGTACTGCTCCGCATGCGGCATTGTCGCCGAGGCACACCGGGATATCGGCGCCACCGTATCCGCTGACGGAAATCTGCTGCCCGACGTTGGCGCTCTGGCTGTTTGGCGGGAAGAACGGATCGTTGTTAGCCATTAGCTTCACGCTGTCACCTGTGCAGGTTCCTGCATTTTCGAAAGTGAAAAGCGGGACAGTATTGCCTTTCACGTAGGGGATTCCCTGCGTGCCCGGGCTTTCAAGTATCACTGAAATGTAGTCGTGGGTTGGATCTTCGCTTGGTGCAATATAGCTGGAAGCAAGTCCGAAATTGACACCGCTGATCTGGCTGACTAGCGACGAAGCGACGAATCCTCCGGTGGGAACTTTCAAAGTAACCTGAAGGGAGGAAGTTAGATTATTTGGAAAATTCCAGGTTGTATCGCTGATCATGTTGACCTGGTATTGGCCGTTGCCGAGTGCCTGAAGTTCATACGTGATGAGGCAAACTGGCGCCACACAACCGGTCAGTGTGTAGCTGCCGACGAAGCTTGTACAGTTTTTGGTAATGTCCTGCACCCAGAATGAATGAGTGCCTGCCGCAAGACCCGAAAAAGTACTCGATGCCTGCCACGGACCATTCACGTTCATGGCATATCGCAAAGTTCCGCCGTTGCCGGCAACGGCATTGATCGTAACGCTGCCGTTGGATTGCCCACAGGCAGGGTTGGTTACATTTACCCCAAGAATAGTGGCCGCCAACGGGCCGTCCAGCTCGTAACTACCGGCCTCTTCAATACAAATAGCTGCCACATCCCTTACTGCCACGTTGAATAAATCGCCTGAAGCCAGGTTGGCAAAAACAGAGTCAGACTGCCAGGTAGTCTGGCTATTACCATAATTGATGGAATATTGAAGCGGAAGTGAATTGCCTGTGTTGACAGCAGAAATGGTGATTTTACCATCAGCAATGCCACAGGCTGACGGGCTTTTCAAGGCAACGTCAAAAATTTCTATGCCACAGCTGCCCGAAGTAGTACAATCGGCGGGGAATACACCGTAGTTTCCCGTATAGGCATTTCCAAAACCTGCTCCAATGATCGTGATGGAGTTGCCGACATTCACACTTTGCGAGTTTGGCGGCATGAACGGATCGGTGTCATGGTCGAGAAGTTCCAGTTCGCCGGTGCAGGTTCCTGCATTTTTAAAATTTAAAATAGGGACCTCAACGCCATTGTTGAAGGTGATAGCTGAAGTTGCTCCCTGCAAGCCAAAGTAGATGTAATCATATCCCGGGTTCTCTAAAGGAGCAACAGTGGTGCCGGTATGGCTCCAGTTGCCGGCGAGTCCGGTGACTGTTCCTACAGTAAAACCACCGGTAGGAACACGGAGTGTTACCTGCGAGGAAGGCACGGCATTCAGAGGCGCCGACCAGGTGGCCTCGGGTTTGAAAAGTACCTGGTAAGTAACGTTATCAGGCAGGAGTTTTACTTTAAATTTCACCTGGGCTGTCAGGCTTAGACAGAACAGGGCCAGTATAATCGTCAACTGAGGTTTCATAGTAAGTTCAGTGATTAGTTTCGAAAAAGAAGGTTTGTCCGCAATGCAAGGGGGAAAGTTCTACCCGGCGTCTTCGAACGCTGGATACCTTTTATTTTGGAAACCTGAAACCAGAAAAGGGGGGAGGGAAATCAGGGGAAATTTTGACAAAAGCAAATTGTAATATTCATTTTCCAAAAACAAAGCCAAAAACTTATCTATTTGATTATCAGGAGTTAACGGAGTAGATTTACTTCGCCTGAGAAAAGGACTACTTCTCCGTCAATAAATTTTACGTTCATAGAATAGAGGTAAGTACCGGATTTGATGTATTTACCTTTTGCTGTTCCATTCCATCCGAGTCGTGGGTCACCGGGAGCCATTTTTTCATCACAAGCATAGATGAGGCCGCCCCAGCGGTCAAAGACCCGGAATGATTCGATTTCGGTTACTTCAAAACCTGCGTATGGCATGAATATATCATTGATGCCATCCTGGTTAGGACTGAAGGCGTTCGGAATGAAAATATCCCGTGAAATTTTCACTCCGATGGTCACTGCATCCTGCATGACACAGCCGGAAGCATCTTCCATTCTGAGCAGGTAAGTTGTTGTTTCCTCAGGCCTTGCAACCGGGTTGGGGCAGTCGTCGCAGGAAAGCCAATCGCCGGGTGTCCAGCGCAGGCTTACATTATTCAGCGGGAAAATATCAGGGTCTAACTTTACTTCTTCTCCATATTTTATGGTGAAACCTTCACCCAGCTCGAGAAACATTTCCTGTTTGGCCGGGATGAGAAAATCTTCTGAAATTTTGCAGCCTTTGGCATCTTCAATCACCAAACGGCCTGGCATGCCTGCTTCCACCTCAAACTCTTTTCCGTCGCCAAGGTCTTCGCCGCCAATCACAGTAGCAGACCATGGTTCGAAGGCATTGGAAACAGCCAAGATACTCAGGTAGCCTTTTTCACCGTAGCAAACCGGCTCCGCAAGGCTGTAGTCTGCTTCAATTTCGGCTGGTTCTTCGACGATAAACTCTGCTTCCTCGAAGCAAACGCCAGTTGCGTCTGTTATCGTTACGCTGTAGTAGCCGGGTTTCAGGTTCCAGGCGGATGAGTTCATGCTGATAGATGCATTGGATGACCACTCGTAAGTAAATGGCGGGTTAACACCTACCGGGTAAAGATCGATCAAGCCATCCGTAGCCCCGTGGCACGATACGTCCCGGATGTATGGGTTGGGATAAATTACGGCAAACGAACCAACTGTGACACTGCCAGTTGTCTGGCAGCCGTTGTCATCTGAAACTGTCACCGTGTAAGTGCCGGGATCAAGAAACCCCATGACTGAACTGGATAGCGTAGGGTTATTAGCCCAGAAATACTGGTAGTCTGATGCAACCGTACCTCCCTGAACGTTCTGGACAAAAGCAACACCGTCAAGGCTGCCGTTGCAGCTGGCATCGTAAGCGCCCATTTGTATATTCAATTGCTGTGGTTGATGTATTTTAAGACTGTCGGTTTTGATGCTGTCCTGGTTATCCTTTAAAGTAAAGGTGTAATTGCCTGCGCCAAGGTTATCGAAAACGGCAGAGCCTTCATAATCAGTTACCTGCTGGCTGCCGGAAATACCAGTCGCAATATTTTTCCATTCGACATCATAAGGCTCTTTGCCTCCGAAAACCTGAACAACGACCGAAGTTTGCTCGCCGTGGCATTTCACGGGATTATCCTCAGCCACTACATACATACCCAATGGCGGGCAGGTGACTAAATAATTGGGCGAATTGCCCGAATATGCATTCTGACCTATACCCGCACCCACGATGGAAAATGAATTCCCAATGTTTACACTCATGGAGTTTGGTGGGAGGAATGGATCATTCTGATTGTCAATAATTTCAATTTGAGAGCAGCCGAAGGTATTTTTGAAAGAGAAAAGCGGAACGGGCGTGCCGCTCACATAATTTAGGTTTGTCAACGGGGCATTCAGCGAAAAACTAAAATAATCATAGTCCGGGGCTTCAGCCGGAGCCGTGATGACATTAGCACCTGACCAGTTGCCAGTCAGGCTTTGAAAATCAGCAATATTCAATTTGCCTGAGATTGCTCTCAAGGTAATTTGAGCACTGCTGGTGACGCTTTGCGGAGGCGACCAGTCGACGCTTGGAATGGCAGATACTTTGTAAGTATTGCTTCCGGGAATCTGTTCGATGTTTCCCTGAACTTGCGAAAACGCAGGTATAAAAAAAAGCAGGGCGGGGGGCACGAACGAGAGGATACGGTACATGTTCAGCATAGTTCGTGCTATTTTAAATTTCTACCGAAGGTGCAAGAACTATGCTAAAACTTGGTATTACTACTTAACTAAACAGGGGGAATTTTTGTGTGAAAAATTCTTCGAATGCATATTTTATTGCTTTACAATTCTTTGAAATGAAACCTGCCCAAATAAAAAAGGCTGAAAGATTTTTCTCTCAGCCTTTTCGGTCATTACTTTTTATTTTGAAAAAGTTGTGTTATTGAACTCTCTCCAAAACGGTGTTAATCGTGAGTGTGGCTTCTTTTGCCGGGTCTTGCGGAGCACGCTGGGTGGTGCTCAACTCATTCGCTGAACAACTGGTGATCGTAAAGACATCCGGCGACCTGTCAGGAAAAGTGAGTACCAGGCTATCCCCTGCTTCATTCAAAGCCCAGGTACCTTCCACGGGCAGAGCAGCTGGCGTTGATTGCCAAACCACCTTTCCGTCGGCGGTGAAGTCATACTTCGCATTTTCGATTTCAGCTTTGGTCATTTCAATGATGGAAGCTGAAAATTTTGGAGATTGCACATCCGTTGACTTTACCTTCCAACTTCCCTCCAGGTTGCAGCCTCCGTCGCTTTGGCAAGCCTGAAAAGTAAAAAGTGCCAAAGTCGTGAAAATCAAGAAACTCAGTTTTTTCATGTGATTGATAATTTTTTGCAAAAGTAATAATGGATTTTATAGTTCAACAAATTGCTAAAAAATATCATGCCACCTCTAGCACGGCGTCGCCTTGTTCGACTAAAGTTTTTTCGCTGAGGTAGATTTTTTTCACAACACCCTCCACGGAAGAGGTAACTGTGCTTTCCATTTTCATCGCTTCGATGGTGAAAAGCGGCTGGTTGACTTTTACTTTGTCACCTTCCTTCACCAGTATGCTGCCGAGGTTGCCTTGCAAAGGTGCACCGATCTCTCCGGGGGCTTCTGCCTTTTTGTTGCGCATGACGGTTGGCTTGACATTTTTATCCCTCACCTTGATGGAGCGGGTTGTGCCATTGTACCTAAAGAAAATCAGGCGGTTGCCCTCTTCGTCAGGTTCCGTCACGTTCAGGTAGGAGATGAGGAGGGTTTTGCCTTCGGCAATTTCGATCAAAATTTCCTCGTTCGGCTTGAGTCCGTAAAAAAAGATGGCGGAAGGCAGCCGGCTCACGTCGCCATATTCTTCAACATGGCTGCGGTAGTCGCTGAATACCTTGGGGTAAAGTTTATAGGAAAGAAAATCGTTGAAGTTGACATCCGAGCCAAACTTTTCCTGAAACGCCGGAAATTCCTTTTCAAAATCAACCGGTGGCAGATGCGAATTGGCAGCGCCGGTCATCGGTTTTTCACCCTTTAAAACTACCTCCACCAATCGCTCGGGAAACCCGCCTTCCACCTGGCCCAGTTCGCCACGAAGCATGGATTTTAAACTGTCCGGAAAGGAAATGTTCTCGCCTCGTTCGAGGATGTCCTCCGGCGTCAGGTCGTTAGCAGTCATAAACATGGCCAGGTCACCGACGACTTTCGAGCTTGGCGTCACCTTCACGATGTCGCCGAGGAGGAAGTTGGCCTTGCGGTAGTTTTCCTTGATTTTATCAAATTTATGTTCAAGGCCGAGCGAACGTGCCTGCGGCCGCAGGTTTGTGTACTGGCCGCCAGGGATTTCGTGCTCGTAAACCTCAGCGGTGCCGGCTTTCAGCTCACTTTCAAACGGGAAATACATTTCCCTCACTGCTTCCCAGTAATTGGAAAATCCATTCAGACTCTTCAGGTCCATCGGATTTTCCCGGCGATGACCCTGCATCGAGGCGGCCAGTGCGTTGAAGTTGGGCTGAGAGGTAAGTCCCGACATGCTGGCCAGTGCTACATCCACCACATCCACACCTGCTTCGATGGCCTTGAGATAGGTGGACGATTGAATGCCGGGCGTATCGTGCGTGTGCAGATGAATGGGGATGTCGATATGCTTTTTCAAAGCGCTGATGAGTGTTTCGGCGGAGCGGGGCTTCAGCAAGCCGGCCATGTCCTTGATTGCAAGGATGTGCGAACCTGCATCTTCCAGGCGTTTGGCCAGGTCGAGGTAGTAGTCGAGGCTGTACTTCGGCCGGTCAGGGTCGAGGACGTCGCCGGTGTAGCAAATGCAGGCTTCAGCGATTGAATTCGTGCGTTCCCGGACGGCGTTAATGCTGGTGAGCATGGATGGCACGTAATTCAGGCTGTCGAAGATTCTGAAAATGTCGATACCCGTCTCAGCTGCTTTTTCAACAAATTTTTCGATCAGGTTGTCTGGGTAAGCGGTGTAGCCAACGGCATTGGTTCCCCGCAACAGCATTTGCAGCAGGGTGTTCGGGATGGCTGCCCGAAGGCGGCTGAGCCGCTGCCAGGGGCATTCATGCAAAAATCGCAGGGCGACGTCAAAAGTCGCTCCGCCCCAGACCTCCATGCTAAAAATCTCGTGGCCGTGCGCTATCGCATATTTTTCAGCCACCTGCATCATGTCAAACGTACGCATTCGGGTGGCCAGCAACGATTGGTGGGCATCCCGGAAGGTCGTGTCGGTGTAGTGAATCTGACGTTGTTTTTTCAGCCATTCAGCGAATTTTTCCGGTCCGAGTTTCTCCAGCTTTTGCTTGGTGCCGGGTTGCATTTTTACCGGCAAGTGTTCCGGTTTCAAAGGTTTGCGCAGTGAGAATGACTCGTAGTGGGTGTTGGAAATGAAGGTCTGCGAAACTTCTTCGCCGGGAATGGCAGGCTTCCTGAATTCGAGCGATTTCCTGGAAAGTTTTTTTCCATTTGGTACATCCGGGTTGCCGTTGATGATGACGTCGGAGAGGAAACGCAAAATTTTGGTACCCCGGTCTTTGCGAATAGGCATTTGAAATAACTCCGGATGCTCCGAAATGAAATTCACGGTAGCCTTGCCGGTCTGGAAGTCACGGTGCTGGATCAGGTTGTCCAGGAATCCGATGTTAGTTTCCACGCCACGCACCCGGAACTCGAGCAGTGCCCGGTGCAAGCGTTCACTGGCGCCCTTGAAGGTGCGCCCCCAAGCAGTCACTTTCACCAGCAGGCTATCGAAGTAGGGTGAAATTTGGGAGCCGGCGTAGGCATTCCCACCATCGAGTCGAATACCGAAACCGGAAGGACTGCGGTAGGCGATGATGGTGCCGTAGTCAGGTTTGAAATTTTCAGCCGGCCGCTCCGTCGTCACCCGGCACTGAATGGCGTATCCGTGGCATTCGATGCTTTTCTGGTCCTCAATTCGCAGGGTTTTATGGCCGAGGTGGAAGCCTTCGGCAATCAGAATTTGCGCCCGCACGATGTCTATCCCGGTTACTTCTTCCGTGACGGTGTGCTCCACCTGGATGCGGGGGTTCACCTCGATAAAATACACATTTTCATCGCTGTCGACGAGGAATTCCACGGTGCCGGCATTATTGTACCTGACACTCCGGGCAATTTTCAGGGCATGGTCGTAGAGCTGGTTGCGGGTCGATTGTTTGAGACTGAGCGAAGGGGCAATTTCCACTACTTTTTGAAAACGCCGCTGGATGGAGCAGTCCCTTTCAAACAGGTGAACGATATGCCCGGCATTGTCTCCGATGATTTGTACTTCAATGTGCTTCGGGTTTTCTATAAATTTCTCCAGGAAGACAGTGTCATCGCCGAAGGCGTTGAGGGCTTCTTTTTTGGCTTCGTTGTAATTTTTACGAAGGTCAGCTTCCGAGCGGCAAACCCGCATGCCACGTCCGCCACCGCCGGAGGCAGCTTTAAGGATGACGGGGTAGCCGATTTTTTTTGCCCATTCCGCTACATCTTCCTCCGATTGGAAATCGGAACTGCCTGGAATCATGGGCACGCCTGCCTCTTCGGCCACTTTTTTCGCTTTTACTTTGTCGCCCAGGGCTTCCATCACTTGCGGACGTGGACCGATAAACGTAATGCCTTCTTTGGCGCACCGCCGGGCGAATTCAACGTTTTCCGACAAAAAACCATAGCCGGGATGGATGGCATCGACACCCCGCTTTTTGGCGACTTTGATGATTTCATCAATGTCGAGGTAAGGTTTCAGCGGGTCGTTGTCTGCACCGACTTGGTAGGCTTCATCTGCTTTGTGGCGGTGGAGTGAGTAGCGATCTTCGTAGGTGTAGATGGCTACTGTTCGTATGTTCAGTTCAGTGGCAGCCCGGAAAATGCGGATAGCGATCTCGCCCCGGTTGGCGACCATGAGTTTTTTAAATTTGAGGGTCTTTTGTTCTTTCATTTTGCTGTTTAGATTTTATGGCAAAGCTTACAAAATTTGACACAAAAAACGGTAAGGACGGTTGCTTGGTCAAAAAGTATTTTAGGTTTTTTACGAAGTTCAAAGCATATTTCCCTGTGGGAGGATGCCATTGCTGAAGGTTACGGTACGAGCCAATGCCCCTGCCAGGTCTCATTTTCAAGGTGAAAAATTGCCCTGAGATGTAATTCCCGGTTCAATTGAAGCAACTCTGCCGAATGCGGCTGAAAATGAAGCACTGTGAAATATTTTCCGTCTTCCAGTGCGGCATCGTGTTCAACGGCTTCCGGGTTTTCGATGATTGTTCCCGGCGCCTGTGCAGTGGTGTAGCTTCGTTTCGACACCGGAGGTACTTTAAGCCAATGGGCTTTGGCGATTTCATCTTCCACTGACAGCGTCACCCGGCCTTGCATACGCACCTGTAAATTTTTTTTGGGATGCCAGAAAAGCAGGGAGGCAGCCTGTTCTGGATGGCTTTGCAAGTCCTGAAATTTTTGAGAGCGGCAGTCGGTGTACATCAAGACACCTTGCCCGGCATCGAATTTTCGCATAACGACGGTGCGCATGCCGGGAATGTTAATGGAGCATGTAGCGATCACCACATTTCGGAAAGGATGCCGCCGGTCAGCATTGGCCCGGGTCAGTTCAGCTACGGCGAGTTGCCAGAATTCAGGTAAGGTGATGGACATATTTTTTGGAATAAAATGGCTGTCAGTGAAAAAGGTTTTACGATCCAAATTTCAGGTGGTGGTGAAAAAAGATTGATCCAATCCAGGATTTCGATTGTTGTACGGCTTTTGTTTCTCCGCTCCCGGATTGCACCCGTCAAACACCTGATTGTCAGGCGAATGCCCCGGATAGCTGTCAACTTTAGCCTTGGACTTCTGGATCAGGGGCCTTCAGTTCTTTTACAAATTTCACCACTTCCATTCCTCCAAAATTTCCTGAGCTCATCAGTAGCAGGTTGGCGTTTTCCCAGTTTTGTTTTTTTAAAAAAACTTCCAAGTCAGCTCGTTCCGTGAAAACTTCCAGGTCTGGCCGGTTAAACCCAAGCCTGATTTCTTCCGCTGAAACCGGCGGCATTTTTTTCATTTCCAGCGTGTGCGGACTGTAAAAAACAATGGCCGTGTTGGCAGGAGCCAGCGCTCCGGCGTAGTGAGGCAGAAAGTTTTTGTTCAAACTGCTGAACGTATGCAGTTCAAGGCAGGCCACGAGGCGCCGGGCTGGGTGCAGTTTTTTTACGGCCTGGACGGTGGCTTTGGCTTTGGAAGGTGCGTGCGCAAAGTCGAGCCAGGCGGAGAAACTTTCCGAATCTGTCAAATTTTGGAGCCGCCTGGAAGCGCCCTGAAAGGAAGCAGCGGCCTGCAGAAATTTTTCTTTTGAAATACCCAACTCAAGGCATGCCAGTTGTGCGGCGTGAAGGTTGGCCATGTTGTGTTCGCCGAAGACCTGCATTTCCCGGGCTTCGTGGCCGGGTTCCTCTATCCTGAATTTCCCATCCTGCACCTGGTGCCGTAACCCACCGTAAGGCTCCGGACGGATATCAGCGGTTGATCGCTCAACGATTTCATGCAGGTCCTGATCTTTTTTATAAAAAATGACCTTGCCGCCGGGTGCCAGGTTTTCCAGTAGCAATTCGAACTGCTGTTTGTAATTTTCGTAAGTCGGGAAGACATTGATGTGGTCCCACGCTACGCCGGTCACGATGGTCACGTGAGGCCGGTAGTGAAGGAACTTCGGCCTGCGGTCAATGGCTGACGACAGGTACTCGTCGCCCTCAATCACGATGACCGGCGCATCGGAAAGTTGGACCATCAGGTCAAATCCTTCGATCTGCGACCCAACCAAATAGTCAAAAGTGATGTTACTAATCCTCAAAACATGCATTATCATGGCGGTGGTGGTGGTTTTACCATGACTTCCGGCCACTACGATGCGGGTTTTGTTCTTTGACTGTTCAAAAATGAATTCCGGGAAGGAATTGACCTTGATCCCAAGTTCCTGCGCTCTGGCAAGTTCGGGATTATCTGCCCGGGCATGCATGCCCAGAATCACAAGATCAATGTTTGGCGTTATTTTTTCAGGGAACCAACCGAAAGCGGGTGGTAAAAGCCCTGCAGCGGCAAGCCGGTCTTTTGCCGGATTGTAAATTTCATCATCGGAACCGCTGACCTGATGACCGTTTTTCTGAATAGCGAGCGCCAGATTGTGCATGACAGCACCACCGGTGGCTATGAGATGAATGCGCATTGGAGCATTGAGTTGTTGGTTCTTGACTTCAAGCTTTAGATTAAATGATAAAAGTCAGCAACCGGAATTTTATTTGTTCAGTATTTGATGGGCGCATTGGGGGTAAGTTTGAATTTTACGGTATTTGAAAGTAACAACCTCCACAGACCGGGAATCACATTGAAGAAACGGCTTATAACGCCTATCTTTGCAGCAAATTTAAACGGGGTATTGAAATAAACACGTTTCGGGCCTCGTTAAACAACGAGCTTTTTAAATCCTTTTTATCACCATATTTCCAGAAAATTTCGTCAAAATGAAAAAAAACACCCTGAAGCAAGTCGTCATCCTGGCTGCATTTTTTGCACTTGCAGCATCTTTCGCCTCCTGTAACAAAGGCTACGGTTGTCCTAATAATTTCAAAGCTGTAAAAGCAGCTGTTGAACTTGTTAAATAATTGATTGTTATCGGCTAACGGTTGACTGCTGGTTATTTAACTGGCAATCAACCGTTAAACAATTCAAGAAGTAACAATCAAATATGAACTGGCATCCGCTTACGTCTCTCCAGGAGTTAAATCAAATTTCAGAACGCTCATACCAGGTCCCTTGCCTGATTTTGAAACACAGCACCCGCTGTAGCATCAGCTTTATGGCAAAATTCCGCCTTGAATCTGATTGGGCTTTTTCCCCAGAAGTAGTTGAGCCGTATTACCTCGACCTCATCGCTTTTCGTGAAATCTCGGCAGCTGTAGCTGAACGTTTCAGCGTACATCACGAGTCTCCGCAAATCCTGTTGATCAAGGATGGCGAATGTGTGCTCGACGCATCTCACCTGGATATAACAGTGGAAGAAATCCAGGAAGTACTTACTTCAGCTGAAGAGGTGTAAACGACAGACTTTCAGCTTCTTAGATACGAGGCTCCATTCACGTCCACGATTCCCCCGGTCAAAAATTCTGCTCCTTGCGAAGCAAGAAAAACAATGGTGTAAGCCACCTCTTCCGGTGTAGCGACCCGTCCAAGCGGGCTTTGTTTTTTAATGGCCTGTCCGGTGGGTCCGTCGAGTAAATCCTTCGCCATATCCGTTTCCACAAAACCGGGCGCAACAGCTGAAACGCTGATGTTGTGTTTGCCAAGCTCCTGCGCCAGTGATTGTGTCAGGGCATTCACGCCGGCTTTGCTGGCGCCGTAGGCAGTGTGTTCCGGTTCACCCCGGAAAGCGCCCCGGGAAGATACGTTGACAATGTGGCCGCCTCCATGCCGCATCATGTGACGTGCGGCGAAATAACAGACGTTGGCCACACCTGTCAGATTCAGGTCAAGGGTTTGCTTCCAGGCTGCCTGCCATTCTTCGTAATCCATTTCAGCAATGGGGTGGGGCAGGTAAATCCCCGCATTGTTGACAACGACATCGAGCCTGTCAAACTCATCTGTCACAGCTTCCATCAGTTGGCGGACGGAGTCGGGGTTGGCGATATCGGCTTTGGCAGCGAAGTGGCCTTTGCCCGGCAAGTTTTCAATCACTGCCTTCGCCGCCCTGCTGTTTTTATTGAAATTGATACAAATGCGACCGCCCCGCTCGGCAAATGCCTGCGCTGCCGCTTTGCCAATGCCCCGGCTTCCGCCGGTGATGAGGATATTTTTATTGGTAAAATCCATTTGTGGTTGTTGGCTTTTGGCTTTTAGCTCTTAGCCGTTGGTTCCAAGCCAAGGCTAACAGCCAACAGCCAATTGAACTAAGGATTCGCCATGACACCCAGTTTTCGCTCCTTTTTCCAGTAGCCACGGGTAAAGTCAGGGAATTTGACGGGCACACTGCCCAGTTGTACGGAAAGTTCTGAAATGGGCGTTACGACCGACCAGGCAGCGGCATCGTACACATCCATGTCGAGCTCCACGCCACGGTTCAGGCAGTCAATCATGCGCCATAGCATGACGAAATCCATGCCGCCGTGACCGCCGTTTTTCTCGGCTTCGCCTTCCAGTTTTTTCCAAAGCGGATGGGCAAAGCGCTCCCGGTATTCCTTGTATTCTTCCGCTTTTAAAAAACCATGGCCATGGCCGCTCACCGACATTTGGCTGGGGTAGCCTTTGTGAAATGCCTTCGATCCTGCCAGCATATTGATCCGGCTGTAAGGCCGGCCTGTAACGACATCGTGCTGAACGAGAATGGTGCGGCCTTTGGCGGTTTTGATGAGGGTATTGTTCATATCGCCGTGGACGAAGCCTGTTTTATTGTAAAATTCGTTATCTGGCTCCAGTGTCGGCGTGAATTCATCGAGGCAAGTCTGCTTGTTGCTCATCGACACGCAGAAGTCGAACCGGTCGCCCCGGTCGATATCCATGTACTGAGCAACTGGGCCGAGACCGTGCGTAGGGTAGAGGTTGCCGTCCCGAACTTCGTGATGGCGAACCCGCCATTGATTGTAGTAGTAAGTTTTGCTGAACATGAGCTCCCGGAGGTCGTGGATGTAGGCACATTCGGCGTAGGTCAGCGTACCAAAAACACCGCTTGCAGCCATGTTGAGCAGCCAGAGTTCCTCGTTGCCGTAGCAAACATTTTCAAGAATCATGCAGTTGCGCTGCGTCTCTTCAGCAGTGTTCACCATTTGCCAGCACTCTTCGATGGTGAGTGCGCAGGGGACCTCCAGTGCGACGTGTTTTCCATGCTGCATGGCAAAAACTGCCTGAGGAACGTGGTCTTCCCAGGGTGTGGCGATGATGACGAGGTCAACGTCATCCCGGCGGCAAAGCTCCTTCCAGGCATCCGGCTTTCCGGAGTAAACTGTGGGCTTCTGGCCCCCGTTTTTTTGTAAAAAATCAAGGGTTTTGTTTGCAAACTCCGGCCGGATATCACAGATGGCCGTGATTTTTGCTTTGCCCAGTCCCACGGCATTCACCAGCCGTGCATGCTCGGCACCCCGGTTGCCGAGGCCAATGATGCCGACTTTGACCTGCTTGATCGGCGGTACTTTCAGGCCGAAAACCGGTTTGCCGGTGGCAGGCAAAACTTTCGCTGCGGCTTCCACAAGTTCCTGCGGTTCGGCTTTTGAAAAAATGTTACCGCCCGGCAGGCCAACCAATGCGGCAAGGGCAGCGGTATTTTTCAAAAAAGATCTTCGTTTAAAGTCTTGTTTCATTGAAATTAGTTTTTACGTTTGAATATTGTTGCCTCCAAGCCTGATCGACTTCAAAGTCTTGAGCATCAAAGCTTGTTAATTTTGAAAATTTCAGCGCTGTTCCGGGTCGAAATTTTTAAAAAATATTCGCCGGACGGATATTCGCTCATGGGGATCTCCAGTTTTGTCAGACCGGGCAGCAACTGAATTTTCCGGCTGTGCATCAGTTGTCCCATGATATTGAATACCTGAAAGTCAAATTCACCTCCTTCCGGACTTTCGATGCGTGTTTTTAACAAATCCGACACCGGGTTCGGGCGAACATCGGTTTTTAGTTTGTCAAAAATGACAGTATCCGGTACGAACTCCGGGAATAGCTGCGAGGCAGGTATGATTTGCCGCTCCAGCCGTTCGCTGCTCCAGCGAAGATGGCAGGCTGCCAAACCGCCCGACTCGAAATATTCCACCTTGATCGGGTACTTCACGCCGCCTTTCAGGTAGAGGGAGGCGTCGTATTCCCTGTTTGGAGTGACGTACCAGACGTCAATGAGCTGTTGTCCGTTTACCCAAATCCGGATGCCGTCGTCGCTGTACACGTGAAAGTTAAGCGTTTCATCAAAAAACGGCATGATGGCACCTTCCCAGCGCACCAGCCAGTGATCGTGACCAAACAGCTCAATATCGGGTGAGTTATACTTCCATTCAAAGTCGATGGTCGGATCGATTCTTTCCATCAGAAATGGTTCGTCGAAAGTGAAGTTCGGCCCTGTCCGGTCGTAGTATTTTCCCAGCAGCCCTGTCCCGTCCGCTACCGGCAAGGCTGCCTCGTAGACGGCCGTCAGCGTAAGTCCTTCGTCAGGAGGAGCAAGAAGCTGGGTGGGTTCGGTTGCACCGGAGGCCCATTTTTTAAATAAAAAAAGCGTGTCGTTGGCGATGTGCGACTTGGGCGCAGTGATTTGATGAAAAACACCAACCACACTGGAAACGGTATCGGGCGTCAACTTTCGGTGGCTATCGATGTAGACGGGAAATCCGGGGGGATCCGATTGCAGTACGACATTTGATTTTAAAGGCAAAACCTCCCTCGTCAGCGTAGTTGACAGCCCGCTCTGGTCGGTCACCGTGAGTACGACATTGTACCAGACATTATCCGAGGTCTCTGTCACCTGTGGTATCTGGAAGTACTCCTCCTGCGATTGGGAAACCGGGCCGAATGCCGGATGCAGGTGGTCGTCGTGATGAAAATCGACCCGCCACTGGAAGGCTGTTGGGGGCAATTGGCCGTCTTCCTCATCGAAAGCTTCTGCTTTCAGCACCAACGTTTCACCGGCACGATAGCGATGGCCATCGGCCGGGTTGAGCAGGTTGGGAACGGGGCGATTGCTGGAAGTAACGCTCAGAAGGGCCGCCTGACTGGTATCAGCGCCCAGTGCATTCGTCACGATGCAGCGAAAAAGACTGCCGCTGTCCGGGAGCGACGGGTTTTCAAAAATGAATTCCTGATCGGTGGCGCCGGGTATGTCCACGCCGTTTTTTTGCCATTGAAAACTGAAGGGTTCAGCACCGGTTGCCGTAACAGAAAACGGAACATCCTCCGCTTCAGGCACCAGCACTGGCTGAGGCTGTATCGAGATGAACGGCGCATCGCTTCCGGTATAAAATAGTTGCCAGACGGAGCCGCTGGTGGTGGCGTAATCGCTGCCCGTACCTGCCCGGTCGATCAGGTACATGGAGCCGTCCGGAGCAGTCAGCAGGTTGAGGGGCGTATTGAGGCCGGAGGCAAAATCCTTGATTTGCCCGGTGCTGATGTCCATGCTCCAGATTTTTCCCTGGCAATGTTCCACAAAAAACAGCTTGCCGGCGTACTCCTGTGGAAACAGCATATTCACAGGGTCGTACGTTGCCACTCCGACGGCTGCACAGCCTACGCCGTGATTGTAGGCGTGCAGGGGATCCTGGTAATCGTCAGGCGGAGTTTGACCATTGAGGAAGCCTTCGACGAGCGGCCAACCGTAGTTTTTACCTTTGATAATTTCGTTAACTTCTTCGAATTTATCACTCCCGACATCGGTGGTGAAAATCCTGCCCGTGCCCGGCTGCACCGTCATGGCAAAGGGATTCCGGTGGCCGAGCGTCCAGATAGCCCGGTATTTCCCGGAGTTTTCATTGTAAAACGGGTTGTCTTCCGGAATACTCCCGTCGGGGTTGATTCGCAGGATTTTCCCCAGCAGCGTGTTCATGCTCTGGGAGTTTTCGAAGTTGGTGCCATCACCGGTTGCGATGTAAAGCTTTCCATCCGGGCCGAATACCATGGCGCCAGCATTGTGGTAAGGGCCGCTCACGGGGTCGAGGTCGAGGAGTACTTCCTCGCTACCCGGCGCTGCGAAGTTTCCGTCGGCCTTCAGCCGAATGACCCGGTTGTGCAGCGAGTCTTTCACCGTGTAGTAGAGGTAGAGGTATTGATTTTGCTCAAAACCCGGATCGAAAGCAATGCCGAGCAGGCCCCGTTCGCTGAAAATATCCACTTCGAGTTCCAGAAAAGGCTCCGGCCTGAGCTGGCCGTTTTCAATAATCAGAATTCTGCCAAATTTTTCAACAACGAAAAGCCGCCCGTCAGGGGCCAGCGCCATGCCCACGGGGTCGAGGCCGGTAGCCAGCCGGACGGCTGCGAAGCCGGCAGGGTAGGTGGCGTTTTGAGCGCCTAAACGATTGAAAAGGAACAGGTTAATTAAAAAGCACAGCCAGAGAAGTCGGGTTAAATGCATAGCGTTTTGTTGCAAAATTCTTAAAATTTGATGAAACGGATTCTTCTGAGAGATGATCAGGTAGCGGCGGGAAATTAGAAAAAGCTGTGGACAACGCAGGCTGTGATTTGCAAAATGTTGGGGAAGTGACGTTAAATATCAGCTTTCTGGCAGGCGATTGAACCCACAAAAAAAGGCCAAAGCAACCGTGACGGTTACCTCAGCCTTTCTGTTCCAAATTTGTTCTTTACTTCCAGTCATGCATGAACCGGAAAAAATTCACCTTCAGTTCATTAAAAATTTTCCGGAACCGAACCATGCTGTCTCTTAATTCGTCATGATCTTCCAGATCGTAATTGTCGAAAGAGTTAGTATGTTTTTGAGCAAACTCAACGAGTTTGTGTTCATGCTTCCGAATGTCGTGGTTCATGATATCCACGATTTCCTTTTCCCGAATGAACTGGTTTTGGTAGTGTTCCAGTTGCACCAGCATTTCTTTGTCATTGTGCCTCGTGACCAGGTCTTCGAGGTATTTTTCAAAAAAACTCAATTCGTCTGATACAAATTTCAATTCATTCAGCCAGATTTTGTGTTCAAAATGCAGGTCGCTGAGGTGTACTTTTTTTGTTTGAGTCATCATAAGTTCGGATTTTTTCTTTTATAAAATGATAACTGCAAACAAAGCCCAAATCAGGAATTGTCTAACTGATGACTGTCAGCCATGCGGTTGATTAAAATCATCCTACTTCGCCGGCACATAAAAAAGCGCACTTTCCGGAATCGCTTGTTTGGGCAACAAAGCTGATTCCCATTCTACCTTGAGGTCGTTACCGCCGGCTCCGTTGAAGTAGCGCACCAAAATTTCATGGTAACCAGCCTGCAACGGAACCACGCCTGATTTTTCCTTCATGCCATGCAATCCGTCGTTGTCAACCACCAGTTGATTGTTGATCCAAAGTTTGCTGCCATCATCGGAGCTGGTGAAAAAACTGTACACCTCGTCCTGCGGAATTTTGATGAAACCCCGGTATTCGAAACCGTATTTTTCGCCTTTTTCATTTTTTGCGGAGCGATCAAAATGAGTGACCATGCCTTTTTTGATGCTGGTCAGTGTGTCAAAATCCGGCACTTTTTGCCAATCACCTTCAAAATAAAAATACTGAAGCCCGGGGGCAAAAACAGTCAGCTCGGAGGCTGTCTGCGGTTCCACTTTTACAAATTTGTGGCGTTGCGTGTCACTGACGGGTTTACCGTTCCGGTACAAACGTGCGGAGATGTTAACCGAATTTTCGACCAAAACCGGACCGGTGAACAGCGGTGACTCCATGGTCGGAGAGGTGCCGTTGAGGGTGTACCGGATTTCGGTGCCGGGTGCGGCCGGTTTGAAATTGAGGTAGGTTTTTTCGATAAAAATATCGTGTTTCGCCACCACTTTTGGCGGCAGGTGGATGTCTGGCTTTCCTTTCAAAACAAGCACGACAACCGTGTTGACAGGGTCGGGCAGCTCCTCCGGCAATTGGATGACAAGCGCGTCTTCGGAGCGGTGGACGGGCAAAAGTTCCACTTTAGGGTAGGCCAGGAACTGAGCGCCGCCCGGCTCGTTACTCACGCCATTTACCGTGAGCAATCCGTCTTCCGGCGCTTTAAAAATATGGAGGTACAGCCAGGTGTCCTCGCCCATTTGTTTCATCGTCACCCGGCCCCAGTCAAGCGATTCGAAAGGGCTGGCGGAGGTGCCGTAAATGGCGTCGCCGTTCAGCTTCATCCAATCGCCGATTTCCCGCAGGCGGTCGACGCTCTCCTGCGGAAACGTACCTTCGGCGGTGGGGCCGACGTTGAGCAGGAAGTTGCCGCCTTTGGAAGCGATGTCGGCGAGGTTGTGGATGAGTTCTTTGGTCGATTTAAAATTTTTATCGGCTTTATTGTAGCCCCAGTTTTCGTTCATGGTCATGCAGCTTTCCCAATCGACACCGGGCAGGCCGGTGGCGGGAATTTCCTGCTCCGGAGTGCCGAAATCGCCGCCGAACCCGCCTTCTTTCGTCAGGCCGGCCATACCGTCCCTCGCTGCTCCGACCCGGTTGTTGATGAGGATGTTGGGCTTGAGCTTTCGAATAAATTTGTAGAGGTCGATACCACGTTCAGCGGTCCAGGTGCTTTCCCATTCGCCGTCGAACCAGAGTACATGCGGAGCCTCACCGTAGTTGGTGCAAAGTTCTGTCAGTT
Source organism: Bacteroidota bacterium (assembly GCA_030147525.1). Taxonomy (GTDB): domain Bacteria; phylum Bacteroidota; class Bacteroidia; order Chitinophagales; family Saprospiraceae; genus UBA6168. The sequence goes on from JASBVF010000010.1 coordinate 242,838, forward strand.
GGCTTTTCATATAATCCACGTAGCGGTTGAAGTCGGCGCCTTCAGTGCTGCGGTCCTGCTCCCAGGGGCGGCGGGGCAGGTAGTCAGGGTGATGCCAGTCCATGATTGAATGATAAAAACACAATCGGATCCCCTCCCGCTGGCAGGCTTCAGCGAGTTCTTTCAGAATATCCCGTTTGAAGGGCGTTGCCATGATGTCAAAATCGGATACATGGCTGTCGAAAATACTGAACCCATCGTGGTGTTTGCTGGTGATGACGATGTATTTCATCCCTGCATCTTTAGCCATTTTGACCCACTCGTCTGCATCGAATTCAGTTGGGTTAAACTGGCTGACGAATTGGTCGTAGGTTTCCAGCGGAATTTCTGCGGTGTGGCGTATCCACTCGCCGTATTCTGTTTTTCCGTTCCATTCTCCGGCCGGCACGGCGTAGAGTCCCCAGTGAATAAACAGGCCAAAGCGGCCGTCTCTCCACCAGTCCATGCGTTCGTTTTTTTGTTCGGGCGTTTCACTCAGTAGTTTATTGTCTGTGGTTTTACAGGCACTTGCGATCAGGATGATCAGTGCAAGCAGCAAGGTGTTTAAAGCGTTGATTTTCATGTTAATAAAAAGATTCTGGATAGTTTGAAAATAGAAATCTGTTGGCCTAAGGGGCATGCGCCGGGGGGAATATCCTAATTTTTGAGGACCTTCGAAGAGAATTCGGCTACTTATTTTCGGGGGGTCACCCAGGGGAAGGAAATATGCCGTAATGCCGGTTCTGTGCTGAATTTACTCTGCGATTACCTTCACGCTATCAGTTTGAAGCCTCAGCTTGAGCCAATCTTCAAATCGTTTTATTTCGGCTTTTTTAGGTAGATTGATGTATTTCACCAGAGCTAACTGGAAAGTATCAAGTGGCTGCCCCTGGTCGTTGTAGGTGGTGATAGGCCTGGCGGCAAAGTGTTTAATATTTTTATCAAAAACACAAACCTCTCTCGATAATTGCTCCAGTGGCTGGTACTGCTGTTGCCATTGAAGTAACTCTCTGGTCAGGTAAGTAATTCTTTCCTCTTTGCTTTTCAGGCTGTCCAGGTTTCGTTCGAGGTAGGTTTCAAGAACCTGGGATTTGATATCTTCGGCATTCAGACCTTTTTCATTTTGTTTGACAATGAGGCGAGTATCCGTCAGTTTATAATCTTCCAGTTGGTTCTGAATGTTCGAAATGGTGTTGGCATCCAGTGGTGATCCCATGAGCGAAACCCTGATTTCTTTCTTTGGGGCAAATATTGCCTCATATTTAATGACATCGGTCGTGGTGAACTTGAATTCTTTACGGACGAAATCGTTGACCCTCGTTTCATAAATACTTTTTAAAACGAGATTGCGGGCAATGTAAATGCTGGGCAAGATCATCAGTACCAAAAAAGCCAGGATGATGTTGTTAACCTTTCGCTTGGCGTGAGGGCTGATGAATGCCACCTCCTTAAATCGTAAAAATCTGACAATCAGTAATGTGGAAAAGCAGATAAAAACGGCATTGATGGAAAACAGGTAAAACGCCCCGGCAAAGTATTTCAGACTCCCGATGGCAATTCCATACCCGGCAGTGCAAAGTGGTGGCATCAGTGCCGTAGCGATGGCTACGCCGGGAATTACATTGCCTCGCTCCCTCGAAGAAATGGCGACAATGCCCGCCAAGCCGCCAAAAAGCGCAATGAAGACGTCGTAAATCGTTGGCGTCGTCCGGTTGAGTAGCTCAGACTGTGCTTCCCGGAGTGGAGAAACAAGAAAGTAAATGGCAGAGGTAACGACACTGATGGCGACCATGACAGCGAGGTTTTTTGCTGCTTTTTTAATCAAACTGATATCACTGATGCCAATGCCCAGGCCAACTCCCATGATTGGGCCCATGAGCGGTGAAATTAACATGGCGCCAATGATGACTGCCGTGGAGTTGACGTTGAGGCCGATGGAAGCCACCATGATGGCAAAGACAAGTACCCAGACATTAATGCCACGGAATTCTACTCCCTGCTTTATTTGTGCTATGATTTCTTCTTCTCGTTCCTGGTCTTTGGAGAGGTTGAAGCGGTCTTTGATGAAGTCAAGGCTCTTGGAAATTACGCTGCTCATGGCTGGGTTTTTATGAAAGTGCCAAGCAAATTTGATTTGCTCAACAGCTGCGTAAAATTAGAAATGTTAAAGATTGTAAATGGAAAGACAGGGAAAATATTTCCGAATGCTGTATACCATAACAAAACCGGTGCATCATCATGCAGACGACGAAGCAGGGCAGGGTAGAGCGAAGGCAATAAAATGAGGAGTCGTTAACTTTTATCCTTGAAAGGACTTCTGGGCACCCAGTCGTCCGGAGGCCGCAGATATTCGAGGATGGGCGGCAAAATTTTATTGGTCAGGCGGTTATTGGCCCGGATGTAACAGAACATATCGATGGGTTCGGCGCCGACGGAGCTTTTGATTTCCATAGCAGTACGGGCGTATACGACCCTGCGCACACCTTGTTCGATGCCAAACTGAAGCATGTCAAAAAGCATGTTGAGGTAAACCTGGCACTCCCGGTTGTATTCCTGTTCAAAACCCAGAAAATGCGCCTCCATTTCCTCGCCGTTCAGGATGGTGGTGTAATATCCGATCAGTTCGCCGTTGAGGTAATATCCGAAGATTCTGAATTTATTGCCCAAATGAAGTTTGAGCGCAGGCATGTAGCGCTCGTTGAGGACGACCATGTTGAAATCCTGGTTGTCCATCACATTTTGATACAACTCGTACAGCCGGGTTTGATGGCTGTAAATCTGGTTTTCGGTAAGTTCTCGTTTTTCAATGCCTTCGGCCAATCGGAATGCACGCTTGGCCCTTACCCGGTATTTGGATGAAATGGCAGCGAGGTAATCATCGAGTGAGGTCCAGTCTTCCCGAACATCGAGCACCATGTTAGGATGGAAGGTGAATTCCCGGAACTTCCTGTCTACCAGCACTTTACCGGGCGCCCGGTGATCCGGAGCTACATCTTTGATGAAAATGCCGTCAATGTTGACTTTCAGTTTTTCCCATTCGTCCTGAGCGTGAATAAGGGCTTCTTCGACCAGGTCGAAAGCGGTGGCTTTGTCAAGGCCGTTTTTAAAATAAAAACCATGTTCGCCGGTGAGCAGCAGGTTCCCACAGACGAGGAGGTTGTGGTTTTTACCCACGATCAGGTTTTTCACAAACCTGCCAAACGCCCTCAAAATACATGGATACTTGTCTTTTTCGCCGGTGCCTGACTGGATGCTGTTGTCCACGCTGAAAGGAGATACCTGGCAGTAGGCGAGCCCAATTGGCTGCTGGTTTTTTGAAAAAACAAGGTAGCTGAAACGCATGCCTTTGGGCGGATTTTCTTCGACGGCGGTCAGGTAGGCACGTTGAAGAAATAAATTATCTTCCGGAGCGGCTTTTTCCCATTCCTCCGCTACATCGTGTATGGAGTGAAAAATCGAAACGCTGAAACTGTTTTTGGTAAGAGGAATTATTTTTTGATGAGATGAGGCCAATGGGATGGAAGATTTTGTACGTAAGTCTGAAAGCATACCGCCGGAATTGATTGAGAGTAGATTTGATGCCGGGCCGCTTTGCCTGGATGATCGCTGGCAAAGTAAATTAAAAACAAACAAGGTGAACAAGCTGAAAAGTGTGGCGGCCACGGTTATAATTTTTCTCGAAGATAACAGGTCAGGTGCACAGATGGTTTCTATGGGTGGTTTTTAACGCAATTTTATTTAGGGCGAAAATTTTAACGCACTTCAGAGCTGATTGTTCTGATTGTTGAAAAATTGCGAGCGGGTCACTTTGTAGTACATTAGTTCTGCATCATAAAACTGCCCTGTTTTTTCATGTCTGAACCCTGTTTTTTCCAACACTCTCCTCGATGCAATATTTGCCTCCGCTACCACTGCCACGGCGAAGGGGCGGTTTAACACTTCAAACATGTAGCGCAACATGGCGGTTGCGCCTTCGGTAGCGTAGCCTTTGCCCCAATGTTTTTCCAGCAGGCGATAGCCGGTTTCCGTTTCTTCAGGGTTTTCAAAAGGCCTGACCAGGAAAAAACCCACGAATTCGCCGGTTTCTTTTGCTTCCGCAACAAACAGGCCATGCTCGCCGTCGTCGTGTTTCAGGTTGATAATCAGTTCGGCCTTTGCCTCTTCGATGGTGCGGGGCTTCCCGGTGATGTAGCGCATGACGTTAGCATTGCAGCTGGTCAGAATCATCAGTGCTTCGTCCTGCGGCGTGATTAGCCGGTAACTCAGACGGGAACTTTCGGGCAGGCGGCGCATTCGAACTTCTATTTTTTAAAAAAAGCGATGAAGTTTTTCACCTCACCGCTTTTATATCTTTGAATAGGTTCAAATTCTGTTAAAATCTGTCCGGATTTGCTTCCTTCATCAGGTCGAAGATGACCTCGTAAACATCTTCCGGATTCGGTTTTGAAAAATAATCACCATCCGAACCAAAGGGCGGGCGGTGTGGCTTTGCCGTGAGCGTAACCGGCTGGCTGTCCAGGTAAAAATAACCGCCCTGCTTCTCCAGCACTTCCTGCATCATAAAAGCAGTGGCGCCACCGGGCACGTCTTCATCGAGGAAAACGATGCGATTGGTTTTTTTCAGCGACTCAACAATGCGATGTTCAAGGTCGAAAGGCAGCAAGGTCTGAACGTCGATGAGTTCAACAGAAATTCCTTCCGATTCCAGCAGTTTGATGCCTTCCTCTGCGATGCGAACGCAGGAGCCGTAGGTCACCAGCGTAACATCCGTTCCTTGCTGTAAAATTTCCGGCACACCGAGCGGCACGGTGTATTCGCCGATGTTATCGGGCATAAGTTCCTTGAGCCGGTAGCCATTGAGACATTCGATGATGATAGCAGGGTCGTCGGAGTGCAGCATGGTGTTGTACATGCCTGCTGCCTGCACAAAATTTCGGGGTGTCAGTACATAAATTCCACGGAGGGAGTTCAGTATCATGCCCATGGGCGAACCTGAATGCCAGATACCTTCGAGGCGATGGCCACGGGTACGGATGATGGCCGGCGCCTGTTGCAGGTTGTTGCTGCGATAACGCAGGGTGGCAAGATCGTCCGTGAGTGGTTCAAGGCCGTAAATCAGGTAGTCGAGGTACTGGATTTCGGAAATCGGGCGAAGGCCCCGCATGGCCATACCGATGGCCTGACCCATGATGGTCCATTCCCGGATGCCGGTATCGAATACACGTTCCTCTCCGTACTTGTCCTGCATCCCCATGAATGCCTGATTGACACCACCGATTTTCCCTACATCTTCACCGAAGGCGAACAGATTTGAGTGCTTTTCGAGCGCCTTGTCAAAAAATGCGTTCAGCACTTCGTAGCCGTTTTTTGTTTCAGAATCATCTGAAAATTTGGCCGGAATTACAGGCACATTCAATGCAGAATATTTACTGGAACTGTGCAGGTGGGAGTGGTAGCGCTTGTGCGCCAGATTTTTTGCCCGGTCGATGATGGTCTGAATTTCTGAAAGTGCGGGCAGGTTTTCATTTTTGATGGTGAAATACAGTTGACGTGCATTTTTCACCACTTCAGCATAAATCGGATGGTAGAGAGAATTTAGTTTTTGGTGTAATTCCTTTACCCGCTCTGCATGTTTAGTTACAGGCAGAATGGTATCGTAGATGGAGTTCAGGTTTTGGATTTCTTTTAAAACAGGCGTAGAGAAGGCTTTCCAGGCTCTGTCTTTGCATTCCTTGACATACTTTTTGGCCCTGGTCTTCATGCTGTCGATTTCCTCCTTGGTAGCAATACCTGTTTCAATCATCCAGTTTGCCATCATGAGGATGCAATCGTGTTCCCGTTCCCACTCAAGACGCTCAGGCGACTTGTAGCGTTCGTGTGAACCGGAGGTGGAATGGCCAAGTTGTTGGGTACAACCTTTCACATGGATCAGGGCAGGAACGTGAGAGCTGCGGATTTTCTCGCTTGCTGTTTCAAAAAGGTCGCACAACTCCTGATAGTTCCAGCATTTTTCCACGTAGATTTCGATGCCTTCGCCCTTGTCATTTATCCGGAAACCTTCCAGCACTGCCGAGATGTCGCCTTTTGTCGTCTGAACTTTATTGGGGACAGAGATGCCGTATCCATCGTCCCAGATGGCAACGAGCATGGGGATTTGCAAGACGCCGGCGGCGTTGATGGATTCCCAGAAAACCCCTTCAGAAGTGGAAGCGTCGCCGATGGTGACGAAACAGACTTCGTTTCCGTTGGATGAAAATTGCGAATCATCCGCTAAATTGGGAAGTTCACGGTATTTTTTGGAAGCCAGTGCAAGGCCGACGGCTCTTGCCATCTGACCGCCGGTACTGGAGATATCGGATGAAATGTTGTAGAGCGATCTGTGATCCAGCCACTCTCCGTTTTCGTCGATGGTAGGAGAGGCAAAGTGACTGTTCATCTGCCGGCCGCCTGACCACGGGTCATTTTCAGCGTCGGCGTAGAGTTGAGCGAAAAATTCTTCGACGGTGGCAAGTCCGAGGGCAAACATGAAAGTTTGGTCCCGGTAATAACCGGAGCGCCAATCACCTTTCTTAAAAGCACGTGCCATGGCGACCTGAGGAACTTCTTTCCCGTCGCCGACAATGCCGAATTTGGCTTTGCCTGTAAGCACTTCTTTTCTGCCGAGAATACTTGCCTCCCGGCTGACGCAGCAGGTCCAAAAATCCTGAATTACCTGATTTTTGTAGTTTTCTTCAAGACCCGATGCCCTGTTGTTGGTGAGTTGACTTGTAATAGGATTTTCAATCATGAGCATTAGTGTGGTTAGAATTTGGTTAGGCTGTCAGTTGCACCTTCGCACGGTGAGTTTTGTGTGGATGGGTATTCAGCAAATATGTAATTTCAGATCGCACTGAATCAAGATAAACAAAAGCTTCCGTGCTGAGGTGTATTATTACAAATAGAATTTGCCATAACGTATGGCTTACTTTTCAGAACAAAATTTCAAATAACGGGTTTTACAGTGCGCAAAAATATAGAAAAGTTTGGTAGTTTTCGCAGCCCTTAACAAGGATGATCGAAAATAATTGTACCTAACAATTTAATTGCGGGCAACAGCTCGTTAACTGAGGGCTATCGCAAATACCTTGCACGCAAACATTTTTTGAGGGGTATTCATATTTACCTCACAGGATTACACAATTGGGTTCGAATTGGTCACCAGGACAGAATTTCTACGCTATCTGGTGTCAGGGGCTGCTTGATAGTGTATTCTTGAAAAGCGGTTTTAAAATTGATGAAGCCTATCCCAGTACCTCTAACACCCTTTCCCCAGTAAATGGCAAATGCCGCAATCGTTTCCCTGTCAGCGCAGCAAAAGCATTGGCGATGGCGCAGGCGACCAGCGGCGTACCTGATTCTCCAACCCCTTGCGGCGTTTCCTGCGAATCAATGAGGGCAGTTTCGATAGTTTCCGGCGTGTCTTCCATCCGGGCGATGTGGTAGTCGTGGAAATTGGATTGCTGGACTTTGCCGTCAACAATGGTAATCTGTTCCGACAGTACGCTGCCAATGCCCATGACGATGCCACCTTCGATTTGTGCCCGCACATTGTCGGGCTGCACAATGATGCCGGCATCGGAGGCCGACCAGAAATGATGGACTTTGATCTTTCCGGTGTTAGGGTCGAGGGAAATTTCACAAATGCCTGTGGTGAGCGTGCCGCTGCGTTCGATGAAAGCTACACCTCGTGCCCTGCCTTCGGGAAGTGGTGTGCCCCATTTGGCCATTTCGGCGGCCTTGTCCAGGGTGGCAAGCGCACGGGGTGAGTTTTTCATCAGTTTTCTGCGAAACTCGACGGGATCGCCGCCTTCTCCAGTGGCAATTTCATCAATGAAAGATTCAATGGCGAACTTGTTTGGCCCGTGCCCCACTGCCCGCCAGTGCTTGATACGGACGCCATGCGGCACTACACGAACTTCCGCATACTGGTTGGGGATGTCGTAATAATCAATCCCGATGCCACTGGTCAGCAGGTTTGCACCGTCGCCGGCAACGAGATGGGAAAATCCGGTGACATTCCCGGCGCCATCCGTACAGGCAGTCAACCGTTGAAGCGACATGGGCCGGTACATGCCATACTGCAAATCGTCTTCCCTCGTCCAGATCAATTTGACCGGGCGTGGTGCGACTGTTTTTGCCAGCATGGCAGCTTCTCCCGCCGCATCAGGAGCGGAGCGGCGACCGAATCCGCCACCGAGGTACTGCAAATGGACTTTCACTTGGGATGGCTCCAGTCCCAGCGCTTCGGCGACTGCTTCTTTATCATTTGGGCCGCTCTGGCTGCCTACCCAAACCTCCGCACTTTTACCATCCGCTGCCAACTGCACGATGGCGTTCAGCGGTTCCATTTGAGCATGGTAAACGTAATCGTTACGAAAGCTGGCGGTGTAGGTTTTTGCAGCTGCTTGTCTGGCTTTTTTGAAATCGCCTGTGTTGGTGAGTTCTCTTCCTTTTTCAGTGCCGTTTAGCACTTTTTCATAGTTGGAAAAAGCCTCCTGCGAGTTGAACCCTGAAGTCTGGGCCCCGCCCCATTCGATGTCCAGTTGTTTTTTTACCGCCAATGCCCTTTCCAACGTGTTGGCGATCACTCCGATGCCGTAATCCAGGGTCACCACGCCGATGACACCCTCCATGGCACGGATGGCCGCCTCATTTTTCAGTGTGGGTTTGGCGCCGTGCAGATTGCCCCGCTCGATGGTAGCATACAGCATATCCGGCAGCCGGATATCCATGGCAAACTGTGCCGAGCCGTCCGTTTTGGAAGGGATATCCCAACGGGGCATTTCTTTTCCGATCAGGCGGAAATTTTGAGGATTTTTCAATTGTTCTTCCGGGATTTCGGGAATGCTCTCCGGCGTCTGCAGGAAGGACACGATGTCGCCGTAGTTCACCTTCCGGTCGCTGGCAGCGTGTACTACCACGCCGGGTTCAGTAGTCAGTTCGGAAATCGGCACTTGCCAATGTTGCGACACGCTGTGCAGCAGCACGTAACGGGCCTGCGCCCCTGCCTGCCGCATCAGTGTGAAATAACTCCTGGTCGTGCGGCTGCCCACTGTCATCATGATTTTAGTTTTACCGTCCCAGCCGGGAGAGCCGTACACTTCCTTCTCCTGTGGTGAAAACTCCACTTTGACCTTGTCCCAGTCAGCGTCCATTTCCTCCGAAAAAATGACGGGCAGGGAGGTCATGGAGCCTTGTCCCATTTCTGCTGCCGGGTTGTAAATGGTAACCTGACCGTTACTGCTCAAGTGCACCCAGGCAGTGAGTTGTTTTAAAATGCCGGGGTCAATTTCTTTGGCACTTTTACAGGAAATGATTTGGGGTAAAATACCCGTGGCGCCGATCAAAAAGGCAAACCCACCGGTCGTTTTGATGAATTTTCGGCGGGACAGGGTGGGGGTATGTTGCGAGGAAATATTTTTCATGATAAAATGGATACTTAGGTGAAAAATGGAGGGTTTTCAAAACAGCCGAACCGGCCTTTACTTTCCGTTCACGGTCGTCAGGCTTTTGTTGCCTGCGACCATTTGTATGGCTTTTAAAATGCGCAGGTAGGTGCCACAGCGGCAGAGGTTGCCGTTCATGTGTTGGATGATCTCATCCCGGGATGGGCTTGGGTTTTTATCGAGCAGGGCCGCCGCCTGCATGATTTGTCCTGACTGGCAATAACCGCACTGGGGGACTTGCGCATTTATCCAAGCCTCCTGCAAAGGATGCGTCCCGTCTTTTGATAAACCTTCAATGGTAGTAATGGCCTGTCCATCTGCGACACCTTCTGCCGCAACAGTGCAGGATTTCACCGGGTTGCCGTTGACATGGACGGTGCAGGAGCCACACTGCCCGACGCCGCAGCTATATTTTGCACCGGTGAGTCCAAGGTGTTCACGCAGTACCCAGAGGAGGGAGGTGCCTTCGGCTACGTTGACTTTTTTGTTTTGTCCGTTGATTTGGAGGGTAAGGTCTGGCATGGTGAGTGATGTTTAGTGAGGAAGTAAGTTAAGGAAAATTGTGTGAGATTTTATTGTTTCCGGGATAAATTGTGGCAGCTCAATGATGAGATGGTCTAAATTTTATCGGGAATGTTTGGAAAATTGTGTCAAAAGTTTTGGTCAGTTATAAAATTGCATTGTTGCTGCAGGAGTTCGTACAATGACTCCGGGAAATGGTATCACATAGAAATGGAGGGACAGGAAATCTACACCCAACGTTATGCCTGGGGTGGCAACTTCCAGGAATCTGTCAGTACCGTACGGGATTCGACTAACCTTACGGCATTAGCTTTGAATTCTGCATCGTAAACTCGATTTCGGCGACGCTTCATTTTCTGGACTTTTTTGTTCATTATTGACACGAATTTAATAATTTCCGTTTACGGATTTACTAGACCATCTCATGTCATTAAATTGGCAAAAAAGACGCCTTGGTGGTTCATGAAGGTGCCATCCTTTCTGTTCAAGTCCAACCTCCCTCCCGCAAAATTTGTGGCGGGCAAACCTAATTCCTGATAGATGCAGGCAGTGGCCGCAAAGTCCCAGATGCTTCCTCCACCGTTTTCTTTTTTCGGCAGCTTCAGCATACATGCAGGGCCATTTTCCAGTACGAGGATACCGTTAAATACAGATCCCGCCCCGGCAATTTCTTTTATCCCGTTCAAACCCAACTTTTCCACTTTTTCCATCAGCAAGCTTTCTATTTCCGCTGCATTGGGTGTATCCGTTAGTTTTTTGTCTGTCACGTAGGTCAAATGGTCGTTTGTATACCTGATTTTCCAAGGGGAACCATTTTTAAAGGCCCCTTTACCTTTGCTGGCATGGTACAGGGTGTCTGTACTGGGGTCAAGCACGACCCCGATAAAGGGTGTCCCGTCTTTTGCAACCAGTGCAATGGACACAGAGAAACCTGGTTGCTTATGGATAAACGGGAGCGTCCCGTCCATCGGGTCAATGCACCAAAAAAAATCTTTTTCGAGCCGACTGCCGTCATCTTCTGTCTCTTCCGATAAAAGGGCCAGGTCAAATTCGGCACAGGTAGGGGCCAGTTGGGAAAAAATGGCCGTTTCACATGCCCTGTCCACGGCGGTGACGACTTGTGAGGCTTGGCTGGTACCTCCCTTTTTTTTCTCCACCAAAACGTCATCATCCATATACTGCCTGATGACTTTTCCTGCGGAAATTGCGGCCTTGATCGCTATGTTGGTGAGTCGTGTCAGGTCCATTTCTAAAGATTGTCGATTACCTCTGCGGTCACCCGTTCGCTGTAACTGTTGATTTTCCAGTGGCCGGGACTCCAGCCTTTGAGGAAACGGTGGAAGTCTGCCCAGGCTACCCGATATAAAGACCGCCATTCCCTTTCAAGCGCTTCATTTTTTTCCCCAAGTTCACTATGTAAACACTGGAAATAGGTGTCCAGGATTTGAGCTTCCAATCGTTCACAAGCTCTTTCGTCCAGGCAACTTCCGATAAAATAGGCGACATCCTTCACCCCGCACCCACCCCCTACATATTGAAAGTCCACCCCGGCCACTTGTCCATCACGGGAAAAACAGAAGTTGGCCAGCTTGGCATCCCCGTGGACAAACGTTTTGTGCTCACAGGCGTTCAGTTTTTCATCGATGAAAGGAGCTGCCTCCCTCAACTTTTCATCATCCAATTTTGCCAGTTCCTGCGGCCTGGTCCCCAGGTGCCAATAGGTTCCCACTTCCCAAAGCCCGTCAGGAGCTTGTCCCAGGTAACTGGCGTGAAATTGTGCCAGCCACTTCAGACAGGAAGCTATTTCTTCCCATGCCACGGCCCGCTTGCGCAAAGGGTAGCCAGCTTTGTCCAGATCCTCCAGCACCATCAAAACCTCTCCATTCTGTTTCTCTACGGCCAAACATTGCGGCAGCCGGGCAGCGCTGTTTTTGCTGTAGGTGTCATACCATATAGTTTCTACCTGATATGACTTCACTTTCCTTTGGTGGCCGAGGTCGGTGTCCCATCCACGGGGGTGATGTTTGGAGGTGGAAAGCTGGACGTGTTTTATCACTACACTTTCGACAGCGGCATTCTCCAAACCGACACGCAGGATTTTGCCGTACCCGCTCCACAAGTCCTGAATCGGCTCTTTTTCAACCAAAGAAGTAGCTCCTGTGTGCTGCAGGATGATAGACCTGAAATGTGCATTCATAGGGCGCAAAGGTAACCAATTTCCATTGGGGAGTTCAGTCCATGAACTGCCGTACATGCGTCAGGCTGGCACCTCGGACATGGCCAATCCTGACTGAAATGGGGTTTTGGATTTTTTCACAAAAAGGAAATCAAAGCAACAAAGCAAGTGCAGTCATCCTTCCCCCACCAATTCGAACTGTGTGAACTCTTCAGTTAATGATTTTTTGCCTTCGGAGTCCACGGACTTTGTTCAAGTAATCCTTGTGAGGTTGAAATGGGACAAACATCGGCAAATAGATTCGGTGGTCAGTTTGCACAAAGGTCACGCTGATGCGGTGGTTGGCGATGTGGACGTAAATACGGTGTCACGGGCGTCGGCGTGGGTGAGGACGGTCAAAGCAGCAGGAATCAGCAGGGTGCAGAATGGCAAAAAATAATGATTAACAACTCATTAACTGCCTGAAGAAATTTATTAACTCCGCTCTTCCAATATTGTCTTTAAATTTGCATCAACCTTTTTACGAAATAAAATATTTTTAACTGATGAAAAAATTACTTTCAATTTTCTCTTTTGTGGCACTCCTCGCTACGGTTTCTTTCGCTCAGGCAAAAGTTAACGGCCCTGTTATGAAATTCGAATCTACAGAAGTTGACTACGGTGAAATCCAGCAGGATTCCGAACCGCTTCGTGTATTCAAATTCACCAACGCCGGTAACGAGCCACTCATCATCAGCAATGCTAAAGGCAGCTGTGGATGTACAGTGCCCAGCTACCCGAAAGATCCGATCCTCCCGGGTGAATCCGGTACGATTGAAGTTCGCTACGATACAAAGCGCATTGGCCCATTCCAAAAGACAGTGACTTTGACGACGAACGAAGCTACTCCAACGCATACCCTCAAGATTAAAGGTAAAGTGAATGCCAAGCCTGCAGAGGAAGGTGTTCCTGCCAGCAAAAATGGTTTCGGCGGCTAATCAAAGCCCCCTCAACCGCAAACTGTTAAGCCCTGAGATAGACGAAAATCTCAGGGCTTTCCTATTTTCACGCCCTGAACAAAACCGGTATCCATGTTTTTACAAAAAGCTGCAAGCGGAGCAAATCAATGGTGGCGATACCTGCTGACCCTCGTGATCGTCTTCATCGGGGTTATCATCGGACAATTGCCACTGACCTACCTGGTAGAAGTGAAAGCTGAGGAAGAGGGGCTGTCCATCAGTGAAAAACTCGACATGGCTGCAACGCTTGACCTGACGCCTATCGGAATCAGTCAAAATCTATCGTTGTTGCTGGCATTGCTTGCTTTCGTTGGCGGATTGCTGGCGCTCTGGCTTTGTGTTGTTCACATTCACAAAAAACCTTTCCGGCTTTTGATTACTCCAAAGCGATCAATCAACTGGCAAAAAATATTTTTTGGTTTCGGGCTGTGGATGGCGCTTGCAATTTTAGCTGAGCTGGTATTCTTTGTGATTTATCCGCAGAACTATTCTTTTCGCTTCGACCTTTCCCAGTTTTTAGGTTTGCTTGCTGTTTCGCTGTTGGTTTTGCCGCTGCAAACTTCTTTCGAGGAGTTGATTTTCCGGGGGTATTTTATGCAGGGCATCAGCCTGATAGCGCCGTACCGCTGGATTCCGCTGGCTATTACCTCGCTGGCGTTCGGACTGATGCACTGGATGAATCCGGAAGTCCAGGCTTTCGGCGCCGGCCTTACCATGATATACTACGTAGGGGTAGGGCTGTTTCTTGGCATCCTTACTTTGATGGATGACAGTCTGGAATTAGCCATCGGAGTTCATGCTGCAACCAATATTTTTGGGGCCGTGTTCGTTACTTTCGACGACGCAGCGTTGCAAACGGCAGCTTTGTTTCACGTTAGCGTTGTTGACATGGGCGGTATGCTGATCGCTTTTTTTGTTTCAGCCGCTGCTTTTATAGTAATCGTTTCAAAAAAATACCGCTGGCACGACCAGACGAAATGGTACGGTAAAATTGAAAAGCCGCACATGGAGCTGGCCGATCGTTTTACAACCGATTGACATCCGGTCGTTTTCTTAATATTTTTGACCCATTAATTTATTCACCCAACTTTTCTACCATGAAAAAAATCACTTTGTTGCTTGGCTTTTTTGCTTTTCTTTTCACAACACAAGGCTGTAAAGATGACGATGGCAAGTTCGCCGATTGCTGGCGGGAGCCTAACAGAACACAGCTCAAGCTGACCATTCTCGAAGGCCCGACGGTTACTTTGCCGTCCAAAATCTCCGTTTTCTTCCGGGTGCAGGACCAAAACAACAACCCCGTCGGATTCTTAACGCCTGATAACTTTGTCATTTATGAAAAAGGTCTGAACGACAACTGTCACCGAGTCATCTCCGAGTTTGAGGCAAAACGCCGCATCTCCAGCCGTGAGCAGGTTTTCAATCATACCACATTGCTGGTGCTTGACCTTAGTGGTAGTGTTCTTCAGTCATCGCTGACAAACTTGCAGCAGGCTGCCGTCACTTTCATCGATGAAATCATGCCCGACACCATCGATAGCTCTACCCAGATGGGTATTTACTGGTTCGACGGGGAAGATGTTCTGCACGAACTGGAGCCGATCACTTCTGATATTTTCGAGTTGAAAGCAGCGGTAAACTCCATCACGCCGAACATCAGTTCCGATAACTCCACGGACCTGTACGGTGCCGTGATCAAATCAGCTGGAATCGCTGCCACTGTGCTGGCGGACTACCAAAACCAGGATATCACCGCTGCTGCATCGGTTGTAATTTTTACTGATGGTCGGGACCGGGCGAACCGTTACCTGCAATCCAATGCCTATCAGGCTGTTAATTCATCTCCTGCCGGTGTGACGTTCTTCACCCTGGGCGTGGGCAATGAGATTGACAAAGCTGCCCTGAAAACCATCGGTCGCAATGGTTTTGCGGAAGCTGCCACTGTTTCCCAGCTTTCCACGATTTTTAAACAAATCGCACAGCTGGTGAACAACGAGGCCAACAGTTACTACTTCTTCGAATACTGCAGCCCCATTCGTAACGGCGCCAAAAACGGCCTGATCATCGAAGCTTTTGAGCGAAACAACGTGGGCTACATCCAAACGGAATTTGACGCTACCGGCTTTACCGGGGGGTGTCAGCTGTAAGTTTAGATTTTGATACTGATATTTATCAATCAAAAATCCGGGAAGCGACTGTGGTTGCTTCCCGGATTTTTATTTTAAGATCAGAAATAGAGAAGAGGAAAAATCGTAATAAACGGAATTAGAAATTTTCCGCTGGCATTCCTTACCTTGCCCCAACTTTTTTAAAACAAAACTGGTAAACCATGAAATTATCTATTCGTGTTCAACTCTCCACCATGATGTTCCTCAACTTTTTCATTTGGGGGGCGTGGTTCGTGACAATGGGGACTTATTTGGGGACTACCTTGGGAGCCTCCGGCACGCAAATCGGTGTTGCATACGGCACGCAGTCCTGGGGTGCTATTATTGCTCCGTTTATCATCGGCCTTATTGCCGATCGCTTTTTTGCTGCGCAAAAAATCCTGGGTATTCTGCACCTGATCGGCGCTGCGCTGATGTGGTACATTGCCTCAGCGCCCGGTTTTACTGAATTTTTCCCGGCTTTGTTGGTGTATATGATTTTATACATGCCGACGCTGGCGCTCGTCAATTCCATTTCATTCAAACAGATGAAACATCCGGAAAGCGAATTTCCAAGTATCCGTGTACTGGGTACCATCGGATGGATTGTAGCTGGGTTGATCATCGGCTGGATGGCCTGGGAGGAATCCGGCTCGCTGGCGCTGACGTTTAAAATGACGGCTATTGCTTCTGCCGCGTTGGGCATCATGAGTTTCACACTGCCGAATACACCGCCACCCAAAGCCGGAGAAAAAACCTCCATCTCCGACATCCTCGGCCTGGACGCATTGGGTATGCTTAAAAGTCCATCCTACCTTATTTTCTTTATCGCTTCCGTGGCCATTTGCATTCCGCTGGCATTTTATTACAGCTTCGCAAACCCGTTTTTAAATGAAATCGGCGTAACGGCTGCTGCCTCCAAACAATCGCTGGGGCAGGTGTCCGAAGTGTTGTTCATGCTGCTGATGCCGGTGTTGTTCGTGCGCTGGGGCGTGAAGAAAATGCTGCTCGTGGGCATGGGCGCCTGGGTGCTGCGCTACATCCTGTTCGCCTATGGTGACAACGATGCTGGCTACTGGATGCTGATCACCGGTATCCTCCTGCACGGTATCTGCTATGACTTTTTCTTCGTAACGGGACAGATCTACACCGATAATTTTGCCGGTGAAAAATTCAAAAGTGCAGCGCAGGGCCTCATCACCCTGGCTACTTACGGCGTGGGTATGCTCATCGGCTATTCCATCTCCGGGCTGGTGGCCGACGCCAATCTCATCAGTGAAAATATGCACGACTGGACCCGCATCTGGCTCGTTCCCGCTGCCATCGCCGGTGGCGTGCTGCTGGTGTTTGCGGTGATGTTTAAAGAAAAAAAGGCGGCGTAAGTTTTTTAAAAAACAACAGCAGTACGCTTCATCCCGAATTTCTTTAACATTTCAGTCCGATTACATCAAAGGCGTCGGGAATATTCCCGACGCCTTTGCATTTTCCGCAATCCTGTCGGGAATATTCCCACCCGAAAGCAAAGGGTTTTTAGCTAAAAAATGGAGATTAGACGGGCTTTTAAGGTTTTGCAGCCCTTTATAAACATATGACTCATCCCGAATTTTGATAAAATTCAGCCCGGGAGGGACGGTAATGTTTGTAAAACACAATTGAAAAATTCGGGATGACCCATGTTCGTATTTCATTGCCTGAGCACAAGGAATGGCTTTCCTTCCCGCTTCCCATTCTTTTTTACGCAGGCGAAATAAGTCCCCTTCGGAAATGCTGATACATCGAGCTGAATTTCTGCCTTCAGGTTTGTTTTTTCAAACACCAGCCTGCCCAGCGCATCATAAATTTCAAAGGCTTCCACCAATTCAAAATTGCGGAACTCAACTGTTACCAACTCGGTGGCGGGATTGGGAGAGAGGATGAATTCCTCGGGCAACGGCGGAAGCGGCGGTATTTCGATGTCAGGGTCGCAGATATTGCCCGGCGGGCCAAAACAATTGTCAAAAAACGCTTCCATCATATCGGGAAACAGGCTATAGAGCTGCCAAAGGTTGTCTTTCCCCGGCAGCGTACCGCCGGGCAGGTAAGTAAAACTCATGGCAATCTCGTTGACAGCGCCGGGCTGTAAAATGAACGGTCCGGTTCCGGCAAGCATCCTCCGCCTGCCCGGTACGTTACCGGCAGTTAGTTCCGACCAGCCGCTGGAGTCGAACACATGGCCGGGGAAAAGGATGTTCGTGTATTCGGTACTGAGGGGGTCGAAGCCATTTCCGCCATAAGTTAGCGGGGCCTGGAATTTCCAGTTTCCTGTGAGGTAGTAGTAAAACTCCTTATCCGTTTCGGGTGGCCTCATGGCTGGCAGGGCCGTTGAGTCGTGTAGTTGCATCAAGGCAGTGATGGGAAGTTCAAAGCGGTTTTTATTCAAAGGCCCCCTGACCAGCCTGACGGCGACGGCAGGCGGGTTTTCACCAAAACCCCTGTAGCCCTCGCAATCTTCGTCCTGGTCATCGCTGTTGTAGACAAAGAACATATTGCGTTCAGGGATGGAGGCCACGTAGTCATCCTCCGGGCAGCCGAGTTCAAAGTCCACAAACATCCCAAAGTGGCAATCTCCGAGATCTTCCGGCGAATGGTTGATCAATTTATAAAAAACTACCACCGTATTATTCAAATAATCATTTCCCTTGCAACGGTACGACACCACATTGGTCTGCACGCCGATGCGGGCTTTGTACGAACCTGAAAAGTCGTGTGGCGTGTCGTCATGGCCGCTAAACCAAAGCATTTCGGCAGGCATATCGGGCAGGTCTCCGCAGCCCCGCATGGGCTGGGCCGGGTAATCGCCTCTGTCGGGGTCGTATTTTCCATTGCCATCTTCATCATGAAAGGGTGCCAGCCCGTAAGGCACTTCCGGTAAATCAAACCCGTGAATGCCCTTGAAAAATACGTTGCCCACAGCAGGCCAGCCAAAGATGGACGCAAGTGTGTCGTCGATGATGCGGTCTTTGTTGAAATCCCGCCGGTGGATCAGAATATCCTCGCCGGTCACTCTCCAGATGCGGTTCCAGTCATCGCCTTCCACACCGTAGATGCCGGGGGTGAAATCATTGGGGGCGCTGCGGTACATTTGAAAAGCGCCTTTCAGATTGCCGCCGGGATCCATGCCACCGAGCCAAATGCCTGCCGCCCGTATGGGGGAGTGGCCGCCGGGAACGTTGAAGCGGCCGTTTTCATGGTCTTGAAACAACAATCCGTCAGCGTGAATCATCGCCTGAATGTTATTGCCGCCGGTGACCGAATTGGCGGGCGTTTGGGCATTTGACGAAAAAACAAAAAACAGCAAGAGGGCAGGGCAGATGGTTTTTTTCATAAAACATGATTGAAGCGAGGTGGCAAGTTCGGAAACAGGAGGAAGGTTGGAAGAACTTTTTGGGGTAAAAGTCAGGTTTTCAATAAAATTCCGACCTTGCCGCCGTCATAATTTTCTAATTTCCCAATTTCAAATTTCCAAACCATTCACATGACCAAAATATTCCTCAAACCCAAGCGTGCCGACGCTGTCCGCCGTTTTCATCCCTGGATATTTTCCGGAGCCATCCAGAAAATTGACGGTACTGCCGAAGATGGCGACACGGTGGAAGTGTTCGACAGCAAGGGCGGCTACCTTGCCACGGGCCATTACATGCAGGGCAGCAGCATTGCCGTGCGCCTTTTTTCTTTTGAAAAAACGGAGACTGATCACGAGTTTTGGGTGACCCGTTTAAAACAGGCAAAAGCCTATCGCACCGCCCTCGGCCTTACCGGCAGCACGGAGACGAACTGTTATCGCCTCATTCATGCGGAAGGCGACGGCCTGCCCGGTCTCATTGTGGATGTGTATGATAAAACTGCGGTCGTGCAGTGCCATTCCATCGGCATGCACCGGCAGCGGCAATTGATCGCTGAAGCACTGATGAAGGTCGGAGGGGGTGAAATCCTGGCGGTTTTTGACAAAAGCAAAGAAACATTGCCGCCGAACTATGCTACCGGGATATCAAACGGTTACCTTTTTGGCGATTCTTGGCCACAGTTGGTCTCAGAAAACGGCCACTTCTTTTACGTTGACTGGGAAAAGGGCCAGAAAACCGGCTTTTTCCTCGATCAGCGGGACAACCGCCAGTTGCTGATGCGCTATGTAAAAGGCAAATCGGTATTGAATACGTTCTGCTACTCCGGCGGCTTCACCGTGTATGCTTTGGCGGGCGGAGCGAGGCTGGCGCATTCCGTGGATGTTTCACAAAAAGCAGTGGATTGGACAAAAAACAACATCGAAATCAATCAATTCGACCCGGAGGAGCACGAAAGTTATACGATGGACGTGCAGAAATACCTGAAAGACTGCCCTGAATACGAGGTAATGGTGGTCGATCCGCCTGCTTTTGCTAAAAATATCAGCAAGCGGCACAATGCCGTGCAAGGCTACAAACGCCTGAATGCAGCGGCGCTGCAAAAGGTGGCGCCGGGCGGCGTGCTGTTCACATTTTCCTGTTCGCAGGTAGTGGACCGGCAGTTGTTTTACGATACCATTGTGGCCGCAGCCATCGAAGCGGGTCGCAGGGTGAAAGTGATGCATCACCTGTCGCAGCCGGCGGATCATCCGGTGAGTTTGTTTCACCCGGAAGGTGCTTATTTAAAAGGTTTGGCGTTGTGGGTGGAGTAGTGTTTTGCTAACTTCAGGGAGTGACTTCATTAAACGGCATCAAAAAAATTTCCATCAAAAATCAGTAATCTTGCCATCTAGTAAAAGGCAATCATGTTAAACAAGATAATTCTTTTCGGCCTGCTTTCTTCGGTGCTCCTCTCCGCATGTGTGCAAAGCGGGCCTCCACCTTCGGTTCTCATTTTTTCAAAAACGAACGGCTACCGCCACGCCTCCATCGAGGCAGGTATTGAAGCAATCCAAAAACTCGGTGCTGAACATGGCTTCCGGATAGAAGCAACGGAAGACAGTGCCTTCATAACGGAAGAGAACCTCCGAAACTTTGCTGCTGTCATTTTTCTGAACAATTCAGGCGATATTCTCAATAACTGGCAACAGGCTGATTTTCAAAGATATATCGAAGCCGGGGGCGGTTACGTGGGCATTCATGGCGCTTCCACAGCGGAATATGACTGGCGATGGTATGGTAAACTGGTCGGCGCTTATTTTGATCATCATCCTGAAATTCAGGAGGCAAACATCAAGGTCGTCGACGCTGAACATCCGGCAACGAGGCATCTGTCCGCTGACTGGGCCCGGACAGACGAATGGTACAATTTCCGCCCCGTACCACCCGCCGATAAAGTGCTGGTTGACGTTCCCAAACCGCTGGGTCAGCCTGCTGAAAAAGACTCGTTGTCACACCTTGTAAATAATGTCGTGCCGGCGGCGGCCTGGACTTACAATCCCGGGCAGCCGTTTCTTTCTCAGAGCGTCAATGTACTGTTGGCGGTGGATGAAACAAGCTACACCGGCGGCGTTCACGGGGCTTCGCACCCCATCGCCTGGTGCCAGGAATATGAAGGCGGACGCTCATTTTACACGGCTCTTGGGCATACGATTGACAGCTACAGCAACCCAGATTTTCTTCTGCACCTCCTCGGCGGCATTCGATATGCCATAGGTGAAGGAAAGTTGGATTATTCCAAAGTAAAAACCCATCGGGTGCCACCTCAGGATCGTTTCGTTCGCACGGTGCTGGCCTCCAATCTTGACGAGCCGACTGAAATGACCATCTTCCCGGATGGCCGGGTGCTTTTTGTCGAACGAAAGGGGGCTGTCAAAGTGTACGATCCGGTGACGGACACCGTGGAAGTCGTATGCTATCTGCCTGTTTACGATGCAAACGAAGAGGGCCTCATGGGCGTGCAACTCGACCCCAACTGGGAAGAAAACAAGTGGATCTATCTTTTTTACTCGGTGTACGATGGGCCGGAGAACCCCGTTTACGTAGCGGATGGCAGCTACCACCGGGGGCGTATCAATCGGCTTTCCCGGTTTGTTTTTGATGAAAACATGTTGCAGCTCAACACGGAGAAGGTACTGTTGGAAGTCCCGGAACTCATTGGCTGCTGCCATACCGGCGGCTCCATCGACTTCGACTCGAAAGGCAATCTCTTTCTTTCCACCGGCGATAACACCAACCCCTTCGAATCCGACGGTTACGGCCCCTTCGACGAGCGGCCGGGCCGGGCACTTTGGGATGCACAAAAATCCTCCGCCAACACCAATGACCTCCGGGGTAAAATCCTGCGCATCACCCCGCAGCCGGACGGAACCTACACCATTCCGGAAGGAAATCTTTTCCCGGAGGGCACACCCGGCACACGTCCTGAAATTTTCGTCATGGGCTGCCGCAATCCCTATCGCATTGCCGTGGATAAAAAAACCGACTGCGTTTATTGGGGAGATGTCGGCCCTGATGCCGGGAAAGACGGCCCCCGGCGAGGCTCTAAAGGCTACGATTTCTGGGGTCAGGCCTGCGAGGCGGGGTTTTATGGCTGGCCGCTATTCCGTGGCAATCATATTTATTACGATTACGATTTTGCCACAAAAAAATCCAATGGCCTTTTTGACCCGCTGAAGCCCATCAACGATTCCCCCTTCAACACCGGGCTGCGGGAACTACCCCCGGTAAAACCCCCACTCATCTGGTACTCTTACGACGAAAGTTACGAGTTTCCATGGCTTGGGATTGGCGGTAAAAACCCGATGGCCGGCCCCATCTTCCACGCCGCCAATTTCGCTCAAACCCCTCAAACCCCTCAAACAAATCAAACCCCTCAAACCCTCTTCCCCAACTACTTCGAAAACAAACTATTCATCTACGAATGGATGCGGCACTGGATTTACGTCGTGACCCTGGATGAAAACGGCGGATATGTACAGGCAGATCCATTCCTGCCGGATGAAGAATTCTCCCGGCCCATGGACATGGCCTTCGGACCCGACGGGGCACTTTACCTATTGGAATATGGTGAAATCTGGTTTGCCAAAAACCCGGATGCCCGCCTCAATAAAATCGAATACGCACCGGGCAATCGTAAGCCCATAGCCCGTATTTCAGCAGCGCCAATGGCTGGCGCCGTACCGCTGAAGGTGCGTTTCTCGGCCACAGGTTCGGAGGATTACGACAAGGATGCCCTGCAATATGAATGGGTGTTGAAAGACGGGAAAGTTCGTTCCTCCGAGGCAGTTTTTGAATATACATTCACGCAGCCCGGCATTTTTCCCGTTGAGTTGAGAGTCAAAGATGCACATGGAGCCATATCGAGGGCGAGGGCGGAAATCAACGCAGGAAATGCCCCTCCGGCCGTTGCCTGGAAACTGGAAGGCAACCAGACATTTTATTTTGATGAAAGTGAAATACCCTACCGGCTGGAGGTGACAGACCCGGAAGATGGCAGCTTGTCCAACGGAACGCTCGATGCCCGCCGGGTGAATATTTCCATCGATTACCTGGCGGAAGGCAAGGACATTGCCGCCATTGCGATGGGTCACCAAACCAAAGAATCGGCGGCAGGAAGTATGAAGTTTGCAGGAGGCAGGCTTTTAATTGAAAAAAGCGACTGCAAAACCTGCCACGACACGGACCGCAAAATCAATGGGCCCAGCTACAGCGATATTGCCAACCGTTATTTTGGGAATGAACTGGCTGTCAGTCAGTTATCCGAAAAAGTGATCAAAGGAGGAGCAGGCAATTGGGGGGAGACTGCGATGAGTGCCCACCCTGATCTGTCGAAAAGCGATGCGGAACAAATCGTTCGCTGGATACTTTCACTGGCGGGCGAACCGGCGGGCGAAAACACCGTGCCGTATGCTGGCCGGTTTTCACCCAAAGATCACATCGGAAGAACGGAAAAAGGCGTTTACGTCTTCCAGGCCAGTTACCGGGATGAGGGAAACAACGGCTCCGGCTCGTTGTACGCCCGTGAAACGGTGATGCTTCGCTACCCGAAGATGGAAGCGGAGCGTTACGATTTTGCTGCAAAGGGTGTCAGGCGTTCCAAAGCTGACGCAGCCGGGAACTCGGCTGTTACGGACCTTTTCAGTGGTCGCTATTTTGGCTTCAACAGGATTGACCTGACGGGTATCGGCAGTGTAAGAGTCGGTTTTCCCGAAGGTGCTGAAGTATTGAAAGGCAGCGAAATTGAAGTGCGGCTGGGATCGCCTTCCGGGAAGGTAGCCGGCCGGGTGGCGGTACAGGGTAAGGTTGGTTCCGTTGTGATCAACCTCGAAGCGACCGGTGGCCGGCACGATGTCTATTTTGTTTTTAACAATGAACAACTGCCGGACAGGCAGATTGTAAGGGCGGATTGGGTGCTTTTTGAAAAAGCGAAGGGGGCGTTACGCTGATTGTTCAAAAGTGACTTTCCGGTAGAGGTCTTTCATCGAAATCTCAGCACCCAGGACGGAGAAAATTTCATTTTCATTGAAAAAATCCTTGTTGAGCCACTGGTTTTCAACTTCGGTGCGCAGCCAGGAGGAAACATGCATACGGAGCGAATCGATGTAGAGGATTTGCTGCACGCTGGGGATTTGCTTGTAAACCGGTAATTTTTCATTCAGGTCGTACTCTTTGGTTGATTTGGAGAGAACTTCAACGATGAGCGACGGGTTGGTCATGGCATTTCTTCCTCGGGCATACTGGAAAAACTTGGTTTTTCCGATGACCATGCTGGCGTCGGGGTTGTAAACATTCTGGCCGGGCGTGATGACGGGGCGGTTGCTGGGGTAGATGAAATGGTTAGAATGCTCATCAAATAATTGGTAAAAAATACCGAGAATTTTTCCGACAAGCAGTTCGTGTGGGTCAGTTGCGTAGCTCATAAAAGAAACTATTTGGCCATTGTGGTATTCAACTTTGTAATCACATTCCGCCATCGTTTCCCAGAATTCCTCGAAGGTGGCGGAATACCGGATTTCTTCATCCAAATCCCATCGTTCATTCCATCTTTGTGGTAATTTAACCAGCGTTTCCATCTTTAAAATTTTTGATAAAAATAACCATTCTTTCGGAATGATGTTGCAGTAAGGTAATCGAAATAATAAATGCCGCATGTTCGACCCGGTTAAAATACGATCTGAATTCCCCATCTTCTCCCACCACCCGGAGCTGATCTACCTCGACAATGCGGCAACCACCCAAAAACCGGAGGCTGTCATCCGTGCCACCAGCGATTTTTACCAAAAAGAAAACGCCAATATCCACCGGGGTATCTACGAACTGGCAGCCAATGCTTCCCAAAAATATGAGCAGGTACGCCGCACAGTAGCCAGTTTCATCGGAGCTGAGCGGCCCGAATCCATCGTTTACACCAGCGGCACGACCGAAGGCATCAATTTGGTGGCGCAGTCCTTCCTCGCCGGGCGTTTGCAGCCGGGCGACGAGGTCGTCATCTCGGCGATGGAACACCACGCCAACCTCATTCCCTGGCAGCAGGTTTGTAAAATGCAGGGGGCAAAACTGCGGGTCATCCCGGTCAGCGAGGCAGGTGAAATCGACCTGGCTGTTTTTAAAAAAATGCTCTCCGAACGCACGAAAATGGTGGCCCTCGTTCACGTTTCCAATACGCTCGGCACCATCAATCCGGTGGAGGAAATGATCGAAATGGCACACAGCCGAGACATCCCCGTCCTGCTCGACGGCGCCCAGAGCGTGGCTCACTACCCGTTGGACGTGCAGGCGCTGGACGTGGATTTTTTCGTTTTTTCCGGGCATAAAATTTTCGGACCGACGGGCACGGGTATCCTCTACGGCAAGCCGGAACACCTCGAAAATATGGAGCCCGTCACTTTCGGAGGGGACATGATCAACTCGGTGAGTTTTGAAACGACTACTTTTGCAGCAGTGCCGCAACGATTCGAGGCAGGTACTACCAACATCGCCGGGGTGATCGGCCTCGGCGCTGCCATCGATTTTTTGATGAAATTTGATAAAAATGACATCCTGGCCCACCTGAAAAACCTGACCGAAACGGCCACCGATGCCCTGCGGCAGATCGACGGGCTGAAAATCATTGGCACCGCCCAAAACAAAAGCGCCATCGTGTCATTCACCCTCGGAAACGTCCACCCGCACGACGTGGCGACGTTCCTCGGGTCCGAAAACATTGCCGTCAGGGCCGGAAACCATTGCACCCAGCCGCTGATGGATTTTTACGGACTGCCGGGTACGACGAGGGCATCGTTTTCGATTTACAACACAGCGGAAGAGGCGCTGCGGTTGGCGGAAGCGCTGAAAGACATTCAACGATTTTTTGCATGAACGAACAACTGAAAGCACTTTACAAAACCGTGATTCTGGAGCACAACGCCCGCCCGTTTCATTTTGAAAAAAAAGAGGACGCCGGGCATGTGCTGGAAGCTTACAACCCGCTTTGCGGCGACCGCTTCCAGGTGTTTCTGGAAGTGAAAAACGGCGTCGTCACGGAGGCCTGTTTTCATGGCTACGGCTGCGCCATTTCAAAAGCTTCGACTTCCGTTTTGGTGAAAAATCTTGAAAATCAGCCGGTTGAAAAAGCGCAGGAGTTGTGCCGGTCGTTTTTAAAAATGACAAACCCTGACTCGCAGGAGCCGGTGGAAATGGCAGAGGAATTCATGGCATTCTCGGCAACCAGGGATTTTCCCGGGCGGTTGAAATGTGCGACTTTGAGTTGGGAGGAAATGACCCTATTCTTGGAAAAACAAACAGTGGAAAATGAAAATTGACATCCTCGCTTTCGGCATCGCCAAAGACATCATCCGTGGCCAGACCCTTCAGGTCGAAATACCTGACGGCGCCACCGTCGGCAACCTGAAAGCCATGCTGACCGAGCGGTTTCCCGATTTTGAAAAGCTTCGCTCCCTGGCCATCGCTGTGAATACGGAGTACCGGCCGGATGATTTTATGTTGAGTGAAAAAGATGAAGTGGTGATCATTCCGCCGGTTAGCGGGGGGTGAAAACTGGTGAATTGGTAAATTAGTGAATTGGTTGAAAAGCAGCAGTTTATGATTGATATTCAACTTAAAAATACTGCACTTATACCTCAGGAGTGCATCGATTTCACGGCTTCCGATAGCGTCGGCGGTTCCGTCGTTTTCATCGGTACGGTGCGGAACAATACGAAGGGCAAGCCTGTCGTACGGCTGGAATTCGAGGCCTACGAACCGATGGCTATTTCCGAAATGAAGAAAATTGCGGAGCAGGCCCAAGTCCGCTGGAATTGTGAAAAAATCTCCATCCACCACCGCACCGGCTCTCTGGATATTGGCGAAATAGCTGTCGTCATCGCCGTGGCGACGCCGCACCGCAAGGCGGCATTCGAAGCCTGCGAATACTGCATCGACACGCTGAAGGAGACGGTGCCAATCTGGAAAAAGGAGATTTTTGAAGATGGAGAGGTTTGGGTGGCGGCACATCCGTGAGGGGTTTCTCCCGCAGATTCCGCAGATTTTCGCAGATTCAATTCGACAAAATATCTGCGAAAATCTGCGAGATCTGCGGGAGAAAAACTACAAGAAAGCATTCTTTACTTTAATGATCTCGCCAATGATGCTCAACGCAATTTCCTTCGGCGTCTTCGCATGGATGTCCACACCGATGGGGGCGTGAATCCTGGCAATTTCCTCTTCTGAAAATCCGGCATTTTGCAGGCGAGCGATACGCTTTGCCTGTGTTTTTTTGCTGCCCAGCGCACCGACGTAACCCACCTCAGAGCGCAGCAGAATGTGCAGGGCATTGTCATCAATTTTCGGATCGTGGGAGAGGACGACTGCATAGGTGTAGGCGTCGAGCGTAAAATTCGGCAACACCTCCGTCGGGTATTTTTCAAAAATTCGGTCAGGTGGAAAGGTGAACTGCGTTTTGCCCGAAAAAATGCCCCGTGGGTCAATCACGATCGTTTCAAAATCATACATGTTAGCCAGCTGCACCAAATCCACCGTGATGTGCGCCGCCCCGATGATGAGCATCTGGCTGCGACGTGGGAAGACTTGCGCAAAGTAGCTGACGTCCAGGTACTCCACGACCTGCGTTTTTCTTTCCCGGTATGCTCGCAGCGCCTCCTGAACCAGTCCGTCGGGCGTGCGTTCGCCGAAAGCCGTGCCGTCGGGAGTGACGACCGAGTGCCAACCCTCTCCGTCCTGGAGGCGGGTGAGCAGCACGCAGGGCCGGTCGTTTTGAAGGCAGTCGCTCAACTGTTGCCAGGCCAGACGCTCTTCCGGGCGCTCGTCGAAGGCGAGGAAGCGCTCGGCGAAGACCTGCATTTTGCCGCCGCAACTCAGGCCGACTTCCCAGGCGTCTTCGTCTGTGACGCCGTAAGCCAGGCGTTGAGCTGTGCCGTTTTCGATGAGCGGTAGGGCAGCCTTCACGACGGCTCCTTCCACGCAGCCGCCACTGACGGAGCCGGCCATTTCCATGTCTTTTGAAATGACCATCGTGGAGCCAACGGGACGGGGCGAGGAACCCCAGGTTTGGATGACAGTAGCGATGGCGAAGGGATGGTTGGCGCCCATCCACCGGGAAATTGTGCTTAACTGATCTTTCATTTTTCGTTGTTTTGCAGTGCAGCTAAAATAGGCATTCGCATTTCAAACGGGTAATTTTCCGTTAATCCACTTTTAAAATGAAATGAGTTTGTGCCATTTCTTTCGACGCTCGGGGTGGCCGGGTTATCTACCCGGCGTTGTCCTTGAGGCATAGCCGGGTAAATAACCCGGCCACTCCGAGAGCGCTGCTTCTTGCGTTTGCTCATTTCACCTTAAAAAGGGGATGAACGGAATTTTCTTATCACCCGGCGGCGGTTTTTGAACAAAATATTTCATGAAAAATCAAAAAATACTGGTGGGAACGGCCAAAGGGCTGGTTGTTTTCGAAAAAAACGAATCCGGCTGGGCAGTCGAAAAAGTTCATTTCCGGGGCATGCCCGTGTCGATGGTGTATGTGGACGAGCGGGACAATACCTGGTGGGCCGGACTGACGCACCGGCACTGGGGGCAAAAACTTCATTTTTCAAAAAACGAAGGTGAAACCTGGGGCGTCGTGGACATGCCCTGCTATCCCGACGATGCCGAGTACCGGCCCGGTAAGCGGGCTGTTTTGAAAAAAATCTGGTGCATGCACCACGCCGGGCCTGATCGCCCCGGAGGACTATGGCTGGGTACGGAGCCGGGCGGGTTGTTTTACAGCGATGACAACGGTCAAAATTTCCACCTTGTCGAGGGACTCTGGAACCACCCCAGCCGCATCGACGGGCAGCAGTGGTTTGGGGCAGGACGGGACGAACCGTTCATCCATTCCATCGTCGTCGATCCACGGGACAGTCGCCACGTGTACATCGCTGTGAGTTGTGCCGGTGTGTTTGAAACGAGAGACGGCGGCCAGACCTGGGAACCGAAAAACCGGGGTCTCATCGCTGCCTACCTGCCCAACCCCGACGTGGAAGTGGGCCACGACCCTCACTTGTTGCTGGCCTGCGCCGCCAATCCCGACGTGCTTTGGCAGCAAAACCACTGTGGCATTTTCCGCAGCACGAACGGCGGCGAAGATTGGGACAACGTGACCGATCAAACCGGCCTGGCCGACTACGGCTTCGGTCTGGCGATTGATCCCGAAAACCCGCTCCGGGCCTGGGTTATTCCAGCTACGAGCGACGAAGAACGGGTGGCGCCCAACCTCGCCCTGGTCGTCTGCCGGACGGACGACGGGGGGCAGACCTGGCAGGCGCTTCGCAACGGCCTGCCCCAGCAGTTTTGCTTCGACATCGTGTTCCGGCACTCGCTGGCAAGGCAGGGTAAAACGCTGGCGTTCGGCACGACGACGGGGAATTTGTACCTGTCGGAGAATGACGGCGAGGAGTGGTGGTGTTTGACGGGAAACCTGGCGAGGATTGATTACCTGGTTTTTGCTTAAAGATGGCCGCATTGAAAGTTGATAAGGTTCGCTTATCCTCTATTTTAAGGTGAAACGGGCTAGGGCAAACTACCTAGATCCCCGGAGAGGCCGGGTTATCTACCCGGC
>JASBVF010000011.1 GCA_030147525.1 Bacteroidota bacterium
GTTTGAATTCGATATGTTTGATTTCCCAGGGACGAATATCCCCAAGTGCGATTTCAAAAAGCTGCTTACTATTCATCGTTTTTTGGAGTCAAAGCTAAAAGGCTATAGTCAATCTACCCACTAAAAATCATAAAGAACCAAAAAACTGCTCTGTTGGACAGCATGAATAACTTGAATATTATCCTCAATCAAATCCTTTGTACTCGTTTCCATGTCCACCGTCACCATCATAGTAATGGTGCAGCCGTTTTGATCCGTAATGGTTACAGAGTAATCGCCCGCCGGGACTCCTTCTATCATGGCCGTTGAAGAACCGGCCATGTCGCTCCACAGGTACGCATAGGGAGGAGTTCCTCCATTGGCCACAACGGTGGCCGTACCGTCGGATTGGCTGCCCGTAGCCGGCGTTGATTGCGTAGTGGCCGATAATTGTTCCGGCTGGGTTATTTCATAACTTGCCACCAGTGTATTCCCGTTGGTATCGGTTACGGTGACGGTATAGTTGCCGGCAGGCAGATTTGAAGGATTTTGCCCCATTGCCGAAGCAGGCGTCCAATCGAATTGGTAAGGTTCTTCGCCTCCTGTTACAGCCACCGACAAAGCACCGTCCGTACCGCCAAAACACTGAATGGCGGAAACCTGCTGTATAGACAAGGCAAGCGGCTCGGTAAACTCCACGTAATACTTCCATAGCTCCCTTCCCAGATCGTCCGTTGTTGCAATGAAAAGCAGGTAATCCTGATAACCGGTGAAACCGATTGGAAATGAATTGGAACTTCCATCGTTCAGGTCGGCCACCAGTACCGTTCCGGCTTCCGTGCCATTTGACTGCCAGAATTCATTGCCGGATGTGCCATCATCCGCATTAAAAAATACAACTCCGTTAAAAGCAAAAACAGAGGAAGCTAAACCCATGGAGCCGTTACTTCCCGGCACGATATCTTTCACCATTACCGTACCTTGTTCGGTACCGTCGCTGCGCCATAGTTCCAAACCATGTTCGCCGTCATTGTATCTGTAAAAAAGCATGTTTCCGTTGACGGTGAGATTTTGCGGCGCATATCCCGGCGAAGCCTGCGAAGCATCTTTGACCATATAAGTGCCGGCCTCTGTGCCGTCGCTCCGCCAAAGCTCCCGGCCATTAACGCCATCGTCCGCTGAAAAATAGATTACATCCCCCATCCTGACCAAACGCCGTTCCGGAGCGTCAGGCATCGTATTCAACCCGCTGCCATTAGCATTAATGTCTTTTACCCTTACGGTACCGTCAGGGGTACCGTCGCTGCGCCATAGTTCCAGACCACCCTGGTTGAATCCCCCGTCGGCGATGAACAACAGGTACCCATTGCAAACGATCAAATCTCTTGGGAAACTTGAAATAAACCCGGCCTGAATGTCCTTGACTTCCATCGTGCCTTCCGGCGTGCCGTCTGTCACCCAGAGTTCCTTGCCATGATCCTGGTCAACATCGGGGGCGGAGAAATAAAGTTTTCCGTTGTATTCGGTAAAATAAGCGGGAAAGTTGGCGCTGCCAAGACCTCCGAACGGATTCAGGTCTTTAAGCAAATATGTCCCGGCATCCGTACCGTCGCTGCGCCACAGCTCGTTGCCTGCTACACCATCGTTGGCGGTGAAATACAGCACATCATTCCACACGTAAAATTCATTGACGGAGTTGGGGGTGGTAGAGTTGGGAATGCCGTCTGCACTGCCGGGCTGTATGTCTTTCACCATCACAGTGCCGTTTTCCGTTCCGTCAGTTCGCCAGAGTTCCTTGCCATTTGTTCCGTCATTCGCCGTAAAAAACAGGTAGCCGTTACCCACATGAAAATTCTGAGGGTCGGAACCGGAAGAGCCCGGCCGGATATCCTTGACAAGGACAGTACCGGCTTCTGTTCCATCTGTAACCCAAAGTTCCATTCCTTCTCCACCGTTGGCCCTGAAGTAAACTTTGCCGTTAAATCCGGCGAAACTATTGAGCATAGTGGTTGTGACTATCGAAGAAGAAAATCCGGAGTTGATATCTTTAACAAGTTCTGGAAGTTGTGCCCTGGAAACTGTATAAAACAGGCACAAGACGAAAATGGTAAAGCATTGTTTCATATTCTTTCGTTTAAGTTTAGAAAAATTGGTGTTTTACCCAAAGAAAAGTGGTGTGTGCATAGCCACGTTCGCAAGCCTTAATAAAATCAAAGCTTTGAGCGAAACATGGCCCGTAAATCACTTTCCTCCGGGTATTTATAAAAAAAGTGTTGGGAAGTTGCGGGGCGTAACGGCTATTGCCGGTCCCCCTCGAATGTTATTTTATCGCCTGCGTTATCTACTTTGTCAAGTTGTATTTTGAGGGTATTATCATTTTCCAGCGTCCCCAAACCTTTCAGGTCGCCATCGCCAAAAGTGAATTGAGGTACCGTAAAGCTCGTTTCACCCGTCATTTCGCCCGTAAAGGAAATAACTGCAAACCCAGGTATAACGTTAATATTGACCTTGATTTCGGTATCCGACTGCCGGGTAACAACAGTAAGAACTTCATCCGTACTGACCGAACTTCCATTCGTCGATTCCTTGTAGGTCCCATTGTAGGTTCCCTTTGCCTGAATGGTGAGGTCGGTACCACTGTCACCATCTTTGTTGCAACTCACAATAAGCAGCGGAAAAGCTGCAAGCACATAAAGTAGTTTCAATTTCATAAAATGTTATTTTTCAGGTTAAAAAATCGTAATTCACTTTCTAAACGCCGGGCTGAAAACACGCCCGTCTGCCCTCAGGCAGGATATACAAAAACACTCAAACACACAAATACTCAAACACTCACAAATACCCATTATCCGTCAGCCACGTCACCGCCTCCACGAGAGCTGCCTGGTCGAAAGCGCCCCGGTGATAATACTCCCGCTCGCCTTCATCGAAGCGTGTTCTCACCTTCACGATGCCCGTGGTAGTCTCGTGGTTGATGGAAGCCACCACCGCTTTATTCTTCGTATAGACGGTATATTCCACGCTCCGGCCCACCGGCCGCCGTTGCCAGTGACCGATCACCTCTGCCTTTTGCAGCGTGCTGACTACGATGGCCCCGTTCGCCGTAGCCGACATGGTTCCGTCGGGATCCCGGCGGACGAACCCCTTGATGTAGCCCGCATAACCGGGATTTTGGTTCAGTACGGCCCGGTTGGCGATGGCCTTTTCGTAGTCCGATTTCAGCCGGACCCTGGAATAGACCATGTCCCGAAGCCTGGAAATGGCCTCCGGGTCGAGGCTTCCGCTCTTCAGCACGCCGGACTTGACGAGGTCTTCCGCCATGCCGTGTTTGGCCATATTGGTTTTATAGTCCACCGTTTCATCGCTTCCTTTGAAGCTGACCGTTCCGTAGGTGAAATATTTGACCCCGAACTCGTAGTCCGTTTTTTCGAAACTCACCCGGCCCCAGTTGAACCGCACCAGCGTATCGCCCTGCATATCCGTAAAAACGCTGCCGGTGTCGAGGCGCACAAAGCGGTACAAAGCCACATCATCCACATGAACAATGTCTTTTTTGACACGGATTTTTTGGGCCATGATTTGGGTTGAGAATAAAAGTACTATTATGAAGCATGTATTTTTCAACATAGCTTATCAACATTTAATGTTTAATAAAAAACACCTCTACTCGTACTGGCCTAATAATCTCATCAATGCAGCTGAGTTACTTTCCAATTCTCGACAATGAGTATGAGTCATAATTTCAGGATACAGAAATAAAAACAACTTCATTATTCTGTTTGAAAATTCGAAGTAATTCAACAAAAAAGACTTTTTATCAAATTCTATTTCAACTTTAAAATCATAATCCTTAACTAATTTTAATGCCCCCTTTTTTGACTCAACTTTAAGGTTAAAATCATAATCCCAACCCGAATAATAATCATCCGAACCAAGGGTAACGTGAAAATCGTCATCAAAACTTCTTAGATTTGAAAAAAATTTTGATAATTGATAACAAAAATTTAAACCACAAGTGAATTTTGATATCATTGATTGACCACCAAATATATTTTGCGAAATTATCAATGTACCATTATCCAAAAGCTGCAAATCTTCGTATGATTTTGACTTTTTAATTTTTTGCCAAATGACATTTTTGTTATAGATAGTTTCAATCCCGATCTCATAGTTGAAAACAGAATTATTATTTCTGAAATTAAGTTCTTGAATTGGTATTTTACTATAATCAATCATGGAAAATCGGATAAAACTTTATTTGTAGGAAAAGCATTAATCATATTTAAATCATCATCAATAGTAACAAGAATATGCTTCACATCCAATTGAGTTGCACCGCTTTGACTTATGTATTTACCAATATTACCAATCCCGTCTAACAAATCTGTATGAGGACTCATATCAATTATTATCCAATGTTTTCCTTGTGAATATCCATTTTCGATGAATTTCATATTGGAATTATTACCTGCATAATCTGTCATTGCCCTCGCCAAAACGTCTTCCAAATTAGAACTATTTATGTGACTTCCAAAATGACTTTTATTTAAACCCGAACCAGATAAATGCAAGCGCTTTATGTGTTGAAAACATGTTTCTTGGATGCTGCCTCCATACGAACGTATAGTATTCCACATCCAATTGCAACTATTATGCACCACCACCCCCGCATTCCCCACCAAAAAATTATGCAACTCCCTCACCTCCAGATTATACACCGTATGCGTACCGGGCAGCTTCTCTTTTGAAGCCAGCACGACCTCGCCGTTTTTAGCGAGGAGTCGCTCGCCGGGTTCCAGTTCTCCGGCCAGCCGCCAGGTCTGGTGGGTAGCGGAATAGATGGGGTGATTGAAGGTAACGCCGAGGCTGTCCCCATTGTCAAATCGCAGCGTCCAAACGTTATTGGACTGACAACTAAAGAATTAATATAGCAAGTGAATTATGCTTTTTTTTCCTTTTTATAACTTTCAACGTACTTTTCGTCAATCACTTTTGTATTTCCTTGTAGTAAAAGAGCGTCGAGCTTATTAGCTATTTCAAAATACTTTTCGAGCCTACTTAAAGTTGTCTTTGTTTGGTCAATCATAATAAATCCCATTTCTTCTGAAAATTTCAGAAGAACATTTCCATAATCTTTTTTTTCATCGAACTCATAATACGCATATAAAATTCTTTTCAATGTTTTATTTTCTTTGAATAATTGTCGCCTATGATTAGAATCGTCTACCCAAGTCAGATCCGGATCATTTTCTACAATTTCTATCCAATCGTCTTTATTAATTTTTTCTTCCACTTTTCCCACTCCCTTAATCTTGCTTTTTGCGATTCGAAAGGGTCTGTATGCCATTAGTAAATATGATTTTCAAGTTTTGAAATAAATACATCAACTCCTGGAGCCTGCGCTTCAATAGCTTGTTTCCAAGTTTGTGCTAATGAGATAGAATAATTTTCTTTGGGCATAAAAATATGCAATTCGACTTTATCAGCAAGCACAGTATTATTTCCCCAAATAAATTGTCCTGAATTTTTTCCATTAACTAAATCTGTTAAGTGGTTGCTGTTTTGTGATATCCAATTTCCAACATCATTTACAGTGGTAGTCTTCATACTTGCTGCTACTCTTACGCTTGCATCTGGTTTGTAAAAATCAATAGCTTTAAAATTCTGAGCAAGATCCGAAGTGCCTTTCCAACCGTGACTCTTTTTGAAGTAATAGTACCCCATCAACTCTTCCATCCATTTTCTGGCATTGAATATTTCAGGATAAATCTCATTCCACCAATTATCAATCATCTTCAATTTATCCTGGAGTGATAGACTTAAAAAATTATTTAATATTTGGGAATAATTATTATGCACCACCACCCCTTCCTTCCCCACCAAAAAATTATGCAACTCCCTCACCTCCAGGTTATACACCGTATGCGTACCGGACAGCTTCTCTTTTGAAGCCAGCAAGACTTCGCCGTTTTTAGCGAGGAGCCGCTCGCCGGGTTCCAGTTCTCCGGCCAGCCGCCAGTCCCGGTGCGTAGCGGAATAGATGGGGTGGTTGAAGGTAACGCCAAGGCTGTCCCCATTGTCAAATCGCAGCGTCCAAACTTTTTCGGACAGACATTAATGCGTCAGGTCGTTTAATCGTACAGCATTCTCTTTAATGCCATATTTATATATGGATTCTGGTGTTAAGTGATAATCTGTTATATATTCAGATATTTCACCTGCAAGAAAAAATTCAATTGCTTTTAAACATTCAGAAAGTATTTTTCTATTTTTAGATGCAGCTGTCTCCTGTGCTACTCCATTAAATCCTTTCTTGGTTGGCAAATAAACTATGTTCGTAAAAACATCTGCATATAAATCAAAATGCAACTCATTTAGCTCATTATTCTTATTCTTAACAAAGTAAAATTTAAATCCATCATCAATGTAAGATATATTTATATTATTACCTTTTTGAATATAGAAAGGTGCATTAAAATAATAATATTGTTCAAATTTATCTTCATCCTTGAAATCAATATCCAACGCAAAATCATTCCATATTAATTTTGACGCATCATATTGTTCACTTATTCTAAAATCTGGATAGTATCTGTCAATAAGAATAAGAAATTTTAACAAAAGGACATTGTCAATAGGATTGTTAAATTCAAAAGTACAATAAAACAATTCTTTTTTCCTATGATAAAGTTGCGAATTATTTATCATTTTAGTAATTCTGTTTTAGAAGAATTATAAATTTTCGAATTACAACATAGTTTATGGGTTTTTACATATTTTTATTTCAAAAAAATTACAGTAAAACCCATAAAATTTTCCATTTAAATTCTTAATACCAGACTGAACCATCCGACCCTTCTATAAATATCTTCTTTACAATAGACATTTCTGGTACATTGCTTCTAACTTGGTCTATTGATGTTTTAATCTGGGCTAACGTGAAGTTATTCGCCGTAACCATCCCGTCTATATCCACCAACTGTGGTAAAGAGTTATTCTGAGCATTTTTTGCTTTCAGACCAATTTCTCCAATCCTTGTCTCTAATGTATTAATATTCGATGAAGTAACTTCCTTTAACGAGATGGGTCTGCCGCTATCTGAAAGTGCATCAATTCCCGGAAAATCTTGATTGGTCTTATCCTTTGTAAGAATGGTCATTCTTTCTTGGTTATGTTGACCAAGCCTGCTTAGTTGTTGCCTTTCTTTCAGTGATCCAAGGTTACTTTCTACTATATAGTCTACCCAATTATTATCTGGGTCTGCTTTCTTCGTCCATTTAGGAAAAAAAGAATCAATGTAGGTTTTCCAACAACTATTATGCACCACAACCCCTTCCTTCCCCACCAAAAAATTATGCAACTCCCTTACCTCCAGGTTATAGACCCTATGCGTACCGGGCAGCTTCTCTTTTGAAGCCAGCACGACCTCGCCGTTTTTGGCGAGGAGCCGCTCGCCGGGTTCCAGTTCTCCGGCCAGCCGCCAGTCCCGGTGCGTAGCGGACCAGATGGGGTGGTTGAAAGTAACGCCGAGGCTGTCCCCGTTTTCAAATCGCAGGGTCCAAACGTTATTGGACTCATGGGCGAAAATACCTGTTATGGGGCGAATATCATAGTCTTTGGTGGGGTTTTCTTTAGCGGTTTTTTGATTATTTCAAAGAACTTATAAGTTTATGGAATTTTATCAACACAATCCCTTTCATAATATTTACGAACCCTTATCAGTACGCCTCTTTTTCGGCGTATACCTCTCTATTAACTTTTCAAATTCTTCATAAGGGATGATTTTTTTACAGGCAAACGCATTAAAAGTTTATAAGGGTGGAAAAAGGTTGATATAATTTTGCCGTATCAGCCTTTATCAACTTTCAATGCGAGCATCTAAAATACATTCTTCGAGCAGTTAGCTTGAAACCTGAAAACTAATTAATCTATTCTTTTTTCCCCCTTTTATTAAGTGAGTACTTATCCTTTAGTTTCTCAAATTTTGTTGGTGTGATAACTGTATTTCTGAAGCCAGCTGTCAAATAACAATCTAATGCTTCTGCCATTCTCCACATCATTTCTAATCTCTGCACAGTTGTACGTGGAAACTTAAAGGTAATATATTGGGAATGCAGTGGAAATCTGATTTCAGTATCGCTATGCTCTTTCTTTTTGTCATAATCATAATAAGCGATTGCATAATAGAGGTTTGGATCGAGTGGACTCTCTGGGTGATTCTTATGTAGTTGACCTAAAGGTGAGTCAACATACCAGAAGAGATCCGGTTGGCTATTAATATATTTAACCCATTTTTCTCTTGAAATAGGTTTAAGTATTAAATCAATGGTAGCCCGTTCATTTTTTATTTCCTTTATGGTATTTGCCTTCGATATCAGCTTATAGTCTTTCATTGATTTCAAATTTATAATAGACTCTCCAGGTTGAGAACTTCAAAATCGAGAGTTGGATAATCTGTTTTAAGCGTAGTAAGCCAATTTTTGACTTTAGTTAGATTTTCTTTGGGAACAGCAATAATGATTTTGGCCTTATCATATACAATTCTCTTCTTCTTTCCAGCAAATCCAATTCCGCTTCCTCCCATGTTGTCACGTAATTTGTTAAGATGGCTTCCATTTGTATTTCGCCAAGATTGTAGTTCTGTGACAGTCGTGCTTTTAATACTTATTGCTTCAGAACATTGAACTATTTCACTAACACCATTATCAACAAATGTCCATGGTGTTTTAGGCTTAAAACTGTCGATCGCTTCAAAGTTATGCATAATATCTCCAGTATGGTTATATCCTGCAAGCTTTTTCTCCTGAATAAGTTTTTCAGCAAATGTTCCCCTTTTAAATAAAGCGGGGTAGCCATCTTTCCAAATTTTCTTGATGAAATCCTTTTTTTCCTGAAGCGACTTTGCTAGGAAAGTCAAAAGGCAATAGTTATGAACCAAAATGCCTTCTTCCCCAACAAAGTAATTATGCCCTCTCCAGGCTTCGATATTAAAGACCCGCTCGGAACCAACTGCCCGTTGCAGTTTTGCTATAAGTGAGGCCGTTTCTCCCGACTTTAATTTTACCCTTTCGCCTATGGCGAAATCTCCAATCGGAAGATAGGATTTGTGGTCTTCGGCATAAAAAGGATGATTGGGGGTGCAACTGATTGTATCACCATTTGAAAAAATGTAGTCCCAGGTTTCATTTGCCGTTCGCTCGAACCATCCGGTGATTGGGCGATAGGCGTAAGGCTCTGCTGCTTCAAAGACGGATACTCTTGTGTCAATGTAGCTCGGATGAATTTCAGTAACCAGCGCCATTCCTTCCACAGCCATTTCAGGAATTGAAATGAAAGCAAGATTACCAACTTTTCCAGCCTCGTTTTCTTTTATCCACCAAAGCGGTCTGCGTAAATGGGCGGTTAGTTTTCCATTGGGTTCATTCATCTCCACCGTCACCCACTTCCAGGTAAAGGGGGTAATGTCTTCATTGTCAATGGTCCTTTCGCTTATTGGAAGATCATAATTGTTGTTTGCGAACTGAAGACTGTCCGGAAAATGCGTATAGGAAAGAACAAATTCACGGGCAAATTGCAGATTTATCTTCCTTTGTGCGTCAATCTGAGTTTCATCATATTGCGAAATTGATACAGGAGGGCCAACCCATTCTTCAATGGCATTCGCATCCGATTCAATTCTTGCGCTCCCATTTGTAGATTCCAAATCCAGAGCGGCTATTTCCTGACTAATTCCATAAAAAGGAATTAAGGAAAATGCAAACAAAAATATCAAAAGGGTCATTCTGTATAAACTTTTCATGGTTTTTAGTTTTGAGTAGACCATAATATTACTTACGAAATGATTGAATTAGTGTTTGACTCTCTATAATCATATCATAACTTGGCTTAATCTCATAAATGCTATGTAAGCCCGATGCTGTTAAAACGCTTGTTGATTTAGTAAAGCATTGCCCCAGGTCGCAAACGATTGCTTCAACTCCATTCATTGATGATCGCACATTCTTAAGCAAACCCCTTATTTTTGCGCCACCCGAGTCGGTAAATGCTTCTATAACATTTTTCAATAATTTTTTTGAAAATTTAGCGACATTAGAAGTGCCACCAGTTAGGAATGTCAATATTGCATCAAAAATTAATTTCCCATGTGTGTAGCCAGCTTCTTTAATGCCTTGTAAAAATAAAGCCCCTTCAATCCAGGAAAGAAATTCATCAACCATTGATTTTAGAATACCGAGTGGATCATTTGTCAGGAAGTTGATGAAGGTTAAAATCGAATCAACAACACTCCACCAGTAATCGACATCTTCTTCAAATTTTGCCTTGATTGTTTTGAAGAAAGCTCCTTGTTTTCTGATTTTTAAAAATGTATCAAAAAACCATTGGGGAGTGCCAAAAACGTGATCCAGTGCTTTTTCTAATCCTGTTCCCAAATCATATACAAAAACTATTGTCTCTATTAATCCATCCAATACGCCACAAGATACTCCTCCAATGTAACTTTTCATTTCCAGCTTTTCACTATTGCCCACCAATAAATATGGCGATGGTGGATATGTGGGTAAAATCATAAAACTTTCAATTGGCAAACCTGATCCTGCTACATCTGGATTGTACAGAAGGCAATCATAAGCTCTCCATGTTAAATCAATATCACAGGACGCCATTGACTTTTCAACGGCGTTTTGACCGGAAGGCTTGGCTGCGGATCCTGTGGAGATACTGAAGTTTTGGTGTTCCTGGTTAACGATATTTTCTGCCTGGATATCGCTGACATTTATCTTGTATTTATAGTAAACTTTCGTTGGAGCCAAAGTGTCTCCAGATGTCAGAAAATGCAGCCATAAAATTAAGTTTTGTTGCTGGCTATCAAAAAGATCGTTGGCTTCCTCAAAGTCGTTGGAAATACCTGTTGTATAATTCGAGTTGTCAGTAAATATAGACACGCAACTTAGTGGGTAAACGGAACTAAATTCGTTCAAAGCAGTCACAGCATTTGATGCCATAAACTCGAATTCCTCAGTAATAGGATCATAGGACTTTATTCGAGCAAAGTCTTTAACTTTATCAGTAATAAAAGCCGTATCAGTAGTATTTTTAAATTGAGTGTTGTAATTTGGATTTGCGTTTGGTGGAAGCACCCTAAAACCATTTAATTTTAACAGATCTTCATTTAGTGTCCCATTAAACCCACCATCCAAAAACAACCCAATCAACCTCGCCAACTCATCGATCCCCGCCTTTTCCGCTTCCGGAAGGTCCGTCAGATCCTGAAGGGTAGTATATTTGTTGGTAATGGCTTCCAACACTTTTTGCCGAAATCCATTTTCCAGCGTCGTGTTCATGTTGGAAAACGCCCCGCTGCGTGGCAGCTCAAGTGCTACCCGGAACTCCACCGAAGCGTCCGCCGGGTTGATCTGTTTACCGATCAGCAGGTAATACGTAGCATTGTATTCATTTTTCACTTTGTCCACCATACATTCAAATGCTTTATCGTGGGCCTTTCCCTGGTCGATAAAGGTCAGTAGCGGATACATGCAGTAGTCCAGTGTCAGGAAAGCGCTCCGAAAAGTGGAAGGCAGGGAGTCGATCAGGGCGCACACGGACTGTTCCAGTGCTGGGTCAGGAATGCCGTCGGGTTTCAGGCCCGAGTGGTTGTGGGTCTTCCAGTTGGTGCAGCCGGTGGAAAGCCCCAATACCCGCAGGGGATGCAACACGCCTTCCGGGATGTAGGCATAGGCTGATTCAAATTCCGGCATGGCAAATTGGGGAAAGGGCCTCATGGCCACCCAGGGCAGCGGGTTATCGGGGTTGCCGCCCGTAGCGGTTGACTCCGGCACACAAAGCGTGGTAAGGCATACAGCTATGAAGAAGTATTTCAGTAGGTTCATGATGAAAGTATGGTTTTATACCCAGAGTAGGCGAGTTTGCAAGTAGGCCGGTAGGCAAACAGTCTGATTTTCAATTGTTTAAAACCGGACATTTTCGCAAACCACTTTTCTTTGGACATAGTGATTTTGGTGGAACTATTTTTAAAACCGGGCTTCTGCACCGCCGCCGTATTTTTTTCCGGCGGCGGTACCAAGTCTCTCCGATCCCTTTAGTAGCGGTGAAAAAAATAATATGGCCATTTTATTTTTTCTTCGATACTTAATTTTTATACAAACTCACCTCCCTCACCGAAGTGTCGAACGCCTTGCCCGGTGGCCGGTATTTAAATACCACCGGATAAGGCCCCGTGGCAGGCGTGGGAAACGTCGAATAATTGAAATAGAAAGTAAAGTATTCCAGCGGTGCAAGGTTGGCGAACTGCTGCGGATATTGGTTCCACAGGTCGCTTAGTGTGAGGCTGCTCACGTTCTGCCCGGTGGCATCGGCCACCCAGGTAGCGACGTCCATCGTACTGCCGGTGATCACGTCGTAGATCATACTCCGGAATTTCGAATGATGCGATTCAATTTCCTCTGTAACGGCGTATCTCAGCGTTTGCTCCAGGCTGCTGTAATCCGGCAAAGCACCGCTAAAATGATTCCCGCTGATGCCCACCTGGGTAGTGCCGGGAATCTGCCGCCAGAAGACTGCCCGGTCAGGAGGGTAGCCGTAGATAAGGCTGTTGCTTTCGAGGCAGATGCCGGATTCGCAGGGCGCCAGGTTGTTGTACATGTACTGAATCGCACTCTCGTTGAACCAGGGCGTGTCGTAAGTATTCAGTTTTGCCCTTACATCCATCAGTGCAGGTCTGCCGGGCACCAGGCCCAGTTCGTATTGGTCGAACGGCTCGATGTTGTTTTTGTAGCCCCAGGTAGTTTTTGCCGTTTTGGAACTGGCCCATGCGCCTATTTTATCATAAAACTTGTCGTACACGCTCACCCGAAAGGTCATCGTGTGCAGAGTTTGACAATTTGGTGGGTCGGACTGGCTGCTGTTATTGCTATGGCTGCTGCCTGCGTGAGAAACTCCAATCTGCTGAGAGGAGCCAACCGCAGCTGCCTGGGCCGTATTGCCGGGCTGGCTGGGCGGCAACGAAGCGCAGAAGTTCGTTGAATAGCCATTCGATGCCGAAGGTATCCGCACCAGTTCCATCCGGTAAACCGACCCGTTTTCGAGGAAGTTGACCGGTATATCGAACATCACTTTAAAACTTAGCGCATCGTAGGAAACAGGCACCGCTTCGCAGGTTCCGTCCGCTTTTCTGAACCGCACGGCCATATCGAAGCCGTTGTTTTCAAAAAACAGGTCAGGTTGTCCTTTTTTCAGCAGGATGTAACCTTTATGGTCGGTCAGTTCTTTTTTGTAAAAGTTGTACTGTCCGTCGATGGGATAGCTGCCGGCCACGTTGGCAGGCAAAATATAAGTGGGATAACTGCCATTGGTAGTAAAGTTTACGATGCGTTCTTCCTCGTGAATGTTCACACTGTTGCTATCGACGTGTACTTTGATGATCATTTGGAAGGTATCGTTCCTCGGCAGGTAAATCTTCGGCTTCAGTGTCAGTTCCTTACTGCCCTGTGCCCATTCCAGTTCCAGCGGCACGTTGTAGTTGTAATACAGGATCTTCGCCTCGTCCAGTTTGATGTGGTATTCGAAGTTGTTGCCGTTGAAATCCGGCATACTGAAGGGCTGGCCCACCGGGAAATTGAACGACACTTTCGGATTATGCTGCGAGCTTACTTTCTGCCCCTCCGACGGCGTGGTCATGGAAATGATCTCGACGTCTTCATACGGGTTGCTGGCCCCGGTAAGCTGGCACAGTTCGCCGATGGTGAACTGGAAGTCGCAGTGGCCTTTCACCAGCCCGTTGAGCAGGTTGTAATCGGCCCCGGCTGCGCCCTGCATCCAGAAAGGGTTCGGCAGTTTTGCCTGCAGCGCCACGGCAGCCGCCATGTCGAAGATGTCGAAAGTCTTGGTTTTCCCGAACACTTTCACCCGGATGCCGATGCCCAGATCAAGCCCTGCCCAGGCCTGCCCGCTGGCATACCAGCCATTGATGCCCAGTTGGTTGCCGGTATTGGAACACGAAGCGCCGGAGCCGTAGTCGAGCAGGGAAATATCGAAGCCCATTTCAGCAGCGAGGGCGGCGTTGAAGATCAGGAACTTAAAATCATGCGAACCGATGTTGATCTCGGAGCCGAAAAGAAAACCGTCGCCGTTGGTGATGAAGTCGCTTCGCTGGCTGAGCGCTGCAGCGCCGGCAGCACTGGACAACTGCCCGCTGAAGTTGCCG
Source organism: Bacteroidota bacterium (assembly GCA_030147525.1). Classification (GTDB taxonomy): domain Bacteria; phylum Bacteroidota; class Bacteroidia; order Chitinophagales; family Saprospiraceae; genus UBA6168. Next base: position 14,201 of record JASBVF010000011.1, read on the forward strand.
GTCTGCGCTGTCCCGGTCAGAGCGGCAATGTGCGCAGGCAGCGGCGGCATGGGGTCGAGGTTTTTCCCTATTTGAAGGTAAGACCTGAAGTCACTGATTGTTCCGATGACCGGCAGATCGACGACCATGCCGGCCCTCTTGTCGGGACCGGAGCCGTACCAGGGTTCGCCGACTTTGATATACCATTCGCCTGGTTTGAAGCTGACTTCAGCATGAGCCATCAGGTTGTCAGGCCCTGCTCCCCGGAACACGCCGCCCACGTTCAGATAGACGTCCATTTTACCCAGGAAGTATTTTTCATTAAAATCCATGTGCAGATCGATGTTGGCTTTTACCGCAGCGGTATTGGGCGGCGGGCCATTCTCGTTCATGCCCGGCACGCCGTGCAGGTCCATGTCTTCCATCATCCGGGCGTTGCCATAGATCCAGGCATCGCTCAGGCCGCCGCCAGCTTCCTGTGAGTTGAACAGGATTTCAAAAGTGGCATTGGCATTGAATGCCCGTTCATTGGCGAGCGCCATTACGACCGTTAGTTTGAAACCCAATCCTTTGGAAGCATCCGGCGTATAGGTAATGCCGCTGATGGACGACCCGATTGTAGTAGGTATGGCTACATTCGAGCAAAGGGGCAACCCGGCGCCCGAATCCGGCCGGGTCATGTGATGATAGACGCCGCCGCCAAGCCCGTACACATCCAATGGCCCTATCTTCAGGGGCAGGCCGCACACCAGCGCATCGATGAAAAAGTATTTGGTGCCGGAAACCCTGCCAAACTGGGCGATAGCATCGACGCTGATTTCCGCCGGGCCTTCTTCAAATCCTTCAAATGTAACGCCCACCTGTCCCCTGAAGCCTGTTCCGTAGGTTTGGTGGCCTTCGTAGAAGGCAATACAACCCGAAAGCCGCTTCACGCCGGGAAACTTTTTGCCGGACAGGCATATCTGCTCTACTTTCAATTGTTTCAACTTCCATCGTTGCCTGCCGCCCGGGGTGACCAGTTCTCCAATGATTTTGAAACCGCCGCTGGCCGAAAGGCCAACTGCTTCCGACAATTCTATTTCAGCGCCGAAGCTCAGCGATGGATCGCCGTCCTCCGTTTTATTCATATCGAGTTTCGTAATCGCAAGACCGAAGCCTCCGAAATCGACGCCGATCGAAGGAAACGACCAATGCCCGGGGCTGAAATAGGGCGCCTTGTTGGACACTTCTACATTATTGAAAGTTATATTGGGCGCTTTCAGCGAAATACCGTTGCCCAGGTTGGCATCCACCGTTATCTTGCCGTGCAGCTTCGCCAGGGTGGTAAACTCGCCATCCACCAGCCACATGCTCACGGAAGAACAGGAATCGAGTACCACCTCGCCGGCCTGCCACATATCCACGCAGTAGCTGCCATTCATGTGAATGTCGAAATGGTACTTGTTGCCCGGCTCGATAAATCCGTCGTATTTAAAACAATCCGCAGCCACCAGGGCCGTATCGCTGCAGCCGCCTGCATTTTTAAAAATAGGTACATTGACGAGGCCGTTAAAGCCGGCGTAGGCGATGTCGTTGGCAATGATGGTCAAACCGAACGTGTCCACGGAAAAGCCCCAGCCGCCGGCGTTGCCCTGCTGAAGGTCGAGCAGCGGCGCCGCATAAATCTTCCCGCTAAACCCATTATCGTCGATCACAACTTTCTGCACGCCCACGGTAAGCGGCTGCCCGGTCTGGGTAAATTGATTGCCCAGCGTGGCAGAGAAGTTTTTCATGTAAAACCCCTTCCACATCGGGCTGAAACCATTCGGACCGGCAAAAGGCGTATTGTAACCCACCGGCGGGGCGCCGGGCGGCGAAATGGTTTCACTGAAATCCAGCGCCACCGTGTCGATTCGCCATTTCACGTCTTCCAAACCGTTGATCACAAAAGGATCCATGGTCAGTTCCACGTAAAACTCGCCCCAGGTAGGCACGAATACCTGGAAATGCCCGCTGACCCGTTGAGGATCAGGCAGCAAAGCGCCCGTGGCAGGATCGAAAGGAATCACATAATCCCTGCAAATTTCCACTTCCGCTTCGATGCCGATACCCGCAAACCCGTTGCAATCGAATGCCACGAAGGTGCTGTCCGTTCCTTTCACGATCAGCCGGGCAGCATTGCTCAGCCGGACGTTTACATCGTTGCCCAGGGAAAGTTTGGCGGGGAGATGCGGGAATCCGGTGGGCGTGAAATTCAGGCCATGCGCTTCGAAGACTATTTTCTGCCCGTTATTGGGCAATTCGAGCAACAGGTAAGCGCTCATTTGCGCCGTCTGCGGCGTAAACACGATGCTGTCCAGGTAAATTTCATACTTCCGTCCGTCTGAAGCCCTGTTCGTTACCACGATGGGCATCAGGGTCGAGTCATGCTCCGTCAGTAGTACTGGCGTTTTGAAAAGATGGTGCTGCTGCCGTTGCCGGGTCATTGCTTCCAGGTAATAAGCCCGGTGAATGCCGCCGATCTCCCGCCAGCCCTGGCGGAACTGGAACGAAACGTCTTCCGGCGTCAGGTCCAGGGATTCCAGGAACGCACGGTTCAGTTCATCATCCGTAAAATGGCCTGCCAGGTAATTGCCGGAGCCGTTTTTTGTACCCGAAGGTTCATGAACGGCAAACTGGGTGTCTTTAGTCAGGCTGCTGGGTACATACCCGTACAGTCCTTTGTAAACATTCCTGATTTTATCAAGCGATTGTTTCCGCAACCATTGCAGCAGGTTCTCATGAACGGCATTGTAGTTTGCTTGCTCCTCATTAAATTGCTGAATCAGGGAAAGCAATTCAGCTGCGAAAGCGGACAAGCCGTTGTTGCGCAGGTCCTGCAATATTTCTTTGTAATGAACGAACCGGTACAGCTTTTTATCGCAATGATACAGGTCGATGTGCCTGGATTCCAGTTCCACCTGGTTGGCATCCCTGGCGGTCGTTTGCCCCATGGGCGATGGCTCCGCAGTAAAATGCTCGTGCATTCCTTGTTTGAAATAAAGACTGTCCGGCCCGAACAGGTATTTGCGCTCGTAACCCAAAGTGGTCACCAGGTCGTTCATCACCGTCCGGATGCTGTCGCAGGAGGGGCCTTGCAGGTCGATGCTGTCCTGGTAAAACGACAGCATTTCGTCGAGGATCTGGCCCAGCCAGAATTCCAGGGAATCTTCTACCTGGCTCGCCAGGTTCAGCCCCGCCTGGGTAAGCGGATTGCCCGGCGCCAGCCAATAGTAAGGCGGTGGAAGGCTGTCGCACGGCGAATCCTGCGCAGCAGGCGGATTTGATAATAAGGAATTCATTTGCTCCTGGGTGCATCCATATTCATTGGTTGGTTTACCTGTCACCCGGTGGTTGCCATCTGCATCGAATCCCCAGGGATCATACATGCCGGTCGTATCAAGGGGCATGCCGGGTTTATAGCCCTTGTAGGGCGGTTCCTTGTCGTAGGTGCCATTGGGGCCGAAGCCATATTCATCCCACGGCAGGCCGGTGACGCTGTGTATGCCACTGGTATCGAAGCCGGGTTGGGAGGGCGGTTTGACGCATATTTCACCGCCGAAGGCCACCGGCCCGGGGTTCAGATCGGGGTAGTAGATCGGATCGTCGCTGATGCCCCTCACGATGCCCTGGCAGATATTCCCCTTTTGGTCTATTTTCACCTGTTGCCATTCCACTTTTACCAGGGTATTCCCGAATGGCAGCGGAACGTATCCGAAACCGAACCAATCCTGATCGGGGATCGTCCACAATGAATCCACTTCGATGGGAAAACCGCCGATGTAAAGGGTATCGAAGGAGCCGGATCGCACATAAGGCGTGTCGCACACCGGCGGTGAGAACTGGTCGCCGCAGTTGAACGCCGGCAGTGAAATGGACTTGGGCGCAGGCAGGCCGATGTCCTTCACACCGGCCCAGTCGCTGAACGATTCCGGGTACCCATCCTGAGGAGGACATATTTTGCGGACTTCCACTTCGTAAATGCCTTCGCTGCGCAGGCCGTATATTTCCACCTCATTGCCAGCCTGCACCAGCAGCTCCCGCCAGACAGGATTTTTTTTCGTCTGGTCACGGTAGCGAACCACGTACCGGTAACCGCCCTCCGTGGCCGGTATGCCCGACCAACTGACCCTGAAATTGTCCGTACCAATGCCGTCCACTTTCACCTTGGCGGGCGGCGTACACTCCGGGATGTAGGTAAACACCAGCGCATTAGCGCTGCCGTCCAGCACCTCCGTGCGGTCGCTGTACACCAGCCGGGCATGCACGGCCACTGCATACCGGCTGCCGGGCCTTAGCGGCGGCAGTTGCTGCCCGTACAGGAAATGCGTTTCCGTTGTCACTGCCGAAAACACGGGTTTTTGCAAAGAGAGCCTCCCGGCGCTTTCCCGCTCCGGAAGTACGAACAACTGAAGTTCATATTCCGGCCTACAACCCATAGGCGCAGGCAGCGCCTCCCATGAAAAGGTCATTCCATCCTCCCCGGGCAGCCAGACCGGCTGGTGCAGCCGGGGCGGTTGCGGGCGGGCCGTAGCGGAAGGCACGGCAGCTACATCCAACCGGACGTTTCCGCCGGGGATGCTGGCTGTTTGAGCATAGGTCGTCAGGGCGCACAACAGTAGCAGGTGCGCAAAGAGGGTTCTTCTCTTTTGCATGAGGAAAGGATTAGGTTATGGTTGTTGAATTAGGTTTTTGGTTTTAGAATATAAGAGGCCAGCCGTTCAACCTTCTAAGACATTGTGGGCTACCATCTTTGCATTATCAATTACCAATCAATTTCTTTTTTATTTCTCAGTTCGTTAACATTAGCCCCATAATAAAAACCCAATAGAAATATTTCATCAAGTCCTGCTTCACCTCTATCGATAATAGCAAATTCGACACCCCCACGTTCCTCTGAGCCGACCAATTTGAATTTGGTTTTATAGACCTTGTTAACACGATTAATAATTCTTTTAATTAACTCAATGTCACCGGTTGCAACATTGATAATTTCTTTTTTATCTGATTCCATCGACAAGAATTAAATTAACATTTGGGAACATTTGATTAAACTGCTGGATTACTCCAGCACATGAAGGACAATACGATCTTTCCGACACAATTGTCAATGTGCCTGTTAAGTTTGGATAAACCCCGCCAGATTCTGCGCCAATTTCATTTGCCAGCCTATTTAACATTTTGTATTCTGAATCAGTAGTTCTCACCCAAGCCCCTTCACCTCCGGGAACGTTCTGATTATTTACCGGAATAGCTTCAAATATTTCTGGAATATTTGTATCAGGAGGGCCACTTCGAACCGGAATATCGTCAGGAATAAAACTTCCGACATTCCCAACTAAGTAACCATAATTCCCGCTTGACAAATTATTTACACTAATTCTGTGATCCATGATTTTATTAACAGCACTTGATATTTCATCTGGAAAAGCCCGCCGAGCGTTCGATATACTCAAGGGGTCTTGAGCTCCATTTTTTATTCCATTTATGAATGGCTGTCTACGTATCTCTATGAGAGCCTCAAAGTTCTCTTTTATTGAGCTTAGGGCATTCGGATTCTTTGATAGATAACCATAAATACTTTCGAGGTTATCTGTATCGTCTTTTAATGGTGACGAAAATAAAGCTTTATAGGCATCTTTTAAGTGTGTATACCCATTCTTAAACGGTGAAAACCCAAACCCCACCTCTTCAATTATTTCCCTGACAACCCGTGCTGCCGAATTTGGGTTGCTATCGAAAGGAAGGTTCTATATGAAAACCTGTGGGTAAGTCAATTTTAGCTTTCCGCACAGGAAATAAATCATATTGATGAAATTGTTGAGATTTCGATAACCCCTTGCACGCTTTTTAGCCAATTGTATTTTTGAATTGATGCCCTCCAA
>JASBVF010000017.1 GCA_030147525.1 Bacteroidota bacterium
CTGTAGCTCATAAGCTGCTCAGGCAAATCTGGGCTGTAGTGAAGCACAATACTTTGTTTGACAACGAATTTGAATTCAAAGAACAACTGGCTTAAAAGTTTTTCACTTTTTTGCTTGCATTAAATTACAGTTCATCAACTAATCTTCACACATCACAAAATTTTAAGAACCTATGAAAAATTACCAGCAGAAAGCAGTCGAAAGCAATAACAACAATCATCCACGTAAGACTGCTCTTGTCGTTGACTACATGATCAAGGATCTGATCACTTTCAAACCAGAAACGGACATCATGGAAGTAGTCAAAACACTCATTGATAACACCATAACAGGCGCCCCCGTACTTGCCGACAACAAGGAATTGGTTGGCCTGATCGATGACAAGGACTGCCTGAGAATTTTATTTGCCAGCGCATATCATAACATGCCCGTCGACAAACCAACCGTTGCTCACTACATGTCCAACGTAATGAAAACGGTTTCTCCTGACACAGATATTTATGAGGTAGCCAATATCTTTCTTACCACTATCTACAAAAGATTACTTGTTGTCGACGAAGATGGAAAGCTGCTGGGGCAAATCAGTCGCCACGATGTTTTGCGAGCCATCCATGATTTCAATGAATGACGACCGGTAACGTTATTTCATTTCCGGCTATCAGTCGACAGGATTTTTTGGGTCGACCGGCTAACCGGGAGGGTTTGAAGATTTACTTAAAAAAAGCCGCTGAAGCAATCATTCTTCAGCGGCTCGGTAATTTTATACGCATTTTATTTAATCTTGAAAACCATACCATTCAATTTACGCTCGCCAATATCACTGCCCACCTTAGCTTTCACCGTTTCAAAATAGTACGTATCGCCGCTATCTGCCGATTCAATCAGCTTTTTGGCTGTATCTGTTAATTTACCCTCCAGGCAGAATACCTCCACGGGGTCGCCCATTTTTGGCACTTTCACGATACTGAATTGTACAACCTCCATGTTTTCATCAAAATCGAAACAGCCGCCCATGTTCAGCATGACCCCGGCCGTTTCACGGAATTCTGCGGCCGTCACCGTGCCTTCTGTTTTAAAATAAAAATTCGGGTTTTCAAGCATGGCGACCGGGTCAGGAATGCGTTTGACCCTGAACAGCATCGTTTGTGTTTCAAAACCTTCTCCATGCACCAGTATGGATGCCGTACCAGGTGTTTTTGCAACAATGTTGTACTTCCCCCGTCCGGTTTTAGTCAGTTGTAGCTCATCGCTGGCCAGCATAACGTTTTCGTCAGCTACTCCTTCCACGGCGACCGTCAGCGGGTTGTCCACGCCAATGTAAAGCACGTTCATTTTGTCGGCAGATACACTCACGGCCCGGTTGATATTTTGGCCACGTGCAGTAAAAGCAAAGAAAGCTGCAAAAATGGTGAGCAGCAATGGGTTGGATGAAAAAATGGAACTGAAGGTTAGACTGTTTGATTTCATAACGGTTATTTTTAATGAGGAATTTTATTCATAATGATGATCTTCAAAAAAGCTACGATTGTTATCAAAAAAAAGGCCGGGAAGGGTACCCCCCGGCTCTTAGCTATGCTAATGACGGATCATTAAACAACACCTTCTGCCAGCATTGCTTTAGCTATTTTCACGAAACCTGCAATGTTGGCGCCTTTCACGTAATCAACGCTGCCGTCTTTATTTTTTCCATATTCGACACACTTGGCGTGGATGTCGCACATAATCTGATGGAGGCGTTTTTCCACTTCCTCACGGGTCCATGAGAAGCGCAGACTGTTCTGCGACATTTCAAGTCCGGAGGTAGCGACACCACCTGCGTTGGCAGCCTTACCGGGAGCGTACAGGATTTTTGCTTTCTGGAAAACCTTGATGCCGTCATTGTCGGTTGGCATGTTGGCGCCTTCAGCAACACCGATGCAGCCATTGTCGATCAAAGCCTGGGCATCTTTTTCATTGATTTCGTTTTGCGTGGCGCTCGGGAAGGCCAGGTCGCAGTCGATGTTCCAGGGCTTTTCATCCTTGAGGTAGAGCAAATCATATTTCTCAGCAAACTCGCTGATTCGACCCCTGCGATTGTTTTTAAGGTCCATCACATAGTCAAGCATTTCACGGGTAATGCCTTTCTTGCAATAAACTGTACCGTCGGAATCGGATAATGTGAGCACTTTGGCGCCGAGTTCAAGCAGTTTTTCTGCGGTGAACTGTGCCACGTTACCGGAACCGGAAACGAGACAGCGCATGCCTTTCAGCGATTTATCTTTAGTTTTTAACATTTCCTCCATGAAATAAACTGTACCATAGCCGGTTGCTTCAGGGCGAATGAGACTTCCGCCATACTCGATTCCCTTACCTGTGATGACGCCGGTGTGTTCGTTTTCCAATTTCTTGTACATACCGTAGAGGTAGCCTACTTCCCGGCTTCCAACGCCGATATCGCCGGCAGGCACGTCCTTGTCAGGGCCAATGTGGCGGTATAATTCAGCCATAAATGACTGGCAGAACCGCATAATTTCTGTCTCCGATTTACCCTTCGGATCAAAATCGGAGCCACCTTTTGCACCACCCATCGGCAGCGTTGTTAGGCTGTTTTTAAAAATCTGTTCAAATCCAAGGAATTTCAAAACGCTCAGGTTCACCGTCGGGTGAAAGCGCAGACCACCTTTGTAGGGGCCGATGGCGTTGTTAAATTGCACCCTGTAACCTTTGTTTACATGTACCTTTTCCTGATCGTCCATCCAGGTAACTTTAAAAGAAATCACCCGGTCCGGTTCGGTTATTCTTTCCAGCAGTCCGAAATCTGCGAGTTTGGAATTTTCATTTACGTACGGTAAAACGCATTCGGCCCACTCCTCGACGGCCTGATGGAATTCAGGCTCATTCGGGTTGCGCTGCCGGATGTTGTCCATAAAGGATTTAAGATCAATGGTTTTTGATTTGGATTTGGTTAGGATTGCCATTTTGAAAATTTTAATTAATAATTTGATATTCTATACCGTATCCAATTTTTCAGGTATTCCTGGCAAATGCGTTGGACTAAATCACCCGAAAAATTGATTTTTTTCATTTTCATCGATGATGAAATGCCAGTAACCCATTGTTTTCTACAAATATCATTTTGTGAAAAAGTTGAAAACCGAAGTATACTAAAATTTTATTTTGCACTTCGTAACTTGCCTACAATTAATTCACGCAATCGAAAGGGCATTTGAAATTATCAGCTTGGTCGGTTTCACACCTCCTGATTGGCCTTTTTCACCGATAAAAATGAAGAGCCATGAAAAAAACATTGAAAATAGCAGGCGCTATCTTACTTGCCGCTATAGTTTTTCAGGCTGGCCGGACGATTTGGGCATCTGGTTTATTAAAAAATCTGGAGCCTCATGTCAATGGAAGCTTTGAAGTCGTAAAGAGCATCCCTGGTGCTGAGGATATTACCATCGACCCGGCCACCGGAATTGCATTAATTTCTTCCTTCGACCGGAGAAAAAAGCTAGCGGGAGAAGCTGTTAAGGGTGCTGTTTTTGCCCTCCATTTTCAGGAGCAGCCACCAATCGTAACAGACCTGACAGCCGGGTTTGACCAGCAGGATTTCAGCCCTCACGGTATTTCATTGTACACTGATCCGGTAGATGGATCGAAGTGGGTTTTTGTCGTTAATCACAGGGACATTGGTCATGTCATTGATATATTCCAACTGAAAGACAGCATTTTGGTTCATTCCGAAACCATTGAAAGTGAGCACTTTGTCAGCCCGAATGACGTGGTGGGTGTGGGCAGGCGACAATTTTATTTCACAAACGACCACGGGTCGAGAGGCGGTATTTCCCACCTGAAGGACTTCCTGATGATCGGCACGGGCCAGGTTGGCTATTTTGATGGAAACCAAGTTGAAATACTGGACAAGGGCATTCTTTACGCCAACGGCATCAACATCACGCAGGATGGCATGTATTTGCTCGTAGCCTCCACCACAGGCCGCAGCATAAGGGTTTACCAACGAAATCCGTTTGAAAAACTGTGCGAAATCTCCTGCGGCACCGGCGTTGACAACATCGAACTGGATGAAGGAGGTAACCTTTGGGTAGGCGCCCATCCGAAACTTTTCGCCTTTCTCGATCATGCAAAAAAAGCGGAAAGCCGCTCGCCCTCACAAGTCTTGAAAATCGAATTTCACGATCCGACCGTTCCGGCAGAAGTATCGGAAGTTTACCTCAACGACGGAAATCCGCTGTCTGGCTCTTCCGTCGCTGCCGTTTTTCGTGACTATTTGCTGATGGGTACTGTATTTGAGGACGGTGTACTTGTTTTAAAAAGAGATGAGGAATGAGGCCATGTCACCTGCTCCTCATCTCTCCTTCCTGATTAAAAATCATAGTCCATCCGTACCGTAATGCTCCTGGGCGCTTCCAGTTTTCCGGGGCGGGAGACATACTCCCGGTTGGTAAGGTTGTTGCCGAGCAGGGAAAGCTTCAGGTGATCTGTGGCAAAGAACCCGATCCTTGCACTCAGAACAAGATCACCGTTCTGATGTTCCTTACGGTACTGACGCAGGCCCGGCACCACGAATGCTTCGAAAACTTCATCGATATTCTCCATCTGACTGTTGTAAATCGCCGCCAACCCGACAGAAAACTTGCGATAGCGTGACTCCATATCGAACTTAAAAGTGTGGCGATACCGGTATTTCAAAACATTCCTGCAATTGGCTCTGTCTCCGCTGCAAATGGACGAGTTGATGGCATTTTGATAGGCATCCGTTTGCTGAAATGCCGGCGAGCCGAACCGAAGCGAATCAACAGAGGCAAATTCCTTGAATTTTGGATCAATGTAGGTGTAGCCAATCAGCGCCGTGGTTTCCAGCCCGAATAACTTACCCCGACCGGTGATGCTGGTTTCAAATCCTTTGATGCGGGTGTCGCCCACATTCCTTGACTGAAATGGCGGCGGAAACCCTGCCAGCACAATATTGAACTCCATCATGTCATTGTATTCCGAAATAAAACCGGCCACGTCAACAAAGGCGTTGAATTCGCTGATCTGAAAGCCTTTCCGCAGGCCTAACTCCGCCGACCAGCCCGTTTCCGAGGTCAACTCCGGGTTAGGAATGATGGGCGTTCCGCCAAACAGCGTGTAGATGAACTTTTCGGCGATGGAAGGGAATCGATAGCCCTGCCCCCAGGAAGCACGCAGAAAGGTTGTACGGTCAATCTGATAGCTTGCACCAAACCTGAAAACCGGCTTCGCCTCTTTAATTTCGCCCCCGGGCACGGTATCACGGCGCACAATCGTTGCTCCTTGTTTGTATTCAATAATTTCCGGAGCAATGATGGTATTGTCTTCGTAGCGGAAGCCCGCCGAGAGATTCAGGCGGCCGAATAATTTTTTATCAAACTGAAGATATCCCGCCATATTTCGGGAGGTAAACGTCGTATCGCCGTAGAGCGGCGCTGCAACCCTGGTGCCGATGAAAACACCTCCGGCCGTCATGACCAGGTTGATATTTTCCATCTTCCGCTGAAACTGATACTCGCCGTAGTACACATCCGAAATGTTAGACTGATCAGCCTCAACTGTTCCGGAGTTATTGTTTACACTAAAAAAACGGCCCATGAGCTTGTGCCGGTTGTTTGCCTTGTCAAAATAGGTGACATACGGATCGATGTTAAACCGCAGGGTGGAAGACTCCGAAACAGCTGCACCCGGTCTGTAAATCAAACTGTCGTTACCTCCCCAGAAAAAGAAAGAGCTGCCTTTTGATTTGTTGAAATTGGAATTCAGGCCCACCGACAGACGGTCGGTAATCCGGTATTTTAAACTGGCATTCCAGCGGCCACGGCGGGTCCAGGTGCTGTCGTTATAGCTTTCAGCCCGGTAATAGAACCCACCCAATACCACATCGAGGTTTCCAAATTTCTGCTTGTGTGAAACACTTGCACCGGTGTTGTAACGAGGCGTATCCCACCACTTCGCAGCCTTATTTTTAGGAGACATGTAGCTCGTAAAAAAGGGCGCAAACTTCGTTTCCGGCGTCGCTTTGGCGTAAGCCGTCCGCACGTTGATGATGCCATTGAGCGCCGAGGAACCGTAAAGCGCCGATGCTGCACCCTTCACCACCTCCACCTGCTCGATATTTTCCAGCGGCACATCTTCCCACTGCGGGAAGCCTGCATCTGCCTGCAAAATCGGAACATCGTCCACCAGCAATAACACCCGGCTGCCGGCGCCGTAAGAAAAACCCGAGCCTCCCCGGATGTTTGCCTGATCGCCGACCATCGTGACGCCGGGCACTTTGTCGAGCAGGCCGTTAAGACTGGTCTGGTTGGTACTGCTAATCAGGCTGGGCTTGATAACGTCAAGCGACACCGTCACCTCTCCAAGCGCCCGTTCGTGTTTGCCACTGGTAACTGTCGCCGTGGAAAGAATATTCGGGCTTTCGGAAAGAACCACGTCAAGCACTTTTGCCTCATCCGGCCTGAGAACGACCGTTTCAGTTTTTGGCTCGTACCCGACATAACTGAAAATTACTTTGTACTCCCCCGGCTCAATTTTGAAGGAATATTTTCCGTCCAAGTCGGAAATGGAACCGGCTGAACCTGCCTGAACAGTAGCAGAAATGAGCGGTGCACCTGTTTTGGCATCTGTCATTTTACCGGACAGGGTAGCCTTTTGCGCCCATGCGCCTGAGAAAATTGCCAAAGTCGTCACTAAAAAAGTAAGGACAAGTTTGTTCATAAAGGATGTGGTTTTGTGTTATCAGTTGACAAAAAGTAACTTTCACATTGCGTGTCCGGTGTTTGATAATCAGGTTTTTAGCTACTGCAACAAGCAGATTTCGCTTCTGACAAACAATCACCGGCAAGAGCGAAAGCGAAGCTGAAAATATGAATTCCTACCTACTGATTAAAGAACGAGGCAAGTTCAAAATTTTAGCTCAAATTATTTTTTGGAAATGTTCTCAGGACGGCTGCCAGCAGCTAAATTACAGGACAAAGAGTTGGTGTGGACGTCGTTTCCACAAATCATAATGCCTGGAAACGACGGGAGGCAAAGGTAGATTTTTGTTCGAAAAATCATCGTTTAGGTCAGCTATCAAGAATTTTTCTTTCCTAAAAAAGCTTGGATTAAAATAACTTTTAACGAGTTTTGCAGCAGGAAAAATGAAAACGCAAGGCTTTTTCCAATTTCCACGCCTGCCCAATTATGCTTCCTTGCATTCTATTTCATCATCAACCATTTTGTTATTATGAAGCAACTTGTACTTACCTTCTTGCTCCTCATCCCCATGTCGATCATGCATGCCCAGGTTTGCGAAGCGGACATGTCTTACGCTGATTCATCAGCAGGTGTTTACCCCTTACCCTACGATGCAGATCTAAACCCCAGTGGTGGGATTACGGAATGTGCCGTAATCGGTAAATTTTACCAATTTGACTTTACCATCGTCATCGGCGACACACTTACGGTCGGCGGTTTTTCTTTCCCGCTCGACTCTATCATCGTTTCTGCGGTGGAGGGCCTGCCGCAGGGAATTTCTTTTTCCTGTAAACCCTCAAACTGCCATTATCTGAAAAACACGATTGGTTGCGCAGCCATTTACGGTACAGCAACCGGTGCAAACCCTGTCGGTGATTACGAGCTAAAAATCAAAGGCTCCGCATTTATCAACGGGTCGTCACTGCCCTTGCCTTTGGAGTTTCCTAACCCCTCGCTTGCGCCGGGCAAATATATTGTCAGACTGCTTGCATCCGATACCGAGCCCTGCAACCTTACAGCCGTCAACACACTGGAAAAGCAGGTCAGCATTCGCACCATGCCGAATCCTACCAGCGGTTACGCACTCATCGATATCGCCTCCGAGACGGCCGGCAACTTCAACTTCAGGGTTGTTGACTTACTCGGAAATGTGGTTGAATCCCGACAGGTGCAGATTTTTAATGGTAAAAACCAGCTCGAATTCGACGGCAGCCACCTGTCCAACGGCATGTATCTGTTGATGCTTCAAAACGAAAAAGGGTACGTTACTCAGAAACTTACCATCCAACACTAAGCGAGAATATTCATTGCTTTTTTTTACAAACCTATGTACAAACGCTTGGCGCCTTTTGCCGGGCGTTTTTTTTTCGAAAACGACTGAAGTACAACTGAGTTGAAGGCGATCAACCTGCGGCCATTCAACCTTTTGGCTGTCATGTTGTCTTTTAATCGGTTTCATAAAAATTTGTCGCCATCGTGCGACCCCTGCAAACGAACGTTGGTAGCATTCGAGAATGAATTCGTCTAAGGATGAAGGACTAAATGAAGGCTGAAAACGTTTAATTGCTACTTTTGTCAATTATTTTTTAAAAAAACTCAATCAAGAACATGAAATTAAAATCATTGCTTTTTGCTTTTTGCTTGACTTTGACCTTTGTAAGCCAGGCTCAACTTTCCGCTCCAACGGAAAACTGGCAACACCTCGACAAAATGGAAGATGGTGTGATGGGCGTCAGCACAGATAAAGTGTATAGTGAATTACTGAAAGGAAAAACTTCCACTCCTGTTATAGTTGCCGTGATTGATGGCGGCGTTGATCCGCTTCATGAGGATTTGAAGGATGTAATGTGGAAAAACCCGGGTGAAATCCCAGGCAACGGCATCGATGACGATGGCAACGGCTATATCGATGACGTATTCGGCTGGAATTTCATTGGAGGAAAAGACGGTAAAAACGTACACCAGGACCAGCTCGAAATTACTCGCCTTTACGTTAAATACGACGCCAAGTACAAAAATGCCGATCGTGACAAGCTTTCCAAAAAGGAGAAAAAAGAGTACGATCAGTACAAGGAATTTGAAAAAACCATCACGGAAAAACAGCAGGAATCAGCTGCCAATGCCGGCCTTTATGGCTCCATGCTCAATGCAATTTCAAGTGTAGAAAAGGCCATCGGCAAGGAAGACATTCAGCCTGAAGATCTCGAAGATTTTGAATCTGACGACCCGACGATTACCCGTTCGGCTCAAATCATGCAGTCCATGCTTTCGCAGGGCGGCACCGTTAAAGATCTTAAAGACCAGTTGCAGCAGGCGGTAGATTACTTCACCAGCCAGGCGGAATACAACTATAACCCCGACCTGAAGGTTCGTCACATTGTTGGCGACAATTATAACGACGTAACCGAGCGCTATTACGGAAACAACGACGTAAAAGGTCCTGACGCCAGCCACGGTACACACGTTGCGGGCATCATCGGTGCCAAGCGTGGCAACGACATCGGCATGGATGGTATCGCTGACAACGTAAAAATCATGGCGGTACGCTGTGTGCCTGACGGTGATGAGCGTGACAAGGACGTAGCCAATTCCATCATCTACGCCGTTGACAATGGTGCTTCCGTCATCAACATGAGCTTTGGTAAAGGTTATTCCTGGGATAAAAAAGCAGTGGACAAGGCCGTGAAATACGCCATGAAAAAGGACGTACTCCTCGTTCATGCTGCGGGTAACTCCCACCAGAACAATGATAACACGGACAACTTCCCGAACGACCAGTTTGAAAAGCGTGGTCTTTTCGGCCCGAAAAAAGCCAAGAACTGGATCGAAGTAGGCGCACTTTCCTGGAAAGACGGCGAAGATATGGCCGCTACTTTTTCCAACTACGGTAAACAAAACGTTGACCTCTTTGCTCCCGGCGTTGACATTTTCTCAACCTTTCCTGATGACGAATACAATGCAATCAGCGGTACAAGTATGGCTTCGCCTGTCGTAGCCGGTGTAGCTGCGCTCATCCGCTCTTACTATCCCGAATTAACGGCCGAGCAGGTGAAAGACGTATTGTTGAGCAACACCGTTATGACCAAAAACGCCAAGGTAAAACTCCCCGGCGGCGAAGGCAAAGTCGTTCCGTTCACCGACCTGTGCATCACCGGCGGTGTTGTCAATGCTTACGAAGCTGTGAAAGCTGCTTCTAATGTGAAAGGCAAGAAAAAAATTAAGTCCAAGTCAGGCGCCGGCAACGGCGGCAACGGCAAGGCCGGCAAGAAGGGAAGAGCTTAAGCTAAGCCCTGAGCCGAAACTGAAAGGGTTCAATATTTAGGTTCATTCCGCAAAAATTGCGGAATGAACCTAAATATTGAACCCTTTTTTATTTTGAGCAGGCAGGTTGGCAATTATTTCACGGATGGAGGCTTGGGAAATTTCAGTAAAGAGCAAAGTCTTGATCTTGAAGTGAATCGACAAAGCGACTCAGACGCCCTTACCTGATGATGACATCGTTTACATATTCTGCGCCGAGCTGCGCATTCATCATGTCTTTGATTTTTTCTCTTTCGTAGCTGAGTTCCTGCTTTAGTGAAGCGGAAGTAATGGTGATGAAAAGCTTTCCTTTCCGGAGATTAAGCTCACGGGTGTAGTGATTGATGGTGGTTCCCATTTTATCAGCCCACACCTGGCGAATTTTGGTTTCGCTGAGCTTTTCCTGCCATTTCATCGAGTCCACCATTTCTTTGAGGACATCTTTCAGGTTATGCTGATTTTCCAGGTGCATATGTGGATGATTTATCTGGTAATCGGACGCTGGGTCACTTCCGTTTACGCTTGTTGTTTTTATAATCCATAAAAATGAATTCACCGAGCCCCTGCAAGCTACTATAAAATGCCTTCCCGTTGTTCGCTTTGGTGAATTGATCCACAAAACGCACCAGGTAAGGGTCACGGGCGATCATAAAGGTAGTAATGGGAATGCTCATTTTCCGGCATTTCATCGCCAGGTTCAGGGTACGTGTAACAATGGTTCGATCGAGGCCAAAGCTGTTCTTGTAGTATTTCTTTCCTTTTTTGATGCAGGTCGGCTTCCCGTCGGTAATCATAAAAATCTGCTTGTTCGGGTTGCGGCGTTTTTTAAGAATATCCATCGCCAGCTCCAAACCGGCAACGGTGTTAGTATGGTACGGCCCCACCTGCAGGTAAGGCAAATCCTTGATGTCGATCTGCCAGGCATCGTTTCCAAACACGAGAATATCCAGCGTATCTTTCGGGTAACGGGTGGTAATCAGCTCCGAAAGAGCCATCGCTACCCGTTTTGCGGGCGTGATGCGATCCTCTCCGTATAGAATCATGGAGTGAGAAATGTCGATCATCAACACGGTGCTCGTCTGGCTTTGGTAAAACGTTTCCTGTACTTCGAGGTCTTCCGGCGTCAGTTTAAAATCGTCGATGCCATGATTGATGTGCGCATTGCGCAAGCTCTCTGAAACAGCGATGGAATCGAGCGCATCCCCGAACTCGTAGGGCCGCAACTCAGAAGCCTGCTCGTCACCCCTGCCGTCATATTTGGTGGAATGGTTGCCTTGTTTGGTTTTTTTAAGCTGGCCAAACACATCATCGAGTGCTCTGCGACGCAGGGCAATTTCCATCTTTGAAGTAGGAACGTAGCCAGGTTTGCCGGTCGATTCACCGTCTTCGATATAGCCTTTATCGATCAAATCCTGGATGAAATCAGCCATGCCGTAGTCTTCGTTTGTAAGGCCGTACTGACGGTCAAGTTCCGTCAGCCAGGACAGCGACTCCCGCACATCGCCGGAAGTATAGAGCAAAAGCTCCTGAAAAAGTTTTAACAAACGGTCAAAAATGGATTCCCCGTCTCCGGGGGTATATTCTGAAAAACGCCAGCCTAACATGAAGTGGTGATTGGTGAATGGTAATTGGTGATTAGAACTTACCGCTTAATTACAAAAGTAAGGCTGGAATTGTTTAAGCCAAAGCCATTTTATCACTCCACCACTTCCACTTCGTCCACCAGATAGTTCGTATCCCCCTCCCAGGGAAACATTTTATTGTACTGCTTGTAATGCAGACGAATGACCTTGCCTTCCATCTTTTCCAGCTTTTTGGCCACTTCCTTGTCTTTCACGGAGAAAGTCCAGATTTGATTGACCATAGCAGTGCCGGGTGTCGGATTGACGATGCCGCCCTGGTTTAACTCACCTTCATAAGTTTTGAAAACGAACCCTTTTCGTGAAAACTTGATGAGCGTACCTGCCCGGTAGCCGTCGCTGAAAACAGCGCCAAAGTTAAAGTAGGTGACTCCAGCCGTTGCCAGCAAAGCAACAACGACCATCCAGCCGAATATCCGTTTCCATTTAATATTGCTTAGAGGATTCTTGAATTCCATGGTAAAAAATTTTAGTGCAGACGTTCACAGTATCATCAGCGATTGTCTGCGCAAAACTGCATCGATTTTTTGAAATGAAGCAGCAAATACACGTGTTTTAAACTAAGACAAAGCTGCTAATTCATGACTCACTTTTTGACACAAGTCACAATGTAATAACCGAAATGTTTTTTCCATAACCCAACGACCAGGGTCAGGGCCAGCGCTTTCATGTAGTTTTTCTGAACAGGTGAGATTTTTTTTCTTTGAAAAACCCACTGACGAATGAAAATTTTCAAAATAGTCCAGGGAATATGCAGCCCGGTCGGGGTTACATTCCAGGTGATATCTTCAGCCCTAACGTCCCGAAAACCATGCTCTTTGAGTGCATTTTTGAACAGCTGAAGATCCGCTAAATCGCCGACGGCCCAGAGAGCAAGATACCGCCGGTAGATTTTTTCAAAAAAAGCAGAAAACGGGCGTCCATGTTTTCTGAATCCATCCACCACGACCAGCCTTCCACCCGGCTTGAGCACTCTCACCAACTCGCCAACAAGCCGTGATTTATCCAGCCCCCCGGCATAACAGGCACTCTCAATGGCAAAAGCGGCATCTGCATGATTCTCGGGAAAGGGCATGGCCTGAAAATCAGCTTCAAACAGGGTAATTCGATCCGACAGACCTGCCTCTCCGTTCAGTTTTTCACCAAAAGCTACCTGCCAAGGTGAAATCGTGACGCCATGAACCCTGGCCCGCTGAATCCGCCGGGCCATGTACCGGCCGGAAGCTCCGACTCCGCACCCTGCATCGATGATTAGTTGATCGCCTTCGGCAATTTTCAGCCGTAGCATGACCTCTTCGGTCATCCGGTCGAGCATGGATTCGAGGTTGAAGGGGTTCATCCCCCATCGGAAATAGCCAAAATGAATGTGAAGCGAGGGACTCCAGTTCCGGTAATCCTCCCCCATCCTGTCGTAAAAACGAACAATCGCTTCGCTATTTGCCGGCACACTCGTCTTTTTGTGATGCTGCATTTTTAAACAATGAAGAATTTCAAAACGGCAGAGGCTCCCCTCTCCTACCGGAGAAAAGAGCCTCTGCACTCCGTATTTCATCAAAATAACGGACGATAGTTCACGCTCAACCCGAATTTACGGGCCAGGTGGAAAATCGTCTGCATCCTTGTTGGGAGCATTGTAAACTTTAATGAAAAAGTAAACGGCAAAGCAGGTAACCGTGACCTGTGCCAGAACCATTGTGATTAATGCTGATGTATTCATGGCGTATTTCTTCCTTGTTTTACCCTGATTTTATAGGCTGTGTACACAAGTGATGCCAGCCCCAGGAACAACGCTAAGAGGATGAACCTGGCAATCGGGATATAGGTTAATTTTTTGTTCAAAAGATCGATATAGCCGGGATCTGAGACCTGGTTGATCCGGCCCATTTTCTTTTCCAGCCTCACTTCAAGCAGAGCTTTTTCCTTGAGGTCGGTGGCAGTGGTGATGGACGCTCTCAGTTCTTCCGCTTCTTGTTGAAGCGCCGGCAGCGTAGCGGGATCCTGAGCGGAGACGATTTCCGCTTTGATGCCTGCATTGCTCAGCTGTTTGATGATGGAGCTGTTGTCGAGTTCCCAGCCCTTGCCGTTGCCGAGGTTGGTGAACTGTTCCTGCCATTCATTGCCTTTTGGCGTGATCAGTGAGCCGACAAAAACGAACAACAACAACATGGGCGTAATCCATTTGATCACATACTTGAAAACAACCGGAAGCTTGATATCAGCGCCCAGGTTGATTTCATCCCATCCTTTGTCCACTCCGAAAATCCAGGCGAAAACGATGGTTTCGAGCAAAGCAAAAACAACCAGCGAAACCGTTCCGGCCCAGTAGTCATATTCGTCAAACACTCCGTAGTTGTAGAATAATACCGTCGGCATACCTAAGGCCAAAACGATCAGACCAAAGGAAATAGCCCCTTTAGAGCGCCCCCAGTTAAATTCGTCCCGCATGAAACCCATCCAGGGCGTACCCATCGCAAGAGACGATGTGATACCTGCGAAGAACAACAGCCCGAACCAGAACAAACCGGCAATCGCTGCCAGTGTAGTCCCCCACTGCTGGAACAGGTAGGGCATGGTTTGAAAGGCCATCCCGAAGCTTGCGTTTTCCTGCACCCATGCGATACCAAGGTAACCGGCAGCGATCGGAATCACCACAAGACTACCCAGCACCACTTCCACGAATTCGTTCATAAAACCGGCAGCAACGCCGTTGAGGGCGATGTCGTCCTTTGAACGAACGTAGGCAGCGTAGCAATGGATGGTACCCATCCCTACCGACAGGGTGAAAAAGATCTGACCGGCTGCTGCCATCCAGACTTTTGGATTGGTGAGCGAGTCAAATTCAGGCGTCCAGAGGAAGTTCAGACCATCCCAGGCAGAGGCCGTGGGGTGTTCGGGCGTTGCACCGGATTCGCCAAGCGTCAAACCCCGGATAGCGAGGAAAGCGCCGAAGAGAATCAACAGCGGCATCCCGATTTTAGCCACTTTTTCAACACCTGAAAGACCTCTGGAAAGAATCCAGGTATTCAAAGCCAGGCAAAGGAGGTAAAAAATGACGGCTTCGTAGGGAATACCCGTTGTCGAAACGCCGATATCCACATAGTCATTGAAAAAACCGGCGACTTCTCCCTGCGTCATTCCCACGAAAGTACCTCCGATGGAATGAAATACATAGGACATCGTCCAGCTTTCGATGTAGCAATAGTAGGCAGCGACAGCGATGTTGGTAAAAATACCAAACACACCGATGTATTTCCAAAGCCTGCCTTTGGCCATGGTATCCAGAATGTATGGCGTACTGTGGTTGCCTTGCCGGCCACCATAACGGCCCATACTCCATTCAATCAACAAAAGAGGAATCCCCATGACCAGAAAACAAACGAGGTAGGGAATGATAAAAGCCCCACCTCCATTCTGCACCGCCTGCACCGGAAAACGCAGGAAGTTACCAAGGCCGACAGCGTTTCCCGCCATCGCCAGGATCAGTCCGACCCTCGAGCCCCACGCTTCTTTGTTCTTACTCATTCTTCGTTAGTTTTTAGTTTCGAGTTTTAGTGATTGGCACCTGAGCATGATTTTTCAAGCGCCAACTGCATTTTTTTTCACGAGGGCGTAAGGTATTCAGAAAAGTTTTTTCAAAAAAATTTTAGCGTAAAATGTAGCGAAAGAGCAATACTCAGCGGAATAAAATTGTGGTTTTCACCCTGAATTCATCTTTTGGAGATTATTGCCAGCTGGAAGATCTGACGACAACTTCAACTTCCCGCCTAACACTTAGCCCGGTGCAGCGGCGTTAAATATTGGCAAAACCCGGGCTTCGCTCTATTTAAAAGATTATCTTGGAGCCAAAATCAATACAACCATCTGAAAAATGCGTCTTCTCCTAACTACTTCTGCCCTCGGCTTGTGTCTTTCACTTTTTGCACAAACAGATCAAACGGCTCCCACTCCACGCACCTGGGAAATTGGTATCAATGCCACCAGTTTTATCAATACTTTTTTAAGTTTCAATGATGTTACTTCCGGTTCCGGCAACTATCTTTTTTCATTAAAAAAGCTGGACGCCCAACAAAAAGGTATGCGCCTCGGCCTGAACCTGGATTTCAATAATGACAAAACAGACCTGAACAACGTGGAGGGAACAAGAATCAACGACCTGGCCGCTGTTTCGATGCGCTTGGGTAAGGAGTGGCAAATCCCGGTGTACAACAGGTGGTACCTGCTGACAGGCTATGACTTTTTAGGCAGTTATCGCTATTCCAGTACCGAAACGGACTCTGACACCGACCTGATAAAAATCAGCACTATCACTTATAGCCTTGGCGCCGGGCCCTTTCTCGGCGTTCAATTCAGGATTAATGAACGGATCGGTTTATTTACCGAATCGACGCTCTACTTCATCCATGCCAGAGGGGTAAATAAAGTGGACTCGGAAAACTTCCCGTCGCAGGACCAAAAACGAAAGTCGTCTTCTAATAACCTGAATCTTCAGACGCCTTTCAGTCTGTTTTTTTATTTTAAATTTTGAAACATCAACCGGCACTCCATTCAACCAGATCAACATCAATGTCATTCATCTTCATAAAAAATCGCAACATGAAAACAACCCTGCAACTCCTGTTTGCCGCCATCATTTTACTTACCTCCTGCCAAAAAGAGCAAATAGAAAAAACGCCCAGATTGCCCGTCAAACTGCCGGTAACACCCTACAATTATAGCAATTACAACCTGCCGGACCACCTAAGGTTTACGATGCGGATCCGGTTCGACACAACAGGCGAAAACCGCCTGTCAGATGAAAAAGCTACCCTGGGCCGGGTATTGTTTTACGACACCAAACTTTCTCTGAGCAATTCCACGGCGTGTGCTTCCTGCCATTTTCAAAAAAACGGATTTGCAGACCCCAACCAATTCAGCGAAGGGCACCGGGGTGAACTGACAACCCGAAACTCAATGGCACTTTCCAATATGGGATTCCAGAACTTGATGTTCTGGGATGCACGGGCCAACAACCTGCCGGAGCAGGTACTGATGCCCATTGAAAATCATGTGGAAATGGGAATGGAAGTACGGGAAAAACTACCGGCAAAACTGGCAAAGATCGACTACTACCCTGCCCTGTTCACTTCCGCTTTCGGTGATGAAACAATAACGCCCGAACGGATTTCTACGGCCCTTGCGCAGTTTCTTTCATCCATGGTTTCAGTCCGGACAAAATTCGATGAGGGGTTTCCTGATGGTTTCTCCAACTTCTCTGCATTGGAATTAAACGGCAGGGAGCTTTTTGAAAATAAAGCCAGGTGCAACACTTGTCATAAAGGTCAACTTTTTAACAGCAGCTGGATAGTCACAAATATTGGCCTCGATAAAGTCTATGCCGATAACGGGGCCGGCTTCGGCAACTTCAAAGTTCCATCTCTGAGGAATATTGAACTCACGGCTCCCTACATGCATGATGGTCGTTTTCAAACCCTGGAAGAAGTCATCGAACATTACAATTCAGGTATTCAAAGACATCCGGCCCTTGACTGGAACCTTCGGGACCCGCAAGGCAACCCTGTGAAACTCAACCTGGATGATTATGAAAAAACGGCGTTGATCGCATTTTTGAAAACGCTGACCGATGTGGAATTCACGAAGGACGAGCGATTTTCTGATCCGTTTTAGAACCAATAGTGCCGGCAGGTTAGGAAGTTAAGTTGAGCGGTTACCTCGAAGTTCCCGCCTTACTGAAATCCACAAGTTCAGCTTACCGGTTGCCGCAAAATCGTCTTCAACTTTTCCTGAGCCGTACGACCGGGGTCGCTCAGGTAAATTTCGTGGTGTTTTCCTTGCATTTTGAACCCCTCGTCAGCTGCGAAGCTGTCCATTTTTTCGATGGTGATTTCTTCCGTTGTGTAGGGGCCGACATGCATCATCTGCACACAAGTCCCTTCTTCCCAGCGCTCGAAACGGTAGGGAGCGATGGCATCCGCTCCTTTTTTCTCACGGACGGCTTCGGCTCCGTCGTCCAGCATTTTTTTGGTGAAAAAATCCGGTAGCATCATGAGCAGGATCCAGCGCCATTCCGATTTACGCAGAAGGTCCATCTGGCTGCCGTCGGCCATCCACCAGAGCCCTTCCGGCGGAGGTACTGTAAAATCGACATATCCGTAAGGCCGTTCGTATTTTTCAAATTTCCAGCCCATTTTCAGGGTGTACATAATGCTGTAAACGGTTTGCATGGCTTTTTCAAAAGCGGCATTATTCTGTGGGTAACCGGCGCCGTCGATCATCAGGTATTGGCACTCCGGCACTTCGACGATGGCAGGCTTTTTTGCGGAAGCTGAGAAAAGGTGTTTGAAAGCTTTTTTGAAATCAAATTTTTCCATGGTTAGGATGTTGCCGGGACCTGTTTTCAGCGATGATTTTATTCAGGTAAATGCCCGTGAGTGCGCCAATGCTGAGTCCGGCAAGCGCACTGCCAAAAATATACCCAATGATGGCCATCCACACCGGCGTTGTTTCTACCGGTAAAGACACTGCCATAAAAATGAAAATCATCGCAAGCCCCCATCCCAGCGAATTGCCGGTAACCCATTGCACGGATTCTTTGGCAAACCGTTGCAATACGAGCCATTGAACGATCCCGAAGATTGCACCGAATATTAAGCCCAAAGCCATCGCTCCCACAATGACAAGGATCAGCGCCGGTTCCTGATATTCGACACCGGGCTGTGCATTTTTACCCATAAAAAACAAAGCCGGCACCATGCCCATGAGCCAGCCAAGCACCGAAACCGCCATGGTGATACCTGCCCATTGAGCGGCAGCCATCGCCGGAAATTTTTCCTTCAAAACACGCCATTGAAAATACCCCAGCAAAAAACCTTGCAGCCCCCCCACTAAGAGCATTACCAGCAGCAGTTGAAGCTTTTCTCCGGCATTTTGTGGAGTGCCTATCCATTGCCATATACCAGCGGCAATTGACCCCGAAAGGCCAATACCAAGCCATACGCCGGCAATATTGGAGAGCGTCCATTTCTTCCAGTACTCGTCAAAAATCCGACTCATTTATTTTTCTTTAAAACAGGTAATTTGATTTTGAAAAAGTCAACCAACTGCGTAAGCCCGATATCACGCATGGCCCAGTAGGTGAGCACGAGGCCCATGGGAAAGACGACAAGGCAGTTCATCCAGGAGGCGAGCACGGCATGGATGACAAAGCGTTCCGCAATGTTTTTACTGAAAATGGTGATGACAATAAAAAGCATGAAAAATCCGATCGAGATGAGCAGCGGCCAGCCGAAACCGCCTTTACGGACAATGGCTCCCATCGGCGCCCCCACGAACAAAAAGATAAAACAGGCGATGGCCATGCTGAATTTTGAGTAAAACTCAAAAACATGTTTGACCCGGTTCTCTTTGGTTCGCTTCAACGACCTTTCGAGGTTTTCGGCCTGGTCTCGCAACACTCTTGACGTTCCTTTTGCCCGTTCGAGCAAGTCCTCCCGTTTGTTAGCCTGGAAAGTTGCCAACAGCGATTCATAATCTTTCAGATCACCTTCGATAACCTGAGGCCAGGGACTTGGCGGCGGAACAGACCTGGTTTTGGCTGGAAGTTGAGGCGTTGTACGACCGGCCGGAGCCTGGGCAGGCACCGGCTGGGCAGGTTCGGGATCAATGTTGAGCCGCCTGACTTTTTCCAGATTTTCTATTTGTGTCTCCAGCCCTTTCTCTGAACCTGCAGGAGACGATGGCTCGGGGCTGGCAATTTGATCAGCTATTTGATTCAGACTGGCGGCAGAGTCACGCTCCAGTTCGAGTTGTTTGCGCCGTTCTTCGGCTTCCCTGCGGCGCTCCTCCCTTTTTTGTTCTTCGTAGGCTTTTTCCCAAAAGTAAAAGTGCTTGTTGGTCGACTCCGACATCCGTTCCACTTTTAAACCAATTTCCGCATCAATCGAATCGATGGCGATGAGCAGCTGACGGTTGCTGAGCATGGTGTGGTGGGACTTGAACAGATTTTCATCCGTCCGGTCCATTTCAAACTCATCGAGGTCGAAGACTTTCGTCCACTCTTTGAAGGACGCCCGCATCATCGGGTAGTTCCGGCGACCATCTTTGGTTACTGGTTTTGGCTCTGAGTATTGATTGCCCTCATACAGGTGCATGACGAAAAACTTTCCATCTTTCGAACCAAACATCTGCCCGCTATCGGCGGCGACCATAGTCATGCGGCCCTGGTTGGCTTCCGAATTATCGTACACTATTACGTCACGGATGGTTTGGCCGTCGGGCAGTTTGTCGCCTAGGCGAATGGAAAAGCCCTGAAAGTCATTGTTAAAAACGGACTCTTCGAGGCTGAGCGCCGGTTTTTGATTTTTGATATCGTGGAGGCGGGATTTGAATTTCAGGTTGGAAACCGGGATGAAATAGTTGGAACAAAAAAACGAAAACAAACCGATGCAAAGCGTCACCAACATCAGTGGCCGCATGGTGCGCCACAAAGAAACTCCCGCTGATTTGATGCTCGAAAGCTCGTAACGCTCCGCCATGTTCCCCATCACCATCACCGAAGAGATCAACACGGCGACCGGCAGCGCCATCGGAATCATGGAGACAGACATGTAAGCCACCAACTCCACCATGAGAAAAAAGCCGACACCCTTGCCTGCAATGTCGTCGATATAAAGCCAGAGCGTCTGCATGATCAACACAAACAAGGCAATAAAAAACGTCACGATGAATGGCGGAATAAAGCCCGAGATCAACATTCCGTCTAACTTCTTCAGTTTCATTTTTTTGTTTTAAAACATAAACG
>JASBVF010000018.1 GCA_030147525.1 Bacteroidota bacterium
TGTTTATGTGTTCGGGGAAATTCCGCCGGTTTTGTTTGTAAAATTGTATCCCGCTCCGCCGCAACGAACGCAACGCATTGATATGCAAATCGTTGCATGCGTCATGCCTTTGTCGTGACTCAAATTCAGACCACCTCTCTCCCCCTCTCACCCTCTCACTCTCTCACTCTCTCACTCTCTCACCCTCTCACCCTCTCACCCTCTCACCCTCTAATACTTCCTCGCCGCATTCACGAAGAGGATGTTTCCATTCAATTCATAGTTTTCAAAGACAGCTTTGCCACTGTGTTTCACGGCCTCACTGCGGAAGCCGATGATGCTGAGGTCGGCGTCTTCTGATTTTTCCTTGACGATGGTGCGAAAGTCGATGTCGGTGCGCTGTTTGATGAAGGTGATGTTTTTACCGGCAATCGGCAGGTTTCCTGACTCGGTCATGTCGAGCAGTCTGCGGGTATCGGCCTCCATGTTTTCTTCCGGATAGACGGCGAAGACTCTGATTTCGCCCCGCTTCCAATCCTTGTGACTGGCAATGATGTTGGCCAGCAATACCATGTGGTTGGCATTTTCAAAATCGGCGGCCGTGAGCCAGACGTGTATCTGTTGTTTTAACCCAAAACCCCGCTGGGAACTTGATAAAATAACCACGTCAAAATCCACCGCACGTATAAGGGTGTAATTGTCCACGATGTCGGGGAGGTTGTCGGGTTGTATCTTGGAAAACTCAAACAGCAAAAGATTATTTTCCGTGCCGGCCATGCCGGGCAGTTGTATCACCTGGGCAATACTCGACGTGTAGGAAGGGCTGATGAGCGAGTCCACGTAAATATTACTTCTGCTGGTTTCCGCCATTTTAATCAGCCGGTCCTTGCACTTTTTGGCGTCCTGGCTGCTTTGCCGGGAGAGGTAGCCTTTGGTCAGGTGGATGTATGTGCCAAAGCCGTATTTGTGCGCTATCCACCGCAGCATGTCGAACACCCCGATCCGGGAGAAGGATGCCTCCGAAATAGCCACGGCTGAAGGCCGCCAGCTGCGGGATTGTTCCTTTTCGGCTTTTTGTAAAAACACCTGGATCTGACGGCTGAGCTGGAAAATGACGCCCTGGAAGATGAGCGCAATGCTTTTTTTATCCTGGTTGTAGTGACTGATAACAAAGTACAATCCAACCATCATGACGACAGAAACGAAGGCATAGCCGGCATTCATAAAAAACATCAACCCAAAACAGGACAACGCTCCGAACAATGAAATAAACCACCGTGACCGGAATTTCGGCCGGTACGAAGGGTCGGCGGCAAAGTGGTTGAGGAAGGAAATCAGGCATAGCGAGCCGTAAGTCACCATGAAAAACATGGATATAATCTGTGCAACAATGTCCAATGCGCCCATGAGGATGAACGCAGCAGCGATCAGAATAGTAACCACCGAGGCATTGAAAGGCTCATCGGAGCGGCCTTTGCCCAGCGAGAGCCATGCGTTGATGCGGGGCGTCGGGAAAATGCGGTCCCGGGCGATGGCCTGCAGGGTACGGGGCGCTACCATGATGGAGCCAAGCGCAGAGGAGATGGTTGCGGCAGCAAGCCCGAGCGGAATAAGCCACCAACCCTGCCACGCAATGTCCGCCATGACGAGCCTGGAAGTGTCGGCGAGGTCTTGAGGGCTGGCGGAGACTGTGAGTTTGTAAGCAATAAATACATAGACGATCATACCCGTCAGCGTGCCGGCCATGGTGCCGAGTGGGAGGGATTTGCCGGGATCACGCAGGTCGCCGGAGAGCCCCACACCGGCGGTCATGCCCGTGAAAGCCGGGAAGATGATGGCGAAAACCGTGAAAAACCCAATTGGTATCATTGGGTTTACCGGGCTGGTGTCTGTGTTTTTGGGTTCGAGTATTGTTTCGTTCGGTCTGCCGGCGGTAGTATCCGAAGCATTGGATGGGGGCGTGGTTTCAATAAAAACAGAGTCATCGCCGGTATTGGCATCGTACACGGTGGCAATGGGGTCGAAGTCGTGTGTTGCGTCGTAATTTGTTTCACCTAAAAAAAAAGCCAGCAGGGAAATGGCCAATGTAGCCACGACCACATACAGCGCCTTGACGCCAAGATCGGCACCCTTGGTGAGCATGATGTAGGTAAGTACGAGCAAGGCCGGAATGCCGACGGTTTGTTTTTGATCCAACACCCAAATGAGCCAGCCGGGCAGGTCGAAGTTTGTTTTAAAAAAACTAAAAAGGGGTGTGAAGGCCTCCGCAAATGCCATGATATAAAACGCCACGCTGATGCCCTGCGAAAGATATAGCGCAATGCCAATGGTGGAGCCGATGACCAACCCAAAGGATCGGGATATGATGAAATATTCGCCGCCGCCTTCTACTTTCTGGTTGGTCGCTATTTCGGCGATGGCCATGGCGGTGGGGATGGTGACGGCATGGCCGATGAGGATGATGGCGATGGTGCCAAGGAATCCGACCGTTCCGACTGCAAATCCGAATCGGAGGAACATGATCGCTCCAAGGATGGTAGAGATCGCCGTGAAAAACACGGGGGCGGTGCCGAATTTGCGTATTTCCTGCTTCAGATTTGCCATGGCTTGGGTTTGAGTTGTTTGATTTGTTTGAGGGGTTTGATTTGTTTGAGGGGTTTGAGGGGAGGGGTGAAATAAATATCATTTGACGCCAATGTAGGGATTGTCCGGGAATTTTAAAATAAGATTTATCAAAGGCTGAGTTGCGTTTTTTGGATTAAAAAAAAACGGCCGTTGACGGTCCGCCCATTGACTCTTTTTACATTAGCGAAATAAAAACGCATGGATTAACTATGGATTTGCGAAGCGAAATCTCCCAACGTTTTGGCCGGACTAAGGCGCAGTGGCTGGCTCATTACATCGTGCAGGATGAAGCCCGTTTTGCTGAATTGATCGGCTACGTGCTGGGCGGGGAGGAGGAGTTGAAATACGCCGGCTGGCTGATCAGCCACTGCATGCACATCGACCCCGGCATCATCCGGCCGCATCTGGGGCCGCTGATCCATCATCTTGCAGAACCCGGCGTGTCTGACAGTACGGTGAGGAGCATCGTGAAAGCGCTTGCGGAATCGGATATTCCCCCGGAGCTGCAAGGCTATGCGCTGCAACACTGTTTCGATTTGTTAATCGACCCGAAGCAGACGGTGGCCATTCAGGTGCATGCGATGCAGACGGTGTTTAACCTTTCTCAAAATGAACCGGACCTCTTGCGTGAGCTTCAGCTGGTCATCGAAGCGGGCATGGAAAACGGGACGGCAGCTTACCGGTCACGAGGGAGGAAGTTGTTGAAAGGGATCGGGAAAATACTGGGCGCTTAGCGACAGGGGAATGCCCTCATGACGTTTTGGTTTGAATGGATCAATGACAAGTATTGCCGGTAAACACAAGAATAAGGGCCAGGTATGACTAATTCAATCAGGAATAAAGATGAACCTGTTTAGTAATTTCAGGAATAAATTGAACCGTTGTTATCTTCGTCCAGGAAGAAGGATAATTCTTGTAATTCTCAACTCTTAATTACTGCAAAATCTGTAAGGTTTTTTTAGGAAAGTACGGATAATGTCAGTCAGGCTGATGATAATGTCAGTCAGGCTGATGATAATGTTTATCAGGCTGATGATAATGTTTATCAGGCTGATGATAATGTTTGTCAGGCTGATGATAATGTTTGTCAGATCGATGATAATGTTTGTCAGGCTGATGATAATGTTTATCAGGCTGATGATAATATTTGTCAGGCTGATGATAATGTTTGTCAGGCCGATGATAATGTTTGTCAGGCTGATGATAATGTTTGTCAGATCGATGATAATGTTTGTCAGGCCGATGATAATGTTTGTCAGGCCGATGATAATGGGAACCGGCCCGGTAGATTACGGGTCAATTTTCAGGGAACGACTGCTGTAAAAACCTTGTAAATAATCTTTTAAAACAAAATCAATATGTCAAGAACAGAATTTGCCGCCAATCGGGTACGGGAAGTGCTGCTGAATGGCCGTTGGATCGCCAACACTAATTTTAAAGACCAGATCGAGGATCTGACCCTGGATCAGGCTGTTCAAAAAGTCGGAAACCTGAACACTATCGCCCTGCTCGTTTTTCACATCAATTATTACGTCGGGGGAGTTCTCAACGTCTTCAAAGGCGGAGACCTGGAAATCCGGGACAAGTACAGCTTCGACATGCCGCCTGTGCAGTCGGAGGATGATTGGAACAAATTGAAGAATGAATTTTTCTCAAATGCCGAGGAATTCGCCCGCCACGTGGAAATGATGTCTGATGAAAAACTGGACGAGCCTTTTGTCGATGAAAAATACGGGACTTACCTGCGCAACATCGAAGGCATCATCGAGCATAGCTACTACCACCTCGGGCAGGTTTCTTTGCTGAAAAAGATGATACTGGAAAAAAGGGCTTGAGATGGATGCGTCTTTCGGCCGCCGGTTGTGCCTTAGCGGCGTCGATCGAACCGTCAGGGAAAATGAAGCAACCAACCGGTCGTTTCAATACCGTTTTTACGCAACCTGACGAGATAAATGCCCGCCGGTTGTCCCGAAAGATCCAGTTCGGCACGCCGTCCGCCCGTTATTGTTTTCGTTAAAACAATCCTGCCGTAGCGGTCAAAGGCTTCGACGACGGCCGGAGGCGGCGCCTGTTCCCATTCCACCGTAAAAAAACGGCGGCCGGGATTGGGGTAAATCTTCAGGTCTGCCTTGCTGTCTGCTTTGTCATTTACAGTGGTCGGCGGGGTGAAATCCACGCCCTGGCTCCATTCGCAACCGTTGGCGTCGCTGATGAGCAGCGAGTAAAAACCCGGCGCCGGATGCAGCAAAAGCGCCGAAGAATCAACCCCCGAAGGTCCTTCCCACATGAAAGTGTACGGCGGCAGACCGCCCGTGGGCCAAGCGGCGAGGCTGGTGTCCGTTTGAAGTATTTCACCGGAAAGCAAAGAGGTCGTATCGGCCACGGCAGCAAAACCTTTTGCCAGGGAAGCACCGGCGCTTCGCATGTTGGCGATGGTGATGCGGTTGTCGCCCGAGAAGCCCATGGGTTCGGTGGTGGGCTCGAAGGTAAAAGCGATGGCGCCGAAGGTTTTCCTGAACCAGTTAGCGGCGGTTTTTCCGGTGGTGACGCCGTTGCCCTGGATGAAATTTTGAAAAAGGGTTTGTCCGTTTGGGGCGCTGTTATCCGACTGGCTGACGGATTGCACGTAGGCAGCCGCCTGTTGAATCTGCCAGGCAGGCACCGGCGAGGCATCGGTGTAGCCCCACCAGTAATATTTCAGGTTGTTGCCGGGGTTGGCGTGTATATCGACCGACCAGTCCACTTTCCCGCCGGTTTCTTCCATGATCACGGGGCGGATGCTGTCGCTCTCCGGCGTATGGCTCACCACCAGCGAATCTTCCCAACTCCGGTTGATATCCTGCCCGAAGATATTCTGCCCGCTGCCGTTGAACACCCCGTCGGGGTTGAGCATCGGATAGATAAAAAACCGGAATCTGCTCCGCAAAACCTCCGCCAGGCTGTCCGTGGCCGTCAGCAGGTAATTGGTCAGACCTTCGATGAAATAACCGTTGATGTGTTCGATCGGATGCTGCCGGGCGGTGATGACGACGTGCTGTTTGTAGCAATCGGCTACCGTGGTATCGGTGATCTCGTATCCATAAATATTGCGGCCCTGCGGCGAAGTGGTTTTTACGTTCAAATTCACCAGGTGAGGGCTGCCGTCAATCGTATCGAGGTACGCCTGAAGGTCGCTGTAGGTGTACGGGAACCAGTAGGCCAGGTAAACCGTGTCCCCGCTGAACGGCTGCTCATTGGTGAAATGATAGTAACTGAAGGGGCTGGCCTTGTAAGCCGTATCGAAAAAATGCCACGCCGTATCCCCTTCATACCGGTACACCATGTGATGGTAAGGCCGGAGCTGGTAACCCAGCGAATCGTAGATCTTGAAAAGTGGCTGCTCGCCTTCGGCGCCGGTCAGCCGGGCGTGAAGGTTGATGGCGGGCCAGAGTACATAGGCTCCGCTGTCGGCATAAACAGTGTCCAGCCTTCCGTTTTCAAAAGAAGCATCGAACACGGGCTGGGCAACAGTTGTCCAGCCCGTGACCGAGAGAAGCAGTAGCATCAGGAGTCTTGTCATGCGTCGGTTTTTTCAATGTTTTACCGGCAAGGCGGGGATTTTGTTTCGGTAAAAATAGCGGGCACATCCTGTGCAAAGGAACTTTGAGCTTAAGCAGCTTCTGCCAGCGACTTGACGGCCTGGTTCATCCGGATGAAATTCTGGCGGGTTTCTTCCCCGATCTTTTTCAGGATCATGCCACTGAGGATGCCGGAGAAGTTCTCCCCGTGGATCAGGTTTACCTGTCCGGGGGCGGTTTCTTCTATTTTGAAATAATGATGCCCGTCGAACAAGCCCCGGAACCACAGCGAGCCCAGCCAATCGAAGTACTCATTGGGTTTTACGGTGAGTATTTTTGGGCGGAAGGTCATGGTGGAGTCTCCGTTTTTCATGGTGTTCTCCAGGCGGGCGCCGGGTGCGACGGCGCCTTTGCTTTTCACGAGGAAAGGATTCCATGTTTCAAAAGCTTCCAGGTTGGTCAGAATGCTCCAGACTTTCTCTTTCGGAGCGTTGATGATGATTTCGGTTCTGATGTTTGATTGCATCTTTTTTTGATTTTGTTGATGATGCAAAGATGCGGGCGGCAGGAGGGCGTTTCCATTAACAATTGTAAAGAAATGGCGGGAGTGGATATTTTAAAACCACATTTTTTAAAACACTAACATGAGTCATCCCGAATTTTGATAACATTTTAGCCCCAGCGGGGCGGCAATCGATTGATGACCGCCCCGCTGGGGCTCCATTTTTTATTATCTGGTCATTTTACTACAAACATAGCCGCCCCTCCGGGGCTCTTTTGACCCTAATACACAACTAAAAAATTCGGGATGACTCATGTTTGTTGTTGCCTGCGTTTACTAAACTTTTAAAGTTTAGTAAACGTAAACCTTACAGCCGCCCTGCCATTATCTTTCCTTTTTCAAATGCTTCATCGCCGCTTCGAGCGCTTCATCCCGGCCTTGCCGAAGGCCTTCGATGGTATCTTTTACCGTAAAATCCGGCGGGATGCCGACGCCCATGAACTCCCGGCCATCAGGGAAAACGTCCCGTTTGGAACAAACGAAAGCGCCGCCGCCGCCGGGCAGTGAAAAGAAGACAGGCTGTCCGGTGCTGCCGCCGGTCGTTTCACCGAAAACAGGTCCCCGCCCGATGTGGGTGAAAGCGACGGTGAAATCTTCCGCAGCCGAGTAAGTTTTCGGACCGATCAGCAGGGCGACCGGCTTGGTGTAGGGGTTGGGTTTGAAAGGTTTCCAGTCGTACAGGTTGGAGGAAAGGCTCTCCGGTTCTCCCCAGGCCCTGCCGGTGGGGAAGTAGTGGCGGAGGTAGCTTTTCGACTGCATGAACGGCTCGGTGACCAGGCGTCCCAGTATCTGGTAACCATTATCGCTGTTGCCGCCGCCGTTCAGCCGCACGTCGATGATGAGGGCGTCGGTGGCGGATATTTCAGCAAAAAGACTGTCGAACTGCTCCACGATGCGGGGATCGTTGAAAGATTTGAGCTGGAGATACCCGATGTTGCCGGGCAGCACCTCAAATTCCAGCAACCCGAACCGGGGCTCGAATATCTTGCTGGCTGTCTGACGGGGCAGCGTGTGGGTGGATTTTTGACCCTTTGCATCCCGCACGGTGATGGTGACGGACTGATCAGCCTTGCCGGCAAACAGGTTGAACGAATACAACCTTGCAAGGCTGTCCTGCGGCGTATGGTAAAAAACGTAAGGGCTGACATTCTTGCGGATGTAGTCTTGTATCGGCATGCCGTTCACGCTTTCAACGATGGCCCCGACGGGCACGGCCGCCCAGGGCTGTTCTTTAGTGAAAACCTTCCAGACGACCGGCTGGCCTTCCACCCATTTCAGCATGACCGGAACGTTGGCGAAAACGCTGTCGAACATTTCACGGGGAGCCATGACCTGGCTGTGACCGTCCTTCAGTTCACGGATGAAAGTGCCCAGCGTGCGATAATATTCGAGGATGCTGTTGGTGTTTTTGACTTTGGGAATGTAAGCGAGGTAGAGGCTGTCCCAATCGAGGGAAGGGATTTGATCGAAATTGGCGAAGTTGTATTTGGCTTCCGCCCAGCAGATGCTGAGGCCCTGAAGTTTTTCGGCTTCGGTCAGGTCTGTTTTGAAAGGAAAAGTCTTGTTCCAGCGCTCGGAGTAGTGTTTTACGTAGTTGGTAGAATCGAAGTAAACAGGCTGGCCAAACGTCAGAACATGGCCGGCAAACATGAAGGTCAAAATGAAGAGCAGATTTTTCATGTGTAAAATTGTTTTTGTGAAATTGCTCGGACGAGCGGCCCCGCCTTCCCGGTTACAACCAAAAATAAATTTTATTCCAACCTTTCAAAGTGTTCTGTCTTTCAGCGTGCGGTAGCGAATGGTTGCAGCTTCAATGATTCATGATTGTTAAGGATCGGGCGACGTTTAAAAATCAAAAATCTGAAATCATGTAATCTGCAATCTTAAATCAAAAGCCATCAATACTTGTACCTGCATGCAGTAGCTCCCCTCTCACCTCTTTATACCTAAAGTAGGCCGGTTTGCGAGTAGGCCGGTAGGCAAACAGACTGATTTTCAATTGTTTAAAGCCGTCCATTTTCGCAAACCACTTTACTTCGGGTATAAACAGTTAATTCTTCCCTGAATACCAGCAAATTTTCAACCGGATGTCGTTACATTGGCGGCTGTTTGCCGGAGGCGGACCCTCCGCATCATTATTTCACCAAATAAATGCACTGCCATGAGCAACGAAAAGCCACCGCTACCACAGAACGACACCGACTCCTTTTTTCAAAACAAAGTCATCGGACACCCGGCCGGGTTGTTTGTGCTCTTTTTTACCGAAATGTGGGAGCGTTTCTCTTTCTACGGCATGCGGGCCTTGCTCGTGCTGTTCCTCACTGCCACGCTGATGGACGGCGGCTGGGCCTGGACCCGGGAGCAGGCGATGGCGTTGTTCGGCTCCTACGTGGGACTGGTGTACCTGTCCACCATGATGGGCGGTTATTTTGCGGATAAAAAAATCGGTTACCGCTATGCAGTGCTGATCGGCGCCCTGCTGATGACGCTGGGCCATGCCTTCATGGCGATGGAGACGCAGCTGACGATTTACCTGGGCCTGATTTCGCTGGTCTTCGGCAATGGTTTTTTCAAACCCAACATGGTGTCGATCATCTCAGCCATGTACAAAAACCACCCGGAAAAGAAGGATGGCGCCTACACGATATTTTACATGGGCGTGAATGCGGGGGCTTTCTTTGGCATCCTGCTATGTGGTTATCTGGGTGAAAAAGTGGGCTGGAGCTGGGGCTTCGGGCTTGCCGGTATCTTTATGTTTTTTGGGTTGATGCAGTTTTGGCTGGCGCAAAATATATTCGGCGACATCGGGCTGAAGCCGGTGAAAAAAGACGCCGCTGCCGTAGCGGAATCAGAAACGGACGACCAGGGCGGCAAGCTAAACCCCTTCAGTTGGGTGCAGATGGCGCTCATCGGGGTGATGATCGTGCTGGGGCTGGTTTGGATCATTTTTGAGCCGGCCAAGATCATTTCCAACGGCAGCGTGGATATTTTCAACTTCACGGTGATGGGGCTTTCCGGCAATAATTTTACCATCCTGCTGGCGCTGGCGATGTTCATCGGGCTGCTGGTTTACCGGCTTTCACAATACTCCGTGGTGACCCGTGACCGGATGATTGCGGTGACATTCTTCGCTTTTCTGGTCATCTTTTTCTGGGCAATATTCGAGCAGTCGCCCGGTACGCTGACGATCTTTGCCAGGGACTACACCGACCGGGTGCTGGAAGGCGGCGCAGGCACGACCTTCAAGGTCGTCAACGCCATGATGACCCTCATCCCGCTGGGCATCATCACCTGGGTGTTGAGCCGGTTGTTTAAGCAGACGTTTAAAAACTATGCAGCCGCCAATCTTTTTCTGGGGGCCAGTTTCGTCATCATCTGGGGCATCGCTTTCTGGATGCTGTCCAACCAGTTTTCACAGGAAACACTGGAGGTGCCTGCTTCGTGGTTTTCGACGCTGAACTCCCTGTTCATCATCACCCTGGCGCCTTTGTTTTCAAAATGGTGGGAAAGCAAATACAATCCACCGGCAAACATGAAATACGGCATCGGCATGGCTTTTCTGGGCATCGGCATGGCCTTCGTGGCTTTTGGCGCCAACTCCATCGAGCCGGGGGCCCAAACAGCTTCGGTCAGCATGATCTGGTTGAT
This sequence comes from Bacteroidota bacterium, assembly GCA_030147525.1. GTDB lineage: Bacteria > Bacteroidota > Bacteroidia > Chitinophagales > Saprospiraceae > UBA6168. The sequence continues at coordinate 10,372 of JASBVF010000018.1, forward strand.
TTTGGTGTACCTGTTTCATACGATGGGCGAGCTGTGTATTTCACCCGTGGGTCTGTCGTATGTGAGCAAGCTCGTGCCTCCCCGCATGATTGCCGTGATGTTCGGCATCTGGTACCTGGCGGTGGCCATTGGTATGAAAAGTGCAGCCAAGTTTGGTGAAAACGTGGACCGGATCGCCGACGAAAAAGGCATCAGTTACTTTTTCTGGATCCTGACAGCGGTGTCGTTTGGTATGGCAGTGATAGCGGTAGCTTTTGCACCGTTGATCAGGAAGAAGATGCACGGCGTGCGGTAAGAAGGGTGGGGGAGTCCGGCCATTGCTTGGGAGGTTTGATTAAATTTACGGCCTGCCCGTTACTTTCATGTTGACCAACCAAAGCAGATGATCAAGTTTTACAGAAAAATCAGACAAAAATTAATTGCTGAAAAAAAGATCGGCAACTACCTGCTCTATGCCATCGGGGAAATTATTCTGGTGGTCATCGGAATCCTGATTGCGCTGGCCATCAACGACAACCATGAGCAAGGTACGATCCGGAAGAAAGAACAGGTTTACCTGGCCGGTTTGAGAAGTGAATTTGAAACCAGCAGGTTGAAGTTGCAGAATTTGACGGAGGTCAATAAAACCAGCCTGGATGGAGCCCGGAAAATAATGGAATTTGTGTCGGATGAAAATGCGGTTCCGGATGAAAAACAGTTTGCGGAATTGCTGTACAATACCTTCGCTTTCGATGTGTCTTTCAATCCGAACAACTCCCTTTTGAATGAAATGATCAATTCCGGGAGCTTAAAGGACATTTCAAATACGGAATTGAGGAAACACCTGACCAACTGGTTGTCGACCATGGAAGATATCGCCAAGCAGGAACAGGAACTTGCGATGCAGCGTGAAAAGGTCCTCGCCATGTTCCAGTCCAGCGACAACAGTATCCGCACGATTCTGGACCTGACGGGTGTGTATGTGCAGGAGTTGGGTCTGCCGGCAAGAAAAAACCACATCAGCAATTTGAACCTGCTGACATCGACGGAATTTGAAAATAATGTTTTGATGTTCATGCTGGCCATCCTCTCCACGGAAGATGCGCACTACCAACCGCTGATGAAGGATTTGAACGCCATTCTGGCATTGATCGATGCTGAAATAGTAAAGTAGGAAGCGGTTGCTTTGTCAGGCTGTTTTCTGACAGGAAATCAGTCCGGATAAACTCCTTAGCTGCCCGCCGTTTCCTCGCCAGCCAGGCGTGCTTTCCGTTCCTTTTTTTGTTCATTGTTGCTCTCGTAGAGGCAGTAGTTTTCGTATTTCGCCTTGTCAATATTATCCCAGATATCCTTTCCGATGTTGCAAAGTACGACCAGCTCATCGTAGATTTCATTCCCGTAATCCACCCGTCGCTCCACGCCGATGTCCCGGTCGGCGATGCGGTCCTGCTGGAGGTTGACGGCATTTTCAAACTCCTGCGTAGCTGTTGAGATTTTGCTGATAATCCGTTCGTTCACCCCTACGTCATCCAGAAAGTCGATCTGCTGCCGGGCTACCCGGATAACCCTTCGGCCGCAGAAGATCAGTTGCGCATCGGTCATGTCGCCCAGCTTGGTGGCGCCGAACTTCCGGTAGCGGCCGGTGCGGTTGTTGTATTTCAGGGCCACCCGTGTCATCAGGCTTCGGATGGCAGCCTTTAGTTTTTCCGCCGCTTTGTATTTTTTTTCCGTTAAAATCATTTGATCGCCCAGCAGTTCGTCGTCGTCGGGCAGCTCCTTGAACCGGTCGCACATGGCCTTGAATTTCTTCAGGCGCTCCAGGTCATAACCATATTGGTCAAACTGTTCCAGGTCCCGGTGGGCATAGCGGATGCGTTCGATGCATTGCAGGTAGAGGTCGGCGTCGGGGAAGTTGTGTTTCCGGTGGGTATCTTGCTTTTTCATTGATTATCAATTTTTTACAAAAGTAGGGTAGCTATTGTTTAAAAACAAATCATTGAATAATAAAAACATCCTGGTTTGGTAATTTTATTTTATGTTACTCATTCAGCATTTTCCCAACCATATTATGGTAAAAAAAGTAAAAGAAAATATGGGACAGGGGCGGCCAAAATCAGGCGCTCCGCATTTCAAAATCAAAAAATGAAGGAAAAAACGGTTAGAAAAGAGGGAAGGGTAGGGCAGGAAGGCTTCAACCCGCCCGCTTTGCCTTTTCCCAAACCACGGATTGGCGGCCGGCAACCAGGCGGAAGAAGCCCCGGTACATGGCCCAGTTCATCAGGCAGAAATAGTAGGGAATGAAGAACGCTTTGATTTTTAGCTGTTTGCGTTCGAAAAGATAACCAAGGTAGGCAAAGGCATAAAAAGCTATCTGCAAGGCAAGCAATATCTGGTAAACGGGACCGGCTTCGATGGCAAGCGAGACATTGATCAAAAAAATAAGCGGCAAGGCCAGCGGCGCCAGCGTCCAGCGAAGTACCCGGTGGGAAATGTATTGAAATGAAAGCAGCCCGTAGCGGAAAGGATTGAGCAGGCTGCGCAATCGCCAGGCGGTTTGCAAACCACCGGCAGCGATGCGGACTTTCCGTTTCATTTCCTCGCCGATGGAGGCGCTGGAGCTTTCCACAGCGTAGGCTTCCGGTTCGTAGGCCAGCCGGAAACCTCGCATGGCGATGCCCATCGTCATCACAAAATCCTCGATGAGCGTGTCGGCGGGTACGTGCCGGTATTCGGAAGTACGAATGGCAAACAGCTCGCCGGCTGCGCCAATGACGGAGTTGAGCTCGGAATCCCATTTTTTCAGGGTGGATTCATATTTCCAGTAAATGCCTTCCCCTGCGCCGGTCGCCTCGTCTGCCTCGTTCATGGCGATGCGTTTTTCACCGGCAACGGCGCCCACATTCGGGTCGGCGAAATGTCGGACTATCTGGCGAATGGCAGCCGGGTTCACATCCGTATTGGCATCGGTGAAAATGGTGACGGGCGTTTCCACGTAGGCCATGACCCGCTCGACGGCAGCAATTTTCCCCTTGCGTTCAGGACTGTGAAACAGGCGGATTTGCTGGTTTTCGGATCTTGGGAAACTTTCAACGATCTCCGGCGTCCGGTCGTTGGAGCCGTCGGTTACAAACCAGAAACTGATCTTGTTTTTCGGATAATCGAAGGCCAGGCAGTTGCGGATTTTATCCTCGATGTAGTCCTGCTCGTTGTAGGCAGCAACGATGAAGGTGACTTCCGGAAGGCTGGCTTCGTCGTAGCCGGGTTCGGTTTTTTTACCAAAAATCCGCTTGATTTTAACCAAAAAAAACAGCAGCAAGCCGTACCCCAGGTAGGCGTAAAAGACAACGAAGATGAGGAGCCAAAAAATGAGTTTCCAGGTATCCATGAGGCGGCAAAGAAAGTGCTTTTCCGATGAGATTCAAAGCGATTTTGCCCATGGAACGGCAATTTGTAAGCCAGATTTTAAATCAGAAATTCAAACAGCAGGCTGCTGTCGTTGAGGGTTTGGTAGCTGATGCCGTGTTGCTCCATGCGTTCGAGCAGGTGTTCGTAGTCTTCCCGCTCTTTCACCTGGATACCGACCATGGCGGGGCCGGATTCCCGGTTGTGTTTTTTGGTGTATTCAAAATGCGTGATGTCGTCGCTGGGGCCGAGTACGGAGTTGAGGAAATCCCGCAGTGCGCCCGCCCGTTGCGGGAAACGGATGATGAAATAGTGTTTCAGCCCTTCGTAGAGCAGGGAGCGTTCCTTGATTTCTTCCGTCCGTGCGATGTCGTTGTTACTGCCACTGACGACGCAGACGACTGTTTTACCCTTGATTTTTTCTTTGTGAAAATCGAGGGCTGCAATGCTGAGCGCTCCTGCCGGTTCGGCCACGATGCCTTCCTCGTTGTAAAGTTGCAGGATCGAGGAACAGACTTTGCCTTCCGGCACCAGCGTCATTTCATCGATTACCTGCCGGCAAATGTCAAACGTCAGGTCGCCCACCTGTTTCACCGCTGCGCCATCCACGAAGCTGTCGATGGTGTGGAGCTGGACGACTTTTCCTTCCTTCAGCGACCGGTGCATGGCCGGTGCGCCGGACGGCTCCACGCCAATAACTTTTGTTTTGGGGCTGAGTTGTTTGAAAAAACTACCCACTCCTGAAATCAATCCGCCGCCGCCAACCGGCAGAAACAGAAAGTCAACGGCTTCGGGGCAGTCTTCGAGGATCTCCGGCCCCACGGTTCCCTGGCCTTCGATCACCAGCGGGTCGTTGAACGGCGGAACGAACACCTTGCCTTCGGTTTCCACCACTTTCATTGCTTCGGCGGAAGCATCGTCGAAGGTGTCGCCTGCGAGGACGACCTCCACGTTGTCACCGCCGAACAGTTTTACCTTTTTTACCTTCTGCGTCGGGGTGACCACGGGCATGAAAATTTTACCCTGAATACCCAGTTTCATGCAGGCAAAAGCCACGCCCTGCGCATGGTTGCCAGCGCTGGCGCACACGACGCCCTTCGCACGGTCGGCCTCCGAAAGCGATGCAATTTTATTGTACGCCCCCCTGATTTTGTAGGAACGAACGACTTGCAGGTCTTCCCGTTTCAGGTAAACATTGCAGCCGTATTTATCCGACAAATTGCGATTGAGTTGCAGCGGTGTGCGTTCAACGATGCCCTTCAGGAGCATGGTCGCTTTGTAAATATTGCCGACGGAGGCGGTGGTATGTTGCAGGGATGCAGTCATTGTTGGTGAATTGGTAAATTAGTGAATTAGTGAATTAGTGAATTGGTCAGCGTCCCGCCTAATTCACCAATTTACTAATTCACCAGTTTACTAAATCAAGCCTCGACGGCCGCCTCCTGCCTTTCCGGGCGCAGGCTGCGAACGACTTTGCCGGTTTGCCACATTTCGCTGTCACGGAGTTCTTTCAACTCGGCTTCCAGTTTCACCCGGTAGTCGGGCTGGCTGTTGCTGTCGATGGAGCGCTGGGCTTCCTTGCCGGTGGCTACGCTGTCGTAGAGTTCCTCGAAAACGGGAGCGACGGCGTCCCGGAATTTATTTTTCCAATCCAAAGCGCCACGCTGGGCAGTGGTGGAGCAGTTAGCGTACATCCAGTCCATGCCGTTTTCAGCGACGAGCGGCATGAGACTTTGCGTCAATTCCTCCACCGTTTCGTTGAAAGCCTCGCTGGGGGAGTGGCCCCGCTGGCGCAACACGTTGTACTGCGCTTCGAAGATGCCCTGGATGGCGCCCATGAGCGTGCCACGCTCTCCCGTCAGGTCGCTGTACACTTCTTTTTTGAAATCTGTTTCAAACAGGTAACCCGAACCGATGCCGATGCCCAGCGCAACCACCCGCTCGTAAGCCTTGCCGGTCGCATCCTGGAAGATGGCGTAGCTCGAATTCAGTCCTTTGCCTTCGAGGAACATGCGGCGGAGGCTGGTGCCGGAACCCTTCGGCGCAACGAGAATCACATCCACGCCGGGAGGAGGTACGATGCCTGTTCTTTCCTTGTAAGTCACGGCAAAACCGTGCGAAAAGTAGAGCGCCTTGCCGGGTGTCAGGTGTTTTTTCACCGTTTCCCACTGTGAAATTTGAGCAGCATCGGAGAGCAGGTACTGGATGATGGTTCCCTGCTTGCAGGCTTCCTCGATGGGGAACAGCGTTTCACCCGGCACGAAGCCGTCGTTCACAGCCTTGTCCCAGCTTTTTGAGTTTTGGCGCTGGCCAACGATCACGTTGAAGCCGTTGTCCCGCAAATTCAGCGCCTGGCCGGGGCCTTGCACGCCGTAGCCGATGATGGCGATGGTCTCATTTTTTAAAATATCCTGTGCTTTTGCAAGTGGAAATTCTTCCCGTGTTGCGACGTTTTCTTCCACGCCGCCGAAGTTCATTTTTGCCATGATTTTATTATTAAAATTTAAAGACTGGAAAAACTAATACTGGCATTAAAACAGCAGTGCCGTTCCAATCACCAATCACCAGTTACCAATCACTAATTCACCATTTCCATTTCAATTGATTGCAAATAAGTATTCAACCGTTCCATCGGTTTCACGATAGCCACCCGGCCGGAGCGCACGAATTCATAAATCCCGGTTTTGCGAAGCTCTTCGAGCAGAGCCTCTGTTTCCTCCTGGTGACCGGTTTTTTCGATCACGATGTACTGCGGCTCGATTTCAAGGATGCGGGCGTTGTGTTTACGGATCAATACTTCCAGGCTGGTGCCGTTGTGAAACGCCGTGACCGGTACTTTGTACAGTGCCACTTCCTGGAAAACCACTTCTTCAGCTTCGTAATAAAATGCCTTCACCACGTCCACCTGCTTGTCGAGTTGCGCTACGAGGACTTCGACCATGTGGTGCGTCACATTCACCACAATCGTAAAACGGTGGATACCCGGAATGGACGATTGCGAAACCGTCAGGCTCTCGATGTTGATGTGCCTGCGAGTGAAAACGGCGGCTACCCGGGCCAGCAAGCCCGTTTGGTTTTCAGTAAAAACCGTGATGGTGTATTCCTTCTTCTCTGCCATTGCTTTATTTTTTACTATTAGCTGTTGGCTTTTAGCTATTGATGCGAATAACGGGTTAATTTGTATAAAAAGCCCCAGCGGGGCGACCCTGTTTGTAGATTATTGGTTCTCTCCCTTCTTTTAAGCCCCAGCGGGGCGATGAAGAAAGGAAGAAAATCGTCAACATTCCGCCCCGCTGGGGCTTAATCAATGGCTTTGGATGACGTTCTACAAACATACCCGCCCTTCCAGGGCTAAAAGGTCCCATTTTAACCCGTTATTCGCATTATTGGCAATTAGCCAGCAACCTGTTTAGGTTCTAAAATAATCTCATCCACTGCACAGCCGGACGGTACCATCGGGAAGACGTTTTCCTCCTGCATCACTTTGACATGAAGCAGGTAGGGGCCGTCATGTGCCAACATTTCAGCGATGCCGGCCTGCAATTCTTCCGGTTTTGAAATGGTTTTTCCGGCTACGCCGAAACCCTCGGCTATTTTCACAAAATCAGGATTCTGCAAGGCCACGGAAGAGTAGCGGCGATCGAAAAACAACTGCTGCCACTGCCGCACCATGCCGAGGAAGTTGTTGTCGAGCAAGACGATTTTGACGCCCACATTCCACTGTGCACACATGCCCAATTCCTGGATCGTCATTTGAAATCCGCCATCGCCGATGAAAGCGACGACTTCTTTTTCAGGGCGGGCCATCTTGGCGCCAAAGGCCGCCGGCAATCCGAAGCCCATCGTTCCTGCACCGCCGGAAGATACCCACTGATTCGTACCCTCGTATTCGTAGTAGCGGGCGGCGACCATCTGATGCTGTCCCACGTCGGTGGCGACGATGGCCTGTCCTTTGGTTTGATTGGAAACTTCCCGTACCACCATACCCATTTTGATCTGGCCATCGGCGGAGGGTTGCATGTCTTTTGAAATGACTTTTTCGTACTCCTCCCGTTCGCAGGCTTTAAATTCAGCGATCCATTCCGGGTAGGTTTTTTCCTCGACGAGTGGAAGCAGTTTTTCAAGCGCCTTCTTCGCATCGGAATGGATGGGCGCATGGGCGAACACGTTTTTATTGATCTCCGACTTGTCGATTTCGATGTGGATGACCTTGGCCTGTTTGGCGTAACGGCTCAGGTTACCCGTCACCCGGTCGTCGAAGCGCATGCCGATGGCGATGAGCACATCGCATTCGTTTTGCTTCATGTTGGGGCCGTAGTTGCCGTGCATGCCGAGCATGCCCATGTTCAGCGGATGTTTGGTCGGCAGGTTGGAAAGACCGTGCAGGGTGCAGCCGAAGGGGATGCCGGTTTTTTCAACAAAAGCCTGAAAAACCTCCTGCGCATGGGCGATCTGTATGCCGTGCCCGGCCAGGATGAACGGTTTTTTTGCCCCGTTGATCAGGTCGGCGGCAGCTTGCAGCGAGGCGGCTGTTGGCTTTGGATTGGGGTGATAACTACGGATCACCGGCTTTTTTTCATAAAAGAAATCCAGCTTTTCCAGCTGTGCATTTTTAGCAATATCAATTACCACGGGGCCGGGTTTGCCGCTGTTGGCCACGTAAAACGCTTTGGCAAAAACCGCCGGAATTTCGGACGCTTTCGTGATCTGGTAGTTCCACTTCGTAACGGGCAGGGTCGTGTTAATGACGTCTGTTTCCTGAAATGCATCGGACCCCAGCAAATGAGCCGCAACTTGCCCGGTGATGCAAACCAGCGGCGTAGAGTCGAGAATGGCATCGGCCAGTCCGGTGAGCAGATTCATGGCGCCGGGGCCGGAGGTGGCCATGCAAACGCCGGTTTTACGCACGACCCTCGCATAGCCTTCAGCGGCGTGAATGGCGCCCTGCTCATGGCGGGGCAGAATGTGGCGAAGCCGGTCCTGGTAGTGGTACAAAGCATCGTAAACGGGCATGATAGCGCCGCCGGGATAGCCAAAAATCGTATCGACTCCCTCCTCAAGCAGGCAACGGAGTACCGCTTCGGCGCCGGTGATCGTTTCCGTTTTGACAGCCTGGACGGCAGTCCCGTTCTGGCCGGCTTTCTTTTCGATGCTTTTTGAAATATTATCTACCATGTTATTGATATTCAGTGAGTAAATCCTTTAAAATTCGTCTGTTACGCACCCCTCGCTGGCGGAAGAAACCGTGCGTGCATATTTTTTTAAAATACCTGAAATAGCCTGAACAGGCGGCTTCCAATCTTTACGCCTGCGCTCGATTTCCGCAGCGTCCAGTTTGGCTTCGATCAAATTCCGGTCAGCATCGATGGTGATTTCATCGCCATCTTTCAGCAGGGCGATCAGTCCGCCTGTTTGCGCTTCGGGCGTGATGTGCCCGACTACGAAACCGTGCGTTCCCCCGCTGAAACGGCCATCAGTGATCAGTGCCACGGACTTACCCAGGCCTTCACCCATCAGGGCGGAGGTCGGTTTCAACATTTCCGGCATGCCGGGGCCTCCTTTCGGGCCGCAGTAGCGAATGACGACGACGTCGCCCGATTCAATTTTCTTATTGGAAATAGCGTCATTGGCCGCCTGCTCGCTGTCGAAAACCTTGGCTTTGCCGGTGAAACGCATGCCTTCCTTGCCGGTAATTTTAGCCACGGCTCCCTGCTCGGCAAGGTTGCCGTACAAAATCTGAATGTGCCCGGATGCCTTGATCGGCTGGCTGAAAGGCTTGATAATATCCTGGTTTTCCGCCAGTGCGGGGGATTCGGCGAGGTTTTCAGCCAGGGTTTTACCCGTCACCGTCATGCAATCGCCGTGCAGGTAGCCGTTTTCCAACAATAATTTCATGACGGCAGGCACGCCGCCTACGTCGTAGAGGTCTTCCATCACGTATTTGCCGCTTGGCTTCAGGTCGGCAATGAAAGGCGTGCGGTCGCTGATCTTTTGAAAATCATCAATGCTTAGTGGCACGTTTACGGCCTTGGCCATAGCGATCAGGTGCATGACAGCATTGGTCGATCCACCGAGAATGGTGATGAGCGTGATGGCATTTTCAAACGACTTCCGGGTCATGATGTCCCGTGGTTTCAGGTCGTTTTCGAGGAGGAAGCGCATGGCCTTGCCGATGCGTTCGCATTCCAGCTTTTTAGCGTCGCTGTTGGCGGGGATGGAAGAGTTGTTGGGCAAAGACATGCCCAGCGCTTCAATCGCTGAGGCCATGGTATTGGCGGTGTACATGCCGCCGCAGGCGCCGGGGCCGGGGCAGGCATTTTTCACCACCGCTTTAAAATCTTCGGGTGTAATGTTACCGGCGATCTTTTGCCCCAGGGCTTCAAAGGCCGAAACGATGTCAAGTTTTTGGTTAGCGTGGCAGCCGGGGCTGATGGTTCCGCCGTACACGATCAGGGAGGGGCGGTTCAACCTTCCGAGGGCCATCATGGCGCCGGGCATATTTTTATCGCAGCCTACGATGGCCACAATGCCGTCGTACCACTGGGCAGATGCCACCGTTTCGATGCTGTCGGCGATGATATCACGGGATGGAAGGGAGAAACGCATGCCGTCCGTGCCCATGGAAATACCGTCGCTGACGCCGATGGTGTGGAAGATCAACCCTACCAGTTCTTCGTCCCAAACGCCTTTCTTGATTTCTTTTGCCAGGTCGTTGAGGTGCATGTTGCAAGGGTTTCCTTCCCAGCCGGTGCTGACGATGCCGACCTGTGCTTTGTTCAAATCCTGTTCAGTCAGGCCGATGCCGTAGAGCATGGCCTGTGCGGCAGGCTGTGTTTCGTCCTGCGTGATACGTCTGCTGTATTTATTCAGTTTTGTCATGAATAGTTTTGCGGCAATTGCCAAGAGTCTAAAAATTTGATCGTAAATGAATTAATTTGGCGATGAATTTGGCTGTCCGGGGCAGAGAACGATTTTTGTGCAATGGCCGTTTTTTGAAATAAAAATTCAAAATAACCATTAATATAAATTCAAATATCTGTCCAAATACAGCAGTAAAGTTGTGAACTTTTAAAAGCAGAAACCATTTCTCCGGACGAAGAGTAATTCCAAAAAAAGTAAATTTTACACTATCCAAATGTGAAACAATTCCATTGACAAGTCCTGAATAACAATATATTTGCGACCCTTTGTCATTCGGTACAATCAAAATGTAATTGTATTCCCTATGAAAATTGAAGATGAAATCAAACAAGGCGCTTTCAAGACCCAACACCTTAAAACACATGTAAATCTGCTCTACACGGCTGGTTGGGCCGGGTTGAAGATCACCCATGTTCTCAAGCCTTTTAAAGTTACCCTCCAGCAGTTTAACCTGCTCAGAATCCTGCGGGGGAAAAAAGGCGAGCCCGCCAGCATCAAAGAACTCACCGAGCGCATGCTCGACAAATCTTCCAACGCCTCCCGCCTGGTCGATAAGCTGATCCTTAAAAAACTGGTGGTCAAAAGCCCCTGCGACGAGGACAACAGAAGGGTAGAGGTCGTCATCACCCCCGACGGGCTTGAGCTGGTCAACCGGGCTTCCGTCGCCGTGGAAAGCGAAATCCAGTCCATGTTCAGCACGCTTTCCGACGAAGAGGCCCGGCGGCTGAATGAACTGCTGGATAAGGCGAGGGGGTAGGTTGGGAATTGGGAATTAGGAATTAGGAATTAGTCTTCGCCTGTTTTGCAATAAACTTGTCATTGCCGCAGGCAACCTGCAACGTCATAAGGGCAGTGCCCATCACCAGTCACCCATCACCAATCACCAATCACCAATTCCAACAATCTAAAAGTTTTGTTAAACATTCCTACCGGCAAACCTTTGGAGTGGTTTTGTGTTTGCAACTCGTGTATCTACATCTTTTTTATCATCAAACTAAAATTTAAGATCATTTATGAAAAAATTGACACAACTCTCCGCACTCATTCTGGGGCTGATTGCCTTCACCGGAATGTCATTCACCACCAATCCCGGCGAAAACACTTCCGTAGGCGTTGACACTGCCAACAGCTCTATTCAGTGGAAAGGCTACAAGGTGACAGGCGAGCACTACGGCGTCGTAAATCTCAAAAACGGCAACCTGGCCTTTGACGACAACGGCATGCTGACCGGCGGTTCTTTCGATATCGATATGAACACCATTACGGTGCTGGACCTGACCGGCGGCGGCAAAGGCAAACTGGAAGGCCACCTGAAATCTGCTGACTTTTTCGGCGTAGATAAGTATCCAACCGCTAAGTTCGTTATCACCAAAGTGGTATCAAGAGGTAAGCCCGGCGAATATAAAATCGTTGGCAACCTGACGATCAAGGAAACCACCAAAGAAATTAAATTCGATGCCAACCTGAAAGAAGAGGCAGGCAAGATCACCGCCACTGCCGATGTCCGCATCGACCGTTCTGACTATGATGTTCGCTACGGTAGCGGCAGCTTTTTCGACGGCCTTGGCGACAAGACCATTTACGACGAGTTTGATCTGAGCATCAAACTGGTAGCATCCAAGTAAGGATGTTGAGTTGGGTTGAGAGGGTTGAGAAGGGTTGATATCGTAAGCCTTTCTCAGCTTTCAAAACTCTCTCTGAAATAAACACAAAAACGCTAAAGGCGGCCTTCTTTGGAGGCCGCCTTTTTTTTTTAGAAGTTTTATCCGTCAATAAGTTCCGAATGCCCGTTGGGCCAAGTCTTTCCTCTTCATATCGACGTACTTTCCCATGTGCTGGCATAAGTTTCTGACCTTTAGTCTTCTGTCAAGCACGTTTTTAACGTGCGAAAACCATCCTGCTTTTTGCAGCATTGAGGCAAATAATCAAATGCGTTCGTTACAATTCCATGAGAAACGCAATGTACTGCCGGCTTATTGAAATCGAGAAATTAAGATGCGCTGTTTGAAGGGTAAATTTCTGAAATTTTTAAAATTTCGGAGGGCCGTCCCCTTTTCATCCTGCAAGGAACTGTTCCGTCATGAGGGCCGTCCCCTTTTCATCCCGTAGGGAACTGTTCCGTCATGAGGGCCGTCCCCTTTTCATCCCGTAGGGAACTGTTCCGTCATGATAGACTGGAAATCAAAGCCACGCAAACGTAAAACAATGAACCGCTGTCATCTTCGTTCAGGAAGAAGGAAATTACCTGTAATCCTTATCTCTTAATTACCGCAAAATCTGTAAGGTTTTTTTAGGAAGGTACACTATTCACTCCGAGACCGATACTATTCACTCCGAGACCAATACTATTCACTCCGAGACCAATACTATTCACTCCGAGACCGATACTATTCACTCCGAGACCGATACTATTCACTCCGAGACCGATACTATTCACTCCAAGATCGATACTATTCACTCCAAGATCGATACTATTCACTCCGAGATCAAAACTATTCACTCCAAGACCAATACTATTCACTCCGAGACCGATACTATTCACTCCAAGATCAAAACTATTCACGCCAAGACCGATACTATCTGATTGAATATCCGTTAGAACAAAGCAGAGGAGACCCATTACCGCTGCGCTAAACGCTTGCTCAAACTGTGGGATGAATTAAAAGACAAAAGCTGATGTTAGTTTTTGAAATGATAGACTCAGTTTGAGCAAGAGTTGAGCGCAGCGGCTCTTGCGGTGATTATAGCAGACTTGGCGCAAGAGCCGCTGCGCTCAACGCTTGCTCAAACTGTGGTTATTGGTCGCCATAAATTTAAACTGGCACCATCGTTCATGCTCACTCCTGCAAGCGTTTTTTGATTTTAGTCAGGTCATTATGGGTAAAACCTTGTTCTTCCAATGCCTGCAAATTATTTAATAAAACGACTTTAAATGTACTGTCGCCATCTGGTAAATCCTTTAATTCCAGGTAGATCTTTTCCGCTTTTTTATATTTTCCCTGAAATAACAACGCAGGCGCCAAATAGCTCTTGATCCACACTATGCCGCCGTCAATTTCCAGTCCCCGGTTGGCGGCTTGCTCTGCCTTTTTAAACTCGCCACCGTACACATAATACCAGCTTAAATTGCCATAGGCTTCGGCTGCATAAGTCCGGAGTTGTGCATGGCCCGGGTAGTTCGCCAAAGCAGGCTCCAGTATTTTTACTATTTCTTCCTGGGCACTGACGATTAGTTGAATGTCGGATTCAACCTGGGTCTTTTCTTCGAACGGGACACATTTGTTGATTTCCTGCTGCACCAGCAGGTCTTCCCGGGTAAGATTGGTAAAATAGGTCTCGAAGTAGTTGATATCTCCTTGTAACCGCTGGAATTGAGGCATTTCCGGGTCTATGTTGGTCAAAACTTCTTTCGCTTTCGACAACCATTCGAGAGCTTCTTCTTTGTATTTCAGGTCGAGTTCTTCTGCAGCCATGTTTTTTTTCAGGAATACCAGGTTCAAAATGGTACTGCACAACACCGGAGCGTATCGCCGGGGCGTTCTTTTGGTCAGGGTTCTCCGGATGTCAATCACATTCAGATAGGATGCTTCCGCTTTTTGAAACTCCTTTTTGAGGACATAGATCCTGGCGAGGTTAAAATGAGTTCTGGCAAGCATACTTTCAAAACGGACCGGGTTCTCTGTTGCGAGTTGTTGCAGGATGTCCAGTGATTGCAGGAGCGCTTCTTCGGCCCGGGGAAGCTCTGAGCTGAAATTGCTCAGCATAGTCCCGATACTACCCTGGATGCTCGCCAGGTTCTGTTTGTACTGCAAGGGATTTTTCTTCGCCAGTATTGAAAAAATGTTGTAAGCCTCCTCAAAATGATATTCCGCTTTAGAAAAGTTCTTTTGCCGGGCATATACCACACCTATCAAACGATGGGTAACCGCCAAACTGCTGCGGTAAAATGCATCTTTTTCGGCAAGCCTGCTAAATATTTCAAGCGCCCTGAAACCGGTCTCCTCCGCTTTATCAGGATCGTTCAGGTCCTGGAAAATACCGGCCTGGACAAGCAGTAGCTCGGCCAGTTCCTTCTCGTAACGTTCGGGGTTTTTGTTGGCCAGGTCAGAATAGGCCTCCAACGCCTGGGTGGCATGCATTTTTGCCTTGGCAAAATCATTCAAGTCCTGTTGCATACGGGCCTGTTCTTCATTTACCCTGGCCTGAAAGTAGCTAAAGGTCTCGGGTTGCTCTTTCCTTAAGGGTTCGATAATTTGGGTGGCTTGTTCATAGAGGGCTTCCACTTTTTCAAAATCATCCTCATAGGTGTACTGAACTCCTAAACTGATAACAATCTCTGCCTTTGTGGCCGGAGTGGTAGCCAGGTCAAGGGCTTGCTGATAATATTTAATAGCCCTTTTTTGTTGGGTAATTTTATCGCAATAGGCCGCCAATTCTAAAACATTCTCAATATTGGTGCTGTCTGCCTCCACTGCTTTAAGGTAGTTTTTGTAGGCGGCTGCGTACTGTCCGTCACTGATACAAAACCTCGCTTTAATCATGTAGTTTTCAATACTTTGCCGGAAGGCACTATCTGCCTTCACCAGTTTTTCTTCAAGCCTGCCAATCTCCGCTTTCGCCTCCTTGAAGTTATTGTCCAATGTAGTGTCATCCAAAACGACGAGGGCTGCTTTTACATCACCATCCTTAAATTTTTCGTAAGCCTCTTTTGCAAGGTTGGATGCCTGGTCCAGGTCAACGGTTGCGAGTTGTTTGGCCAGGGTTTCGGCCTGCGTAATCAATTTTTCTTTCTCCTCTTGCAGGGTACCGATTTGCTCCAGCAACACATCCCGCTCCTTATCATCCTGCCCAAGTGTCGCCAAACGGGTGTTGATATCCTTCAGTTCTTTGCGGTAGTTGGCATTGGTGTTATCGACGATGATATTGTAATAGGCAAGGGCTTGTTTATTGCGTTGCCCCTGTTTGGCCATGATGATAAAAACCAGGTCGTCGGGATTTTGCCGGATGACACAGCGTTCCAGTTCCCGGCCATTGATGAGTTCATAACCGTCCAGCTGTACCATGATGCTCACGGAGGCGCCGGGTCTTTTACCATTGAAAGTCAGCTCATACATCCCACTGCTGTTGGAGTACACGGAGCCGGAACCGAAGGCACTAATCTGTACATTAGCAAGGGGTTTGGAACCGCTGTTTTGGAGTTTGACAATGCCCCTTATCTGGTTGTTTTGGGCGATGCCATAAGTCCATAAAACGGTGATGCACAACAGTAATAAGATATTTTTCATAGAGGTTATTTTTGTTTCAAACGGAACTCAGCTGAGGTTCCCGGATAATAGAATTCCCGCTTGGTTTCAAATCCTTCTTTCTGAAAACTCAGATCATATTTTTCCTGAACCTGATCTGCTTCCATGGTAAAAGAGAAGCGCCCGAGGCTATCAGTTGAAACTGAAAATTCATTTTGAATCAACACGGTTACATTCGCAATGCCGACCGATCCATCCATTCTTTTCACGATGCCTTTTATTTGCCGCTTTTCATCATCTGGCTTGATCTCAAAATAGATGGGTTTACCCTCCCATTTGAAATTCAATACTGGCGCCGCAGCCTTGTAGCCTTCTGCCTTGACCGCTATGGGCAATAATTCACCTTTAAATTTTGCAGGTATTTCGTTGAATACCGTTCTTCCTTTTTCACCAATCTTAGCCCACCTTCTATCTCCGTCGAGATCAACCAACAACTCACCTTCGTTTTCCAGCAAATAGTCTTGCTGTCCCTTTGGGCCATGAACATAAATTGTGAGCTGACCTGAGTCAGTTCCGGACGTTGCCAGGATATCGGGCAGGTTGAGCGCCATCGTCAATATACCAATGACCACCACTGCTCCGGCCAGGTATTTCCACCAATTCCTACGTAATCCTGTTGTTGTTAAATCTCCTGAATCGTTTTGCCTTGCGGATGGTTGGAAAGGAATCTTATCAATCAGTTCTAATAAACTCTGGTTGATTCTTGCCGATGAAATGTTGATTTCGTCGAAAGACATGGTGCCGGCTCGCTGCGCTTTCTCCAGCTTATCAAAACGGGCCGATTGTAAAATCAAGGCTTCGACTGCCTGCTGATCGCCTGCTTTTTCTGCCAGGGACATCAGTTCTTCCGTAACCAAACGGACTTCATTTTGGGCCAGCAGTTTTCTTAACTTTTGCTTTGGCATGCACAATTAGATTGGGTGATTAATGATTACCAGAAAAGGATGATATCCAATAGTCAGGAGATGACTGCGCTGTGTTTGCTTTCCTGCAGCGCTCTGTAGAATGGCAAAATAGGAAGAATGACTCCAAAAGCTGAAAAAATCGGTAACTTTCTTGCAAAAGCCAGGATGATCTTGCAGAAGCCGTCTCAGCTAATTTGCATGCTATATTTTAAATATTTAACCCCGCTCGCCCCAAGTTTTCCATTGAAAAATACTTCTGCTCCTACCGGTGTTCCACCGGCACTTCTGCGAGCTATAATCAGGGATACACATTTCTTTGGCATGAAAAGCAATGCCTGAGATGTTGGAAAAAAGGTTTGAGTTTCAAAAGACAGGCGGAGAAATGCCGGTGGAACACCGGCAGGAGCAGAAATGGTTTTTCAATGGAAAGAAAGTGGGCCAGCGGTTTAATCCTAAATACCAAAATGGCTTCAAAATGATTTTGGGGGCACTTCGATATTCCGAAGTGGCTTCGAAATGAATTTGGAAGCAGTTCGATATTCTGAAGTGGCTTCGGAAGGGTTTTGGAGGCCATATTATCTACCCTGCATGCTGGCTAAAGTTTCTGAACTTTAGCCTTCTATTGAGCACATTTTTAACGTGCGTAAACCCCGGGCCGGCGGAAAGCACTTCAAACAAATCAAACCCCTCAAACCCCTCAAACAAATCAAACCCCTCAAACCCCTCAAACCCCTCAAACAAATCAAACCCTTCAAACCCCTCAAACCCCTCAAACAAATCCTACCCCTTCAACCTCGGCCGGATAATCAACCGCAGCGACTGGTCGTAGGTGAAATAATTCCAGACCCAGTTGAGGAAAACAAAAATCTTGTTTTTAAAACCGATCAGTTGCATCAGATGAACAAACAACCAGATGTACCAGGCAAAAGCGCCGTGTGTTTGCCACCAGGATAAATCCACAACGGCCTTGTTGCGGCCAATGGTGGCCATGGCGCCCAAATCCTTGTACGAAAAAGGATGAAGCGGTTGTTTTTTGAGTATTGCAATAAAATTATCGGCCAGGTTATCAGCCTGTTGAATGGCGACCTGTGCGACCTGCGGGTGTCCATCAGGGTAGGACTCTTCCGTCATGAGGGCGATGTCGCCGATGGCGAAAATTTCATCAAAACCCTCCACCTGGTTAAAACGGTTCACCTTGATGCGGTTACCCCTGGTATACACTTCATCCGGCAGGCCGGGGATGCTGCTACCTTTGACGCCGGCAGCCCAGATAACTTTTCTGGCTTCCAGTTTGCTGCCGTCTTTCATGAGCAGAAACTCGCCGTCGTAGTCAATCACCCTGGCTCCCAGCTGCACCTTCACGCCGAGGCCGGTCAGGTATTCCAGCGCTGCATCGGAGGCTTTCTGCGACATGCCCTGCAAAAGGCAGGCGCCGCCCTGAATCAGATGGATGTCGATTTCGTCGCAGTTCAGCTCAGGGTAGTCTTTTGGTAAAACGTGTTTTTTCATTTCCGCCAAAGCTCCTGCCACCTCCACGCCGGTCGGCCCTCCGCCGACGATGACGATGTCGAGGAAAGGCTGTCGCTCCTCGTATTCGGCGGCTGAGAGAGCGTTTTCATAATCTTTGAACAACTCGTTGCGCAGGTACAGTGCCTCTGACACCGATTTCATCGGAATGACATTGTCAGCGATTTTTTCATTGCCGAAATAATTGGTGTCCGCTCCGGTGGCCAGCACGAGGTGATCGAAGTTGAGTACGCCCAGCGTGGTATTCAGCTGTTTTTTGACCGTGTTGATGCTGATGACTTCCGTGACCCGGATGTATACATTTTTGTTTTTCTGAAACATCTTCCGCAGCGGATAAACGATGGAGCTGGGCTCAAGGCCGGCCGTGGCCACCTGGTAGAGCAGCGGCTGAAACTGATGGTAGTTGTTTTTATCCACCAAAATGATGAGATAGCCTGACTTTCGTAATCTTCTCGCCAGTCTCAGGCCGGCAAAACCGCCTCCGATAATGACGACCCGTTGCTGGTTAGTTTCAGGAATGTTGATGCGCATGTGTTGAGTTGTTTGATGAAAGACGCCCGAAGGGCCTGCTACAAAGAAAAAGAGGTTTGGGGAAAGTACCCCCAAACCTCTCTGTGTTTTATGGAATGTGGCCCATTTTATTCAATCATGGTTTTCAAAACCTTGAAACCATCCTCGCTGTGAATTTTAACAAAATACAAACCGGTAGCAAGGCCGGGCACATCGAAGCGTACCGTTGTCAGGCCGTTGTTCGTGTTAACCTGCTGCTGTTGGTGAACGACGCCACGCACGTCCATCAGGTCGATCCACAGGTGTTCGTTCCGGTCGTTTTCAATCAAAAGATTGAAGTTGCCACGGTTCGGGTTGGGCGACAGGGCCACTCCGAGGCGTTGTCCCAGTTCGTTCAGTCCACTGACCACCACATCCACCTCGGCTTCGAAAGTGGCAGAGCCACAATCATTGGTCGCCATCAGGGAAACGGTGTAAACGGCCGTGGAGTCGTAGGTGTAAACCGGGTTTTCACTGAGAGCGAAAGCCTGGTTGCCAAAATCCCAGAAGTAAGTGACGCCGTTTTGGGTTGTATTGGTAAAAGTGACGGTACTTCCATCGACCACGTAGGTGAATTCAGGCTTTGGCAGCGGGTTCACGTTGATGTCCTGCGTGAACGTGCTTTCACCGGCGGCATTGCTCACGGTCAGACTGATGGTGAGCGCTCCCGCTTCGTTGAAAGTAACGGAGCCCGGATCGCTGCTGGTAGAAGTGGCAGGCGAAGCGCCGGCGCCAAATTCCCAGGCGTAGGTTGCCAGTTCGCCGGTTGAAGTGTTGGTGATGGAAATAGCTTCCTCTTCGCAGATTTCGGTAGCGGAAAGTTCAAAACCGGCATCGGGTGGCATAATATTGAACACATTGATATTGTCGAGATAAAGCGAGTTGCCGTAACCGTTGATGCATACGAACTTGATCACGATTTTATTATCAACGTAAGCTGAAAGGTCGATGGATTCCTTGCGCCACTGGTTGGCGTTGTTGGGTGAAAAATTGGACGTTGCCGTCCCCGCAGTGGCGAGCTCGTCTTTGAATTTCTCATAAACCGTTTCAGAGAAAGTAGCGCCGCAGTCGGTGGAGATATCGACACGAAGGCCGTCAAACCAGGTATTATTATAGTAAGCATAAGCCAGGTCGAACGTCAGGAATGGAGAAACTGCTCCTTCAAGGTCGATCGGAACTA
Organism: Bacteroidota bacterium; assembly: GCA_030147525.1. GTDB lineage: Bacteria > Bacteroidota > Bacteroidia > Chitinophagales > Saprospiraceae > UBA6168. Next base: position 30,138 of record JASBVF010000018.1, read on the forward strand.
CCAGCACGGCATCTTCCTCGCCTTCGGTGTCGTACACAAAGTTATTCATGTACAAGGCAGTTGTCTGCGTACCGGATGCGCCGGTTACTGTCCGGTCGGCCCAGGTCATCTGACCATCCGGGTTGTAAATCGTGTAAAAAGCCGGTGGAAAAACAGGCCCTTCAAACTCTTCGCTGTAATTCAACGGCTCTCCGTCGCCCGGATAGATGGAGAGGCTCATGGTCTGTTCGAGTCCATCGTTGAAGGCTGCAAAGTCGTTGGGCAGTGCGGTGTAAGCTTCCAGGGTATAATCGCCCGACTGAGCAGTATTCAGCAAAGTATTAAACGTGTAGGTGATGGAAGTGCCCGGATCGAGCGTGCCGGGAATCATTTCCACGACAGGGGGATCGTTGTTGAAAACATAAGCTACAGGCAAATCCGTCAGCGGATCAGAACCGTTGTTTTTTACGGTAACGATGACCGGGGCTTCGAAGCTTCCGCAACCTGCAATGCTACCGGCGCTGGGCGACTCGATGGTGAGCAGGGTAGCGTCGAGCTGCTGGATGCAATCGAGCAGACCTTCATTGTAAAGCACGGCAATGGAACGCTCGCTGCGGATGCCGTCTGTACCGATGGTTTTCACTGCAAACCAATGGTCGAGCGTTGGATTGTTGTCGATGGTAGGAATTTCAATTTCCGTTTCTGAGACGATGCCTACCGGTTCCATGTACTTGTCGCCGAGGCGGTACACTTCGTAAGTGACGGTATCGCTGGCTGCGGAAATGTCTACGGCATCCCAGGTTATTTTCAAATAATCGGGGCAAGCCTGGGCAACCTTCACGTTGGCAGGTCTTGGCGCAATGGCGAACACCTCGTCGCTTTCATCGCTTTCCATGCCTCTCGTTACCCTGATTTTTGCTTTGCCGGTAACTTCGTTTGGCACGGTCCAGTCACGCATGCGGATATTGCCGCTGACGGAGGCGATCAGATTCCAGGTCGTTCCGCCGTCGGTGGAGTATTCGACTTCCTGGTTACCGGTGTTGCCGTGTGTGTCCCAGTGCAGGCGGACTGTTTCGCCGGGGGCAAAAGCTTCGCCGCCAACGGGATGGGTCACTGTTATTTCAGCCGTGCGGAATTCCCAGGTGACGAAATAATCGTGAGAGCCAAAGGGTAGTTCTTTGCCATTCACATGCAGGATGTACTCACCGCCGGCCGGGTTTTCGATGGAGATCTGCTCCATGTTGTTGAGTGTGTCCACGCCTTTTGTTGCGGGAGCATCCAGATTCGCCGGGTTGGGCGTCGGGTCGAGCAGCCAAGGCAGGTGAATGCTGGTGTCAGGCGCCGTCATGTGAATGTCGAGGTCGTTGATGAGAGCTTTGGTCGTCATGACGGATGCTTCCGGGTCCATCCAGTACACCATGATTCTGGCTTGCAGCACATTGTCCGGAATGTTGAAGGTGTGGGTGTTGGTTAAACCGGCATCGACCGAGCTTTTAAAATAGCGCTGCTCTTCCAGCGTCAGTGCAGCCCTATAGGAGTTCACGTGGCCCCAGCCGAATTTATAATCCGGGCCGACATTGCCGAGGTCGTTAGCCGTGTTGAGCAGAATGGTTTTCAGCAAAGCTGCTTCCGCTACTTCGCCCCCGTTGAGGTCCTGGTACGCCTGGTGAAGCTGTGCCGTGATGCCTGCGATGCCAGGTGCTGCTGCGGAAGTACCGCCGAAAACCTGGTAAGTGTTATCCTCGTCGGTTGAAACCTGATCGGTGCCATGTGCTGAGATGTCGGGTTTTAGGCGGCCATCATGTGCCGGGCCACGGCTGCTGGAAGGGGTAAGCGTTCCGTCTCCGTTCAGGTTTGCGGTAGCGATGGCGTTTTTTGCCTGCTTGTGACCTCCGGTGATATTGCCCCACTGATTGCCTGCACCATAGCCGCAACTGGAGTTGTTGGAGTTTCCTGCTGAAAATACGTGCATCAACGTTGGGTTGTTGTAAAGCTGCTGGTCAACTGTTTCCGTGATTTCAGTATAGCCGGCGTTGCAGCCGTTGCTATAAGATGAATTGGTGACCAGCACATCATGATCGGTGTGCAGCATCATGGTTTCATCCAAAAAATCTGCTTCGTAGTTGAGGATGTACAAAAACGAACCGGCAGCCATACCCCGGTTCCAGGGGTCGAGGTTGCCGGCGCCGCCCATGATACCGCCGACGCCGTCGCCGTGACTGCCTGCCTGCGGCTCAACGAATGAATTGTCGATACGGCCCTGAAAGTCGATGTGAGGCCCCACGAATCCGTCATCCCGTACGCAGATGTTGATGCCTTCGCCGGTGTACTGACGGCCGCCAGGGAATTGCGCATCAATCACGTTGGAACGGTGAAGCGAGCGCCCGATGATATCGTCCTTGACATCCGGCGGAGGCACAAGTTCGAGGAAGGCAACGTACGGCAAAGAGGCGAGTTCCTGCACTTTTTCGACGGGCACGCTGGCACGCAGGAAGTTGTTTACGCCGTTGTTTCTCAGTACCTGAATTCCGTCTGCTTCGCAATAGCGCAGAATGTTTTCGTGCTTCAGGTCTTTGTAAAACTTCAACATGACGAGCACGTTGTTTTTTTGCAGTGCCCAGTCTGGGAAGTTGGAATAGCGAATGTCTTTGGACATTTTCAGTCCCGGTTCGATGGACTGAATGGAGCGGACGCCGAAAGATTCGAGTTGATGTACATCAAAACCGGTGGAGATGGAAGCGACGTAGGTCTTGTTTGGAATGTATTCCAGCAGTTTAACGCCCTGCTGTTCCATAGACTGGATGGCAGCTTTGCCGGGCAGTTCATAAAACTGCAACATGCGGTAGAATTGCCCTTCCATCATTTCATCGCTGCCGATCGTGGCGTTTTGGGCGTAGTCTCTGATATTCTCCGGGAAATAAGTCGTTCCGCTGTGCAGCAAAACGGCGTAATTGTTCTGTGCTGACAAGCTTGCTGACAGGCATAGCAGTAGCATTAAAATTGGGTACAGTGTTCTTTTCATACTTTTTCCGGTGTTTAATACAAATTTGTTGGTTAGAAAATGGATGGTTGGATGGTTGGATGGTTTTGTGGTTTCTTCGTGTAACGCTAAAACCTCAAAATCTCAATACCTTCAAAAGCATCCATTTATTCGGTGCGCTAAAGCTACGGACGCAATTTTTTATGGCAAAATCTGCTGTCGGGTTAATTCAAATTATATGCAGGGAAGTAGGCTGCAAGACGAAAACGGGGCGGCGGGAGGCAGGATTTCGGGTTTGGGCGCTCTGTTTCTGCTTCGATGGACGAGCGTACAACCATCTCAGATTCATGAACAGTTTAATGCGAAGACGAGGAAAATGAGATTCAAAAATTACTAACTTTGGCAGGACTTTCCGGAAAGCTTAGTTTTTCAAAGTAAAGTTTCCTTTTTTCGTTTTACGCTACGACGCAGCGCTCGCAACGGCTTAATTTCCTCAGCTTTGTAAATGCTGCATCACAGCGGACAAAGTATTCTGAATACGCTCAAAAAAAACACCTCACCATGTTTGATAAAATAAAAGACACCATCGTCATGGCCGGAGAATCGCTCAAAGAACAAGCCTCCAACCTGGGCGATGCCGCCAAAGAAAAAGGATATCAGCTGATCGAACAATGGATCAGCACCCTGCCGAAGCTGGAGGCTTACGGCTTCAAAACCACTTATTTTGCCTTCAATCTGTCCATAAACCCCATGCTTGAAGTGGAAATGCAAAGCACTGCTGCCGCCTTTCCGATGGGGCGGGTGCAGGCCATTCTGGAAGAAAACAAGGGGAAAACCTCGCCCGTTAATCTCGTTTTCACTACCCTGAAAACTACGATTCAGCTCCATGAAAGAGCGAGGATAGCACCGATTGACCCACTGACGATAAAAATCCGGGTTAAGTTGTCTCCTGAAATCCGTGTGTCTTACGGAGATCCTATTCTGGAATAAATCTGCAACCATATTTTAAATAAAACACCCCGCCGGAGGCTAAAACCGAAGCGGTTCAAACTTCAAAGCATTGCTCACCGTCCATGAAAATTGTTAAATTTCTTCTTGCATTGCTCCTCACCACCGGAGCCGTTTACATGCTCAACAAGCCAATTTCGCTGAAAGGCGATTCGGGTAAAAAAGATACCAACATCCCGCCTTTGGGGCCTTTCTTCAGCCCCTTTACCGGTTTCTGGCAAAATGCCGATCCCGTCAATGGTTTTTCATCACAAAAGATCGAAGTGGCTGAGATGAAAGGCAAGGTGAAGATTCAGATTGATGAAAGGATGGTTCCCCATGTTTTTGCTGAAAACATGGAAGATGTGTGCTTTGCCCAGGGGTATATCGTCGCTAAAAACCGGCTCTGGCAAATGGACATGATCTCCCGGCTATCAGGCGGCAGGCTGGCCGAGGTGCTCGGAAGGGATTTGCTGCCCAATGACCAGCTGCAGCGCCGCCGGGGCATGGTGACCGGAGCGGAAAATGCCGTCAAGGCCTGGCAAAAGAACCCCGAATCCTACCGTTACATTGAAGCTTATGTGGCAGGTGTGAACGCCTATATCAACCAGTTAAAACCAAAGGACTATCCCCTCGAATTCAAGCTGCTCAACTACCAGCCTGAACAGTGGTCGGTGCTGAAAACAGCTTTGGTAAAAAAATACATGGATATGACGCTCTGCTTCGGTGAAGACGATCTCGAAGCGACCAACGCCCTGCAGCTGTTTGGCCCTGAAATGTTTAAAAAACTTTACCCTGAATACAACCCGAAGCAATCGCCGGTCATTCCTTCCGGCACGAAATGGGCGTTCGAGCCGGCGCCTGTGAAGGAGATAACGGAAGTTCAGGAGGCTGTAGGCCTGATTCGTCATAAAGTTTATGAGAAAGAACGGGAGTTGGTCGGCAGCAACAACTGGGCAGTGTCGGGCAGCAAAACCAAATCCGGCCATCCGATTTTGTGCAATGATCCGCATTTGCAGTTATCCCTGCCTTCCATCTGGTTCGAAGTGCAGTTGCAGGCGCCACAGACGAATGCCTATGGCGTTTGCGTGCCCGGCATTCCCGGCATTCTGATCGGTTTTAACGACTACATCGCCTGGGGAGAGACCAATGTCGGGCATGATGTACTGGACTGGTACAAAATTAACTGGACCGACGAAGCTAAAACTTCCTACCAGTTTGACGGTAGCGTGAAAACCGTTGAAACGGTCGTGAACGCCTTCAAAGTGAAAGGGGAGGAGGAACCCGTGCTGGATACGGTGAAATGGACCGTTTGGGGGCCTGTCGTCTATGAATCGGATGAAAAACCCTGGAACGACCTCGCCATGCACTGGATCGGCCACATGGAACCCAATCCGCAGGATATTAACACCTTCCTGGGGTTAAACTTGGGAAGGGGTTACGATGATTACAGCCGGGCATTGCAATTCTACGATTACCCGGCACAGAATTTTGTTTATGCTTCAAAAAACGGTGACGTGGCCATCACGGTCAACGGCAAATTCCCGTTCAAGGCAAAAGAACAGGGCCGCTTCGTGCAAAATGGCGATGGCCCCAAGCAGGCCTGGGAGGGCTGGATTCCACGGCCACATGTGCCAAGTATTAAAAACCCGGCCCGTGGTTTTGTCGCCTCCGCCAATCAACATTCCACCGACCCGTCCTATCCCTACTATTACAACAGTACGCACTTCGACCACTTCCGTGGCCGCTACCTTGCCGGGCAACTGAACGCTATGGACAGTATTACCGTAGAGGATATGATGAAACTGCAAAACAGCAATTTCAGCATTCAGGCATCAGAAGGCCTGGCAGCTTTGTTACCGCTGGTCGATACTGCCCGGCTGAACACCGACCAGATTGAAGTGCTGAAACGCATGCAAGCATGGGATTTCAACTTTGACAAGGATAAGGCCGAGCCGGTTATTTTTGTGAAATGGTGGAGCCGCTTTTACCAAATGACCTTCGATGAAGTGCTGGTGTGGAGGGACTCGCTTCCGATGCTCATGCCCGAAAACTGGCGGCTCATCGAGCTGGCATCAGATACGCCCGGCGATCTGATTTTTGATCTTAAAAACACACCCGAAAGAGAAACCGCCGCAAATATTGCCACCAATTCTTTCACGGCGACGGTGGACAGCCTTGCCGCAGACCTGGCAAAACCTGACTTTAACTGGGCCAATGAAAAAAAGACCTCCATTTATCACCTCGCCCGTATTCCTGCCTTTTCCCGGATGAACCTCGACGTTGGCGGTTACCGCCAGGCGTTGAATGCCATTTCGGAAACCCACGGCCCCTCCTGGAGGATGGTGGTCGAGTTAGGTGATGAGGTGAAAGCATGGGGTGTTTTCCCGGGTGGCCAATCGGGTAACCCCGGCAGTATTTTCTACGATACCGGCCTGGAAAAGTGGCTTTACGGTGAGTATAACGAGTTATTTTTCATGAAAAACGCTGATGACAACCGGCAACCGGTGTTGTATTCGATTGAAATCAATTGACTATGACAAAATAATCAGCACATCAATTTTTCGGGTGAAACAGACTTCTGGTGCTTTTGTCTTCTCCGGGAGTCGATCGGATAGAAAAAATCTTTTCATCCTAAAAAATGGAGGAGCGAGTCAGGTAGAACCCAAAATGAAATGTAGATTCACGACATAAATCTCGATACATGAAAAAGTTAGGATTGCAGGCTGTTCTTATCCTTGTTGGAGGGTTCATTGCCCATCAATTTTTGCCTTTTTGGTCGATAGCCGTAGTTGCAGGCTTCGCCGGGCTTTTGTTCAAATATGAAAACAGCGGGGCTAGTTTTGTTGCCGGGTTGTTGGCAGCCACACTTTTGTGGACCGGGTATGCCTTATTCTTGAATAGTGGCAATGCCAGTATGCTATCAACCAGCCTGGGCAAGTTGTTTTCCATGAGCGGGGCAAGCCTTATTTACGTATCCGGCGCCATCGGAGGGCTGCTGGGAGGACTTGGCGCCATGACGGGAACGCTTGCCAGAAAAGTGTTTGAAAAGCCGGAAGTTGGGTTGGAAGCTTAGTTTGCATTATGGCTTGGCTACTGGTTCTTTTTCTTCCTTTTAAAACCGTAGGGGCAATGTCTGCATCCGCTTTTGCAGCAGTAGCCCCGGTTTTTCAGGAATTTTTCAGTAAAAACCACGTAATCGTTTTCGATGTAGAAATCGATGCCTTCCAATAGCTTTTTATGGGTTGGTTTGTTTTTATCCATCGGGAGGGTTTCGGGTTTGTGATGAATGAATGTTGACAAAAAGCTTCAAGGGCTAATATAATTGCCAATTTTCACCTTTCATACATCCCGGTTTTACGTTGCTCCAAGTCCAGTTTTATAAAAATCAAAAAACCTGTCGGATGGAGATACGACAGGTTTTTTAATTTCAATTAACATTGAAGGAGCTTCGAATGAATCAGGCGGTTTTCAGTACGAGCGAAGGATGTTGTTTTTTCACCCATTCAAAAACGCCGAATAGAAGCGAAACATAAAAAAGGTCTCCCGCCAGTGTATTCCAGAAAAATGGAATGGCTGCGACGAAACAGGTAACCAGTCCGGCGAACGTTTTAGCATACATCGTTCCGCTCATCCAGACAAAAAAGTTGGACACGATGAAAAACAGCACGGAAGAGGAAAGGCTTGTCACCAGCAGGCGTGCCGGAGTGATCTTTTTCAGCAGAACAGTGCCAAGCACGACAATCAAGGCAAAGGACAGGTAAATCTCCCAGTTGGCAAACCAGGCAAACCCGTCGTAGTACATGGAGAAAAAGAGATTGTCGATCAGGAGGTTGCTCATCCACAGGGCAAGAAACGGCACCAGGAAAGCCATGTATTTTTTAGAAAAATAAGCTGCTCCGAAAAGTGCGATACCACCCAGCGGTGAAAAGTTAAACAAACCGGTAAGTCCAAAAGCGTGGGGAACAAGGCGGAAAAGAGCTACCAGAAAAATCACAAATGCGACGATAATCCAGCGGGTGTTAATTTTATGATCTGTCATTTTAAATTTTAATTTGTTATCGGGGCGCAAAAATAGGGCTATTTCATAAAACTCCACATTTTTCAGCGCACTCTGATAAAGTTTGTAAAAAGAAAACCCTTGCTTTGTTAAGCAAGGGTCTCTAACCCAAACAAATAACCACAAAAACTACTTGTTAAGATTGTCCCAAATTTAGGGGTTTCGACAAGAAAACACAAAAAAACAGGGCGAAATAATACAAAATATGTGACATAAAAATTTAATAGAAGTGTTGCTACTTCCCTGTCATTCAGCGGGCAGCCAATTATTTAGATAAAATCAGCGATGTTGGGTTTATTCTGAGAGCTTGTCCGCCAGCTGAAAATGGTTGGCAACCCTCACACGAGGTCTGAGTCATCGTAGTTTTTCCGGAGCTCCTTCAATTCCATTTTTTCATCCGGAGTCAAATCCTTGCTTTCGCCTTTCATCCGATGAATTTCCTTATTGATTTCCCGGTCTTCCCATTCCTTGCTCAGGATACCGCTGCCGGGGAGCCCGAAGACTTTGAGGTAGTGAAACATCACGCCGATGCCCCAAAAAATGGCCACGGTCAATGGCATGAACGGCCGGCCCCTGAACAGTGCCATGATGAAGAATATCCCGTTGAAAATCAGGTAAAAATAGAGGTGCTTGTAAAATTTTGCTTTTTCGGCTACCCGCCGCCTGGCCTCCTGATAGATGTCTGGCTCGTTTTTTTTCATGTTTTATACAAATTCTGAATCATCGTAATTTTTGCGAAGCTCCTTTAATTCCAGCTCTTCCTTCTTGCCTGGCTTGCCCGGAATTTGCAGTACGGGGCCTTTTTCGGTTTCTTTCATTTTCTTCAGTTCGGAATCGAGCTGCCGGTCCTCCCATTCTTTGCTGAGGATGTCAAAGCCGGGAATGCCAAACACATCCACGTAGTGAAATGCGAGCCCGACGCCCCAGCCAAGGAAAGGAAAAATAAACCAAAAGTAAGAAGGTGACGTCACGAGGTTGAGCGCAAAAAGGAACATGTTGACGATGGCGAAAGCCATCAAATGCTGGTAAAATTCTTTTTTTGCTTTGACCCTCTTTTTCGCTTTTTGGATTTCGTCCTGCGTGTACATGCAATGATAATTTTAGTGGTGCAATAAAGTTAAATCAATCTCAGGAATACAACTCTGTTAGATATACGGTTGTTTTTGGGCGATGGACAATTTGGGGTATTTCACGAAATTATTACGGATTATTGAAGTTTTTGAGGAGCAGGATTCATAATATTTGCCCTCGCAAAACTAAGCCTTGAAAATAAAATATTTAAAGCGCATGAGTCAAACTGCCGAAACAAAAATCGAGCTTCCGGGAAATCCGGACCTTCCCTCTTCTGAAAAGGAAATTCGAAAATTGATGGAAAACCAAAGCGAAGGCCACAAATATTCCATCGAAGATTTCTTTCGACTTCCCGAAAAATCCCGCTACCAACTGTCTCCCGATGGGAAGCATTTCTCCTACCTCGGACCTTTCAATCGACGCCTTAATTTATTTGTGCAGGAAGCAACCGGCGGCAACGTTCGCCGCATCACTTCCGTGACCGACCGAGATATTGCCTGGTATTTCTGGAAAAACAATACCCGCCTCGTTTTTGCAAAAGATGATGCCGGTGATGAAAACTTTCACCTCTACGCCGTGGATATCGATGGAGAAAACCTCCAGGAGTTGACGCCATTTAAAGACGTGAGAATCGACCTGATTGATGACCTCGAAGATTTCGAAGATGAGATCATCATTTCGATGAATAAAAATAACCCGCAGTTGTTTGAACCCTACCGCCTGAACATTAAAACCGGGGCGCTGGAGCAACTTGCCGAAAACACCAATCCGATGGAACCCATCGACAGTTGGATGACTGACCACGAGGGCAAACTTCGCATTGCCTCCAAGGTCGTCGGTGGCACAAATACCACCCTGCTGTACCGGGAATCCGAAAATGAACCTTTCAAAGAGGTGCTGACCACGGATTTCCGGGAGGGCGTAGCGCCGGTGTTTTTTGATTTTGAAAACCCGGACCTCGTCTATGCGTCTTCCAATCTCAACCGTGACAAGCGGGTCATTGTGAAACTCAATATGAAAACCGGCGAGGAAGTGGGCGAACCTATTTTCACCCATCCGGATGTTGATGTTTCCAACATCGGCTATTCCCGCAAGCGGAAAGTACCGACTGCCATCAGTTACCTGACCGACAAGCGGCACCTCCATTTCCTGGATGATGAAACACGCAGGATTTATGAAAGACTGGAGCAGGACCTGGCCGGCTACGAAATCGTACTGGTAGCCGACAACAAGGATGAGGACAAATTCATGGTGCGCACTTACAGCGATTGCTCCCTGGGCGCTTACTATTTTTTCGATCAAAAGGCTGACACACTCACCAAAATCGCCGACGTGAGCCCATGGCTGGATGAAAAAGACATGTCGCCTATGAAACCGGTGCAGTTTAAAACCCGTGACGGACTTACCATCAACGGCTATCTTACTCTGCCGGTGAATGCAGGCGGTAAAAATCTGCCCGTCGTCATCAACCCTCATGGCGGACCCTGGGTTCGTGACACCTGGGGCTATAACTCCGAAGTGCAACTCCTGGCCAGCCGTGGCTACGCCGTGTTACAAATCAATTACCGTGGCAGTACCGGCTATGGCCGGAAATTCTGGGAAATCAGCTTCAAGCAGTGGGGCAAAAAAATGCAGGACGACATCACTGATGGCGTAAACTGGTTGATTGAGCAGGGTATCGCCGACCCTCTGAGAGTGGCTATTTACGGTGGAAGTTATGGCGGATATGCCACGCTCGCCGGCGTTACCTTCACGCCGGAATTATATGCCTGTGCTATCGATTATGTGGGTGTTTCCAATCTTTTTACTTTCATGAATACCATTCCGCCCTACTGGAAACCTTACCTGGATATGATGTACGAGATGGTAGGGAACCCGGAAAAAGACAAGGATGCCATGTACGAAGCATCTCCGATTTTTCACATCGATAAAATCAAAACGCCGCTGTTTGTCGTGCAGGGCGCTAACGACCCAAGGGTGAACATCGATGAAAGCGATCAGATTGTCAGCGCCCTGCGAAAGCATGGAGTTGACGTGCTTTACATGGTGAAATACGATGAAGGGCACGGTTTTCACAATGAGGAAAACCGCTTTGAGTTTTATAAAGCCATGCTGGGTTTCCTGGACAAGTATCTGAAAAAGTGACAGTGCCGGCCTGTTTAAAATAGGTCACGTCACGTCAGTAAAATTTGCTGTCAGGCCTGTTTTATCATAAATAAAAACGCCGGCGGGGTCTCGTAACTTCGCCGGCGTTTCAATTCGTATTTTACTTTGTCTGTAAAGTTATTTTCTCAGTTGAAATTTAGTCCTCCGATTTAGCGTCTTTTTCTTTCTTTTTGTCCTTTTCTTCCCGTGCGACTTTGTCCCCTTCTTTCAGTTTTCTTGAAACCTCAGAGTATGGCCCGGTTACCACTTCCTCGCCTGCTTCAAGGCCTGAAACGATCTGGATGTAATCGTTGTCCTGAATGCCGGTTACCACTTCTTTCATCTCAACGGTGTCAGCTTCGGTGAAGACAAAAACCACTTCCATGATTTCATCTCTGAAAGAACTTGGAGAGTCCTGGCTGACCTGTTTTGCCTTGGTGTCTCCTTCCTTCTTCTCACGATCACGGGTTGTGACGGCCTGGATGGGCACACTGACAACATTTTCGACTGTTTTGGTGTAAATTTCAACAGAAGCAGACATGCCCGGGCGGAAAGGGTAGGGCTTGCCGGGCTTGATGAGGTCGGCATAAGATTCAGCGTCAATGTCGATGGTTACCACAAAGTTGGTGACCTGATCGGTGGTGAGGTTGACAACACCGGTACCGCTGGCACCGGTCATGACGTTTGCGGTGTGAGCAATTTCAACCACCTTACCTTTGAAGAGCCGGTCGAGGTAGGCATCAATTTCGATATCGACCACTTGGCCGATAGCCATTCGTGGCAGGTCGTTTTCAGTCACTTCCACCTGCACTTCCATCTCCCGAAGGTCGGCGATGCGTAAAATCTCCGTACCTGCCATCATGGACGTACCAACCACCCGCTCGCCTTTTTCTACATTCAGTTTGGACACGATGCCGTCCATCGAAGCATAAATGGTAGTTCGTTTAAGGTTTGTGTTCAGCTCTTTCAGCGTTGCCTGGGCACTTTTTACCTGGAATTCAGAAGCACGGGCGCTTTGCTGCGCCGAGCGGATGTTGGCCTGTGCAGCCCGGAGGTTGGATTCCAGGGTGCGGACGTTGGTTTGTGACGCTTCAAAATCCTGCTCAGATATCACGCCCTCTTTGAAAAGTTTTTCATTCCTGCGGTGAATGTCTTTTGCATTGGCCAGTTGTGCGCTGATTTGTTCCATCTGAGCCGTGGAGGCTTCGATTTGCGACTGCGCATTTGCAACGGAAGATTTTGCACTGTTTACCCCGGCCTGTGCCCGTTCAACCTGTGAGTTGTAAGCTTCAGGGTCAACCCGGGCGAGGATTTGCCCGGCCGAAACGCTGTCGCCTTCTTTGATATAAAGTTCGACGATTTCACCGGAAACGTCCGAACTGATCTTAACTTCCGTTTTCGGAAAAACTTTCCCGCTCGCCTTGACGGTTTCACGGATGGTACGCAATTCGGATTTTTCAGTTTGCACCTCAGTCCCTTGCTTACTGCCTTTTGCCTTGATTACTGCGGCAATGATAAGAATGGCGAATACGCCAAGCAGTACGTAAATAAGGATATTTTTTCTCTTTTTAGTTGCCATGATGGATAATAAGATTTGGAGGTTTTGTGGCTTTTTGGTTTGATCATTCCGGGGCTATGAGTGGTATTCTAAACCCACTTCAAACCCTTTAATCCAGGGTGATTTCTCTGCCGAGGTAAAAGTCCAGTATTTTCAGGCGGAACAGGTAATCGTATTTTGCAACGATCAGATTCGTCTGCGCAATATCGTAATTGTTTCTGGCTGTGAGCAGCTGCAAATTATTGATAGCGCCCAACTGGAATCTTTTTTCCGCATTTTCAAAAGCAATCTGTGCGGCTTCCGTCGCTCTTTCGCTGGCTTCCAGGATGCGGCGGCCTGCACGGGCATTGGCAATGGCAGCCTGCACGTCATTTTTCAATTGCTGTTTGGTCTGGTCGCTTTGCACTTTTGCATTTAAGATACCCACCTGCGCCCGCTGAATGTTGATCCTGTTGCGACCGTTGTTGTAAATTGGCACTTGCAGGCTTAATCCTATACTTTGTCCAAAATTCTGATCCAACTGATCGAAGAACGGGTTGTCTTTGAATGTGAATTCCTGCGATTGAAACTGGATTTCTTCCTCAACTCCGTTGAAAACGACTTTCTGCGTAATGAGCACATCGTTTACCTGGTCCACTACTTTTGCAGCGCTCGACCACCGGGTATCAATGCCGCCAAATGCGGAAAGGGTAGGCAACAGTGCACCTCTTGCGATATCCACATCCAGTTCGGCACTGCGCAGCCTCAGTTCGTTGGCCCTGATTTGCGGCTGCGTGCCAACGGCCGTATTGTAAACCTCACGGAAAGCCATTGCGTCCGGGTTGGCATCCGGCGGAATTACCACCTGCGGCCGTTCTACTTTAAACTCCGTTCCCGGCTCAATCTGCATCAGCATCATCAGGTTCAGGTAGTTGATTTCAATTAAATTCCTGGATTGGGTAATGGACTGCTCGTCGTTGGCGATTTGCGCCAGCACATCGAGACGGTCATTGACCGGAAGTGTTCCGGCCTGGATGAGTTTATCGGTTTGCTCCAACTGCTGCTGAGAGAGGTCCCGCCGCTTGATGGCATTTTCCAACTGCTCCTCCGCCATCAGTATTTGCAGATAGGCATTTGAGATGCTCAACGCAATGTTGTTGAATGAAGCGGCGGCATCTTCCTTAGCAGCCTGCAGGTCGATGGCGCTTTGTTTGATGCTGTTGTTGATCTGGCCTCCGGCGAAGATCGTCATGCCTACATTGACGCTGTAGTTGTTGAAGCTAATGGTTTGGTTGTCAAAGCTGTTCGTTGTCGGGTCGATGGTGCGGCCAAACTGCATACCACCCGAAGCTGATCCATTGACACTGGGCAGGCGTGACAGCCTGTTTTGCTTCGCTGTTAAATCAGCGAGGTCGATACCGTAGCTTGCCTGTTTTAATGTGAGGCTGTTGGTTCGGGCATACTCGATGCACTTTTGAAGTGACCAGGTGTCTTGCGCCAGAAGTGTGACTGCCGTGAATCCGGCGAACAGCAAAGTGAAGAGAAGTCTAAAGTGGATAGTGGTTTTTCCAATCCTCATGAGTCCGATTTTTTTATTGGTGAAGCAATATTAGTGCAGCCTTCCACGGTAAGGTGAAATAATTCTATCAATAGCTGCTGATTTTGGATAAAAGATTGGAAGGCTGGGTGGATTGAAGGCAAAGGTAAGCAGGATGAGGTTAAAAAATACATTGTCACCTCATCCTGCACTTGTCTAATTCTTTTTCATCCATTCGATGATTTCGGTATCTTTTTTAGCGGCAATGTCAGCGGGCAAGTCTACTTTTTTCATTTTCTGCATGTCGATGCCGATGGGCCTGCTTTCGGTACCTCCGAGCAGCTCTTTCAGCACGAGGTAACGGTTGTTTCTGAAGGTTTTCGGGATGTTGGTTTCAATTCTGAGCGGCTTTTCAAACAGCGGATTGATTTTAAAAACCTGGCTGTCAGCATCATAAGACGGAATCAAAGCCTGCATGCCGTCGTCCTGGTCCAAAGATTTCAATAAAAACAGAGAATTGTAACGTATGCCTTTCTGAAGCTCAAACTCAGCAGCGGGAAGGACAGCTTTTGGTGCAGCCGGGTTGCTCAGGTCGTAAACAAATGGGCCCAGGCTTGCTGCATTGCCAATCAGGTAACTTTCCCAAACCTCCATGCGGGTGATGGTGCCGCTCGATGCATCGTCCACAAAACGCTCGTTGAGGAATTTGGGGATGAGCGGCCCGATCACCTTTTTAGTGGCCAGATCAAAAACCAGAAACTTATCGAAGCCTCTGATGGCGATCAGCTTGCTCACATTGTTATAGGTAATTTGCGAGAGGTAGTAAGGGAAATCAGCGCTGAAGTTGACCGGAAGTATTTCCCGGAATATTTCCTTGCAATCGTTGCCGTCATACACGGACAGGATGCGGTGGCTTTCGCCAAGATCCGGGTCTTCGGTTTCTTTGTCGGCGGAAATGACGACGAGCACATTTTCCTTGTTAGCCCAGAAAGTATTGCCTTCCAGCACTTTGCCTGCCAGGTCGCAATTTGGTTTGGAAGGCGCCGGTGTGGCAGGGTTTTCGGTGCCTGCGCCGCTGCTATCCGTCTGCGTGGTGTCGGAGGCCGGGGTTCCTCCGCTTTGATTTTGGGTATTGAAATCGCCTGTGCATGCGACCAGGGTAAGCATCAGAAAAAAGAGGAAGGGTGAGCCTAAAGCTTTCATGCTGTATTATTTTTTGCCGAAGGTAGGAATTTGTTGTGATTGGTGAAATTTTAGCGCAGCACGAATCTTGTTTGTTCGAAACTTGACCGGGGGGCAAACTTTTTATTTTTTCCGTTTCCGGATGCGGGGTTGGTTCCACTCTTCCCGCTGAGCGAATTCAACGATTTTCCGCATAAAACCAATCATGGAAAGGAAAACCAGGTAGCCGATCGTCAGTACGATGTAAATCCATTTGTAAGACCCGGCCTCATTCATGCTCAGAGATGAAAAAAGGTAAGCAAAACCTCCTGCAGCTCCGGCCAGGCCAATGAAGCTGAGGATGGACCGGGTCCAGTATTTATCCATGTTGTCGGACTGAAGGCTCATGATGGAATTGCCGGCAGCAAAAAACAAAATAAAAGAAGCGGCAATCGTCCACGGGAAGCGCTGTTCCACATCCATACCTGCGTAGCGGGCGAAGATGGCCCCGATGTTGAATACCAGTACTGCGGCCAGGATACCGGCGGCCTGCACGACCGGATTTTGGATTTTTACAAAAGATGAATCGGATGCTGTAGACATGACTCAGGCATTTTAATAAAATGAAAAATCAGGGAAGCGAAGCGTTAAAGTACAGTCACTGCACCACCTCTCCAAACAAGTCGAACTCCGCTGCATCCGTGATTTTCACTTCTGCAAAATCGCCGATCCGAACGAATTGATTTTTAGCTTCCACTAAAACTTCATTGTCAACTTCAGGGGAGTCAAATTCGGTGCGGCCAACGAAGTAGCCACCTTCCTTCCTGTCGAACAGGACTTTGAAGGTTTGGTTGACTTTTTCTTCGTTTTTCCGGTAGGAAATTTCCTGTTGGATTTCCATCAACCGGTTCGCACGTTCTGCTTTCACTTCGGCCGGAACGTCGTCTTCGAGGTCGTAAGCGCTTGTGTTTTCTTCGTGGGAATATTGAAACACGCCGAGCCGTTCAAACTCCATCTCCTGCACAAAATCGCAGAGCTCCTGGAATTCTTCTTCCGTTTCGCCCGGAAAACCGATGAGCATCGTGGTGCGTATGGCAATGCCGGGCGCACGTTCACGGGCTATTTTTATCAGTTCCGTTGTTTCTTCACGGGTAATCTGGCGCCGCATGCGCTCCAGTACGCCGTTGGAAGCGTGTTGCAAAGGGATGTCAAGATAGTTACAAACCTTGGGTTGCCGTGCGATGACGTCAAATATTTCAACGGGAAACTTGCTGGGATAAGCATAGTGCAGGCGAATCCACTCAATGCCTTCCACCTCGCAGAGTGCGTCGAGCAGGCGTGGCAGGTCTCTTTTTTTATAAATATCCAGTCCGTAGTAAGTCAGTTCCTGAGCGATGAGCATCAATTCTTTCACACCACGCCGGGCCAGGCTCTGCGCTTCCGCCACCAACTGCTCGATTGGTTTTGAAACGTGTTTGCCCCGCATCAGCGGAATAGCGCAAAAGGAGCAGGTGCGGTTGCAGCCCTCCGAAATCTTGAGGTAAGCGTAATGGGGTGGGGTAGTGATGAGGCGCTCGCCGATCAGCTCGTGCTGATAATTGGCATTGAGCTTTGCCAGCAGTCCAGGCAGTTCCAGTGTGCCAAACCAGGCGTCCACTTCCGGAATCTCCCGTTCCAGGTCGTCACGGTAGCGCTGCGAGAGGCAACCGGTGACGTAGAGCTTGTCGATGCCACCTTCCTCTTTCACGTTAGCGTATTCAAGGATGGTATCGATGCTTTCCTGCTTTGCCACGTCGATGAAGCCACAGGTATTCACGATGACGATGTTGGCATCTTCGTCGTTGCTGTCATGCACCACGTCGTAGTCATTCGCCTTTAGCTGGGTGATGAGATTCTCGCTGTCCACCAGGTTTTTGGAACAACCCAGTGTGATGACGTTTACTTTATCTTGCTTGATGGATTTTGTCTTCATAAAAAAAACGGCAGGCTTTTACTGCCTGCATTTTGCTGTTTGCTGCAATCTTTTTTCTGCATTTCGAAACCCGGCCTTCTGCCGCCCGGATTTTGAGGGCGCAAAATTAGCAAGATTTGTGAGAGTGGCTATGGATGTTGTGGATGCTATGATTTTTACCGGCGAGTCTGTTTGTTTTTTGAAAATCCCGGCTCTTACACATAAAGAAAAGTAGTTTGCCAAAAACCCCCGCTTTAGACAACTGAAAATCAGCTTATTTGCCTACTCGCCTACAGACCTACCGGCCTACTTAATTTCAAAAATTACGGAGCGCCTGCATCAGGCTCACCAGCTCCTGTCTTTCCGTTTCGTACTGCTTGTCCGACCATTTAAAAACCTGCTGAAACTCGTGGAGAACGGAGTCCAGGTAACGCTCCACGCTTTTGATATCAAAATACAAGCGGCCGGTGCGGCGCTCGAAGAAGTCGGCAGGTTTCATCACCATTTCTTTGGCCAGGCAGTAGCTGAGTTCTGTTTTTATGACGGCCTCTTCTGGCGGCAAATCCAGAGCGGCCGCTTTGGTGATGATGTTGCGGGCTGCTTCACCGTAAGTTTCAACCAGGTAAAATGTGTAGTGCCGTGGCAGATCCATGTCTTTCACCCTTCGGGCAATGGACTGCTGAAAGTCTGCTACTTCCCTCGCATTTTTAAATGGATTAGCTGTAAGGGAGATGGTTGCAGTGTGGCAGGGTTTGTAGCTTTTACCATCATTCTCAGCAGATTTTTTGGCAACCAGATCGACGATGCGCTCGGCCATTTTACGGTAGCCGGTAAGTTTGCCGCCGGCGATGGAAATCAGGCCGCTTTCGGATATGAAAATTTCATCCTTCCTCGACATTTCGCTGGCGGACTTGCCTTCTTCGAAAATCAGCGGGCGAAGACCTGCCCAGGTGCTTTCCACATCCTTTTTTGTCAGCCGGGCATCAGGAAACATCCGGTTGGCGCCATCCAGCAGGTAGGTCACATCCAGTTCATCGGCAAAAACATGGTTCGGGTCTCCGTGAAACGGGGTGTCCGTTGTTCCGATGTAGGTGGACCGGTGGCGGGGTATGGCAAAAAGCATCCGCCCGTCAGGCACGTCAAAATACACTGCATGGCGAAGCGGTAGCCTTTCGTGCGCCACGACGATGTGAACGCCCTTTGAAAGGAACAATCGCTTGCCTTTCAGGGAGTGATCTTTCTTGCGGAGTTTGTCCACCCAGGGTCCGGCGGCGCTAACGATGTAGGCAGCGGAAATGTTAAATGTTTCTTCCGAAAATTTATCCTTGCAAATGGCAGCTTTCACCTTTCCGTTTTCATATTCGAAATCTATGGTTTCGAGGTAGTTGACGCACACGGCGCCATGGCGGTTGGCGGCTTTGATCAGTTCGACGGTCAGGCGGGAGTCGTCGGTGCGGTACTCGGCGTAAAGGCCGCCGCCCCGAAGGTCGTCAGCACGAAGCATGGGTTCCGTGGCCGCTGTTTGTTGTTTGGAGAGCATGCGCCGTTTGTCATCGCCTTTTACGCCGGCTAAAAAATCATAGACCCAAAGACCGATGGAGGTGGACAACTTGCCGAAAGTGCCGTTTTCAACAATGGGGAGCAGCATTTTCTCTGCCTTCACGAGGTGTGGAGCGAGTTTGTGAACGATAGCCCGTTCCCGGCCAACTTCCCGGACGAGGCCGATTTCGAATTGTTTGAGGTAGCGTAGCCCGCCGTGGATGAGCTTGGTGGATTTGCTGCTGGTGCCGGAGGCAAAGTCTCGTTTTTCGACCAGTGCAACTTTCATCCCTCTCGACGCTGCGTCCAAGGCAATGCCTGCACCGGTGATACCCCCGCCGATGACCAGCAGGTCGAATTTTTCTGATTTTAGTGTTTGAAGAAATTGAGATCGTTGGGTGGTCATAGGTTTTGAGTAATTTAACGGCCCGAAATAGCAGAACGTAAAACTACAACTCTTGTTTAATATGAATAGACAGCAAAAACGCCCTTTCGATATTCTCTGCGCCGGTGAATTACTGATCGACCTGATCAGCACGGATTATGCAGAAACTTTTGATGAAGTCACCACCTTTCAACGCATTCAGGGCGGCAGCCCGGCCAACCTTTGCATGAACATGGCCCGCCTGGGCAACAAAACCAAACTGGTGGCCAGCCTCGGCAATGATGACATGGGCCGTTTCCTCCGAAAAAGCGTTGAAAACCTGGGCGTTGATTGCACGCACATCCGCCATGTCGACCTGCCAACTACGCTCGTCCTGGTTACGAGAACCAATAAAGTCGCCAATTTTGAAGCTTACCGCCTGGCGGACCGCATGATTGCAGGCGACCAGTTCGACCCACTGTTTGCTGTTGAATACGCCGTTTTTCACACCACCTGCTTTGCCCTCAGTCTTGAACCGGCGAGAACCAACATTCTCAACATGGCCAAACAGTTTCATCAGGCCGGCGGCCAGGTAAGCATCGACGTGAATTATGCCGGTAAAATATGGCCCGATCAGGCCGAAGCTCAAAAAATAGTGGCCGCTTACTGCAACCTTGGCGCATTAATCAAGGTCAGTGAAGTGGACTGGGAGCGATTGTACAGTTCACCGCTGACCGATCAGGAAAAGGCGGTCCGGCATTTCCTCGATCTGGGTGCTGCGGCTGTTTGTGTGACAATGGGCAGCGAAGGGGCATTTGTCGCTTCGCAAACAGAAAGTCATTTTCTGCCGTCCCGACCCGTGCAGGTGGCGGATACCACCGGGGCAGGGGATGCTTTCTGGTCCGGTTTTCTAACGGCCTGGCTCGACGGGCATAGTCTGCTCGATTGTGCCAAAGCAGCCCGGCGCATGGCCGAAATCAAAATCGGTACTTTCGGAGTTTTGCCGGACACGGTGGAGCGGGAGATGATTTATGTTGACTTGTAGTTATACTTGAAGTAGGCAAGTAGGCAAGTAGGCAGGTAGGCAAGTAGACTGAATTTCAATTGTTAAAGGCCAGGCTTTCCCGCAAACCACTTTTCTTCGAGTATAAATTTACGGACAGGTGCTTTGCTGTGCGGCTGGTTTTCACTTAAAAACTCTCAATTTTTGAATAGACTTGTTGGGGCATAAGTAGCTGATTTTCAAGCGATGTTCAAGCTGAGTTTGTAATTCCAAAGACCAGCACAAATGCCGATTATTCTGTCAATAAAACGATCACATTTCATTCTCAGGGGATAGACAAGTACGTTA
>JASBVF010000019.1 GCA_030147525.1 Bacteroidota bacterium
CGTGGCTTTTTACAAACTGCTTTAACAGGGGTATTTCATTAAAATCATTGAAAACATGGCACAAAATCATGCTATTCAGATCGAAGGGGTCAACCCTGACAATTCGCTGATCTTATCGGACCGGGGGCATACGAATGTGGACCCGGGCGATACGGTAACCTGGCTGATCAAGCCAAATTCGGGCGTGCATGCCATCACCGGCATCACCAAAAAGGAACATTCCATCAATGTGTTCATTTCCGGACCAAACCAGGTCGGCAACTCCAACAACTGGGTGGGGATCGTCGATCCAACTATTCCAAAAGGCTCCGAAGAGGAATATAACATTTTGTGGACGGCTGCCAGCGGCGGCGAGGTCCATGTTTTTGATCCGAAAATTCAGATTAACTCTTGATGGTTGAAAAGGTTGAGCCTCAACCCCCCTCAACCATCTTCACCATCTCAACTATCTCAACCCTCTTTCCATGGCTGTGAAAGGAAAAGTCTGTGCTTTCCTGGTAAGCTTTTTATGTTGTACGGTGCTGACTTCCGTGTCCGGGCAGGACCAGAAGGTGGCGGATAGTCTGTACGTGATTTACCGGGAGAACAGGCTTTCGGATACGGCGAAGATGGAGCTGCTCAGAAACCTTTCGTTCAACGAAGTGAAGGACCTGGATCTGTCGCTGAAGTTTGCAGAGGAACTGATCAGCCTGTCCGTGGCAGCCGGCAATCATTTGTACCAGTATAGGGGCTACCTGCAAAAAGGCAATAAAAAAAGGCTCAAAGGCGATCTGCAGGAGGCGATAGAAGCCTATTTCAAAAGCGCCGAAGCGGCAAAGAAGGCGGGTTTCGCCGTCGGGGAGGGGACGGCTTACAGCGCCATCGCCGATGTTTATTCCATTTCCAACAATCATTCGAACTCGGAGCGTTACTACGACGAAGCCATCCGGCTTTTGCGGGAGTCGGGGGATTCCATCGTGTTGGGGTCCGTGATCCTGAATGCCGGCGACGAATTTCTGAACAACAAAAAATACAAGGCTGCGCTCCGGTATTTCAAAGAGTCGCAATCGATTTTTGAAAAGGCGGGTTACCCGGTCGGGGAGGCTTACAGCCTGGGCAATATCGGCATGGTGTACGCCAACACCGGCAACAGGGTGCTGGCCGAAAAGAACATCAACAAAGCCATCGGGGTGCTGGAAGCATTGGAAGATTATTACCCCATCTGCGTGTACCTGCTTTCCATGTCCGACATTTACCTGGAAAGAGGGGAGCAACAGTCGGCGCTGAATTATGCGGCGAGAAGCCTGGAGCTTGCGCAACGGTACGGGCTGAAAGACCAGGTGAGCGATGCCAGCCTGAAGCTGTCGGAGTTGTATGAAAAAGCCGGCCAAACGGGCGAGTCGCTGCGGTTTTTTAAAAACCACATCGTTTACCGGGACAGTGTGCGCAACATCAAAACGGTGCAGCAGATAGCGAACCTGCGCACGGATTACGAGGTGGCCCGGAAGCAGGCGGAGGTGGATTTGCTCAACCAGGAAAAGCGCAACCAGCGCATCAAGATCACTTTTCTTTTTATCATACTGGGGCTGGTGACGGTGTTGCTGGGTACATTGTACTGGTATTACCGTTCCATTTCACGGGAAAAGAAACGGTCGGAGGGGCTGCTGCTGAATATTTTGCCGGCGGAAACGGCGAAGGAGTTGAAGCAAAGCGGACGGGTGGATGCGGTGAGGTTCGAGCAGGTCACGGTGCTGTTCACCGATTTTGTCCAGTTCACCAAGGTGGCGGAAAAGGTGGAGCCGGAGCAGCTGGTCAGGAGCCTTGACTTTTATTTCAAAGGATTCGACGAGATCACGAGCAAATACGGGCTGGAAAAGATCAAAACCATCGGCGACTCCTACATGTGCGCCAGCGGTTTGCCCACCGCCCAACCTTTGCATGCAAGGCAAGCCGTGATGGCTGCCAGGGAGATGGTCGAACTGGTCAAAAAGGAGTGGCAGGCGCAGGACGGGCTGAGCCATTTCGAGGTCAGGATCGGGGTGCACACCGGGCCGGTGGTGGCGGGGATCGTGGGTTTCAAAAAATGGCAGTACGATATCTGGGGCGACACGGTCAATATTGCCTCCCGCCTGGAAGCTTTATCGGAACCCGGCAGGATCAATCTTTCCGAGACGACCTGGCAGGAAATAAAAGATGAGTTCGAGTGCGAGCCCCGTGGAGAGATTGAAGTTAAAAACAAGGGGACTTTGAAGATGTACTTTCTGGTATGAGGGCCGGCGGGGCATCAGCCGGGCGGTTTAGAAATTACAGTCAATATGGATTCTATCACACAGGCGGTGCTTGGCGCTGCCGTCGGGGAAGCGATTTTAGGAAAAAAGACAGGCCGTAAGGCTGCCATCCTCGGCGCTGCGGGAGGGACGATTCCGGACCTCGACGTGGTGCTGTTACCGTTTTTCAACGATCTTCAACGCATCAGCATCCACCGGGGGTACAGCCATTCCATCCTGTTCAGCGTGCTGGGCGCTTTTCTGATCGCATGGATTTTGAGCAGAGTGAAATGGACCCGGGAAGTTGCTTTCGGCAGGCTATGGTGGTTTGGGTTCATGGTCCTTTTTACGCACATGCTGCTGGATGCGTTCACCACCTACGGCACGCAGTTGTTGTTGCCCTTTACGGATTACCGGGTGAGTTTCGACAGCATTACCATTGTGGACCCCGTGTACACCCTGCCCTTGACGGCGGGTCTGTCAACCGGCCTGTTTTTTTATAAAAAATATCCCGGAAGGATGGTCGCCAATTACCTGGGGCTGGGCGTCAGCACCCTGTATTTGCTGTTTACGCTTGTTCACAAACAGCAGATCGAAGAGCGATTCGGAGAGGAGCTGGCGAAGCAGGGTATTGTTTTTGATAAAATGCTCACGGTGCCGGTCTCTGCTGCCAATCTGGTCTGGTACGGCGTCGCCAAAGACGGGCAGGGGCTGCACATCGGTCGGTACGTAGCAGGACAGGAGGAGCCGGTGACATTTGAGTTTTTCCCTACCAACGATCATTTGCTGGAAGGGCTCGACCCTTACCTGATCGACCGGATGAAATGGTTCTCCCAGGGATTCTACACGGTGGCGGAACACGAGGGGAACATCAGACTCTACAACATGCAGTGCGATATGCAGGGCATACGGTACTTTGGCGATTACAAAGCGCCCACTGCATTTTATTTTGAAATAACGCCTCTGGAAAATGGTGCATACCGCCTGGATTCGGGGATGCACCCGGAAAACAGCGTGCAATGATTTTTAAGAATGCAACTACCCATCATGAAAAGACGATTCGGCCGGATATTGATTTTCACCATCTCAGCTGGCTGTCTGCTGTACCTGGCGTCCTGCGGGCACGAGCTGCCGGCGCTGGACGATGATGAAACCGGCACGCCGGTGGATACGACGGTGGTCGAGCCGCCCGACACCATAGCGGGTATCGTTTGCAGCCCCGATACCATTCACTTCGAATGGGAGTTATTGCCCATCCTGAAATCTTCCTGCGGCAGAAGGGACTGCCACGATGCCGGCGCTGCCTCCTCAGGCGTGAAGCTGGTCAATTACCAGACGGTCATGCAGACCGGCGGCATCAAGCCTTTCAACCCTGAGGAGACAAGGATTTTCAAACATATCACCCATACCGACGAGGAAGCACGGATGCCGCCGCCGCCCTACGACCGGCTCAACAGCCGGCAAGTGCAGGTTATCGAGACCTGGATCCAACAGGGCGCTCAAAACTTCCGTTGCGACAGTGCCACCATTCCCTGCGACACGGACAGCATCAGCTTTTCGTCGGACATTGCCCCGCTGGTCAAGGATGCCTGTTACGGTTGTCACAACCAGTACGTGCATGAAGGCGGGATCACATTACTGGATTACGAAGATCTGCAGGCGGTGGCGCTCAACGGCAGCCTGTACGGCACTGTCTCCGGCGAAAGCGGCTATGTGCGCATGCCTTATGGCAGCATCCGGCTACCGGCATGTTCCATCGAGCGGATTCGATCCTGGGTGGAGGCGGGTGCGCCGGAGAATTGAGGTGTTGACTTTTTGTTTGCAGGAAGCATCCCTGAGGCCATTGCCTTTCAAATCTTGACTCATATTCCTTAAATGCTGATGGCCACAAATTGCGCTGATTTTATCGAATTTAATTCGTGTGAAATTAGCGGTAAAGAGTTTAGTAAAGCAAGGTAAATCAATCCGTGGCAAGGAAATATGAGCGCAAATCTTTCCTTTTTTCTGTGCATGCCAGGGGTGGGGTAGTAGCCGGCGGGCATTACGTCCACGGACTTTTGTCGGCTGATCTTTTAATCTTCCTTCCCTTCCGTATTTGAACAAATAAATCTTCCTCCCTTTCCAACTAATAAAAAGCAGGAAAACGGACGGGCGCCGGCAGGCGCAGCGGCTGCTGCTTCTGCCTGATGATTAAAGGATGGATACTTTTCTTGAACAATATACCGAGGCCGTCCGGACGACGGCCGGATTTTTCTGGATGGCCTTCTGGGCTTTTTCGCTGGGCTACCTGATCAGCAGCATGATACAGGTGTTCGTCACCCGCAGCCGCATGCGCCGCTACATGGGAGATGCCGGCGGAAAGAGCATGTCGCTGGCGGTGTTTTTCGGTTTTATCAGCAGTTCGTGCAGTTTTGCTGCGCTGGCGACGACCAAATCCCTGTTTAAGAAAGGCGCAGGATTTCTGCCATCCCTGGCTTTTTTACTGGCCTCCACCAACCTGGTGATCGAACTCGGGATCATCATTTCCATCTTTCTGGCCTGGCAATTTGTGGTCGGGGAATACATCGGCGGTGTGCTGCTCATTCTATGCAGTTGGTTGCTGGTGCGCCTCAGCCAACCCGAAAAGCTGATCGAACAGGCCCGTGAACATGTGCAGGACGACGGGGACGATGCCTCGGAAGATCAGGACTGGAAAGATAAAATTACTTCCCTGGCGGGCTGGCAGGCAGTGGCCCGCAATTATTTCATGGAATGGAAAATGGTCTGGAAAGACGTGGCGTTCGGTTTTACGATCGCCGGTGTCATCGCCGCCTTTGTTCCGGATGCTTTTTATGAAACGCTGTTCATCGGCAGCAGCCAGTCCGGCGAAGCCGGTTTCGCTGCGGTGCTGGAACATACGGTCGTCGGGCCGGTAGCGGCCTTTTGTACGTTCATCGGCAGCATGGGCAATGTGCCGCTGGCGGCGTTGCTTTACAGCAAAGGGGTGAGTTTTGCGGGTATCATGGCTTTTCTTTTCAGTGATCTGGTGGTATTCCCCGTCCTCCGGATCAATGCGAAATACTACGGCTGGAAGATGTCGCTGTACATATTGGGGCTGTTGTTCGTTTCCCTCGTCGTCACTTCCCTGATCCTGCATTACGGCTTCAAATGGGCGGGCTTTCTGCCGGAATTGTCCGGTATCGATATCGTCAGTCAGGATCATTTCAAGCTCAATTATACCTTCTACATCAACCTCGGATTTGTCCTGGTCAATGCCCTGTTCGCCTGGCTGGCCTTTTACAAAAAGGTGCCCGAAGAGATTCCGCTGCACCGTGAAATGGCGGACAAAGGAAAGCTGGAAGCGGTGTTGAAGTACCTGGCGATCGGCGCCATGATCTGGCTGGCGGTGGGGGGTGTTCTGCAGTTGGTGGAGTTATTTTGAAAGATAGGGTAGTGGGTTCTTTATGTCCCTTCAGGGATCCCCGAGGGGAAAAAAGAACTACTCCATACCATAATTGTCAACATTCAGAAAGAAGGTGCCGCCGGTGGCGCCGCCAGTGATGACGTTTCTGCCGCCTGCGACTTTGATGATGTTCTCACCTCTGAAGGTCTTGCTGTCTGTGAAATATTTTAAGCTGATTTCGTTGCCTTCGGCGTCCGTAAAAATCAGCATGTGATCCGTTTGAGAAGGATGTCCGCTCAGGGCATAACCAGTCAGTACAAACTTGCCGTCCGCATTTTCTGCGATGGACTGGCCGTCATTAAAAAAATCGGCATCGCCAACTTCTTTTTCCCAGATTAATTCGCCGTTTGTATCGGTTTTAATCAGCACCACGAGGGCAGAGTCGATGGCGTTGGAGCCGGTTGTCTGGTGTGCGTATCTTCCGACCGTCAGCAGGTTGCCGTCGTGCAGTTGAATGGTGCTTCTGCCGACTCCCGGATTTGGCCCGTAGGTTTTTAGCCAGAGCTGATTGGCAGCCTGGTCGAAGCAGGTCAATTTTATTATTTCGTCATATCCTGTGATCAGGATGTTTCCGTTTTGGAGGACCAGCATGCCCGAGGGCGTGTTGTGTTTTGGCGAGTTTATGGTTTTGAACATCAGTTCCTGCCCGAGGGTGTCTATCTTCAGGAAAATCAGGTCCGTGTTTCTTGAGCCGCTGATAATGATTTCATTTTCACTGAGGCCGCTGATGTGGTAACCGGTGATGCTTTCCTGTTCGTGATAAGTTTTTTCCCAGATCACATTGCCGTTCTTGTCGAGTTTTGCGGCTGAAAGTCTTCTGTTTTCGTATGGATTCTCGGCATAGGTGTAGCCGGTCACGTAGATGTTTTGCGCATCATCTTCAAAAACGCCCAGCGCCTTGCTGTGGACCTGGTGAAACAGGGTTGAAAAAATGATTTCTCCGGCCGTGTCTGTTTTTAAAAGGAGCATTTGCCGGTTGCCGTATCTGTTGCTCCCGACAGTGATTACATTGCCGTCGGCGGAAAGCACGGTGGAGCTGTGCCAGACTCCGAGAAAGCCATCCAAAATTTTATAGTCCGCTATTTCTTCGACCGGACAATTATTGCAGCCGGGGTTGGAAGGATTAGAAGGGGTAGTGGGGATGACCGGGGCGTCATCTGCTTTGTTGCACCCGATGGTGATGATCAAAAGCGCTATAAAAAATCCGGTTTTGTTCATTTTTTGATGTTGTTGTGTGTTGAGAGGATTGATGGAATTAAAAGTTTGTGGGTTGATGTCGCAAAACTCCTACCATTTTGCGCTCAAAAAGACCGTCGCAGAAAAAGTCATCGCAAGGAAACCCAGGTGCAACACCGGACGAATGCCCGGCCTGATCTTCCTGAAGTCTGCCCGGGTGAATTCTGCCAGTATGACTCCCACCGAAATCAAAAGAAACCAGGTGGTAACGAAAGGCAGCGGTATTTTTCCATCATCCATGATGGCCATGGGGATCAGGTAAAAAATGTCATGTAAAAATCCGCAGGCGATAAAAGTGAGGATCAATGCAAACGGAGATGAAATAACTTTTCGCAAGGGGCTGTAGCAGTAGTATAAAAGAAAATAGCCATAGCCCGGGTTCCAGTACCACCAGGACCCGAACCTTTGGTTTTCTTGGTTCTTTTCTTATTTCAAAAAGCCTTTATTATCAATGATTTATTAAGTGGAAATACCAAAGCGAATCAGAAAAGAATCACAGAAAAACAAAAAAAGTGTCAACCACAGTGTCAACCAATGACTTTAAAGACTTACTTTTGACGTGCGAAACATTCATAAATAAAAGCCGTGAATCATGTCAAAAGTACGTTTCTACCTTAAAGCACCGGACGCCACCGGGGAAAGCTTAATCAGCCTTTATTTCAGTTACAATAAAAAACGCCTGGTTTATTCCACCGGGGACAAAATCCCGCCGAAGTTCTGGAATGAGGAAACCCAACGGGCTATTAAGTCAAAAAAGCTATTTCCTCAATACCCCGACCTAAATGCCCGCCTCGACAATCTTACCCACGAAACGTTGAGTATTTACCGCCGCTTCCTGAATGATGGAAAGGTCCCTTCCATTGCTCAATTTAAAAGCGAGCTGGACGCCTTTGCACTTCGGGGAGCCGTCGCCGGGGAAACTTCCCTTTTTGGCTTCATCGATCAATTCATCAAAGAACGGGCAGCCCTTCCAAAGTTTTCAAAAAGTACAATCAAGGTTTATCAAAGGACCTTAAAACACCTGCAAACCTTTTCAAAAAAGAATCACCGGCAATTGGATTTTCAGGACATAGACCTCGACTTCTTTTATGACTTTCAAAAATACCTTTATTCGCCGCCTGTCTCCTATGCTCAAAACACCGCTCAAAAGATCGTTAAAACCATCAAAACCATTCTCAACGAAGCAACGGACCGGGGACTAAATAAAAATCTTGCTTACCAAAGCCGCCGGTTTGGAATCCCGCAAAAGGAAGCGGAAAGCATTTATCTAACCAGTGACGAACTTTTGAAAATTTACCGCTTGAACCTTACCTACCTGCCCCGCCTCGACAAAGTGAGGGACTTGTTTTTGATTGGAGCCTTTACAGGATTGCGTTTTTCTGATTTCACGAACATAAAGCCGGAAAACATTAAAACCGTTGACGGGGTGGATGTTATCCAGATCACAACGAAGAAAACCGGGGAGCCTATTACCGTGCCTATTCACCCGATAGTGAAAGCCATTTTAGACAAGCATAATGGAAACACACCTGAGCCATTGAGTAGCCAAAAAATGAACGACTATTTAAAAGAATTGGCCGAACTCGCAGAACTAAACGAAACGATAATTTTAGCAAAGGACCGGGGAGGAAAACGGTATGACCGGCAGTACAAAAAATGGGAGTTGGTGACCTCGCACACCGCCCGCCGCTCGTTTGCCACCAACGCATTTAAAGCGGGTATTCCTGCCATTTCAATAATGAAGATCACCGGCCACCGTACCGAAGCCGCATTTATGAAATACATCAAAATTTCAAAGGAAGAAAACGCCGTTTTGATCTCTCAAAATGCCTTTTTCAAAACGTCACCACTGAAAGCAGTGAGATAGTTTTTTTGAGCATACACCAAGCACTGAGAAAGCGAAAGAAGGGAGTTTGAAGAAAGCCCCGCCCGGTTTTACTTGCAGGTTCCACCGGGACGGGGAAAACGTTAATTTAATTCATCAAAATTATGGAAAATGTAACGA
Source organism: Bacteroidota bacterium (assembly GCA_030147525.1). Classification (GTDB taxonomy): domain Bacteria; phylum Bacteroidota; class Bacteroidia; order Chitinophagales; family Saprospiraceae; genus UBA6168. The sequence continues at coordinate 8,930 of JASBVF010000019.1, forward strand.
ACCGCCACACGTTGCACACTTCGGACATTTACGCCGAACATTTCAACGCCTTCCAACAATCACAGTTTTTCCAAGAACTCGAAAGGAAGTTTGCACCGCTACCGTATTACCTGAAATTTCGACCGCTTCAACGGATTGCGCTTTTCACCTCGTTTTTGTTCAATGGCTTTTCAGCCCTTACCGCTTCAACCCTGGTTTTCTTTTTCGTGGAAAGCATGACCGGCCACCGGGGAGCCGCCGCCGCCGTCACCGTTTGCGCCCTTGCGGTTTTGGAACTGAGTAAACGGAAAACGGGGAGCCTGTTTTTTAAAGATTGGCTTCAATTCAGGAAGGCAAGCGCCGGACTTGCGGCCCTGGTTGTTTTGTTGGCCGGCCTTTCGGTTTCGTCTTCTTACTTCGGAGCTAAACAGTTGGTGACGCAATTCACGCCGCCGCCCGCCCTGGAAGATGCCACCGCCGCCGCCGCTCCGATCCGTGACCAATTGGCCGAAATTGACCGGCAGATCGAAAAGCACCTGAGCAATAAAAACGACCGGGGGGAGGTGTACGTCCGAAGTCAGCGAGCCGCCGAAAGTTTGACCAAGCAGAAAGAAACGCTTTTAGCGCAATGGGTGAACATCGAAAACAGGACGGCCACCAAGAACGAAACGACCGCCGCCGCCCACCTCGAACAAACGAGCCTGAACGCTGAACACTTCGCCGCCGTCACCCTGCTTTTAGAATTGCTGTTTCTGTTATGCGCTTACTATCTGGAATACTTCGATTTTAGGAGTTTCACTGAGTTTGCCGGACCTGCTGAAATAGCAATTGATGACAAAACGAATTTTGCATATACAAAACCGGGGGGACCGTCACAGCCTGCAAAGCCGGCCACCGATAACAGGAAGCCGGACGGGAAAAATGCCACCGGGAAAACGCCGGAAATTGCCCCAAACGGAAAGCCATTGAACGGTAAAACCATCCACCTAAACGCCACGTCCGAAGATGCTATTCAGAAAGCAATCAAACACGTGAAAGGAAGGATTGCCAGTGCCGCCCACCGTTTGCGGAATGGCATAGGCCGCCCGGAAACGAGCAAAGCGAACATAGAACACCACACCGCCGAACTTCGGGAACTGGAAGCCATGCTTTCGTGAAAATTCATTTCATAACTTTTAAAATTCAATGCCATGCAAAACAACGCAACCGCAAAACCGGCCCCGGCTGAAATTCTGGAAGAATTGACAGATTGGGGAATTACTGAGTTTAGGGAATTGCTTACCGACCTGTTTTCTTCCTATGTATGTACCAAAGAATGGGAAGAATGTACTGATGAATGGAAAGGTGACGTAACTACCCGCTACCGCATCATTAACCGCTTTTTTGACAAGGCCGAAGCATGGGAGAGTGACCGGATGAACGGCCCGCAGGTAGTAAACTGAAAACAAAAACCCTGTCAGATGGTGAAATGACAGGGTTTTTTAAATTTGTAGAAAATCAAAATACGTTTAAGCTATGACAAAGATAAAAACCGAATCGGAATTCAGGTTTGAATTTCGGGCATACTGCAAAGCATCCGCAGCGTTTCAAGCCTCCGACGAAAAACACGAACTTTCAAGCCTTGAAAATGACCTGCCGGAACGATCCGCTAAGGCCCTCCGAAAGTTCTACAAAAAGGCCGGTAAACGCATTATGGAAGATGAACGATACCGGCAGGCCAAGCGGAATGTTTCCGTCCTTCCATTTGACATAGCTTTTGACGCAATCGAAACACCCGCTACCGTCGCCGCTTATGTAAGCAACCCAATTTACATGGAAAAGGAATCTGAATTGGCAGGAAAGGAGGTATTTGTAAGCGACCCTAACCCGCTATTTTGGAAGCTGGAAGCAACACCTTATTTCAGCGACTTCATTTATCTGGAGCGGAAACAAATAGTTTTAGCCTGGATAGGGGAGCGATTGAAAGTACTGAATGAAAGCGACCTGCCCGCCGGCGCAATTTCTACCGATGACAAAGCAGCCCCGGCCACCAGGGAGCCTGAGAGCCAGACCACCGTAAATGCTCCGATCGATGGAAAGGAAGCCCCGGCCACCGGCCCGGCAGATCAAAACCCGCTTTCTGTACTCTCACAAAGGCAATTGGCCCTTTGGGTTTATTACCGGCAACATCGGGAAGCTAAAGAGATGGAAGATTTTGAAAACATGGGATTTCCTACTAAGAAAAAAGCCATTTTTTCATTTGCTGAAAGCATCCCAAAAGCAGACGGTTCAAAAAGGAGTGGTCAGCGTTTTGAAGATGAATGGAGAAACCTAGATAAAAAATGGTTGGATGAGTATAAGGAGGAAACTAAGCTCAAAAACTTTGAAGCTCCAACAATAGAAAATGAGGAAGATCACCGGGAAATTTTGAAGCATTTAGAACCAAGCTCAAAGGCTTATGGACTTGCCAATGAAACACTTGAAAAAATAGTCACCCCGTGACCCGGTTTTCAGTCACCCCGTGACCCGGTTTTTCTGTTTTTCCTACCCTCAAATTTGCTCCGAATCAAATAATTATCACAATGGAGCAAGTATTATTTTCAATCAATTTGAGAGACTTTGAAGCCCTTCAACGGCAGTGGATGAGAGAGGAAGCCGCCAAAGCCATTGAAGCCGCCCTTCCACAAATTCAGGGTGAATTTTCCGACCTGCCGGAATTGATGACCCGCAAACAGGCCGCCGCCGTTATCGGGGTTTCCCTGGGAACCCTCGACAGTTGGGCGAAGGAAGGCCGCCTTACCAAAGTCAGAGCCGGGGGAATTGTCCGCTTTCGGAAAGATGAACTTTTGGCGAATTTCAAAAGCCTGAGAGATAGCCGCTACCAACGTGTGTAACCTCAAAAAGAAAATCAAAATGCAACAGCTTGAATTATTCCAGCCATTGCCGCAGCCTGAGCGCCTGGAAAGAACGATCCGGCGAAGGGGTAGAAACATTGCGGCCACGTCCATTTTATCACATAGGGAAGAAAAGGAGAAAGGCACGTTTTCAGCCCTCGAAGCCGGGATTTTGAAACAACTGGCAGACGGTAGGCCACGAACCCGCCGCCAATTGGCTAAGGCCCTGGGAAAAGAGCCGTCCGGTATTTGCCAAGCCGTGAAAAGCCTGGTTGACCGGGGAGAGATAGCCGTTTCTACCATTGCCAAGTGTCCAACGACAGGTAAGGCCGTCCGTTGGTTTGTTCGCTGCCTGAGTAGGCCGAAAAGCCCGCAGGCTAAAACATTGGAGCCATGAAAGATCAAGGTTGGATTAAATTACATCGTTCAATCAAGATGAACAGCATCTATCAAGACAGGGAACCGTTTTGCAAACGTGCCGCATGGATGGACATTTTACTTGAAGTGAATCACAGCGCCGCAAACGTGCTGATAGGTGGACGTGAAATAGTCTGCAATCCGGGGGAAAGCCTAAACAGCCTTGACACCTGGGCGCAACGCTGGAGATGGGACAAATCAAAAGTCAGACGGTTTTTCAAGATGTTACACAGCCTGAGAATGATTGAAACCAAAAGCGAATCAAAAACGACACGGCTAACTGTCTGTAATTGGGAGAGTTATCAGCATGACCGACACGACAGCGACACGATACCGACACGACAGCGACACGACAGCGACACGATACCGACACCAAACAAGAATGAAAAGAATAACAAGAATGAAAAGAATGAAACAACTACGTCAACGACAGCGCCGAAGCCGCCGCCGGAAAATTTCGATCAATGGATTGAGCAGATAAAAGCGGATGAACTTTTCCGGGAACAGGTAGCCAGACAGCACCAAGTTTTTCTACCCGGCGAATTTGAAAATTTATTGAATGAATTCGTTTCGCATAAGCAAGCCCTGGGAGAGCTAAATCATAAATCATTTACAGACTTCCGGCGAAATTTTTTGTACTGGATACCGAAAAACCTGGAAGCGAAGAAAAGCAGTAAAAGCAACAACGGTAAAACCCGCCAACATTCTAACCTGATTGACGAAGAAACCGCCCGGCGTGTGTTTGCCAGAGTGACAGAAAACGACAGATTACCGGAAAAAAACAACTTCTATTGAACTGGAATACATCCCGCCGGGGAGGGGGTGTTTAAATCTCTAAGCTGAACGCCGCCAACATCGCAGCCCCAACCTTGTGTGTGCATCGCCTATAATTTTGGGTAGGGGGGGGTAATTCGCCTGGAATCTCTATTTTTGTCAAGCCGTTCGCAAGTGGAATGTTTCGCACCTTATCCACGGCTTTAATTGCGAACGGCTTTTTTATTGCCCGCCGCCGTGAATCTTAAATGAAGTGTCAACCACAGTGTCAACCACATTATAAAAACAAAAGAAAAACCCTCGTAATTCGCTGATTTACAAGGGTTTTCTAATTTTTGCGGGTGGTCCCACCAGAACTTCCGCAACGAACTTGCCTTGAATGGTTTGGTTAACATCTTTTGAAAGACTTTCAAAGGATCGATTGTTCCCATTCTGTATTGGATGTATTCCTCGACGGTCATTGGTTTAGTGTTTTGTGCCTTGCACGGGCAATTGTTTGGCGTGGGGTTGAGAGGGGGTGAGTCTGTATCAAAAGATAACGCAGAGAAATTTGAAAAAACTATTGTTTGGTCTCCCGCACCTGCCTGTCGGCAGACAGGGATTCTGCAGATTCACACAGATTTTTTTTTGAAAATCGCCCGAATCAATCTGCGAAAATTTGCGAGATCTGCGGGAGAATGACTTATGATTCAGCCTCGGCACGCAGCATAAAATCGCCGGAAAACGCAGCATCACCTATCGCTTTTTTTAGGGTGAGGCGCCGCTTGTTTTTGTTCTTCCTGCAGCTGCGGGGTCGCTTGTTGCTGTATTTTTGCGACCAGCGCAAAGACCTTTTTATAAGACTGTGATCCCAAAGCTTCAAGGATCAGGTTGGCCTCGTCGATCGTAACTTTTAATGTAATTTCTTTCATGATGAATAAATTATTTGACGTCCTTGGTTGTGAGGTGACCCGGTTTTGCATGACACCGTTTTCTGCACAATTTCTTCCTTCCTGAGTGGCCAGGTCATGTATCTGCCTACCTGCCTACTGGCCTGCTTTCCATCAGACCCCGTCACCGATGCCGTACTTTCTCCATAAAACACCGCCATACCTTTGGCCCAGAAAAAACGCAAGCACCATGAATACGTAGGTGTACCAGGCAAATCCGAGTCCGGAGAAAATACGCAGTGCAACGATCACCGGAACGGGCAGGTGAATAGCCAAAAACCAGGGAAGTGAAAACTTGCGCACCTGTGCACGCCAATATCCGAAAGGAATGTTCAACACAAAAACCACGAGGCTGATGATAACTAATTTCGTCATGTTGATCGTCTGTTTGTCCGGGCGGATCGGTCTGTGCCAATCTGCCGGACGAGTATATTCAAAAGATCCGGTATGCAAGAATACGGATTCAGCATGAAAGACCCGCAAAGAGCGTGTTTTTAGCGAAATAAGGTTGAAAATGGATGCTCAGGTGTGATTGAATGATTTGGCGACGCCTCCAATCTTCGATTTCAGCAGTCTCCGCAGGGCCACCCCAGCGAATGTCCGTGAAATGGAAAATATTAACAACACCAGGCTAACGGCAATCGGTAGTAGGGTCCAGACCCTACTCGATTCCATACAGGCCCTCATAGCAGGCTGCCGGCAGCGGTCCTACCTTTGTCATAGAAATTTAAACAATGAAAAATGGCTTGCGAAAATGCCCGGCATATCCGCAAACCGGCCTGATGGACAGAAGCAGTTTTTAAAAGTAGGTAAAGGTGGATGAGGTTTTAAAAATCAACTTTCATCAGCCATGACCGGAAGAACTTTCGAAGCTAACATCTCTGCAAAATCAGGCAACTTTCTTCATCATCTTAATTCATTTGATCATGAAAACAATGACCATTCTCTGTACCTTATTCCTCCTTGCAAATATTACTTTTTCGCAAGACATCTCTTACGAGACCAATCAGGAGACGACTGCCATTTCCACTAAAAAAGATAAAAACGGGAAAACGGAGGCGCAAGTCAAAGACAGCAAGGCCTACCACCAGATGAAAACAAAACAAACCCGAGAGTTTGAGGCCAGTCTGATGCAGCACCTGGCGGAAAACCTTGTGTATCCGGAAGCGATGGAAGACAAAGGAATCGAAGGAAAAGTTGTCATTTCAGTATCCATTTCATCCAGTGGGAAAGCGAAAAAGTACGCCATCGTCCAAAGCCTGAACCAGGCATTTGACGACGCAGTACTGGATGCTATGAAAAATTTTAAAGGGTTAAACCTTAAAAAAGGAGAGTACATAGGAGCTGCCCAAACGCAGGTGCCGCTGAAGTTCTCCCTGCGGTGATAAGTGCTGTTTTTGGCTGAACCTTCAATTGTTTATATCTTGACGCTTGATCTATGCTTAAAGCGGGCGGGCTTGATGATTGCCAGATGAGTTGTCAGGTTGATGAGGGTTAATCATTCAAACCCTCATTAACCCGATAAACCCATCAACCTTTAACCCATTTAACTATAATGCCTTCATTTCGCTTACCAATATTCTTTGAGTATGAAATAGTAAGAAGCCGTGCATCCGGTCGGGTTTTCAGGGTAAAAGCCGCCGGGCTGCGGGCAGGAAGCAGGTAAAAATGATTGTAATTCAAGTATTCAGGGCTTTACATTTTTTCAAAATACTTTTCTTTGGGTATAAAGGATTGAAAATCAGGCTATCAGCCCGCTTTCCGGCCAGTATTCATTGTACATTAATGTTCCTCCTTTTCTCAGCGGCAGGTATAGCACAATCCGGCGATTCAGAGCCGCTGAAAATCAAACCCACTCCCGACAATTTCGAGCGGGTGATGGCGATCAAAAACCCGACCACCAGGCAGGTCGATTCGATTATACAACTCAGCATCGAGTACAGCTATACCAACCAGGATTCCTGTATCATACTGGGCGTGCGTTCCGTCGAAATCAGCAAAAACCATCCTGACCGTTCGATTCATGCCAAGGCATTGCTGGAGCTGGGCGACACTTACCGCATTTTCGGCAACCGGGAAGAAGGGACGAAGCTGATCAGGGAAGGGCGGGCGATTTATGAGTCGCTAAAAAATACCAATCAGCTGGCTTATGCCGATAATAAACTGGGAGCTTTAAGCCTGGATGCCGGCGATTATGAAAAAGCCCTGGAGTATTTCCTGAGGGCGTTGAATACCTGGGAAAAACTGAAAGATTCGTCCAACCTGGTCAACCCCTGCATCAATATCGGGCACGTATTCTGGATACTCAAACGGTATGGTAAATCAGACGAGTACAACGAAAAAGCTTTGAAGCTCGCTGAAATCCGCCAGGAAGACCGCCCTAAAATGTACGTGCTGAACAACCAGTCGCTCAACTACAAAGCAACCGCCGATGACTACGTCAACCGGGCCGATACTGCCCTTAATGCGGCCGTGCTCAGGGATTCGGCATTGCTGTTTTATAAAATATCGAGTGAAAAACTGGAACAGACGCTGGAACTGGCAGAAAAACTGAACGACAAGCAGTCCATCATCCGGGTGTTGATCAACATGGCTGATATCAAAGACGAACTGGGCGAACACCGGGAGGCCATCCGGATCAACAAAGAAGCGGAGCTGCTTACACAAGCTCTCGGCGATCCCATTCTGATGGTTTTAATCAAAAGAAACATGGCGGAAGCTTACCGGCATGCCGGTCAATACAATTTATCGGTAAAATATGGCAACGAAGGGCTGCAGCTGGCCCGGACACATGCACTCGAAGGCTACGAGCAAGGCATCAACGAACAGCTTTATCCCACCTACAAAGCCATGGGGCTCTACGAGAAAGCGCTGGAAACGCACGAGTCCATGCTGGTTTACATGAAAAAGAACAACAGCATCGACTTCAACAAGGCCATAACCGAAGTGGAAGAGAAGTACCAGAATGCGCAGAAGCAGCGCAAAATACTGGAGCAGAAAAACAGCATACTGGAGCTGGAATCCGCCAAGGCAAGCGTCGAAAAACAACGGAATATGTTCATCGGAGGAAGTCTGTTCCTGGCGATCGCCGGATTTTTTGGTTTCAAGATAAACCAGGTCCGGAAGGAGCGAAATGAAAAAAGGGCTTTTGCGGAAGCCCTGATTTTTGCCCAGGAGGAAGAGCGCAAACGCATTTCCCGAGACCTGCACGACGGGATCGGGCAGTCGTTGCTCTTGCTTAAAAAGCAGCTCGACAACACCGGCGCCAATGTTTTGGAGAATCAAAAGCTGATCAGCGAAACCCTGGAGGAAGTCCGGACGATCTCCAGAGACCTGCATCCGTTCCAGCTGGAAAAGTTCGGCCTTACGCTCGTCATACAGGACACCGTCCAGCGTATTGCCGGCTCCACCAATATTTTTATCACCAAAAGCGTCGACAACATCGACGGACAGCTTCCGGAAAAAGCGGAGATCCACCTGTTCAGGACCATTCAGGAGGCCCTGAACAATATCGTGAAGCATTCGGGGGCCACGGCTGCACAGTTGGCGGTAACTTCCAAACCGGAAGAAATTCAGGTGGTCGTGCAGGACAACGGTAAGGGGTTTGATTATGAACTGAAGATGGTGAAATCCAAAAGCCTGGGGCTGCATACCATGTTCGAACGCATCGCCGCCATCGGGGGTAAACTGAAGATCAGTCCCGGCAAGCCGGGGGGGACGGTTGTTACGATGACGATACCGAGGGGCAGTAGGCAGTAGGCAGTAGGCCGGTAGGCGAGTAGGCCGGTAGGTAATCCCCTGATTCAAAAAAAAAATATCAAAATATCTCTTCATGTCCATCCGAGTTTTCAATGCTGACGATCATCCCATGCTGTGCAAAGGAATTACCGACCTGCTGGTTGAAACGGCGGGGCTGGAGTGGGCCGGGAGTGCAGCCGATGGCCGGGAAGCGTTGGAAAAAATCCGGCAGTTGGTGCCCGACGTGGCTTTGCTGGATATTGAAATGCCGCACCTGACAGGGCTGGAAGTTGCGAAAACACTGATAGCTGAAGGAATTACCACCCGGTTCGTCCTGCTGACGCTCTACAAAGATGAAGCCCTGCTGAACAATGCCATTGAGATGGGCATCAAAGGCTACCTGCTGAAAGAGAGCAGCGAGAAAGAAATCCTCGACTGCATACACGCCGTCCACAGCGGCCAGGCGTATGTGAACGCAAGCCTCACGCAATACCTGATCCGGCACAGAATGCAGGAAAACAACATCTTGAGCCAACTCTCCGAGCGTGAAATCGATATCCTCAAGTTGATCGCCATGCAAAAATCCACGGCTGAAATCGCCGGGATGATGTTCATCAGTCCCAAAACGGTCTCCAGCCACCGCACCAACATCAGTAAAAAGCTGAATCTGCCCGGCGAACAAAACGGTTTGCTGAAATGGGCCCTTGGGAACAGGGAGTTGTTGCTGAGAGGCGGCGGGGGAAAATAGGACCGGAAGCACCCATGGCGTTTAAAAACAGCTCACCCGGACACAGCGCCAATGCGCTCAGGTTTACATCTTTTTTATAGGTTTTCAACGACAACTACTGCGGCTAAAATTATCTTTGCAGGTGGAAAACAACAGCCTTGCAGTTCATACACCGGCATTTTTTTAACTTCACTTTTCATTTCGTTTAAACTAAAACCAACCGCTTGGAATTTCTCATCATTATCCTCTTCAACCTGATCAACGGCGTTTTTGCCCTGTCGGAAATCGCCCTGGTGTCAGTCAAAAAACAGCACATGGTTCAGTTAGCAGAAAAGGGGAACTCCAAAGCGAAGACCGTCCTCGAACTGCTGAAAAACCCGGAAGGATTCCTCTCGGCTGTACAGATCGGCATCACCCTCATCGGCATCGTGTCGGGGGTGTACGGCGGCGCCACGCTTACCGACAAATTCCGTCCTTACGTAGAGCAGATCGAACTGCTGCAACCCTACGCCCATACCATCGCCTACGTGCTGGTGGTGGCCATCATCACCTACCTGTCGATCGTTATCGGGGAATTGATTCCCAAGACCCTGGCCATAAAATACGCCGAGTCGGTGGCCCTGTCAATTGCCGGGTTTATCCGGCTGTTCAGCCGCATTGTCAGCCCGTTTGTCTGGTTGCTGTCAGCATCCACCATGCTGGTTTTTAAAATATTCGGCATCAGGGAGACGACCGAGGAAATGATGACCGAAGACGATCTGCGCTATGCCATCAAGACCGCTGGCAAACAGGGCTTGTTTGACAAAGATGAAAGTGAAATTCACCAGAAGATACTGTCGTTCGGCGGGGTCCGTGCCAAAACGCTGATGACTCACCGCCTGCATGTGGAGTGGGTGGACGTGAATAAACCCGTTGAGGTGATCGAACAGATGCTCCGCAATAGCCACCGCACCCGTTTTCCGGCCTGCGAAGACACATACGACAAGGTGCTGGGCTACCTCCATGCCCGTGATTTTTTTGCCATGAAAACCCAACCGGATTTTCAGTTGCGCAACATCCTGCGTGAACCGGTCATCGTACCCGAAAACCAATACGCCATCGACGTGCTGCAACGGTTCAGGAAAAACCGCTGCTATTTCGGCATCGTCACCGACGAATTCGGCGCTTTCGAAGGCGTTCTCACCCTGCACGACATCTCCGAAGCCCTCGTGGGCGATCTCCCGGATGTGGACGAAGAGTCAGACGGTATCGATCAGCGGGAAGACGGCTCCCTGCTGCTCAGCGGCAGCGTACTTATTTCCGATCTTAATAATTTCCTGAAAAAGAGCGATTTCATCCCGGAGAGCAGCCCGTTTTACAGTACGTTGGCCGGTTTTATTTTTCATAAAATGGAAAACATGCCCGCTACCGGTGATCATCTGGAATACAAAGGCTACAAATTGGAGGTAGTGGACATGGATGGCGCAAGAATCGATAAAGTGTTGATGGTGAAATTACCTGAGGAGCAATGACTCATGTTTTGACAGATTGCTCCGGCAGTACTGTAAGGTCTTTGCAACCTTGCCATTGCAGAATTGTCTCTGCCTGCAGTAACCAATTTTATTTTTCATCAAAAAAAATCTTCTTTATGAAAACTATCTTTTTGTTCGCAATCACAGCCTTGCTCTCCCTGCCGTTTCTGACCGCCGCACAATCCTCTGCGGACGACCTGACGATGGCAGCTCTTTCCGATAAAATGGAAAACCTCGGCCAGGAAATGGAAAAACTAGGCGTCGTGATGGAAGGCTACGGCCAGGAAATGGAGCGCTATGGACAGCAACTTGAAGAAACCCAGGGCAAGGCGCCCGAAGCCCAGAAAAAAATGCAAGAACTGGGCGATAAAATGAAAATCCTGGGCGATGAAATGGGCTCACTCGGTGATGAAATGGGACAGTACGGCAAACGCATGGGCGAACTGCACCGCCAGATGATGAACTGGTTTTTCTACGAACTGAAAAAGGATGGCCTCATTCAGTCGCTCAACGGCAATGCCCGCGTTATTTTCGATGAAAAAGGCCTGGACGTGGATGGCAAAAAAGCCTCTGACGAAATGTTCAGAAAATACAAATCCGGTCTCGAAAAATACTGGGGAAAATCCCTGAAACCTGATTTCACTTTCTTTTTTAAAGGTACTTTGAAAGAAAAAAATGGCAACATCGAAACGAATGGAAGTATGAATATGGATTTTTAAGGGATGAGGGATTAGGGATGAAACTGCGCCAGGTCATCCCTAATCCCTGAATTCAATCTTTCAAATACTGCTTGTAAAACTCATCGTACATCTTCAAAAAATCATTCGAATTCCCATCCCGGTCAAACACCGATTCCCAAGTATTCAGCGGCTCCCAGATGCAGGTTCCTTTTCCCTTGCCGTCCGGCAACTCGAAGGCGATTTTGTGAACTTCTGACTTTTTTGCCGAGTATTCCACCACGATCACATCCTTGCCATAGCGGCGCACGAGGTCGTGTAGGTTGTCCCGAAGGTCGTCAAGCGTACCGTGCCACTTGGGGTAATACGACTCGCCAATCACGTCGAAATGCACGCCCCGTTTCACCATGTTATCGATGAAAAACACCGACTCGTCATTTTGCCCTCCGAGGGCCACGTGCAGCATCATCACTACGGTTGGGTCAACAGCCTTTACAGCGGCGGTACCGGCGTTGATGAGTTGAGCGAGGCTGTCGGGGTGGCTTACGCTGCCCTCCGGCCAGACGATGCCGTGGTTGATCTCGTTGCCGATCTGCACCATGTCGGGCGTGGTGCCTTGTTTTTTCAAAGCTGTCATCACCTCGTGCGTGTAGTCGTAGAGGGCTTTTTTCAAATCCTCAAATCCGAGTCCTTCCCAGGCTTTGGGTTTGTACTGTTTGCCCGGGTCGGCCCAGTAGTCGGAGTAGTGGAAATCAAGCAGTAGTTTCATACCGGCGGCTTTCACCCGTTTGGCCATGTCGAGGGTGTGTTGCAGGTCGCAGAAGCCCTTGCCGGGCGAGTAGCCGTTTTCGAGACTGGGATTGTGAAAAATGCGCAGCCGCACGTAGTTGAAGCCGTGGTCTTTTAAAATCTGAATGGCGTCTTTTTCCACGCCGTTGTCCTTGAATTTGAGGCCCCGGTCTTCCAGTTGGGGCAAAAATGAAATGTCAGCGCCGATCATTTTATCCACCTTGCGGGGTTTGGCGGCTTCGCCTTTCAGCCGGTATTTTTCATCGAAATTCACTGACCCCACGCTGCCCGGCCCAACGGTGATGATGTCGGTGGAGCCTTTCCACAGGTTCGGCGAAGTCGCTTCGAATTTGATGATGCCCGGCGTTTTGCCCGCCTGCACGATCACCTGGCATTTGCCGTTGAAAAGGCTGCGCTGCCAGCGGCCGTCGGCGCATTTGTCCGGCTCGTGACTGGACGGGTCGCCATTGCCCACGCCGATGATTTTACCGTCGCCCACGATGTGGAACTGGATCAAATTATTGGCATTCGGCACCTCTCGTCCTTCCCGGTCGAAAACTTGTACGTTGATGACGGTGGCGTCCTGCCCGTCGGCGAGCATGGTGGTTTTGTACGGGGTGAGCACGACCTCGGTGGGTGTGCCGGTCGTTTCGACGTAGGCGGTGAGTTTTTTACCTTTTTTAAACGCCACTGCCTCCAGCCTGCCGGGCTGGTACTCGACCTTCCACTTCAGGTGGCGGTGGCGGGGCATATCCTTTTTGCCGAGGCTTTTTCCGTTTAAAAAAAGCTCCACGTCGTCAGCGTTGGTGTTGACCCAGACGTCGATGCTGTCGCCCCGGCGATCCATCCAGTTCCAGTGAGGCGTGATGTGCAGCACGTCCTTGTCCGTCCACCAGGATTGGTAGTAGTAGTAAATGTTTTTCGGAAAACCGCACATGTCCATGATGCCGAAGTGCGAATTGATGTTAGGCCATGAGAACGGCGTCGGCTCGCCCCGATAGTCGAGGCCGGTCCAGACGTAGCCGCCGAGCCAGAAGTCGTTCTCTGCCGCCAGTGTCCACCACTCTTCGGCGGTGCTGGCCCACCACGGGGCGCTGATGTCCTGGTCGGGCAGGTAGCCCCGGATGCTGTCCCGCTCGTACTGTCCACGAGTGGTTACCGTGCTGCCCATCTCCGTGCCGATAATCGGCTGGCCGGGGTGGTCACGGTGGTAGTCGGCCACGGCAAATTGCCGGTAGTTGAAGCTTCGCACAGGGATGACTTCGTTGATGCCTTTGAAAACATTCGGCAAGTCGGCGGCATAGGTGCTCGTTCGGGTGGGGTCGAGTTGCTTTTGTTTTTTCAACATCGTTTCAGCGATGCGTTTACCGGTGGGCGTGGTATGTACCCAGCCCTCCTCGTTGCCGATGCTCCACATAAAAACACAGGTGCGGCTGCGGTCCCGGCGGAGCAGACGCTCGAACTGGTCCATGTACTCCGGGCTGCTGTTGAGCAGGCGGGTTTCATCCATCACCAACATGCCGAGGCTGTCGCAGGCGTCGAGCAGTTCGGGCGTGGGCGGGTTGTGGCTGGTGCGGTAGGAGTTGACACCGAGGTTTTTCAACAAACGAATGCGGTAAAATTGCAGGTAATCGGGCAGTGCGCTGCCTACCCCGGCGTGATCCTGGTGGCAGTTGACGCCCTGGAGTTTGACGTGTTTTCCATTCAAAAAAACGCCGTTCGTCTTCACCTCCACCGTGCGGATGCCGAAACGGAGCACCTGCTTGTCGATCAGCTTGCCGCCCGATTTCACCTCGACGTGGAGGCGGTAGAGGTAGGGATCGTCGAGCGTCCACAGGCGTGGGTTTTCAAATGAAATATCGTGATAGGTTTTGCCTTCTTTCAAAACATCGACAAAAACCGTCCTGGTCAGCGGCTTGCCTACCGTCTTGCCATTCCGGTCGGTCAGGTATACCTCGACGTTGAAGTTGCCCGAGGCATCCCCGTCATTTTCCAGCGTGGTTTCGACGGAGACGGTGGCCTTTTTACCCTCCACTTTCGAGTAAGCGAAAATGCCTTCGTGGGCGATGTGCGTTTGATCGAAAACATTCAGCCAGACGTGCCGGTAAATGCCCGCCCCTTCGTAAAACCAGCCCTCGTACTGCGTCGCATCCACCCGCACGACAAGTACGTTTTCCTCGCCGTATTTGATGAAATCAGTCACGTCATACGCCACGCCCATGTAGCCGCTCTGGTTGTTGCCCATGTAGAGGCCGTTGAGCCAGAACTCCGCATCCCTGAAAACCCCGTCGAATTGCAACTCGAAGCGCCGGCCCTCGTCCGCCGCATCCACCGTGAAGCGCTTGCGGTACCAGCCGATGCTCGTCTCCGGGAACTTCCCGCCGACGGGCTTGTAGCCATGCGACATGACCTGCGGGTGCGGATCGTACACGAATGGCAGTTCCCCCGCCCAGTCGTGGGGCAGGTCGAGTGAACGCCACAGGCTGTCGTTGAAACGGGGGTCGATGGCTGTGCCGCCTGCCTCGGCGGCTTTTTTGAAAATGGTCTCGATGCCGTAGTTAAAATCTTTTTCCGGGTTTTGTGCATGGCCGAAGTGGAATTTCCAGCCGTCGTCGAAGTTGAGGTGTTGGCGGGGAGCAGCGTTTTGCCCAAGGGAATAGTTGCAGAAAAGTAGCAGGGACAGCAGTGTTTGCAGGAACCATTTCATGTTTTTGATTTTTGAGGGGGCAAATTAAACATCCTGGCTGAAATGGGAGGGGGGGACTTTTGCAGTGATGTCCAAAGATCTGTTAGCACTTCAAGTGCTAACAGGTCTAAGTTTAACCATTCCTATTATTCCAACAACAACTGCTGATTCAGCATTGCCAGCTCGCTTTGCCGGTGGGAGTGGAGAAAAGCATCCTTATCAGCAAACCAAAATTTCAAAAATTCTATATCGCAGATGTCCAGAGACCTGTTAGCACTCGAAGTGCTAACAGGTCTAAGTTCAGCATTCAAAGTGCTAACAGCACTTGCCCTATCCAACCCACACAAAATTTCCCGGTACGAGCTGTATTCCCACTCCTCGAACGCTGCACAAAAACCATGATGCAATGGATTGCGGTGAATATAGCACAGCAGCCATCCGAAATAAGCCTCGTCGTCCACCAGGACTCTTTTGAATGGCAGGGAAAATAGCTTCCCGCTGCGTTCCACTGCTTTATTGATAGCACGGGAATAGCCCCCGAAGAAATCCGCAAACTGTTTCGAAATAGCAAGGCTTATAGCATCATCAAAGGCAACATGTTCTGTTGTCGAGATGTCATTCCCAGTCCGCACTCCTGGCGGCGGAGAGGGGAAGCGCTTGGGAAAGGCCTGGTGCAGTTGTGTGTAGTCCCTGAAACGAAGCATTATATGAAAATGATTAGGCATCAGGCACCATGCGTAGGTATCGGATATGGGTGAAATGTACTCCTTGTATTTCTTGAGGAAATAAGGATAATTCCTGGCCTCCGGGAAAATGTCTTCTCCATTGTTTCCCCTGTTGAAAATGTGGTAGGTCAGACCACTTTTTAACGGCGGGAAATAGTCTTCTTTCATAGTAGTTGTTTTTAGGTCGTTTTAGACCTGTTAGCACTTTAAGTGCTAACAGGTCTTATGGTCTTAAGCCTATGCCGGCTTCAAAAAAATCTTCCGGATGTTGGACACCGAATCAGCATACTCAGCTTTGACCCGCATAGTATTCCACTCCGGATGATTGATGAAGGTTGCCCAGTTGGCATCCCGTTCGGCCATGTCCTTGAAATTCAGCATGTAAACCAGCGAAGGCCGGTAGGGGCCAGCGATCATTTCACCGAAAAAGACGGGGTGGAGTTTCGTTTTATAAAAAAGCTCGATTTCTTCATCATTGAACATTTTGACCTTGCGCCGCACCGCATCCTCGGAATAACCCTCGTAAATGCGAAGTTCGAACAACGATGCTCCCTCCTTGGGGTCCAGCATTTTGGGCAGCCCGTCGAAGGCCAGCAGCAGCGACGAACCGAAGCGGTTATAGATAGGCTTTGCGGCTGGCAGGGCATGGTAGTCAGCGGAGGCTTTCAGGTATTCAAGATCGGTAAAAAGATTTTGCGATTGCAGGTAAACCGAGGCGTCGGGATAACTGATGAGTACCCAAATGTTGGCAGGGTCGGAGTTGCCGTATTCCCGGAAAATCATGAAATGGTTAGCGCCCTGGCGTTTCAGGGCAGGTTCGAGGGCGTTTTTTAAATAGTCCATCAACAGGTTTTGATTCCCGCCGAATTTGATTTCATAGGTGCGGAGTTCGTAGAGTTCCTTGCCGGAGGCCGGTTTTGACGGCTGTTGGCCCGCCGCAAAAGTGAGCGGCAGGGCAGTTGCAAGGGCAGAAGACTGGATGAATTTTCGTCTTTTCATGATTTGTTTTTTTTTTGTGAAACTGCTCAGAGGGGAATTTAGATAAAAAATGAAATTCTGCCCCGGTTAAAATAATCAACGGCAACAAAGTGGCAAGGCATTTCAATCCATAAATTGCGGGAGGTCATCAGACTGCCAACCCCGCCTCCCGGTTCAACCTGTTCCAGTAGCGACGGTACAGCCAGTTTCCCCCGGATTTCACAGGTTGTTTTTTTAAAACTTCCAACCATTCCTTCGCTTTCAGAGCCGACTTTTCAAACGTCCCGGCGCAATAAGCGAATCGGTCCGCCTCGGCCAGGTTTTGAGCGCCGGATATAATTTCCTCCTGAAGCTTCGCCAGTTCTCCGGCGATGAGTGGCCGCAATCTTTGGTAATCCCGGAGGAGGGTGCGGTGCAGCAGTTCGTTTTTCCACCAGTAATTTTCAGGGTCAAATTTTGGCCCCGGCGGACCGAGCGGCGGCAAAACTTTTTCACCGAACCGAACCGGTTTGAAAACGCTGGCACATGCTGACGAGGTGGCGGTAAACCAGGCTGTGATATCACCTGCGAGGTGGGCGACCATGGAACCGGTGGTCTGGGTAGCGTGCCTGCTGAGCGGATTGCCCGCATGGGCACAAACGGAACTGCCCAGCAGCGGGCTGTGCGGAGTGTAATCCTCCCGGTCGTGGGATTGCAGGAATTTAATGGCGCCGGGCACGTTTACCTGTTTCAGGTTGTCACGCAGGTAGCAGTGCGACTGCCGCCTGCGCATTTTCGAAGCTGAAAAAGTGGTGTAAAACCAGTCGGAATAGGCCGCCCGGAAACTGAAAGTTTTGCCTTTGCGGTGCCAACCGTTTTTGATCGCCGTTGAAATGAGGTCGGGATGTGCCAGGTCAAATTCCTCCCCGATCGTGGCGCCGTTGGAGATGGCGTAGTAGTGCTCGACTTTCTTCGCAACCCACAGGTAGTCAGCGGTTTCCATGACCCATGCCTCGTTTTTATCAGCCAGCAGGAAGCTGTTGTGGTAAGCCATGTTTTTGTCCCGGTAGCCTGCGATGCCGCCCTGGCCGTGGCGCTCAAGCAACTCACAAATCACCTCCACGCCCTGCCGTGCCGAACCGGCCCGTTCCAATGCCAGCCGCAGCAAGTCCATGCCGAGAAGCCGGTCGTTTTTCCTGCGAACGGGCATTTTGGTCCAGATCGCCTCGTTGCCGATAGCGAGGCCTTTTTCGTTGATACCCATCTCGGCGCCCCACATCCAGAAAGGCCGGCTGATGAGCACGGCATGCGTTTTTTCAACCTGGTCGATGGAGCGGTAGGTGCACCGCAATTTTTTACCGGGGCCATGTTCGGCGCCTGCGTGGTATTCCAACGCCTGCATTTCATTGGCCTCACGGTCGCTGTTTTTGGCAAAAATTACGCTGCCGTCTTCCGTGGCTGAGGATAGGGCAACGATCGTATCACACATGGTTCAGAATTTATTTTAACGCTGAGACACAAAGACGCAGAGGAGAGATAGTCCCGCAAATAAGTTTTTTATAGTTCTCCCGCAGATTTCGCTGATGATCGCAGATTTAATTTATTTAAAATCAAATATTTATCTGCGTAAATCCGTAGAATCTGCGGGAGAGGAATTATTAATTTTCTATTTTCGGCGGTAAATCTTCCTCTGCGTCTCAGCGTCTCTGCGTTCATTATTTTAGTTTTATCAACCTCAGGCAAAGGCTTCGGTATATTCACCGCTTAATTTTCCCCGGCAAAATAAACTGGTATTCTTTCCGGTAAACATGCCGGTGCAGCCACCGGTCCATCTTGCGCAGGCTGAGGAATAACTGCCAGATGAATTTGTCTTCCCGGTAATAATCCGCAATTTCTTTTTGGGTGATTTTTTCGCTGGAAAAACGGTTGGCCACCTCGATGAACAGCGGAATTAGCGCCGGTTTTTGCTCCTTGTACAAATTGGCGATCAGGTCAATGTTCACGAATTTTTCATCGTAGTAGCGGTCCATCACGTCCTGCAAAAAGAACTTCCGGATGATGGCCCTGCCGAAAGAGGGGGCGCTGGTGAGCAAAAGTTCGGGGTCGAGTTGTTCCTGGCCGTTGATTTTGAACAATGGCGTGGTGGTGTCGAGGTAAAACAAGGCGCCGGTTTGCCTGTCAAAAACCCAGTTCGACAGCTGCGAGTCGATAGCCAGATCCACTTCTTTGTTTTGTTGGTTAAAATCCCAAACGCCGTAGATGGTACTGAAAATCTGTTCAGCCAGTTTCCTGATTTCATCTTCTGTTAAAAAATCAACCACCTTGTTACCAATGGAGTTGGGATCGAACTTTTGCTGCGCAAAATACAGCACGGTCAGCTTGGGCGTTTTTTCAACCACAATTGCGCTGTCCTCGGGCAAATTCACCCCGGCTTTCACAAGAAAACTGCAATACCTCGTGTATTTCTCCAGGTAGTCTCTGGCTTGCGCCCTGTTCGAAAACATGGGCATCCGTTTGAACACCACACCCGGCGCCGCTT
The DNA here is from genome assembly GCA_030147525.1 of Bacteroidota bacterium. Taxonomy (GTDB): domain Bacteria; phylum Bacteroidota; class Bacteroidia; order Chitinophagales; family Saprospiraceae; genus UBA6168. The sequence continues at coordinate 28,251 of JASBVF010000019.1, forward strand.
CCAGCTCAAAAATGGTGGAGATTTCACCAAAACCGATCAGCTTCGCTTTGATTTTCGATGCGTCGAGGTGCTGGGGGTCCAGCTCCCGCTCGAATTGTTCGACCAGTTCTTTGTCTATTTTCATGACGGCGCAATTTACTTTTCATGCTTCAACCATCCGGTCACAACATTCTTCACTTTCAGCAACGGCCGGAGCTTCCTGGCCTGCGACAAAGCCTTGTCCAGTCTCGTCATGATCTCCGGCACCTGCTCCTCCCGCAGGATCAGCGGCGGCAGCAACTGGCACACCCGCTTGTCATTGTTGGCGTAAATGATGAGCAGGCCGTTGTCGTAGGCTGTTTTGGTCAGCAACGGGCCGCAGTCTTCGTCTTTCATTTCCAGGCCCATCATCAATCCTTTCTGGCGCAGCCCGGTGAGAAAGCCGCCGTGTTTTACCATCAGCTTGTCAATTTCTGTTTTGAAAATCGTCGCCATCTGGTTCACGTGGTCGAGAAATTCCGGTGCTGAAGAAATTTCAAGCACCTTCTGCATGACGACACATCCCAACTCGGCCCCGCCGTAGGTGGAAATGTGGATGAACGGATCGCTGTGAAACACGCTTTCCAGTGGCTTTCGGAGCACCGTAGCGGAAATCGGGTAAATGCCGCCTGAAAGCCCCTTGCCCAGCACGACGATGTCGGGCACGATGCCGTAGTGCTCGAAAGCCCACAGTTTACCGGTTCTTCCCAGCCCGCTTTGCACCTCGTCCAGGATCAGCAACACCTGGTTTTCATCGCAGATTTGCCGGATGGTTTTCAGGTATTCGGGGGATGGTATGGGCATGCCTAGCGTGGCCGGAATGGTTTCCAGGATCACGGCTGCCGTGTTGCCATCGAGTGCTGATTTCAAGGCTTCGATATCGCCGAAGGTGCATTGTTCGAAGCCCGGCAGATCATCGCCGAACGGTTTGCGGTACTTTTCATCACCGGTTGCAAGGGCAAGGCCGGTGTGGCCGTGGTAGCCGCCTTTCACAGAAATGATTTTTTGTTTTTTGGTGAAACTGCGGGCTACCTTGATGGCCGTGTCCGTCGCTTCGCCTCCGCTGACGCCGAAGACGGTGTAAGACAGGTCGCCCGGCATCAGGTCCGTCAGCATTTTAGCTGCCTTCGCTCTTTCCGAGCTGATGAAATGGTGGTTCCCGATATCGAAATGATCCAATGCATCTTTCAGTGTGGCAATGATCTGCGGGTTCCGGTGGCCAAGGTTGAACACCCCGCCGTTGCAGTGGAGGTTGATGAGTTCCGTGCCGTTTTCGACATCCCTGATGCGGATATTTTCCCGTTCACCCATCACGAAATCCATTCCGTATTTTTTAAAAAACGCCACCTTTTGGGAGGAAACGTGGTGCTCGAAGTCGGAGATGATGGAAGTCTTTTGATGCATGATTTACGGTTGAAAATCGATGGTTAAAACAGAACAAACTTAAGCAACTTTTTGGGGTGCGACCGCAGCGGATGCGTCAAAATGTCCAAAGGAAATTTGGTGCAAAAAGAAGTTTTATTGCTTGTGCCTGCCGGCAGTAAGAGAACTGCAAACAGCCACAGCGTTTTAGTGCAATTTGCAAATGAAGATAGCGTTATCAGAAAAATGTATAACCTATGCAAAAAATCCCCTACCTCCTGCTGGCAGTGATCACAGTGTCTTTTCTGCTGAACGGCTGCGAAAAAGAAACTACTGAACAGAATGAATTCGTCCCCAATCCTCCGCCGGACCTCTGCGGCAAAAGCGACAATTGCGATGACGGCATCCTGGATGATTTGCTGCTAGCCTGGAGGCCGATTGGCGGTGTATTTGATGGGAATGCCTTTGGGGGCTGTGTGAATCCGTTATGCCCCGACATCCGGGTCACTTTCCTGAAAGATTCTACTTACCTGATTAAGACGATTATCGTCGTCCAGGATTCATCCGGAGTATGGACGGAAGAGGCCACGGAAACCGGCACTTACCTTGTGCGCAACTGCACCTGTACGCAAACAGGTAATTGGTGGGACGGCTACCGGATGGAAAAAAAAGGAAGAATCTATTGCTCGCCCGATGCAGGGGATGCTTATGAAATGAGTTTCCTGCGTAATACGAGCAATTTATATCTCACCGATTCGTCCAGAGATTCTACGTTGATATTGTTTATGTTTTGAGTGACCGTGAAGCGGCAGCCGGTACCCGATAACAGGCTTGCACCGGGACGAGTGGTAGCATTCATGACCAATTAGCGCAGAGCACCTTCACTAATGATAGTCACAGTTAACTCACCTCAATCCTGAAAGGATGGAAAGAATACTTGCTGTTGGCCAGGCAATATTCGCAAAGATTTCTTGCCCGCAGCTTGACGAGGCGTTGCACGGCAGACGATAAACGTCTATTCGGCATAACCGGGGGATTTGATTCCGAGGTCTTTGGCAACTTCATCCAGGGTAGCTCCCCGCAACTGTGCCAATTCCCCAAGGATGTGGATGCGTTTCAGTTGCAACTGCCGCTCCTCTGCCACCAGTTGGAAAAATTCTTTCGATTCTGCCGGTGTAAGTTCGGTTTCTTCCTGTTTTTCAGAAAGGGCATTGTATCGCTGCCAATGGCTTTCCGGCAAGACACATTCTTCGTTCAACCGTTGAATCAGAGCAACTTCCTTCGCTTTCTGAGCCTCTGATTTACGCCGGGCAAGCAATGCCGGTATTTCACGAAGGAAAGCCTCCAACTCCTGAGTTCCTGGCTGTGAGAGAAAAGTACGCACATCTATTTCCGTCTGTATTTGCACTTTTTGCATCTGGTCATTTTTCTACTAATTTATACTGATTTTTCAAAAAGTAGAAACGGTTTAGGGCGACAGGCTGAGGTATCATCATTTCCCGGCCTATACCACCCAAACCCCCTACCGCAAAACCAAAACCTTCCCGTGCACCCTGCGCACTCCATCCGAAATCCTGAGCAAGTACATTCCATTCTCTACCGCCAGCGGCACAGTCAGCCGGTGCAGGCTACAGTTCAGATCGGCGTTCAGCAGTGTACCCATGTTTTTTCCGGTCAAATCCGACAGTTCAATACGGATGCGGGCTGGGTGTTTCAAAACAAATTCCACGGTCAGCCAGTCGCCGGCGGGTTTCGGGTACATTCGGAGGCCGCTAAGGAAGATGTACTCGTTCGTCCCCGTCAGCACCGAAACTTCCGCATCCGCCACTGCAGGCGGTGCTTCCCGGTTCCCCACGCTGTCCACAGCAATGCTGTAGAAACGGTAGGTCGAGCCGTATCGCCCGGTGAAGGTCGTTTCAGTGCCGTAGGCATTGTGCGAGAAAACGTAGAGACTGTCATTCTCCGAAGCCCAAACCTCGACGTTACGCACTTGGCTGCCGTCGTCGGATGCTGCAAGCTGGAGCATGATCAGCGTGTCTGTCGTCGATGGGGAGGGGACGCTAAGTTCGCTCACGGGCGCCACGAGGTCGAAAGTGTTCAGGTGCAGGTTGGTGACGATGGGCTCGTTGGCATCGAAGACGATGGTGGCCCGGTTCTCGATTTTTTCATTGTTCAAAATATCGTTCGAAATGCCGAGGGTGAAATTGACGAAACCTTCGCCCTCCGGCGACGTCACATTGGGCGGGAGGAAGCCGCCGAGCGGGTCGTACACCAGGTCCATCGTGGCAGGATCGAGGGAGAGAAAGCGCCATTTCACCACTTTCGTTACCTCGTCCAGTTCGCCGCTCACCCGCACGATCACGTCTTTTTCAGGCCGCAGGTCCACGTCCATGCTGAACTGCCGGGAGTTGGGCAGCGGGAACAAAATCGTGTCGCCCCAGCCGAAAGGACCGAAGGAGAAGTTTTCAAGATCCATTTTTTCAAAAGTCAAAGTATCCAGAATGACCACTTCGTGGGCGGGCGCCGTGGCGGTGTTTTTATTTTCAAAACGCACCTGGTAACCCAGCCTCGACTGCCGGTTGATGTAGCCTTCTTGGGTGAAACCCGGCGTGCCCGCTTTTTCATTGGGGTCAAACGACCCTACGGGATAGTAGAGGATGTCCAGCCAGCCGACCTGCCGGAAACCGCTGTAGCAGTCGGCGTTTTCCTGGGCGGCCTCCACCCCGGAGGTGATGGTGGTCAAAATGCCCGTGATGACCGAACCGCCGGAGAGCGAAGCCGCACATTCCAGCAGATTGCTGCCAAGAATCCAGCCCCAGCTCCGGGTGTCGATATGCTCGAAGTTGGAGGGTGTCGGCGGCGGGTCATTCAGATAATCGGAGGCGATGGCCATTGCCCCGGTGAGGCAGGCTACGCCGGGGATGAAGCTTGCTCCCGATTTAATCAGCGCCTTGGCTGCTGAAAGTGCCACGCAGCCTTGCACTTCCGGCGAGAGTGGCGAGTGGTAAAACGGCCCGCTCAGCCAGACATTCACCGGTACCTGGTTGCTGGTTTGTCCGACTTTCACCCGCATGGCAATGTCGAAACTCGACCTGGCGGGCAGTATCGGGAAATAAAACGTATACACCCGTGCGTGATTAGGTTTGCCGAACAGCGAATCCACCACCACGTAGGGGCCGAGGGCTTCCAGTTCGGCGGCGTTGCCGTGGTCGATGGCCACCTGCGGCGGCAGGATGTTGAGGTTCAAAAAAGCGATGTCGTTGCCGGGCGCTTCGGGGATGGTCACCCAGAGCAGCACGCCGTGGGCATCCACATTGGCCTTGTTGCCAATGGTAATGGTTTGCGGGGTATAGCGGTTGAAAAGAATCAGGCCGCCGCCGTTATAGGTCACGAACGGTTCGGCCACTTCGCCCGGTACGATGCTGAAAGCCTCGGGCAACACCATCTCCTGCGGCCCGTTTGCGATCACTACGTCCCAGAGACCCACGTCCTGCTGGGCGAGGTCGAAGAGGGCGGTCAGGGTTTTCTTTTCATCAAAAATCGTTTGCGAAGCAATGATGTCGGCGAAGCCGCTGCGCCGGAGTTTCACCACATTGTTCTGGTTAAAACCGCCGCCATAGATGTACAGGGTCAAAAAATCCGTGTTGCCGCCTTCCGTGGGGTAAATCCGGTCAATGCCGAACACCTCCACTTCCTCGCAATAGGTGTCAAACATTTCGCCGCCGTAGGCCGTCAGGCAGACGTTGTAAATGCCCGGGGTGGCGTAGGTGACGGATGGGTTCACGAGGTCGGAGGTTTCACCATTGCCAAAATCCCACTGGAAGCTTTCCGCCCCGTTGCTTTCCTGCTGAAATGCGAAAGTGCTTACCGTCTGCGTGTAGCCGAAACGCAGGCCGAGGTCGGAGATGGTGGACTGGGGCGACTCCTCCTTGTACATCAGGTGGCCGGTGTGGCCGTTGCCGCTGAGGTCGGTTATTTCACCGAAAGGCGACACGGCGTTGAAACGATAGTAGGCCGCCAGTCCCGGCTCATCTCCGTTGAGCGGGGTGAAACGGGCGTCCCGTATTTCTTCCGGCGTGCGGGCCACGCTCCAAAATCGCAGCTCGTCGAAACTGGCATTGACCCCACTCGACATGTAGCCGCCAAAGCCGCCGATGATACTGCCCAAAACCCAGAGAGCATCCTGCTGTTTGAGGTCGCCGGTGGCGGTGAGTTGATTGACGACCTGGCCGTTGAGGAGTATTTTAAAATTGCCGGGGCTGCCGTCGTTCGTGTAGGTGGCGGCGAGGTGGTTCCAGTATCCGGAGGCCATGTTTTTACCGGCGGGCAGGGCGTAACTGCCCGTCGTGGTCACGATGGCGTTCACCGGCTCGTTCGAGGCACTGGCCCAAAGCTGGAATCCGGCCGGGTTCCACATGTTCCAGGTGCCAACCACGTGCTGGGTGAGCAATTTTTTCTCTTCGCTCACAGCTTCGGGTTTCACCCAAAACTCGATGGTCATGGCCTCTTTAAAATGATAACCAAGGGCTGGTTCGACGATCATGTTGTCGAAACGGTTAATACCGCTGCCGTTGCCAGGGTTGGGGACGATGGCCATTTTCAGGGCCAGTTCATCCTGTCCGGGGTTGTTTTCAGCGAGGCTGATGCGGCGGTACCAAACGTTGATATCGGTGAAAACGCCCGTCTGCGTCCATTCGCCGCCATCTTCCATAACCACGTGAAGGTAGTCGCCGCTGAGCGCCATCCGGGGCCGGCGGCTGTTGCCGAAGCTGTAGAGGCCATAATACGAAGCTGCCCGGTTGTTGCCATCGGGCATGAGCTTGCCCACCTTCGGGCCGGTGGAGAGAACGAAGGCGCTATTGTCGGAGGGATCGATGAGCAGTTGTGGCTCGATGCCGCCGTCGAGATAGGCGCCGGTGGAGGGGGTGAAATTCATGGCGTCGCTGAAACTTGCACCTCCGTCATTGGATTGGCTGACAAAAAGTTTGTAGTTCGTCGTGTTGAAAATGACATACACGTTGTCGCCTTTCGCAGCGATGGTTTCCATTCCGCTGTGCAGGTTGGTCACCGTGCCTGACACTTTTTTCAAGGGTGAAAAACTCGTCCCGGCATCCGGCGAATGGCGAACGAAGACGGTTGGCGTGTTCGTTTCATCCCAACCCGACCAGACGGCCCAGACATGATTGCCGTCAGTAGCGATTTTAGGCATGTAGCCGTTGCTGGAGTTGAGCAGCCAGAAGGCGTGGTGCTGCCCGCTCATGGCCGGTTCGGAGATGACGTTGTCGGTGAAATTCCCACCGCCGTCAGTGGAACTGAGCAGGTGGAGTTCGTAGTCGTAATTGGCCCACCAGCCGATGCTTTCGAGGTAGAGCAGGTACACGTTTTGACCGGCAATTTTCAGTCCGGTGAAATTGGAATATGTGCCGTACACGTCTTCCTTCACCAGCTTGTTTTCAAAACTGGCGCCGTTGTCGTCGGACTTGATGAGGTAGAGCCATTTTCTGGGAGTACAGAAGTGACAGTCCTCCGACATGAAAATCCGCACTTTGGTGCCCTCGGTATCGATTTGAAGTTCATAAATTGAGAAAGTTGTGGTGTAGAGCACCTTTGGGGTTTCGAAAGTCGCTCCGCCGTCGGTAGAACGGAAGTACACCAGCTCCCTGGTCGTGCCGAGATTGCGGCTGGCGATGAGGTGGACGAAGTTGCCGGAGACAGCCAGCCGCCGGTAACGCTTGTCGTAGTCTATATCGGTGTCGAGCAGGGTGATTTTCGGGTTCCAGGTCAGGCCGTTGTCGGTGGAGCGGCGGTAGTTGAGTTGCTTGTTTGCGCCGAGCCAGGTCAGCCAGGCGGTGTGCACGGTGGTTCCGTCAGCAGCGATTTCCGGGTTGAAATCTTCGTACCCGTTGACGGGTTCGCCCATGCCCTCGGAGAGGTTGCGGAGCCAGTTGGAGTTTTGCTGTGCCATGACCGCAAAAGGCAGCAGGCTGGCCGTGAGGACGGCCGCTTTAAGGAAAGAATAAAGACTTTTCATGGTCATTAATTTTGTAAAAATGACCAGCGGTCTTCCCTCTGACAGCCAAAATCCATACGACCCGATTTCCCTCCACACAGGGACGAGACACTGTCATTTTTGAAAAAAAAGTACCGGTGAGAAGTGTATGATGGGTGAGTGAGCAGGTTTTGGGGAATGAGAACAAGGATAATCAGCCTCTTGCCGGAATGATCAGCCTCCAATTTGACAAACAACCGGCAAATTTGCAGTGATTTTGCTCGCCCCGGAGTAGTGATTTTTAGCTGTATGAACAAAAGCTGAATAGTCCTTTCGATGCAGGCTGTAAAAATGAAGGAATAAAAAACGACCTTTACGCCGCTGCACTCAACCCCGGCGAGTTTGCGGGTCGGATATTGATGCGGCTGAAATATTTCAATCCTCAATCCTTCGTGTTTTGAGCGTAAAAAGGAAACTGGCGGCTCAGTTTTTCATGCTGATCAAATGGCAGCTGCTTTATCTTTGACCTTGAGCACAACTACAATGCGCTTTTTTTTGACATGATAAATGAAATTGACCTGCCGGAAGAGGATTCAGAGCAACCGGTAAAAACTATCCACGCACTTGCTTCTTACCTGCTGGACCGCCACATCGATCCGATGCACGAGGAAAGCATCATCGACCGCATACATGAAATCCTGTCGGAGATGGCTATCGTTTCCGGCTTTGACGGAGCCCTGGAATGGCAAAACGATGTACAAACTTCCTCCGGCATGGCCATTTCCGTCAATGAAGCGGCACGCTGTCTGTTGGATTACCGGCGTACCGGACAGTTTTTGCGGGGTATTCATCAGGCCATTCTGGATGCGAGGGATCGATATCCCGGTGAAACCATCGAAGTGTTGTATGCGGGTTGCGGACCGTATGCGCCGTTCCTGACGCTCGTTGCACCGTTTTTTACGCCTGAAGAAGTGCAGTTTACCCTGGTTGAAATCAACGGAGAATCCTTATCGGTAGCCCAAATGCTGATCCGGGAAATGGAGCTTGGCGCCTACCTTCGTGAATCCTTCCATGAAGATGCTATTTTGCTGAAACTGCCGGACCCGGAGCGCTTTCACATCCTTTTTTCCGAGACCATGGATGCAGCATTGGAGCGGGAACCAATTGTTTCCATCCTGCTGAACTTGCTGCCGCAATTGCGGGAGGACGTGTTCGTGCTGCCCCGCAACGTGATCGTTGAGGGTGTTTTTTACCGTGAAAAAGATTTGAGTAAAGGCCTCGACGGGTTGTGGGACCCGGCAAATGAGGACGAGGGTTTTTCCATCGGTATCGTCATGGACCTGAAAGAAGCGCTTGGCACTTACCTTTCCATGCCGCCTCCGCCCGACCTTATTTTTCATGAACTTCAACTGAAACTCCCTCATGCAGAATGGAGGGAATATCTTGCGCTGCAAACGACTGTCGATATATGGGAAGGTTTTACCCTTTTTAAAAACGAATCGGATATCACCGACCTGCGGGTCCGCAAACTGGACGATCTGCCATCCTGCGAATACATCAACTTTGAATATGAACTGGTCGACGAGCCGATGCTGGCTTTTGGGGTAAGCATGGAAGAGTGGGAGGAGTAGGCAGGTAGGCGAGTAGGCCGGTAGGCAAGTAGGCCGGTAGGCCGGTAGGCCGGTAGGCAGGTAAACTGATTTTCAGCTGCGCTATGTCGGGATTGTTCAAAAAACTGTGTCACGAAATGTACACAACGCATTGATTTTTAAAACGTTGCGTGCGTTACGTCATGGTGTGAGCCAAAATTTCAAATAGTGCCCCTGCTATGTCCGGCAATTCCGGCAATTACTCGCCTACCGGCCTACTTGCCTACCGGCCTACTCAAAACTACGGTTCCCAGTACCACGGCCGCTCCACCGAACTATTTTGAATTTGCGTGCAATCCCGGCACTCCGAGTATTGCGGCTGGCCCGACCAGCTGCGGCAACGGGGTGGGGCGGAGACGCCAAGTTGCGCTGCACTGACGAAATGGCGTTTGTAATGAACGCCCGCCACGGAGAAATAGCCCAGTATCTGATCGTTCGGATCGTCCGGATTGTAGAGGTTGCCGGTGACGGTACCCGGAGGCGGGTCAAACAGACTCCCGTCGATGGTCACATTGTCACGAACGTCCCGCCAGTATTGGTATTCCGCTTCGCTGATGGAGTATTGAAAAATGTGAAAGCAATACATGTAGGCAAAACGGTAATCATATTTGGTGGTAAGCAGCGGTTCGTCGAAAAGCAGGCCGTCGGCCAGGCTGTTGGTGTCAAAAACCTTGATGTTGTTGAGGTCCACGGTGTTTTTAACGTAACAGATTTTGCGGTCGATAATGCCTGGGTAGTCTTCTCCGAATTCATATTCGCCGGTAGCCCGCCAGCGCAGGTAAGGACGTTCCGGCATTGCCGACACATCCGTGTTCATTTCCAGTGCCAGCCGTTTGTCGTACAGACTGGTGCCTGCCTGGCTGATGGTCAGTTCCTCCACAACTTTGGCCGTGGCCGGCAGGAGCGGCGGCGCCTGGGCCAGTACGGCAGGGGTGCTTCGGATGGTTTTCTCATCGGCGGTTTTTATTTCAACATGGTAAGCCTTTCCGGCTTCACCCTTCATCAGCCGGGAGTAAACGCCGCTGGCCGTTTCGGTGAAATCAAAAATACCGCCTGCATCGTCCAGCACCCGCACGGTGGCGCCGGTGACGGGCTCCTTGATATGGTCGAGGCCCAGGCCCAGCAGGGCGCTGTAATTCAGACGGATATCGTGCACCTGCAGGCTGTCGGACAGGAGTCCGTCGACCACCAGCAGTTGCCGGGCGTCTCCGGTATCGAGTCTGATTTCATCGATGCAGCTGCCGAAGAGCAGTCCGGTGAGCGCTGCGAGGAGGAGGTGTTGAAATTTTATTTGCATGCCCTGGTTGTTTTGATGTAAGTCGAGTTAAAAACTCAGTTAAAATTTGAAATCATAAGTCACCGCCGGGAACATTGTCCCCAGCACGGCCACCCGGTAAGCTTTCACGTTCTGGAAGGGGTTTTGACGGAAAAAAACCGAAAAAGCATTCTTCCGGAAATAAAGATTGTAAATCGAAAACGTCAGGCTGTTGCGCCAGCGATCCCTTTTCCCCCAGGGACCCACCGTGTAAGCCAGGTCGAGGCGGTGGTAGTCGGGAATGCGGTACCGGTTGCGCTGCGAATACACCGGAATCGTCAGCACATTCCTCGTCGAATAGGTGCTGACGGGCGCCGTGGTAGGCCTGCCGGTGCTGTAGGTAAAATTAACGGACAGGCTGCTGTTGGGTTTGATCTGAAAGAAATAGTTCAGGTTCAGGTTGTGCGGTTTGTCGTAATTGGAGGGATACCATTCGCCGCTGTTGACGCCCTCCTGCACAGCCGATGCCTCGATTTGCCGCTGCGTTCTCGAATAAGTGTAATTCAGCTCAAAGCGATGCTGGCCGTAGGCTTTGTTGAAATACATTTCCACGCCGTAAGCTTTGCCCTGTCCGGTCAGCAGTTCGGTTTCGATATGATCGTTCAGCAACAGCTTCGCAAAATCCTTGTAATCAATTAATTGGTAGATCTTTCGGTAAAAAAGCGTGACGTAGGACTGGATGGTGTTTTCCCTGAAATTCCGGTAATATCCGATAGAGAAATTGTCAGCGTGCTGAGGCCGGATGTAATAATTGGAGAGCTGCCAGATATCGATGGGCGTGGCGGAAGCCGTGTTGGAAATCTGGCTGAAAAACTGGTACGAACGATTGTAGCCAAACTTCACCGAACTCGCTTCGCTCAGGCGGACCCGCAGCGAAAGGCGTGGCTCCAGCCCTGTGTACGAAGCGGTCTCTTCGCCGTCGCCGAATTGCAGACTGTCCCGGATGGTTTCTTCCGTTTTCGGAACACCTTCCTCGTAGAGCAGCACCCGTTCCGGTCCCAGGTTTTTAAAAAAGATATAACGAACACCCGCCATCAGTTCAATGTTGTCGCTGATGGTCCATTGATTATTCAGAAAAAGGCTGGTCTCGTGTGCCTGTTCATCAGGCAAAAGGTCGGCCTTAACGACCGAATTTTCCAGCGGATTCAGTTCGCCGGGTGAAACGGTGTATCGGTTTTGCTCGGCGCCCAACTCCAGTTGAATGGCGTCAGTCGGCTGGTAAAATCCGATCAAACTGCCCCGCAGGAATTGAATGTTGTTGGTGAAACGGGATTGATCATTGCCGTTGATGTCGAAGAGATTACTTTGGTACTGGCCTGCGTTGACGCTGGTGGTCAGGTTGATTTTTTTACCCACCAGTTGCCGTAGGTAAACCGAGCCGCTGGTGGTGGCGTATTCAAATTTTACCTCATCGGCAAACTGGAAATTATCGTGCGTGTTGAAAGCCGTGAAGCCGATTTTCGTCGTGGGCGTGAGCCGTGCATCTGCCTTGGCCGTCAGGTCGTAAAAGAAAGCCTGGCTTTTGCGCAGATCGACGTTACGGGTGCGTTTCAGCATCCAGTCTACGTAGCTTACCCTGGCCCCGGCAATGAACGAAGCCTTGTTTTTAACGATCGGCCCTTCCAGCACCAACCGGGAAGAGGCGATGCCAACGCCGCCCTGCACGGACATTTGCCTGTCGTTGCCCTCCCGTAATTTCACATCGAGCACGGAGGAAAGCCGTCCACCGTATCTGGCCGGCACGCCGCCTTTGTAAAGCGTGACGCCCTGCACCATGTCGGGGTGAAAAAGCGAGAAAAAGCCCAGTGCATGAACGGGGTTGAAGACCAGGTTGCCATCCATCAGGATGAGGTTTTCATCCGTATTGCCGCCCCGCACGTTGAAGCCGGCAGCGCCCTCGCCGGCACTCGTGACGCCGGTGACGGATTGCAGGCTTCGCAACACATCCATTTCACCCAGAAACTTGGCCTGCCGTTCCAGTTTTTCTATACTCAACTGCTCCACACCGGCCATGACGGAAGTCAGGTTGTCATCCGCCCTGATGTCACTGATCACCACTTCGTTGAGTTTCAGCGCTCCCGTTTGCAGCCGGAAGTCCTGTCTCGCATTACTGAAAATCTGAAACGGGGCATTGAATTCTTCATAGCCAAGAAAACTGATTTGGATGGAATACTTCCCCGCAGGCATGGTGAGTCGAAAGCTGCCGTCGGCCCGGCTTACATCACTCAGACCGATGGGAAGTATCTGGAGCACGGCGCCCGGAATCGGTTCGCCATTGGCAGCGTCGAACACCTGGCCGCTGAGGGTAACGGAGCCTTCGTTTTTTGCGTTTTTATCCCCTAACTCCATGATGTCCTGTTGGCTGAACAACGGGAGGGTAAAGAAAAGCAACAGCAGGGTAAAAGTTGATCTGGTCATTGCGTTGTTTAGAAGCGGCTTAGCTTTTTTGGTTGAAATCCGCCTGTTTGGGCGTTTGTTGCAGGATGAAAGGTTCTACTTCATCAAGCCTTATCAATGCTCAAATATCTCCGTCGATAGCTGTCGGATTGGAGCAGGCAAAATATCAGAAGCCCTTTGCCCAAAGGTATCCAAATCAAGTACTTTTTTACTGTGGAGTGGGGATTAATTGGCGAATGGCCTTGTGGAAGGAAGGTTTTGGTCGTTTGGGCAACATTGGCGGGGTGACGAGAACCTTTACAAACAAAGCAACTAAAATAAAGCGGGTTCCCGCCAAACCTCGCCCTGCAAGGCTCGACGGGAACGTCACTGTTTAGTACCAGTTAAAACCAATTCCGACCTCAAATGCTGCGGCATCCCGGTGGAAATCATTGCCGAGGTAAGTCCGGCCAAGGTGGACCCGGCTTTGAAGATCGAGTGCAAAGTTTCTGGTCTGAACCAATTCGTAACCCATACTGAAAGCCACGGCACAACCAAAGTTCCAGTCCTCGTCCTTAAAGTCGTCCACTTCGTAAAATGCGGGGAAATCCATCGCCAAACCAGCGCCGGCATTGATCCACCAGCGATCGTCGAGCCAGTATTGGATGGAAGGAAGGAAAGATTCGAAGCTGCGGTCTTTGCCATCCTGCTCGTAGATCATTCCCGGAAAAGTAGCGAGCAGCGCCGTGCGTTCGTTCAGCATCCATCCGATTTTCAGGTTGGGGAGGCTGAACGCTCCCTGTGCTTCATCAAAGTCTGTTTCCAGTTGACTGTCGGCAAGGCTGATGACGCCGCCGCCAATTCCAAAACCGATCACGAAACCTTCCCGTTCAACGCCGCTACCAGCGTGTTGTCCAAAAACTGAAAGCGCACAAAAAGTCATTACGGTCATCAATAGATTTTTCATTGTTTGATTGTTTTAAAAGTGAATTAATGTGATTGAAATAATTGATGACACAAAGGTGCGGCAGGCTTGCCTTGCGATCGTCCCGGATTACATTTTCGGACGTAGTGGTGAGATTCCGGACTTTTAAATGATGAATGATGAATGGTGAATGATAAATGATGAATGGTAAATGATGAACGGTGGACGGGAGTGGACGGCCTTGTTCAGAAATCTTTGTTACGCAAAAACGCTACACATGCAACGAGATAGTAATCAATGCGTTGCGTGCGTAGCGTGAGCAAAAGCTTGAGAAGCAGAGGTAATCAGTAATAACATTACTCCCCGAGCGATAATCTGTCACTTTTCTCGTCTGCGGGGAGGCCGTTCGGCTCGTCTTCAAGCTCTTCCAGCAAATCCTTCGGGAGGTTCTTCGACGCCTTGGCGCCTAGCTCCCGGATTCGTTCGGCACGGCCGATGAGGGTGTCGCCGTATTTTTTGGATTCCGAAAGTTTGTTCATCGTACCGCTCCAAGCAGCCTGTGCCTGATCGAGGCGTTGGCCCACTTCCTTTAGATCGTCCACGAAACTGACGAATTTATCGTAGAGCAGTCCGCTCTGCCGTGCGATTTCCAGCACGTTGCGCTTTTGGCGCTCCTGCCGCCAGATGTACGACACCGTTCGCATGGTGGCCAGCAGGGTAGAAGTGGTAACGATGACGATGTTCTTGTCGAGGGCATCGAGGAAGAGCTTGGAATCGTGCTGTAGCGCCACGGAAAAGGCCGGTTCGATGGGGATGAACATCAGCAGGTAGTCCGGCGAGTTGATCTGGTAGAGGTGCTGGTAGTTTTTGCTGCCGAGGTCCCGCAGGTGATTGCGGATACTGGCGAGGTGGTCCTGCAAATGCCGGTCCCGCAGTTCGTCGCTGTCTGCCTGAAAATATTGTTCGTAGGCTTTGAGCGAAACCTTGGAATCGACGATCAGGTGCTTTTCCTCCGGCAGGTGGATGATGAAATCGGGGCGTTTGTCCTGGCCGTTTTCATCTTTGAAAGAAGGCTGTACAACGTAGTGCATATCTTTCACGAGGCCGGCTTTTTCCAGTAAAACTTCGAGTTGATGTTCGCCCCAGTCGCCTTGAAATTTGGCATCGCCTTTCAGGGCATTGGCGAGGCTTTGGGCGTCGTTGCTGAGCTGAAGATTGAGCAGGCGCAGCGAGTCGATTTCTTTTTTGAGAGAAACTTTATCCTTCGCTTCGTCGGTAAACCGCCTTTCTATGTCCTGCCCGAACTCCCGGATGCGTTCCTTTAGCGGATGCAACAAATCGTTTAATTGCCGGGAGTTTTGATCGGTGAATTTTTTCGACTTTTCCTCCAGCAGGCGGCTGGCAATGTTCTCAAACTCAGTGTGGGCCCTGCTTTGCAATTTTTCAAAATCCCGTTGCCAGGTTTGCAGTTTTTCATCCAGGTAGAGGATGTCCCGCTCTTTGGAAGAAAGCGCTTTTTCAAGCGTGACAAGATCTTCGCTCTTGATTTTCAAGTCATTGCGAAGCGTGTCGGCTTGCTCCCGCAAGGAATCGAAAGCTTCCCGTGGGGTGTATTTTGCGTTAAGTTCTTCCGGTGAAATGTATTGGGCGGCGAAACGGAACTTGGCAATCAACCAGGCAGCAAGCGAACCGGCGACGAGGCCGAGTATCAGGAAAAGCAGGCAAATGGAGAGATCGGTCATGCGGTGGTTTTTTTGATTTAAAAACAAATTGCGACCGAAAGGTAAGGGTTTGTTTTAATATTTGAAACAAATTGGTTGATTGAAATTGCTTTGCAGGAAAGTTTTTACACTTTTTAAAAGTGGAGTTTTGCGAGCGACCGGCGGAAGAACAAATCGTCAGCAGGGAAGACAACTTCGTGTGCGGGAGCGGCAATCTTACCTTTCCGGGTGCTCATTTTTATGATGTGGTAGGCAGCTTTGCCTGCGGGAGTCACTTCATTATAAGTCGGGACGATCACTTTTTGTGTTAGTATGATAACTTTGAAAGTTAGGACGAAAACTTTTTAAATTAGTACAAACACTTTGAAAGTCAGGACGATCACTTTCTATGTTAGTATGATAACTTTGAAAGTTAGGACGAAAACTTTTTAAATTAGTACAAACACTTTGAAAGTCAGGACGATCACTTTTTGTGTTAGTATGATAACTTTGAAAGTTAGGACGAAAACTTTTTGAATTAGTACAAACACTTTGAAAGTCAGGACGATCACTTTTTATGTTAGTACAAATACTTTGAAAGTCAGGACGATCACTTTTTATGTTAGTGCAAACACTTTGATGTTTAGCATAAGCACTTTGAAAGAAGGGCCATTACTTTAAACCAATAATTTCCACCGAAGGCCAGTGGTTAAAAATCAAAATTCTCCGGTTCTCCCAGTACTTTCCTGCCGCTTAATATGGCATTTGCAACGTGATTCCTCACTGCGTCTGATTGATAAGCCTTAAAATTGGTCGCAAAGTTGCGGATCAGTTCCTCAGCATTGGCCTCAATATGATCTCCGGTCTTTCTGCGGTACTGCCGCCATGCACGGGGAAGGGCTTTTATGTAATTTTCCTTTTTGTAATTCCAGACGGTCATTTCTAAAGATTCTTTCCAGTCATCGGCCTCAACGAACGGATATTCACCGGGAATTGATTTCATATATTCGTAAAGCTCATCCAGGTACTCAAAATCTTCCTCGTACATCTCGGCTTTGGCGTGAGAGAGGAGAATTTCCATCGTTTCATCATCTTCAAAATGCTTTGCGAATTCAATGAAATTTCTCTTATCGTAGCTGCTCAAATGCGGTTTATTCAGTTCAAAATCTTTTTTGATGGCCTCCATCTCAGGCGTTGGCGGAGGCGGCGGCGGCAGTGTTGCAAGCCTGGCCGGGTCGGTGTAAAAAGCATTGCTGTAATGTAATTCCTTTTCACCCCGTATATCAGGCAGTTCCATCAAAAATTCAGTATCAAAAACCTTATCATAATATCTAAACCATGAAGGTATTGCATGCCGCATGAAGCCGGTTATATGTTTCCTGACCATAGAAGGATAATCCTGCCATTCCACATCACCTGAGTCATACAATTCACAATAGGAACTTTCCAGGAACTCAATGTAAACCTCCATTTCCTCCTTTGTGACGGGAGGGATATACGGACAGGTTAATACATGCGGTTCAAGAATGATGAAATCATATGAAATCTCAATACCGGGTAGTTTGATCCGTTCGGCCCGCCATTCACATTGCAGGTTAAAAAGCTTTTTGTTTTGGATATGCATCAGTATTTTATAGGCGTAGTCGTTGAACTCGGTTACCTTAGGCTTGAAGTCGTTAATGTACAAGGTAGGAAATGTCAATGCTGATTGCTTGAACTCGGCAAAACTCTCAATAAATTGGGCCCAGGAGCTTTGGTTATAAGGCTCAAACCACGCAGCGCACCACGGCTCTTTTTCCATCATTTTTTTTATTTGCTGTACAATTTCCTCTTTGGCAGGTATTTCTTTTTTCATGATCATGAATGAATTTAGTGAAACGCCCGTCCGGAATTTCCGTCCGGAAATTTAAGTTTAGAGATAGCAGGTTCAGGAGTCCATCAGGTTATACCCAATGTCCCGGAAGCGATACGATCGCTTGAAACGGTCGCAACGCTGCGGTAACGGAATTACACAGATTTTTTTATCGGAAAACTTCCCGAAACGTTCTTCAGGAATTTGATTTGAGAAACAGCCACAATATCGTACACGGCTTTGATGTGAGCAAGCCTTTTGTCCGGAAACGTTGCCGACAGCGACCGTTTCACTGCTGCAACATTTTTTAAGTAGCTCCTAACTATCTTCAACTTTTCTATTTTTGCATAAATCAATGTGCCAGATTTTTATCAGGTACTTGTAAAACACCAAACTCTTACTACTATGAACAAAACGTTGACCTTCCTGGCATTGCTATGTTTTCCCGTTTTCCTTTTTGCGCAATTGACACGTCCGCCATTCACTCCGGCGACGGAGCGTATCCAAAGTCAGCAGCAGAAAACGCCTTTATTTGAAAATTCCCTCGTCACTAACGTTCCGTTTCGCTCCATCGGGCCTTCCGTGTTCAGCGGCAGGGTAGCCGACGTGGACGTGCGGTCGGATGATCCCACGCATTTCTACGTGGCTTATGCCTCCGGCGGCCTTTGGAAAACAGAGAACAATGGTCAGTCCTTTACCCCGCTGTTTGATGATGAAATGGTCATGACCATCGGCGATATTGCTGTCGACTGGGAACGAAATGTGATCTGGATCGGCAGTGGCGAGGTGAATTCCAGCCGTTCCAGTTATGCCGGCGTGGGTATGTTCCGCAGTGCCGACGGTGGAAAAACCTGGGAGCACAAGGGTTTGCCGGAAAGTCATCACATAGGGCGGGTCATCCTGCATCCGTCAGATCCGAATACACTCTGGGTGGCTGTATTGGGCCATCTTTATTCGCCCAACCAGGAGCGGGGCGTTTATAAAACCACCGACGGCGGCCAGAATTGGAAAAAAGTGCTGTTCGTGGATGGCAATACCGGCGCTGTCGATCTGTCCATCGATCCGCAAAACCCCGATGTGCTCTACGCCGCCACCTGGCACCGGGAGCGTTACGCCTGGGATTTTATAGAAGCGGGCTCCGGTTCAGGCATCTACCGCAGCAATGACGGCGGTGAAAACTGGACGCTGCTCAGCACCAAAAACAGCGGTTTTCCTGCCGGCGGAGGCACCGGACGCATTGGTCTTGAAACGGTGGTAAAAGATGGAAAAACCCTCTTGTTTGCTGTGGTTGACAATCAAAACCGCCGGCCCGAAGAGAAAAAAGAAGAGAAGAAAAATGTTTTAACCAAAGATCAGCTCCGGACCATCAACACCGAAGCATTTTTAAAACTGGATAAAAAACTCGTCATCGATTACCTGAAGGAAAATCGTTTTCCTGAAAAATATTCAGCCGACAAGGTGATCGAAATGGTGAAAAAGAACGAGATCAAACCCGTGGCGCTGGTCGAGTACCTTGAAAATGCCAACGCCAATTTGTTTGACACGGAAGTGATTGGCGCTGAAGTTTACCTTTCATCCGATGAGGGGCAATCCTGGAAAAAAACGCACGAAGGATACCTCGATGACCTGTACTACTCTTACGGTTACTATTTTGGTCAAATTCGGGTGGCGCCGCACAACCCGGAGAAAATTTACATCTTCGGTGTGCCTATCCTCCTCTCCACCGATGGCGGAAAAACCTGGAAGTCGATCAACGAGGAAAACGTTCACGCCGACCACCACGCCCTCTGGATCAATCCGAACCGTGACGGCCATCTCATCCTTGGCAATGACGGCGGCATCAACATCAGCTACGACGACGGCGAGACCTGGAACAAATGCAACACCCCGCCCGTCGGCCAGTTTTACTACGTGGCAGTGGACATGGAAAAACCTTACAACTTGTACGGCGGTCTGCAGGACAACGGCGTCTGGTACGGCCCCAGCACCTACGAGGCGAGCAACCGCTGGCATGGTTCGGGACAGTATCCTTACAAATCCATCATGGGCGGCGACGGCATGCAGGTAGCCGTGGATACGAGGGATAACAAAACGGTGTACACCGGTTATCAGTTCGGCAACTACTACCGCCTGAACACGGAAACCGGTAAAAGCGATTACATCACTCCCCAGCACGAACTCGGCGAGCGCCCGCTGCGCTGGAACTGGCAAACACCCATCCACCTGTCCAACCACAACCAGGACATTCTCTACATGGGCTCTCATAAATTGCATCGCTCATTCAATCAGGGTAAAGACTGGGAAGTTATTTCCGGCGATCTGACCAATGGCGGCAAAGTG
This sequence comes from Bacteroidota bacterium, assembly GCA_030147525.1. Taxonomy (GTDB): domain Bacteria; phylum Bacteroidota; class Bacteroidia; order Chitinophagales; family Saprospiraceae; genus UBA6168. The sequence continues at coordinate 47,777 of JASBVF010000019.1, forward strand.
GGCGACGTGCCTTTCGGAACTTTGACGACCATCCATGAAAGCCCGAAGAAATTCGGCTTGCTTTATGCCGGTTCCGACGATGGCCTGCTGCACGTCAGCAAGGACGGCGGCAATAACTGGACAAATATTTCAGCCACGCTTCCGCAGGATATGTGGGTGGCAAGGGTGCAGGCTTCCCAACATGAAACGGGCCGGGTTTACGTGGCCCTGAACGGTTACCGCTGGGATGATTTCCGTTGCTTTGTATATGCGTCGGAAGATTATGGCGCCACCTGGCAGCGCATTGGTACGGATCTGCCCATGGAGCCGGCGAACGTCGTCAAGGAGGACCCGAAAAACCCCGACCTGCTCTACGTGGGCACTGATCACGGTCTCTACATTTCGCTCGACCGTGGTAAAAGTTTTATGACGATGATGAAAGACCTGCCCGCCGTGCCGGTTCACGATGTGGTGGTGCATCCCCGTGAAAACGACCTGATCGTCGGCACGCACGGCCGCTCGATTTACCTCGCCAACGTGGAGCATGTGCAGCAATTGGCAGACAGCATACGGTCGCAAATGCTCTATGTTTTTGATATTGAAAAAGTCCGTCACCGTGGCAACTGGGGCAACGCCTGGAGTGCATGGAGCGAAAACGTGCCGGAACCCGATATCGAACTGCCCGTTTTCACAAAAACAAAAGGAAAGCTGAAGGTCACCGTTATGTCGGGCGACCTCGCCCTGAAATCCTGGGAAGAAGAGGTGACCGCCGGACTGAATTACCTGATCTACCATGCGGACATTGCTGAAAACGCCGTGGCGGCATACGTGAAACAGCTAAACGAAAAGAAGAAAAAAGACGAGGAGGAGATCAAAGTGGAGAAGGCTAAAAATGGCAAGTATTACCTGAAAAAAGGCAGTTACAAATTAGTCTTCGAAATGAACAAGGCGAGAAAAGAGGGGAGTTTAAAAGTGGAGTGATGGGCATTTGATTGAACGCTGAGGCGCAGAGACGCAGAGGATAAGAGTTTTCTCTGCGTCTCTGTGTCTCTGCGTTCATAAATAATCAATCACTTCTTCCGCAGTTCTTCAATTTTTTTCAAGATCTCCTCCGACTGCTCCATCAACTTCGCATATCCTTTGATGTCGCCGGAGCGCTGGGTGTCACGGGCTTTTTCAAGAATGGCAGCGTACTCTTTCTCGAGTTGCTTGACCGGGTCTTTTTTGAATAATCCAAACATGGCTATTTAGTTTTGTTACAGCTTGCACCGTTCGGGTTGAGATGGGTTGAGATGGTTTAGGTAGTTGAGTCTCAACCGTTCTTAACCATCTCAACTCTGCTCAACCATGCCTGCATAGCGAGTTGCAGAAATGAAAACGGCAACCTAACAGCAGCTTGCCAAAATTGTTTTTTTTGAAACACATCTGCGGGCAAACCGGTATTTTCGTATTTCAAAATCCTGTTACCATGAAATTCAAGACCCCTGTTCCGGTTTTATTATCATTTTTTCTGGCGGCATTTTTCGGCATAAACGCTACGGCAATCGCCCAGCAGGAACGCTGCCGGGCAGGCGAACACCGGTTGTTTGACGAGGCCTGGTATCAACAGCGGGAGGTCCGGGAACGGCTGCTTTCCGAATGGATACAAAACCACCCGGAGGAACTGACCCAGCGCACGGTGGTGACCATCCCGGTGGTCGTGCATGTGGTTTGGAATAAAAACGAGGAAAATATCTCCAACGAACAGATCCTGACGCAAATGGATGTCCTCAACCGGGATTTCAGGAAGCAAAATGTTGAAATTCCGGGCATACCGGCCGTTTTTCAAAGTAAAATAGCGGACGTGGAGCTGGAATTCTGCCTCGCTAACCTCGACCCCAGCGGCAATGCCACGACCGGTATTACCCGCACGTACACCAATAATTCGGTGGGCATCGGCGGTACTTCCAACGTTCATTACACCAATATGGGCGGGAAGAATGCCTGGAACCCTGAAAAATACCTGAACATCTGGGTAGTCAAGTTTGCGGGTGGGGTAGGAGGGACCTCTTCTTTTCCCGGAGAAGGTCCACTGGCAGAGGATGGCGTGCAGGTTGATTACCGGCAGTTCGGGACAATGAATGTGGACGAACCTTACCACCTCGGACGCACCTGTACGCATGAGCTGGGTCATTATTTTGGTCTTGAACACGTCTGGGGGCCTTCTTTCAACAGCTGCTGCAACGACGACGATGGCATAGCCGATACGCCAAATTCCTGCGAAACTTACCTGGAAGAGTGCCCGTCGCACCCGGTCATTTCCTGCACGCAACCGGATATGTTTATGAATTACCTGTTTTACACGGACGATGAATGCATGGGCATGTTCACCAATGGTCAAAAAGCACGAATGCTGGCCACCCTGAGCATGATGCGCACCGGCCTGCTTACCTCGAACGGCTGCGGACTGGTTGCTGATACGGAAGCGGCGGCGGCATCCGGTCTGGTCATTTTTAAAAACCCTGTCCGTGAAACGCTGGATTTTGAAGTGAAAAGCGCCGGTTCGATGCAATGGGAAGCATCGCTGATAGATTTTACCGGAAGGAAAATCGCTTCGAAAAAGATTAGCGCCAATCAGCTGCAAAGCTTTGCAGTCGGTGAAGCGCCTGCCGGCATGTACTTTTTGCTGGTAGAAAACGAAGGGAAACGGCTGGTGGAGAAGGTGTTCTTGCTTCGATGAGGCGGCCGGTTTGTTTCTCCACGGAGATCCGTCCTCGTTAAAAGTGTAGTGCCGGTTTGTGTGACAAATGTGACGTGGACGGATCTCAAGGGAGAAACAAAAGAGCGCAGCATTATTTCATCAAACAGTTCTCCTGCAAAAAAAATGCTGTTGGCTCTACAAAAGGGCCAACAGCATTTGTCATTCTTACTTTCGATGTTACGCTTTCAATTATAACACCCTGCTCTCTTCCTTCCCCGTTTGCGTCCGCCCATCAGTCCGTTATCCAGGAAATTATAGGTTACGGTAGCGCCAAGGATAAAGTACCAGTCATTGCCGGTGCTGTCGCCACGACGGGTACCGGTTTCGACGATGACCGGCTCACCGCCGATCAGTTCGCCGGTGCGGTTGCCGAGGGCTGCGGCAAGTGCGCCGTTGCCGGCCAGCAACTCAGGATAGGAAACGTAGGTGCCGCTCACATCGTCGAGGTAATCCGTAAAAGTGCGGCGGGCGCCAAATTCGAGGCCGAGGTTGATTTTGTCGGTCAGTGCATATTTCACACCGATTCCGAAGGGAATGGCAATGGAGGTCAGGGCATATTCTTCCCGGTCCGGGTACTGCGTCATACCTTGTCCTTCGGTGCCGAGCGGTTGAAGTTTCACCCAGTCACCCTGGTACCGGGCTTTCGGGTTAAATCTGAACACGGAAATACCGCCAAAAAGATACGGTGAAAACGGCCGGGAAAGCGCATACGGCTGGTACCCCGGAATATTGATCTCGCCGATCAGCGAAAACTCGAGGATGTTGGATTTAAAGCTAAGATTGCGCTGACGGACGAAGTCGTCGTTGTTCACGTTGGCGTCGCTTCCGGCTACCCAGGTATAGTTGAGGCCCAGGCGAGCGGTAAACATTTCGCTCACATTGTAACGAACGAGCGCACCGATGGCCGGTTTGGTTTCTTTTAAATAAAGGCTGCTGGAGTTGTTGGATACGTCGCCCAGGTAATTGGAAGCGCCAAGCAGAATGCCCGCTTCAAGGTACTGGGCGGAAGCTGCGATGGGAAGCAGGGCCAATGCGATTATTTGAAGGACTTTTTTCATGATGGAGTTGAATTTGCGATGCAACTGAATTTTTGATCAGATTGATCTTCGTTTTTTCTACCGGGAGCGAATTCAATTTGCATGCTGTAGGAAAAACGAAGCGATAATTTTTTAACGTTGAAATGGTGCTAAAACTTGCGCCATCTCCGCCTGAATTTCCTGTGCCGCCTGCCGGGCCTTTTCTGCGAAATCTTCGCCCTGGCCGGCAAAGATGATACCCCGGGAAGAATTGACGAGCAAGCCGACCTGCTTGTTGAGGCCGTATTTGCACACTTCTCCCAGCTCGCCGCCCTGCGCACCAATGCCGGGAACGAGCAGGAAATGATCTGGAGCGATGCGGCGGATATCCTTGAATTTTTCAGGATGCGTGGCGCCGGTGACGAACATCAGGTTGTCGGGCGTGCCCCATTCCTGGGCTTTTTTCATCACTTTTTCAAACAGGGGTTCGCCGCCATCTTGCGAAGCAAACTGAAAATCCTGGCTGCCCTGGTTGGAGGTCAGCGCCAGCAGGATGACCCACTTGTCTTGAAACTGAAGAAAAGGCTTCACGCTGTCTTCACCCATGTAGGGCGCCACCGTGACGGAATCGAAGGACATGTTTTCAAAAAAAGCCCTTGCGTACTGCGTGGAGGTATTGCCGATATCGCCCCGTTTGGCATCGGCGATGGTGAAAATGTCGGAAGGAATCAGCTCCAGCGTTTTTTCCAGTGATTGCCAGCCCTTTGCTCCCCGGGTTTCGTAGAATGCGAGATTGGGTTTGTAGGCTACGCAAAGATCCTGTGTCGCTTCGATGATCTGCCGGTTGAACTCAAAAACCGGGTCGTCGTATTTCAGCAGGTGTTTCGGAAGTTTGGCCGGATCGCTGTCGAGGCCAACGCAGAGGAATGATTTTTTCTTTAAAATTTGCTGGAAAAGCTCCTGACGGGTCATTGATTGGATGGATGAATTGTTAGATGGTTTGATTGTTTGATGGTTGGATTGTTTTGAAAACCATTATACCATACAGCCATCAAACAATCTAACCATCCAACAATTTATGCAACTTCGATTCCATTGATAGCCTCGACATGTTTGATGCCGGGCACTTTACTTTTGATGGCTTGTTCGATGCCTGCTTTCATGGTCATGATGGACATGAAGCAGTTTTCACAGTTGCCCATCCATTTCACTTTGACGGTCATGTCCTCGGTAACGTCTACCACCTGAACATCGCCGCCGTCGGCGGCAAGGTGCGGGCGAACGTCGTTGAGCGCCTGGTCAATTTGTAAAATAAGTTCTGATTTTTCTTGAACTGACATATTAGTTTTGTTATTGGCTGTTGGCCTTTGGCTAAAAGCTAATAGCCAACAGGCTACTGCACATTCACAACTTTTGTTGGCTCTATCATTTCATTTCTAACAGCTACCTGGCGCACGGTGTTTTCAGCTATTTTCATAAATGCCTGTTTTACCAGTGATTTATCATCGGTAACGACGGGTTTTCCGTTGTCGCCGCCTTCCCGTACGCCCTGCACGATGGGCACCTGGCCGAGCAGCATGGAGTTGCTCATTTGAGCAAGTTTTTTGCCGCCGCCTTCTCCGAAGAGGAAGTATTTGCGTTCCGGTAAATCTTCCGGTGTGAACCAGGCCATGTTTTCAACCACTCCTACGATCGGCACATTTACCGAAGGCAACAGAAACATATTCATCGCTTTTACGGCATCAGCCACCGCAACTTCCTGCGGGGTTGTTACCATCACGGCGCCCGTTACTGGAACAGTTTGAACCAGCGTTAGTTGAATGTCGCCGGTTCCCGGAGGTAAATCGACGACCAGGTAATCAAGATCCGGCCAGAGCACGTCGTTGAAAAACTGCTTGATAATGCCGGCGAGCCTGGGGCCACGCAGCACCACGGCCTGCTCCGGTTCGATGATAAATCCGATGGAAATGACGGGCATGTCGTAAGCCATGAGCGGAAGAATCTTGGGTTGGCCGTGCATGTCCTGCACTTTCGGGCGCTCACCCTTCAAGCCCAGCATCGTTGGGATGGAAGGTCCGTAAAGATCGGCATCAACGAGGCCGACTTTGGCGCCCAGCTGTTTCAAACCGAGTGCGAGGTTGACGGAAACGGTGGATTTACCCACACCGCCTTTGCCGGAGGCGACAGCGATGATGTTTTTGATTTGCGGCACGCTGCTGGTGCCGTCCTGCGAGCCCGGTGTCTTGGCGACCACGTGGACGTTTACATCTGCATCCGGGTAAATTTCCTTGACTGTTGCCACACAATTGAAAATCAAATCAGATTTGTGAGGGCTGTTGAGTGAAGGAAGAATGAGGTTGAAGTTGACGTTGTTGCCTTCAACGATCAGGTTTTCAACCATTTTGGCCTTGATCAGGTCTTTGCCGGTGGCCGGGTCCTGAATGGTGTAAAGTGCTTCTACAATTCTCTGTTTATCAATGCTCATCGAGGCTTTTTTTTATTTTCGCAAAGGTAAAAAAAATGATGATTGACGGTTTGGAGATTGATGTTTGTCAGTAATTTGACTGACTTGGTTCATCTCTTTTTGTCAAATGCTTTTCTTTTGATCCAAAAAAACTGACCGAGACCCACCTTGAATCACCAATGACCTATTACATTTGCCGCTATGAAAGTGTACAGAGACCTCAACAACCTGCCACAGTTCAGGAATGCAGTGATCACCATCGGTTCATTCGATGGCGTGCATTATGGTCACAAGAAAATTGTCAAGAAAGTCAAGGACCTCGCCATTGCGACTGGAGGGGAAAGCGTAGCTATTACCTTTCACCCGCATCCTCGTCAGATTGTCTATCCAAAAGATGACACGCTGAAGCTCATTACCACGACCGAGGAGAAAATCGCTCTGCTGGAACAGTCGGGACTGGATCACCTGGTCATCGTACCATTTACCTTTGAGTTTTCGCAACTCAGCGCCGACGAATACATCCAGAAGTTTTTGATTGAAAAATTTCAGCCGAAGCACATCGTCATCGGCTACGATCACCGGTTTGGCATGAATCGCCGCGGCGATATCAACTACCTGCGCTGGCACGAACAGAAGGGCGGCTACAAAGTCGTGGAAATTGAAAAAGAGGAAATCAATGCCATCGGCGTCAGCTCTACCCGTATCCGGGAGTCGCTCGAATCGGGCGATGTAAAAAAAGCGGCGTCGCTGCTCGGGCATTTTTTCACACTTTCAGGAAAGGTGGTGAAAGGCCAGCAGATCGGTACTACCATCGGCTTTCCGACTGCCAACCTTGAAATAACAAGCAAGGCTAAGCTCGTTCCGCCCGACGGTATCTACGCTGCCTATGCCATCTACGACGGCGAACGCCACCGGGCCATGCTTTACATCGGCAAGCGCCCGACGCTTAAAAAATACAGCAACCGGACCGTCGAAGTCCACATTTTCGATTTCAGTAAAACCATTTATGAAGACGAATTGGAGGTCGAGTTTGTGGATTTTATCCGCAGCGACGCCAAACTGGACGACCTGAATGCTTTGCAGGCGCAACTGACGCAGGATCAGAAGACGACGATGAAAGTGCTGGATCAGACGAAAGACCTCGTCAACGAGTGGGAAGCCGCCAAACTTCCGTCCGTCGGCGTGGTGATACTGAATTACAACGGGAAAAATTTCCTGGAAAAACACCTGCCTTCCGTTCTGAAAACCACGTACCGGAATTGCCATGTGTACGTCGCCGACAACGCCAGCAAGGATGGATCGGTGGAGTTTTTACGAAAGAACTTTCCGGAGGTCTCCATCATTCAGATGACGCAAAATCACGGTTTTGCGGAAGGCTACAACGTAGCGCTCGAAACGCTGGAACCGGACTATTTTGTACTGCTCAACTCAGACGTGGAAGTACCGCCAAACTGGCTCGAACCGCTCGTGGACCTGATGGAAAAGGACCACACCATTGCGGCCGTTCAGCCAAAGATTCGGGCATTAAATCAACCTGAATATTTCGAGTATGCCGGTGCTGCCGGTGGCTGGATTGACTTTCTCGGCTATCCGTTTTGCCGGGGCCGCATTTTTGATTCCGTGGAAAAAGACAAGGGGCAGTATGATCAGGTCAGCGAAATCTTCTGGGCTTCGGGCGCCTGCATGGCCGTGCGTGCCCCGCTTTTCAAAGGTTTTGGAGGATTCGATGCCGAGTTCTTTGCTCATTTGGAGGAAATCGACCTTTGCTGGCGTTTCAAAAGGGCGGGCTACAAAGTCATGTTCACACCTCGCTCCACTGTATTCCACCTGGGCGGCGGCACCCTGGGCTATCATTCTCCCTATAAAACTTACCTTAACTTTCGGAACAGCTATTACACGCTGCTGAAAAATGAGGGCGTGATCAAGCTGGCATTCCTGCTGCCCATCCGGGTGGCGATGGACACCGTTGCGGCGCTTTCATTTCTGCTGCAGGGGCGTTGGTTGCATGCGCAGGCAGTGATCGGGGCGTTTTTGTCCTTTTTCCTGGCGCTGGTGACCTTTATTAAAAAGCGAATTGTCCTGGAACAACTGATCGAACGCATCCGGATTTCACCCCAGCCTAACCGGCAGGGGCTGCTGAGCAGAAGCATTGTTTTTCAGTACTTTGTGATGCAGAAGAAGTTCTTTAACCGGCTCTGATAAAGGCGGCGGTTAGTTCCGGATTAGCCAGGTTCGTTTCGGGACTACTGTCCTCCTGTTTTCGTTTCAGAACAGAAACCGGATGCGGAAAGAGTCGCCTGTAAGCGGATTTTTTGTCGGCCAGTAGCGAATATCAACAGCCAATTTCAACAATACAACCAAGTCATGAAAAATCTCGCCCTTTTTACACTGATTCTCGTAGCATTCACATTGCTGGCCAGCACCTGTGAGCAGGCTCAAAAAACCGGCGATGGGTGTATCGACCCCAAAAAAATCAACCCGGATGCCGTCTGTACCATGCAATACGATCCGGTGTGCGGCTGCAATAATGTTTCCTACGGAAATGCCTGCGAGGCAGCAAAAGCGGGGGTGACTTCGTGGGTGCAGGGCGAGTGCGATAAATGTGTGGATGCCGGAAAAATCAACCCGGAGAAAATGTGTCCACGGGATTATCAGCCCGTTTGCGGCTGCGACGGCAAAACCTACAGCAATCCCTGCGAAGCAGAAAAAGCAGGCGTCATGAAGTGGAGTGTGGGCCAATGCGACGATTGCATCGACATTAATAAAATCGATCCGGACAGCCCCTGTACCAAAGAATACCGGCCTGTCTGCGGCTGCGACGGCAGAACTTACAGCAACCCCTGCATGGCTGAAAAAGCAGGACTAAAAAAGTGGTTTGAAGGAAAATGTGAAGACTGCTTCGAAGAAAACCCAAGAAAAACCGATTGTCCGGACATTTACAAACCGGTTTGCGGTTGCGATGAAAAAACCTATTCCAACGAATGCGAAGCCAAAAATGCCGGGGTGAAAGCCTGGCGCAAAGGCCCTTGCGAAGGGTAGTTTCACAGATCGGAACCCCTGAAATTTTGAGTACCGATGTTTAATTTAAAATACATGCGTTCAATCTTATTTTTTAGTTTTCTGCTGGCGTTTCTTCAGGCGGATGCACAGCGCAACCGCTACTTTTTTCAGGAGGAGCGCAGCAACGACGGCAACGTGGTGCTCATCAATGCGCTGTTTGGATGGCACAAGCCGGGCGGCGATCTGGCTGACCGGTTCGGCGTTAATTCCAGCACCGGCGGCTCCGTGGAGTTTTATACTAAAAACAACCTGATCGTCGGGGCACATTCCAATTTTTATTTTGGGGCAAACGTCAACACTGACGTGCTGGCTGAGCTGCGCAATGCGGAGGGGATGATTTTCGGGGATGACGGCGGTATTGCCGAGGTGCGTTTGCGGGAACGGGGGCTGTACGTTGGCGGTCACATCGGGAAAATATTTTCACTTTCAGAAACGAATAAACGTTCCGGCATCCGGGTCACCGTGGGCGGAGGCTTTTTTCAGCATAAAATAAGGATACAGGACGATCCGCAGGTGTACGTTGCCACCCTCAGCGGCGATTACAAAAAAGGCTATGACCGAATGGCGAATGGCTATGCGCTGACGGAATTCATTGGTTATCAATATCTCTCACAAAACAGGCGGATCAATTTCTTAATTGGTTTGGAATTGACGCAGGGCTTCACGGAAAGCCGCCGGAGTTTCAATTTTGATACCCGTGACCGGGAAACCGGTAGTCGCCTGGACTTTCTTAACGGCATCAGGGTAGGGTGGACGCTGCCGCTGTATGTCGGGGAAAATCCGGATGAAATACGGTATTGAGAGGGGTGAGAGAGTGAGAGAGTGAGAGAGTGAGAGGGTGAGAGGGTGAGAGAGGTGGTCTGAATTTGAGTCACGACAAAGGCATGACGCATGCAACGATTTGCATATCAATGCGTTGCGTTCGTTGCGGCGGAGCGGGATACAATTTTACAAACAAAACCGGCGGAATTTCCCCGAACACATAAACA
>JASBVF010000041.1 GCA_030147525.1 Bacteroidota bacterium
AACGTACTTGTCTATCCCCTGAGAATGAAATGTGATCGTTTTATTGACAGAATAATCGGCATTTGTGCTGGTCTTTGGAATTACAAACTCAGCTTGAACATCGCTTGAAAATCAGCTACTTATGCCCCAACAAGTCTATTATTCATGCCCACTTTCTTGAATTGTATGGTGGTCTTCCCGGCATACGTGAGCCAGAAATGCTGTCTTCTGCAATATCACGTCCCTTTCAAACTTTTGATGGAGAAGATTTATACCCAACCATAATTGATAAAGGGGCTGCCCTAATGGAAAATATTGTTCGAAACCATCCATTCCTTGATGGGAATAAGCGGACTGGCTATGGCCTAATGGAATTGTTGTTCATGGAAAACGGCATCGAAATCAACGCCTCCGAAGACGAAAAATACGATTTCGTAATTGCAGTGGCAGAAGGCCGGCTCGATTTTGACGGCATCAAAGCCTGGGTAACTACGCATACCTAAAAACGTTCTCGGCAATTAAGAAAAAATGAAAAATACAATCTTGATAATAGGAATTCTGATTCTTTCAAGTTGTGGAAATGACAACGAAAAAAGAGTAATTCCGAATTTTCAGGAGAAACAACTAAGCTTTTTACATTTACGATTTGGATATGATAAATCGAGTAATTGGATAAAGAAGCGAGAGAATATTTTGATGCTTCACGAAACTTTCAAGAAAATCGGATACGAAAACCTAATAAGCAAAGAAGATTGGGAGAGTGATTGGAATTGGTGGTTAGATGTAAATAAAAGTCCAAAGAACTTGATAGATAGTCTTGAATTAACGTATTCAAACTTTCAAGAATCACCTAAATACTACCGTGAATTTTGGCATAGAAGAATCGAAGAAAAAAATGATGAAACAGTTTATAAAGTTGTAAGAGAGATAAAGCAAATTATGATAGCCGATGAAGGAATTGAAGTGAATCAAGAAGCCGTAAACGACACTCTCTTTCAATTAATGTCTTTTGAATATCCAGAAAGAGAATTGACGGAAAATGAAATGGACTCCCTGCTTAAGTATTTAATTGAGATTGGGCTTCACAAATCGGCCTATAATTTAGTTAGTGGTGAAAATGTGCAAATTTGGAATGAAGGGTGGGATAAGAAAATAGTTGAAATATTGCCATTCTTGAATAAATCAGAAACTTATCAACGACCTTGGTTTGAAGATAATACAAAATGAAAAAAAAGCCGAAAACAAAATGTAGTTACCGATACACATGCCGCCTAACTGGTAGCACGTCAGCTACACAGACCGCTACTCTTTCTTACTCCCCGCAATCGTAATCCCCAGCCCCCCGTCAATCCTTATCGCCTGGCCGGTAAAAAAACGGCCATTTTCACCCGCCAGAAAAAGGATGAGTTCCGCCACTTCCTCCGGCGTGCCGATGCGTTTTACGAGGTGCATGTCCACACATTCCTGATAGACCGCTTCCGGGTCGGGTGAAAGCTCGAATGCCGACCGCAGCATGGGCGTGTCAATGGTACCTGGACAGACGGCGACGCAGCGGATTTCCGGGCCATAGTCCACAGCGATGCTGCGGGTGAGGCCCAGCAGGGCTGTTTTGGAGGTGACGTAGGGCGCCACCGTTTGCTGACTGATGAACGCCTGCACGCTTGACACATTAACGACCACGCCCCCGCCTTGTTTTTGCATGGGTGGAATAGCGTGTTTGGCGCACAAAAAAGCGCTTTTCAGGTTGACGTTCATCACCAAATCCCACTCCTCCTCGCTGGTTTCGGTCACGGTGGAGTACCGTTGGATGCCCGCATTGTTAACCAAAACATCAATACCGCCGAAGGTTTGGGCGGCTTGTTCCATCGCTTTTTTTACAGCAGCTTCTTTCGAAACATCGCACTGGATGAACAGCGCCCGCTCGCCCAGTTCCGCCGCCAGGGCCTGCCCCAGCGGGTCGGTATCGAGGATGACGACATTGGCGTTTTCCCGGTAAAATGCACGGCTGCAAGCACCGCCAATTCCCTTGGCGCCGCCGGTGATGAGTACGGTTTTGTTTTTGAAAGACATTTTTTATGCTTTTGGCTGTTAGCTTTTGGCTGTTAGCCCGGCCTTATAAAGCCAATTGCTAACGTTTAAGGGGTTGCGATGACGAGTAAAATTATCACAACCGTCATTCGGTAAACTGAATTCCACATTTCACATAAGGGTCTTCAAAGAGCGGAATCCTGCTATTTCATTCGCCTTGAACAAGAGATAATTTGTACTCGGTCAATCAGATAATGCTTTTTGAAGGTTAGGAAAAGTATTGTCAATTGTTGCATCGTCTATTTTGTTGTCATGGTTATTGTCGCCATATTCCAGTCCAACCACAATAAGCCCTGAAATATCATTCTTCTGATTTTTGGTCAGGCCATTGGTTAATTTTATGAATTCCTGTTCTCCCATTTTATGGATTATTTGTGTCAAAATATAACCAAGGTCGTAGCAACCATCCGCTGTACCACACCAAAACTCAGTTAACTGAATTAGAACGCTTTGGTCTTTGTCAAGAGTCCGTTTGATTATGCCGCAAAGGCGCTTATTTGCTGAGTAGTCCTGATTTTCATAAAGTGTGTTGCCAATAATCACGCCGTCAACATTGGTTTGTTTACATGAAGTCAATGCCAATAAGGCCAAAAAAACTATATTGAAACCAATGTTCTGTATTGTCAGCATAACCCATGTTTTATGATTTCTGGTATCTTAAAGCTTACAGATGCAAATGCGACGGCAACGCCAGTCCCTTTACCCCTGCATCAATCTTCGTGATGTGCCACCGGCCGAGATTGGCAGCAAAAAGCTGGTCGAGGTGCGGGCCGCCGAAGGCGATGTTCGTGGGGTTGGACAGCGTGTGTGCCTCCCAGTCGTCGATAAAAACGGTCGTGTCTCCGCCGGGGGTGACTTTGAAAATCTTGTTCGGGGCATAGCATGATACGTACAGATTGCCATCGGCGTCGAAGGCCAGCCCGTCGGGCACGGTTTCCGGCAGGGTGCAAACCAGCGACCGCTCCCCTGCCCTGCCGTCCGGCAAAATCGCTATCCGCTCCACGCCGGGCAGGAAGGAAGTGGCCACGTAGAGGTGTTTTTCACCCGGCCCCATCGCCATACCATTGGCAAAATTGAGCGGTTCACGATTCCAGATTTCACCTTTACCATCGGGCGAAAATTTCAACACCTTGCCGTTCACCTCCCGGAATGCACCGCTCTCGCTGACGTACAAATTGCCCGTTTTATCAAAAACCGCATAGTTAGGAATGTTGAATTGGTGGCCGCCAGCGCCGTCGGCGAATTTGGAAAGTTGCAGCGAAGGCAGGTCGAGCTTCCACAAGCATTTTTTACCTAAATCGCAGATAGCCAGCCACTTGGCGCCGGGACTTAACGCCAGTCCGAGAATAAAACCGCCCGTATTGGCGACTTCCTCGACCGTTTTTCCATCGGGTGAAATGCGGTAAATCTGTCCGGCCTCTCCCCCGGCCCAAACGGTGCCGTCGGGGTGGCAGGCGACACATTCGGGATGGTCGAGGCCCTCAGCGAATACGGTTGATTTTGATAGAAGTGAATGCATTTTGTGTGTTTGTGTTTTTATGTGTTTGGGTGTTTGTGGGGGTGTTTCACTTCGCAAACACCCAAACACACAAACACGCAAACACATGTTTTAAAAATCTCCTTCGAAGGCGCTGGCTTCCAGTTTCGTTTCCACGACTTCGCCAGCCGCAAGGCGCAGCCAGTCGCCTTCCTCGATGGCCTTTTCCGGGTCAGGCCGCCAGCGGCTGGTCCAGGGTTCGAGGGCCACGGCGTAGGCGCTACCCCACCACGGGGCGTCCTGGGTGGCGTAGCGCTCCTGCCAATACAAGACGTGCCTGAAAACCCGGGCGTCCCAACGGACGGCAAAACCGACGTTTTTTTCCTCATTTTTCAAGGCATAAAAAGCCTGCTCGTCAAAACCGGAGAGGTAGGCCAATTCGCTGTAAGGCGCTGTCGACTCCGGCGGCACGATGCTGGCGTCGACTTCTTTTCCATTGATATTCAGGGCCTTGGGGAAATCGCTCTCCACGCCGGGCTGCCACCGTCGTTTAGGTGGCATGAGCGGCTCCGCCACAAAACGGCGGGCATTGGTCGTGATTTTTGCGCCTTCTTTTAAAAAAGGAAGGCCAAAAGCAATGTGATGCCCCCAAACCACGTCGAGGTGCGTGGCGGACTCGTTCGTCAGTTTTTCTTCGATAAAAAGCGTGGCTTTGCCTGCCTCCAGACTCAGCGTTTTTTCAATCAAAATGGGCATTCGCAGCGGACGGGTCCAGAGTTTCACCGAAACCCTCCCCGGCGAATTTTCAAGGATGGCATGCTTCCAGGGCGTGAGCGACACCTCGCCGTGCTGCCCCAGCGATGCGCCCCGGTAGTTGAAGCCGGGGCTGTTCGGTAAAATCTCCTGCCAGCCGCCGTAGTAGTAATCCTCAAACTGGTTGGGCGTGTCCCGCATCTGCGAAAAATCCATGTTGGGGTTGAGGATGCCCTTTTGCAAACGGAGCATGAAATCCACGTCCTTCGGCTTGTACCGGAACTCAAAAATATCGCTGCCCCGTCCTGCCAGTATGCCGATGCGCAGGTAGTCGTTTTCCATCCAAACGACGTTCATGCCCTTGAGCGTCCAGTCGTCGGAGATGGTGCATTTGCCGGTAGGGAAAGGTATCATAATTGAAATTGAGAAATTGGAAATTGAGAAATTAGGAAATTAGGAAATTTTCGAGCACTGGCCAATTTCTCAATTTCTAATTTCCAATTTCTAATGTTTGCAACACCCCCCGCATATACCCCAGCGCATACGCCTTCCCGGCATGCCAGGGAGCGCCGCAGTTCATTTCGGGCGTGTGGTCGGGGATGATGACGCCGTCGTAGTGGTTTTTTTTCAAAATGCGCAGCGCCCGCACCATGTCGATGTCGCCCTCGTCCACGAAGGCTTCCCGGTAGTGGGGCACTTTCCCGACGACGTTGCGGAAATGGATGTAGCCGATGTTCCCGGCGGCGGAGTGCTTGTCGAGCAGGGCGTAGAGGTCGCCTTCCGGCATTTCCTGCAGGGTGCCCATGCAAAACTCGAAGCCATTGGCGGGGCTATCGGACACGGTGAGGAGTTTTTCATACTCCCCAAAACTGTGAAACAGCCGGGCCGTTTGCCGCATTTCCGGCAGCGGCGGGTCGTCGGGATGGGCGACCAGGCGCACGCCGCACTCCTCGGCCACGGGCAGCATTTCACCCAAAAACCAACGGAGCCGCTGCCACATCTCCTCCCTCGACACCGGGCCGACCGTGCCTGCCGGGGCCGCCGTGTCGTAGGTCATGTTCCAGGCCATGCCGTTGGGAATGGCGGCCTGCGCATCGATTTTTTCTTCATCAAAAACCACAGACATGGCCTCGCCCCGGCCCACGGGCGCTGGCGTCCAGCCCCACACCCCGGCCAGGCTGAAGTAGTAGCCCATGATGGGAATGCCCGCCTTGCCGATGTTGCGGAGCATCATTTTCAAATCCTCCATTTGCTGCTTTTTCTGCGGGCCGTCGAGCAGGATGTCGTACCAGTGGGCAGGGTCGAAGTTCTCGATGGCGGCCCAGGTGAGGCCGTGCGACTCGATTTGTTTTTTCAGGGCAAGCAGGTCGTCGAGCTGCCAGAGCTTGCCCTCGTTGGGGGTGACGCCCCAGCCGCCGAGGTAGTTTTGGGTGAGGGTCGGGCTGTCGCCGCCTTTCACATAATCCACCAGTTGCACGACGATGTGGGTGGCGCCGCATTGTTTTGCGAAGCGGAAATTGCTGTCGTTCAACAAGCTTTTGTAGAGTCCGAGGCCGAGTTTTATCATGGTTTCAAAGGTAAAACTAATGACCAAAAACCAACGGAAAGCAGGCATGTATTTTTCACTATGTTCAAACAAATGGTCTATCTTTGGCGAAAGTGATTTTTACCATGACCAACCGCCATCCAATGTTCCTTTTTTTCAAATTCACCCTGCTGCCCCTGTTGGTGAGCACCACCCTGCTCACCGCCTGCAAGGACGAAACCGACGACTTCACCTCCAGCAATTTTTATCCCATCGACCCCACCGAGCAAGACCCCGGCACACCCGGCGATACCACCGTCATCACCACGCCCGATACTTGCTGGAAGGCGCCCATTTCCGTGAAACATGCCGCCGACTTCAACCAGCTTTTCACCCGCTTCAGCGGCTGGACGGGCGGCGACGCCACCTACTCCGTCCCGCTGCCCGACGGGCGCACGCTGTGGCTCTTTGGCGACAGCTTCATCGGAACGGTGAACCCGAACCGTACCCGCCCGCCCGGCGCTTTTCACCGGAATGCCTTCGTGGTGCAGGACGGCGACGACCTGACGACCCTCACAGGCGCCGCTTCCGCCTACCTCGAACCGGCGGATGCAGGCTGGTGGTACTGGCCGGGCCACGGCATGGCGCATGGCGATACCCTACAGGTGGTGATGTTCGGGTTCAAATCAAGCGGGGTTGGCGGGATGTGGGATTTTGACTATGCCAGCGTGGACGTCGTGACCTTCCTGCTGCCGGATTTCACGGTGGTTTCCGTGGAGCGAAAAGTGACCGACCCGCCCGTCAACTACGGCGCCTGCCTGCTGGAAGACGGCGGTTTTACCTATATCTACGGCATGGAAAAGGTGGGTTTTCAAAAATTCCTCCACGTGGCACGAGTGACCGGCCACGACCTGAACGGCGAGTGGGAGTATTTCACCGGCACCGACTGGACGACCGACCCCGCCGCCAGCGCTCGGGTTTTTGCCAATGTTTCGGATGAATTCACCGTGTTCAAACACGACAACCGCTTTTATTTGCTGACGCAACACCATATTCTGGGCGGTGAAATTTACCTCTACGACTCCGACCAACCGGCCATCGGTTTTGACCGAAAGCGGACGCTGTACTGCACGCCGCAAAGCAACCAGGGCAACCTTTTCACCTACAATGCTTTTGCCCACACGCAGTTTTCCGGCAACGGCGAACTGCTCGTGTCGTACAACGTGAACAGCTCCGTTTTTGCCGATTTGTTTAAAAATGCGGACAATTACCGGCCCTTCTTCGTTCGGGTGAAGGGGTGGGAATGAAAAAAGGTTTGAGGAGTTTGATTTGTTTGAGGAGTTTGATTTGTTGAGGAACAACGTCTCTAACCCCTCAAACAAATCAAACTCCTCAAACAAAATAAATCACACAAAACAATGCGATACCTCCTGCCAATCTGCCTGTTCCTCAGCGCCTGCGGGGTGAAGCCTGCGGCTGACACTACTCAAAAAGAACTCAAATACACCGTCGAAGCGGCGCCGGAATGGACGAACCTGTTTTACCGGAAATCCGGCTGGTTCGGGGCGGACGGCGTTTTTTCTATCCCACTTTCCGGCGTGGACAAAGTGGGCAACCTTGGCAACCAGGAAACGCTGCTGCTGTTCAGCGACACCTACATCGGCGAGGTGGATGAAAACGGCAAACCCCGGCCCGGCAACGTGATGGTGAACAACACCTGCGCCATCGTGCAGGGCAATTCGGGGCATCCCGACAGCATCCGGTTTTTTTACAAAAAAGATGAAAACGGCGCTCCGCAAACCTTTTTCGTGCCGCAGAACACGGGCGGCAGGAAGCAGCATTTCTGGCTCGGCGACGGCTTCGTGAACCGGGAGCGGGACAATACGCTCTACCTTTTCGGCTACCATATCGAAATGACGGGCGAAGGCGTGTTCGATTTCATCGAGCCGGATGTGTCGCTGATTGCCGTGCCCGCCGAGAGCAGCAGGCCGCCGTTTGCGAAGCAACGGCAAATGAAAACCCCGCTGCACATCAAAAATCCAGGCTTGGGCGAGGGGAATTTTGGTGCTGGCGTTTTGGTGAACACAAAATGGGCCGGGGCGCCGCACCCCGACGGCTACGTGTACGTGTACGCCTGCATCGGACCCGACAAAAACCTTGTGGCGGCACGGGTGAAGCCGAAGGATTTCGAGGATTTTGCGAAGTGGAAATACTGGAACGGCGGGGACTGGACGGAAGATATTTCACAACTGAAAGGCATCACCAACGCCGTGTCGAACGAACTCAGCGTGACGCCGCTGCCCGATGGCAGGTTTCTCCTCGTTTTTCAGGTGATGGGACTTTCTGACAAAGTGGGCCTGCGGATTGGCGACAGCCCGGTCGGGCCGTTTGGTGAGATTCAGGAAATCTGGCGGACGCCGGAAGCTGACGAGGGGCTTTTTTGCTACAATGCCAAGGCGCACCCCAACCTCTCAAAACCCGGCGAACTGCTCATCAGCTACAACACCATCACGCTGGATTTTTGGAACGACATCCAGCAGAATGGGCATATTTACAGGCCGAGGTTTATTAGATTGAAATTTGGAAATTAGAAATTGGGAAATTAGAGCAAGAACTCAATTTCCCAATTTCATAATTTCTAATTTCTAAGCTTACTTCGGCTTCGCCGTCCACTCGAATTTCCAATCGTAAGGCGCACCGCAACCGAACACGCTCAGGTCAATCGTTTGGGTTGACTTGATGGTGGTGTTGTTCGCTTCGGTGATGTTGTAAACTTCCGTTTGAACATCGTTCGGGTCGAAAGCGCCCACAGATACAATCGTCAGCGTAGTTTGTTCAGCATTCAACGTCCAGGTCGTTGGAACCCGGAAACCGTCAAAGTCGCACGTACCACCGCCCATGCCGGTGATGGCACCGTAGTCAAGCGTGTAGGTACCGTCAGCGTTGAAGGAGTAAACGTTGTCCTTTTCACAATCGAGGATTTGCTCCGTTTCCGGCTCGCTGTCCAGGCATTTGCCCCTTTTTGATTTCCACTGCCAGTTGAAGTTAGTCAGCAGGTACTCTGTAGAAGCTTCCGTTGTGATGATGAAATCAGCGCTGCCTGTCTGGCCTTTTTCATCTTCAGCGACGAAGCTGAAGCGAACGGGCGTGGACAAACCTTCTTCGTTCAGTTCGTAAGTCTCCGTGTGTGACTCGTGTGTAACGGTTTTGGAACCGTTCGTACCGTAGCTCGCATCCACCGTCGTACCGAGGTACTTGGTAATCGTCAGGGATTTCAAGCCGCCGGCTGCCACCACGGTAGCTGTAACGCTGGCCGTTTCGCCGGTTTTACCGGTGAAATTAGCGGCGGAAAGCGTAACCACCGGCGCTGCCACAGGATCATCGTCTTTGTCGCAGGAGGTAGTTGTCAGGACTGCCGTTGCCAGCAATCCGGCAAAAATCGGGAACAGAAAATTTTTGAATTTCATGATAAAAAATGATTTTAGTTATTTAATAATAATTTGATTTACAATGGTTTAAAGCTATTTTCTAACAGTTTTATCTTTATTTAAAAACGTATCGGACAACGTCAAAGCTGGTTTTATCATAGAAAAAACCCGGGCCGCACGCCCGTTCACGCCCGCCACCACCAGTTGACTCCCGTTTTCCAGGCGAACCGCCCGAAGGCTTTGCACCTCGCCCTCCACATAAAATCCACTCCGGGCAGGGTTTTGTGGTAAAAAATTCCCCTTGCCGTTCCCCAGCAGCAGCAAGCCGTACGAAGCATCAATCTGACCGGTTGCGATGTGTTCGCCTAAAGAGTTGCCCGCCAGCAAAATATCCGGCAGTCCATCGGCATTGAAGTCATCGATAAAAATGGCTTTTACCGGTGCAAACTGGGCCTCCACCGCCAGAGGTTGTAGCGTGAAATGCGCATTGTTTTCATTCCAAAAAACCGCCGTTTGCAGCACGGCTGCCTCTCTTCTGTAAGCCTCCGTCAGCGCTTTTTCGCCAAATATTTCCTGCACCGAAGCAGCAGCGTACAGGGCATAGCGGGGATATTTTCTTTCGAGACCGTTGATTTGTGCCAGCAGTTCGTCCCGTTGATGCACCGGTTTTTCCTTCCCTTCCGCCCGGCGGCAGAGGATGCCATCCACGCTCCCGTTTTGATCGAAATCAGCGGCGTAAATCGTCATGGGTTCATGTTCCGAAGCCCTGAATTTTGTGTTCAAACCCATGTTTCCCGCCACCAGGTCCAGATCGCCGTCGCCGTCAAGGTCAGCTACAGCAAGCGATTTCCACCAGCCGGAAGACTGGGACAAACCCATTTCCTCCGTCGCATCGGCGAGCTTTCTATTTTTATTTTTAAAAACCGTGACCGGCATCCACTCGCCCACCAGCACGAGGCTGGGCAAGCCGTTCGGGTCGAGGTTGGTCCATTGCGCCGCCGTCACGATGCCCGGTTTTTCCAGCGCTGCCGGGGTGATGTCAGTGAACCTGCCCCCGTCGTTGCGCAACAAATAACTGCGGCATGGGAGCGGATAGCTGCCGGGCTGGGCGCTGCCGCCAATGAAAAGGTCGGTGTCGCCGTCGCCATCGAAGTCGGCAGCGGTGGCACAGGAGGCGGGTTGGCGCATCTGCGGCAAGGCGTCTTTTGCCCATTGCAGTTGGCCGGTTCCGTCGTTGAGGTACAAGCGGGTTTGGTAAAATGGGCTTTCCGGCCCAAATTCATGACTGCCGCTCACCACCAGCAGGTCGTTGCCGTTTTTGCCGTCGGCATCAAAAATCAGGGCGTCCACATCCTCGGCTTCGCTGCCTTCGGTCAGGTCTTTTTTCGTGAAACTTCCATCCGGTTTTTGGTAAAAAATGCGCCCTGCTTGCCCCTTGGCTCCCCCGGCGAAAAAATCCTCCAGCCCGTCGCCATTCAGGTCGCCGGTGGCAATGGGCGGGCCGTTTTCAGAGAAACCATGCGGCAGCAGCGGCTGGTGCCGGAAGTCGTTGAACACGGTTTCCCGGTGCAAAAAGTCGATGCCGTACTGCCCGGTTGCGTCTTTCATTAAGTTTAGGAAATTTTGAAAATTTCCTAAATCTGAAGTTTGCGCCAAGGGCTGGGCATCCGCCTGTTTCAGCGTCAGTGTTTGATTGGCAGCGACGTCCGTTAGCAGTTGGCGGTTGCCGTCGTTCCAGCGGATTTCGAGGGTGTCCACCAGCGTTTTTTCACCCAAACCCACGTGCAAAACGCCCGTGACCGAAGACATGAAACCCCGCACCGGGTACTGTTCCAAATATTGCCGCTGGCCATTTGAAACGATGGAAACAGCTGCACCCACTCCTGCCGGATTGCCTGCCGGGCCTTCCAATCTGACATTCAAGTAATTGTTTTTCAGCAACTTATCTGTCCTGTTTTCATAAATAAAAGCGGCGTCGTTGATGTTGTTCACCACGAGGTCGAGGTCGCCGTCGTTGTCGAGGTCAGCGTAGGCGGCGCCGTTGGAAAAACCGGGCTGGGTCATTCCCCATGCCTCAAATTTTGGTTCGAAGGTCAAATCCCCGCTATTTCTAAAAATGCGGTTGGGCAGATTTTTACCCTTCAGTTGGCGCACGGTGGGCAGCAGTTGCCGGTCGGCTTCCTCCTGGCTTTTGAACATGGACAGGTTGTTCGAGTAGTCGATGAAATCCTTGTCGGTGATGTCCCGCAGGTAGCCGTTGGTGATGAAAAGGTCCTTCCAGCCGTCGTTGTCGAAGTCGGCGAAGAGCGGCGCCCAGCTCCAGTCGGTGGCGTGGACGCCTGCGAGCTGACCAATTTCGCTGAATGAAGTTGTTAGTTGTTGGTTGTTAGTTGTTCGTTGGGGCACCGCCAGTTGCAAACTGTTTCGCATGTATTGCGGCTCGTAGCCAGCTTGTGCAATCATCTGCCATTTGTCCCAGGTCATGGCGCCAGCCATTGTTTTTTGCTGGCTGTCCGTTTCGGGCAGCATGTCCACGGTGATGAGGTCGGGCCGGGCGTCGTTGTTGAAATCGGCAAAATCACAGCCCATGCTGTTGTAGGTCTGGTGGGCGAAGTAGCTGGAAATTTGGTTGGAAAACACCCCCCTCCCCCCCTGAAGAGGGGAATTTCCGCCGTTGTTTATCCAAAGTAAATCATTGTAAATGAAGTCGTTAGCCACGTAAATATCCGGCCAGCCGTCGCCATTCACGTCGCTGATGGCGAGGCCGAGGCCGTAGCCTTCCGTCAGGATTCCCGCCTCACGGGTGATGTCCGTGAAGGTGTTGCCTGCCCCTGTGGGGTTGCCATTGTTTCGGTAAAATCGGTCGTTGCTGCTACCCTCGCCGCTGATTTTCTTGGGCAAAGGCGTGTTGAGCGTCGCCCGCTCGTTGGCGTGATTCATCACGTAGAGGTCGAGGTCGCCGTCGAGGTCGTAGTCGAAAAATGCGGCCTGGGTTGTGTACCCCGTGTCCGCAATGCCATATTGGGCGGCCATTTCAGTAAATGCAGGTATTCCCGGTTGCCCGGCGTTGATGAAAAGCAAATTTCCACGCTGCGCTGGCCGGGAATAACCTGCAGTACTGATGTAAATGTCATTCCAGCCGTCGCCATTCACGTCTGCGATAGCGACACCGGTGCACCAAGCCGTTGTCTCAAGGCCTGCTTTTCGGGTGACATCTTCAAATTTGAGGTTTCCCTTGTTTAAATAAAGCCGGCATGAAACCTCGTTTCCGGCAAAGAAAATATCCTCCAGCCCGTCGTTGTTGAAGTCGCCGATGCCCACGCCGCCGCCGTTGTAGTAGTACACGTAATTGAGGATGTTCAGGCTGTCGCCTTCGGCAAGCGTGTTTTTAAAATCAACACCCGTGCGGGCAGCGGGCAGCAGTTCGAACAAAGCGGGGTCTGCTTTTTTGCAACCGCAAAAAAGAAGGGGGAGTAGGAGATATTTCGTTTGCCGAATTGTCATTTATGAAATTGGGAAATTGAGGAAATTAGGAAATTGATACGGTCAAATTTTTCAATTTCTTAATTTCCCTAATTTCAATCAGTCTTCATCCATCATCGAAGGCGGCGCATCGCCTTCGGCGCTGCCCCATTTTTCGTTGGGTTTGGGGCCCATTACCAGCACCAGCTTGCCGCCGTCCACGAGGTCTTTGTGGTAAAACCACAGCTTGGTCAGCGGCTTCCCGTCGAGCGTGGCAGACTGGACGTATTTGTTTTCCCTTGAATTATTCACGGTTTCGATGGTGAAGGTGCCGCCGGGATAGTAGTTCGGGTCGAGGTGAATGGTCACTTTGTCGAAGAGCGGGCTGCCGATTTCGTACACCGGCTCCACGTCGCAGCCGCCCCGCATCTGGAAGAGACCCATGGCGCTCATCACGTACCAGCCGCCCATTTGCCCCTGGTCTTCGTCGCCGGGCCAGCCGTCCATCGGGCCGCTGCCGTAGAAGACTTCCATGATTTCCCGTGCCCATTTCTGCGTGAGCCAGGGCTTGCCGGAGTAGTTATAGAGGTAGGCCGCCTGCATGTTCGGCTGGTTGCCGTGGTTGATGGGCAGCACGCCCATGGAAAACAGGCTGTTCTCGTGAGTATATTCGGAGTTGAATTTCCACTTGCGGGACTCCACGAATCCAGCCTCCAGGCGGCTGTTAAATTCGTCTTTTCCCATCAGTTTTATCAGCCCCTTCAGGTCGTGCGGCACGAACCAACTGTACTGCCAGGCGTTGCCCTCCACCCAGCCCTGGCCGAGGAAGGTCGAGCAGCAGTAAGGCTCGAACGGTTTTTTGAAACTGCCGTCGGCCAGCCGCAGGTTCATGTAGCCCACGCTGGGGTCCCAGATATTTTTGTAGTTGTTCGCCCGGTGCTTGAAGTACCAATAGTCGTCCGTTTTGCCCAGCGCCTTGGCCATCTGGCTGACGGCCCAGTCGTCGAAGGCGTATTCCAGCGTGTTGGAAACGGGGCCATATTCGTGTGGCACGTAGCCGTATTTTAGGTACTCGTCGAGCCAGCGGTTGCCGGCGAAGCCGCCGCCACGGTGCGCCACGCCCTGCTCCATCTGGTTGTGCTTCATGGCCTCGAAGGCGTGTTCCGGGTCGTAAAATTTGTGGATGCCCTTCTGGTAAGCGCTGACTATCAGCTCGATTTCGTGCGAGGCGACCATGATGCCAGAGTATTCCAGCCCTTCCGGCCCCTTGCAGAGCCAGCCGCCTTTGTCGTAAAATTCGAGGAGGGAAGCCACCCACTTGTCGGCGAGGTCGGGCGTGGCGAGGGTCCAGACCTGGTTGAGGTTCCAGAAGGTGTTCCAGAACGCATCGCCGCCGTACATGGGCAGGTCGGGGTTTTTGAGTTGCTGCACCTTCTCGTACATGTCCACGTACTTGCCGTTCACGTCGCTGTAAATCGTGCGGCCCACGTACACCCGGTAGAGGTTGGTGTAAAATTTCTTTTTGTCCACCTCGTTTTTGCCCTCCACCTCAATCACGCTGAGCAGGTCGTTCCACACCTTGCGGGCGTGGTTGTGAACGGCGTCGAAGTCCCAACCGAATGGTTTCGTGATTTCCGTGTCAAGGTTCAGGCGGGCCTGTTCGAGGCTGACGAAGGAGATGCCGGTTTGCGTCAGGATTTGCTCGCCTTCGGTTGTTTTAAAATGAACAAAAGCGCCAAAGTCCGTGTGGTCCCATCCGCTGTGCAGCTTTTCGACATTGCGCCTAACGCCGTCCCGGGTCCAGCCACCCATGCCGAAAAACGGTTTGTTGAAACGGATGACGAAATAAAGCTGGTACTCGTTCCAGCCCGCCCCACGCAGGCTTTGCTGGAGCGTGTAGCCCTCGATTTCCGTGTCGCTTACCTTCGTAATGTGCGCATCGTACAGTTCCGTGCCGTACTCCGACTCGATTTGCAGGTCAATCATCACCCGTGCACTGTCGTTTTTGGGAAAAGTGTAGCGCTGAAACCCCGCCCGGGTGGTGGCCGTCACTTCCGCCTTGATTTTCGTGTCGTCCAGCATCACGGAATAGTAGCCGGGCGTAGCCACCTCCGTTTCGTGGCGGATGCGGGAGCGGTAGCCGCCGTCGGGGTCATTTTCAGCGCCGGGCACCACCTGTAGCGGGCCGAGGGTCGGCATCATCAGCAGGCCGTCCATCGTCCAGGAGTGGATGTGGCTGAACCCGGCAATGTTCTCGATTTCGTATTCGTAGCCCGCTTTCCAGCCCTGCCGCTGGTTGTCGGGGCTGAGCTTCACCATCCCAAACGGCATGGAAGCGCCGGGGAACTGCATCCAGCGGCTGTCGTGGTTGCCAATCATGCAATCCACGTAATCGACGGGAAGTTGCTTTTTCACCTGCCCCTGGCAGAGTGAAAGGCTGAAAACGGATAGGATTAGAAAAATTGATTGCTTCATATTTTTAAACTTCTTGACATTGTAGCCGGACAGCCCAATTAAAGCAGCCTCAGCACAAACACTCAAACACAAAAACACCCAAACACCCGCTACCCTCACCACTCCCGCTCAATCTCCTCCAGCGTCTTTTCCTTCGTCTCCGGCACCTGCGTCCAGACGAAGAGGAAAGCCAGCAGCGACATGCCGCCGAATATCCAGAACGTGGCCGCCGGACCCGCCGATTCCAGCAGGATGGGGAACATCTGCGTCACCAGGTACACTGCCACCCACAGCGCAAACGTGGCCACCGACATGGCCACCCCCCGCATTTTGATGGGGAAAATTTCGGAAATCACCACCCAGGTTACCGGGCCGTAAGACGCCGCAAAACAGGCGATATAGAACAGAATGAAAATGAGCAGTCCGTAGCCCGTCCAGCCAGTCTGAAAGGCCCACCCGACCATGGCCAGGCTGATGCCCATGCCTGCCCCACCGAGCAGCAGCAGGGTTTTCCGGCCCATTTTATCCACAAAACCGATGGCCACGAAAGTGAACAGCACATTGATGATGCCGATGATGACGGTCTGCTGAAAGGCAGCGTCCGTGCCGGTGCCCACAGCTTTGAAAATCTCCGGCGCATAGTACATGATGGCGTTGATGCCCTGCACCTGCGAAAAGACGGACAGCACGATGCCCACGATAATCGCCTTGCGGAAGCGCCCTGCGAACAGCTCTTTCAGGGTGCCTTTTTCCTCGTGCAGCGTTTCTTTTACTTCCTGTAAAATTTTGCCGGCCCGGTCGGGCCCGTTGATGGACGAAAGCACGGCCAATGCCTCCTGCTCCCGCCCTTCCTTGGTCAGCCAGCGGGGACTTTCCGGCACAAAAAACATGGCTACGAGGAACAATCCGGCCGGCAATACCTCCGACCCCAGCATGTAGCGCCAGCCGTATTCCACGTTCCAGGCCTCGTCGCCGCTGGCCTGGATGATGGAATTGACGAAGAAAATCAGCAGGATGCCGAGCACGATGGCCAGTTGGTAGTACGACACCAGTTTGCCCCTGATTTTGGCGGGCGCCAGCTCCGTGATGTAGAGCGGCGACACCATTGAGGCGGCCCCGATGCCCAACCCGCCGATGAAGCGGTAGATGGCAAATTGCGTGAGGTTGGCCGGAATGGCAGAACCGATGGCCGACACGGCAAACAGCACCGCCGTCAGGATGAGCACTTTTTTTCTTCCGAAACGGTCGCTCGCCCAGCCTGCGCCCATCGCTCCGAAGATGCAGCCGATAATGGCACTTGAAGCCGCCCAGCCTTTCATGGCGGCGGTCAGTTCGAATTTGGTTTGCAAAAAACCGATAGCCCCGGAGATGACGGCCGTGTCGTAGCCGAAAAGCAAACCGCCCAGCGCCGCTACGGCTGTGAGCAGATAGACAGTGCGCATGTTGGTGGTGTCGTGAGTTGTCGTTGACATAGATTTTTGTTGCGATTATTGTTGTTTTACAAGCATTCCCTTCCAAATCATGGTGATTTTAAAAATCACCATGATTTAGCACCGCACGAACGCCTTCAGCGTCGCACATTCCACCCCCTCGCTCTCGCCATATGGCCGAATGGTGTATTCACCGACTGCCGCCGGCACGATAAACGTCTCCGCATAATGCACCACGAACGGCTCGAAGGCGCCGGCCGGGCTCTCGACGATGGCTTCCCGGCCTTCCACGAGGTTGAGGACGTTCAGGTTGCCGCCTGTGTCGTGGTGGACTTTTTTGGTGAACCAATGCCGCCTTGTTTCGATGAATTCGGTTTCGTGGAGGCCCGTGCGCTCCTCCCGCCAACCGTCGCCGCTGGCAATTTTTTCTACCCGGTTGACCAGGTTCTTGGCGACCCAATCCGTCGTGCGGTCCCACTGGATATTTTCTTTGCCGTGGCCGATGTTGATGGGGCGAGGCAGGCCGTCGAGGCCGAGGCGGCCCCAGTCCCAGAGCTTGAAGGTGAAAATGTAGGGCGTGGCGCTGATTTCAAGCACCATGCTATTGATGCCGGAGCAATGCACCGTGCCCGCCGGGATTAGCACGTGGTCGTGCTTTTTCACCGGCCATTTTTCCACGTGTTTTTCTGCATCGAAAACACCGGACTGCTGCGCCGCTTCCAGTTCGGCTATCATTTCACCGGGATTGACGCCCGTTTTTAAACCCAAATAAACCACGGCATCGTCCTTCACGTCGAGGAGGTAGTAGCTCTCATCCTGGGTGTAAAACATGCCGAAATGTTCCCGGATGTACTCCGTCAGCGGGTGCACTTGCAGGCTGAGGTTGCCACCATCCATCGTGTCGAGAAAGTCGAAGCGGATGGGGAACTCAGCGCCGAAGCGGGAATACACGTTTTCGCCCAACAACTGTTTAGGTTGGTAAAAAACGGCGTTGATGGACGGAATTTCCATCGTCTTTCCACCAAAATCCAGGAGCAAACTGTTCTCCTCCGGCACGCAGTCGAAGCACCAGGCGTAGTTCACGGCGGAGCGGTCGAGGTCGCAGACTTCCTTCATCCACTGGCCACCCCAAGGCCCTGGGTCGAAAAACGGCACCACCCGGAAGGGCTGCTGCACCGTCTGCTCCAGCGCTATACGGACGGCGGCGCCGGTTGCCATTTTCGGACTTCCCTGGGTATTGGTGTCGAGGACAAAATCCCAGCGGTCCATCAGTTTTCTTTTCAAACGGTCGGCCACCCGCCAGTCCACGAAGAAGGCCCGTTTGTACTTCCGGCTCACCTCCAGCGTGTGGTTGCTGGCGCCGAGGTTGGCCACTTCATTGCACCGCATCCGAAGCTGGATTTCCCAGCGGGCCAAGTCGGCGTAAATCAGCAGGTCCCAGGTTCCGGCTACTTCCGAGGCGCCTGTGCCATACACCATCGTAATTCCGGCAGTCCCTTTCACTTGCCGCCGCATTTCACCCAGCTTTTTTTCATCAAAAAACTCGTGGATGGTCAGGCGACTCATGAAGCCAAAAATGCGGTCGTCGGTCACGTCGGGGTAGGTCAGGCGGTCTATTTCCGCTTCGCTCAAAAAGGCATCCTTCGCCTCGAAAAAAGCATCGGGTGACAGGCCGTTTTTCAGCGCTGCCGTAATTTCCTGGTCGTTTGCGCCAGGGTAGGTTTCCACCACGATGGTGGTTTTTTGCTGGCCCCGGCGAGCGATTTCAGTTTTTATTTTTCCTAAAATAGCATCCCACCCCGCGCAACATGCGTCGTCGTGGCCGGTGATTTTTACCGTTGGAAATTTGTCGTAATTCGGGTTCAAATTGCTGTATTTGAGTGTTTGCGTGTTTGTGTGTTTGTGTGTTTTGGGAGCGTTCATTTTGCTCCTACCCCAAAGCACAAAAACACCAAAACACAAATCATTTCAATTGGGTAGCCAAGTATCCCATGCCCAGCACGCCTGCCCAGTCAGGTTGCTGTGCGGCTACCATCACGGCGGGCTGAGGGGGCATCCAGGCGGCTTCGCCCAGCTTTTTCTGGATGTAGGGCAAAATCACGTCCGCACTGTGCATCACCCCGCCGCCGATGACCACCCGCTCGGGGTCGTAAGCAAAGACGAGGTTCTGGATGCCCGCCGCCCAGACTTCGAGGCTGCGGTTCCGAATGGACAGCGCAAAAGGCTCCCCTTCCGCCGCCAACCGAAACACCGCTTCGAAATCGGGTTTTTCGTCCCGAGTACTCGGGACAAACGGGCTTTCGGAGTAGCCGGGCTGGCGTTTTATCAGTTCCGGAAGTGCCCACGACGAAGCCTCGCTTTCGAGGCAGCCCACGTTCCCGCAGTTGCAGCGCACCCCGTCGAACCGGATGACCTGGTGGCCACCGAGATTGCCGGCGAGGTAGTGGCTGCCCTTCAGCAACCGCCCGTTCATCAGCGCCGCCGAACCTACGCCCGTGCCGATGGTAACCATCACGAGGTTGTCGGTTCCACGGCCTGCGCCGTACTGCCACTCGCCCACGAGGGCCGCCCTTGCGTCGTTTTCCATGACGAGCGGTGCGTTCCACTTCGATTTTGCCCAACCAATGAGGTCGAGGTCGTTGGCGTCGTTGTATTTGACGTATTTGTACAGCAACTTCATTCGGTCGCTGTCCACGATGGTCGGAAATGCCATTCCGATGCCGTCGATTTTTTCCACGCCCGCCTCTTCCATCAGTGCCGCCACCTGTGTTTCAATCACCGGCATGACGGCAGCGAAGCTCTCGCTCGAAACGGCGATGTTGGCGGAAGCGAGCAGTTGCCCGTTTTCCACCAAACCGAATTTGATGCGGGTTCCGCCGAGGTCTAATGCGATGGTGGGCATTTTTTTGTGTTTGGGTGTTTTTGTGTTTGGGTGTTTGTGCGGGGTCTGCGAATTTTTCCAGTCATTTCACAAACACCTAAACACCCAAACACAAAAACACAATCAATCAATACCCTTGATTTTGCGGCAGCAAATTCGGGTTCAGGTCAATCTCGCCTTGCGGCACGGGAAACAGGTTGTGGTACGGCGCAGGCTGTACGCCCGGCTTGGCGATGGGCACGAGTTCCTGCAATTTGCCAAACCGCACCAAATCCAGCCAGCGCTGCCCCTCGGCCACGAACTCACGGCGGCGTTCGAGCAACAGCGCATCCTTGAACTGCTGGTAGGACAGCCCCGCCAAATCCGGCAGGATGGGCAGTTCCATCGTGCCGTTGAACCTGGCCCGTTTGCGCACCTGGTTCACGGCGGCGTAGGCTTCGGCGTCCGGGCCGTTTTTCAGTTCGTTCAAGGCCTCAGCTTTCATGAGCAGAATGTCCGGGTAGCGGAGGTATGGGAAATCGTGTTCGGTGTTCCCGGCGGCAGGCTCAGCGATTTTGTCCCAATATTTCTGGATGTGCGGCTCGACGTCGGTGGTCGTTCCGTCCACGTTGTTGATTTGAGTCAAAAAAGTCACCTCCCGCCGGCGGTCCTGCGGGTCGAAGCTGTCGTATAGGTTTTGCGTAGCCACCTGCCAGCCCTGGGCGTTCACGCCGGGGATTTGTCCGGTGAGCTTTCTTGGTAACAAACGCACATTGAACTGACCAGCCTCCCAGAAGGAAATGCTGTTGTTGGCGGTGCCAAAACCCACGCCGAAGACGGTTTCCTTCCCATTTTCATTGGCAATACGGAAGGCCTCGGCGAAGTCGTCGTACAGGCCGTATTTTCCAGAGTTGATGACAGCGTTGCACTGGTCAATGCACTTCTGCCACTCGCCCTGCGTAAGGTAAACTTTGGCCAGCAGCCCGGTCGCTGCGCCCTTGGTTGCCCGTCCGAGGCCATTGCCAGCGGTGTAGCTGGCGGGCAGGTTTTGCTCCGCAAACTGCAGGTCTGCGATGATTTGGGCAAAAACCTCGGCCTTTGGGTTGCGGGGCGGCGTGATGTCTCCCCCCTGACTCAGCACCAACGGCACATCCCCGAACCAGCGCACCAGGTCGAAGTAGAGCATGCCCCGCAGGTAGCGGGCCTCGCCCAACAACCGGTTTTTCAATGCTTCGTCCGCATTCACCTTCGGAATGCCGCCGATGGCAAAATTGGCGTTGTTGATGGCCTTGTAGGCCAGCGCCCAAAAGTCGTAGAGCGAGGAATTGACGGGCCGGTGAGTGAACGTGGCCAACTGGTCGAGGTCAGGTGAAGGCAGGCGGTTTTCCATTTCATCGGAAGCCAGTCCCGTGGCCACCCAGTAGGTGCTGAAATAAACACCCCCAAAAGTCGGCGCCGAACTCGTGGCGTTGAGGATGCCATAAATGGAGTTCACGGCAGCGATGGCGTCGTTTTCCGTTTGGAAGAAATTGTCCACGAACACCTGGTCCTTGGGGTCTTCTTCCAGCAAGTCTTTGCAGGAGAACACGGTTATTGCCCCAAGAAAAAAAAGAATTGAAAGCCGGATATATTTTTTCATTGCTTGCTTTTTGCCCCTGACCCCTGAAGGGGAACCTAAATCGGGAATTACGGAATTAGATTGCCCTTCAGTGGTCATGGTTTTTTATCAAAACCCTACTTGAACACCCCCAATTATCGTCCTCGCCAGTGGGTAGCCGCCGTAGTCGATGCCCTGGAGGAGGTGGCTTTGGCCGAAGGCGTTTACCTCCGGGTCGTAGCCACGGTATTTGGTAAAGGTGCTGAGGTTGTTCACGCTGGCGTAGATGCGGAACTTGGCCAATTTCGAGCGCTGCAGCCAACCGGCGGGTAGGTTGTAGCCCAGCGTCACGTTTTTGATGCGGATAAAGGACCCGTCTTCCACCTGCGCATCGCTGAAGATGTTGCGCTCCGAGGGGTTGATTTTCGGGTACTCGTTGTTCGGATTTTCCGGTGTCCAGCGGTTGTCGTAAAATTCTTTTAGCACGTTGGTTTCCGCATTCAGCGAGCCGATTTCAAAGAGATAGGCGTTCACGATGTCGTTGCCCTGCACGCCCTGGATGAAAATGGACAGGTCAAAACCCTTCCACGAAAAACTGTTGGTAAGGCCCCAGGTGAAATCAGGATTTGCATCCCCGATGATGGTTCGGTCGGCCTCGTCGATGACGCCGTCGGGCTGGCCGGTCAGGTTGCCCTGGGCGTCCCGGCCGTTGATGTCCTTGTATTTGCGGTCGCCCGCTTTGGGCTTTTGCGCTTTCAGGTGCGGGCCGTTCAGGGCTTCCTCATCCGATTGGAAAAGGCCGTCGGAGAGGTAGCCGTAGAAGGTGCCGATGGGTTCGCCCTCCCGCAGGATGCTCCAGCCGGCAGGCACATTCAGCACGCCCGGCACGAAGATGTCCTCGTCGCTGGAAAGCTCGGTGATTTCGTTGCGGTTGATGGAAAAGTTCAGGTCGGTTTGCCAGGTAAATTCCCCGGTGAGGTTGCGGGAGTTGATGGCCAGTTCGAGGCCCCTGTTGCGCAAGCCGCCAATATTAAAAAGTGCGCCGGAGAAGCCCGTGGTGGTGGGCAGCGGCGTGAAGAGCAGCAGGTCGGTAGTTTGTTTTTGGTAAACATCGAAAGTAGCGCCCACCCTGCCACCGGCAAACTCCGCATCCAGGCCGAAGTCCATTTGCGAGGTGCGTTCCCATTTCAGGTCGGGGTTCGGGTAACGGAGCGGCTCCTGGCCGTTGTAGGCTTCGGTGTTGTTGAAAGTGCCCTGGCCCACCGTGCCCACCGTCGCCAGAGAGGCGTAGGGGAAGATGTCCTGGTTGCCGAGCACCCCGTAGCTCAGGCGGGTTTTCAGGCTTTCAAACACACCGAGGTTTTTCACAAAATCCTCCTCGTGCAGCTTCCAGGCAACGGAGCCGGAGGGGAAAAAGCCGTATTTGTTGTTTGCACCAAACTTGGACGCTCCATCGGCCCGGCCCGTCAGGGTGACCAAAATCCGGTTGTCGAAGCTGTAGTTCACCCGTCCGAGGTAGGAAATGATGCCCCACTCCGCTTCGCCCGTGGCGGAAGGCTGCGGGTTCAGGGCGCTCCCGAGGTTGTGCCAGCCGGTGCGGTTGTCTGCGAAGTCAAGCCCAAACGCAAACAGGCGCTCGGAGCGGAAGCCCTGAAAGGTAGTCCCCAACAAAGCGTCGAAGGAGTGGCGGTCACTCAATTTCCGGTTGAAATTGAGGGTGTATTCCGTCAGCCAACTGTAGCCGTCCACCGTGGCCACCACGGCATCGCCGTTGTTGTTTTGGGTTCTTTTCAGGTAGTTTGGGATAAAACGGTTGTCTTTGGATGAAAAAGCGTCCACGCCAGCGCTCGCCTTGAAGTCCAGCCCATCCGCTATTTTGTAGATGCCATAGACATTGGCGATGGCACGGGTGTAGTTGGAAATATTGTCGGTTTCGAGGGCATCGGCCACCGGGTTGCCGATGTTCCGGCCCCGGTCATCCTCGAAGGTGTAGCCGCCCGCCACCGTCGAATCAAGCACCGGCAAAGTAGGCGGAAAAAGCAGGGCGGAAGTCGTGGCGCCAGGGAGGAGCGTGCCAGTGCCAGCGCCGAGTGCCCCGGTCAGCACCCCTTTGGATTTGATGTAGCTGAGGCTGACACTGCTGCCCACCTTGAAGCGGTTGCTGACTTTTTGGTCCAAATTGGTGCGGAAGCTGTAGCGGTTGAAATCGGAATTGATGATGATGCCCTCCTGCCGGAAATACCCTCCGCTGATGGCGTACTGCGTGTTTTCATTACCGCCGGTGGCGCTCAACTGATAGCTCTGCATGGGCGCCTGCTGGAAAATGGCCTCCTGCCAGTCGGTGCCTTTGCCGATTTTTTCAGGAATCAAATACCGGGCATCGAGCGGCAGCCCGGCATCCATGGCGAAGTTGTTCATGTAATGAGCAAACGTTTCCCCATCCAGCATTTCCAGTTTTTTGGTCACGTCCTGCACCCCATAATAGGTATCGAAAGTGACGCTCGACCGCCCGGCCTTGCCCCGCTTGGTGGTAATCAGCACCACGCCGTTGGAACCCCGTGAGCCGTAAAGCGCCGTGGCGGAAGCATCCTTCAGGATTTCAATCCGCTCGATGTCGCTCGGGCTGATGGTGGACAAACCGTTCAGTTCGGCACCCGCCGTTCCGCCCGCATTTAGCTGCCCGTTGTCGCTAGTGATGAGCATGCCATCCACCACATAGAGCGGTTCGTTACCGGCATTGATAGAGCTGCTGCCCCGGATGCGGATGGAGGTTTGGCCACCGGGCCGTCCACTCACTTGGGTCACCTGCACGCCTGCCGCCCGGCCCTGCAAGGCCTGGTCGAGGGAGGTGGGAGCTGTCCGGTTGAGGTCTTCGGAAGAAACGGAGGAGACGGAGCCAGTGAGGTCGCTTTTTTTGACGGTTCCGTAAGCGACGACGACGATGTCTTTCAGCATCTTCGACTCAGGCTCCAGCACTACGTCGATGACCGTTTTCTCACCTGCTTCTACTTCTTTCGTTTCAAAACCGATGAAGCTGAAAACGAGGGTTTTGTTTTTAGCATCGCTCAGTTCGTACTTTCCGTTTTCATCCGTAATAGTACCGATCGATGTGTTTTTGACTAAAACATTGACGCCGGGAAGTGGCAAACCATCCTCGGAGGAAGTTACAGTGCCGGTGATTGTTTGCCCTGAAAGGGTGAGTCCAAATGCTACCAGCAGCAGCGCACTCAGCGCAAGGGTGAGTAGATTGAGTTTCATGTTTTTTACCATTTAATGTGAGTTCATCACTGAAGCGCACGACCAGCAATGATGGCTATCTTCTTTCGATATCAATGGAGTAAGTAAATCCGTCGCCTTTGTAATACACCTTATTAAATTCCACGATCCGCCCGTCCGTATCGATGACCAACCGCTGCCGGAACAGCACCGGCGACCCCGGCTCCACGCCAAATTTGGCTGCCAATGTCTCCTCCGCCATGATGGCGCTGATTTCTTCTCTTGAAACTGACACGATGACGCCCAAATCCTCTTCCAGCATTTCATACAAAGGCTTCCTGAAACGCTCGGTACCGTCCATTTTCAGGCGGGGGTGAAACCACGAAACCGACAGCAGGCTTGGCCCGTCGGAGGCGCCCCGCAGCCTCGACAACTGAATCACTTTCGTGCCTTTTTTGATATGCATCACCTCTGCGACCTCCTCCGTAGCGGGGACGGTTTGCACATCAAGGTCGAAGTTGACTACATCCAGCCCCCTCGATTTCATCTCTTTGGTGAAACTCCACCAACTGTCCAGCCGGGTAGGGATGCGCCGGGGTACGACTTTGGTGCCGACTCCTTTTTTGCGTACCAACAGTCCCTCGTTGACCAATTTGCTGATCGCATGGCGAACTGTATTGCGGGCAACGCCGAGCTGTTCGGCGATGTCAACTTCTTTCGGTAAAAACTCGCCGTTGCGATAGGCGGGCTGTTCGATGAGGTCACGCATCATTTTTTCCACCTTGCTGTGTAAAGGGGCTTTGCTTTCGGTGTCAATTTTTATTTGCATAGGGTGGTATGTTTAAACATAGCGAAGGTAGGATAATTTTTTGCCGGTCAAACTATTTCCGCTTTTTTTCTTGTAAAAATTCTTTGCCGGGAAGTGAAGGCCGGAAAACTTTTGGAAGGTGGCGTTTCTACAAAATTATTGCCTTCATCATGTCGAGATTACGATGTAACCTGCTGTTTTTCAGCAAAATAAAACTCAATGCCACCGTTATTGCCTTGTTGATTTGCTACCAGGCGGGAGGGCGTTTTTTCAAAAAAAACAGGCGTTAAACTGCCGGAGCCGACCATTTAGATTAGCGTAAAAAAGAAGAGAAAATTGACTTACAGGATTGTATTTATTCACTGCCGGCCGGGTTATTTCATCAAAACCACATCACCCTCCAGCAAAGCAACTTTGCCATCCCTAAACTCCACTTCTGCCAGCCACACATACACCCCCTGCGCTGCTTTTTTGCCCCGGATCAAACCATTCCAGCCCTGGTCAAAACTATTCGGTTGAAAATTTTCATTGGAAAAAACAAGCCCGCCCCAGCGGTCGTACACCCTGAAAAAGCGCACCACGCCCACGTCGCCGCCGTCGAACGGCAGGAACACGTCGTTGATGCCGTCGTTGTTGGGTGAAAATGCGTTGGGGAAATACACCTGCCGGCAATCCTCGAAGCCCACATCGATGCTCGCTGTCGCCTCGCCGCACTCGTTGGAGATGAGGACGGAGTAGGCGCCCGGCGTTTCGATTGTCCGGGTGGGCACGGTCAGGCCGTCGTCCCAGAGGAAGTCAAAATCGCCGCTGATGGTGGCGTCCAGCTCCAAAATTTGCTCAAAACACAGCACCGTATCCTGCCCCAGGCTGTTCGCCTTCGGCAACGGGATGACGGTGACGGACACCCGGTCATCAGCCACGCAGTAGTTGTCGATGGTCACCGTCACGGAGTAGAGGCCCGACTGCTGCACGTCGAGCGTGGCGGTTTTCGGGCCGCTGGACCACTGGTAGGTCACCGTGTCGGTACCGGAGGAGGTGGCGTCGAGCAGCAGCGGCTGCCCTTCGCAGAGGATGGTGTCCAGCCCCAGGTCAAAAAACACCGTGTCGCCATCGACGAACACGGTGATGGTGTCGTAAAACGGGTTGTTGCAAGGGTCGGTCACTTCGACGAGGTAGGTCGTCGTTTCATCCGGCTTGGCGATGGGGTTGGGGATGTTGGGATTGCTCAAGCCGGTGGCGGGCGTCCATTTATACTTTGTTCCGCCGCTTACTTTGAGTTGGTATTGGCCGCCGGGGCAAATGACCACATCCTCAAAGCCATCGAGGAAAGTGGTGTAGCTGAAACAGACCTGCTGAAGGTTGTTCGAACCGCCGGTCGAGGCGGTGAAACCCCAGAAAACCAGGGGGTCTCCGCCAAAAATTTCATTGACGATATCGCCGGTGTAGGTCAGGCGCAAATCACAGTCGAACCAGATTTCGAGCTTCATGACAGCGGCGTCCCAGTCGACCCGGAGCTTGTGCCAGTTGCAGTCTTCGATGTTGGGTTTGGTGGCATTGGCCTGTACGGGGCCTGCGAGGTTAGAAGGTCCATTGTGGTTGAGGTCACCATTTTTACTAACCGCTATGTGGTCGTAGGACGGGTCGCCGAGGTTACCATTCTGCCAGGTGTCGAATTCGATGCCCAGCGACGGCGCCACGCCCTGAAAACCAAGCCCCTCCCCCGCCTGCCCGACGGAAGTGCTGAGCGGCTGAAATCCGAAAAGGATACCGTCAGCGCCGTCGGCGTCCTTGCACCCGAATTTGAGATCCATGATGACCTGAAAGGAGTTGTTCAGGTTGATTTTATCAACGTTCCAAATGGAGCCGGCAATGAAATTATTAGCGGTGGTCAGCGTCCAGCAGGTGTCGTTGAGGACGGTGGCCGAGCCGTTGAGGTGAAACTGTGCCTGGGCGTTTTGAATAAAAAACACCAGGCAAACGGGCAGAAAAATGCGTGCAGGGCGGAGTGTTGTTTTCATGGTGTAAATGTAGCGAAACCGGACGTGGTGAAAAAAGGGGAAAGGAGGTAAGTCATACAGGTTTCAAAAAAACAGTCCCCGGTCAGCAGGACGACATGCCCCCGGTGTGCCGTTTTTATTTTTTAAAAAAATCCATCGTTTTCTTTCGGACAACCGCTACTTTGCGCCCACGAACAACTTGTCTTGATTCTTTTTTCAAAATAAAAAACTAAACCGGTAAATCATGTCAGTCAAAAATTCAACAGAAAAAAAATCCCTCAACCGCAGAGATTTTGTTAAAACCGCCGGCCTCGGTGCAGCCGGTTTTATGATCGTTCCCCGCCACGTGCTGGGCAAAGGCTACCGCCCGCCGAGCGACAAGCTTAACATCGCCCTCATCGGAGCCGGCGGCAAGGGTGAAGCCCACCGTGACACCTTGAAAAAAGGTGAAAACTTCGTCGCTTTCTGCGATGTGGACGACGTGCGGGCGAAGAGCACCTACGAGATGTTCCCGAAAGTGCCCCGCTACCGGGACTACCGCAAAATGCTGGATGAAATGGGCAAGTCTATCGATGCCTGCGTGATCGCCACGCCCGACCATACCCACGCTGTCATCACCATGGCCTGCATGCAGATGGGCAAACACGTTTACGTTGAAAAACCGCTGACGCACAGCATCTGGGAAGCCCGGGAGTTGCTGAAAGCAGCCAAAAAATACAAGGTCGTCACGCAGATGGGTAACCAGGGTGCTTCGATGGATTGCAACCGGGAGGTCGTCGAGTGGATCCAGTCCGGCACCATCGGTGACGTAACCCGTGTGCACGTCTGGACGAACCGGCCCGTATGGCCGCAAGGCGTACCCACGCCCACCGAAAAAGTGCCCGTGCCCATCACGCTCGATTGGGACCTCTGGCAAGGCCCCGCAGCCGTGCGGGATTACAACCCGGCCTACCTCCCGTTCAAATGGCGGGGCTGGTGGGAGTACGGCACCGGCGCCTTCGGCGACATGGGCTGCCACCTCGTCGATCCGGCTTACCGTGCGCTGAAACTGACCACGCCGACTTCCGTGGAAGCCAGCGCAACGACCGTCTGGGTCGGCGATTTTGTGGAAGCGAACTACACCGACAGCTGCCCGCCGTCGAGTTTGGTGAAAATGCAATTCCCGGCCCGGGAAGGCATGCCCGAATGTGAGCTCTGGTGGTATGACGGCGGCATCCGCCCGATGCGGCCTGAAGAACTCGGCCCGAACGAGGAGTTCGGAAGCTGGGACGGCGGCGTGCTGTTCGAAGGCTCGAAAGGCAAGATGATGTGTGGTATTTTCGGTGAAAACCCGACCCTTCTGCCCACCTCCCGCATGAAAGAAGTGAAAGCGCCGAAGCCCTGGCTCAAGCGGGTGAAAGGCGACCACCAGGAAGTATGGGCCGAAGCCTGCAAAGGCAACGGCGAACCGACTTCCCCGTTCGAGTACGCCGTACCGCTGACCGAATCGCTGCTCATCGGCAACCTGGCCGTGCGGTGCTACGACATCAAAAAACTGCAACCCGGCAAAACGCCGACCTCCTGGGCGCCTTACGACTACCCCGGCCGCATCCGCCTCCAATGGGACAGCGAGAACGTGCGGGTCACGAATTTTGAAGAAGCCAATCTTTTTGTGAAACGAGAATACCGGAAGGGGTGGAGTCTTTGAGGGGATTGAGGGGTTTGAATTGTTTGAGGGGTTTGAGGAGACGCCTCGAACAATTCAAACCCCTCAAACAATTCAAACTCCCAAATACGCATCCACGGCAGCACGCACGCTGCCATGCTGGATGAGCAATTTTTTAGCCTCCTGGTAAACGAGGCTGGTATCCTGCGCCACCATTTTGGCGCCCCGGTCGAGGAGTTTGTTGTTGGTGAGTTGCATGTCTACCATTTTATTGTCTTTGACCCTGCCAAGCTGGATCATGAGCGAGGTGGAGATCATGTTCAGGACAAGTTTTTGAGCGGTGCCGGATTTCATGCGGGTGCTGCCGGTGACGAATTCCGGCCCGACGATCACTTCCACAGGAAAGTCGGAAGCAGCAGCCAGCGGCGAGCCGGGATTGCAGGTAATGCAGCCGGTGACGATACCGTTCTCCCGGCAATCCTGGAGGCCGCCGACGACGTAGGGCGTCGTTCCGGAGGCGGCAATTCCGATTACAATATCCTGGCTATCAATGTGGTGTAACTTCAGATCTTCCCATGCCTGGGTGAGGCTGTCTTCGGCGTGTTCAATCGACTTGCGGATGGCCTGGTCGCCTCCGGCAATGACGGCGATGACCATTTCGGGTGAAACGCCATACGTTGGCGGGCATTCGGAGGCATCCACCACAGCGAGGCGGCCGCTGGTACCGGCGCCGATGTAAAACAGGCGGCCGCCCTCCTTCACTTTTTTAACAATGGCCTCTACCAACGGATGAATGGCAGGAATGGCCTTTTCAACGGCGAAAGGAACCGTTTTGTCTTCGTTGCTAATATTTTGAAGAATCTCTACTACCGTCATTTTTTCGAGGTGACGATGAAGAGAGGGTTGTTCGGTAACTTTTTCCATGAGCGGTGCGAGTTGGTTTTTGAAGGGGTGAAATTAAGGAATTTAACTGGACGTGGAGGAGGCTCTGCCTTCCGCAGGTGACTCTGCCGGAGGTATTATTCTCTTAAAAAAACAAGCTCTTCGTCGTCAGACATGCGTGCGATGACGGAAGGTTCGCCCATTTCCTTCACCATTTGCCGGTGTTTGACCACATAATCGATGCCCTCGATGATGGCAGAACTTATTTCACCAAAATGATTAGGATAAGGTGCCCCGGCCAAATGAGCCGGTTCAGCAACCACCGGCTTACCGAAGGCCTCCAGCAAGGAAAGGCAAAAATCATCCTGCGGAATGCGGAAAGCCACACTACCGTCGGGACTGAGAGCGTTTTGAGGAAGCTGCGTTCCCTTATCGTACACAATGGTCAGAGGCCTGGTGTGGAAAAGCAAGAGCGTCTCAATCCGTGGATGGACATTGTCAACGTACTGCTTAAGCATGTCGATGGAGGAAGACAGCAGGATAAAAGGCTCTGCATTTTTGCTGCTGCGAAGATTTCGTATTCGCTCCACAGCCGCTGTATTGGTGGCATCGCAACCAACACACCAAATCGTGTCGGTAGGGAAGAGAATAAGTCCTCCACTTTCAAGGGTTGTGATAACTGGTTCTAAAATGTAGTTTTGAACCATGCAGGTGTTCCGGTTTGTATAAGTTTGCATTAGGTGACTTTAGGTGTACAGGTTGAATGAATGCCGGTTTGAAAGAAACAGAATCGTAAAATTGATTAACGTGAAAACATCTTGCTCAATTACAGCGTGACCTCGACTTTGTCACGACATTTAACGCTTTTAATCAGTGGCAGCGCAGCGCAAACACCTAAAAATGTTGCCTATCTTGCACTTTCAATGAATGTATTTAAAAATTATTTCTGCGGTAAAATGTTTACAGTACTTTCAGGTTTTAATAATGAGTAAAAATTGTAAACTTGAATAATATTGTAAACCAGTATCAGATAATTGCATTAATTACGGCATGCTTGCTAAAATTTCCGAACCGGTGTATTTTGTCAAATTGATGCAAAGACCTGAAGAATATGCCGAATATTTAACATCCAGACAGAGAAAATGACGGAACAGTGAACATCTGAATTTTTAATTTCGAACTCACCTATCCTTACCATGAATTTCACCTGTCAATATACAAAAAACGGAGGAGGCTTCGGGAAGTTGCCAAAATCAATCCTCAAAAAATTTGTTATGTCCAGTTTCAAAAGTCTTCAAAAGGTATTCTTCATCGCTACGACTTGGATGCTGGCTGCGCTCCAACTACAAGCTGCCCACATCATCGGCGGTGAAATAACCTACGAATGTACCGGAAGCGGCCAGTATAAATTCACGATGAAAATCTACCGGGACTGCAACGGCGGCGGTGCTCCGTTCGATTCGGGACCGGGCGCTCCCTTTGCAGGCACTGTAACAGTTTACCAGGGAAATTCAAGCGTCCCGATGCAAACACTCAACTTGAATGCACCCGACATCACCAATATTTTACCCAACCTGAGTAATCCCTGCCTCATTGCACCACCCAACGTCTGTGTCGAACAAGGAATTTATATTTTTAACCTAAACCTTCCGGTCAGCAATCAAAGTTACCATATTGTTTATCAGCGTTGCTGCCGTAACAACACCATCACAAACATTGTGGCGCCCGGCGAAACCGGCGCAACTTACTACATCGAACTGACACCGCTCGGACAGCAGTTCTGCAACAGCAGCCCCACTTTTAATGAATTCCCACCCATCGTTATCTGCACGGGCGAGCCCATCAATTTTGATCATTCCGCAACTGACCCGGACGGCGATATGCTGGTTTACGAACTTTGCACCCCGTTCATTGGCGGAGGAACCGACCAAACGAACGCTACTGCGCCCGACGGCGTTGCACCGAACCCGGATATGCCGCCTCCTTTTGGTGCTGTGAATTTTGTCGCTCCGCTATATTCATTCATGAACCCCTTGGGAGGAAATCCTCCACTGGCCATTAATGCTTCAACAGGGTTTATGACAGGTGTGCCCAACATTACCGGGCAATTTGTCGTGGGTGTCTGCGTCAAGGAATACCGGAACAATGAATTGTTGAGCATCGTCAGAAGAGATTTTCAGTTCAACATTGCCCAATGCGACCCCACTGTGGTGGCTGACATCCGGGAAGACGAGTTAGTCGTGCTGCAGGGACAACAATATTACGTAGTGAATGCCTGCGGTGTAAACTCCGTGCAGTTTACCAATCAAAGTTTTCAACAAGCCTACATCAACACATTTAGCTGGGAGTTCGACATCAATGGCACCACTGAAACCTTCAATGCATGGAGTCCAACCGTTGAATTTCCGGGGACGGGAACTTATTTTGGCCAACTTTACCTGAACCCCGGCACGAGCTGTGGCGACACAGCCCTTATTCAGGTCAATGTTTACCCGGGAATCGAATCCGACTTTTCGTTTCAATATGATACCTGTATCGCCGGGCCGGTTACCTTCACGGAAATGTCGTCCTCAGGAGCGGGGCCGGGTAGCATTATTTCCTGGGACTGGGAGTTCGGCGACGGCAACCTTTCCACTAACCCCAACCCTGTACATGTTTACCAAGTGCCGGGCGAGCTGCCGGTCAGCCTCATTGTCGAAGACACTAACGGTTGTACAGATACGAAAACAAAAATAGTACGCTACTTCCCGGTCCCCGAACTGCTGCTGGTGGCCCCCAGCGAGTACATCGGCTGCCAGCCAGCGGAAATATTTTTTGACAATCTTTCCTTCCCTGTCAATGAGAGTTACGATGTGCTGTGGACTTTCGGCGACGGCGGCACCAGTTTCGATATCAGCCCAACGTACGTGTACGAAGACCTGGGCGTTTTCACCGTTTCACTCAGCATCACTTCTCCGCTGGGATGCCACACGGACACAACCTGGGAGGACCTCATCACCGTACTGCCAAGCCCCATTGCCGGTTTTTCTTACATCCCAGACAAACTGAGTAACCTCAAGCCAACCGCC
The DNA here is from genome assembly GCA_030147525.1 of Bacteroidota bacterium. Classification (GTDB taxonomy): domain Bacteria; phylum Bacteroidota; class Bacteroidia; order Chitinophagales; family Saprospiraceae; genus UBA6168. The sequence goes on from JASBVF010000041.1 coordinate 32,670, forward strand.
AGCTTTTTTGACGAATCAATCGATGCCTCAAAATGGAAATGGACCTTCGGCAACTCCGGTTTTTCAGTAGCTCAAAACCCCGTCCACACCTTTCCCGATACCGGCATTCAGGTGGTGCAATTGGTTGTGTTCCATGAAAGCGGCTGTACAGACACAGCCGTCCAAATATTGGATGTGGTACCGGAAGTGCGGTACTTCTTACCCAATGCTTTCACGCCTGATGGCGACGGTGTGAATGACGGATTTCGGGGAACCGGATCGATGGGTGGCTCTACCAACTTCAACATGACCATCTGGAACCGGTATGGTGAAAAACTTTTTGAAACCAACGATCCTTTCCAGGCGTGGAACGGGCGAAAAAACAACACGGGCGACCTGGCACCTCAGGGCGTTTACGTCGTTGTTGTCACGTTCAGAGGCCCCAGAGGGGAACCCTATGAATTGAGAGGTTACGCCACCTTGATCAAGTAGCATAAAACCAGCTCCTCAGCACCTTATTTTTCCGGCTCCAAACCCGTCGCCGGGATCCCCGACCCTGTAAACCACAAATTGCGAAAAACAACCTTTAACACTAAAACATTCTCTGAATGAAACACCTGTACCTGTTCACGCTCCTGCTATTCGTGCAGGTCCCCACTTTTGCCAAACATATTATCGGTGGCGTTTTGACCTACGAATGCCTTGGCGGCGGTAATTACCGTTTCACCATGAAAATGTACCGGGACTGCACCGACCCGACGGGCGCAGGTTTCGACTTCAACGCCCCCTTCACCATTTACAAAGGAACAAACACCCAGGTAACGACCCTTTTCGTCAGCCCCAACTCCATCACCAGCATTGATCCTGCAGAAAATCCCTGCCTCGAACTGCCGCCAAACGTCTGCGTACAGGAAGGAATTTACACTTTTGATTACCAGTTTGCCGACTGGCCCTCCACCCAAAGTTACCACATCAGCTACCAGCGCTGCTGCCGTAATGCTACCATCACGAACATTCAAACGCCCGGCGACGTAGGCGCAACTTTTACGGTTGAAATCACTCCCGCTTCGCAAGCCGTGTGCAACAACAGCCCGGTTTACGACAATTTCCCCCCCATCGTCATCTGCGTCAATCAACCGTTGATGTACAACCACAGCGCCGTCGATGCCGAAGGCGACCAATTGGTTTACGAACTCTGCTCTCCCCTGCTTGGCGGCGGCATGGGCGGCGGAGGCGGAGGATGTAACAGCATCACCCCCAACCCGGCCTGTCCCCCACCCTACCAGCCGGCCAGTTTTATCAATCCGCCCTACAGCCCGCTAAACCCGATGGGGGGTAACCCTGCCGTAACCATCAACCCGGTCACCGGTATGCTGACCGGAACGCCAACGACCACTGGCCAGTTTGTGGTGGCAATTTGCATCAGCGAGTACCGCAACGGCCAGCTGCTGAGCGTCGTCCGCAGGGATTTTCAGTTCAACGTAGCCAACTGCCAGGCCGTCATCGATGCCGACCTGATGAGCCCGGGGATGACGATTGAAAATGGAAGCTATTACATCAAAAACTGTAACGACCTGAGTATCCAGATTGAAAACACCAGCAGCAACCCACAGAATGTGAACGATGTGCGCTGGGAGTTTGAAGTAGATGACAGCACCTGGGTATTCGATTCATACGATTTGGATATCAATTTCCCTGAAACAGGATTTTACCAGGGACAACTGTTGCTCAACCCCAACACCCAGTGCAGCGATTCGGCCAAAATTTTTATTGAAATATATCCGGAACTCGTAGCCTCTTTCGATTATAATTACGACACCTGCCTGGCAGGCCCCGTCAATTTTATCGACGGATCTTTCATCAACGGGCCGGGGCAGATCGACAGGTGGCAATGGACTTTTGAACCCGGCGCCACCGACACGCTATTGAAAAATCCGGTCTACATTTACGACCAGCCGAAGACCGTACCGGTGAAACTGGAAGTTTGGGACGCCAACGGCTGCAGCGATGACACCGTGCGATCGGTCGTTTACAAACCGGTACCGGCGCTCATTCTCGTCAAACCGAATGACACCGTCAGCTGCCCGCCGGCCACCGTTTTTTTCAACAACCTATCCAATCCCATCGACCAAACTTACCTGATCGAGTGGGATTTTGGCGATGGTGAAACAGGCAGCGACATCAGCCCGACCCACGTGTACCGGGAGGAAGGAACCTACGACGTCCGCCTCGAAATTACCTCGCCGATTGGCTGCTACGTCGATACTTTGTTTGAAAACCTGGTACAGATACTTTCCCCGCCGGTGGCTGATTTTTATTTTGATCCTCAAAAACCTGACAATTTCAACCCGGAGGTTAGCTTTTTTGACCAGTCATCCAACGCAGTACATTGGGATTGGTACCTCGACGGCAGGCTGATAGCGCAGGAACCCGACTTCACTTACTCCTTGCCCGACACCGGCATTCAGGAAATCATGCTCATCATCACGCATCCCGAAAAATGCCAGGACACCATGATACAGATTGTGGATGTGGAACCGAAAGTGACATTTTTCCTTCCCAATGCATTCACCCCCAACGAAGACACGGTAAATGACTACTTCCAGGGGACCGGCTACACCCGGGGCGTTACCGATTTTAAAATGGAAATCTGGAACCGTTTCGGCGATCTGATTTTTGAAACAACCAGCATGGACGAACCCTGGAACGGACGGGTGAACAACACCGGGCGGTTTGCTCAAAACGGGGTTTACGTCTGCGTGGTAACATTTACCGAGCCCCGGGGCAAGCGATTTGAGTACCGGGGGTATGCAACCCTGCTGAGGTAATTTTTTTTACTGAAAGTTGATTTTCAAGTACTTGGCAAGCACACGAGGTCTTGAAATCACACAAAGGCTCAATATTTTTCAACAGATTTTGATAAAAATATTCCTTCAGAAAAAAAAATCCTTACCTTTGCGCCTCTTTAAAAATTAACAACCATAAATAGCAGAAAAATGGACGCCATAAAATACGTTCAGGAACAAGTAGCGAAGAAAATTGATTTTCCAAAATTCCGCTCCGGCGATGCAGTTGCAGTGAGCTACCGCATCATCGAGGGAAACAAGGAGCGTATCCAGGTTTTCAAAGGAAACGTCATTCAAATCAAAGGCACCGGCGCTACGAAAACTTTCACGGTTCGTAAAATTTCCAGTGGCATCGGCGTTGAGCGTATTTTCCCGTTCACTTCGCCTGCAATCGCTGAAATTGAAATACTGAAGCGTGGTAAAGTTCGCCGTTCAAGGTTGTTCTACCTGCGTGGTGCTATCGGCGCAAAATCACGTATCAAGGAGCGCAAGTTCCTGCGTCCTACGCCTCAGAAATAATTGAACGGAATATTTCGCTTGTCTTCCTGAAAGAGAAAATCAAAAACGCCTTGCAGCAGCTGTTTGCAAGGCGTTTTTTGCGTTGGTTTTCACGAGCCGTTTTTACGGCTAAACCCGCTTCCGGCCTGCCTTTCAGGCCATCACCAACGTATCGACCTGTTGGGCATCCACACAGGCAATAGCCGCCAGATTAACGATGTTTGTTACCTCCGTCCCTCTTGGCAGCAAGTGAATTGGCTTCGCCAAACCGACGATGATCGGCCCGATGGAGTTAGCATTGCTCAGGTGCCGCACCAGTCGCAGACTGATGTTACCGGCATCGAGGTTTGGGAAAATCAACAGGTTTGGCCTACGTTTGATGTCGGCGAATGGGTAGTGCTCGTCCAGCAATTCCTGGTTAAGCGCCACATCGGGCTGTACGGGGCCGTCCACCGGAATGTCGCTGCGGCGCCGGCGTACCAACTCAACAGCCTCCCTGATTTTCTCCGTTTCGGGCGAACGAACGGAACCGAAATTGGAGAACGACAGCATGGCCACCCGGGGCTCCATGTGCATCCGTTCCATTTCTTCGGCCGCCATGAGCGTGATCTCAGCCAATTGCTCCGCCGTCGGGTTGATGTTGACGGCGGCGTCGGCGAAGAAGTAGCTCTTGCGCTCGTGCTGTACCAGGTACATGCCTGCCACGAGTTTGCCGCTTTTTTTCGGCCCGATGATTTTCAGGGCAGGCCGCAGCACCTCGGGATAATGCACCGAAACGCCGGCCACCATGGCATCGGCGTGACCCATTTCCACCATCATCGTGGCGAAGTAGAAATAATTTTTCAAGCTGATCGTGGCGCCACCCCTGGTTTTTCCCTTGCGTTGCCGCAGGCGGAAATATTCGTTGACGTAGTCCTCACGGTAGGGCCAGTTTTTCGGCTCGATGATCTCGATGCCTTCGGGATCGTGGTGGAGTTCTTCGAATTTTTTCAAAAGCTCCTCCTTGTTTTTAGCCAAAAGAATCGGCTTGGCGTAGCCTTCCTGCACGATTTCGCTGGCTGCCCAGATGATTTTCGGATCGTCGCCTTCCGGGAACACGATGCGCTTGGGATCTTTTTGTGCTGAAACGTAAATGTTGCGCATGAACTCCCGTGACCAGTCCACCTTGTCCTTCAGCGATTCCTTGTATTTTTCAATATCCACCGGCTTGCGGGCAACGCCCGTGCGCATGGCCGCTTCCGCCACTGCCGAGGAGGCCCAAACCAGTACCCGTGGGTCGAACGGTTTCGGGATGATGTAATCCGGTCCGAAGCCGAGCGTCATGTCGTCGTAGGCACGTTTCACTGAATCAGGCACTTCCTGCTTCGCAAGGTCGGCCAGGGCGTAGGCGGCGGCCAGTTTCATCTCCTCGTTGATGTGGGTGGCTTCCACGTCGAGTGCTCCCCGGAAGATGAAGGGGAAGCCGAGCACGTTGTTCACCTGGTTGGGGTAGTCGCTGCGGCCTGTGGCTACGATGGCATCCGGGCGGGTCTGCCTGGCGAGCGGGTAGGTGATTTCCGGGTCGGGATTGGCCATGGCGAAAATGACCGGGTTTTCGTTCATCAGTCTGACCATCTCTGGCTTGAGTACATCGGCCATCGATACGCCGCAGAACACATCCGCTCCACGCACAGCGTCGCCGAGTTCCCTGGCTTCTGTTTTTCTGAAAAACTTCTGCTTGTACTTGTTACGGTTTTCATCGCCCCGGCCTTCCCAAAGCACGCCTTTGCTGTCGGTCATCAAAATATTTTCGAGTGTGGCGCCGAGTGCGATGTAAAAATTAGCACAGGCGATGCCCGCAGCACCGGCCCCGCTCACCACGATTTTCACTTTTGAAATATCCTTGCCAGTCAGTTCGAGCGCATTCATCAACGCAGCGCCGGAGATGATCGCCGTGCCGTGCTGGTCGTCGTGGAAAACGGGGATGTCAAGCTCCCGTTTCAGCGTTTCTTCGATGTAAAAACATTCCGGCGCCTTGATGTCTTCAAGATTGATGCCGCCGAAAGTGGGAGCAATACTCTTCGCCGTGCGAATGACTTCTTCGGGGTCCTCCGAGTCCACTTCGATGTCGAACACGTCGATGTCGGCGAATCTTTTAAATAAAACACCCTTGCCCTCCATCACCGGCTTGCCGGCCAGTGCGCCAATGTTGCCAAGACCGAGCACAGCAGTGCCGTTGCTGAGTACAGCGACAAGATTGCCCTTGGAGGTATACCGCCGGGCGAGCGACGGGTCACGGGCGATTTCGAGACAAGGCTCGGCTACGCCGGGCGTGTAGGCGAGGGAGAGATCGTCCTGTGTGACGCAGGGCTTGGTTGAATTGACTTCAATTTTGCCACGGCGGGGAAACTCGTGGTAGTGGAGTGCCGCTTTGCGCAGGCCTTCCTTTTTTTTATCAGGCTGGTTCATGATTGAAAGATTTTTTTTGAAATTGTCTGCCAAGGTGGCTCGCCAGCCGTTGCCAGGCAATGATTTTCGACACGAAAAAACCTGAGTTTTGTGCGTATTATTTGCCGTCCGGCAACAGGGGATTTACCCTACCTTTACAGCGCATCCGAAGATTTTCAAAACCTGACTTCATGCGATCTATCCCACTTTTCCTCCTCCTGCTCTCGATGGTTTCCTGTGAAAACCGCAAGCCGCAGGCGCTCGTCATCGCCACGGCCGCTAACGTGCAATTCGCCATGCAGGAATTGGTCGCCACATTTGAAAAAGAAACCGGCATCCCCTGCGAAACCGTGCTGAGTTCCTCCGGCAAACTCACCGCCCAGATCCGGGAAGGCGCCCCCTTCCATGTCTTCGTTTCCGCCGACATGACCTACCCCGAAGAGCTTCACAAAAACGGCCTGACCACCGGCCCACCGGAAGTTTACGCCTACGGCAAACTCGTGCTCTGGACGCTCAGAAGCGACCTCGAACCCACCCCCGAACGACTCACGCAGAACGACGTCCGCCACATCGCCATCGCCAACCCGAAAACAGCGCCCTACGGCTCGGCAACCGTGGAAGCCATGCGGCATTTTGGTATTTTTGAAAAAACGGAACCCAAACTGGTGTACGGCGAAAGCATTTCACAAACCAACCAGTTCATCATTTCAAAAACGGCAGATGCAGGTTTTACCGCAAAATCCGTTGTTTTATCCACGGAAATGAAAACGCAGGGCCGCTGGATTGAGGTAGATGAAACGGCTTACACGCCCATTGCCCAGGGCGCTGTCGTCATTCAACGAAACGGCAAGGCAAAAGCAGAAGCACTGGAATTTTACCGTTTTTTGTTTTCTGAAAAAGCCAAACAGATTTTACAGGCGTATGGGTATGAGGTAAAACACTGAGGATGAATATTTTAAAAGGAAAAATAACCGAAGTCAAAGTCCACGGCAACCTCTCGCTGGTTCACCTTGCAGTGGGCGAAACTTCGCTGAAAGCCGTCGTCATCGAGTCGCCGGAGCAGGCGCCCTGGCTGCGGGAAGGCAATATTGTGGACGTGATGTTCAAGGAAACCGAAGTGATTTTAGGTAAAAACCAGGATCACGCCATCAGTCTGCAAAACCGCTTCCCCTGCACGATCCTCGCCATCGAGCAGGGCGAACTGCTCAGCCGGCTGGTGATGCAACATGCTGAAGGTCGCATCGTTTCCATCATCACCTCCGCCGCCGTCCGCCAACTGGAATTGCAGCCCGGCGACGACGTGCTGGCCATGGTTAAAACGAACGAACTGATGTTGGAAGTAGGCCGGTAAGCAGTAGGCGAGTAGGCAGCGGAAAAATCAAAAATCAAGTATCAAAAATCGAAGAATCATAAATCAAAAGCAGTCTCCCCCCAATTCACCAATTCACTAATTCACCAATTCCTAAGCCATGACCGACTGGACTCCCATCACCCTCACTTTCAAGCTGGCGCTGATCACCACCGCCATCCTGTTCGTGCTGTCGGTGCCGCTGGCGTACTGGCTGGCGTTCACCCGTGCGAAGATGAAGCCGGTCGTGGAGACCCTCGTCAGCATGCCGCTGGTGCTACCGCCAACGGTGCTGGGATTTTACCTACTGGTGGCCTTCAGCCCGAATTATGCGCTGGGGCAAACGCTGGAGGAAATGTTCGGGCTGCGGCTGGTTTTTTCGTTCGAAGGGCTGGTGGCCGGCTCGATTTTGTACAGCCTGCCGTTTATGGTTTACCCGATCCAGGCGGGTTTTCGCAACCTGCCGCCATCGCTCAGCGAGGCATCGTGGGTGTTGGGCAAGTCGAAATGGACGACGCTGTTTAAAATTTTATTGCCCAACATCAAGCCCTCGCTGCTCTCCGGCATCGTGCTGGCATTCGCCCACACGGTCGGCGAATTCGGCGTGGTGCTGATGATCGGCGGCAACATTCCCGGCCGGACGAAGGTGGCCTCCATCGCCATCTACGACGAGGTAGAAAGCCTGAACTACGCCGCCGCCAATGCGTATTCGCTCATCCTGTTCTCCGTCACCTTCGTGATTTTGCTGGCGGTGTACGTGGTGAATGGGCAGTATTTGAAGAAATTCTGGAAGTAAAATCTGTTGATTTAAGATTGCAGATTACATGATATCAGATTTTTGATTTTTGGTCATCGCCCAACCATCTTAAATCAAAAATCATGTAATCTGCGATCTTAAATCATAAGCCATCGACGATTGCAATGATTAAGCTCACGCTTCGCAAAAAACTCAAAGCCTCCGGCGGTGAAATGCTCCTCGACGTGGATGCCACGATCGAAACAGGCTCGCTCGTCACGCTCTACGGACCGTCGGGAGCGGGAAAAACGTCGATCCTGCGCATGATCGCCGGGCTGCTGCGGCCCGATGGCGGTAGCGTCGAAGTGAACGGGCAAACCTGGTTTGACAGCGATAAAAAAATGGACCGGAAGCCGCAGCAACGCAGCATCGGCCTGGTTTTTCAGGACTACGCCCTCTTCCCCAACATGACCGTGAAGGAGAACCTTGAGTTTGCTTTGGTAAAAAAACAGGACCCCGCCATCGTCGCCGAATTGATCGACACCATCGAACTCGGCGACCTTCAACACCGCAAACCGGACACCCTCTCCGGCGGTCAGAAACAGCGGGTGGCGCTGGCCCGGGCGCTCGTCCGGCGGCCCGAAATCCTGCTGCTCGACGAGCCGCTCTCCGCCCTTGACGCCTCCATGCGCATCAAATTACAGGACTACCTGCTGAAGGTTCACCGGCAATTTAACCTCACCACCCTGCTCGTCAGCCACGACGTGAGTGAGGTTTTAAAAATGTCGGATCAAATTATCGTTTTGGAAAACGGGCGCATTACCCGGCAGGGTACGCCGCTGAAAATCTTCTCTGACCGGCAGGCCGGCAACAAATTCCAACTCACCGGCGAAGTCCTCAACATCGAACGGGAGGACGTGATCTATGTCGTGTCCGTGCTCATCGGCAACAACCTGCTGAAGGTCGTAGCGGCCGAAGAGGAAGTGCGGGAGCTGGCCGTTGGCGACCGGGTGCTGGTGATGTCGGCAGTGTTCAGCCCGGTGTTGCAGAAGATTGGGTAAGCTGTCCTTCGCCACGGAGAAATTTTAACGCCACCTCGTTGAAATGCTGCCACTGCTCGATGTTGCAGATGTGGCCGCATTTTTCAAACACCACCAGCCGGGCTTTTTCCTGCTTCGCAACGAAGCGTTTGGCTGCTTTGAAAAAAACGTGGTCTTCGGCGCCCATCACCACCAGGCTCACTTTTTTGAGTTTCCGGTGGAAATATTCATCCAGCACCTTGAAAAATTCACCGTACAGCCCGATCCATTTCATGTATTCGGTCTGCGTGAGTTGCTTGGCTTGCAGGCGGTAAATGCGCCTTGATTTCTGGTGGTTTTTTTTCGGTAAAATGATCAGCGAAAACAGCGTGTAGATCTGTGAATAGCTGAGGATTTTATTGAGGAACTGTGAAATATTGATCAAAAATCGCATCCGCAGCGTCGCACGGAAGATGCCGCCGGCCATCACCATTTTATCAATTAATTCAGGCCGCCGCTCATCGAGGCGCTGAAGGATGGCGCTGCCGAGCGAAAGAGAAATGAAATTCGCATGATCGATTTTCAAATGATCGAGCACTTCCAGAATGTCGTCGCAGACGATGTCGAAATTGTAGCTCTGGAACGACGGCTCCACATTTTTTGAAAGGCCGTGATCCCGCAGGTCGAGCAGCAGCAGATTGAAAAACGGTTTGAAAGCTTCCGTCTGGTACTTCCACGTGGCAATGGCGCCACCCGCCCCGTGGATGAAAACCAGCCAGGGCGCATCATCATGAATCCGGTAAGTTTGAAAATGCAGCATGCGAGGTGTAAAATTTTTCCGAAGGTAAAATAATCGAAACGTAAACAGGAAACAATGAGAAATGTTAAGCAGGCATGACAAAAAATCGAGACACAGCCCTCCGGGAACTACGCCCGGAAATCCCTGCCATCCAGCAGGAACAAATGACCAGCACGGCTGAGCAATTTCAAAATGAAACCCTACGCCCAATTTTGAAACTGCAAAACGACCTGCTGCTGGCCGTTTTTAAAAGTTACATCCAAAAAAGGAAAGGCGAATTTTACAAACTGAAACCACCAAAACGCCTCGAATGGATTGATCACAGCGTGCGTAAAGATCTGAAATTCAGGAACTTCCTCACCGGCCTCGTCGCCGGACATTTTACCCAAAAAGAATGGGAAACCTTCACCGCCGAAGAATCGGAGCTTAGCCGCCGCATCGTGAACCTGATCGTTCAGCGGCTGTGCGACCAGGTGGAGAGGTTGTGACAACAATCCCGGCACTGCTGATGAAACTCATCGCTTTTTTACATTTTTACCGCTAAATTTTAGATCAGAAAAAAACATTTTACCAGGCATGAGCGACAGCAGATTCAGAAAATTCTTTTCCCGGTCCAGACAGGGCGACCCGCTCATGATCCAACCCTACCGTGGTTACGCCAGCAGCGAGCGGCTGTTCCTGAAAGGCCGGGTACTCGAAGACGAAGGCATTTCCATTTCAAATACCCAGGGCGCCTGGCGCAACATTGTCAACTCGTTCAAGCGCTTCGAAAGCGACGAAATACCCGGCGCCAAAGTGGGCGTGCGCCTGGGCGAAAATTATTTTGAAACGATCACGGACAGGGAAGGCTATTTCACCATCGACGCCGCCTGGCAACCGCCCGAAACGCCCGGCCACCACTGGCTGAACGCCACCGTCGAACTGCTCGAAACACCCGGCCGCCCCACTCCGCAGCTCTCCACTACGGCTGACATCCTCTACCCAGCCCACCGGCCCGTGCTCGGCGTCATCAGCGACGTGGACGACACGGTGCTGCGCACGCACGTCACTTCCCGGCTTTTTTTGAAAATGCTGTACGTCACGTTTTTTCAAAATGCCCACCAGCGCCACCCCGTGGAGGGCATGGTCGATCTGCTGCAAGCTTTCTACGCTGCGGGCAGTGGCCTGCCGAACCCCGTTTTTTATGTCTCCGACAGCCCGTGGAACATGTACGACCTGCTCACGCAATTCATGCACCTGCGCCAACTGCCTAAAGGCCCGGTGATGCTGCGGGACTACGGCCTCTTTCCCGTCTCCCGCCCGAAGGACTACCGGGGGCACAAGCTCTACACGATTGCGCATATTTTGAGAACCTTCCCCGATCTGCGTTTTATCATGCTCGGCGACACGGCGGGCAAGGACACGGATATCTACCTCACCCTCGCTGCCGAGTTTCCCGACCGCATCGACACGATCTACATACGCCACACCCGCAACACGGCCAACGCCCGCCGGGCCACCCGGCTCATCAACGAGTGCACCGGCGTGGAAGCGGTTTTGATTAAAAAATCGGGGGAGATTTGGGAGCATGCGAAGTGGAAGGGGATTTTGGCGGGGTAGTTTCCCAGTATTTAGTCCACGGGGCACATCAGCCCAGTGTTCCCGCTTCCGAAAGAGTCTGCCGGACAGCGCACGGGCTTTAACGAGCATAAAGGGAAGAGAGCATGGAGGAGATTTGATCCAGCGGGCGGCAGGCACATTGGGGAAACGGGGTAGTCATCTGATTTCATCCTAAATCCTTATCTTGCAATCAAATCCATTTTTTAATGACAACAAGTTTGACATTTTCGAATGAACTGAAGCAACTGAGAGACATATTGTCTAGGCGTTTCAAGCCCAAACAAGTCTTTGTTTTTGGTAGTCATGCCTACGGCCATCCCGATGAGGAAAGTGATCTGGATATCTGTGTCATAATGGATTTGGCAGGCAGGCGAAAAATAGAATGGATGCGCGATATCCGGCGGGAGTTGGCAGATGTCATTTCCTTTCCCCTTGATATTTTGGTTTTCGAACAAAATGAATTTGACCAGAGGGCGAGCATCCCCAGCACATTAGAACATAAAATCCTTACACAGGGAATTAAACTGTATGAGCAACCGGGAAGTAGCACAGGAATGGTTCAGGGTAGCTGAGATGGATCTCCAATCGGCGGAGTACCTTTGCAGCATGCATCCGTTGCCGGTTGAAATTATCTGTTATCATTGCCAGCAAGCTGCCGAGAAACACCTGAAAGGCTACCTCGCTTTTCAGGGAGAAGCTGTCAGAAAAACTCATGACTTAACGCTGTTGAATAGATTATGCGAAGGGTTCGATCCGTCTTTTGGTAATATTCAAAATGATTGCCTCGAACTCACAGATTATGGCGTTAACGTCAGGTATCCTTTCGCAATGGAGTTAGAAAAAGCAGATGCAGAAAAAGCCATTGAAAGTGCCAGACGGATCGGGGATTTTGTCAGGATCGCTTTCGAATCATAGTTTTTTCTGCACTTCCGGTTTTTTCATCAGGCCGGCGAGTTGGACTAACTGATGGGTTTGTTCACTTCGAAGACGTTAGCGATATGGGTTTAGGCCGGTAATCATTTTCTCCGCTTAAAAATCTGCCACCACTTCCTTTTCTTTTCCATTTTAAGGTGCATCCGCATGGGTATGTACACCGGCTGCATTTCGGCGAGACGGATTTCTGCAGTCACATGCCGGTCAGCTGAAAACACCAGAACATCCTGCATGGGCGGCACGATCAGAGAAAAGTTACCCCGGGCATCCGTTTCAACACTGACCCCGGTGTTTTTGACCTGGACGGTGCATTTGACTTGCTTATCCTCCAGTTTCGCTGCCCCTGAAACCCTGATGGGGTATTCACGCTGACAGGGTTTGTCAGCCTGCTTCAGTTCATCGTAGTACCCATACACCAAAACGACGTTCAACGTATCGGATTCGCCCAACGGCGCTTCAAATAACCACTCGAAGGAATAGTACAGTTTTTCGCAATCTTCGGGCACGGTGAGCGAGTAGGTTCCTTCCAGTGAGACCCAGGCCACTTCATCATTGGTTGGATACTCCCGGTGGCTGGCCCAGGCGCCGGGCATCGGCTCGCCTTTTTCATCCAGCACCAGCCCGGTAATGGTGCGCTGGGCGATGAGGCTCATTCCGAAAAAACAACAAGCGAGGAGGAGATGAAATTTCATGTTTCAAACTTTTGGCCCTCTGTTGGGTATTTCTGATTTTTGGCAATAAAACTAATTGAAATCTGCCAAACGGCCAGTTGGGTGGAAGGCTACCGATTGAAAACCCAAACTCACACCTACCTTAGTAGATGCCGATTTTGCAACTTAGACATCAAATTTTTCACAGCTCAGTAGTAAAAAAAAAAAAAAAAAAACCTTCTACATTTGTTCCATACTCCAAAAGGCAGCCAAATCCAAAGTACATTAAGGAGCTTGCCTTTTTCTTTTTTCTAAAACTATTTGGGGATAAAAACAAGTCCGGAAACCATTGACAAGCTGACAGGCTGCGCCTCGTCAACTGCCAGTTCTGCGTATTACCGGTATTGCACGAATAGTACGATTCGGCAACCGTCCTGATAGTACTTAAGTCTGCTGTCAGAAGCTGGAGATTTCGGATAAAAAAGCAAATAATAACAATAACCATTTTAACAAATTCACAAAACCATCCAAACTCATGAAACAACTTTTACTTCTCGTTCTATTTTTCATCGCTGCCCTCAGCGCAGGCGCCCAAAAGCTCTACTGGCTCGACAGCTTCACGCAGCGCTCGTGGCGCACGAGTGATGGCTTCGGCGATATCCAGGAAATTACGCCTAACGTGCAAGGCAAACTCTGGGGCTTTGCCCTTGATCCAGTAGGCGAAAAAATCTACTACGCCACCGATGTATTTCTGGGCAGCGGCAGTCCGGCCATCATCCGCACCAACCTCGACGGCACCGGCCTCGAAACCATCGTGGCCACTGCGGACGCCGGCCAGCCCCGCCAACTGGCGCTCGACCTGCAAAACCTGCACATCTACTGGACTTCGGGCAAATACCCCGACGTCAGCATCCGCCGTGCCGGGCTGGACGGCTCCAATCCCGGTGTGGTTCTCGACCTTAACGGTAGCAATGCTCCTAAAGGTATCACCCTCGATCCGGCAGGCAACCGGATGTTCTGGACACATGAATATCTCAATAGTATCTACTACGCCGACCTCGACGGCTCCGGCGTCGGTTCTTTCGAAGCAGCCAACACTTTCGATGAAAGCTGCCTCGACCTGGCTATCCATCCGTCGGAAGGTAAAATCTATTGGGTGACGAGCGGCTCATTCGGAGAGGCTTCGAAAGTCTATAAAGCCGGCTTCGATGGCTCGGACCGGGAGGTCATCGCCGAACTCGGCAGCAAAACTCCACTCGGTATCGAAGTGGATACAGCCAACAACAAGGTGTATTGGTCCCTCTGGCTCGATGATGTAGTGCAGCGCTGCAACACCGATGGTTCCGAAAAAGAAAGCTATTTCGCTCCGGAGGATTACCTGAGCTCGAGTACCGTAGGCGATGTAAGCGATATGGCTTTCGATTACGCCGTGGTGAGCGGCCTGCGAGACTTGTTCTCCAACCAGCCAGCGGGTTTCGAACTATACCCCAACCCTGCTACCGGGCCTGACCTGACACTGAAGTTTTCGCCCGGTATCAGCACCGGCGGCGAACTCATCATCAGCGTCTTTGATGCGCAAGGCAGGCTGGCACAACGGGAAATCCATGCGGCGGGCGAGACACTGACTTTCAGGCACCACCTGCAGCCTGGCGTTTATCGAGTGGCGGTGCAGGGCGAAGCAGGAACCCTGGGCGCTACTTGGCTCATGATAGACGGTAATCGTTGACGATAAAAAGCAGATGTTTTGATTTACTGCTGACGTAATCTTTCATTAGAAAAACTTCATTACCAGCGGTTTTTAACTGTTTTAAAAAGTTCAGGGGTTCAATCGGTGGCAGTGCGCCGTTGAACCCCTGAATTTTTAAACCCTCAAACCAACGCCCCTCAAATTTTCACCACCCTTTCCACAAACAACCTTCTCCCTTCCGCATCGCTCACCGAAATCCAGTACACGCCCTGCGGCATTTCATCCAAACGCAACTGTGCCAGCCCGCCCGCAAAATCAAGCGCCTGCGAGCTGACCATCGTGCCGTCCGTCCGGAAAACCTGCGCCGTCAGGCGGCCGGTGAATTCGTACTGGATCGTCACCCGGTCGTGCGAGGGATTCGGGAAGATTTTGACCGGTTTTTGTGAAATATCGTGTGTGGCGCTGATGCCGTCGTCCACGAGGCCGTTGCAGTCGTTGTCGAGGCTGTCCAATACTTCCACTGCATTCGGATTGATATTCGGGTTCGTATCATCACAATCGAGGTCGTTGGCCACAAAACCGGCCGGCGGATTGGTGGCACAAGTATCAAATGTCATCACCGGGGAGCCGAAGCCGTCGCCGTCAGCATCCTCGTAGTACACGAAAAAGATGGAAGTATTATCCACGATTCCATCGCAGTTATTATCCACGCCGTCGCAGAGTTCAACAGCTCCGGGATACTGCAAATCATTGGTATCGCCACAATCCATGGCGTTAGCGACGTAACCGGCAGGAGGAGTTTCGGCACAAGTATCAATGGTCACGTTTTCATCACCAAATCCATCCCCGTCGCTATCCAGGTAGTAGGTGCTGACAGTGAGCCCCTCATCCACTGATCCATCGCAATTATTATCGATGCCATCACAAACCTCCACAGCGTCCGGATTTACGGCGGCGTTATTGTCGTCGCAATCCACGTAGTTGTAAAATCCGTCGCCGTCTTCGTCTTTGAAAAAATAAGTTTCCGCATAATTGAAAGCCTCCACCCCGATTTCCATCCCTATGAAACGACCGGGAATGTCGTCGGCAGGCGGGTGAATGCCGCCCCAGATGCGGGAAAGGCTGCACTGATCGGAAGCATCCCGGTAGGTCGCCCATTGGAGAACGACATCCTGACTGGGACCGTCTTCGAAAACGAGAAATTCATTTTTGGGACAAATAAACTCGCCCATGCCGCCGGGAAAATACGCATCGCCGGTGAGCGCCGTCATCAATTCGGCGGCCGCCCGTGAGTAGGTCGAGTGACCGGAAACGTACCCGGCGAACGGCGGTGTCACGAACGACGGACGCTGGTACGGCCACCAGTTTTCAGCCAAAATCCAACCCACGCCGGCCACATCGAATTGCGGGAAGTTAATGTAGTCGGGCCCACGCCAGGCGTAGAGTTTGACCTTTCCAATGTTCTGGAGGCTGTCACCTTCCAGCGGGTCGCCGGGTTCCACGAGTTCCACGTAGCCGGGCACGAGCGTCAGGCCGCCGGGGTGGTAATTGGGCAGGTTGGGGTCGGAACTTTGACCCAGCTCCGCCATGCCGCGAATGGCCGACACGGGCCGGATGTAATCGTACCAGCCCTTGATGCCCCAGGCCGAAATCGCCACGTCATGCATGGCGCCGCCGAGGGCGAAGTAAGCCTTCACATCCCACTCCAGGTCATTGATGATGGGCCCCTGGCCCCGGTATCTTTTTTCAAAATCGGGATGATCGTTGACGTAGTTTAAAATCGTAAACCAGTGACCCGGCGGTGTTTCAGAGTCAGGGCCATCGGCCCAAAATTCTGCCAGCACACGGGCGTAGTCACCACGAGGAACGAGCTGCGGATCGTAGGGCAGGCCGGTTTTCGGGTTTACGGGATGTCCGGGGCTGGGGTCGCCGCCACCGATCAGGTCGTAGAATTGCTGGTATTCCGTAAAATTCGTCGGGTACGTTTGAATGTTGCCGATAGAAGCCGGTGAAATATCCCAGATTTCCGTGTCGTCCGCCTCCAGGTGGCTCGACCAGATGGAGACGAGTTCGAAGCCCCATTTGTAATAATCAGACATACCTCCACCTGTCAGCGTATCGAGGAACGGCGGTGGGCCGGGGTCGTGGTAAACCCAGTACTCATGCCCGTCCCGCTCGTGAATGGTCAGATCGTCAGACGTTAAAGAAAACGGCACGACATTGCCCCATTCGGGGCTCAAAAAATCAGGAGTGTTGAATGGAATTACGTTGCCGCTCTGATCGATGAAAACATCAAGCGTGAGTGGTTGCCAGCGATTAAGATCAGCAAAATCCGGGTTGCCCGGCAGCTCGATCACCAGGGGCGGGTTTACCGGCTGGTAGTAAAGGTTGGCGTAGCCCAAACCTTCGTTCGAACCGTCCTGCAAACCGAATTCAATGTACTGCTGCGCAATGTAGTTGCCCAGCATGGCCGGGTCGCCGGATGCATAATTTGTGGAAACCACATTTTTATCATACCCTAACTGAGCCATTTTGAAATCCGCCTCAGTGAACAGGTTCACAGCACCCGGCGAGGTCTGAAACCGGTGTCGCAGCAAGGTGTACGCAGCGAAACTAATGGCCTTTTTTCTCGCCGCTGTTACATCTGACGGAGCGGGCACACCGTCAAAGGCACAAGTAAACCCTGCCACCGTTTTCCCAAGCAAAAACGGCTCGGCGATAGTATCGTAAGCCGCCCAGGCATCGTACATGGCTGCCGAGATGTGAAAAAGGTTGCGGGCATGCACGGTTGGCCTGGCGAAATCCGACCGGATGCCATCGAGCAGTACTTCGTTCCATTGCCTTGCCACCGAGTGTTGCGCTTGCGCAAAACCGGTAAAAAACAGGAACAAAAGAACCAATGGTGTAATAATTCTTGATTGCATACATTAACAATTTACAGGTGATGATTCGACTTGGCGGGGATATTTGATCAAAAGTAGAATGTCTGGGCAAGGACACAAAACACAGATAGATTTTTCTTCATTTTTGCCAGAAGTTGGCATTTGGCGGCTGTAAAACAGCGCTAACCTTCGCCCTCTCCGCTTGGCATTTTAGTGCGATTGGCCGTTTCTTTGCGGCTTTGTTTTACTGCATGCTGTTGGTTTTTGGCTGTTGGCTAAAAGCCAATAGCTAATAAAACAACATCACATGTCCTTCACCCGCATCGTCGTCAAAGTCGGTACGAATGTGCTCACCCAGCAGGACGGCACGCTCGACACGGCCCTCATCCGGGATCTGGTGGGTCAAATTGCGCAGGCCAAAGCCGCCGGACAGGAGATCATCCTCGTCAGTTCGGGGGCGGTGGGTGCAGGCCGGTCCATCCTCACGCTACCGGACAAGCTCAACCCGGTCACCAAACGGCAGGTATTCGCCTCCGTCGGGCAGGTGGAATTGATGAAAATTTACACCGAAATGTTCCGGGAGGAAGGCATTTTCTGCGCCCAGGTGTTGGCCACGAAGGAGGATTTCCGGGACCGGGAGCATTTCATCAACATGAAACGCTGCCTGCTGGCGCTGCTGCGGGACAACATCGTGCCCGTCATCAACGAGAACGACGTCATCTCCATCTCCGAACTCATGTTCACCGACAACGACGAACTGGCCGGACTGACAGCTTCGCTGGTCAACGCTGATGCGCTCGTCATCCTTTCCAACGTGGACGGGGTTTTGGATGAAAACGGCCAGGTCATCCCGGTCATCGACCCGTCCGACGAGGCGGTTTTCAGCAAGGTCACCACCCGCCGGTCGAGCTTCGGGCGGGGCGGCATGCTCACCAAACTGCGCATCTGCCAGCAATCGGCCCGGCTGGGTATCCACACGTTCATTGCCAACGGCAAAAAACGCCGTCTGCCGGAGGTGCTCGCCGGAAACCCAACGATTTGCAGCCACTTCCCCGCCGGTAAAAAACGCTCCGGCCTAAAACACTGGATGGCCCACAACGACGGTATCGCCGAAGCGAGGGTCGTGGTGAACGACGGCGCCGCCCATATTTTAAAAAGTGAAACAAGCGTGGCGAGCCTGCTGCCGGTGGGCGTTTCAGCCATTAAAAAGAAATTTAAAAAAGGCGACGTGATCGGCATCGAGGATGAGTTGGGCCAACTGCTGGGCATCGGCGTGGCGGCTTACGGATCGAAGAAGTTGAAATCATTGATCGGCGTGAAGGGAGGGAAGGAGTTGATTCACTACGATTATCTTTTGATATATTGACTTGACATTAGGAGGATTGGATCACGGATTGGACGGATTGGACGGATTGACACGGATTTTTTAACTGAAACGTCCCTAAAATCCGTGTCAATCCGCCCAATCCGCCTAATCCGTGGTCCAATCCTGTCACGAGGGCTGTTTAAAAAAATATCTATGCAAGCATCCATCCTTAAAAATCTGGACCAACTGCGGCATGACGCCCGCCAACTCTCCTCCATCACCGAGGCAAAAATCAACGCCGTGCTGCTCGACCTGGCGGACCTCGCCGTGGCCGAAACCCCGCATATTTTAACCGAAAACAAAAAAGACCTGGAACGCATGGACCCCGCCGACCCGAAGTACGACCGCCTGCTGCTCAACGAAGCACGGGTCGCCGCCATCGCCGGGGACATCCGCAACGTGGCCTCGCTACCCTCCCCGCTGGGCCTGACGCTGGAGGAACGCACCCTGCCCAACGGCCTCGAACTCAAAAAAGTCACCGTGCCGCTGGGCATCATCGGCATCGTGTTCGAGTCGAGGCCGAACGTGACGTTCGACGTGTTTTCGCTGTGTTTCAAATCCGGTAACGCCAGCGTGCTGAAGGGCAGCCGGGATGCGCATTTTTCCAACATCGCCATCGTAGGTTTGATAAAAAAAACACTCGCTGCCCACGGCCTGCCTGAACTCGTGTACCTCGCCCCCAGCGAGCGGGAGTCGCTGAAATACATCCTCGAAGCTGACCGCCACATCGACACGATCATTCCCAGGGGGAGCCAGGGCCTGATTAATTTTGTGCGGGAAAATGCCAAAGTGCCGGTGATCGAAACGGGCGCAGGCATCGTGCACGTGTACGTGGACCGCAGCGCCGATTTGAAAAAAGCTACGGACATCGTGCGCAACTCAAAAACCCGCCGGGTGAGCGTCTGCAATGCGCTGGATGCGCTGCTGATCCACCGGGAGCGGCTGGTCGATCTGCCGGCGATTTTGCAGGGTTTCGATTCGGAATTTCAATGCGGCGTTTATGCCGACGAGCGGGCATTTGATGTTTTAAAAAACAGCTACGACAGCGGGTTGCTGCACCGGGCCACGCCGGAGAGCTTCGGTACGGAGTTCCTCTCGATGAACCTGTCGGTGAAAACCGTGGACTCGATCGGCGAGGCGCTGGATCATGTTTTTCAGTACAGCTCCAACCATACGGAGAGCATCGTGGCGGAGGACGAGGAGGCAATTTTGAAATATTTAAACCAAGTGGACGCCGCCGTCGTTTTGTCGAACGCTGCCACTTGTTTCACCGATGGGGCTCAGTTTGGCCTCGGTGCCGAGATCGGCATCAGCACGCAGAAACTGCACGCCCGTGGGCCGATGGCGTTGCGGGAACTGACGAGCTACAAGTGGGTGGTACGGGGCAGCGGGCAGACCAGGCAATGAGAGAATGAGAGAATGAGGGAATGAGAGAATTTTGCGCAGCTACATTCTAAACCACTGAAAATCAGCCTCACACAAACACCCAAACACAAAAACACAAAAACACGCAAACACACGTATGACCATTTCAACTGCGATCAATATCCACGACTACGACTACGATCTGCCGGACGAGCGGATTGCAAAGTACCCGCTGGCGGAGCGGGATGCTTCCCGGCTGCTGGTTTGGCAGGGGGGTGAAATTGCGCACCGGCGCTTTCGGGAATTGCCGGAACTGCTGCGGGGGGACGAGGTGCTGTTTTTCAACAATACCAAAGTGATACCGGCACGGCTGCTGTTCCGCAAGGAGACGGGTAGTTTGATCGAAACTTTTTTGCTCAACCCCATCGAACCGGCCCTCGTCGAGCAAGCCATGCGGGCTGCCGGCACGACGACCTGGGCCTGCGCTGTCGGCAACCTGAAACGCTGGAAAGACGGCCAGACGCTGCAACGGGAACTGGACATCGACGGCCAGAAAATTTCACTTCGGGCCACCCTCGCCAGCCGCCCGGAGCAGACCGTCCGCTACGACTGGGACGGCACGTTGCCCTTCGCCCGCATCGTGGAGGCTTGCGGTGAAATGCCCATCCCGCCCTATCTCAACCGCAGCGCCGAAGCTTCCGACCGCTCGACTTACCAGACGGTTTACAGCAAACGGGAAGGTGCGGTGGCTGCGCCAACGGCAGGGCTGCATTTCACTCCAACGGTACTTGAATCTTTGAAAAATAAAGGTGTCCGGCTCGAAGAACTGACCCTGCACGTCTCCGCTGGCACGTTCAAACCGGTGAGCGCTGACAACGCCCTCGACCACGAGATGCACGCCGAGCAAGTGGCCGTAACTCGTGAAAACGTGGAGGCCTTGGCGGCAGGCCGGAAAGTCGTCGCTGTGGGCACGACTTCCATGCGGACGCTGGAAAGTCTGTACTGGTTCGGTGTGCGGCTGCTCGAAAATCCCGAAGCAGATTTCAACATCGGACAATACGAACCCTACAGCCAAGACCCTGCCGGGCTTCCGGATTTGAAAATGATTGCTGAAAAAATCCTGGATTACATGTCCCGCCACGGGCTGAAGGAATTGCACGGCAACACGCAGATTTACATTGTGCCGGGCTACCCCTTCCGGGTGGTCGATGCGCTGATCACGAATTTTCACCAGCCCTGCAGCACGCTGCTGCTGCTGGTGTCGGCCTTCACCGGTGGTGATAGCTGGAAGGAAATCTACCGGGCAGCACTGGAATACGGCTACCGGTTTTTGAGCTATGGGGACTCGTCGATGTTGATGAGGGGGTGAGAATTGAAAGGATTAGGGAATTGATTTAAGATTCTTCGATTTTTGATTTTTGATTTTTGATTGAAATACTGGTTTTCAAAGGTTTGACTCGATTATTTGCAAAAGAAACGAAGGGCAAGCATTTGGAAAACGGTACCCCAAATCAAAAATCAAAAATCGAAGAATCTTAAATCAAAAAAAATACCCACGGCCGACCTCCAACCACTCTGACCCAATCACCCCACCAGTTCCATCCCCTCCATTTTTTCCAGTTTGATCAAACGGGTCCATGTCTCGTCCGTGTGTTCCTGCACGTGGTCGAGCAGGGGTTTGTTTTCCGGTAGGAAAAGAAATTTGAAACGGCCCTGGTGTTTCAGACACTCGGCCACGGGAACGCTTTTCTGCGGCCAGTAGCTGATCTTGTAGCGCTGCCGCACGACCTCGAACAACGGGAATAGCTTCGTTTCCACCGCCAGACGGCTCACCTGGATGGACTGTGACGGTTCGTATTTGTGGCCCGGCGGGCAGGGGCCATCGATCATCAGCAGGCGGAAGCCTTCGGTGGCTTTGGCTTTTTGAATTTTCTGGCGCATGTCTTCCAGGAAGGCAAGCGAGGCAGTGGCTGCATACGGCAGGTTGTGTGCGGCGATGATGCCCATGAGGTCTTTGGGCCAGGTTTTTTTGTAGTCTTCTCCGGCGTTGGTGGTCGTCACGGCGCCGTAGGGTGTGGCGGTGCTGGTCTGGATGCCGGTGTTCATGTAGGCGCCGTTGTTGTTGACGACGTAGAGGATATTTTCACCCCTCGCCGCTGCGCCGGAAAGCGCCTGCAAGCCGATGTCAAACGTGCCGCCGTCACCGGCAAGGATAGCGACCGTGGTGGCTTTTTTGCCCTCCCGGTCGAGCGCAGCCCGTACGCCGGTGGCAGTGGCGGGTGCTGCCGCAAAAACGGTGTGCACAATACTCGCTTTCAGTTCACTCATGGGGTAAGGCCCGGAGATGATGGAAAAACATGAAGCCGGCAACACGTAAACCGTGTCCGGCCCCAGAATATCGGCCAGGTGCCGCACGAGCAGCGACCAGCCGCAGCCCCGGCAACTCTGTGCGCCGGAGAATACCTGTTCATTTTTTATGAGAAAATCCATGGATGGAATCATGCGTCAGCTATTTTAGTGATTGGAGACTGGTGATTGGTGATTGGTGATCGGGTCATCCCAATCACCAATCACCAGTCTCCAATCACCATTTCATTTTTCAAAATCAATCCAGTTCACCGCTGCCGGTTCGTGTTGTGACCGGTGGATGATGCGTTCGATGGTCACCGGGGGTACGTCCTTGCCGCCGAGGCCGGTGTAAAAATCGTACATCCGGTAGCGGCGGGGGGCGTCGTATAGCGCCCGTTTCATCTCCATCATCAACGCCCCCTCCCGGTCGCCGAGGAAGTTACGTTCCACGACAGCGAGGGTGGCGTCTTCGGGCAAGTCACGCAATGCATTTAAAATGGCTTGCTGCGGGAAGGGTTTGAACAAACGAATTTTCAGCAGCCCTACTTCCGGGTGGTTTCGGATCACACCCCGGACGGTGGACGTGATACTGGAAATCGTAACCAGCACGAGCTTGGTTTTCGGGGTGATGTTCACCGCTTCGATGTTGCCGTAGCGGCGGCCAAATTGCCCGGCGAACTCTTCCGCAATCGTTTCCGAGAGGCTCTCTACCCGGTTCATATCTTTCCAGAAATTGAAATTCAGCTTGTCGTAGTGAGCCGGTGGCACCATGCCACCGAAGGCCTTCGGGTCTTCGAGGTCGAGTTGCATGTTACGGCGTTTGGGTTTGGGTAAAAATTCATCCACCAGCTTTTGCTCGGGCACCCACACATTTTCGCTGGTGTGGCTTTGGTAAAATGCGTCGAGCACCACCATCACGGGGATGTTCAACTCCTCCGTCAGGCGGTAGGATTGGATGATCGTATCCATCACTTCCTGCGAGCTTTCGCCGTAAAACTGTATCCAACCCGTGTCCCGCTGCGCCATCGAATCGGACTGATCCGACCAGATGTTCCAGGGGATGCTGGGCCGCCCGACGTTGCAGACGACCATCGGCAGGCGAAAATGAGCGATGGCATGCAGCACCTCGTGGGCGTAAAAAAGCCCCTGCCCCGCCGTCGCCGTGAACACCCTCGTGCCGCCGATGGAGGCGCCCATTGCGGCAGCAAAAACAGAGTGTTCGCTGTCCATGTTGACGTAGGTGGCGTCCATTTCGCCGGTGGAAGTCATTTCAGATAAGCGCTCCACGATAGAGGTCTGGGGCGTAATGGGGTACGCCGGCACGAAGCCGACCCGGCAAAGTTTGGCCGCTTCGGCGGCGGCGTGATTGCCTTTCATGACCTGCTGCCGGTGACGGGGGAACCGGGTGTTTGTTGCCAATTTGCTCGTTTTGAGCAGGGTGGTGTAAATTGTTGCAGCTTCCATATGTTTCGATTTTATCTCCCGTTGGTCAGGTTGATTTGTGAATCATTGTTAAAAATGTTTCCGCTCATCCCTTTTTAGAGGTGCAATAAGTTTTTGTCCATTTTTTCGCACCCCTGAGTGGCC
>JASBVF010000042.1 GCA_030147525.1 Bacteroidota bacterium
AACGTACTTGTCTATCCCCTGAGAATGAAATGTGATCGTTTTATTGACAGAATAATCGGCATTTGTGCTGGTCTTTGGAATTACAAACTCAGCTTGAACATCGCTTGAAAATCAGCTACTTATGCCCCAACAAGTCTAATGATTTTCAGGGTGGCAGCTGAAGTATTGCCCGATGATGCAATCGTCGCCGATTTCCAGTCCGCCTGCGCCGCCGAGGTAGGAGAATTCACCGATGCCGACGTTGTTGCCGATACGGATGTGCGACCCTACCTCATGCAGGGTAGTTGAAGTGATGAGGCGGCTGAAAGCGCCGATGCGGACGTTGTTCCCAAAGGTGATGGGCATCCGGCCCAGCGCACTGACATACACGTGATCTTCGAGCTGTACCCATTTTCCGAAACGGATATTGGGCCGGTTGAACAGGCTGACCTGTTTTCCCAAAAAAAGGCAGGAAGGAACCTCTCCCCCCGAAAGGATCCTCCAACCTCTCAGCCAGGCCCGGAACTTTTGAAAAAAAAGCTCCCGGATGACGACGGCGCTTACCGCCTCGTCAAACCTGAAACCCGGTTTTTTCATGCTGATAATCTTCGTTAGTATGTGTTTAATCATAGCTTAAAAAATGCTGGCGTAGTGTTTCAAAATCGTGTGAAGGGATTGCGTGCGGTCGTTGTTTTCAATGCAGAGATACTGGCCGCTGTAGTGGCCGGCAAAATCGTTGAAAAGTGCCTGGTACCGGCTGGTCATTTGTGCGATATCCTCAGCGGGAAGTTCCTGCTTGCGCTGACGGATGACGGCCGGTTCGGCGTAGAGAAAAATGTTGAGCGCCGGCTTGGCGACGAAGCGGTACAGCCACCGTGGCAACCGCTCGCCAAGCGCAATGTTGGACCGTTTTCCGTCCACGATAAAATCAAAATAATACCGGTCGTAAATGACCGTATAACCCGGAAGTATGTATCTGAACCAGACGTAGATCTGTCCTATGAGGTAGTCGGCAAAGTAGTATGCAAAGCGGAGCAGAGAACTGATCCTGCTGTTGTTGCGACCTTGGCGGGGCAGGGTGGCGGCAGCTTTTGCTTCGGCGGCAGCTTTGCCGTTTTGCCAGGCGCTGAGAATTGGAAAAAGCGAAGGACGGTGCCGGAGCACCACGACTTTTTTGGAGTGTTGCTCCGAAAGTACCGTTTTCAGGTCGTTCAAAAGCGTCGTTTTCCCGGCCCCGTCCACACCGCTGAATGTAATCACCTCATTGCTGAAGTGATTTCTCCCTACTAAATTCTTTGAAAAATATTCAAATCCGGATTTCAGCCTGCGCAGCGGGCTGTTGTCCGGCTTCTTTTTTAAACAGCTGATGAGTTGCTTTCTGACTGACCGGTCGAAACCGGCCATGGCGGCAAATGACGGGAAAGCGAGATCGTATTTTTCGTTGATAAAATGCAGAAGCTGCCGTTGCCCGGGTTCCGGAATTTTATGAAAAAAGTCAATGTATTTTTGTGGTAAACCACTGTGATTCAGGGCGTTAAAAAGTAGCGTGTGCTCCAGCAACAACTCTTGGGTGTAGGTGAATATGCCGTGTTGGCGAATGCGGTTTTTGAAAACATATTCCTCCTCCAGGTAAGTCCACTGCTTTCTGATGAGCTTCGTTAACAAATCGAGCTTCAGACTGCTGCCATCCGTAAACAACAAAAGCAAGAAAAGAACGCCGTTTTCTGATCTTGACCGGCATTTGTCAACCAGAACGTGACTGGTGATAAAATACAGTACTTTATCGAGGTCGTTGCTTTGGATCAGCAGGTCGATATCTGAATTCACCGGTACGGATTCCGGGGTCTCTGAGGTGGCTTTCAGCCAGACATAGTTTTTGTTTTTGATGAAATCAAAAAGTGACCGGATGAAATTTGATCTGTCTTTACTCATATTTATCAAAATCAATTTCGATGAGAAGTGCGATTTTGATGCCTTTTTTTAATCTATTGATTATCAGTGTTTTGGGATAGTGTCTGAGCATTGGGTATTCCAATTTTGGAACTTTTTTTCTCAGATTGGGAAACAGGGAATATTATTTGTTTGTGAGGATGATTGTTAGAAATCCGCCATTATTTGATCCTTAACCCTGCAGTTACTTTTCATCACCAGTCAGCCTTAATTTGAAAATATGAAAGATCAGACATTTAGAATTTTTGTGGTCGAAGACGACCCCATGTACCAGCGCATGGTGAAATATGTGATGGAGTTAAACCCTGACCATGAGGTATATATTTTTAACACAGGGCAGGAGTGTCTGGAAAATCTAAAGCTTAAACCTCAAATTGTTTCGCTCGATTTCACGCTTCCCGATATGACCGGCGAGGAGGTGCTGCGAAAAATTACAGCCTTTGATCCCGAAATCGGCGTCATTATCCTCTCCGGACAACAAGACATCCGCACGGCTGTCAAGCTGCTGAAAGAAGGCGCCCGTGACTACATCACGAAGGACAATGAGACCAAGGAGCGCCTGATGAATGCCCTTAATCACATCAAGAATCATATCCGGCTGAAAGATGAAGTGGACACGCTCAAGGCGCAACTAAATGAGAAGTATGAGTTTGGCAAGTACATCATTGGAAACTCCAAGCCCATGCAGACGGTGTTCCGTCTGATGGAAAAAGCCGTCGGAACCAACATCACCGTTTCCATCAGCGGCGAAACCGGAACAGGGAAGGAGGTAGTTGCGAAAAGTATTCACCACAACTCGACCCGGCGTAAAGGGCCGTTCGTTGCCGTCAACATGAGTGCCATTCCTTCAGAATTGATGGAAAGTGAATTGTTCGGCTATGAAAAAGGCGCCTTCACAGGCGCTACTGCCCGTAAAAAAGGCCAGTTTGAGCTGGCGAACGACGGCACGTTGTTCCTCGATGAAATTGCGGAACTGGATATCAACATGCAGGCAAAACTGCTTCGGGCCCTGCAGGAGCGGGAGGTGGTAAGGGTTGGCGGGGAAAAACCGGTGCCTATTGACGTCCGGATCATCACAGCTACCCACAAAAACCTGGCGGAGGAAGTAAAGAAAGGAAATTTCCGGGAGGATCTTTACTACCGGTTGCTCGGTCTGAATATTCAGCTGCCGCAACTTCGGGAGCGGGGCAATGATATCATATTGCTGGCGCAGTTTTTCCTCAATGAATTTGCCGGGCAAAACGGGATGGACAAAATGGAGATTTCAAAAGAAGCCAAAAATAAACTGCTCCAGTACAGCTTTCCCGGCAACGTCAGGGAGTTGAAGGCTATCATGAATTTGGCTGCAGTGATGGCTTCCGGCGACAAGGTGGAAGAGGAAGACATTCAGTTCAACAGCCTGCAAAAAGAGGCTGCATTCCTGACGGAGGAACTTTCACTGGAGGAATACAAAACCAGTATCATCCATCATTTTCTGGAAAAGTACGACAACGACGTTTTGCTGGTGGCGGATAAACTAAAAGGTTCTATATGAAAACCTGTGGGTAAGTCAATTTTAGCTTTCCGCACAGGAAATAAATCATATTGATGAAATTGTTGAGATTTCGATAACCCCTTGCACGCTTTTTAGCCAATTGTATTTTTGAATTGATGCCCTCCAA
>JASBVF010000047.1 GCA_030147525.1 Bacteroidota bacterium
CGACGCCTGGAGTGCCGGTTTTTTCCACCCGGGTTGGCATTTGACACACCGCGGGTCATAAACCCCGGCCACTCCGGGGGCAGGCTCCTTGATTGGTCCGTTTCATCTCAAAAAGAAGGGATGGCAAGTATTCTAATCAAGGTGTGCAGACTTGTTGGGTGTCGATTGGTTTTTGGTGAGGATGAAATCCAGCACGTTGACGCTGCCGTTGAGGTTGACGTCGGTACCGAGGTAAACGCCGCTTTGGTTGGGTGTCGATTGGTTTTTGGTCAGGATAAAATCCAGCACGTTGACGCTGCCGTTGGCGTTCACATCGGCCCGGAACAGCCCGTAGCTTCCTCCGAGATCGACCATGGCATCGTTCGAAGTAATAGCCGGGTTGTCCCAGGCCTGCGAAAGGCTGCTGCTGAAATCATAGCTGGAAGCGGCAATGGAAAGCGCCAGCGCCGCTGCGGTACGAATGCCGAGATGGTTGCGGTGGCGAACGGCGAGGAAGTACTCGTCAGCTGCCAGGCCGGGGAACTTAACAGCCGAAGTGCCGTCCATATCTACGACGTCGCCGTCCCGTTGCAACAGGGCCGGTTTGGTACGGACAACGGTCGAGGGCGAATTTTTATCCCGAAGTTCAAGGAAAACCCAATCCACGATGGCGTCGTTGCCCGTCACTGCGAACACGCCGGGCGAGACTGTT
This sequence comes from Bacteroidota bacterium, assembly GCA_030147525.1. GTDB lineage: Bacteria > Bacteroidota > Bacteroidia > Chitinophagales > Saprospiraceae > UBA6168. Next base: position 692 of record JASBVF010000047.1, read on the forward strand.
TCGCCGCCGCCTCCAACCTGGGTAAAGCCTAATGCAGTGTAAGGCTCCGAGGCTGGCAGCAGGCTGGCGGAGCGCAGGTCGTCGTTCATCAGGCCGGCGGCGAAGGGGCCTTGCAACAGGATTTTGGGATTGATTTTCACAGCGCCCTGCCCCAGCGTCCAGGTGCTGAAGGCGTCGATGTTGGCGGTTTCAACCCAGTTGGCTGCGGGGTCGGAATCGGTGGCGGGGTAGTTCGTCCAGTTGGCGCCGTCGTACCGCCAGGGTTCCAGCTCTGCTTCGGTGAGGCCGTTCAGTTCGCCGTCAAAATACAGGAAACGGACACTGGCATCCAGCCCGGCATTGTTGGCGGGGGTGATGGTGAAATGCCGCTCAATGCCCTCCAGCCCGAGGATGTCCTGCGGCTCGTGTCCCCGCCGGATTTCGGTGCTGCCAAGGTTTTCCGTGCTGGTGATTTCCAGGCCGATGTTGCCGGGGTTGGCTGCGCTGGGGGCATCGAGCGGGACGGTTTTGATGATTTCCCCGCCGTTGGGGCCGATGATGCGGCTGCTTTCTTTTTCCCCGGCAATCTGGCCGTTCGTGTTTCCGAGTGTGAGGTCGTGGCCGTTCAGGTCGAGGTGGCCGGCGGTCATGCGGAGTTCATATTCCACGGCGGCGGCCTGTCCCAGTTGGGCAGTTCCGGCCGTTTTGTCAATTTCCAGATGGTAAAAAGTAGTTTCCGAAGTGCCGCCGATGGACGGTGAGGCAGCGTCACCGGTGAGCGCCACCTCACCGCCGGTGGCGGTGAACGTGGCGTTGTTTTGCCAGTTGGCATTTTTCAAAACAACCTGCGCATCGCCGGTAGTTTTGACCTCGCCGCCTGCGATTTTGAGTGTAAACTGCGCCTGCCCGGCCATCCAGCAGACCATTGCCAATATTGTGAGCGATTGTTTTTTCATCAAAAAAATTATTTAAAACAGGTTAAAAACTGCGGATACTATTCCTTGACCGGTTGATCCTCAGGGAGTGTGGCATCCATTTTTGCTTGTATTTCCAGCGTGGCTTCGATTTTTGCCAACCTGGCTTTCAGGCTATCCATTTTATCCAGACGGGCTTGCAGCGTTGTATTTTCCGCCTGCAAAGCCCCGATCATTTCCTGTTGTTCCTGTACCGCCTTTACGAGCAGGGGGGTCATTTTCCCGTAATCCATCATCCAGGGGTTAGTCTTTAAATCTACGCCGCCGGGGGTAACAGCATTGGGGTAGTGCTCATACACCTGCTGGGCGATGAAACCAGTTTGCGGTTTTCCGGGGTCGTCCCGGTACACATAATCGGTCACCTGTATCTGCATCAGGTCGCTCAGCCCTTTGGCAGTGGGCTGGATGTTGGTCTTCAGGCGTTCGTCGGAGGTGGTATTGTAATCCACGCTGGATGAGGAGATCTGCCGGACGGCGCCTATTTCGGTGCCATCCGGGCGGCTGAAGGAAATGAAGCGGTTGTTGGCGGATTGGGAGTTCTGACCTGCTTTTATCTGCAAACCATTTGACCATCCTGCATTACCCGTATTTTCGATGGTCGCAACAAATTGCCCGGCAGTAGCAAAACCATCTGTGACGTGAAGGCGAGAACCCGGTGAAGCGGCGCCGATTCCCGTATCGCCGTTTTCATCAATAAAAATGCGACCGTCCGCCAGGGAAACCGAACCGGAAACGGGGTCAACGCCAAACACTTGTGTTTTGGGTATTACAAAAGTTTTGAACCTGGCATCCCAGGCACTGGAAATGCCATTTCCGCCCATCCGCCCGCCAGGATATGGGTTAGCGCCCGAAAGTTGCAGTTGATAACTGTCACCTGAACTGAATGAGGCTGTGTATTGGTTGCCGGCCGTTACAGCTACTCCGGTTGTCAGCTGGTAACTTGCCCACAAGCTTGCAGTACCGCTGACAGGCTGTTCATGGAGGAGGGGGCCGGAGACGCCTTCACCTTCGTAAATCTTCAGGGTTCCGCTTCCGATTGGATCTCCATTATGATTGACGTCAACCTGCACCAGGTTGCCAGATCTTTCAGCTGTAAAAGACTGCCATGTTTCCTGAGCAGGTGAAGGAGAGACCGCACTGGGGCCGGATTCCTGGCTTGCATCCTGCAATGGCGTCCCGTTCGTTGGCGCAGCCCCAAAAAGTGAATCTATGGTCCAATCTTCGATCAGTTCTCCCGGGGCCGACCAGGTCATAGTGCCATTGGCGTCGGACACCGGGATATGGCCGGCCTGCTGGTTGCCGTCCACCATGCGGATAGCGCCAGCCACATGGAGCTTTTCAGAAGGGGAGCTTGTGCCGATGCCCACATTGCCGCTGGTAGCTGAAAACTGGTTGTTTCCGTTGATGGTCCAATCGCCGTCATCTGAGGAAATAATGGTAGCCGGGTCGGTCCACGTCATGGTGCCATTGGCGTCGGACACCGGGATATGGCCGGCCTGCTGGTTGCCGTCCACCATGCGGATAGCGCCTTCGACATGGAGTTTTTCAGCAGGGGATGTAATGCCGATCCCCAAACGGCCTTGCTCGTCGAGCGTCATTCTGATGGGGATGTCTTCCGGTGAGGTGGTGCCATTGGCTTTTGTGGCAAAATGAAGTTTGCCTCTTGAGTTGTTATTAGTTCTTTCATGCACAATAGCTGCTCCGATAACATTAACCGAGGATGAGCTTTGAAACCCTATCCCAACACCTGTGTTGTTCTGGTTCAGGTTCCGGGTAAAAACCGCCGCCAATTCACTGACATCAATTGAATCGGTGCCAAACATGCAATTGGCAGTATCTCTTACGGTGAGTTGCCACCGGTTCTGGGTAGGCGCCATGCTGCCGATGCCTACATTCCCTTCGTTGGTATTGGCGATGTTCGTACCGCTGGAAACTGCCCAATGCTCATCTACGGCTAAAGAAGACAAGTCCACCGTATTTCCACCGGTTATGGTCAGGTTTGAATTGGAAAGGGAAAGCGTCTGTGCATCGGTATTGTCCAGGTATGGGCTTAGGTCCACCGACCCGCCGTTGGTCAGGTTCAACGTATTCGAGTTTAACGACAGGGCCTGCGCATCTGTATTGTCGAGGTAGGGGCTTAAATCCACCGATCCGCCGTTGGTCAGGCTCAGGGTGTTGGCATTCAGGGACAGCGATTGCGCATCGGTATTGTCCAGGTAGGGACTGAGGTTCACGGTTTTGGGTGCTTCCCCATCTCCCGTGATTGAAATTTGCAAGTTGTTGCCGGAGAGGTCAAACTGATCGATTTTCTGAACAATTTCCGTTTGGTTGTAATATCCTGTGATGTTTCCGTCCAGGTTATAAACAGGCAAAAAGCCGTTGCCGGATGGAATAGACAGCACCTGCAATTCGTAGCTCCCGGTACTGCCGTTCGCCACATACGCATAGCTGCCTTCGATATCGAAGTAAGAAGGGCTGCCGCCTATGTTGAGGGACTCCAGCAATTGGGCTGCTGTTGGATCGGAAATATCGATGATCTGGAAAAGAGAGTTGGTTTGATCCAGTACAAAAGCATAATTAGCATTGGTACGCACCTGCCTGGGGTCAGAACCCAGGCTGACCGAATGCACGACCGAAGCCGTGAGCGGGTCGCTGATGTCGATGATCTCCAGCAGGTCGTTTCCATTGTTGGCCACGTAGGCGTAGGTGCCTGAAACGGAGACCGATACAGGGTCAGAACCCAGGCTGACCGAATGCACGACCGAAGCATTGGCGATATCGGAAAAGTCGATGACCTCCAGTTTGTCATTACCCGTATTGGTTACAAAAGCATAATTCCCGCTGAAAGCAATATCCACCGGGTGAGAGCCGAGGGACAAAATTTTGATCGTACTGGTGGAAAACTCCCGTATTTCCAGTTGTCCACCAAAAAAGCTGGAATGGGTGAAGAGGATATCGTCGTTGTAGAACTTCAGGTAATACTTTGTGCCGAGGCCGTCCGAATAGTCGTCCTGCATCGTGGGGTTTGAAGGGGAGGAAAGGCTAAGCAATTCGACCCTGTTTCCATCGGAGATCGCAGCGATGGAAGGTCTGGCATCCATCGCAGTCAGAGAAGCCATGAGAACGGGGTCGTAGTTTGCCAGTTGAGTGATATTGGCCGGATCGCTCACATCATACACCACAAAACTGGATGCTCCGGCATTCTCCCGCAGGACGTAAGCATAATCACCCACTACTTCCACACCGGCGGGTAAATCCATGAGGGAGGCCGTGTACATCACGCTGTCAGGAAACCCGGCAGCACCGGCGAGGGCCTCCCTGTCGGGGGCCGGGGCAACCCGCAGCCAGGCAGTGCCGTCAAAATAATAAAAACTGCTATCGGAATTGACGAACACCAGAAGCCCGGTGGCGGGATCAACGATGGCGTCCCGTTGCGTGTCTGTCATTCTGGGAACCAGCATTCCCTTGCCGGTGCTTTTCAGGTCGAGTACGGCGGTAGGGGCGGGATCAGAGCCATCTTCGTTGATGCTTACCTGGGCGTTCAGGCACAGCGGCAGGAGCCAAAACAGAAAGACAAGGGTGCGAAGGATAGACATTTTCATTTTTTGATGTTGAAATTTTTGTGAAACAAACAGCAAACTCCGAGACTCATTCGCCTCCGGCAAGTGCCTGCACCAACCGCTGCCATTCCTTTTCGGAACCGACCTGGTAACCGGCAGCTTCCACGGTTTTCCAGGTATTCCCAACCTGGGCCGAAGCGATAAAAAGTCTGGGAAAATGCGTCCCTTCGATGCGGAGAACCGGCAGGCTGTCGCCGGCGTCGTTGCCCCAGTTCAACCGGGCAACCCTGACATTTTTCAGCGGCTCCCGGTGAAGTACCCGCCCGCCTTGCAGCAGCCGGATTTCATCGAGGTCAATTTGCAGCGAACAGGCGCCGGAGGCGTTTTGCCGGAGCCTGATAAAAAAGTAAACATTGAGCAAAACCAGCAGCGCCAGCGCCAGCGCAATCAGCAACTGTGCACCCCTTAGTTCCAGCAACAGGTGCAAACCGGCGCCCGTCAGCAGCAAGGGCAATACGACCGATTTGAAAAAAACGCCGGCCCTGTTTACGCTTGCTTTCGATTTGCTGGGGAAGAGGGAAATAGGCCGGGCTTGAAAAAGCGGGGGTAAAACTTTGGCTTCGTGCATGATGGCTGCATTTGGTGTTTTTCAATGCCGCAAGTATGCAGTCATTGCATGCTGACAAATGCGAAACATGTACTGAGAAACCCGAAAAAAGGCAGGGCAAATGCGAAATTTCGCATTCACAGGTAGTCGCTGGGCAGCTTTCCGTAGCGTTTTTGAAAAAGGGAAGAAAAGTAATGGGCGTCTTTGAACCCGACCCGGTAGCTGACTTCCGAGACACTCCGGCAGTCGCCGTTTTCGAGCAGACGGCGGGCGTATTCGAGCTGGATTTCACGCTGGTATTCCTTCGGGGTGAGGCCGGTGACGGCTTTTATTTTTTGCTGAAAACGCCGGGTACTCATGGCCAGGTCATAAGCCAGTTGCCCGATGCTGAACTGGGTGTTGCCGATGTTTTCCAGGATAATTTTCTCGACTTCCGAGAGCCATTTGAGGTCAGCGGCTGACAGCTTTTCCCCGGCGGGCTGAGGAGCAGCATCCGCTTTGCCGGCAGTCTTCGCTTCCAGCCGTCCCCGGTTGTTTTTGATCAAATTATCCACCCGTGCCAGCAGTTCCGCTTCCTGGAAAGGTTTGACCATGTAGTCGTCCACCCCGATGCGGAGCGCTTCCAGTTTGGTCTCCATTTTTTGCCGGGCCGTCAGCATGATGACGGGGATGTGCCAGAAGTCGTCGTGCGCTTTCAATTCCCTGAGCAGTTCGAAGCCATCCATCACGGGCATCATGATGTCGGAAATGATCAGGCTGACGTCCGGGTTTTCCGACAATTTTTCCAGGGCCGCCTGCCCGTTTTCAGCGGTGATGACCCGGTAGTTTTCCAAAATGATTTTGATGAAAGCAAGCAGGCTGGCGTTGTCTTCGACCACGAGGATGGTTTCCCCGGAACCGTTCCCCGGCTCGATGGCGGGGGCTGCAACGATCGTTTCCACTTCCGGCGTTTCACTCGTAGCGGGCAGGTGTCCGAAGGTTTCAACGAGCGGCAGTTGCAGGAAAAAAGTGCTGCCGTGGCCCGGTTCGCTTTCCGCCCACACCCTGCCTTCCATCAGCCCGGCGAGTTCCCGGCAAAGGGCCAGCCCGATACCCGTGCCGCCCGCCTTTTCATTTTGAGCGGATTGGTAAAACCGCTCAAAAACCCGTTCAAGGTCCTCCGGCAGGATGCCCGGCCCGGTGTCGGTCACGCTGAAGTGCAGGTGGTTGTCCCGGCGGGTTACCGCTGTTTTTACCCGTCCGTTTTGGGGGGTGAATTTGATGGCGTTTGATAAAAAGTTGGACAGGATTTTTTCCAGCTTACCCGGGTCGAGCAGCAAATGAATGGCGGTCTCCATCCGGAAGGTCAAATCCAGCCTGATGCCTTTTAGACTGGCGGTATTTTCAAAGCCGGACAAGATTTTTTTGACCAGAGGATACAGCAAAACGGGCTGATCCTCTACCTTCAGTTTGTTCGCATCGAGGCTGGAAAGGTCGAGCAGTTCGTTGATGCGTTTGAGGAGTTGCCGGCCATTTTGCCGCATCAGGCTGAGCAGGGTGAAATCCCGGTTTTCCAGGCGTTTCCTTTTCAGAACGCTGTCCAGCGGGCCAAGTATCAGGGTCAGCGGCGTGCGCAGTTCGTGTGAAATATTGGTAAAAAAGCGGGACTTCACCTCGTCGAGTTCCCGGAGTTGTTCGGCCTGTTTTTCAATGAGCTGCTTATCCGATCGGATTTTCTGCGTCCGTTCTGCCACCATCCGTTCCAGCAAAAGCTGCTGCTTTTTGAGCGACTGAATGCGCCAGTTGTAAAATTGCCAGATGCCGATGGCAATGGCCAGGGCAAAAGCAGCCAGGAACCACCACTGCAAATAGAAAGGCCGTTTCATCAGAATGCGCACTGCCAGTTGGTCGGTGGAGTAGCGGTTTTCCCGTCCCTTCGCCCTCACCCTCAGGGTGAAATTTCCATAGGGCAACCCGCTCAGTTGTAGGGTGTTGGCGTTAATTTCGGTCCATTCGTCGCCCAGGCCTTCGATGAGGTAGCTGTATTTTACCCGGTCGGAGTAGAAATAATCCAGCAGGGATATTTTGAACGTGATGAATTTATCCTCCGGGTTAAATACGAGCCGGTTTTCGAAGGCGGCCATTTCGGTGACATTTTTCAAAGTTTCTTCCTTCCCTGAAAAAACATGCACCGCCGACCACCTCAATGGCGCTGCGTATGCTTCCCGGTTATGAAAATCCCTGGGGTGAAATGCCGTCACGCCGTTCAACCCTCCGAAATAGATGCGGCCGTCAGCGGACTGAAAATAGGACAGCCGGTTGAACTCATTGTGCGTGATGCCCTGCTCTTCAAAGTAGGCATTGATTTCACCCGAAAGTTTGTCAAACCGGATCAGCCCGTTTGCGCTGCTGATCCAGAAGTGGCCGGATTCGTCTTCGAGAATGGCGTACAGTTCGTTGCTGGGCAGGCCGTTCGCCCGGGTCAAATGCTGTTGAACGCTTGCGTTACCCTGCGCATCGAAAGCGACTTTCAACAGGCCGGCGTCGCCCGTTGCCAGCCAAAGCGGCCCGCCGGGATCTTTGTAAATGAAATTGAACTGGTTGGCCGGCAGGTAAAATCCGCCCATTTGCTGTTCGCCGTAAGCGGCGATGATGCCTTTTTGTTTGTCAAGGAGGTAAAGCCCGTTTTGGGCGGCCATCCAGATGCCCTTTTCGTCTTCGAGGAAATGCCATTTTTCGGCCTCTTTCAGTTTGTCAAAACCATTGTACCGGTCGAACAGCTGCGGTTTGCCGTGCTTTTTTTCATTAAAAAAATAAAGAAACTCCCGCCTCAGGCCTACCCACCAGGTTTCGGAGCCGTCCTGAAAAAAAGACCAGATACGGGGCGGGCTGCCCTCCCGGATCGTTAGGCTGGAAACGACATTCCCCAGGCTGTCCAGCTGGTTCAGGCGGTCGTTGGCTGTCCAGAGTTCTCCCCGGCGGGTTAGCAGCATGGGGAAACACTTGATATCTTTTAACCGGCGACTGGCATCGCTGTAGGAGCGCAAAGCCCCGGTTTTTAAATTCAGCAGACTGCCGTCTTTGCTTGAATTTACGAACAGGTAATCCCCGTATTCTGCCAGCCCCCGGATGGAATTTTGCTCCCCGTCATCGCTTTTCAGGTATTGCTGAAAACGGGAAGGTTGCAGCTCAAGCAACCAAAATCCCTCCCGGTGGCCGTACCAGACGACCCCGTTCCGGTCAGTGGCAAAGCATTCGTTTTGAGGAAAAGATTTTTCAGTCAGCAGGGCGGGATGGTGGTAGCTGACCTTCAGCTTTTCATCCAACTCAAACACCTCCTGCCCTTTAAACGCCAGCATGGTCCCGTTTTGCTGAAATGGCAACAGGTTGAAAATGCGTGCTCCCCCGGGAGCAGGCTCGGAGAGCAGGGTGGTCAAGCCGCTTTCCGGCAGTGCCGACAGGCGGGTGTTTTTAAAAAAATTAGGCCTGTCCCGGATGGCTTCTGCCGTGACGAGCCAGAGGCGGTTTCGTCCATCCCGGCGGATGGAATGGATGGTGCGGCCTTTCTCCAGTGGCAACGACTGGGCAACTTCACCGGCGAGATCGAGCCGGAGCAGCCGGTTGCCTGCACTTCCCCAGATCGAGTCGGGGGAAGCGGCCAAATGCAGGGTAAATCCCGCTTCGAATGGCAGTTTGGAAATCCCGTTTTTTTGTGAAAACAGGAAGTGTGCCCCATTCTTCGTGGAAAAGATGAACCGGCCATCAGGCAGGCGGTGGATGGCATTTAAATCTGAAACCCGAAAGGCCGGGCTGCTGCTTTTTTCCGGTTCAAAAGGCAGCACTTCAAAAGTCCGGGGGTGAAACAAGGCGATGTTGAAGTATGTGCGTTCGCCAAACTTTTCTTCCGAATGCACCAGCCACAGCCAGCCCTTTTCGTCTTCGTAAATTTCGCTGATAAAATTGGATGCCAACCCATCCTGCTCCCGGGTGAACCACCTGAATTTGTGCCCGTCGAAACGGTTCAGGCCGTACTTGGTGCCGATCCACATGAAACCGTCCCGGTCCTGGTGGAAGCAGTTGACCTGGTTGTGGGAGAGGCCGTCCGCTTCGGTGAATTTTCGGACGTTGACGAGGTAATTTTGAGCAGACAGCAAAAGCGCTCCCTGAATGAGGAGTGCCAGGAGGAGGCTCTTCTTGTTGCATGTGCTCAGATTCATTTGTCCGGGTTTGGCGGATGGAGTGTCAAAGTTAAAGAAGAGGGTTGAAATGAGGCGGTGGTAGTTTATGCTTTCATCACCAGATTATCCGACGACAGCCCCGCCTCCCGCATCGCCGTTTCCACATCCTCGCACGGCTCCAGGCTTCCATCTTTTTTTATCCTAAAGATTTGATAATCAAGCGACTGCGCAAATGTCAGTGCTTCCCGGTGTGCCTCGTTCTGGCCCTCGCCGGTGAGGTATTCCATGACCAGGGTAGGGGAGTGGGTTTTTAAAAATTGCTCCATGCCACGCAGCACCTGCGGCTCGGCGCCTTCCACGTCGATTTTGATGAGGCCGGGGTAAGTGACGGGGAAACTTGAAGCAGGATAAGTTACGGGGTAACTTGAAGTTACCCCGTAACTTTGGGCAAAGAAGTCATCCAGCCGCTGCCCCTGCACTTCGATGCGCTGCGGCGGGTTGTTTTTCAGCCAGGCGGCGTTTTTTATTTCTGGTAAAATGAGGGAGTTGTACTCGGAGAACAGCGCCGGGAATTCGTTGAAAACCAGCGTTTTATTTTCATCGGAAGCGGCCCGGTGGAGGGCGGTGACGTTAGCGGCCTGCGCCGTGTTTTTTTTCAAAATGCCGAACGTGGAGCGGGAAGCCTCGAAGGCGATGACCCGGCCGTTTTCACCCACCAATTGCGAAGCGAGTAGGGTGAAATACCCGAAATGCGCCCCCACATCGCAAAAAGTATCGCCGGGGCGAAGGTTTTTCATCAAAAAACGGGCAAGGCGGATTTCGGAGTCGTGGGTTTTTGCTCCAAACAAAAAAATCTCGGTGGCAGAGGGCAGCACGACTTCCATTTCAGCACAAAAAAAAGTGCGGGCACGGGCGAAGCGGCCCCGTTTGCGAAGCGGATAAATCAGCCGCCAGTAACCGACGGCGGAGACGTAACGCAGTGGATTTTTTAAAAAACGCCCGAGCACACTGCCCCTTGCCAGCCGCTCGATGGCGTCCAGTTTTTTCAATAAAATGTCGGGTGCGGCCTGGTTCATTCGATCTTCTTGATTTTGCGGATGCGCTTTGGGTTGTACCAGAGCCAAAAGCCGCTGAAAGAAAGTAGCATCAGGCCCAGCGAAGTGAGGGTGGTGTAGGTAGTTTTGATCGGGTCGCCGTCGGTGCCGACGAACCGGTCAACGATGGTGCCGTCGTGGATTTGCTCGATGAGGTCGTTCCAGCGTTTTTGGGTGCTGAGGATTTGGCCGGTAGTGAGGTCGATTTGCACTTCGGTGTAGTTGTTGACGAAAACGACCTTGACGATACCCTTGCCGGGCCGCACGTCGAGCCGGTCGATTTCATCCTGAAAGCTGAGGCTGTCGTTGGCGAAGGCGAGGGCAATGGTTTGGATGCTGTCCATCGGGAGCCATTGGCGGGCGTCGGCGCTGGCGCCTTGTTGGGTAGGCGGGGTGAGGTTGGCCTGTTTTTTCCAGCCGAGCAGTACGCCCGTGAGGCCGATGATGAACATGAAAACGAACAACGGAAGGGCTATCCACTTGTGAAGGCGGCGATAGGTGCGGGTGGCGCTGGCCAGGGTTTCCGTTTTTCGTGTTGGCGGCAAATTTTCTTCAATTGTTGAAACGAGCGGCAATATTACAAAAAAGCCAACCTACTTGTTTTTAAAAGCCTCTTTGGTTTTACGGTGAGGTGGATCGGAGCACTGGGAGATCCGGCATCATTTGCCAATCATTGAAAACTATTATATTCGGGCGGTCAAAACAAAACCCAATCATTTATGGCAGATATCAAGTCCTCCGGATTCTGGATGAATCTTCTCAAAAAAATCATAAAAATTTTATTGAAAAACGCCGGTATTCGGACCAGTCCGCCCACCAACAACCAGCACGTAGTGCCGCATCCGGAAGGCTGGGCAGTGAAAGGTGCCGGTAATGAGCGATACACTGCGATTTACAAATATCAGGACGATGCCATCGACAGAGCCAGGGAAATTGCCATCAATTATGGCTCCGACGTTATTATTCACCGGGAGGATGGGAGTATCCGGGACAGGAGGAGTTACCGGAAGTAAACCGGTAGAAAAATTGAAAATCAGGCCTTACTGCCTACTTGCCTACCGGCTTACTCGCCTACTTTAAAAATTATCTCCCCATATGCACCAACAACACCGACACATCCGCCGGCGTCACGCCACTGATGCGGCTGGCCTGTCCGATGGTGCGGGGTTTTACTTTCGACAGTTTTTCACGGGCCTCCTTTGAAATGGCGCCCAGTTTATGGAAGTCAAAATTTTCGAGGATGCGCACTTCTTCCAGGCGGTTCATTTTGTCCACCATTTCCTGCTCCTTGCGGATGTAGCCTTCGTATTTCATGCGGATTTCGGCGTCGTTGAGGAACTCCTCATCGTATTTCGAGCAAAACTCTTCCACCTCCGGCAACACCTGCCGCAAGTCGTTCATGTCGATGTGCGGGCGCAGCAGGATGCCGTGCAGTTTCACCTGCTGGCGAATGGGCGAGGACTCCTTGCTTTCCAGAAATCCATTGATCATTTCCGGTGAAATGCTGTAGTCGAGGAAGAATTTTTCGACCTCCTGCGAGGCTGCTTCCTTCGTCCGCACCCGCTCCATTCTCTGCGCTATTTCCGAGTTTTCGATGGCTGTACCTGCCCACTGTCCGCTGTCCGCTGCCAACTGGTAAGCCAACGGCGTCAGGCGAATGTCGGAATTATCCTGCCGCAGCAGGATGCGGTACTCGGCACGGGAGGTGAACATGCGGTAAGGCTCCTCGGTGCCCTTGTTCACGAGGTCGTCGATGAGCACGCCGATGTAGGCTTCAGAGCGTTTCAAAATAAACGGCTCCTGCCCGTTGATGGCCAGGTGAGCGTTGTAACCTGCCATGAGGCCCTGGCAACCGGCTTCTTCGTAGCCTGTCGTGCCGTTGATTTGTCCGGCGAAGAAGAGGTTTTTGACCAAGTGCGTTTCCAGCGAAAGCTTCAGCTGGTGCGGCGGGAAGTAGTCGTATTCGATGGCGTAGCCGGGGCGGAACATTTTGGCGTTTTCGAAGCCCTCGATCTTGCGGAGCGCTTTGTACTGCACGTCCTCCGGCAGCGAGGAAGAGAAGCCATTGACATAAATTTCGCAGGTATCCCAACCCTCCGGTTCGACGAAAAGCTGGTGGCGTTCCCGCTCGGCAAAGCGGTTGATCTTGTCCTCGATGCTGGGGCAGTAGCGGGGACCGAGGCCCTGGATGCGGCCCTGAAACATGGGCGATTTTTCGAAGCCCTCCTTCAAAATCTCATGCACCTCCGGGCTGGTGTAGGTGATGTGGCAGGGCAGTTGTTTTTCGATTTTCGGGGTGTCGGTGTAGCTGAATTTCCCGGCGGGCGAATCGCCTTCCTGGATTTCCATTTTGGAGTAATCGAGCGAGCGGCCGTCGAGGCGGGGTGGGGTGCCGGTTTTCATGCGGCCAGACTCGAAGCCGAGTTCGATGAGCTGTTCGGTGATGCCTTTGGCGGCCCGTTCGCCGGCACGGCCACCGCCGAATTGTTTTTCACCAATATGGATCAGGCCGTTCAAGAACGTGCCGTTGGTCAAAACCACAGCTTTGCTTTCAATCTCCAGCCCCATGCTGGTGCGCACGCCGCAGGCCCGGCCGTCTTTCACGATGATGCCGCTGACCATTTCCTGCCAGAAATCCACGTTGGGGTGCGCTTCGAGCATTTGCCGCCATTTGGCAGCGAACTGCATGCGGTCGCTCTGCGCACGGGGGCTCCACATGGCTGGACCTTTCGAGCGGTTGAGCATGCGGAACTGTACGGCCGTGTGGTCGGTGACAATGCCAGAGTAGCCGCCGAGGGCGTCGATTTCCCGCACGATCTGGCCTTTGGCAACGCCGCCCATGGCGGGGTTGCATGACATTTGGGCGATGGTCTGCATGTTCATCGTCACGAGCATGACTTTGGAGCCGAGGTTGGCGGCAGCTACGGCTGCTTCGCAACCTGCGTGGCCTGCACCCACAACGATGACGTCGTATTTTGGAAACATTTTCTTCTAATGGTTAATGTAAAATGGTCAATGGTGAATGTTTCAACACGGGGGTTTTTGAAAAGGTTTGCAAAGGTAAGAAAATGGCGGAAGCAGGTGTGAGGGACCCTGAAGCTTTTGTTGGAGGTGGATGGGCTTAGAATTTATGGCAAATCCTGCTCGGCAGCCTGGGACTTAAGCCCTCAACTGCCGTGCAGGATTTACCTGCTGATTTTAAAAGTCAGGATGATTCCGAGCCATTTGCGCCGGCTGGATTTTTCCTGAATTCAGCTGGATGATTTCTGTGTCAGGTGCCGGGGAAAGGCTAATCTCTCACCCCTGGCCCGGCCAGTAATTTGAAAAACTGGTCCAGCTTCGGCGTCAGTACGATCTCCGTGCGGCGGTTCAGGCTGCGGCCTGACGAGGTGCCGTTGTCCGTTTTGGGGACGTACTCCGAGCGGCCGGCGGCGGTCATGCGTTCAGGGCTGACGTAGTATTCTTTTTGCAAGGTTCGTACCACGGAAGTGGCACGTTTTACGCTCAAATCCCAGTTGTCGGCCATGCAGGAATTTGAGATGGGTACGTCGTCCGTGTGGCCTTCCACGATCACCTGCAGGTCATTGTGGTCGTTGACGACGGTGGCAATTTTACCCAAAACTCGCTGGGCAGCACTGGTAATTTTCGAGCTGCCCGACTGGAACAGCATTTTATCAGAAATGGAAACGTGCACCAGCCCGCCCCGTACTTCCACCTGTACGTCCTCGTCGGCGATGTCAGCCAGGGAGCGCTTCAGATTCATCACGAGGGCGAGGTTGAGCGAGTCTTTCGACTGCATTTTTTGGGTCAAATCCTGGATGAAATCGTACTGCTGCGAGAGCGATTTGAGCGATTCCTGGATGCTCTCGGCACCGGCCTTGCTCACGATACTGAGGTCGGCCATGCGGTCGAGCAGGCTGCTGTTGGTGCCTTGCAGGTGATTGACCTGCTGTTCGAGCAGGGCGATTTTTTCCTCTTTCAGATCGAGTTCGTTTTCGAGGGTTTTGATTTTTCCTTTGTTGCAGGCACTGAGAGCCAAAAGTGGCAGTACTGCAAAAATGATCGATAACTTTCTCATTTGCAATGTTTTAGAAAATCCAACTTCCACGGTGTGGGCGTAAAAGACTGGATTTGGTTTGACGGTTGGTTTCTTTAGTTAGGTTTTAAATGCCGGGATGGTTCATTTTGAAACAACTGCAAAGTCCCACGACGCACTTCCTGTGGGTTGGCTCTTTTTGTTAAACTTGCAGCGAGTTTTCAGTAAAAAACATTTCAACATGAAAAATATCAAAACCGTCGAAGACTACATCGCCGGTACCGGCGAATGGACCGAGGCCCTCGAAAAATTGCGCAGCATCCTGCTCGATACCGAAATGGAGGAGACGGTGAAATGGGGCGCTCCCGTTTACACCATCGACGGGAAAAATGTGGTGGGCATCGGGGCGTTCAAATCCTACTTCGGGCTGTGGTTTTTCCAGGGTGTTTTTTTAAAAGACAAGGAAAATGTACTCGTCAATGCCCAGGAAGGCAAGACAAAAGCCCTGCGGCAGTGGCGTTTCAACTCCATCAGTGAAATGGATGAAAAACTGATCAAAAAATACGTCCTCGAAGCCATCGAAAACCAGCGGGCTGGGCTGGAATTGAAACCGGAGAAAAAGCAATTGGTCCTGCCCGATGAACTGGCCCAGGCGCTGAAAGCGAATGCAGATTTGAAAAAAGCCTTTCAAAAACTCACCCCCGGCAGGCAAAAAGAATACGCTGAATACATCTCCGAAGCCAAGCGGGCCGAGACGAGGCAAAGCCGCCTCGAAAAATGTGAACCCCTCATCCTCAAAGGCATTGGGCTGAATGACAAGTACCGGCCCGGTTAAAGTCAGGCAAGCTCATCGTTCTTCTTAGTTTCCTTTTTAAATAGCCACAGTACCCCTAAAATCACCGCAATCGGAATGACCGACATCGTAAACGCCGTCTGTCCGTCGAAATGCTCGAACATAAAACCGGTGATGATCGACCCCGTCGTACCGCCCAGCGCCGAAAAAACCACGATCAGGCCCGACATCGGAGCGTGTTGTTTTTTAGGTAAAGAACTCAAAATCACGGAGTTGATGGCCGGGTAAACCGGCGCCAGCAGGATGCCGATCATCGGAAAAACGAATGCCGCCAGCGGTGCCTGCAGCCAGGTTGTGACTTTTTCAGTACCCACGCTATTTGCCAGCGGCATGACGAGCAATACCAATCCGCCGGCAGCTATCAGGCTGATAGCCAGCACTTTGAACCAGTCGAATTTTTTCAGGGTAAACCCGCCAATGAAACGCCCCACCGCAAACGATCCGGCCAGGATGCTCGACATCTGGATAGCCAGCGAGTTGGAGAGGTTCAGGATTTTCGAGTTGAAAGTCGGCAGCCAGCTCATGATTCCCTGCTCGATGAGCACGTACAAAAAAGCGCTGATGATGAAAATGAGCACCAACGGCTTGGCAATCAGCTTGAGCATGCCGGCAAAATCATCAGCGAGGTTTTTCGAGTCGTCGTGCTCAACCTCCGACTCGTCCAGTTTAGTCGCAAGCAGCAGCACGAAAGCAAAGGCTGACAGCCCCGCCAGCAGGTAGTACACGGCCAGCCAGGAGGTGGATTGCGGGTTGGAGTCGTCCACGAAAGCGCTGAAAAGAAAATAGCCCGACAGAATGCCGACCATGAAAAATGATTCCAGGAAATTCATAAAACTCACGTGCTCCTTCTCGTCGTCGGTCACCAATCCGATGGTGGCAAAAACAGAAACTTTTACGAGGGCAAAGCCGACGCCCGTAGCAGCGAAGAGCAGCTTCGTCATCCAGAACGCCGGTACCTGCGTCATCGCCAGGCAGGCCACCGTGAGGAAGCCCAGTGCAATCAGCATCGCCCGTTTGTAGCCGATCCGCACGATGTAGGAGGCGATGAGGAAAGACGTGATGGCAATGCTCAGGTCTTTGAACGCCTCCAGCACGCTGGCTGAGCTTTCCGACACGCCGAAATTATTCTGCACCTGCAGGATGACCGTGCCCACGGAGTTGAGCAAAATGGCAAAGGTGAAGTAATTAACAAACAGCGAGAGTTTGATTTTCCAATGTTTCATTTTGATGGAGATTGATTGTTGAGATTGTTGGATGGTTGAGATTGCTGGATTGTAGAGGGTTAAGCCATCCAACAATCTCAACAATCAAACAATCAACCCACCAAACAATCTGACATTTCTCAGCCAGGTCGTAAGGTATTTGAAAGTCGAAAAGATTTGAAGGAAATGGTTGAAAAAAATCAGGCAGCAACCCGGAAAACAGGTTGCTGCCTGAAAATAATCCGATGTATGCGTTACAGATTCATCTTTTGTGAGCAAAACACCAGCGAAACCTCCAGTCTTGCAAACATCTTGTCAAAGTGGTCGCCCTGGAAATTTTCATAGGTATGGGTGATACCATAAGCATCCAGTGCCTGGTGGAAGGCATCGCTTGTCAGGTTGAACATAAACACGTCGCTCAGACCGGCATCGAAATACAGGCCTTTCAGTGATTTGAGATTATTCCCGTGTGTGGCAAGCAGGGTGAACGGGTCATGTTCCAGCCAGCGGCTCCACGTGGCTTCGACGATGTCGCCGGTCGGGTGAACAAAAGGCAAATCCACCATGAACGGAGGATTGGTCAGGTTCGGTGACCACGCAGCGGCGAAGGCATAGATGGAACTTGTCAGAAACTTGGCCGGGTCCGGCCCCAGCATGCCATCAGGGTTTTCAGCAATGATGGCCGGGATAAAAGCTTTGAAACCATCGAAGTAAAGCGGAGCGCTGTGTGCTGCCACCACTCCAAATTTATCGGCGTGCTTCAGGCCCATTTTCATGGCGCCGTAGCCGCCCTGCGAGTGACCGATGACGGCCCTGCCATGCTTGCCGGCGATGGTTTTGTAATTGGCATCAATGAAATTCACCACGTCGTTGGCAATGTAGTCTTCAAATTTGCCGTTCAGCGCCGAATTGGTATAAAAGCAGAAACCGTAAGGCGCACTTGCAGCATCAGGCATGACCACGATCATCGGTTCGATGATATCGGCAGCGATGAGATTGTCCATCCAGGCTTTAAAACCATTTTGCGGGAAATCGGGGTAGGTTTTGAAGGCGCCATTGGGGTCAATCCAGTTGTCCCAGTGCGATTTTGAAAGGTAGGCACTGTCAGAAAACGGAAGTCCATGCAGCAGGTAAACCACCGGGTATTCCTCCTCACCGTTGGATTCGTAGCCTTCCGGCGTGTACACAGTCATGTCCCTGAGCGTAGGATTACCGGCTGGGTTACCCTCGAGGGCAACGCTGGTAAAGGTTTTGTGTTCCAAATTGCTGGGCGGCACCGGATCGTCGTCCTTACAACTCCAGGTCAGCAAAAGCGCAAGGAGTGTTCCGAAGAAAATGAATGAGGCTTTCATGGTAAAAATTTTAAAAGGTGAACGTTTCAGTGGCAACGTTCAGTGGCAATGGGCAGTGGCAGTAACGGTCCCGAATTCGCTTCGTGAAGGCAGTTTGGAGAGGGGGTTACTACCACTGCTTAGTGCCACTGAATTTGTCACACTTCAAATTCACCTCATTTTACCCGGCATGTTTTGTCCATCGTGCCAAATGTTTTGTCAATCATCCAAAAGCTGTTTCTGGCGATAATGGCTGGGACTTTCACCAAATTTTTCCATGAAAATTTTACTGAAATGGGAGAGGTTTTTAAAGCCCGTTTCAAAAGCAACCTCGGTCACGTTCAGGTCGGTGGAAAGGAGCAATTCCCGGGCTTTGCTCAGGCGCAGATTGCGGATGAAATGATGCACCGTCGTGTCGGTCAGCGCCCTGAATTTACGGTAGAGTTGCGATCGGCTCATGCCCAGGCTGCTACATAGCCCGGCGATGCCGAATTCCTCGTCGTCGAGGTGTTCGAGCAGCAGGCTTCGAACCTCCTGCAGGAAGGCGTCTTCTTTTTGAAAAATGCCGTTTTCAGGAAATGAAGCCGGAGAGTCTTGCAGGGAGGCATATCGCTCCTGCAGCGTCCTGCGCAGTTTGATCAGTTTTTTCACCCTGACAAACAGTTCTTCTTTGTTAAACGGCTTGGCGAGGTAAGCATCGGCGCCAGCCTCCAGGCCTTCCAACCGTGAGTCGGCATCCGCTTTTGCGGTGAGTAAAACGACCGGGATGTGGCTGGTGCGCAGGTCGTTTTTCAGTTTTTTACAAAATGTAAAGCCGTCCATTTCAGGCATCATCACGTCGCTGATGATCAGATCGGGGATGATTTCGAGGGCTTTTTCAAAACCCTCCCGGCCATTGCCAGCCTCTTCGATCTGGTAGTCCGCAGCCAGCAAGGAGCGGAGGTAGTGGAGCACGTCAGGATTATCTTCGACGAGGAGCAGTACGAGCTTTTCACCGACCTTATGAGCGGAGCCGAGTGCGGCTTTTTCACTTTTTTCAAAAACTAAATCCAAGGGCGCCTCCTCCTGCGAACGTGACACCTGCGCCTCCTTCGCCTGGTTCGTAACGGGCAGCCGGACGGTGAAGACGGAGCCTTTCCCGGGATTGGTTTCCACCGTAATTTTGCCATGCAGCAGTTTGACCAACTCCCGTGTCAGCGCTAGCCCGAGGCCGGTGCCTTCCGTTAGACTGCCATTGCCGCCGGATTGAAAATACCGGTCAAAAATTTGCGGCAAATGCTCCTCTGAAATGCCCACGCCTGTGTCTTTTACGGTCAAAACAAGTTGCCCTCCCTGTTTGCGGACAGCTATCTGTACCTGTCCATTCTCAGGGGTGAATTTGATGGCATTCGAGAGCAGGTTCGACACGATGTCCTGCATTTTTTCGGGATCAAAATCCATCTTGATTATTTCCGGCTGCGCTGAAAATCCGAGGTGGATGTTCTTCGCTTCGGCCAGCGAGTGGAACGACTCGGATAGGTATTTCAGGTAAGCAACCACATCGTCCTGCACCAGGTTGACGGGCATGGCGTTGGCTTCCAGTTTCGAGAGGTTCAGCATTTGGTTGGTCAGGTTGAGCAGCTTCCGGCCATTGCGTTTGATCATTTTCACAGCCTCGCCATCTGCCAACTGCTCCGCCATTCCAAGGATGATCGTGAGCGGGGTGCGGAATTCATGGGTGATGTTAGTGTAAAAACGGGTCTTGAACTCGTCCAATTCCTGCATCTGCTTTTCTTTTTCCTGCTTCATTTTACCTACCTGCCAGTTGAAATAAAGCAAAGCCAGAAAAAGCAGGGTTATTGCGGTAAAAAAACCAAGGAAGTAGTGCGACACAAGATAGGCGGGCACCAGCCGGGGTTGCAGCAGCGTAGTAGCCGTCATCAGCCCGGAGTACAGTAAAAATACGAGAACTGCCCGCCGTTTATTCGGAAGCGTCAATGCATAAATCGGCCCCATCAGGCCGATGAAAACCGGCCCTCCTGCATGCAGAAGTCCGCCCATGAAGTAAACCTTCACCACAGAAATGAGCACGATGCCCACTTGGGTGATCAGGGCAAATTCTTCGATTCCTTTTTTATGAAAATGAAAAACAAGCGGGCCCAGCAGGAGCAGCAGCGCAAAGAAAACATTGCACACAACCACTCCGATTCCCGCATGATCAGCGATGATAAAACTGCCCAACAGTAAAAACGGCAAGCCCACCACGTGAAACATCAGCCAGATTTTTTTCAGCAAAAGCGTCTCCTTGTCGTCGCCGGTAGAGTGGACGTAGCGGGTGAGCCGGGAGTTGAGGTTTTGAAAAAAATAATACATCCTACCTTGGTTTTGAAGTATAAAACCGGGCAGATGTGGTCAAAAGGTCAGTTTGTAAATTTAAAACAATTTAGCGTAACTAGCAGGTTGTTGTAAATTTGGCTTTTCACTCTTTTTCAAAATTCACTCACCATGACCCAACCACACGATCAACTTTTCGGCCCCCTCTTCGAAGCCGTGCAAATGAGCGGTATTTTTCCCGACTCCAAAACTTTCGTGGATTGCATCCCAAAGCGCAGCCCGGATGAGATACTCGAAGCCTACCAAAAAGAAAAAAGTAAAGCCGGTTTCGACCTGCAAAACTTTGTAAATCAGCATTTTGAAAAGCCGACCCCACCCACTACCAACTTCAAAGCGGACACCAGCCGCCCCATCGAAGACCACATCAACCTGCTTTGGGACGTGCTCAAACGGGACGCCGACAAGGCCGTACCGGGCAGTTCACTGATCCCGTTGCCGCACCCGTACATCGTGCCTGGCGGGCGTTTCGGTGAAATTTACTACTGGGACAGCTACTTCACGATGCTCGGCCTGCAGGCTGCCGGGCGGGTGGAGATGATCCGGCACATGGTGGATAATTTTTCTTTTTTGATCAAAACCATCGGTTTTATCCCCAACGGCAACCGCACCTACTTTCTCGGTCGCTCGCAGCCGCCGTTTTACTCGCTGATGGTCAGTTTGCTGGCCGAAGAATTGGGCGATGAAATTTTGATAAAATACCTCCCGTACCTCGAGCGGGAGTATAACTTCTGGATGGACGGCCACGAGGATTTGACTGCCGCCAACCCCGCCACGCTGCGGGTCGTGCGCATCGAGGACGGCGTCTTCCTGAACCGCTATTGGGACAGCCGCCCCGTGCCCCGTGAGGAGAGTTGGCGGGAGGACGTGGAGTTGGCTCTCGAATCCAGGCGGGAAGCCACGCAGCTCTACCGGGACGTACGGGCGGGCTGCGAATCGGGCTGGGATTTTACCACCCGCTGGTTCCGGGATGGCCGCTCGCTGGACACCATACGCACCACGGAGATTTTGCCCGTCGATCTGAACGCCCTGCTCTATCATCACGAGCAGATACTTGCCCGAGCACACCAACTCGCTGGCAACAACAGCGAGCAGCGCTTTTTTGAAAAACGGGCCGCCAATCGCCTGGATGCCCTGATCGATCTTTGCTGGGACGCCCGTGGAGGATGGTTCCAGGATGTCGATTTCATCAACCAACAGCAAACGGGCATTCCGTCAGTGGCTACGATGTTTCCGCTTTTTTTCAAAATGGCCAGCGGCGAGCAAGCCTACCGCACCGCCAATTTTGTGGAGCAAAATCTCTTTCGTCCCGGCGGTGTGGTCACTACGTCCAACCACTCCGGCCAGCAGTGGGACGCCCCCAACGGCTGGGCGCCGCTGCAATGGGTCACCATCGCCGGCTTGCGCAACTACGGCTTCGACCTACCCGCCGAAATGATCCGTAGCCGCTGGATCGACCTCAATCAAAAAGTCTATCGCAACACCGGCAAAATGATGGAAAAATACAACGTGGAAGACCTAAGCCTGAGCGCCGGAGGAGGCGAGTACCCGGTGCAGGACGGGTTTGGGTGGAGCAACGGGGTGTTGCTGCGGTTGTTGAGTGAATAAAGCATTCAGCTCCCCGCAAACGGCGTCCCAAAAATACCAACTGCCAACTCCGCCCAAACCAGTAGGAGTGTTGCGATAATAGCCAGGCAGAGAATAATTCTGTGCTCCGTCTTTTTTACTTTCCTCAACACAAATTCAATGGTTAAACCTGTGCCGAGCAGGAGACTGCCCATGACGATAAAATCGAAAGGCGACCAATTCACTTCACTGGTAAACTGCATCGCTACCAAGGGAATAAGCAATAAAAACGTTGCTGAAAGCAGAATGATCACGAGTCTTTTGTTCTGAATAGCCATGATTTAATCAATTTTAAAAGTACTTTGAAATACAAAGTTAATCACAGAATACTAACATCCAAGATTTTTTTCAAAAATTTTCAGGATCGACATTGTATCCCGGGTTTCAACCTGTCAACGGGAAGCTTATGATTTACTCCAGACCTTCATCGTTCGGCTTTGCGTTTGCTCTCACTTCGGTTACAGCGGCGATGAATTTCACGAAAAAAATGAAGGGATACAATGAACGAAACTGAATTCATTGCACCCCTTGCCGTTTTTTAAGCTTTGGTAGTTCTGATCCGTAAATGGCTTGTTTCTGTCTAATTTTCATCCGCAGAACAGAATGGAAAGATTAATTTTTCGAACAGCAATATTTCATCATAAAAATGAAACAGCATGAAGTTTGAAATTGAATCCATGCCCCTGTTTGATCAAATCGGGCGGGCCACTGCGCTGAAAAAACTTGCCCAAGTCAACGGTATTTCATTTCAGAAAAAGCTGCCTTTCGGGGATTTGCCGAAAAACGCCACCGGGTTCGGGCTTTTCAAGCACAAGTCTTTCAAAAAGATCAGAAACGTGTTTTACCTGCAGAATAATGAGTTGCCGGGCGAGGTGTTGGTGTTCGATTTTCTGCATGCTGACGATGGTTTGGATACCAAACGAACAACCGTAGTGCTGGTCCAATCGGAATTACTGGAGTTGCCACGCTTTCACGTGAAACCTGTCCACCTTGGACACAAGCTGGGAGGCCTGTTTGTTTCAAGGGATGACGCCGTGGAAGGGCATCCTGATTTTATTGAAAAATACACAGTCACCGGGCCTGATCTGTCAGCCGTCGAGTATGCGCTGAAACAGGAAGTGCTGGATTTCCTGCCCCTCCAGGACGACTGGAGTATGGAAGGGGAAGGCGATTGCCTCGTTTTTTATAAAAAAAACAAGACTCAAAAACCGGACGTCATTTTCGACTTCAGCGATGACGCCGTTACCATGGCCAAATGGATGATCTTCAGCGATTCGAATGACTACGTTTGATCATAGGCATTTCACTTGTCAAAATCCACCTTCACTTCCGCCGGGTGGCATTTCTGGCAACTTGCTACTTCAAAAAATTCCGTGAAAGGCCGTTTGATCGGCTCCTGCGTCATCAGGCTATGCTTGATGAGCTTGCCGAGCATGGCATTGTCCATGTTCATGTCGAGGAAAACGGTGTCCTTTGAGTCAGCGTAATTGACAAGGATGAAGGGTACAGCGCCCTGTTTTCCGGCTTCGGTCTTCACTATTTTCCACTCATTTTTCCCGGTTTTCACCAACTTCTGGTCCTGGTAGGGCACCCAGCCGATGTTGAGCGTGATGGGCGGATGGTAAGCTGCGACCTCAGATGGTTGCAGGTTGCGGGTACGGGTCGGCTGGATTTCCCGGTATTGTGTGCAGGTGACGAAAAGAAACGTGGCACCGAGGATCAAAAAAACAAGTCTCATTTTCATTGTGCGAGTGTTTAGCTGGTTCAGTTTTGCCGGATTTTATAAAAAAGATCACCGGCAGAAACGCTAAAAAACCGCTGTTTTCCGCGCAGTTTTTATGAGAAAAGTCATTGAATCTGCTGGCATTCGTCAACTACCACTCCGTGTGAAAAATCCCCTCCCGATCCGTTCGCTCGTAGGTGTGCGAGCCGAAGAAATCCCGCTGCGCCTGCACCAGGTTCAGCGGCAACCGGCCGGCACGGAATGCGTCGAAGTAGGTGACCGTGGAAGCCAGCGCCATCACGGGAATGCCTTCCCGTAGGCCCAGCCTTGCCACCTTCCGGGCGGCGTCCTGCGACTTGGTGATTTTTTTATTGAAAACCTCTGACAACAGTAAATTTTTCAGGCCCGGCTCTTCGCTGTATGCCTTGCGGATGCGTTCCAGCATGTCCGCCCGGATGATGCAGCCGCCCCGCCAGATGCGGGCGATGGTTTCCAGGTTGAGGCCGTAATTTTTTTCCTCCGAAGTTTCGGCGAGCAGGTGCAGGCCCTGGGCGTAGGTCACGGTGAAGGCAAAGTAGAGCGCCGCCTCCACGTTTTTCATCAGCTTTTCCTTATCCACCGGTTTTTTGGATTTTTCTATTTTAAACAAAGCGTCTGCCGCCAGTCGCTCCTGTTTCAGCGCCGAGAGACCCCGCATCGTCACGGCGGCGTCGATCGTAGGCACGGGGATGCCCACGTCCATGGCATTCTGGGAAGTCCATTTGCCGGTGCCTTTTTGTTTGGCTTTGTCCAGAATTTTATCCACCAGTTCGCCGTGGCTGATTTCGTCGGTTTGGGTGAAAATCTGGGCCGTTATTTCAATCAGGTAGGAGCGCAGCCTGCCCATGTTCCACAGCGTGAAAACCTGGAAAAGCTCGTTGTTATTCAGGCCGCCCGCATTTTTCAAAATATCGTACGCCTCGGCGATGAGTTGCATCATGCCGTATTCGATGCCGTTGTGCACCATTTTCACGTAGTGCCCGGAAGAACTGTTGCCCAGAAACGCCACGCAGGGGTCGCCGTCCACCTTGGCCGCCACTGCTTCGAGGATGGGCCGCACGGGTTCGTAAGCCTCCTTCGAACCGCCCGGCATGATACTCGGCCCGAAGCGGGCGCCCTTCGCTCCGCCGGACACGCCCATGCCCATGAAATGGATGTTTTTTTCTTTCAAATAGGTGAAACGCCGCTCGGTGTCGGCGAAGTAGGAATTGCCGCCGTCGATGATGAGGTCGCCGGGTTCCACGTGCGGCAGCAGGCTTTCGATGACGGCATCCACCGGTTTGCCGGCAGGCACCAGCAGCATGATTTTGCGTGGTTTTTTCAACATGGAAACAAACTCCGGCGTGGAAGTCGTGCCTTTGGCGGGCTTGCCGGCGGCTTCTTTTTCGAGGGCGGAGGCCTTTTCCTTATCGGTGTCGAGGCCGGTGACGGAGTAGCCGTGGTCGAGGATATTTAAGAGGAAATTGCGCCCCATGACGCCGAGGCCGATCATGCCGAAATCGTAGGTGGTCATCGTTCGTAGAGTTTTTTGTGAAAAAATGAAGCCCGAAGATAGGGCTGAAAAAACAACCTTTTTTGCCTCAGCAGAAACGTTTTTGAAAAATTGATGCAGAGTTTACGATCGCAAAATGTGTCAGTGCGGGTGATTTCCCTATTTTTCCGACCAGTTTCACCCTGAAATTTCAGCGCTTTAAACTTTTCAACCCTTAAACCATTTCAACCAATAAACTCTTAAACCTCCTCACATGAACTCCCTCACCCTCGTTATCTTCGGCGCTTCCGGCGACCTGGCCAAGCGCAAACTGATCCCCGCCATTTTTGCCCTGCACAAGGAAAAATTGCTGCCGGAAGGATTCGCCATCCTCGGCGTCAGCCGCACGGAATTCACGGATGAGGCTTTCCGGGACGAAGTTTTTTTGAAAAATGATTTGATGAAACTGGACGGCGTGGACGAGGAGTCAAAGTCAGCGTTTGCCAAAAAACTTTTTTACCAACCCATCGACACAAGCGCCGCCGGGGACTATGCCAAGGTCAAAAACCGCCTCGCCGTTCTGGACGCTGAGCTCAACCTGCCCGGCAACTACATTTTTTACCTCTCCACCCCGCCGAGCCTGTACAGCGTCATCCCGAAATACCTGGCGGAGCAGGGCCTGAACACCAGCGAAAACGGCTGGCGCCGCCTTGTCATCGAGAAACCCTTCGGCTACGACCTCGCATCGGCAGAGGCACTCAACCGGGAGTTGCAGACCTGTTTCGATGAAACGCAGATCTACCGCATCGACCACTACCTGGGCAAGGAGACGGTGCAAAACATGCTCGTCACCCGCTTCGCCAACGGCATTTTCGAACCGCTCTGGAACCGAAACTACATCCAGCACATCGAAATGACTTCCGCCGAAGACTTCGGCGTTGGCAGCAGGGGCGGCTACTACGACAAGTCCGGCGCCCTGCGGGATATGCTGCAAAACCACCTCATGCAGGTGGCCGCCCACGTGGCGATGGAGCCGCCGATTGCCGCCGGGGCCGAGGCCATCCGCACCGAAAAGCTCAAATTTTTCCAGTCGCTGCGGCCCATCACGGAGAGCGAGGTGAGCCGTTTCGCCATCCGTGGGCAGTACCTCTCGTCGATGATCCGTGGGCAAAAAGTGAAGGGCTACCGGGAGGAGGAGGGCGTGCCCGCTGATTCGATCACGGAGACCTACGCTGCCCTGAAATTTTACGTGGACAACTGGCGCTGGGCGGGTGTGCCGTTTTATATCCGCACCGGCAAACGCCTGCCGACGAAGGTAACGGAGGTCGTCATTACTTTTAAGACGCCACCGCACACGCTGTTCCGCAACGAAAACGGGGTCTCCCATTTGCACAACCAAATGGTCATCCGCATTCAGCCGGACGAGGGACTTTTGCTGAAGTTCGGCATGAAAGTGCCCGGCGCCGGCTTCGACGTGAAAACCGTCGGCATGGATTTCCACTATTCCGACCTGACGGACGCCAAAGTGCCCGAAGCCTACGAGCGCCTGCTGCTCGACGTGATCAAAGGCGACCCGACGCTGTACGCCCGTGGCGATTCGGTCGTAGAATCCTGGAAGTTTGTGAAACCCATCATCGACGTGTGGGAGAACGATCCGAATGTGAAGATTTACGGCTACCCGGCGGGGACTTGGGGCCCATCGGTGGCGGATGATTTTATCACGGGTGCTGAGTTTGGCTGGCGCAATCCGTGTAAGAATTTGACGAGCGATGATAATTTTTGTGAGCTTTAGCAGGGAACACAAAGGCTCGCAGCTAAAAATTCAATTTTCAACATGAAAACCACGTACCACATCTACCCAACACCGGAGGAAGTTGCCGCCGCTTTCGCCACTTTTTTTGAAAAATGGAGCTCTGGAAAAAACACCTTCACCGTTGCCCTGTCCGGCGGCAGCACGCCAAAGATTTTATTTGAACACCTGGCGGAAAACTACCGGGGCGCTATCGACTGGCAGCACATCCATTTTTTCTGGGGCGACGAGCGCTGTGTGCCGCCAGACAATGCAGACAGCAATTTCAAAATGACCGATAAAACGCTGTTTCAGCACATCAACATTCCGAAGGAAAACATCCACCGCATCCGGGGTGAAGCTGACCCGGCAGCCGAAGCCGAACGCTACGCCGCTGAAATTCAGCAGTTTGTAAAAACTGAAAACGGCTGGCCCCGTTTCGATCTCGTCATCCTCGGCATCGGCGGGGACGGGCATACGGCGTCCATTTTTCCCGACCGGATGGAATTGCTGACGTCGGATAAAATCTGCGCCGTGGCCACGCACCCGGAGTCCGGTCAGCAGCGCATCAGCCTCACGGGCCGGGTGATTGATAATGCCTGGAAAGTGGCGTTCCTGGTGACCGGCTCTGGTAAAAAAAGTGTGGTGGCGGAAATCCGGGAGCGGACTGGGGCTTGGGAAACTTACCCCGCTTCGCACGTTCAGGCGGCGGAGGATTTGTATTGGTTTTTGGATGAAATGGCGGCGGGTCACTGAGAAATATTGACAATACTTTCCTACAAGATGAAAATCTTATCTTTGTAAAATGGAACGCAACTACTTACAAAAACTCAATCGCAACATCATCACCATTGGCACTTTGGACGAAGATCCTTTGGAGGAGACTCGCTTTTGGCTCTCAAAACCTCCTATTGAACGTTTGATTGCTTTGGAACTGTTGCGCATGCGCTTTTCCGGTTATGACAATTCTATCCCCCGACTTCAAAGACTTTTTACAGTTACTGAACGACCATGAAGTGAAATACCTGCTTGTAGGTGGATATGCTGTGGCATTACATGGATATGTCCGTTATACCGGTGATATGGATATTTGGGTGTTGACCACACCTGAAAATGCAGGTAAGGTAGTACAGACATTAAAAGATTTTGGAGCACCCCAGGCCGAGCAGTTTTATGACGTGTTGTTGCGTGAAAAAAGGGTGATCGGAATGGGGGTGCCTCCCTACAAGATCGAAGTAGTTACCAGTATTGATGGTGTTACTTTTGAAGAATGTTATGCAAACCGTTTGGAGATTGAAATTGAGGGAACTGTAGTCCCTTACCTTTCACTAAAGGATTTACGTCAAAATAAGAAAGCAAGTGGCAGGTATAAAGACTTGAATGATCTGCAACATCTGCCGGAAGAAGAGTAATCCTTGTAAAATACAGTTGTCCGCAGTCCAATCCTCCTCGTTACGCCTTTTTCACCAAAGCACCGTATTTTCGCCCGCATGGAATTTGGAAAACTACACGACCTCGCCAACGTCGATTTCACCCTCCCGCCCGACCCACAGGGCAATGGAAAATTGTTCCGGCATCTCCCGAAACCCGAAACCCGAAATCCGAAATCGACCTACATCGGCGCCACCGGCTGGAGCATGCCGGAATGGAAAGGCAAAATTTATCCGGCCAAAACCAAAACTGCCGACTTCCTCCACCACTACACCCGGCAATTCAACACCATCGAGTTGAACACGACACACTACCGCATCCCCGATGCGGCGATGATCGCAAAATGGTACGCTCAATCGGCGGCGGATTTCCGGTTTTGCCCGAAGGTGTTGCAGCGTATCTCCCACGCCGCCGACCTTGGGGCGAGCAATGATCTGACGGCTCAGTTCTGCGAATCGCTGGCGGGGCTGAAGGAAAAACTGGGGCCTTGTTTCATCCAACTCCCACCCTACTTCGGGCCGGAACGGCTGGGCGTGCTGGAGGATTTTTTTAAAACATTCAGCCTGCCGCTGGCAGTGGAAGTGCGGAACGAGCGGTGGTTTGACGACCCGCAACATTTCAACCAACTATTTGACCTGTTGGAAAAATACAGCGTCTCCACCGTCATCACCGACGTGGCGGGCCGCCGGGACGTGTGCCACATGCGCCTGACGACGGACAAGGTGCTGGTGCGCTTCGTCGGCAACAACCTCCACCCGACCGACTACGCCCGTATCGACGAATGGGCGGAGCGCCTCGAAAGCTGGTTCGCAGCGGGGCTGTCCGAGGTCTATTTTTTCACCCACGAACCCGACAACCTGCTGGCGCCCGACCTGGCCATTTACCTTTTTGAAAAAATGAAAAACCTGAGTGGCATCGCTGTGCGTGGCCCGAAAATCATCGAAACGGAGCAGCCGGGCGAGCAGATGACGCTGTTTTAATTTAGAGTTGAGAATTGAAAATTGAGAATTATCGCAGGCCTGACCTTCCGTGCCGCCATTCTCCATTCTTAACTCTCCACTTCCATTTCTTTTCAGTTGATTGACCAGAATCACCC
The DNA here is from genome assembly GCA_030147525.1 of Bacteroidota bacterium. GTDB lineage: Bacteria > Bacteroidota > Bacteroidia > Chitinophagales > Saprospiraceae > UBA6168. The sequence goes on from JASBVF010000047.1 coordinate 30,030, forward strand.
TCCTGCATTGACGAACGTCACGACATTATCGCTGACCAGCGTTGAACTTAACAAGTTGAAACAAACCCACTTGTCATGCGAAAAAAAGTCCTCATCATCGGTGGAGGAATGGCAGGCCTGAGCGCCGGTACCTACCTCCAAATGAACGGTTTCGATACCGAAATTTTTGATCTGAACGAAACGCCAGGCGGCGTTTGCACCGCCTGGAAACGGGGCGATTACACAGTGGACTGGTGCATCCACTGGCTCGTCGGCTCCGGCCCTGCGGATAGTTTTTACGAGCGCTGGAGTGAGTTGGTGGACATGGATCACCTCGAAATTGTCGACCACGAAGAATACTGCCGGATCGAGGATTTGCAGGGCAATCAGATTCATTTTTTCACCGATCTCGACCGGTTGCGGGAGGAATTATTGAAGAAAGCGCCGGAAGACGCTGCCAAAATTGACGAGTTCATCCTCGCCTGTAAAAAGCTGACGCTCTTCGAAATGCCGAACGAACAAGCCGATGAAGTTGCCAACCTTTGGTACAAAATGAAGTCCATCTGGAAGGTGATGCCCTTCCTCGGCACATTAGGAAAGTTCAGTCAAATCACTACGGCGGACTATGCCAAAGAATTCAAAAATCCCCTGCTGCGCAAGGCCATTCACAATCTTTTCGAGCCTGAAATTCCGATACTTTTCTGCATGCTGATGTTGGGTTGGATGCATAAAAAAGCGGCAGGTTACCCGGTTGGCGGGTCGCTGAATTTTTCCAGACGAATCGGCAACAGGTACGCAGAACTGGGTGGTAAATTTCACCCCAGCGTGCGGGTGGAAGAAATTTTAGTGGAAAACGGCAAGGCCGGAGGCATTCGCCTGATGAACGGAAAAGTTCATACCGGCGACTACGTCATCTCCGCTGCCGACGGGCATTCCACGCTCTACGAAATGCTGGACGGGCGGTTCCTGACGCCTCAATTTCAAAAATTTTACGAACGAGGGGTTACGTTTCCGTCGCTGCTCTTCGTTGCGCTGGGCGTCGGGCGAACGCTTCACGCTGCCCCACACAGCTACCTTTTTGAGTTGCCGAAACCGTTCCAGGTCGATCCGGAAACCGAACTCAACGACCTCTATGTTCGTGTACACAACTACGACCCAACGCTGGCGCCTTTCGGCAAAACACTGATTACCGTCATGATGGAAACCCGAAATCATCACCATTGGATGAAACTGTTTCAACATGAACCGCTGCGCTACGAGGCTGAAAAACAACGAATTGCGGAGCAGGTCATCAAAATTATCGATAACCAGCTGGGCGATGTGGCCAGCCATGTTGAAATGACGGACGTAGCCACACCGGCCACTATCATCGCCTACACGAACAACTGGAAAGGTAGCTTCGAGGGCTGGCTCATCACCCCCGAAACGGGTTTCCGGCAGTTGCCCAATACCCTGCCCGGCCTGCAGAATTTTTACATGTGCGGACAGTGGGTTGCCATCGGCGGCGGTGTGCCTACGGTCATGCTTTCCGGTCGAAATGTGGCACAGATGATTTGTAAAAAAGAGGGGAAAAAGTTTGAAATTGTGAAGCCAAAAACCGGTAAGTCCCTGTCGGAAGCTGAATTTTAAAACAGCAAAAAATGAATATCATCGAAGTCAGTGCCGGAAATGTGGAGGAGTTTGGATTGTATTGTTCTAAAAACAAGCAGGACGAAGGCTACCAAAAAAAGCTGGACTGGCTTTACCATCGATTTGAAGAGGGCCTGAAAATCAAGCTGTTACAGGACGAGGAAGGCCGGAATGCCGGTTTCATCGAATATGTTCCCGGCGAATTCGCCTGGAGGCCGGTAGAGGCGAAGGGCTATCTTTTCATCCACTGCATTGCCATTATGAAAAAAGCCGACCGGGAGTCGGGAAACGGCTCGCTGCTCATCAAATCCTGCCTCGCCGACGCCAAACGGGACGGACTGAATGGCGTGGCCGTCGTATGCAGTGATGGGCCATGGATTGCCAACCGCAAGCTTTTTGAAAAAAACGGCTTCGAGGTTGCGGATCGGTTGGGCCGTTTTGAACTTTTGGTGAAAAAATTCAGGAATGCGCCTTCGCCCCGGTTCATCAACTGGGAAGAAAATCAACAAAATTACCAGGGCTGGCACCTCGTTTTTACGCATCAATGTCCGTGGCATGCGAAGGCGGTTCGTGATTTGAAAAGGGTAGGGGATGAGTACGGGCTGGACCTCCGGATTTCAGAGATAACAACCGCACGGGAGGCGCAGCAGTCGCCATCCGGCTTTGGCGTTTTTGCCCTGCTGCACGACGGGCGGCTGCTGGAAGATCACTACATCAGCGCCACGAGGTTCCGGAATATTTTGAAAAAGGAAATAGTACCTGCCTGAAGTCGGATTATTTGAAATCCGTCGAGTGGAGCCGTAATTTCATCAAAAATGGAAGCCGTCCACCAAATTTCATTTCGAAGGCGGTCAAAATCTCATTAATTTAGCCGCCTGAATAATTTCACGCTAACTCAGTGTCCCCATACTATGGTAAAATTCACAGGAGAAACCTTAACCGGAATGCCCAAAGAAGACTTCCCATTCATTCACCGTGACATCAGCTGGTTGTCATTTAATTACCGGGTTTTGCAGGAGGCAAAAGACCCGAAAGTCCCCCTCTTGGAGCGGTTGAAGTTTCTCGCCATTTATTCCAACAACCTCGACGAATTTTTCAGGGTACGGGTGGCCAATCACCGCAACCTGATGCGGGTGAGTAAGAAAACCCGGCAGGTTTTTATCTACGATCCCAAAGCTATTTTGAAACAAATCCTGAAAATCGTCAACCGGCAGCAGGAGGAGTTCAGTGAAATTTTTGAAAAACAGATCGTTCCGGAGCTGGGGAAACACCGGATTTATCTGAAGCGCAGACTGGATTTGGGGAGAAAGCAGCGTGCGTTCGTGGAGAAATATTTTAATGAAAACATGCTGCCTTACGTGCAGCCGGTGTTGCTGGTGAAGGGTAAAATCCGCCCTTTTCTCAACAATGCCTCGCTCTACCTGATGGTGCACCTGGAGGACAAGCAGGATCATTCCACCCAGTACGCTATCGTGAAACTGCCCTCTGACCACCTCCCCCGTTTCATTCAACTGCCTTCACTCAACGGCCGCCGGGAAATCATCATGCTCGACGATGTGGTGCGGCATTCCTTATCCCGAATGTTTCCCGGATACGACATCATTGATACCTATTCCATTAAACTGACCCGGGATGCCGAACTGTACATCGACGATGAATACTCCGGCGACCTGATTGCGAAAATCAAAAACAGCCTGACGAAGCGGCATGTCGGGCCACCCTCCCGCTTCGTGTACGACCGGGAGATGCCGAAAGAACTACTCCAGTTTTTAATTGAAACATTCAACCTGAAAAAAGAAGACTTGCTGGTGGAGGGGCGCTACCACAATAATTTCGACTTCTTCAAATTCCCTGATTTTGGGTTAAAACATTTGAAAAACCAGCCGCTGCCCCCCCTCTGCTACCAGGCCCTGGAGGAACCCGATGATTTTTACGCTGCCATCCGGGAAAAAGACCACATCATTTATCCGCCCTACCATTCCTATGAGTCCGTCGTGCGCTTTTTCGAAGAGGCTGCCAGGGATCCGCAGGTTACGCACATTAAAATCACGCAATACCGGGTAGCCAAACGCTCCCGCATCATGAATGCGCTGATGGACGCCGTGGAAAACGGCAAGCAGGTTTTTGTTTTCATCGAAGTGAAAGCCCGCTTCGACGAGGAAGCCAACCTCGAATGGGGCGAGCGCCTTCAGGCGGCGGGCGTGAAAGTGGCCTACAGCTTGCCGGGGGTCAAGGTTCACTCAAAGATTGCCCTTGTTTGCCGGATGGAGAACAATGAGCCTCAGTTTTATACCTACCTGAGCACCGGGAATTTTCACGAAGAAACTGCCAGGGTTTACTGTGATTTCGGTCTTTTTACCGTGGATCAGCGGCTGACGGCCGAAGCGGCCCGGCTTTTTACTTTTCTTGAAACAGGCAAGCGGCCTGAGGCCAGCTTTGAGCATCTGCTCGTCGGCCAGTTCGCCATGCGGGAGAAAATTGAGAAGCTCATCAACCGGGAAATCAAGCACGCCAAAAAGGGAAAATCATCCGGCATCACCCTGAAACTCAACAGCATTCAGGATGAAAAAATGATGCAAAAACTTTACGAGGCAAGTCAGGCCGGTGTGCCTATCAAATTGATTATCAGAGGAGTCTGCTCCATCGTGCCCGGTGTGCCCGGTGTCAGCGAAAACATCGAAGGCATCAGTATCGTGGACCGTTACCTGGAGCACGCCAGAGTGTTTATTTTTCACAACAGGGGCGAGGAGGAGATCTACCTCTCCAGCGCCGACCTGATGACCCGCAACCTCAGCTGGCGGGTGGAAACGGTATTCCCGCTATACGATCCGGAGGTTTGCCGTCAGGTCAAAGACGTCATCGAACTACAGTGGAGAGACAACCAAAAAGCCCGCATTCTCGACGCCCGGCAGTCAAATATTTATCGCACGGACCATACCGACATTGCCATTCAGTCGCAGGTGGAGACGTATTTTTATTTTAAACGAAGAGAAGAGTCGCCAGGCCTCGAGTCATGATGACTTGCCATTTTTCAGAGCTGTGTTTTTAGCACTTCCCAGACGTTTTCCAGTAAAACATACTGCCCTTTTTCATTCGGATGAATGCGATCCTGCTGATTCAGTTCAGGAATGCCGCCGACGTTTTCGAGGAAAAAAGGAATGAGTGCCGTGTCGTACTCCTTCGCCAGTTTCGGGTACATCTGCCGGAATTCGGAGGTATAGCGCTGGCCCATGTTGGGCGGTGCTTCCATACCTGCGAGGATAATTTTTGCCTCCGGGTTTTTAGCTTTCACGGCTTCGATGATGGCGCTCAGGTTTTCGTAAGAGGAGGACGGCTCAATGCCACGCAGAGCGTCGTTTCCCCCCAGTTCCAACACGAAAATATCGACGGGCTGGCGTAGTACCCAGTTCACCCGTTCCCGGCCGCCGGCGGTCGTTTCTCCGCTCAGTCCGGCGTTGATGGCGGTGTAAGGAAGTCCCAGCGAGTCAAGCCGCTGCTGGATGAGGGCGACGTAACCCTGCGAAGGGCTGAGGCCGTAAGCGGCGGTGAGGCTGTTGCCAAAAAAGATGATATTTTTCTTTTTGGCATTGGCTTGTTCGTTTTGTCCGGCTGGCGCCGTCGGGGTTTCGGAGGGGGGCGCCTGACTTTCCTTTGGGCTTTGGTTACAGGCAACCAGCAGCGTAACCATCAGTAAAAACAGGATTTTATCCAATTTCATTTTATTATTTTTTAGGCTGTAAAATTCAAAACAAGTTCAAATAAAAATGAGGTGAACCGTACACATTGATGTAAAATTCTTTTCTTTTGCGTTCGTAAGACTTCTAAGGCAAACGGCAAACAGCTTGAACATTTCCTGATGGCAGCAAATGAACACAAAAAAATAATACTCGTCGAAGACAACATAGCAGAAGCAGATCTGACAAAAATTGTTTGTAGAGATCTCCAGATTAAATCGGAAATTCTGCATTTCTCCGACGGAGAAGAACTACTTTTTCAACTCCCGGCATTGCCTCTCACTCAAATCTCCTACATTCTGCTCGACCTGAACATGCCCCGTGTAAACGGTTACCAGGTGCTCGAAAAGCTGAGGGTAAACCCTGACTGGAAAAAATTGCCTGTCATCGTTTTCAGCTCCTCCACTTCCGAAAATGATGTGAACACCTGCTACGATCTTGGCGCCAACGCATACGTAACAAAGCCCATGGATATCAACAAACTGAGTCAGGTGGTTCAATCCATCCATAGTTTCTGGGGGCAGACGAACATCGGGCCTTTTTTTGATTAGCCACCGGTGTTATCCCTTTTATTTTTCAAAAAATCCAGGTTGCGCTTCAGGCCTGCATATTTCGTTCGCTTTACGGCTGACTTTTTGAAGATTTTTTGAAAAACCTCTTCCGTAATTTCCTCCCACTCCTGTTTTTTCATGTTCATCAAATCCGGGTGCGGCTCAAAGGCCGGTTCGTCGTGCGGTTTTGAAAAACGATTCCAGGGGCACACCTCCTGACAGATGTCGCAGCCGAACATCCAGTTTTCCATCTTTCCCCGAAACTTCTCCGGGATTGCCTCCCGCAGTTCGATGGTCAGGTAGCTAATGCATTTTGTGGCGTCGAGCAGGTAACCTTCCGGTGAAATGGCGTCCGTCGGGCAGGCCTCGATGCAGCGACGGCAGGTACCACAGTGATCACGCATGGGCGAATCGGGCGGCAGTTCCAGGTCAAGGATGAGTTCGGCGAGAAAGAAGTAGCTACCTGCTTTGGGATTGATGAGCAGTGTATTTTTCCCGGTCCAGCCGATGCCGGTGCGCTTGGCCCAGTCCCGTTCCAGCACCGGCGCCGAATCGACGAAGCAGCGGCCGTTCACCTCGCCAATGTTTTCCCGGATGAAATGCAGCAGGTCCTTGAGTTTTCTTTTTAAAACGAAGTGGTAGTCCTCGCCGTAGGCGTAGCGGGCGAGCTTCGGAGCGGCGGGGTCGGTTTGTTTTTCCTTCGGAAAATAATTGTGCATCAGCACGATGACGGACTTCGCCCCCGGCACCAGTTTCGTGGGGTCGGTGCGCAGGTCGAAATGGTTTTCCAGGTAGGCCATTTTACCCTGAAAACCCTGATTCAGCCAGGCTTCCAGGCGGCGGGCTTCTTCGTCCATCGGTTCAGCCTTGGCGAAGCCAACGAAGGAGAAGCCGAGGCGGGCGGCTTCGGTGCGGATGAGGTGAGAAGATTGCTGAATGGTGGATGATTGCACAAAAAAAAATTATTCGGATGGCGTTTTCCAGCCGGGAGTGCCAAAATTAGTGCACTTGCTCTTTATTTTTTAAAAAATGCCGGATGAGCCGGGCCTGGAATGTGGCCACCGCCGAATTGCCGGTAGGTCCGTTGAGCAATACCAGCGCATATCCGTGCCGGGTCATTTTGCAGTCCCTGACGATCACACCGTTCAGCGTGGTATAAACCAGCCGGAAATGTTTGCGGACGCTGATGCCTGCCGAACGGGCCATCGACATCGCCCGGCGCACAGCCTCCACAATTTCGCCAGCAGAAAACCCCTCTTGCAGGAGGTCGCTGGCGAGGCAGGACATATTCCGGTTGTAGTAGGCGTTCAAAAAATCTTCCAGGTTTTCACCCAGATTGCTTTCACGTTGATAGAGTATGAGATTCATGTGTTTGATTTTAATTGGCGAATGCGTTTACGTTTTCGTGTGCGAGCTTTCGGAGTTTTTCAAAAAGTTCTTCCTGCTCCTTGCTCAGTTTTTTAGGAATGGCGACGTGGACCTTGACCAGAAGGTCGCCATGTTGGGAAGGGGCGTTGTATTTGGGCATTCCCTTGCCTTTCAGGCGCAGGGTTTCGCCGGAAGCAGTACCCTTGGGGACGGTGATTTTCACGGGTCCGGTCATGGTTTTCACCTCCGTTTTTCCGCCGAGTACGGCCGTGTACAAATCCACGTCGTGATGGAGGATAAGATCGTCGCCCTCCCTTGTAAAAACCGGGTGGGGTCTGACTTTCAGCGCAAGGTAGAGATCGCCGGACGGGCCGCCACCTGCACCGGGATTGCCTTTGCCTTTGATGCGGAGCGCTTGCCCGTTGTAAGCGCCGGGTTTGATTTTGATGCGCAGTTTTTCGCCGTGTAACTCGAAGATGCGGGAGCCGCCGTGGTAGGCTTCTTCCAGCGAGATTTCCATCTCCGCCTGCAAATCACGGCCCTTGAACGCCCGCTGTCCGGAGCGCCGCTGACCGCCGGCGCCAAACTGCGATCCACCGCCGAAAAACTGTTCGAAAAAGCTGGAAAATCCGCTGCCGCCACCGCCGAAGAATTCCGAAGGATCGCCCTCGAAATAGAAAGTCTGGGAGCCGCCGGGGCCGCCGCCTCGTCCGGCAGATGCATGCTGCGTAGGGTCGTAGCCGGTTTTCTGGTACATTTCCCAGTCGGCGCCGAGTTGGTCGTATTTTTTGCGTTTCTCCGGGTCTTTCAGCACCTCGTAAGCCTCGTTGATGTCTTTGAATTTCTCCTCCGCCGGCTTGTCGCCGGGATTTTTATCGGGGTGAAACTGGGTCGCCAGCTTGCGGAATGCTTTTTTGACCTCCTTGTCCGTTGCGTTTTTGTCCACGCCGAGGGTAGCGTAATAATCTTTGTATTTCATAAGGAAATGTGGTTTCTCATGAAATAAAAAGCTTGAACGGGGGTGACTGTTCAATGGGAGGTGGAGGGAGGGGGGTGATTTTTTTTCAATAAAATGGCTTTGGGTTCCTGAAGAAATATTTTGGGCAACTGATAGTGCCTATAAAAATCAGAATTGTGCGATTTTCATTCTATTCTGCAAAGCAAGAAACCTCCCGGCAGGTAATCTACTTCCAGTTTATACAATACTTCTTTCTTCAAATTTTCAACAACAACTGCCGGGGCGAGGTATAGTTTCCCAGATTCAGGCTTTGGGTGGAATTGGACGATCCGCCCCGTTTCACGGGTAATAATATATGGAATACCGTAAGGGATGGGTGCCGGGTAACGCACTTCCGCTGAAAGGATTTTTTTGCCTAATAATTCTTTATCAAAGCTTCTGACTACTTCCCATCCTGTGAGGAAAATGGGTTCCTCTCCGGCCAGTTTCAGCATTTCAAAAGCAGCTTTACGGTCTTGGCGGGACTGTTGTTGCAAGGGCATAACGGCAACATTGTAAACAATCCGGGTGATCGCCAGTACCAAGGCGACCCAGGCGACCATCCGAAATTTCAGCTTCGTAAATTTATCGAAAATCACAGCCAGTACAATGCAGAAGAAGGGGAATAAGGGATAGAGGTAGCGGTCGTGGGGTTCACCCATCAGCCAATATAAACCGACATTGAACAAAGAAAAAATGAAGCTGTAACGTAACACATTATCTTGTCGGAATACCTCCCAGACCTTTTTTTTCCAGAGGAAAAATACCAACAGCGACCAGGGCAGTAGTAATTTGATAAAAATAAATGGCAACTCTACCAAGTGAAGAAGTCGTTTAACCAAGCCATGAGAATGTGATTTGTCCGTAGTTTCTAAAAAGAGATTTGCAAGGAATGGCTCAAGTTCGTGTTGCTGCGAGTAGGTGAAAAAATAAACCCCAACGATTGCGAGAAATACGCCAATTCCGGCAAAGTGCTGCCAACGAAAAAGTACCCGCCAGTCTTTATCCGAAACGACAAGTGTTAATATGGCCAGGGCATGGATAGCAAATGCAGCGAAATGTTTTGTCAAAAAAACGGTGGCCATTAGGGCGTATGAACACACAAACATGGCCAGGAATCTTCGTTTTTCATAAAACAAAGGAAGAACAATTACCTGGGCAAAAACCGGCAGAGGCAAGAACAAATCCATTTCACCTCCATTCACCGTTCCATAAAAAAGAAGATCAGCACTGAATAGAAAAAAGATGGCTGCCAAGCCTGCCACTCGCTCTCCAAGCCTTGGCCTCAATCCGAAAAACATCAGCAGTCCGGTAAGTAAATAAGCTATTGTAGAAGGCAGCCTGACTGCCCACTCCTGAAAGCTGCCCGTTAGCCGGAAGGATGTTTCAAGCACCCAGTTAAAAAATGGCGGTTTGTGTAGATAAGGTACCCCGGTAAGTGTCGGATAAATATGATTCCCGTTAATCATCATTTCCATCGTTACCAATGCCCGGATGGGTTCCATTGCCCGAAGTTCCAGTAAGTTCATCGTGGAAAACAGGCCGATTAAAAGGCAAAAAAATGCGAGATATATTATGTGCTTATTGGTCATTGAATTAGCGGCTTTTTATAAAACGGGCGGACAATATTTCTGAATCAATCATCACAAATGCGGAGTATATGCCGCTATGCAAATTTGAAATGTCAAATGAAGCACTGTTGCTACCAATTTTATCAGAAAACATGATTCTGCCAAATGAGTCGCAAATTTGAAAATTGGCAGGCTGTGTATGTAAAATATGATGGGATAAATTTTCAAATCGGATGTTGAGAATGTCCTGGGCAGGATTTGGATAAAGCAAAAGTAGTTTCGACAACTTGCTGTCGCAATCAAATTGAAAAGTGCCGGTTTTTTCTGAAATACCGCAGGAATTAGATAGCGAGACCTGGACAATCACATCATGCGGAGGAGCTTTGTAAAATGCAAATTTAGCACAGGAATCTTGCGAAAGAAAATCGTAACTTGTTGTATCCCAGTTTTTTACTTCCCAGTTTATGTTGAAAATTTCAGCAAATTCATTTTCCAGGCAAAGCTCGTACTCGCAGCCGGTGGACCGGTCTGCCAGCACGGGAACAGGCGGCGGCCCTATCCGTATTTTAGACCAGGAGTAGGTTCGGTCGCAGCCGTTTCGAACGATTTTCACCCGCACCCAGCCCAGCGTGTCCGTCTCATTTTTGGCGCTGACTTCGGCGGATTTTTTTGAAACGTCCGTGAATGTCAACGCTAAGTTCTGACTGACACCCCACTGAATTTCCTCAAAATCTGCTAATTCATCAGGAATTTGAAGCACAGTCTGCCCCGCCGGGCAGACGGATTTTTCACCCAAAAAAATATTGGGAAGGTGGAAGCAGGTTTCATTTTCCGGGCTGTCAGGATTGAAAAATGGCGCCTCCGGGAAATACGTCAGCAGGTAAATATTATGGCTGAGCATGAAGTCAATACCGTTGCCCCGGATGTCTTCGTTGTAGGAGTAGTTGCAGTTTTTGATCAAATCCCAATTCCCGTTTTTACAACGGTTGATGGTACACCAGCCCGGCGTGTTGGGACATTCGTAAAACGGCTCGTTTTCCTCGCCTCCCCGATAACACGGCCCACCACAAATGGGCGGTTTTTCACACAAAATCTCGTTTAGTTTATGCCGGATGATCGATTTTATGTCAAATATATCGTACCGGCCGGGGTGCAGCAGGTAGCGGGCGGCGATGTGGATTTCCTTTTCAATGTCGTAAGCCTTATCCTGAATTTTATTGAAATTTCCTTCATCGGTCACAGCCATCAGTTCGAGCAGCATCCGGCAGTTGAAGCCGCAGTTTTCGTAGTAGGGCAGCCCGCAATCGCAGGCCCGCAAGCCGAAAGCTTTCCATTTCTGAGCATCCACGCCGTCGATGCAAACAGCAACGTTGGGGTTGATGTAAGCAATTGCCAGGTTGATAGCATAGAAAAAATTGCTGGCGTTGCTGCCCCGTTCGGTCGGGGTATCCTGAAGGCATCCGGGGTATCGAATCGAGCGGTAATGTTCGATGGTTTCGTCGGCAGGATGGATGTGATTCAGGAATCCAGCGGCGATTTTTTGCGCCACTTCCAGCACGTTTTGACCAAAAACTTTTTCTGAAGGCGGGATGAAACGTTTCACAAAAGCCAACCCGAACAACATCCCGATCATCTGATCCTGGCTGGGGGTGTAATCGCCGGAAAGTGTATTTTTATCGGGTAAAAAATTGCCCGCCAAATCATTTTCGTTGCAGGAAAAGTCCGCACGTATGCCGCCTACTTCCCAGGCTTTGTCGCCGTTGGCGTTTGCATTAAAAAAATGGTGGATGGAATTTGGCACATCGTCCCGAACGAAAAAACCGGAGTAGCCGCTGAAGTCCACGTCCTCCGCCGAATGTCCGCACATGCCGGAGCTTTGCAGGATGCGGCAGCCGGAGTCATACTTTTCCTTCCATTTGTGGTAAATCCGGTTGGCCGTCATGTCGAGGCGGCGGTAAGCTTGCAGGGCGAGCCAGATTTCGTGGAGCGTTTTATCCCGCTGTTCGAATTGGCCGTTTCGGGAAAGTAATTCGTACTCCGTAGCGAGCATGGCAAGGTAGTAGCCAAGGTCAATCGTGGTATCACCCCATCTTAAAACATTGGAAACCTGACAATTAGAGGTTATTTCCGGGGATGCGTAACAATTATAGTAACTGTACTGCCAGTAGTTGCAGCCGGTTTTTTGTACCCGGAGGCTGGAGGCCGGCAGACTGTAACCGGCTTTGGAATATTGAAGGCGGTCGTTGTCCCAGGTACCAATCCCATCGCCCCAGTGATCGAGGCGGACGAAGTGTTTGTGCAGGCGGTCTTTGAATTCCCAATATCGGGAGAGGGCATCGGGGCAGGGGTGCGTTTGTGAGAAAGCACTGAAGAAGTAAAATAGACAAGTTAAGAGCGATACATATTTCATTTTCAGCGTTTACAAGAAGATTTTTCCCAATATCTGCAATTTCTCAAAACTTACTCTTCTTCCTGCATTTTCAATCCCATTTCCAGCCGGATTTGCTCCATTTCCCGTTTTAACTCCATTTCAAGTTCACGCTCAGTTGGCAGGTAAAGCATGTACTTCGAAGCAAACAATTGCTTGCTTTCTTCTAATATCGTGTACCGAACCATTGCCTCATTTTTTTCAGAGCAAAGAATGATTCCGATAGTCGGGTTGTCGCCAGGCACCTTGACATTTTGCTCGTACCAGCGGACATACAAATCCATTTGACCGATATCCGAGTGATCAAGTTCTCCAACTTTGAGATCAGCCAGGACGAAACATTTCAACAAGTAATTGTAAAAAACGAGGTCGATGTAGTAGTGCTTGCCATCGAGGCTAATGCGTTTTTGCCGGGCAACAAAAGAAAAGCCTTTACCTAATTCCAACAAAAATTCCTGCAATTTGGTAATGAGCGCAGTTTCCAAATCTTTTTCAAGGAAAGACTTGCCGGGCTCAATATTCAGAAATTCCCAGACGTAGGGGTCTTTGATGAAATCTTCAGGGCCAAGGATTTTTCCGGTTGTTTCGGCTTCTTCGACTACTGGTTTTTTATTTTGGCTGGAAAGCAAACGCTCGTAGTAAAAGGAATTGATCTGGCGTTCGAGTTGCCGGGTACTCCATTGCGAAACAACAGCTTCTTGCTCGTAAAACTCCCTGGCTGCCTCACTTTGGACTTTCAGCAGGAGGCGGTAGTGAGTCCAACTCAATTCGCCACGCGCCGCGTGGCCTTTTGGGAAATTGAGAAAAAACTGACGCATGTACTTGAGGTTGGATACGGTAAAACCCTTTCCAAAATCAATAGTCAATTGGTCTGCCAACGTATGAATCAACTTCTCCCCATACACCGCCCGTGCGCTTCCGCCCTGTTCTTCCTCCACGATCATGCGCCCAATGTGCCAGTAGGTGTGGAGCATAGCGCTGTTGACAGCAACGTAAGTTTTTCGCCTCGCCTCTTCCACAAGGCGTTTGATGTTTTGATAAAAATCAACTTTAGTGAGTTCGCTCATAGCTGCATTTTGTTAAGGTGAAAAAATCACCCCAATATCTCCAATTTCGCAAACTTCAGCATGATCCGTTTTTGCTTATCCACCTCCAAATCCGGGAAGAAAATCGTCGCCATCCGCTTGTCCCTGGCCCCGTCAATGGAGAGTACCTTGCCCTCGCCGAATTTCAGGTGCAGCACCTTCATGCCCGCCTGAATTTGGTCGGGATTGCTGGGCTTGAACGTCTTCGGATCGGCCCGCAGCACATTCTGCTGGGCGGCGCCTCGGGGTTTGAAGTTTCCACTGACGCCCGACCTGCCGTTGCTGCTCTCCTGCGGGGTATTCCGGTCGAACCTGCCCATCGGCGGCTTCGCACTGGTCCCGATGGGCGACGCCGCATCGAGGTGCTCCATGCCGATTTCATCCAGAAACCGGCTCGGTGGGTTGTAACGCTCCTGCCCGAAACGGTAGCGGCTGGCGGCGTAACTCAGCGTCAGGAATTGCTCCGCACGGGTGATGGCCACGTAAAAAAGGCGGCGCTCCTCGTCCAGCCCTTCGGGCGTGTCCATGCTCATGAAACTGGGGAAAAGCTGCTCCTCCAACCCCGCCACGAACACACTTTTGAACTCCAGACCTTTCGCTGAGTGCACGGACATGAGCGTGACGTAGTCGCCGTTCTCGTCCGCATTGTCGAGGTCGGTCATCAGGGCGATATTTTGCAGGTAGGCGGAGAGCGATTTGTCGAAAACCGACGGGCGGGTGGCGGCGTTCGGGTCCTGGTCTTCAAGGGTTTGCTGCAATTCGTCCACGGTATCATCCTCCACAAAAGTTTTGATACCGTCTAAAAGACCGGTGACGTTGTCGAGGCGGGCGATGCCTTCCACGGTGGTATCTTTTTTCAACTCGTCCATCAGGCCGGAGTTGCGGGCAATGTATTCGGCCACGGTGTGGGCGTCGCTCGTCTGGGCTTTTTGGGTGAAATCCTTGATCATTGCCACGAAATTGTCAATCGAATTTCTCGTACGGCCTGGCAAGTCTACGTGCGGCAGGGCATCCCACATGGGTCGTCCCATCATTTCGGCAGCGGAACTGATCTTGTCGAGCGTTGTTCCGCCGATGGCCCGTTTCGGGTAGTTGATCACCCGGCGCAGCGCCTCGTCGTCCTGCTGATTGATGGCCAGGCGCAGGTAGGCGATCATATCTTTCACCTCCTTTCTCTGGTAAAACGACATACCGCCAAACACACGGTAGGGAATGTTGAAATGCCGCAGGTATTCCTCGAAAACCCTCGACTGCGAGTTGGTGCGGTAGAGGATAGCGATTTCATGGTTTGAAACATGCCAGCGGTTTTTCTGTTCCACGATCAGGTCGGCCACCCGTTTACCCTCCTCGCTGTCGGTCATCGCTTTGATGATTTTGATGCGCTGGCCTTCGCCTTTGTCCGAAAAAATCGTCTTCTGGATTTGCCGGCGATTGTAGGAAATCACCTGGTTGGCCGCCTGCACGATGTGCTCCGTGGAGCGGTAGTTTTGTTCGAGTTTGAAAATGCGGATGCTGTGTTGTTTGAAGTCATTTTCAAAATCCAGAATGTTCTGGATCGTGGCACCCCGGAAGGCGTAGATACTCTGCGCATCGTCGCCAACCACGCAGACATTGCGGGGGCTGCCTTCGTAGTTGATGAATTTTTTGACAATGGAATATTGCAGGTGGTTGGTGTCCTGAAACTCATCCACCAGCAGGTATTTGAATTTCTTGCGGTACTTGTCCGTCACCTCCGGGTGGTTTTGAAACAACTCAAACAGCCGGAAGAGCAGATCGTCGAAATCCATTGCCCCGGAGCGCTTGCAGCGGCCCACGTATTTTTCATAAATCTGGTGAAAAAACGGCCGTTTCGCCAGTTTGTCCTCCTCCATCAGGTCGGGGCGGTTGACGTAGAGTTTCGGGGTGATGAGGTTGCTTTTGCAGGATGAAATGCGGGAGCGGATGTTGTTCACGTTGTACTGCTCCTTGTTCAGGTTCATCTCGTTGATGATGGCCCCGATCACGCTTTTTGTGTCGTCCGTGTCGTAGATGGTGAAATTGGAAGGATAGCCGATGTGCTCCGCCTCCACCCTCAAAATCTTCGCAAACAGCGAGTGAAACGTGCCTGCCCACACCCGGTTCGCCCTCGGCCCGATCACTTTTTCGATGCGTTCCTTCATCTCCCGTGCCGATTTGTTGGTGAAGGTCAGGGCCATGATTTCCCACGGGGCGGCGCCTTTTTCGATCAAATGGGCTATGCGGTACGTGAGTACCCGGGTTTTACCGGAACCCGGCCCGGCAATGACGAGTACGGGGCCTTCCGTGGCCATCGCAGCCTGGCGCTGAACGGGGTTGAGTTGGTCGAGGTAAGAGCTTTTTGCTTCGGTGGTTGCAGACATCAATTTTTGTTTTTCAAACTTTAAATTTCGATTGCCTGCAAAGGTAAGGGAAGTGACCTGCAAAAAGTAAATTTCAACCGGCAAGAAAGCCGGGGTCAAACTTCTTCAAACTTGATTTTTTTGTAAAGGTCGCCAAGGCGGATGGAGCCTTCGCCCAGTACAGGAATGAGGTCGTTATCCGCCGAAAATTCACTCAGCAGCCATTTTGTTTCGTTTTGCCGGGTGTGGCTGACGACCAGCTTTTCGGTGCTTTCAATGAAAAGGATTTGTTGGAGTGCCGGGATTTTGCGGTAGTTGCGGAATTTGCGGCCGAGGTCATGGTCTTTCGTAGAAGCGGACAAAACTTCCACCAGCAAGATGGGGTTTGCCACGGCAGTTATTTCGCCACGGAGGACTACTCGCTCTGACTTCCCTTTGACGACGGCGCAGTCAGCGTTGTAATATTTGTATTTAAAACCGGGAATGTGGAGAGCGAGATTATTGCCGTAGACGTTGAACAGGTCCTCATTCAAAAGAGCCAACAACAATGCCCCGATTTTCAGCATCAGTTTTTCGTGGAGTTCAGTAGCGTATCCCATAAATGAAATAATTTCGCCTTCATCATATTCGATGCGGTACTCACATTCTTCAAGCATATTGACAAACTCATCCCAAGTGGCAGGAATACGAAGCTCTTCGCCAAGCTCGAGTCGCTCCTTCAAAGTCACCGGCATTTTCGCAACTACTTCCATCGTCAATTTTTTTTTCAAAAATAAGGCATTTCATCTAAAATGAAAATCGCCGTACGTAACGGGTTGACTTAGAATTTACCAGTAAGCTCAAAACAAAAACTCTTCCCTCACCCCATACTTTTCCCGCAGCCAATCCACCCAGGTCAGGCATTCCATCGAATTTTCCGGGGTCGTTAAACCGCCGGCTGCCAGGGCTTTGGTGGTTGCGTTCAGCGGCGGCAGGTTGACGATCCATTTGCTTTTTCGCCGGGCGTCGAGCCAGGTACTCGCCATTTCACCGAGGGTCAAAACCTCAGGGCCGCCCATTTCCACGATGGCGTTGAGCGGAGCGCCTTTCGATAACTGGAGCAGTTTCCAGGCAACCGCCCGGGTTTCTACCGGCTGTACCAACGCTTTTTTGGGTAAAACGCCAACCGGGAAACGCAGGAACCTTCCCAGCATAAAATCCACAAATTCATGGAATTGCGTAGCTCTCAAGATCGAGTACGGCACGCCGGAACGGATGATTTCCTGCTCAGCGGCCAGTTTGATTTTATAATATTTCAGCGGCACCCGGTCAATCCCGACGATGGAAATGTAGATGAAATGCGAAACGCCGTGGCTTGCTGCTGCGTCCAGCAGTCGCTTCGTTCCTTCCACGTCCGCTTTTGGGTTCGGGTTTTGAGTTGCGGAGGCCAGGTGAAAAATGATTCGCTTTCCGGCAACGGCTTCAGCCAGACCTTCTCCCGTCGTCAGGTCGAGCCGGGTCCAGTCTGCGCCGCCAAGCGGTTTCTTACGGCTGGCAATTTGATGGGGCACCAAACCTTCCTCTAAAATGCCGGAAAGGGACCGTCCCAGCAGCCCCGTTCCGCCGGTGATCAACATGCTGCTCATCGCTATCCAGAAATTAGCTTTGCTGTTCCAACTCCTCCCAATACTCCACCGCCCGCCGGGTGTGCGGAATGCAAATCGAGCCGCCCACGAGGTTGGCGATGGCGAATACTTCAAATACCTCGTTCCGGGTCACACCCAACTCGTGGCAGGTGCCGAGGTGGTAGCGGATGCAGTCGTCGCAACGCAGCACCATCGAGGCGATGAGGCCGAGAAGTTCCTTGGTTTTTTTATCGAGGGCGCCGTCTTCGTAGGCGTTTTTATCCAAAGCAAAAAAGCGGTTGAGAGCCTTGTTGTTTTGGGCGAAAATCTTTTCGTTCATCTTGGAACGGTAGTCGTTGAAGTCCTGTACTAAACTCATTTTGGTAGATTAGTGAATTTGTAAATTGATAAATCAGGCGGCAAATGTAAATGATCGGGTCTTTTCAGGGAAACCGGAATTTATTCCCACAAAGAGGTAATCGGAAACCGCTTCACCAACTCCGCCGAATCCGCCGCCGTCTCCACGAATTGCCCGTTTTGCCAAAGCAAAAGCACAGCGTGCTCTGCTGTCATGTCCTTTGGTTCATCGCCGCTGACGTCGAGCCAATGCTCGATCTCCCGGCGGATGAGGTCTTTTTTTCCATCGCCGTCGTAGTCGGTGAGCCAGGTGCCGGTGAGGATCTGGCCGCCGTCGCCGCCGTAAAATTCAGCGACAGTTTCCCGTTCGGTGAACGTCTGCGTTTTTTGATCAAACAAAAAAAGCGACTGGTGTTTGTACCAGTTTTGGCGCATGTCGACGAGGTAGGCCTCGATGCTGTCTGTGAGCGGGAAGCGGTAGCGGCCCAAGACGATGAGTTCGCCAGAGTTATCTAGGTAGTCGATGCCGTTCATCAGTCGGGTCTCCATCTGACTGAAAAACAGCGAGTTGGGGATGGTGTCGCCGCCCACCATTTCATCATCGTTCGTTACTTCGAAACGCAGTAGGTCGGTTGGTGGCATTTTTTGAAAATACTTCTCCAAAACCGGGGCTTCCTGTTTCGGCTGCTGCTGGCAGGCAACGACCGATAACAACAGCAGCAACAGGAAAAATTTGAATGAATCTTGCATCGCAGAATGTTTTTTTATGAAAAATTTCGAGTTTGAATTCAGGCTATTTTATGCAGGGTTTCCAGCACCGTTTTTATCTCCTCTGCTGTGGTGTAGATCGAAATCCCCATGCGGGTCACCCCGCCTTTTTCCAGCAAACCCAACACTTCCGTCGCCCGAATGGCGTAAAAATGGCCGTCCCAGGCGAAGATGTTTTCCTTCGCTAATGTCTGGCAGACCTGCTCCGCCGTTTTGTTTTTCATCGTAAAACTAACGGTCGGTGCACGCAGCGGCTCGTCGGCGGGCGGACCGTAGATCGTCAGGCCGGGCACTTTTTTTAATCCTTCAAAAAGCGAAAGAAAACGCTCCCGCTCCCGCTTCCGGATGGCCTGCATGGCGCTCACCAGTTTCTCCCGCAGGGTTTTACCCTGACCAAAAGTGGCGATAAAATCCACGGCAGCGCCCACGCCGGCAATGGCTGCATGGTTCAGCGTGCCGGTTTCGATGCTGTACGGGGCGTGTTGCTGCGTCGTGCGGAGGCGGTCGGTGGGCAGGCGGTCGAGCAGGCCCTCCCGTGCGTAGAGGATGCCGACGTGTGGGCCGTAAAATTTGTAAGCCGAGCAAAGCAGAAAGTCGCAGCCGATGGCCTGCACGTCGAGCGGCAGGTGCGGGGCGAAATGCACGGCATCGAGCAGCAGCCAGGCGCCCGCTTCGTAGGTCAGGCGGCGCACGAGCGCCACGTCGTTCACCGTTCCGAAAATATTGGCGGCGTAACCCATCGCCACGAGGCGGGTGCGTTCCGTGATTTTATTTTTAAAATCTTCGTAATCCAGCGTGCCGTCCGGCAGCAGTTTCACTTCCCGCACGACGATTCCTTTGCTTCGCAATGCCAGCCAGGGACCCCGATTCGATTCGTGGTCGAGTTGGGTGATCAAAATTTCATCGCCCGGCTGCAGCACCCGCTCGATGGCACGGCTGAGGGAGAAGTTGAGCGTGGTCATGTTATTCCCGAAAGAAATTGTGTGTGGCCCTTCGGCGCCGAGGAAGTCGGCCATTTTTTCCCGAACGCCGTCCATCATCGCATCCGTTTCATGGGTGGTGAGGAACTGGCCGTGGGTGTTGGCGTTGGAGGTTTCGTAGTACCGGCTGATGGCTGTGATGACCTGCCGGGGCACCTGCGTGCCTGCAGGACCATCGAGGTAGATCAATGGTTTGCCGTTGTGCTGGCGCTGTAGGGAAGGGAAGTGGGAGCGGATGGTCGCGTCGTTCATGATGTTTGGTTTTGAAATGAGGGGGAAAGATAGGGAGAGTTGGGAAAATCATGTTACCCGAAGCCGGGCTATTCGAGGGCTTGCTCAACTTGCGTGACTCAGATTTCAGGGCAGACGCTTTGCACTTTCGAAATTTATAAAAAAACGGTGCATAGAAATTCATCCCATGCACCGCCCGGCAATCAATTGCCCGGGTTTAATTTCCTCCCTCGCAATCCTGTTTGAATTTGCACTTGTCCTCTTTTTTGTCGCTTGTAGCGCCGTAATAGGTCACGAGATAGGCCCATTTGTCGCACTCGCCCTTTCCGTAGTAGATGACGTAGGCGAAATCGGTGTTGATTTTCACATATTTCACCACACCGGAAACGATGCAGTCGCCACAGTCGGCACTGGTCACAATGGGTTCGACGATGTGCTCTTCCCAAACGGCAGGGTCGGAGACTTTGGAGCCGTCCCAATCGCAGATTTTAAGTTCGTCAGTGCCGTCTGCGCAGGCTTTTTTTGCTTCGGCCATTTCCTCTGCATTGTGAATGACTTTCACGCCGTCAAACTTCGGGGAGGTGATTTCAACCGGATACTGCAGCACGGGGTCGGCTTTTACGTCAGGATGTGCCTCGTACCAGGCTTTGATGGCTGCCCAGTCGTCCGCATGATTCATCGTGATGGCTGAGCCGTCGGGCATGGTGTAGGTTACCGGATACACCAGTTTGAAGCAACCGTCCTTGTCGCTGTCTTTAATTTCCAGCTTGTCTGATTCCTTCAGGGTGTCGCCTTTTTCGCAGGAGGAAAAAGTGAACAGGGCCAACATCGCCAACGTGAGAATTGAAAATTTCATGAATTCTGTTTTTTAGGTGATAAAATTAAAACCTATAGCTCAATCTTAGGCTAATGGAGCTGCCTATCTTTCTGGATTTTGAAAATTTGCCGGATTTTTGATCAAAACCGAGTCGTCAGTCATGCTTTAAGTTAACGTTCTAAAAAGTCATGTACAAAGAGTCGGGGAAAGGTTGCCCGGGTGGACTGTTTTTTTTTGCGGGTTAGTTTACGCTTAAAAGGATATTAAGCTCGTAAAATTCCTGATTGATTCGTTTTATTTGCAAGCCTAAACCAGCTTTTCAGTTCTTACACAGGATAGAATTGATTTTTGTTTTTAAGAGAAATAAACTATTTGCCTGCTGTTTGCCTGAATGGGCTGTTTCCCTTGGATTTGTAAGTTTAAACGCAGCACGATTGAAGCACAAAAACTACCCGGTATATAAATTATTCAATCAGTTTTCACGAACCCGAACTGTATTGAATGCGCTAAGGTTTTGCCTTTGTCTGTGTTTATCATATCCCACCCTTCGAGCCCAGCCTGCCGGTTCCACAGATTTGTCCACTCAGCAAGCCATGCAGGAACGGCTGGCCCAAGCCAGCCGGCTGATGATTGCGAAGCAAAGCAACAAGGCCATAGACATTACGAACCCCATTCTGAAAAAACTGAAAGCAGATGGAACTTACAACTCGCCGTTCGGCCTCCGGGCCAGGCTGATACACGGCTCGGCGCTGATTCATGCGGATACGAGCGAGGCATCCTACGATTTTTTGTGGGAATTGAAAGACGACAGCAGGGCTGCGAAACAATGGACTGTTTTTGCTGAAACCTGCAGGGTCATCGCCAGCGTACTGGAATATGCAGAACGTAAGGAACAAAGCCTGAGCAACCTCAATGAAGCACGGGCAGTCATCCGGCAACACGACCTGGATTCCATTTATCCCCATTTTGCCGTTCGCATTTCATCCTGGCACAGGGTGTTTGGCAGCCGGGACTCCTCCATTTATTTTGCCGAAGAAGCCATCCGAACAGCACACCGTTTAGGCAATAAATTTGAAGAAGCCGAAGGGTATCTGCTCCTGGGCCTGAATGCCAAAGGGACAAATAGTGAAGAAGCGATTTTCAATAAATTTTCCTCCCAATTCGAATCGCTAGCGGCCAGCCGGCAGGTTGCGTTTTCTTATGAAACAACCATCGGAAATGAAGTGTCTGCAAATATTGACCGGGAAAAATGCCGTCAGGTTCTGCACAACCTGTTGTCCAACGCATTTAAAAACACCCCTGCCGGCGGCCGGGTGAATGCCAGTCTTGCCCTCTCAGACGACAATATGCTCACGCTGAAAGTATCCGATAGAATCAGCGCACCTGCCAATGATCCAAATGATAGTCGTGACAAAGCGCCGGAAAGGAATACTGCTTTTCCGGGCTTTGCTAAACCACTGATTTTTTTTTGACTTTAACTACTAATAAAATGAAAAACATGATCCATTCCCTTCCCCTCCGGCCCTGCCGGAAGGCAAGAATTCCACCACTTCACATCCAGAGGAGTAACATGGATGAAAGTGCAGGCCGGTATTTTTATTATTAGTTTAAAGTCAATAGCCGGTCTGTCTTTTACCTGCTTTACTAATTACAGCATCACAATTTTGACGCACTGCGGTGCATTGGGTTGTGTATTCCCGGACGAGGGGCTTGATGTGCCAAAATCTTAGGGGCATAGCGTATGTCCGGTCTGACGCCACAGTTAAACCTGAAACGAATTTATCCAACCGTGAAAAGCTTGAGTCCGCTTCAGGTTTTCACTTCACTTTCAAATTTCTATCATGAAAAACTCAAAGTTTGTAAAATCCTCCGGCCTCCTGCTGACGGCACTGGCCATCGCAGGGAGTTACTTCTTTTTCACCTCCGCATCCACAGTGGATCAGGCCGAGCGGCTTTCCATCGCAGAGCTGTCGGCTGAAATGACCAGGGTGCATGCTGAAATAACTGCCCTGAAAGCTGCCAAAAAGGGGATCGCAATTTTTAGCGACCCGACGCTTGGTCAGGTTGAAATGTTCGCCGGCAACTTCGCCCCGAGGGGCTGGGCGTTGTGTAATGGCCAACTTCTGTCTGTCGCAGAAAACAGTGCGCTGTTCTCCCTCCTTGGCACCACTTACGGGGGAGATGGCAGGACTACCTTCGGTCTGCCCGATTTGAGGGGCAGGGTGCCGGTTCACGCCGGAACCGGGCCGGGGCTTTACCCACATAATTTAGGGTCGAAGTTCGGTGTGGAAAGCACTGATTTAAAAACAAGCAAAGCTGCTGCGGCGCCTGCTTCCGGCGGAGCATCCGTAAATGTGGTCTCTGGTTTTGCGAATAATATAAATGTCCGGCAACCGGGGCTGGGCGTCAATTACATCATTGCCCTGACCGGCAGTTATCCTTCCCGGAATTAATGAAAAACCGGAGTCCGCCGAAAATCCTTCAACAGAGTAGGCAATGGTTTTTTAATGTTTTAAAAATTCAAAAAATGAAAAATTCTAAAATGATAAAATCGACTGGTTTACTTTTTACAGCGCTTGTCTTTAGTGCCAGCTTCCTGTTCTTCACGTCTGCATCGACGGAAAAAAAATCCAACAGCCAATCCATCGCTGAGTTGTCCAACAAATTGACCCAAATGAGAGCCGAACTGGACGAAATGCAGTCAACGGAATGCGGGGAGGAGGTTTTTATAGACCCGACCATAGGACAGATCGCCATGTTTGCTGGCAATTTTGCTCCACGTGGCTGGGCATTTTGCGATGGTCAGCTCCTGCCAATTTCACAATACCAAGCTCTGTTCAGTGTCATTGGCACCATTTACGGAGGGGATGGCAGATCCACTTTTGCCCTGCCTGACCTGAGAGGACGAGTGGCTGTGCACGCCGGTAACGGGCCTGGTCTTTCCGATATCCGGTTGGGTGCAAAGTTCGGTCAGGAGAGAATGAACATTGTTCCGCAAACTGCCGCCGCCGCCCCAGCTACAGGTGCTGACAAAGTCTTGCTGGTATCGGGCATTCTGCCTGAAGTCAACAATATGCAGCCCAGTCTTGCCGTGAATTACATCATTGCATTGCAAGGCGTATTCCCGTCCAGGAATTAAAACCCACAGGGTATGGAGCTTGCCGAAAATCCTGAAAAGAGTAGGTAGGCATTAACTTTAAACAGAGTTGCAATGAAGGTTTATAAAATTATCTCATTCCTCGTCTTTTTCCTCTGGGCTGCTGGTGCCATTAGCCAGGAGGTCAATTTTGACGGGAGCAAATACAACCGCCTGACCAATTCGTGGATGGGCGAGGCCCGGTCGCTGGACGTGAACCCAGAAGGATTGACGCTGGTCATGGCGCCTACGGGCAATTACAGCGGCCAGTTTTGGAAAATCACAGACACCTCTGCTCCTTCCGGGCCGGTGAAAAACGAGCCGGTCAAGGTCGGCGACAAGGCACACGGCGGGATTGTGTTTTATGTTGATAAAACCGGACTGCACGGGCTGGTCTGCCAGGAAAAAGATTTTGATAAAATGATGACCTTTCAGGAAGCCCAGGCGGCTTGCAAAAACTCAAGCGCCGGCGGAAAAAATGACTGGCGCTTACCCGATTTGAATGAATTGAAGCTGATGTACGAAAACCTCAGGAAGTCCGGGCTTACCCACTTTGACAATGAATGGTACTGGAGTTCCAAAGTTGAAAATGAGCACAACATGTGGGGGATGGACATCCTGCACGGACGGTCGTTTGCTCATTGGGAAGGAGATCATAGCCACGTGAGGGCAGTACGGGCGTTTTGAGATATTTTGCAAAAAGAAATTTTGTCACCCGCAGATTTCCCAGATGAGCGCAGATTTTTATTTGGGAAACCACTATAAAATCCATCTGCGAAAATCTGTGTGATCTGCGGGAAAATCATTTGTGTAACAGCCACTTTTTGGTCTTGAACATCGGGAAGTGACAAACCGCATATTTTAAAAAAGAAATGAAACGTACAACACACTTATTTTTCAACATCACCTGCATGTCAATTTGCGCTCTTTGCATCCTCTTGTCATCCTGCCAAAACAGCGGCTCCAACGCCGGTGCGGAGGGTGAACAGACAGCGGACAGTACGACAATCGTCACCGCAGCGAGCTTCGAGCGGCTCGATCAGCTTGATTTTTCTTCCATGAAAAAATCCAACACCCGCTATGCCGAAGGCGGCGACTGCGGCAGCCAGTTGACCACCTACGACATGGACGGACTAACACTGTTCATTGACTCCACGGACTGCGGCGACTATGGAAAATATTTCACCTACTTCCTGCTCGATGCCAGCGGTGAGATCAAAATGGTGCATACCAAATCCATGGAGCCCTATTTTGATGACAAAACCGAAAAATTCTACCATGCGGTATCCGAAAGTATCGTTGATTTCAATGGAGCCGAACCGGTCCTAAAGTCCAGAACTGATACGCTGAGCATGGACTCTCCCGAGCTTAAAGTTGCCATGGACGCAAACTACAACTCGCCGCCGTGGATCATTCTGAATGAGCCGGGAGACGATTTTGTGCTCGGCAAAAAAATAGACTACAAAGGCGACTGGTACACGGTTTCAAAAAACGCCATCAAAGACCGGCTGTCCACCATGTCTGTCTTGCCGAAAACGATCCCCATGGAAGTAAACGGTCAGGTCGGCATGGGCACCCGTGGCGAATTCCGTTCGATGTGCCAGGAGGCGATTGAGGAGGTGGCTTCATTGAAAGAATATGAGATGGGACAGAACGTAGATCATTTCAAAAGGATGACCAAACCACTCGCCACGGTAGCATCGCCCGGCGAGGAAGGAACGCTGGCGTACTGGAAACAACGATACCGTGATGCGCAGGAAATGGTCAGTGAATAAGTATCTATCAATTTATCCCGGCTGTTAAAAGACTTGAAATGGCTCAGGGTAAAGCGAATACATCCGCAGGATACTGATGAAATGCCGTGACGGACTGCCTGAAAAGAAAAAGAGGTTCAAAACTATAATTTCGAAAGCCGCCTTGCCAGTCGCCTTCCTTTGGTTGCGAAGTGTTGTTTGTTTGGTTCATACAGCCATTTAAGAGCAGTAAAGTAGTGATCAGTATTGAACAGGTAATGAGTTGATTCTTCATCATTTGTTTTTTGAACTGTTATTTCTCTGTTTTTAAAATAATCGGGACACAGGCGCCCATGCTTTTCCGGCGAATGAAGGTAGGGATATTCTGTTTTTTCTCCTTCATGCTTTATCAATTTCCTGGAAAGCGCATCTTGCTACGAGGTGATTTTTTGTGAAAGGAGTCTTCGGTAAACTCAGCGGTTACAGGATGATGTACGCTGGGTGAATTGAATACCATAACCGGTCGGCTTCCGAATAGCAATTAACAGGGTTTACATCAGAATCACAAGCGAAAGCGACGCATCGAACTTGTGCCTCCAACTTAAAGCAAACGATAAAAATTCTCAGCTATCCCACCCTTCGATTGCCCAATAGGCCTGTTAAAACCAGCAGAAGCAGCCCCGTCCCGCACAACCATACAAAAAGATTTCCTATCCGGTTATAGATGGTCGGGACTTTCACCATCGGCACGCTACCTAACAGCAGGTGTTCATCATCAGAAAAGAAATCGTCCTGTGCCAGGATACGGCCGTAAGCGTCGGTAACTACGCTCAGCCCCCTGCTGGCCGGGCGCAGCATAGACACGCCATTCTCGATCGCACGTACGGCGGCCATATAGGAGTGTACGGGGGAGATGGCTGCCCAGTCGCCGGAGGGCACAATCAGCAGCTCGGTCTCCTGCTGCCCGACCTGACGGAGCAACTGTGGAAAATCGGCGTCGTAACAGATGACCGGAGAAATCGGACCATATTCGGTCTCGATGACGGGGATGATGCCATCGCCCGGTACGCAGGGCTCTACACCGCCCACGGGGATGCTTTTGAAGTAGGTGTTGACAACTTCTCCCAAAGGGCTGATAGTCAGGACCTTGTTTTCCATAAAAGCTGTGCCGGGCTGTACCTCGCCGGGCAAAATGGTGGCCATAGGGAAGAACAGCCAAACCTGGTGCTCTTTTGCGAACTGTCTGGCCTGGTTGATATATCGGTCTTCGTCGTGTTTGATCACAGCGACGATGCCCTCTGTCCAGGCAATTACTTTGGCTCCTTGCTCAACGGCCGCCACCGACTGCGTGTACAATTCTTCCACAATGCGATCGATCTCGGTAAATGCCGGCTTGAATTTAGCGTCATCGGAATTAGCCACAAATGCCACCATGGAGGCAGATACCCTGGCCAGTTCCGGATTAGTTTGGGAGGCGTCGGGTGGAATGTTGACTTGCTCACCCGTTTCAGCAAGGTGTACCTGCTCAAAAATCCCGATGTTTTCGGCCGTGATGCCGGCGACGGTTAATTTTTGTGCGTTGGGGCTGAATTGGACACGAAGAAAACCAAAAACCATCACGGCAAGGAAAACCGCCAGATAAGGGACTGCCACCCGGCGAAAAGGCTTTTGCTTTTCCATTTGGGCAAAAACGGTGTTTGCCGTGGAGGCGAACCAGTAAATCAGGAAACCGATGCCCCAAATGCCGGTAACGGAAGCCAACTGCATCAGCCAGGTATTGGAAAACTGCAAGTAGGCGATGTTCCCCCAGGTGCCGGCAGCGCCCTGTGCAGTGAAAAAATCAAGGCACACAGCGGCTGTGGGGAAAACCAAAGTGCCGGCCCAGTCTGGCAACCGGCCGTGCTGCCATTTGTCGATAAAATAAGGTGCCAGTGAGAGGAGCGAACCTATCAGGGTATACACGATGACGAAAGGAGTGGGTAGCGGCACTACATCGAGGGCGCCGATGATTCCGGCGAGCCACAGGGCAGGCCAGGCAAGCAGGAATCCCCGCTTCCAACCCGATTGCCGGATGAAGGCGAGCAGGAACAGGATAGCGAGCCAGGGCGGCAGTGCAAGGCCCCATTTGGGTGAGGTGAATACGGAGCCAACGAAGGCCAGCAGCAGTAACCAGATTGGTTTTCTGAAAGATGGTCGTACGGATGATGGAATGGACAATTGCATGGTGTTATTTTTTGATTTTAAAAACACCACGAAGTTCCCGCCTTAGATAGCCCCCGTCGACCGGATACCGGTTGTCGAACGCATTTTACCGAAAAAAACCGGCTATTTACCAGCGAACCGCTTTCTGTAAGCGGTGGGGGTGGTGCCCGCATATTTCCGGAAGGCGGTGTTGAAAGACGATTTGGAATTGAAGCCCACCTCGTAGAGTATTTCCAGGATGGTCATTTTATCATTTTTCGGGTCCTGGAGCAGTGCCTGGGCGGCGGCAATCCGGTGCCGGTTGACGAAATCGAAAAAATGCTGGTCGGCTGATTCGTTGATGACCTGGGAGAGGGTTTTGGCTGGCATGGAAAATTTTTCCGCCAAATCAGCAAGCGTCAGATTGGGGTCGAGCCAGGGACGTTCGGTTTCCATCAGGTGAAGCAACCGCTCGTAAGATGCTTGGCTCTCTGTTTTGGTAAGGTCAGAGTAGGCATATTTGGGCCGGGTACTTTCAGCCTCTGGAATTGCACCAAACACCTCGGATTCCATCAGTGCCCGGAAGAGTGCGCTCGAGACAAACAGCAGGAACACCACCGAGAGGCCAATAACAGCCGACAAGGTAAGTTGGCCACTCCATACTGTATACTTTGCGCCAATGTAAAACATGAGAAAAAAGTACAGCAGCACATTGCTCAGCAGCATGAACCGTAGCCAGGAAATGCTCCGTTCTTCCACATTGGAAAACCGGTGCCGCAAAGCCCGCTGGTAGAGAAAAGTTTCCCGGTAGGCCAGGAAAATGTAGAGGCCGATATGGGCCAAAATAACGACATTGCCGAAAATCAATTCCGCCCCGGTATACGTATGGGCCCGTTGCAGGAATTCCCGCTGGTAGTCGGTTGAGTGAACATGGTAGACGACAACAAGCAACCCAAACAACATCCAAAACAGCAGGGTGTGCCAGGCGTGCCGCCACCGAAGCCGGAAATCACTGTACAGCACGGATTTGGTGTAGAAATACAACAACGGGCCGAACAACGCCGGCAGGGCATTGAGCCAAAAACCAGCCCGGGGGAATTGGAGGTAGATACCCCGGTACAAACAGTAACCATCGAAGATGTTAAGCCCGAAACTCAGGAAAAAAGCCCCCAGCAGGTTATGGCTCAAGCTCCGCCCACCTCGCCGAAGAAACAGGAAAATGGCAAAGAAAAAGGCCAGAAAGACGGCCAGAAAGAAGGGAATATCGTACACGCTGAGCGGCATAGATGGCTGAGAATTTAAAAAAAAGTAGTGCTGACAGTACTTTTCACCTACCCGCCCGAAAGTAAGACAATATTTGGGAGAGCCGATAAAACACCCGGGCGATTTGACTTGATGAAATCTATTTTTCCCGAAACCCTCGCCTTCTGTCGGAGGGAGGGGTGTATGAAAGATCTGCATGCATCCGTTTGTTAGCAATCCATAAAATGTAAGGCCGGTTAATTTTAGTGAAGTGGTCAAGGTGTCTTCTGGCGAGAGGTAAATGCTAAAGCAGGATCTACCTCGCTTCGCTCACTCATCTCACAAGGCGAAAGGATGACACAACGGTTGGTCATTGCCAGGTAAAGCTCAAGTTTTTGAATTTGTAAAACCAGCGGCTGAATTTGTTTCCGGTCGCTGGTTTTTATTTGACCACCAGGCTTTGCTGGCAAATTTTCAAAAACCTACCTTTGCGCCTTCTTTTAAATAAGCAAACTGCAATCGATCATGATTCTCTTCTTCGGCAACCCAACTTCCAAAATCTACGCAGTCCAGACCAGTCTAACTTTACCGGTCGAGGATATCCGGAAACTCAACTGGCTATTTGGCGACCAGCCGTTTATCCAATCGACGATTATACCCGGCCCATTCGTCGGCCCAAGGGCAGCCATGGTGACCCCCTGGAGCACCAACGCCGTGGAAATCACGCAGAACATGGCCATCCGGGGCATCGTGCGCATGGAGGAGTTTTTTAAAATAAAAGAAGGCGACAGCTACGACCCCATGCTCTCGCAGAAATTTGCCGAGCTGAACCAGGATATTTTCACCATCCACATCGAACCGGCGCCCATCCTCGAAATCGAGGACATCGCCGCCTTCAACGAACAGGAAGGACTGGCACTCAGCCAGGAAGAAATTGACTACCTGAACGGCGTCTCCGAACGCATCGGCCGCAAGCTCACCGACTCGGAGGTCTTCGGCTTCTCGCAGGTGAACAGCGAGCATTGCCGCCACAAGATTTTCAACGGCACCTTCGTAATTGATGGCGAGGAAAAGGATATTTCCCTTTTCAAACTCATCAAAAAAACCTCACAGACCCACCCCAATGACATCGTGTCGGCTTACAAGGATAATGTGGCTTTTTTGAAAGGCCCCAACGTCACGCAGTTCGCCCCGAAGCGCCCCGACGTGCCTGATTTTTATGAAAAAAAGCACTTCGAATCGGTGCTTTCACTGAAAGCAGAGACGCACAATTTCCCCACCACCGTCGAGCCGTTCAACGGGGCAGCCACGGGTTCCGGCGGCGAAATCCGGGACAGATTGGCCGGTGGCCAAGGTTCACTTCCGCTGGCAGGGACGGCGGTTTACATGACGGCTTACTCTCGATTGCTTGCCAACCGCCCGTGGGAGAAGGGCATGAAGGAACGCAAATGGCTCTATCAAACCCCACTCGATATTTTGATAAAAGCCTCCAACGGCGCCTCCGACTTCGGCAACAAATTCGGGCAGCCGCTCATCGCCGGGTCGCTACTCACTTTCGAGCACGAGGAGGCAGGGCGGGAGCTTGGCTACGATAAAGTTATCATGCTGGCGGGCGGCATCGGCTACGGCAAGGCGGCACAGGCACTGAAAGACCACCCCAAAGCCAGCGACAAAATCGTCGTGATGGGCGGCGACAACTACCGCATCGGCATGGGCGGGGCGGCTGTTTCCTCGGCGGATACGGGCGAATTCAACACCGCCATCACCCTCAACGCCGTGCAGCGCTCCAACCCTGAAATGCAAAAACGGGTGGCAAATGCCGTGCGGGGCGTGGTTGAGAGCGAAGAGAATTTCATCGTTTCCATCCACGACCACGGGGCGGGTGGGCACCTCAATTGCCTCTCCGAACTGGTGGAAGCCACCGGCGGCAAAATTGACCTCGACAAACTGCCCGTCGGCGACCCGACACTGTCGGCGAAGGAAATCATCGGCAACGAATCGCAGGAGCGGATGGGCCTTGTGATTTCGGAAAAAAACATGGAGACGCTCCGCAAAATAGCCGAGCGGGAACGGGCGCCGATGTACGAGGTCGGCGACGTGACGGGCGACATGCGCTTCACCTTCCAATCCTCCTCGAAGGGCGACAAACCGATGGATTTTGCGTTGGAGGATATGTTCGGCAGCTCGCCGAAAACGGTGATGAACGATAAAAAAATTGACCGGAAATATGCAGACGTGGATTATTCCGCTTCGCAAATCCAGACCTACATCAAAGACGTCCTCCGCCTCGAAGCCGTCGCCTGCAAGGACTGGCTGACCAACAAGGTGGACCGCTGCGTAGGTGGTCTCGTGGCCAAACAGCAATGTGCCGGGCCGCTGCAACTTCCCCTCAACAACTGCGGCGTGATGGCGCTCGACTACGACGGCAAGAGCGGCATCGCCACCTCCATCGGCCACAGCCCGGTGAGCGGCCTGATTGATCCCGTGGCGGGTAGCCGGAACTCCATCGCCGAGGCGCTGACCAACATCGTCTGGGCGCCGCTGGAGAAGGGGCTGCGCTCCGTGTCGCTCTCCGCCAACTGGATGTGGCCCTGCAAAAACGAGGGCGAGGATGCCCGGCTGTACGAGGCCGTCGAGGCGGTTTCGGACTTCGCCATTGCGCTCGGCATCAACATCCCGACGGGCAAGGATTCGCTTTCGATGAAACAGAAATACCCGGACGGGCACGAGGTGTTGTCGCCGGGCACGGTCATCATTTCTGCGGCCGGCCATTGCGACGACCGGACGGCTGTCGTGGAGCCGGTTTTACAAAAAACAGCCGGCCCGGTTTACTACATTGATTTGTCAAATGACAGCTACCACCTGGGCGGTTCGTCTTTCGCTCAGACGAGGAATAGGATTGGTGAAAAAGCGCCGTCGATTCAGAACGCCGCCTACTTCGCCCATGCCTTCGATGCCATTCAGCAATTGATTAAAAATGGCGATGTGGTGGCCGGTCACGACGTTTCCGCAGGCGGACTTTTGACTTGTTTGCTGGAAATGTGTTTCGCCGACGTGGACCTGGGAGCAGAGATTGATTTGACCAGCATTGGCGAAGCCGATTCTGTGAAATTATTTTTTGCGGAAAACAGCGGCGTGGTTATTCAGGCGAAAAACGAGAGCGTGGAAAAGAGTCTGGCCGACGCCGGTATCCGTTTTCATAAAATCGGGAAAGCCACCTTCGAGCCGAGGCTCATCATCAGTAACGGCGGTGAAAAACACCAGTTCGACGTCGCCCAACTAAGGGACGTCTGGTACGAAACTTCCTACCTCCTCGACCGCCATCAAACGGCGGGCGAACTGGCGAAGGCCCGTTTTGACAATTATAAAAACCAGCCGCTGCACTACGTTTTTCCCAAAAATTTTGATGGAAAAAGGCCAATCCGGGAAGAAGGCAAGCCCCGTATCAAAGCCGCCATCATCCGGGAGAAGGGCAGCAACTCCGAGCGGGAAATGGCCCATGCCATGTACCTCGCCGGCTTCGACGTGAAGGACGTCCACATGACCGACCTCATCAGCGGGCGGGAAACGCTGGAGGACGTGCGTTTCATCGGCGCCGTGGGCGGCTTCTCCAACTCCGACGTGCTCGGCTCGGCGAAGGGCTGGGCGGGTGCATTTTTATACAATGAAAAAGCCAAGCGTGCGCTCGAAAATTTCTTCAAGCGGGACGATGTGCTGTCCGTCGGCATCTGCAACGGCTGCCAGCTATTCGTGGAACTGAACCTCATCAATCCCGAACATGCCACGCCCCCGAAGATGCTGCACAACGACTCGCACAAGCACGAGAGCATTTTCACCTCCGTGGTGATTCCTGAAAACAATTCCGTGATGCTGTCCTCGTTGGCGGGTTGCCGTCTCGGCATCTGGGTGAGCCACGGGGAGGGCAAGTTCCACCTGCCGCTTTCCGAAGACAAATACAATATCGTGGCGAAATACGGCTATGCCGAATACCCCGCCAACCCGAACGGCAGCGACTACAACGCCGCCATGCTCGCCAGCGCCGATGGCCGCCACCTCGTGACGATGCCGCACTTCGAGCGTTCGATGTTCCGGTGGAATTGGGCGAATTACCCGGCGGACAGGGCTGGTGATGATATTTCACCCTGGGTGGAGGCGTTTTTGAATGCGAGGAGGTGGTTGGAGGGGAGGTAACCCTTGACCGTATTTGCAACTTGGACAAGCCGGGTGTGTTTTTATTGTTTAAATTTGTCAAAAATAACTCAGCATGAATGTACTGGAAATAAAACATGACCTGCTCCAATTGCTGGTGGAAACCAATGATGAAAAGTTATTGGAAAAAGTAAGACTGTATTTCAAAAGCCTTGTAGACAAACCCGATTCGCAAAAGGCACTTGAAATTCAGGAGGATGCGATGATTGAGATTGGGTTGAAACAGATTGAAAACGGGCAAGTCATGTCCAATGAAGAGGCTAAAGAAAAAATACGTGAGAAATTTGAAAACCTCAAAAAATGAATCAGATTGTCTGGTCTGACCTCGCCTTTATTACCTTCAATGAAATTGCAGATTTTTTGACTGAAAACGTTTCCCTCGATGCTGCTGTGAAGTTCAACGAGCAAGTAGAAAGCCTTCTGGAAAAATTGGAAACGTTCAGTCACTTGTGCAGTCCTCACCCTCGCTGGCCTGTACTTAGAAAATGCATCATCAATAAATACAGTTCGCTCAGTTACAGGGTGGAAGGCCACAAAATCCACTTAATCTCTTTCTTTGATAATCGGGGGGTACATCCCTATTGATTACCATGCCGCACTTCGAGCGGTCGATGTTCCGGTGGAATTGGGCGAATTATCCGGCAGAGAGGCAGGCGGATGATATATCGCCTTGGGTGGAGGCGTTTTTGAATGCGAGGCGGTGGTTGGAGGGGAGGTAGTTTTTTATCTTCGTTAAGAATCGCTATTTTTGGGAAAACTTTTCCATGGGAAATATCTATTCCGCATACGACCAACTGGCTGGCATCCTCGCCAAATTAGGCCCGGAAGAAGTCATGAAGCTCCGTGCAACGGACGAAATGCAGGTGCGCATGGAGTTACTGTTGAGAAAATCCAGGGAGAACATCCTCTCCATCGTAGAAAAGGATGAACTCGACCACTTCATCGTGTTGGAGCGGCTGGTGCGTCTGGCTAAAATCAGGGCTTACCAACCTGAAGCATGAGCGAGTACATATCCCCGAAACTTCGCTTGGCCGTTGTCAATGTGCCAATTACTGCTGTGAGTACTGCCTCATCCCTGAGCGTTTTTCCTTTTTTAAATTCCACCTTGACCACATCATTGGACTGAAACATGGCGGCGAAACCATCCTTGAAAATCTGGCAAATTCCTGTTCGGTTTGCAATGAAAACAAGGGTTCGGATATCGCTACTTTCGTGGGTAATCCAGAGCATATCGTCCGTTTTTACAACCCAAGAATAGATAAGTGGACGGAGCATTTTATTCTGGATAAGTCGGGCGAAATCATTCCTCTCACCGACATTGGAAAAGCGACGGAGAAAATATTCAGGTTCAACCATCCGGACAGTATCATCGAGCGACGGGAGTTGCTTTGGAAGGGGTGGAAGTTTAATACTTGAAATTTTGCTGTGGCTGCAGGAGAAGTGGCTAATCAACACCAAACTGAAGATTAATCCGCCACTTTTTCCAAAAAATCACCTTCCATGAAAGACATCACACCACTTGTTCAACACATCGAAAAAATAATCCCGCTGGACGATGAAGCCCGTCAGGCGCTTGCCGCCAAAGTCACTTCCAGGAAAATCCGCCGCAGGCAATACCTGTTGCAAGAAGGAGACGTCTGCAGGCATTACAATTTCGTGTTGAACGGTTGCCTCCGGATGTATTTGGTGGACGAAAAGGGAACGGAGCATGTGCTTCAATTCGCTACCGAAGGCGGTTGGATTGCCGACATTGGCAGCCTGCACACCGACCAGCCCAGCCATTTCTTTATTGATGCGCTCGAACCGGCTGAAGTGTTGCGTATCGCCAAGGAGGACTTGATTGACCTTTACGTAAAACATCCCGCTTTCGACCGCTATTTCAGGGTGCTGACGGAGAATGCCTTCGTTGGTATGCAGCAGCGGGTGATGCAGAATATCAGCTCCACTGCCGAAACCCGGTACCTGCATTTTCTGGAAAAATACCCCCATCTTTTCAACCGGATTCCACTGGTTCAAATCGCTTCGTTTATTGGCGTCACGCCAGAATTTCTCAGCAAAATCAGGCGCAACCTGATGTCCTGACCCTTAACCTACCTTAAGGTTTTTTCTTGTTGTACTTCATTGGCTTGCCCCTGCATTTGCCTTCATCTTTGTGTCATCATTTAAAGCATAAAAAACTGGCACATGAAATCCATTTTTTCAATCATCTTTTTACTGCTCAACCTTGCGGGGTATGCGCAGACTGAAACTACTTCTTTCACCTTTAAAAATGACGCAATCATGAAGACAACAGAAAATGCAGCCATTGAAACCCTGCTCCTTTCCTACGAAAAAGCCCTGAACGCATCTGACGTTCCGGCCGTACTTGCACTTTATGCCAAAGACGGCGTGTTCATGCCCTCCGAAGCGCCTACCGCCGTCGGGCAAGCTGCCGTGGAGCAAGCCTACCGTTTTGTTTTCAGTCAAATCAAATTGAACATCAAATTCAGCATTGATGAGATACAGGTGAATGGTGACCTCGCTTTTGCCCGCACCATTTCCCGGGGCACCACGGATGTGTTGGCCGCAGGCATCACCGTGCCTGAAGAGAACCGGGAACTTTTCGTGTTGGTGAAGGAAAATGGTGCCTGGAAAATCGGGCGGTATATGTTTAACAAAATGAAGCCTTCTGATAAGTGATGATGGAAGTAAAGTAGAGAAATGTCCTTGTTCCGCTGCCTTTTCCGTCAGTTTGGGAGGGTTTCTATTTGGCGTCTCATTTAATTTAACTGCCCTCAAGCCCTTTTTGCCAGCTCGGACGCCTGGTAATTTCACCGACGGCAGCGGTGTGCTTGAAGATAGAAGGCGGAAAAAATGCTCACCCAAACAGAGGCTCACCTAAGACGTTAGTTTTAGGTGAGCCTCACTTAATAGCGCTTTCTGAGAGCAAAGAGTCTCAACTTGTCTCCGGTTTCAAGTCCTTCAGCCCATCATCCCCGCCATATCACTCCATTTTACCCGACCATTCCACCGGATAAATTCCCGGCATGAAATCCCACAAATACGGTAGCAGGAAATAGACGATTAGCGAGAGCAATAAAATGGACAGGATATTCATCCAAACCCCTGTTCTTACCATGTCTGGTATTTTTAAATAACCTGAACCGAATACCACCGCATTGGGCGGTGTGGCTACCGGCAGCATGAAAGCACAAGAAGCTGCTACCGTTGCACCAACCATCAGGATGTAAGGGTGAACACCGATGGTAAGAGCCAGCGAGGCAATGACGGGTAGTATCATCGCCGTCGTAGCGAGGTTGGAGGTTATTTCCGTGAGGAAATTAACGGCGGCGACCAGCACCAGCAGCAGCACGATAAGCGGCACGCCGTGCAGCAGGATCAGTTGCCCGCCAATCCATTCAGCGAGTCCGGTATCCTTGAATCCCTGGGCGATAGCCAGCCCGCCACCGAACAGTAACAGGATGCCCCAGGGCAGTTGCACGACTTCTTTCCAGGTGACAATAGCCCTTTTTCCTTTTGCCGCAGGCAACAAAAACAAAGCTACGCCGGCTGCCACGGCTATAATCGTATCGTCGATATTGGGTATGAATTTTTTCAGTAAAAACGAGCGTGAAATCCAGGCGAAGGCCGTCAGGGCGAAAAGGATGAGGACGGTTTTTTCTTCGTGGCTGATTTTACCAAGGGATTTCAACTGTTTTTTGATTTCTGCTTTCCCGCCGGGAAATGATTTTTGCTTAAAAGTGAAGGCGTAGCTTGTCAGGTATTTCCAGCAAATCAGTAGCAATAAAATGGAGATGGGAAGCCCGAACATGATCCATTTGGAAAAGGTGATCTCAACACCGTATAATTCCAGCACAATGCCTGCCAGCACCAGGTTGGGCGGCGTACCGATCAGCGTGGCGATGCCGCCGATGGAAGCGCTGTAAGCGATGGACAGCATCAGCGCTTTTCCAAAAATCAGATTCTCGTCCTCGATGGTGTCCGGGTTGTCTTTCAACTGTTTCACAATGGCCATTCCGATAGGCAGCATCATCACCGCAGATGCCGTGTTTGAGATCCACATGGATAAAAAAGCCGTGGCGGCCATGAAACCAAGGATGATGCTTCTGACATTCGTGCCGATCAAATGAATGATGTTCAGTGCTATCCGCTTGTGCAGATTCCAGCGCTCAATGGCGATAGCTAAAATGAACCCGCCGATGTACAGAAAAATATATTTGTGACCATAGGAAACGGTGGTGTCGTCCAGTTCCAGCCCCCCGGTCAGGGGGAAGAGAACGATCGGAAGCAACGAGGTCACGGCAATGGGAATGGCTTCCGTAATCCACCAGGCAGCTATCCACAGGGTACAGGCCAATACGGCGTTGGCTTCCGTACTCATTCCTTCGGGGTGAAATCCGAACAGTGTGAGCGTGAATAAGACGGGGCCAAGTACCAAACCTATTTTTTTCGACTTTTTCAAGGGTGTTTTATTTTTTTAGTTCAATAATTGTCCGAGCAACATGCGGAATTCAGGGGATTGATACATGCCTTGCCCGTCGTGGCCAATGCCGTTGACAATCGTTTTTTTGTGTTGATGATCACCACCGGGGTAGGCCAGTTCCATGTACCGGAATATGTTCTCTCCCCGGTTGTACCTACTCGAACCGAGCAGTGTGGCAGCGCAATCAGTTGTGTTTAATGCCGGGTCGGACCCTGTACCGTTCCCCAATAAATACGTGACGGAACGGCTGGTGAACTGGTTGTTAAAAGTTGCTACATCCATGGCCGACAGGTAGGGCGGAACGATGTGGAAACCAGCCGGCCAAAAGTCGTAGCCGGTGCATCCGGCAGGGGTGTACAGCTGGTTGTTGCTTTCGTTGATGCGCTGCCCGTCGGGATAGTAGTAGTACTGGCTGTTGGCCGGCACGTATTCGAAAACGAGGCCGGGATTCGCCGCTTCCACTTTGTTTGCTGCGGCATACAAATGGGTGAACAGCGCACCCGACGAATGGCCCGTCACGATAATTTTTTTCAAAACCGGGAAATGGCTTTCATCCGCCAGCTGCTCGATCAGCTTGTCCACAACTTCAAACGAACTGATGGCATTTGTGCCGAGGGAATTGTTTCCTCCCCGCCAGCCGGTGTTCGTCCAGTAAAAATCATTGCCGGAGGCCTCCTGCTGGTTTTTGAAAAACGGTGCAATCAGCATTACTTTCTGTTCGAGACTGTTGGCCTGCAGCGTGCTCATCAGAATATTAAAATAGTTATCCGCATCCCGGTTAGCGCCATGCACGACGATGATGGCAGCCTCCAATTCTTTCCATTCAGCCAGCTCTTCAAAAATCGGAAAGCTGGTATAAAAATCGAAATCGCCGCTACTGTTTCCGGTCAGGGTCACCGTTTGCAGACAATCATTCGTTGCAGCGGTACAGGCAGGAAGCGAGTAAATGATTCCGTCCGCCTTCGTGGAAAAAGTGCGGGAAACAGCGCTCTCGAGCTGACTGCCGTTTTGCCCGAAACGGCTCGAATTAATGGTCATTTGGTAGGTTGTAGAAAACTCCAGTGCCAGGTCGATCGTCACTTTTGAAGATTGGTTGGCATAGCTGAGCTGCATGCCGGCCGGAGCCGGTGAAATGGAAAATTCTTTTTCAAATTCTGCCGGGTTGACGGCTGATGAAAACACAATGGCAATGGATGAACTGACGGGCAGATTGTCCATTTCATCCACAAAACTTCCCCCGTTTATGGTCATGGAAAAAACGCTGAGCGCTTCCGTTTCCACGTCATCGTCGTAGCAGGAGACGGTCAGGGCGATCAGTGCCAGGAACAGATAGAGGACGGGGTTGATTTTCATTCAAAAAATATAAAGTTGAAGGCTAAGTCAGGCGGCAACTTCAAGTTGCCGCCTGACTTTTAAACTATTGACAAAACCCATACGGACAAGCCGACGACTGTGTGGCCGTGGAACCCGCCGCACAATCAACGCCTCCGTACGTCCAGACACCTCTGAGCCGGTAAGCCCAAGAGCCTGCGTAATCCCAGAATTGTCCGGTGCCGTCCACGTTGGCATCTCCGAACGTTTCGATGATGTCCATGCCGTCAAAAAGCTCGATGGCATCGTCTCCGTTCTGGTTCATGGCGTCGCTCTCGATGACCTCCGCATAGCCGTTGAAGCAATTGCCAAAGTACGAAGCAATGGTGGCCGGTTCACGGGAGACGAGGATGTGATCGCCTTCGTCGACTGAGATGGCAGGGAAGGTATATTCGATCCCGTCTGTACCTCCGCCGTTGTTGGCTACGCCAAGGCTGTACCGGCTCAGGTCAGCGATGGGCCGGTTAGCCCGCACGTGAACAGCCTTGCCTCCGTTGGTGCCCGAACCATCCCAGAGTATGGCTAAAACGCCGTACAGTTGGAGCGGTGCGCAGAACGGATAAACGCAGACTGCATCCTGCAGCGAGGTGGAATTTGCGGAGCAATCAACCTGGCTGTATTCCCAGATGCCGTTGAACTTGTAAGCCCAGGAGCCGGTGTATTCCCATTCGAGGCCGGTACCTTGCAGTTCCACGTCGCCGTAAGTTTCGATGACGCTGGTGTTTTTATACAATTCAAAAGGGTCATCGCCATTGAAATTCAAGCCGTCAGTGGGAATCACATGTTCAAAGTCATTGATATAGTTGCCAAAATAAGCCGACAGCCCGGCCACGTCGATGTCCCGAACCAGCAGGATGTCATCTCCGGCAGCTACACTGATGGCCGGGAAATCAATCTCTCTGCCGTCCGAGCCTCCGCCGTTGTTGGCGATGCCAATGCCAAATTCGCTGAGGTCTGATATGTCCTCTAAAACACGAAGGTGGATGGCCCGCCCGTTGGTGGAAGTGCCGCCGATTTTAAGTGACATGACTCCCTTCAGCTCCAGGGCCGGCGGTGTGTCTCCGAGGGTTAGCGTCAGTACCTGCGGTTGGTTTTCAACAGCATTGACCAGGTTGGCGATGGTGATGATAATGGTTTCAGCGCCTTCGTCGTCGCCATCGTTCAGGCCATTTATCTCAATGGAAGCGGTGGTGCTGCCAGCCGGAATGGACATGCTGGTGGCACTCGCCGTGTAATCGTCGCCATTACCCATGG
Organism: Bacteroidota bacterium; assembly: GCA_030147525.1. Taxonomy (GTDB): domain Bacteria; phylum Bacteroidota; class Bacteroidia; order Chitinophagales; family Saprospiraceae; genus UBA6168. The sequence continues at coordinate 70,095 of JASBVF010000047.1, forward strand.
CTGAGCCGGCAAACACGAGATCGAGGGTTACATCCTCAAAAATGGGGAATGCCAATTCTGCCGTAACGGTCATCGTTTCACCCTCAAAAAAGGCAGGTGCACTGCCGGAAAGTGTGATGCCGGGAGCCGTGAACGGATGTGTGGTGAAGTTAAAAACAAAATCTTCCGTGCTGGACTCCCCGCCGGCGCCATACGTGCCCTGCGGTAAGCGGATGGTGTATTCCGTTTCGTAGGCCAACGGGTTTGGGAAAGCGATAGTGGCGAACGAGCCGGTGTTGTCGTAGCTCACGGTGTAGTCAGTGACGGGTGAAATAGTCAGCCCGTTTTCCAGGGCGGATGTATTCAATTTATGGGAAAACACCAGCTCCAATGCGGCAATCACCGAAACATCGGTGGCCCCGGAAGTGAGCGACTGAGTACCTGTTTTTACTTTCAGAACCCTCAGGTCGTTGGTGATGGGAAAGCCGTCATCCTTGTCTTTTTTACAGGATGAAATAGCCAGCACCAGCAGTATGAAAACTGCCGGTAGCGATGATATTTTGAAAAGCTGATTCATGTTTTTTATTTTTTGAAATAGTGGATTCAGGTTGAAATAACTTCGGCTGCCGGCTAACTACAAACAGCCGGCGATCATTTGCCGCATTATTTTTTAAAATCAAACTCCTCGACCAACTGCTGGAGAAAAGCAGCATCCTCCTTCGACATGAAAACGAGGTAGAGTTTTTCACCGAACAGGTCCCGGGTGGTCAGCCTTTCGGGGATGCCGGCGACTGTTTTCCCGGAAAAGTATTTGTAAAAAGCAAGTGCGAGCATGTAAGTGCCATTTGCCGATGGGTGCTTGTCGTCGGCAAACAATTCCAGGTCAGGTCGCCAGTGCCGGGCCGATGCATAAAGCGGGCCGCAGGGCACGAAATCAGAGCCGGTTTCCGCTGCCAGCTGCCGGTACATCTCCGTGATTTTATCCTGCATCAGCGGGTTGGACTTGTAGGCCCAGGTTATCATGAAGACAGGTTTGGCGCCTTTGGCTTTGATTCGCTCCGCAAACTTCCGCCCGTATTCCATGAAACTTTCGGGCGTTTCGATGGCACTCATGCTGTGGTTGTTCAGCACCACGTAATCCCAGTCGCCATTGTCGATCAGCGGCATGGTGGCTGTGCCTTTTTCTCCCTTCCAGTGCTGCTCCAGGTTGGAGCCGCCCACGGTGGATTGCCGGGTCATGATGGGCACGTTCTGCGTCTGCGCCATGGCTGCCACCATTTGCGGCAGGTTGTAGAAATAGGTGAAACTATTCCCAACGAACAGCACCCGCATGGTGTCCTGCTGAGCTTTGGCCGGGTTTTGCAACGCCACCAAAAGGCAGAGGCAGGAGAGGATGGTTAACCAATTCGTTCTCATTTTCATACTCAATTACTGGTTAACGGGTGTCGGTGCAAAAAAATCAGGGACCGGTTTCGGAACGTTCGGGTTCCGGTCGATTTCGCTGGTCGGGTAGAGAAATCGCTGCGGGAGTTGCGAGCCGGTATTCGGTGTCACGGGCACCCTGACAGCCGTTTCCTTCAAGGTCCGGCGGGTATCGTTGAAACCTTCGATCTGACCAAAAAAAGTGATGTAGCGCTCCTCCAGAATCTCCCGCAGCAGGGCATTATCAGCACTGATGCCATCGGGATTTTCCATGCCGCCGTTTTCAAAATCAGCAGCGACGTACGCATCGTATTGGAGGTCGGCAGGAGCGGCATTGGTCATGTAGCCACCACCAGCCAGGTAGGCCCGGTATTCGTTCAGGTGCTCCAGCCCTTTGGCAAAACCCGCTGAGCGGAACCCTGCCTCTGCCAGGATCAGCATGTTTTCCTCAAAAGTGACCATGGGCGTGGCGGCGGTTTGCGCAGCAAAAGCATTGCTGTTGATGTTGGGCTGCGTGCCGAATGAAGTAATTTGGAAAAGGTAGTGGTAGCGTCCCGTCTCGTTGGTCTTGGCATTTCCCCGGTAGTTTGAAATATCCGGGCTGGTCGTTGCGTCAGGCGCAACGAGGCTGGCCATGAATTCAGAGGTGACCAAATCCGACTGTCTCACTGTCACTGCGAAAAAAGTGTAATTCAGGTTGGAATTTTCAGCAGCAGTGCCGTGTGGCGCCCGCAAGCTGTTGGCCGGCGAGCTGATGCCCTGCTGGGCTTCGGCGTAGGCCTTGTCATATTCCTTGGTATGCATGTAGTAGCGGGCTTTCATGGTGTGGGCTACTTCCGTCCAGGCGGCAGGGTTGCCATCGAAATAAATTTCCGAGTTGCTGGCGGGTCTTCCCGAGCCGGTAGCAAGGTTAGCGATGGCTTCGTCCAGCAGACTTTGCAGTTTTCCGTACACGGCAACCTGGCCTTCGAAAGCCGGGTCTTCGAGGTCGGGTTGGCCGGCTTCATCGAAGGGAATGTCGCCCCAAAGTGAGGCAGCCGTACCCAATGCCATGGCCCTGACGGCCTGGGTGATGCCTTTGGTCACGCCTCCGATGCCTTCCTCTTCCGCCGCCATTTCAGCAGCGAGTGCATTGGCGACCACATCCACGTAAACATTGTTCCACTCGGCGTTGAAATCGCTCGTCGTAACGCCGTATTCGCTGAAGCCGAGGTGCTGCCGGTCAATGCCTGTGTAGTAACCGCAAAAGATGCCAGCTTTACGGGCAGTTTCACCTGTTTGCAAAACGATGTTACCCACTTCTGTTCCGGTCAGTATGTACTGGTAGGAAGTATTGGTAGGGCTGTTTGGATTTTCGTTCAGTCCATCTACCAGGTCGCCGCATGAGGCAAAGGTGATGATGGTTATGAATAGAAGTATGTACTTTTTCATTGTATTGAAATTTGTAGCTAAAAAGCGATTTTGGTCTTTGCCCACGTTTAGCTAAACTTCATTGAAATTGAGAAATTAACCGATATTATGAAATTAAGTAACTGCTTGAAAATCAAAGAAATAGTGCCAATTTCTAATTTCTAATAATTTCTCAATTTCAATAAAAATTAAGCTGAACGTAGGCATGATACTTAAAAAGTGAGGCCAAGGGTGAATACATAGGATTTGGTGCCGGGGTTGTTGAAATAGTCGATTCCCCGTGCCACACTTACGCCCTCCAGGTTGGTGTCAGGATCGTTACCTTCAAATTCCGTCCACAACACGAGGTTTCTGCCGGTGATAGAAAACTCGGCGCTGCTGATGCCGGCTTTTCGCTTCAGCCATTCTGATTTGGCACGGTAGGAAAGTGTCAGTTCCCGCAGGCGGGTCCAGGAGCCGTCCTCGATGTAGAGCTCATCGTTACCGCCGCCGAAAAAGCCGCCATCGCTATTGTACCAGGCTTCTGTCAGTGCAACGGGTCCTGCGCCGAAGTTGTGAATCTTGCCACGGAAGGTGGTGCCTGCCGGGATGACATTGCCTTTGAAATCGAGCAGATTTTGGTTGGCCGTTTCTTCATTTGCGGAAGCGCCCCAGGTGCCCAGGTCATATAAAACGGCCTTGGTTCCAGCATAGATATCGGCGCCCTGATAGGTTTCGAAGAGGACAGAGAGTGAGAAATTTTTATAGGACAATGTGGAGAAAGCCGAGCCCTGCCAGTCGGGGTTGGGGTCGCCGATGACACCTTCCAACTGATCTTGCTTCGGGAAACCGTTTTCATCAAAAACCATGTTCCCCTGGTCGTCCCGCAAAGTTCTGGAGCCCCAAAGCACGCCGACCGGGTAGCCTTCCAGCGCTCTGGCACTGACAGCTGCAAGGCCGCCGAGGTTGATGGCCAGCCCTTCGCCGAGTTTGGTGACTTCATTTCTTACTTGTGAGTAAATGAAATTCACATTCCAGGACCAGTCTTTGCTTTGCACCAGAGTATAGCCGAGGTCAAGCTCCACGCCCTCATTTTGCAGTTCGGCGCCGTTGGTATAGAGCTGGGTGATGCCCCGTGAATTGGCAATCGGGAAATCCAGCAACATGTCGATCGTCTTGTTTTTATAATAAGTCCCGCTCAGTGAGAGTCTGTTTTTCAAAAAACGCAGGTCGAGCCCGACTTCTGTTTCTTTTTTCCGCTCCGGGCGCAGGAAAGAACTACCCCGCTGGGCGCTGGCCACAAAAGCACCGTTGCCGTAGAGCGATCCGGCCAGGCTGCCGCCATACTGATCGGCGAAGGTTGGTGAAACAAAGACGTTGGTGGTGTTATATCTCGCCGGCTGCACACCCACTTCACCATACGACAGGCGCAATTTTCCGAAAGAAAAAATATCGTTTTTCAAACCTGCCAACTCGGTAAACTGCCAGGCCATTGATACAGATGGAAACAGGAAAGTATTATCGCCAGCGTCACCAAAGGTGGAGGCCGATTCAGCCCGGACGGTGGCGTTAAGGAACAGTTGATCGTAAGCTGACAGGGTACCGGAAGAATAGACACCTACCGTGCGCTCCTGGCCGAATGTGCTGCTCACGGTCCGGTTTTCCGGGAGAGCGTTGTCGATGTCCCGGATGCCGCTGGCCACATCCGTAAACTGGATGAAATTGATGATTTCGCTTCCGTCGGTGATCAGCTGGCGGTGGTTGAAATTGAAACCGGCCAGCAGCGTGCCGGAGAAATTTTTATTGAAACGGGTGCCAGCTCTGGCAATGTAATCCATGTTGAGGATAGAGTTGCGGGCCAGGCTTTTATCAAAACTACCCAGTGTAAATGCACCTGCAGCCGAGCCGGGTGTGAAAAAATCCTGCTGCCATTCGGTGTATTTGTCTAAACCTACACGTCCAATCAAGTCAAGCCAACTTACGGGTGAAACGGTCAGCTCCAACGAAGAGATGAAGCGATCCACATCCACGAGGCTTTCCTGCTCGTTGATGGTCCAAAGCGGGTTGTTGTAAGTGGCAGTACCGTCAGCGCCGAGTGGCTCCCGGTAAGAGCGCTGGCGGTTCGACACCGGTGAGGCATTGCTGTTGGCGTAGAAATCACCCCGGTAGCCGGTGATGTCGAAATCGACCGGGTTTCTCAACAGCCCCAGGTATAAGCCGGAAGAGGTTGCACCTCTCAGGATACGATTGGAAGTACTTTTGGAATAGGCCGTAGAGGCAGTGATTTTGATTTTATCAGAAAGCCGGTGGCTGGCGTTCACCCGTGCCGTTGTGCGACGGTAGCCAGAATTGTTGCGGATGATACCTTCCTGGTTAATATCGCTCAAGCTGGCGAAAATGGTGCTATTCGCATTACCGCCCGTGATGCTGAGGTTATTTTCCCAAAAATGGCCATCCTGAAATACGAGATCGAAGTTTTTATCGTGAAACAATTCCCGTGAATTTTTTGAGAGAATAGGGTAGTAGGTGTTGCCTGCCTGATCCACGTAAAACTGCCCGTTGGTGTTGAGCTCGTCCGGGCCGCCGGGCCGGTCAGCGATTTTGTCGCCCCAGGAATCCCTGGCCCGCTGGTTGTAGATGCCGTTGTCTCCCTGCCCGAAGGCCGTCTGCTGAGGATACCGGCGGTTGATCTGGTCGAGCGAATAGCTGGTTTTGTAACTGACGGATAATTTGTTGTTGTACTGTCCGCTTTTGGTTTTGATGACAATGACACCGCCCAGGGCTTTGGTGCCCCAGAGCGCAGCCGCAGATGCGCCTTTCAGTACGGTGACGCTTTCGATGTCGTTCGGGTTGATATCATTCAGCCTCGATTGGGCGGCCACTGTTTCCTGCGCACCTCTCGAGTCGTTGCTGATGGGAATACCATCCACAACGATGAGAGGCTGGGCATCCCGGTCAATGGTAGAGACACCCCTGATTTGGATATAAGCTCCTGCACCGGGGTCACCGGAGTTCCTCGAAATGCGTACCCCGGATGCTTTGCCCGACAATGAGTTGATCATGGTTGTTTCAGCAGCACCCGTAACAGCTTTGGAGGCCACTGTGGAACTAGCATAACCTAATTCGTCTCCTTTTTCCTCAAAGCCCAGGGCTGTGACGATCACTTCATCTAACAGTTTTGAGTCTTCTTCCAGCACGACGTTGATTTCACGGCTGGCTCCGATCGGCCTGAGGGCTGTTTCTTTGCCGGTATAACTGAAGGACAATACTGAGTTTTCATTGCTGACTACGATGGAGTAGTTTCCGTCCAGGTCGGTAACGGTTCCGTTGAGCGTGCCCTCTTCGATTACCGTTACGCCGATGAGGGGAGTCTGGTCCCCGTCGCTCACGTTACCCTTGATGGTCAGCTGGGCAAAGGCCTGCATGCCCATCAGAGCGAAAGTGAAGGTTAGCACAGTTAGTAAGTATTTCTTCATAATTGATGGTTTTACGTTAATACGATAGCAAGCGAAATACCTTCCCTTTTTACCGTATTGTTCTTAAGTATCGAAAAAGCAAGTGTCATTAAAGGCCGGACGAATCCAATGAGGCCGGAAATTTTACTACATTTGACCCATATAAATTCGATTGCTGAAGACGCAAAACTATATTGCTAAAATCGCAAAAAGAAGAATTTATCTCTGTAAAATCTTTTTTTACAAAACTTTATACTGTTTTACACTTTTTTACACCGTAAAATCCATTCATGGAGGCGAGCAATCAGGAAAAATTCTTGGCAAAGCTGGAGGAGAAATACGGCAAGTGGAGTAAATCCACTTCCCAGTTTGGCAACACTTCCTATGGAGAGATAGCGACGGCTTTGAGTATCAGCGCCAGCCAGTTTTCAAAACTGGTCTATGGAACAGCGACGGACGGGATGTATGTCCGTTCGATAGAAAACATCAATCGCCTGCTTACGAGGGAAGCCATCCGGGAGGAAAGAGACCAGGCTCTGGCTGAGAATCAGGTGCTGAAAGAAGAAGTAAAAAGGCTGGAAAGGAAGCGTTTGAATTACCGCAGGAATGTTCTTTTGCTCGTTTTGCTCTGTGCAATTGCCATCGGTGCCGCAATTTTTTCATACTTCAAAAAGACACAACTTGTTGGAAGTCAACGACAAGCAGGGAGTAATCCTTTGGCCGCTTTTTTTGACAAGGATTACAATGCCAATTTCAAATCTCCTTATCTCAATGTCTCTGAAGTACAATCCTACTGCCCGTGCAGCGCATACGAAGGGACGTGGTCGTTGAGTGAAAACTACAAACTCCCCTTGCCCGGAACCCGGAAGCCAGGCGTTTATTACGTGGCAAAGAGCGCCGACGTTCGCATGAAATGCTCCCGGTACGACACTGCCGGGGCAGGCAACGGGAGGGTGCTGATGGGATATGAATACCTGGTCAATGAAATATGGGTGGATACGAAGATGACACCCCTCTCGCCGACCTATTTTGACAAAAACAAAAAAACGTTCACTCCGGCTTTCGATGCACTGGTTTTTGAGGGTAACGACCAGTTTAAAAAAGTCGCTACGATCCATTCTTTTTTTGTGGACAAATTCGAGATCTACCCCGATTCTATTGTTCGGAAAGGGGAGCCTTATGGGCGTTACGCCTCCGACATCGACAAAGCTTTGGCAGATGAATTTGAAATCAACATCAAATACATTCTGGAAAATGTACTTGGCGACATGACCACTGCCAGTTGTTCAGCTACTGCTAACCCTTTTTGCGATCCCAATGATTTGAAGGAAAAGGAAAGTGTTATCGCATTTGACTGCATTTACACCATCAGTACGGAGAATCTTGGCATTGGCGGCGGCTATCCGTACAAAAAAGGCTACCGGCTGGAAAAACAGTCGTATGCCGATAATCTCACCTGCGGGTGTGAGTGAGGTGAGTTTAGGTTTTGCTTTCGGGGAAAGGCGTTTTTCGCAAGTTGATTTTTTTTTTGGAGAAATGGTGTTTTTGAGAGTAGTTCGGGTTATCTCCGCTTTACTGTTCCAGCAATCCCTTCAACGTGTATTTTTCATACTCCTCCCGGTTGGCCTGCCGGAGCCGGTGCAGTTCGTTTTTATTCTGAATTTGCAGCCAGAGTTCAGCGCTGATGCCGAAGATGTGGGCGAGTTTCAGCGCCAGGTCGAAGTTGATTTTCCGGCTGCCGGACATCAGGGCACTGAAGTTGCTTTTGTTAATGCCGAGGTAGTTGGCGAGTTTTTGCCGGGGTATGCTGTAGATGTCGAGGATTTTTTGGATGAAATGGCCGGGGTCTAAAACGTGGCCGTTTTTTGTTTGGGAGTCGATGTAGGTGGTTATTTCGGCAAGTACCCCGAGCAGTTCATTCTGGCGTTTTTGCGCTGGCGTTTGTTTTTTCACCCGCTCGGAGATTTTAGAACGAAGTGCAGCCAATTCTTCTTCTGAATAATGGACTTTGCCGTCGGGGTTGCCGATGATTTCCGTTACCGATTGACTTTTTCTTTAACCATGATTGAATTCAAAAATTATCAAATTTTGACAACCCATCAAACCTGGCGTCAGAGCTTTTCTTTCAAATACCGCCCCGTCCAACTTCCCTCCACCTTCACCAACTCTTCCGGCCTCCCCTGAAACACCAGGTTCCCGCCTTCCTTCCCGCCATCCGGCCCCAGGTCCACGATCCAGTCGGCGGATTTGATCACCTCCATGTTGTGCTCCACGATGAGCACCGTGTGGCCGTTTTCCACCAGCGCATTCAGGGCGTCGAGCAGCTTGCGGATGTCGTGAAAATGCAGGCCTGTTGTGGGTTCGTCGAAGATGAACAGCAGCGGATTTTTGCTGCTGCCACCGATGAGGAAGCTGGCAAGTTTCACCCGCTGTGCCTCGCCGCCGGAGAGGGTGCTGCTGCTCTGACCGAGTTTCACGTAACCCAGCCCCACGTCGAACAGCGGCTGTATTTTGTTGACGACGTCTTTTTGATCGGCAAAAAACTCCAGGGCCTCCTCCACGCTCAGTTCCAGTATTTCGTAGATGTCCTTGCCCTTGTACTGCACGTCGAGCATTTCCGGTTTGAAACGCTTGCCGTGGCAGTCCTCGCACTCCAGGCGCACGTCGGCGAGGAACTGCATTTCGATGATCTGCTCGCCCTCGCCCTTGCAGGTGTCGCAGCGGCCGCCGTCCACGTTGAAGCTGAAATGGCCGGGCTTGTAACCCCGGATGCGGCTCAGTTGCTGACTGGCCATCAGGTTGCGGATGCTGTCGTAGGCTTTGACGTAAGTCACTGGGTTTGAACGGCTTGAGCGCCCGATGGGGCTTTGGTTGACCATCTCGACCTGGGTGAGCGCCTTGAGGTCGCCGGTGAGGTCTTTGTGGAGGCCAGGTGCTTTGGAGGTCGGTTCTTCGAAGTGTTTTTTCAGGGCAGGGTAGAGGATGTCTTTCACCAAAGTCGTCTTGCCGCTGCCGCTTACGCCGGTGACGACGCTGAAACAATTGAGCGGAATTTTGATGTCGATGTTCTTCAGATTGTGCTGGCGGCAGCCTTTCAGTTCGATCCATTTCACGGCCTTGCGGCGCACCTTCGGTACGGGAATGCTCATGCGGCCCGTCATGTATTTGGTGGTCAAACTCTCCGTCGCTTCGTCGATAATCCGTTCGTAAGGCCCTGCAAAAACGACCTCCCCGCCATGAATACCCGCCGCCGGACCGATGTCCACGAGGTAGTCAGCATTTTTGATCACGTCCTCTTCATGCTCCACCACGACGACGGTGTTGCCCAAATCCCGCAGGTTTTTCAACACCTCTACCAGCCGCCCGGTGTCCCGTGGGTGCAGCCCAACACTCGGTTCGTCGAGGATATACATCGAAGCCGTCAGGTTGCTGCCGAGGGTGCGGGTAAGGTTGATGCGCTGCGTTTCACCACCGCTCAGGGTGGATGACAAACGATTGAGGGTCAAATATTTAAGCCCGACGCCCACCATGAACTTTAACCGGTTTTTCGCTTCCAGCAACAGGCGGCTGGCGATTTTTTGCTCCGTGTCTGAGAGTTCTATTTTTTCAAAAAACTCCAGCAACTCGCCCACCGGCATTTCGATCAAATCGGTGATGGACATGCCGCCCACTTTCACGTAAGTTGCCTCGGGGCGCAGTCTGCCGCCGCCGCAATCCGGGCAGATCGTTCTGCCCCGGTAGCGGGCGAGCATCACCCGGTTCTGGATTTTATAGAGCTTCTCTTCAAGTTCTTTGAAAAAAGCGTTGATGCCGTAAAAATGCTGGTTGCCTGTCCAGAGCAGGCGTTTTTGTTCTTTGGTCAAATCCTGGTACGGCCGGTGTACGGGGAAATCGAATTTGTGCGCCACTTTCAAAAACTCGTTCAGCCACTCGCCGTACTTCTCGCCCGACCAGGCGGCGATGGCGCCTTCGTACACGCTTTTGCTCGTGTCCGGAATGACTTTGTCTTCTGAAATGCCCATCACCCGGCTAAAACCCTCGCAGGTCGGGCAGGCGCCGTAGGGGTTGTTGAAGTTGAAAAGCTGGGGGTTGGGTTCGAGGAACTCCATGCCGTCCAGCTCGAATCTCGTATTGAAATGGTGAATGTTTGATGGTGAATGGTCAATGAGTTCTACGATCGCTTCGCCCTCGCTTTCGTAGAGCGCCGTTTGCACGGAGTCGGCGATGCGTTTGCGGTTTTCCTCGTCCTCGTGTTTCACCACAAAGCGGTCGATGAGGATGCGGAGGTCTTCGCCGTTGTACTCGTTGAGGGTTTTGGAGAGGTCGAAGCCGTTGCCTTCGAGCAGGTCCTGGATCTGGTGCATTTCACCGTCCCAACTGAGGCGGGTGTAGCCTTTTTGCAACAACAAATTCAACTCCTGCTCCAGCGTGCGGTCCTGGTATTTCACCGGAAGTGGGATAAAAAGTTGCACTTTCGTTCCCTCTTCCTGTTTTTGAATAAAATCCACCACTTCAGTGACGTAATGCCGTTTCACCTCCTGCCCGCTGATGGGCGAGTAGGTGCGCCCGACCCGTGCGTAGAGCAGGCGCAGGTAGTCATAAATTTCCGTGAGCGTGCCGACGGTGGAGCGGGCGTTGCTGGTACTCACCTTCTGCTCGATAGCGATGGCCGGGCAGATGCCTTTGATGTAATCCACGTCCGGTTTTTTCATCCGGCCCAGGAACTGGCGGGCGTAGCTGCTCAGGCTCTCCACGTAGCGGCGCTGCCCCTCGGCGTAGAGCGTGTCCATCGTGATAGACGACTTGCCCGACCCGGAGACGCCGGTGACGACGACGAGGCGGTTTTTCGGGATTTCCAGGTCAACGTTTTTCAGGTTGTTGGCCCGTGCGCCTTTGATGAAAATGGTGTTTTTGATGGTGGACGGTTGAGGGTTGGTGACAGACGGACTGGCAACTGTTTCGGTAGTGCTTGACATGTTAGATTTACTGTTTTGCGGCGGGTAGAACGGCGCCATTGGCCTACTTGCCTACAGGCATACTCGCCTACTTAAATACGTTCGGGTGCTGGGTAGAGAACAAGAATGCGAAGGTAGGGTTTTTCAACAAATACAGTTATTTGGAACTGTTGTCTGTTGCTGTGGTAGGTATTCTTTTGAACAGGCTGCCATGCTTAAATTCTTTCACTTCCTGATAGGCCGGCCAAACCTTATTTTTTAGATTTTTCGGTGCATAAAAATAGTCGTAACCATTGTCGGCATCCATATTGCTGAACTCCAGTTTTATAAGGTCTTTATAATTAGTATCAGCATAGTAACCCATGGTGAAATATTGCCATTGTTCTGCTCCAAGTGTGTAAATCTCCTTTTTCCGGTCATTGGAAATGTCCTCTTCCAAATAAGTGAAAACCCGTTTGGCGTCCCCGTTCTGATACCATTCCATGGTGTTTTCAACATTCCAGCTTATGAAACAATGCCAGGCACAAAATGAGATTGCCAATCCTGTAAAAACCTGTACTTGTCTGTATCGCAAGGTCAAAGTTTCCATCGCGAAAACCAGGCAAAGCAGAAAAGGAAAAGTGAACAACAATGCGGTACGATGATGAGGGTAAGCGACATCAAAAAACCAATGAAGAGGCAGGACAATCATCACAATTCCCACGCCTTGAAACAAAGCCATATTATAGATTGCACGTGTCTCCCGGCGTTTCGGTAGAAGCAGGACTATCAGTTGAAGGGCAATCCAAAGCAGGAGTAAAATGACAGTAATTGCTTCGGTTTTACTCCAGGTTTTATTGAAGGAGCGGAACCGGAACAGGTGATGGTTGAAGTGCTGATAATAATCAACAGATGCGACCAGGGAGTCCTGAAAAAATGAACCGGTCCCCCAAACCAATGTACCGGCTTTCAAGGCTGTCAACATGGGTGGTAAAACAACTACTGCAATGACCAGTGAGCTGCCGGCCAGTAGGGCTAAATGTTTTTTTAAAATCTTATCCGGCCTGTTTTGGTAAAGCAAATACAGGAATATCAATCCGAAAAGCGGCAGGAAATAAAAGGCTGAAAAATTGGCCCATATTGCCAGAAAAAGACAGAACATCGTATACCCAAGGTTGCGGAGGGAAGGCTCCCGGTGGTAATTTGACAAAAAATACATCGCAGCTGCCCACCCGGCCATACTCAGTGCATATCCCCTCGCAATGGAGAAAAAATCCAGCAAATAGGGGTTCAGAAAGATAATACCCAGGTAAGCCGCTGTTCGCCAGGAAGAAGCTGTGAACCCGGAAATGATTTTGTACAAAAAGTAATAGCAAACCACAAAGGCCAGCAGGATGTGCAACCGGAATGCCCAGTCATGTTCGCCGAAAATTCCGAGTGATAATTTTACCAGCAACGTGTTCAGAATATGGTTATTGGGTGCCCAGAAAATATCCGGATTGCCGTTCGTCAGGATGGTCGGAATGTCCCTGTGGACATGCTCCCGCCAGGTCAGGTATTCGTCGTCGGAAATGGGGGTAATAAAGACACGAAGAATAAGATAGATCAGAATGACCACTCCCGGCAGGAAAGGTAAAATGTATTTTTTGGCGGATATTTTCATATTCAGGCACGTGCTTGCGAATGCTGGCAAAAGACTGACGAAAATAGCGGTTTTCTCCGAATCAGTTTATCCTGGCATCCTGCAAAAAAGCGAGGGCACGCCACTTTCAATGACATACCCTCGCTTTCTTCTTGTATTTTTTTAACTCAAACGCTACATGATTATTAGCCTCTTTCAGCGTCAAAAATTTTACGCAAACAACTCCTCCGCCGTCACCTCAAAATCCGGCACCGCAGGCGCTCCGCTGCACACGGTTTTGCCACGGCAAATGGTCACGTCCTCCACGGAGGTGTAAACGTACACCTGCTTCGAAGCCGGGTAAATGTGCCAAACCACCTGCACGCCTGCCCGGAAGTATTCCTCCAGTTTTTCGTTGATCTTGTCGGCCTTGTCGTTTTCGGAGATAATCTCGGCGAGCCAAGGGGCGATTTGGTTTTCTTTTCCCAGTTTTTCGATTTGGTCACCAGTGAAAAACAGGATATCCGGCCGCCGAAGTTGATTTTTGGAAGTCCACATGTCGGTTTCGGAAATGAGGCCGCCGCCTTTTTTTGAGGCTGCTGTTTTTGCGAAAAATTTATTCAGCAAAAAGAAGATACGTGATTGTTCCTGGTTCATAGATTTGGTTTTCTCAACGATGCCGTCGTTCCATTCGTACTTGTAGCCGTCCTCCATGTCGGAGTACTCACGCAGGAACTCCTCCCGGGAAATGCGGCGGGGTTTCCGGGCGGTCGGATTTGGTTTCTTTTCGGCTGTAGCGGCTGTACTTGACATCTCTTTTAGTTTTTTACAAAAATAGGTTTTTTCAGAAAAGAAAACGTTTCAAAATCTCGCCAACCGCACCGCACCCGCCGTCACCGCATACCCTGCCGCTGCCAGCAGCAGCGCCCACGAAAAGCCCATCTCCACCGCTACGATCGTCGCCAGGGCCGTGCTGATGACCGAGAAAAAACCGTTCACGGCCCAGGCCCAGGGCGTGGCTTTCTGCTGGTGCTTTGCCACCATCGAGAGGCCTGCCGGGAAGGGGATGCCCATCAAAAATCCCAGCGGGAAAATCAGCCCGGCCAGCAGCAGGATTTTCACCGCCATCGGCAAGCCGATCGTTGCCTGAAGTATGGGCGAGAGGGCGAAGGCGAACACCACGACCAAACCCGCAATCAGCAGCGGTACGGTCATGAGTTTTTTGGGTTGAAACGACAGCCGTTCGGAGAAGTAGCTGCCCGCCCCGGAGGACACCAGCAGGCCCGTGATGACCGCCGCTGTTGCATGGATCGGGTTGCCGAAAAACAGGATGAACTGCTGGATGAACACCATTTCCAGGAACATATAGCCCAACCCGATGCCGCCAAAATACAGCACCACCCACCACCGGCCGCCATTGCGGAAGCCGATTTTAAACAAAGGCAAAATGATCAAAACCAGCGCCACCACTGCGATCTGCACCAGCGTGAAAACCACCACGAGATAGCCCAGTTCGAGGAAAGGCACCGACTGCGAACCGGTCCACTCGGCCAGTTGCGGCAGGTTTTTCCAGCGGAGAAACTGCGAAAAAAACGGCCGCTGATCCGTCGCCGGGCGGATGTTGAAGGCGTAGCTGCGGTAGAGGCTGTCCCGGTCCGGACTGAGCAGGGCGTCGATGTTTTTGAAAAAAAGCGAATCCTGAAACTGGTTAAACTGCTGCCGTTCAGCAGGTTGCAGGCCCGGCAAAATAGCGGGATCGAACGACATCTCCTCGCAAAACTTCCGGATGCGCTCCACCTCCTCAGCCGTGAGCGGCGATTTTTTCACCACAAAAGTGATCGTACCCCAACTGCGCACGGCAGCGATGTGGGCCGTCAGGTCGCCCGTCGTTTTTTGTTCCAAAACCTCCGCCAGCGTGGCTAGCAGCTTCAGCGGATTGCGCACCGGATAATCCATCCAGCAGGTGACGGCGAGCAGGCCATCGGGAGCCAGGTGGTTCCACATGCCGGTGAAGGCCTCCCTCGTCATGGCGAACTGCTCCCGGATGGCATTCACCCCCGAACTGCCGCCGAACGAGCCCACACCCGGCAGCACGATCAGGTCGTAGCGCCTGGGGTCTTCCATCAGCCAGGTGCGGGGTTCCAGGCAGTGTACTTCGAGGCTGGGGTGGTGAAACAGCGAGTCGTTTTCAGCGGCCAGTTCGTCGCTGAGCAGGGAGACGAGCACGGCGTTCGGTTCCACGGCCACCACCTTCCCGGCGTTCCGGGCGAGGGCGTGGGCGACCGCTTCGCCGGTGCCTGCGCCGGGGATCAGCACTGAAGCCGGTTGCCGGATGACGTAGGGCAGGGCGGCGGTCGAGTAGTTGAGTTCCATCGGTTCGCCATCACGAGGTTTGGGCACGATGGGGCCATCCCAGTTGCCGTTGTTAAAAATTACCGGACGCATGGGCACCGGCCCGGTGTAGTTGAGGCTTAGACCCGGCGCATGGCGCAGCACGGGCGAACGGACCGCCTGCATCAGGCCGTAGGGGCTGCTTTTTTCGGTGAAAATTTCGGCGTCGGGGAGCAGGAGGGTTTTGCTGAGGTCTTTGAATTCAGAGGGGTGCAGGCGGGGCGGCGAGAACATAGCCACGGCGATGGCCACGGCGCTCAGGCTGGCCAGCAGGGGCAGTTTCCAGTTTTTTTTCGGTAAAATAACCAACCCGGCCAGCAGCGGCAGCACCGCCAGCAATGCCGGCATTTCATTCGGTAAAAACCAGCCCATCAGCACCAGCGCCAGTACGCCGCCGGTGCCCGAGCCGAGCAGGTTTGAAAAATAGATCTTCCCGATCTGCCCGGCGTACATCACGAACGTCAGCCCGATGGCCAGCGCCCCGGTGAAAAACGGCAGGAAAAACAGCAGGTACGTGACCAGCAGCCGCCAGCCGTGCGAGGCGTCGCTGAACAGCAAAAACAGGTCGAAGCGCACGGGTTCCAGTTGCGAAGCACCCACCGCCAGCGCCATGCCTGCGGCCGTGAGGAAGCAGAGGGCGGGTAAAACCTGCCGGTAGCGTGCTGTCAGCCAGTTTTGAAACAAACTCAGAAACGTGCCCGCCGCCCCAAATCCCAGCAGCGCCACCGAGATGACCATGTAAGCGAAATGGTACCATTGCACGATGGAAAATACCTGCATCAGCGCCAGTTGAAAAGCGATGATGGCGGCAGAGAGGAGGCCGATGGCGGTGAGGAGTGGGCCGCTTGCAGTGGGCTGTATTTGGTTTTTAATGCTCAATCGCAATTCATGTTTTATTCGGGTCTTCCCCCATCAAAAATCAACAATCATGTAATCTGTAATCTTCAATCAAATGCGACGGATTTAAGATTGACGATTACATGATTGTTGATTTTTGATTTATTGCCTCGTAAACGGCACAAATCTTACCGGGAACAAGCTCCTCGACCGGGCCTTCCCGTTCTTTTTTTCCACCAGCATCAGCGTCTGCACCATGAAGGGCGAACCGACGGGGATGACCATCTTGCCGCCCTCGGCCAGTTGCTCGATGAGCGGCGGAGGGATGAACTCGGCAGCCGCCGTCACGACGATGGCGTCGAAGGGGCCGTGTTCGGGCCAGCCGTGGTAGCCGTCGGCGATTTTCACCTCGACGTTGCTGTAGCCGAGCGTTTTCAGGCGGGAGGTGGCCTGCCCGCCCAGTTCCTTAACGATCTCGATGGTGTAAACCTTGTCCACAATTTCAGCCAAAACAGCGGCCTGATAGCCCGACCCGGTGCCGATCTCAAGGACTTTAAAATTTTCCTTTGGTTGGATCACCTCGGTCATGTATGCCACAATGTAAGGCTGCGAAATCGTCTGCCCGTAACCGATGGGCAGCGGAGAGTCGTAGTAAGCACGGGATGCCTCGTTGGACGGCACGAACAGGTGCCGGGGCACCGTGCGCATGGCTTTCAGCGTGGCGGCATCGGTGACGCCACGGGCCTCGATCTGGGCGCTGACCATCTGGTTGCGCTCGTCCTGGCGGGGGTATTGTGCGTTTGAAATTTCACATTTCAACAAAAAAACAGCGATAAAAAGGATGATTCTGTAAAACATGGCAAGTCCGGTTTTTAAAAAAATAACACATAAAAGGTACATCCAAATGCCAGCCCATGCAGTGATTTTTCTCATCCGTCGTCTGGCGTTTTGAGCCTCACTTTTGACCGATTTTTTTTAAAACTAAATAAAACCAGCAACACATGGAACTTGACGTGAATACCTACCGCCACCGCTCCTGGGCCGAGCCGTGGAAGGTGAAAATGGTCGAGCTGCTCAAAATGACCACCTACGAAGAGCGCAAAAAAGCCCTCCGGGACGCCGGTTACAACACTTTTCTCCTCCGCTCCGCAGATGTGTACATCGACCTGCTGACCGACTCCGGCACCTCCGCCATGAGCGACCGCCAGTGGGCCGGCATGATGCTCGGCGATGAAGCTTACGCAGGCAGCCGCAACTTTTACAACCTGGAGGCCGCCGTACAAAAATACTATGGTTACAAGTATCTCGTGCCCACGCACCAGGGGCGGGGCGCCGAGCACATCATTTCGCAGATTTTGATCAAAAAAGGCGATATCGTGCCCGGCAATATGTATTTCACCACCACCCGCCTGCACCAGGAGTTGGCCGGGGGCACCTTCCGGGACATCATCATCGACGAGGCGCACGACCCGGAGAACGAGCACCCCTTCAAAGGCAATGTGGACCTCAACAAACTCGACGCCCTCGTGAAGGAATTCGGCGCCGACCGCATCCCCTACGTGAGCGTGGCGACCACGGTGAACATGGCCGGCGGCCAGCCGATCTCCCTTGCCAATCTGCGGGAACTGAGGGAATACTGCCAAAAACACAAGATCCGTATCATCCACGACATGACGAGGGTGGCGGAAAACGCCTGGTTCATCAAGCAACGGGAGGAGGGCTACGCCAACAAAAGCGTCGCTGAGATCGTGAAGGAAATCTGCTCGCTGACCGACGGCGCCACGATGAGTGCCAAAAAGGACGCCCTCGTCAACATCGGCGGCTTCCTGGCGCTGAACGAGGAGGACGTTTTCGAAGAGGCCCGCAACATGGTCGTCGTTTACGAAGGGCTGCACACCTACGGCGGCATGGCGGGACGTGACATGGAGGCCATGGCCATCGGTATCGAGGAATCGGTGCACGACGACCATATCCGGGCGAGGGTAGGACAGGTGGAGTATCTGGGCAACCGACTGCTGGCGCACAATATTCCAATCGTGAAGCCGATCGGCAGTCACGGTATTTTTATCGATGCTAAAAAATTCCTGCCAACGGTGAAACAGGATAAATTCCCGGCGCAGGCGCTTGCCGCCGCCATTTACCTCGACTCCGGCATCCGAACGATGGAACGGGGCGTGGTGTCGGCGGGCCGCAACAAGGTGACCGGCGAACACAACTTCCCGAAGCTGGAACTCGTCCGCCTGACCATCCCACGGCGTGTGTACACGCAGGCGCACATGGACGTGATTGTCGAGTCGATCCTTGAAGTGTACGACCAGCGGGGCCGGATCAAGGGGCTGGAAATGGTGTACGAGCCGAAGTATTTGCGGTTTTTTCAGGCGAGGTTTGAGTCGCTGGGGTGAGAAAGCTTCAGGACTGTTGAGGTTTGTGTTTTGATTTAAGATTCTACGATACTTGATTTTTGATTTTTGATTTGGAGTGCCGTTTTTCAAATATTTCACCATCTTTTTTCCTAAAAATCAAGTGGCTCTCTTGAAAGTCAGCATTTAAATCAAACATCAAAAATCAAGTATCGTAGAATCTTAAATCAAAACACAAATCTTAGCAGCCCATTCCCTTTGGGTACATTGCTGCAAACCTCAAAACGTCCCTTCCACCCCCACCTTCACCCACCGTCCGGGCATTTCCACGAGGTTCGTTTCACGATAGTTGGTGTCAAAAAGATTGGTCGCTTCGCCGAAGATGCGATAGCGGCCCGTTTCGAAGATCAGCCGGGTGTCTACGAGGTGGTAATCGGGCAGGTTGACCCGGTCGTAGTAGCGGTAGCTGATGCGGTGGACGAAGTTTTTACCGTAATGCAACAGCAGGCCGGCTGAAACCTGGTGCCGCAGATTCTCAAGGGCGTAGCGGGAAAAAATCCGCTCGCCGGTATCCGCCGAAGCGTCGATGTAGGTATAGCCGAGGTCGAGGCTGCGGACAGGCATTTTATCGTTGTCAAACGTCAGGCTCAGGTTGCCGTCGATGCCCTGCATGTCCACGCCGATGAGGTTGGCGGGCTGCCACTTGTCCGCTTCGTTTTGTTTGAACCAGTCGATGATGTCCGTGCCCTGGCGGTAGAAGTAGCTCACCTGCCCCGACACGCCCGCCATGCGCTTTGTTTTCAAACCGATCTCCCAGGTCTGGGCAAACTCGGGCTGGAGGTCCGGGTTGCCAAGGTTGGCGGGGTCGGCGTAGTAGAGGTCGGTGAAGGTGGGCACCCGGTAGGTGCGGCCCCAATTGGCGAAGAGGCCCAGTTGCGGCAGCAATTCGAAGCCCGCATCCACGCCCGGCAGGAAGTTCCACCCGAAATCGGAGTAGTGATTTAATTGAAAACCCGGCGTCACGCTCAGCCGCCCGTTCAGCAGGCTGGCCCGGTGCTCCGCAAACAGCGAGGTGACGAAGCGCTCCCGGTCGCCCAGGTTGTTGCTGCGCAGCCAGACCTTGTTGATGTCGATGCCGGCGCCGGTAGTACCCAGTGCATTGCCGAAGGCGAAATTCACCTCGCCGCCCAGGTTGTTGCTGACGTGGAGGTTGCGGAACACCGCCGGATCGTGGCGCAGAAAGATGTACTCGTCCTGGTTCCTGCGCCAGTAAGCGCTGGATTTCAGGATGCCGTTTTTACCCACAGGTTGGCTGAATTTCAGCGTGGCGAGGCTGGTTTGCACCTCCTCGTACTGGTCTTTGAAAGTCGGGCTGGCGTAGAATCCGTTGGCCCCGAACTTCCGCTCGGTGAAGCCGCCGAAGAACCGCAGCTTACCCTGACCCGCCGGCATGTCAGACTGGTAAAAGTAATTGGCAATGTCGTAGTCGGTGTTGTACCGGTATCCTTCTGAAATATCACGGGTGACGGAGAGGTAGTGGTTCACCTGTCCGGATTGGTAGGCCGTAGAGATTTTACCGCCCCAAAGCCCGTGCTGACCGCCGGTCAGTTGCACTTTGAAAAACGGCTGGTCAGGTGATTTGGTGATGATGTTGATGGCCCCGGTGAAAGCGTTTTGACCAAAAACCCTTGCACCCGGCCCTTTCAGCACCTCGATGCGCTCGATGTTCTCGATGTCCACCGGCAGGTTGAGCGAGTGGTGGCCGGTCTGCAAGTCACTGATCTTGATGCCGTTGACGAGGATGAGCACCTGGTCGAACGTGCCGCCCCGGATGCCTGCGTCGGCCTGCACGCCGTTGGGTCCCCGCTGGCGGATGTCGATGCCGGCGTGGTATTGCAGCACGGAGGCCACGCTCTGTCCCGGCGTGGCGGCAATCTCCGCCTTGCCGATGACGATGAGGCTGCGGGTCTGTTCCGACACGGGTGTTTCGAGGCGGCCTTCGGAAATGACCACTTCGGAGAGTAGCACGGGGAGGGTGTCGGTTTGGGCGTTAAGGGTGAGCGTCCATGCTGAAAGCAGCAGTGTCATTGTCAAAGTCAGTCGTTTCATAACAGATTTGTTTTCGTAAAAAAGCCGCAAAGAAAAGAAAGAAGGCTGGGGCTGCCGCTTTTCGGAGTGTTTAGTGACGAAAAACTGACGGAGGGAGGCAGTGAAATGGCTTTGTCAATTAATTTTAAATAAAACAAAAGATGACATTGCAAATTCTGGCAGGGTTTCCCTATCTTTGCCCGCCTTTTTAAAAAAGTTCTTTTACAATGGAAGCTTTAGACCACTTCACAATCCCGGTTTCGGGATTGAGCGACGGTCTCCACGAGTACGATTTCAGTATCGGCAAGGATTTTTTCCAGCAGTTTGAAGGATCGCTGATTGAGGACGCAGACGTGACGGTGCATTTTAGTTTTGATAAACGCACTGACCTTTACGTTTTGACTTTCGAAATTGAGGGTGAGGTGAAAGCCACCTGCGACCGATGTCTGGAAGATTTTAATTTGCCGGTGGAGGATGAACAAAGTTTGCTGGTGAAGTTTGATGAAACAGAATGGGAGGATGCCGATGTAATCTACATCCTTCAGGGAACTCAATCATTAAATGTGGCCAGGTATATTTACGAGTTCATCAATCTCGCAGTGCCGATTACCAAAACGCACGATGACGCAGGAGAAAGTTGCGACCCGGAAATGCTGAAATTCATTGAGCAGGAAAAAGACGAATCACAGGACGATTCCAGCTCAATTTGGGACTCATTGAAGGGACTAAATCTTGAAAATTAGTGAAAGGTTTTGAGGTTCTAAGGTTTGAGGTTTTAAGGGCAGGGCATTTGACCCGTGTCAAAAAACCACAAAACCACAAAACCACAAAACCACAAGACTATAAAACCATACGACGATGCCAAATCCTAGAAATAAACATTCGAAGCAAAGAACCCGCACACGCCGTGCGCACCACCGGGCTGCTACTCCGCAGATTGCAAAATGCCAATCTACAGGCGAAGCTCACATTTACCATCACGCTTACTACGATGACGAAGGCAACATGCGCTACCGTGGCAAGGTACTCGTGAAGGCGAAGACTGAGCTTGAGTAAGCTGTTTGTTTAGGTAAAACAACCCGGCCGTGAAAAGCTAACGAAAAGCTCCCATTCATCATCAACTGGATGCGGGGCTTTCGCTGTTTTGTCCGGCAAATATTTCTATCCTCAATTTCTTACGCATGAAAAAAATTATTTCAACCACCAACGCTCCTGCCGCTATCGGACCTTACAATCAGGCCGTTGCTCACAACGGTGTTCTTTACGCCTCCGGGCAAATTGCGATTGATCCGGCCACCGGTGAATTGGTGGAAGGAAGTATCGAGGAAGAAACACACCGGGTGCTGAAAAACGTCGGGGCGATCCTTGAGGCTGCAGGCTGCACCTATGCCGATGCGCTGAAGGTTAGTGTTTTTGTGAAAAATATGAATCATTTCAGCCGCATCAATGCGGTGTATGCCGAATATTTTAAACCTGAATTCGCTCCGGCACGGGAACTGGTCGAGGTGGCCAACCTTCCCAAATATGTGAACATAGAAATCTCCGTGATTGCAGCGGTGAAGTAACTGAGGATTGAAGGTTTGAAGGATTGGAGGCTTTGCGGGCACCGGTCCTTCAATCCTTCAATCCCGCAATCCTTCAAACCTTGAAAAAAAGAGTCCTCTCCTGTATCCAACCCACCGGCGACATGCACTACGGCAACTACTTTGGCGCCGTGAAAAACTGGGTGAATCTGCAGGAAAAATACGAATGCTTCTACGGGGTGGTCGATTACCACGCCATGACGATGCCTTACAGCCCGAAAAAACTCCGGGAAAATACCTGGGATTTGATCATCAACCTGCTGGCAACGGGCATCAAACCTGAACACCTTTTCATTCAGTCGTTAGTGCCGGAGCACGTGGAGTTGTGCTGGGTGTTCAACTGCTTTGCTTCTTTCGGTCAGGTGAGCCGGATGACGCAGTTCAAGGATAAAAGCGCCCAAAGCGAGGAAAAAGCCGAAGGTTTTATCTCGGTGGGTTTGTACGACTACCCGGTGTTGCAGGCGGCGGATATTTTGATCTACAAGGCTGATTATGTGCCGGTTGGAAAAGACCAGGAGCAGCACCTCGAACTGAGCCGCAACATTGCGCAGCGATTTAATAACCAGGTCGGGAAGGAATATTTCGTGCTGCCGGAGTCGCTGTACACCGAAACGCCGAGCATAAAATCGCCCGCCGACCCATCGAAAAAGATGAGCAAAAGCGCCGGTGAAAAGCACTACATCAACGTCTTTGCCGATGAAAACCGCATCCGTAAGCAAGTCAAATCGGCAGTGACCGACACCGGCGATACGCCCGAAGGCGAGATGAGCGCCGGGGTGAGCAATCTTTTTGAAATTTTGAAAGCCTCCGGCAAAATGGAAGCCCACGCTTCCCTCATGGCCGACTACGAAGCTGGCGCCCTGCGCTATGTGGATCTGAAAGAGCAGGTCGCCGAGGCACTCGTCGAGCAAAGCAATGGTTTCCGGGCCAAAAAAGCCGAACTGGAAGCAGACAAAAAAGCTGTGAAAGAATTGATCAAGGAATCTTCCGCCACCATCCGCCGGGAGGCGCAAAACACCATCCGGGAAGTGAAAGAGTTGGCGGGTTTGATGAATGTTAAAAATTGATTGTTTGATGGCTGGATTGTTGGATTGTTGCCGTCAAACAATCTAACAATCCAGCCATCAAACGATCCAACCATCAAAAAAATGAAAATCATTTGCATCGGCCGCAACTATGCAGAACATGCTAGGGAGTTGAACAATCCCGTACCCACTGCCGCTCCGGTGGTTTTTATGAAACCGCCCTCGGCTTTGTTGGTGAATGAAAAGCCGTTTTATTACCCGGATTTCACCAATGACCTTCACCACGAGCTGGAAATTGTTTTAAAAATCTGCAAAAACGGCAAGAGCGTGCAGCCGGAGTTCGCCAGCGGCTACTACGAGGAAGTCGGTCTGGGCATCGATTTCACGGCCCGTGACATCCAGGATGAACTGAAGAAAAAAGGTCACCCCTGGGAGATCGCCAAAGGCTTCGATAACTCGGCGGTGCTCGGCAAATTCGTGCCGCTGGAGAAGGTGACCAACGAAGGCAATATCGAATTTCAACTGAAGAAAAACGGCGAGGTGGTGCAGCACGGCAATACCCGTGACCTGCTCTTCACTTTTGATCAGCTTATCGTTTACGTTTCAAAATATTTCAAGCTGCTGCAGGGCGATCTGATTTTCACCGGAACACCGGCAGGCGTGGGTCCCGTTCAGCCGGGCGATCTGCTGGAGGGTTTCATTTTTACCAAAGACGGAAAAACGGAACAGCTGCTGACCTGCGAAGTCAAATAATTTGACAAAACAGCAACTGCGCACTGTTAGCTGTTTTTCTATCTTTGCCACCGCCCAAAACTCAGCGGCATTCCCGGACCAGTGAACAATTAACAATCAACCATTTAATATTTTAACAATGCCATACCTTTTTACTTCTGAAAGTGTGTCAGAAGGACACCCCGACAAGGTTGCCGATCAGATCTCAGATGCGCTGGTCGACCACTTCCTCGCCTTTGATCCAAGCTCGAAAGTTGCTTGCGAAACGCTTGTCACCACCGGTCAGGTCGTACTGGCTGGCGAGGTGAAAACTTCAACCTACCTCGATGTACAGAACATCGCCAGAAATGTGATCGGTAAAATCGGTTACACCAAAAGCGAGTACATGTTCGAAGCGCATTCCTGCGGCGTACTTTCCGCTATCCACGAGCAATCGCCCGATATCAACCGGGGCGTGGAGCGTGCCAACCCTGAAGACCAGGGTGCCGGTGACCAAGGAATGATGTTCGGCTACGCAACAAACGAAACTGAAAACTACATGCCGCTGGCCCTCGATTTGTCGCATAAAATTTTGCAGGAACTGGCTGACATCCGCCGGGAAGGTAAGCAAATGACCTACCTGCGCCCCGACGCCAAATCGCAGGTGACGATCGAGTATTCCGATAATAACAAGCCACAGCGTATTGACAGCATCGTCGTTTCCACCCAGCATGACGAATTTGGAGATGATGAAACGATGCTCGCCAAAATCAAGGCGGATGTGATCAGTATCGTGATTCCACGGGTGAAGGCGCTGTATCCTGCCCATGTGCAGGCGCTTTTCAACGATGATATCATTTACCACGTGAACCCGACCGGCAAGTTCGTGATCGGCGGCCCACACGGTGATACCGGCCTGACAGGTCGCAAGATTATCGTGGATACCTACGGCGGTAAAGGAGCTCACGGCGGTGGTGCCTTCAGTGGCAAAGACCCCTCTAAAGTTGACCGCTCCGCTGCTTACGCTACCCGTCACATTGCCAAAAATCTTGTGGCTGCGGGCGTTTGCGACGAAGTACTGGTGCAGGTGAGCTACGCCATCGGCGTTGCGAAGCCAACCAATATTTACGTGAATACTTACGGTTCATCGAAGGTGAATATGAAGGACAGCGAAATTGCCAACATCGTCATGGAAATCTTTGACATGCGGCCTTACGCCATCGAAAACCGTCTGAAGCTGCGCAACCCTATCTACTCCGATTCTGCTGCTTACGGACACATGGGCCGGAACCCGGAGGTGAAAAAAGTATCGCTGACCAACGGCTCCGGCGAAACTATCACCAAGGAAGTGGAGACTTTCACCTGGGAAAAACTGGATTATGTGGATAAGGTAAAGAAGGCTTTCAGCCTGTAATTTAACCCTTGAAATCAGGGTTAAACGGGGGTAGTGGGGGTTAATCCTGCTGTCCCCGTTTTTTTTTGCAAAATGAGGAGAACCTGAAAAGCAACTCACGGTTCTTTTTATTGGAAACAATCAAAGTTTAATTTCATGGATGGAGTGCCGAATCCTGAACAAATGGATTGCTTTATCAGATTTGGCATTTACGTTCCTCTGATATGAAAAACCATTTTCAAACCATGCGAAAAACAAAAATTGACACTTGGGTTATTGAGCCGATCGGACGATTTATCAATAATTCGACGACCAGCGGCATTGTACTTTTTGCTGCGGCAGTTATTGCGCTAATATTTGCCAATTCGCCCTGGAGCGAAGCCTATCATCACATCTGGGAACATAAGTTCAGCATTGGATACGATGAATTTGTGATTTCCAAAACCCTGCATCACTGGATCAACGACGGGTTGATGGCCGTTTTCTTTTTTGTCATCGGGTTGGAACTGAAGCGGGAAGTGATGGCCGGCGAACTGTCGAACCCAAAGGATGCCTTGCTGCCGTTGCTGGCAGGTATGGGGGGTATGGTGGTGCCGGCTCTCGTTTATCTGGGCTTTAACAGTTCAGGCCCGGCACAGGATGGTTGGGGGATTCCGATGGCTACGGATATTGCCTTTGCGCTGGGTATTTTATACATGCTGGGCGACCGGGTGCCGAAGTCGCTGAAAATCTTTCTCACTGCCCTGGCCATTGCAGATGACCTCGGAGCGGTGCTGGTGATTGCTTTTTTCTATACCTCTGATGTTTCGGTTCTGAGCCTGGGCGTTGGGGCGGCGTTTATGATCGTGCTCATAGCTGCCAACCTGCTCGGCGTTCGCAGTCCGGTATTTTATGGCATCGTCGGTGTTGCGGGGCTGTGGCTGGCTTTCCTTCTTTCGGGCATTCATGCAACGGTAGCCGGTGTTTTGGCTGCGCTAACGATCCCTGCTGACGTAAAAATACAGGATCGCTTGTTTGTACAGGAAATCCGGCGGCTTACCCGTGAATTCGAGGAAGCCAAGACCAATACTTTCAGCCTGGTAACCAAAGAGCAACTCCATATCCTCGATGAAATCCGATTCTTTTCAAAAGAAGCTCTAACGCCTCTGCAACGGTTGGAACATGCCATGCACCCGTTAGTTGCTTTTGTGATTATGCCTGTTTTTGCACTGGCGAATGCGGGAGTTACATTTTCAGGAAGCTTTGCTGAAAACGTGGGAAGTTATGTGACGCTGGGAATCATCTGTGGCCTTGTCATCGGTAAGTTTGTCGGGATTGCCGGTATTACCCGAATTGTGGTTGGGTTGAAACTTGCGAAACTGCCGGTAGGTGTCACCTGGCGGCATATTTACGGAGCTGCGCTGCTCGCTGCAGTCGGTTTTACCATGTCTCTTTTCATCACTGAGTTGGCTTTTAAAGATCCGGAACTTATCCTTCAGGCAAAATTCGGGATATTGATTGCGTCCTTCATCGGAGGCACAGCAGGATATCTTATTCTGAGGAAATAGGGGCTTCAATTTTGTTTTTTAAATAAAAACTTATTGCCATTCTGAAACGAGGGTGGCAGGGTAAAACCTGCTGCCCTCGTTTTTATTTCAACCCAACCAAATTGCGCTGGGGGGCGTCTTTCAGATCAGATGTATTTATAAAACCCGACAACAACAGAAATCACCCATGCGAAAAATTACATTTTTTACCCTTGTTTTCCTTTCCTGGGCCGGCATTGCGAACTCACAGGTTGTGTCATTTCCCGAAAAAGACGCAATCTGGAAAGAAGAGTACCTCACGATTGCCGGCCCTTTTTCCCGTCATTTTGCCCTTTGCGGCGATACATTGATCAATGGAAAATCTTACTCACAGCTGGTGCAACTTGAGTTGGATACAACCGGTGAAATCACCGGAAAAACCTATACTGCTGCCGTTCGGGCAGATGGTGAAAAGGTGTGGGTGAAGCCGGAGACCATGATGGACGAGGTGCTGCTTTATGACTTCGGCCTCCAGCCCGGACAGGAAATTCAGCTTTACAATCTTGCTGCCGGATCGCAGGTTTCAAGAACGGTGGACAGCGTGAAACTTGAAAACTTAGCCGGTGCAAACCGGCGAGTCATCTATTTTAAACCGGAGCTCGGGGAAGCAGGTGAGTTCTGGATTCAGGGATTTGGCAGTAATTATGGTGTGCTTTGGAGGGGGCATATTCCCATACCTGATTTTGCTTTCTCCCTGCTCTGTTTTCAGCATGCTGACGAATACCTGAACCTTACTGACATCGAGTGCTTTTTGCCTGAAATTCCTGTATGTGAAACGGTGAATGCCAGCGAAACGCCCGTTACAGTTTCATTGAAATTGACTGCGTTTCCCAATCCAAGCAGCAACGAAGTCAGTTTTGCGATCAGTCAAGCCAAAAGCCTGGAGGAATATCAACTGAAGATTTACGCTGCCAATGGTAAGTTGATGAAAACTGTGGAGCAAATTTCACCTGAAACAAAACTACCCCAGGCAGAAACGCTGAAGCCTGGTTTTTATATTGCTGTTTTAGAAACAAAAAAGACGGGTAGGGTAGCGGCTCATTGTACGTTCGTGAGTGGCCGATAAGTTTTTTTGAAATAAAAATGGCCCGGGAGTTGTTAATTCCCGGGCCATTTTTATTTCAAAACTGTGAACAAGTTAGTGTGTAACGAGTGTTGCCGAGCGCATTTTATCCCATTCTTTTCTCAAATTTTCAGCTGTCTTTTCCGTTACAGGTACGAGTGGCAGGCGAACCTCGTTCGAACAAATGCCCATGCTGTTGAGCAGTGATTTGATACCTGCCGGGTTGCCATCGACGTAGAGCCAGGGGTGAATATCGAGCAGATCAAGATTGAGGCGCCGGGCCGTTTCAAAGTCGCCGTTGAGTGCTGCCCGCACCATGCCTGAAAATTCCTCTGGTAGTGCGTTGGCAATCACCGAGATTACCCCGTTGCCACCACAGGCGAGGATAGGCAGTGTAAGTGCATCATCGCCGGAGAGTACCAGAAAATCATCAGGTTTGTGTTTAATAATCTGCATGGCCTGCTCCAGGTTGCCGGATGCTTCCTTGACGGCGATGAATTTTTTGCTGGTTCTGGCAAGCCGCAAGGTTGTTTCTGCAGCGAGGTTGGAGGCTGTTCGCCCCGGCACGTTGTAGAGTATGATAGGCAGCGGTGAGATTGCCTCCAAAGCCATGTAATGCTGAAAAATGCCCTCCTGAGTAGGTTTGACATAACTCGGGTTGCTGGACATGATGGCCGAGAAGCCTTTCAAGTCGTAGTTGTTTACCCGCTCGATGAGGTGCGAGGTACTGTTGGCGCCAAAAAGCCCGGCAACAACGGGTAGCCGGCCATTTACTTTCCCCAAAGTAAACTTAAAAACCTCCTTGCATTCTGCTGTGGTAAGCATGATCGCTTCTCCGGTAGAGCCGAGCGATACGATGAAATCCACGCCTCCGGCAATGACGTGTTCTATAATTTTTTCAAGCGCTTCGAAGTCGATTTTACCTTGCCGGTATGGTGTGACGAGGGCGACACCTGTTCCGCTAATTAACTGCTGCTTCATAATCTGGCCGCATCTTTTTCATGTAAAAAATGACTTGCTGAAGGAAAGCACCCAGGTCTTTTTTACCGGAGTGGTCGATCATCAGGTCGTAGCAAAATGTTTTCTCGGTGAAGGGGCCTACCCTGAATTTTGCTTTGGAACGAGCCGCAACGTAATCAAGCTGCAGCACGCTCTGGTTGCAAACATTGAGGAGCAAGTCAAATTGATTTTCAATAAACTCCAACACCTCCGGAGTTTTTGGGCGCAGGGCGAAGTCCAGTTGTTTTCTGTTAAAATGAGGAAAATCAAGTTCTTCACTTTCCTGCTTGCTATTGTAAAAAGCGAGTAAGCTGATCTTTTTTCCGGCTTTTTTCAGCTTTTCGGCGTAGTCGAGCACCAGTTTTCGGTTAACTGTATCTGTCCCATCGAACAAAATACCAACAGAATTGGCATCCTCAATGGACATCGAACTACGGCCGGCCTGATGAGAGGAAATTTCTTTTTTTAAAAAAGAATTGTGAAGCCGGGTGCGAATTTGTTCAATGAATTGCATTGTGTTGGGAGTTTTTGCCGGGTCGAAGTGTTTGAATCTTCAAAACTCAGACCTCTGATCCCTCCTCCGTCGCTTCAACAGGCATCGGAATCGTGTCATAAACGCCCATGGAACTGTATTTGTTGATTCGGGCTTCGATCAACTCATCGGGTGACATTTTATCCAGTTCTGCCAAAGCTTTTTTGATGTAATCTTTTAAAATAGCCGCCATTTCCTCAGGGGCAGAATGCGCCCCGCCCAGCGGCTCTTTGATAATGCCATCGATCAAACCGAACGAAAGCATGTCATTAGCTGTCAGTTTGAGTGCTTCCGCTGCCTGCTCCTTGAAATCCCAGCTGCGCCACAGGATGGACGAACAGGATTCGGGTGAAATAACAGAATACCAGGTGTTTTCGAGCATGTAAACCCGGTCGCCCAACCCGATACCAATCGCTCCTCCGGAAGCACCTTCCCCGATAACGATACAAACGATCGGCACCTCGAGTTTAGCCATTTCAAAGAGATTGCGGGCGATAGCCTCAGCCTGTCCACGCTCTTCAGCTTCAATGCCCGGAAATGCGCCGGGTGTGTCGATCAGCGTAACGACCGGGAATCCAAATCGTTCTGCAAGCTTCATCAGCCGGAGTGCTTTTCGATAGCCTTCCGGGTTAGCCATTCCGAAATTACGGTACTGCCGCATTTTGGTGTTGGTCCCTTTTTGCTGACCAATGAGCATAATTGTCTGTCCATCAATATCGGCCATGCCGCTTACAATGGCTTTATCGTCGCCGAAGCAACGATCGCCGTGCAACTCAATGAATTTCTGACAAATTTGCTCAATATAATAAAGGGTATATGGACGCTCCGGGTGGCGGGAAAGCTGCACTTTTTGCCAGGGAGTGAGGTTGTCGTAAATTTCTTTTCGTTTAGCGTTGATCTTATTTTCCAACTCCTCAATCATGGGTGATACGTCCAGGTCACCCTCTTCACCAACCTGCTTGATTTTTTCCAGCTGTTCAAACAGACTTTCAAGCGGTTTTTCAAAATCTAAAAAAACCATAGGCTTTAAATTATCGTTGCTCTGCACCTTGAAAACAGGGGCTGAAAACAACGTCCTGCATGTTTAAAGGATGACAAAGTTAGTAAACCGACGGGCAGTGCCTTCAGTTGGGTTAATTTTTTTTTATTTTTTTTTAAAACCTATTGCAGGATAAAAAAAAGCGTTCTACATTTGCGTCCGCTTTTGAAAGCAAGGCGACAACAAAAATGAAATCTAAGAAATGAGCAGTATTATTTCTCACAATAAAATTGAGATTATTTCTGTTTCAGATTTCAAAAAGATATAATTGGTCTGGTAGTTCAGTTGGTTAGAATACCTGCCTGTCACGCAGGGGGTCGCGGGTTCGAGTCCCGTCCAGACCGCTTTCAAAATTTAAAAAGCCTTGTAAGTCAATGACTTATGAGGCTTTTTTGTTTCTGCGTCAAAGGGCTATCGTATAATGCTATAATCGGTATGAATGATTCAGACATCATTTCTGTTCGATGTGGCCCTGCTATTTCCCGTCCTTAAATCCTCGCCACAATTTGTACCTTGCACAACTGAAATGGGTACAAATGAAACTGGGATTCAAAATAACTGCTTTGCTGATTCTGTTGGTTTGCACCGTCGAAGCTCAGTACAGCAATAAAATACATTTCCGAAACATCTCCGTCAAAGACGGCCTGTCATTTCCTGCCATCACCTGCATTTTACAAGACCAAAAAGGCTTTATCTGGATTGGCACGCAAGTGGGCCTGAACAAGTACGACAGCCAGAAATTCAAGGTCTATTATGCCGGGCCTAATCATCCCGGCAGTTTGTCGAATGACTACATTACGTGCCTCTACGAAGACGGGCAACAGCGCCTGTGGGCCGGCACTGTGCGTGGCCTGAACATTTACGACAGTGAAACTGCGACGTTTATAAAATTTGATGACGAACTGCTCGGCAAAGCAAAAATCCAGGCAGTCGCCGGGGATAAAAAAGGGAACATCTGGGTCTTGACGCCACAGTATTTGATCTTGCTTCGTGCTGATTTGAAAGTAGTCAGGAAATACCACGTGGACGACATTGCCCCTGACAAGGAAACCCATGCCTTTAGCACAGCCAGCGTTGACCCGGAGGGAAGCCTGTGGATTGTGGCCAACAAGGGGCTGCGGATGTTCGATCCGGCAACGCAAAAACTGACGAACCCCCTGCAGGATGATGTGGAATCCTTTTCCACTAACCTTGATTTTATTTCCGTTATTTTTTTTGATAAAAAAGGGCGAAAGTGGGTAGCCGGCCGGGGTAACGGCCTGCGCTATTACGACCCGCAGAACGGACAATGGAAGTGGGTCAATAATTTAAGCTCCAAATACATCAACGGTCTCATCGAGGATGTGAACCACAAAATCTGGGTTTGCACCGGCAGGAACGGACTGAATATTTACGACCCTGAAACGGACGAGGTGGAAGTCATCCGGTATGCGGAAAAACCAGAGAGTAATTTTGTTTCCAACTCGCTCTCCTGCGTCGCTGCCGACAACCAGGGCGGGATATGGATCGGCACTTTCAACAACGGGCTGCAATATTATTTCCAACACCAGCTGAAATTCAACCTGTATTATTCGGAGGGGCAAATCAGCGGCATAAACACCAATTACATTACTTCTTTTGCCGTCAATAAAGACAATAATATATGGATAGGGGCCGGGGAGGAAGGCCTGCTCTTTTTTGACCGGGAAGACAGATCGTTTAAAAATATTAAACCCGGCCTCAATGATATTAAGCCGTTCACAGACCTAAAGGAAAATTTTTACGTCCTCAGCCTGCTGCTTTCCGAAGACGAGGAACATCTTTTCATCGGAACGCTGACGGGTATTTACGACTATCGTATTTCAGAAAAAAAATGGCGGTACGTCCACCAGCAACTCAATGAAGTGCATACCCAATCAGGTGGTTTCGTTCTCTCCATGGCCCAGGATGGCAGCAATATTTATATGGCCACCTACCAGGGGATGTCGGTTTATAATTTCCAAACCGGTGAATGCAAAAAAATCGAACCGCCTGTACCGTTTTTCAGAGGCTCTTCACTGGTGCAGAAGGATTCGTTCATTTTCGTCGGAACGAGGTACCAGGGTCTGTGGCGGTTTGACAAAAAATCGGGAACGCTCAAAAAAGTGAAGGTTGAAAACCAGGGAATCAATTTGCCGGATGACATCCGCACAATGGTGCTGGACAGGAACAATCGTTTGCTCATCGGAACCGAATCGGAAGGCTTGTTCCGGTGCAATCTGGATTTTACAAAAATTGAAAAACTGGACAGCCGTTTTCAAAACAGGAAACTGGCATTCATGTCAATTTGCGAGGATTCCCGTTCCGGCTATTGGATTGCCACCAATCAGGGCTTGGCAAGGGTAAACGAGACCCTGCGAATCCAGAAAATGTTCGACCAGGGGGAAGGGTTCGAGCCTGAATATTTTTTACCGGGCGCCCTTGTAAAAACGCCCTCGAATGAGATCATAGCGGGGGGCAATACCGGGTTGTATTCTTTTTTTCCCGATGATTTTTTCACCCCGAACATCAACACCACGGTCAAAATACACCTGACTGATTTTTTGCTGCTCAATAAATCTGTGCTGGAATCGGACGTGGAGGGTTTTCAAATCCGGGGCGATCTCGATGCCAACCAGGTCATCCGCCTCCCAAAGTACCGGAACCTGCTCACGCTGGAATATGCGGCCCTCGACTTCCACAACCCCTCCCGCATCAATTACGCTTACCGCCTCGAACCTTATGAAAAAGAGTGGAACAATGTAGGCAACCGCCGTTTTGCGACTTACCGTGACCTGCCCGCCGGTACTTATACTTTTAAGGTGAAAACCCTGAATGCCGATGGAATTGCCAGCACTGAAACGGCTTCCCTCAGGGTCATTATTCCCCCTAAACCCTGGCTGACGTGGTGGGCGTATCTGCTGTATGCAAGCGTGGTTTTTCTCGTGTCCCGGCAGTTTTATTTGTACCGGAAAAACAGGCGGAAACTCCGGCAGGAAATCGAGATGCAAAAATTTCAAAAAGAGAAGGCGGAAGAGTTGTACAATTTTAAAATTGATTTTTTCACACAGGTCACCCACGAACTGCGCACGCCATTGACCCTGATCATCGGCCCGCTGGAAGAATTAATCAACCGGAACAGTTTTTCCAGCGACAGCAATCTTCTGAAATTAATCCACCGGAATACCCAAAAATTACTGCGGAATGTCAACCAGATTCTGGACTTTAGAAAAATAGAAAATTCAGAGATGAAAGTATTTGCCAAAAAAGGGAACATCGTGGCTTTTGCCGAAGAAATTTTTTACAGCTTCCTGGGAAGCGCCCAACAAAAAGGCATCGAACTCCACTTCGAAACGAACATGGAGACCTATCCTTACGTGCTTTTCGACAGAGACATCATGGAGAAAATCCTGGTCAACCTCATCGCCAATGCGGTGAAATTCACCCAAAGCGGCCGTATCAGCCTGCACATTTATGAGGCACAAAACCAGTCGGCCACTTCTAATTATTACATCAAGCTAAGCGATACGGGCCGTGGTATCAAGCCCGAGAACCTGGACAAAATCTTCGAATCTTTTTTCCAGGAGAAACGGGAGACGCATGCCGTCGGCTCCGGCCTGGGGTTAAAAATGGTGAAAGAACTGACAGGACTGCACCGTGGCGCTATCGAAGTCACTTCAAAACTCGATGAAGGCACTACTTTTTTGTTGACGTTTCCGAAAGCCGATTTGGAACTGATGGACACAGAACCGGCCAAGCCCGGCGTTTCGCAGCAGATGGAGCAGCAAATACAGCCGAAAAGCACGGAAAAAGAGGCTGCCCCGGAATCCGCAAAAATCCTGATCGTGGACGACGAAGCGGATATTCTGGCTTTCCTGGCCAATGTTTTCGAGGGGTATTACCAGGTTTGTACCACCGACACGGCGCAAAAAGCCATCGAATTGGCCAAGTCGGAAATGCCGGATATCATCATCAGCGACGTGATGATGCCGGAAATGAACGGCTACGAACTTTGTGAATACACCAAATCGGATTTTCTGCTGCGCCACATTCCGGTCGTTTTGCTGACTGCCCTGAAAACAACGGAGCATGAAATCGAAGGACTGCGAACCGGGGCGGACGCCTATATTTCAAAACCCTTTTCCGTGGAACTGTTGAAGGCTACCGTTCAAAATCTGTTGGTATCGAGGCAAAAACTCAAACAGGCCTTCCTCAATTCTTCCGTCAACGATGCCGGTATTTTGACGCAGGACAATTCCGACCAGGAATTCATCAAAAATGCCATCGCAGCGATTGAAGAAAAAATCGAAGAGGCCGGGCTGGAGACCGCCTACCTCGCCAATAAATTGGGGATGTCCTCCTCTACATTTTACCGGAAGCTGAAAAGCCTCACCGGGTTGTCGGGTAATGAATTCATCCGAACCGTCCGTCTGAAACGCTCCGTTGAATATTTGAAAAATACCAGCTTCAATGTTTCGGAAGTCGCCTACCAGGTGGGTTTCTCAGATCCGAAATACTTCGCTACCTGTTTCAAAAAAATGTACCACCTCACCCCCAGTGATTTTGCGGAGCAGAACCGGAAGTGAAATTTTTGATTGACGGATTTTTCTACCTTTTTGACAGGAATTTCAACGCCATACTTTTGCGCATCGCCTTAAATTTGCAACATAATAAGGCCAAAGGTAGCTCAGGCAGGATTATGTTTTGTAAATACCTGGCCATCCAAATAAATTACCAATATTAAAAAGCCGTCCATTTTTGCTGTATCAAATTCCCGGACGGCCCTCTACGGTGTAATTAGCCCTTTTAAGCACAAGCAAAGACTGGTTTTTATTTTCCTTCGGCGGAAGGCTTCAGCGCATCCTCAGAAGGGTAGTTTTCTTATTCTCACAATCATCAAATTAAATGGTAATCATGAAAAAGATTTTACTCTCCGTATTATTCATGGTTGGTCTATGTTCGGTGTCCCTTGTCGCACAATCCATCAGCGGTAAGGTCACAGACGTCA
The DNA here is from genome assembly GCA_030147525.1 of Bacteroidota bacterium. GTDB lineage: Bacteria > Bacteroidota > Bacteroidia > Chitinophagales > Saprospiraceae > UBA6168. Next base: position 105,486 of record JASBVF010000047.1, read on the forward strand.
AAGGCGAACCGCTTATCGGCGCAACAATCCTCATAAAAGGCACGACGACGGGAACTGTTACCGACTACGACGGCACTTTTACGATGAACGATGTCCCGGCCAACAGCACTTTGGTAATTTCATATACCGGCTTTGACGCAAAGGAAGTACCCGCCAGTGACAACCTGAATGTCACTTTGGATGAGGGCGTGGAATTGGAGGAGGTGGTCGTCGTCGGCTACGGCACGGTCAAAAAGAGCGACCTCACCGGGGCGGTTTCTTCCATGAAAGCGGAAGATTTGAATCCGGGGGCGAACGTGTCGGTTGACCAGATGATGCTGGGCCGGGCAGCCGGTGTGCAAATCACGCAAAGCAGTTCGGAGCCGGGCGGCGGTCTTGCGGTCAGGATCCGGGGCGCCAGTTCCATCAATGCAAGCAACGAGCCGCTCTACGTGATCGACGGTTTCCCGATCGACAACAGCTCCAATCTTTCCAGTTCTGACGAAGGCGGAACAGCTTTGATTAGCTCGAATTTCAGCCCACGAAACCCCTTGAACTCGCTCAACCCGAACGACATCGAGTCGATTGAAATTTTAAAGGATGCTTCCGCAACGGCCATCTACGGTTCACGGGGCGCCAACGGCGTAATTTTGATTACGACCAAAAAAGGAGGCGGTGAAAAATTGACGGTCAATTACAATGCATACGTGGGAACCCAGTCGGTCGCCAAGAAACTGGACGTTTTGTCCACCGGCGAATACATTAACCTGATGAACGACCTGGCCACAGCCCAGGGCAACCCGCTTCCTTTTTCCGAAGCTGACAAAGCCGCTATCGGCGACGGCACCAACTGGCAAGATGAAATCTACCGGACGGCCCCCATCACCGACCACAACATCTCCATTAGTGGCGGCACGAAAAACACCAAAATCTATACTTCGCTGAACTACTTCGACCAACAAGGAGTGCTCAAAAATTCGGGCATCAAAAAATACATCGGACGGGTAAACCTGGAAACGAAACTGAGCGACCGGTTCGACGTCGGGGTGAACTTCAATACCAGTTATATCGACGACAACAACGCCATCGACGGTGTGAACACGAACGAAAGCGCCGGGCCGATTTATGCCTCGCTGCTGTACGACCCGACCGAACCGATTCGCAATGCCGACGGCACTTTCGCCCAGTCAACCAACCTGACGGTGAACAATCCCGTGACCCTGATCAATGGAGTGAGCAGCAAAAACAGTTCGAACCGGACACTCGGCAACTTTTTCGTCAATTGGAAAATTTTGGATGGCCTGAGCGCCAAACTAAACCTCGGCTCTGACCGCACATCCTCCCGCCGGGATGTTTACAACTCCCAACTGACCATCCGTGGCGGGCCTGCCGGCGGCATTGCCAACATCACTTCGTTCGAGCGCAACAGTATCCTCGGCGAATATACCATGACGTATGACAAGCGCCTCAACGAAAACAACGCCATCACCCTGCTTGGAGGGGCTACGTATCAAAAATTTCAAACGAGGCTCATTGGCGGCGGTATCAGCAGATTTCCTACCGACGAACTGGGAACGAACAACCTCGGACTGGGGGACACCAATACGGATGCCCTGACCAGCCGCCTGGAGGAAAACACCCTGTTGTCCTACCTGGGCAGGATCAACTACAGCCTGCTCGACAAGTTCCTGTTTACCGCATCCGTCCGTGCGGACGGTTCGTCCCGTTTTGGTGAAAACAATAAATACGGCTATTTCCCATCCTTCGCATTTGGTTGGAAACTGACCCGTGAAGGGTTCGTACCCGATCTTTTTGAAGAACTGAAACTGAGGGCAAGCTGGGGACAAACCGGCAACCAGGAAATCGGTAACTATGCTTCATTGCTCACTTTTGGCTCCGGCCCGGACGTCGTTTTGGGCGGCAACGTTCAGGGAAGCGCCATCCCCCAGAGGATTGCCAACCCGAATTTGAAATGGGAAACTACCGAACAGTTCAACATTGGACTCGATGCCAGCATTTTGAACGGTAAAATCAGCGGAACAGTGGACTATTTCCGCAAGAAAACAAAAGACCTGCTGTTCAACCTGCCGCTCCCGGTATCCTCCGGCTACAGCTCCATCCTGACCAATGTGGGCGAAGTCGAGAACAGCGGGTTCGAGTTTTTGATCAACACCAACAACATCAACAAGAAAGGATTCAAATGGAGTACCTCACTGAATTTTTCCATTATTGACAACAAAGTATTGGACCTCGGACGGGTCAATGAAATCGTAACCGGCAATATCCAATCAGTCGGCAACACGGTCATTATCCAGAAAGGTGCTGAGCTTGCTTCCTACTACGGCTACGAAGTGACCGGTATTTTCCAGAACGAAGGTGAAATAGCCAACTCAGCCCAGCCCAACGCCAAACCGGGAGAACCCATCATCGCCGACCTGAACGGCGACGGAACCATTACGCCTGCCGACCAGACCATCATCGGCAGCCCGTTTCCCGATTTCACGTATGGCATCCAGAATTCATTTTCCTATAAAAACTTATCCCTGGATATTTTCTTCCAGGGACAGCAGGGAGGAGAACTCCTGAATATCAACGTCATCGAGAGCCTCTACCCGGCTAACATCAGGAGAAACCGTTTGGCTGAGCAGTCGCTGGACCGCTGGACACCGCAAAACACGGACACCAAATGGCCATCCGGGGTGAATCCCAATGGCTATGGCGGCGACAAGGTTTCTTCCCTGGTATTGCAGGATGCGACTTACCTGCGGTTGAAAAATGTCCAGTTGAGCTACCGGGTGCCCATGAGCGGCAAGGGCGTTTTCAGCTCCCTGAAGTTGTATGTCACAGGCCAGAACCTGTTTACCAAAACCGATTATGTCGGCTTCGACCCGGAAGCAAATTCATTCGGAAGGAGCAACGTCAGGATTGATTACAGCAGCTACCCGCTCGCCCGTACCTTTCTTTTCGGTGTAAATGCGGGATTCTAAAAGTTTGATGAGTTTGAATGGTTTGATGAGTTTGATTTGCCTGAAATATTTCAGGCGGATCAAACTCACCCATCAAAAAGCATTAGTGAATCAATAAAAATTATCAAGATGAAATCCATCATAAAAATATCGCTTGTACTATTCCTTTTTGGCGCTGTGGCTTGTGAAAAGCCATTGGATGAGGAGGTTTTCTCCGAACTGGCGCCATCTACTTTGTTCACCACCGAGGCCGGCATAACCGCTGTGCTGAATTCGGCCTATTCCTACTCCCATCATGCCAACTTGCAGGAATCCTGGTCGCCGTATTACCTGCAGGGAATGCCTACAGACGAACTCTGGGGCGCCGGCGGTTCGATTGAAAACCTGTGGCAGGCGCTGATCAATTTCAACTGGACAAGCACGCATTCGCAAATAGTGGCTGTCTGGACGGTGGATTTCAATGCCATCCGGGATGCCAACGTGGTGCTGGACAACCTTGACCCGGCCAGGTTCAGCGCTGATTTTATTAAAACGACTACGGGAGAGGTTAACTTTATCAGGGGCTGGGTTTATTCCGAATTGTACAATCTTTTTGGGCCGGTTCCATTGTACCGGTCTTCCACCGACGACCCGCTGCAACCGAGGGCTTCGGATGCAGAAACACGGGCTTTCATCGAACAGGAACTGGAGGCAGCCATCGTCAACCTGCCGGAAGACCCCATTGCTTTCGGAAGGGGGTCAAAAGGCACGGCCAGGGGCGTTTTATGCAAATATTACATGAACACCCGCCAATGGCAGAAAGCGGCGGATGTTGCCAAACAAATCATCGATTCGGGCAAATTCGGGCTGGTGGACGACTACGCCAATGTATTTGCTATCGCCAATGAAGGCAACAAGGAAATGATTTGGGCGCTTCCAAAAGACGCCTCATCCAACACTGCCAGCCAGTCGCTCAATGCTTTGCTTTTCCCGCCGGACTATCCCCGCCCATACCCCAACAATGCTGTTTTTGCAGCCCGGACGTACCTCTATGACGTTTTTGTGAATTCTTTCGAGGCTTCCGATACTCGCAAGGACCTTATCGTCACGCAGTATGTGAGCGCCACGACCGGCAATACGGTGCCGGGCCTGGGAAGCGATAAATCTTTTCCCTATAAATATGAGTTCGACCCGAATTCGGTTGGTTTTTTTGCCGGCAACGATTTGCCGGTTGTCCGCTACGCCGATATTTTGATGTACCGTGCCGAGGCATTGAACGAGATTTCCGGCCCAACGCAGGAAGCTGTTGACCTGGTAAATCAGGTGCGCAACCGTGCGAAGGCTTCGCCGTGGAACCTGGCAGACTACGACAAGGAATCTTTCAGGAATGCCCTGTTGGAAGAACGTGCCCGTGAGTTTTTCTTTGAAGCCAAGCGCCGGGAGGATTTGCTCAGACAGGACCGGTTTATTTCAGGCGCAGTGGCCAGAGGTAAAAACGCCAAGGACTTCCACAAACTGTACCCTATTCCGCAGGTTGATTTGGATGCCAATTCACTGTTGAAACAAAACGACGGTTACTAAACCCAACGAAGGGGCGGGCGCTTCGGAAGTGTCCGCCCTTTTATCCACCTTATTAAATTCAATGAAATGTCTTATAAAATAGCGTTCTGTTTTTCCCTGCTCTTAGCGGCTTGTGCCCAGCACCAGGGAATAACGCAAAACAAACTATCCAAAACGCCCAACATCGTCATCCTTTTCACCGATGATTTGGGTTACGGCGATTTGAGTGTGTACGGGCACCCCACTATTCATACCGCCAACCTCGACCGGATGGCCGCCGAGGGGCAGAAATGGACAAATTTTTACGTTGGCGCCAGCGTATGCACGCCGAGCCGGGCCGCCTTGCTCACCGGCAGGCTGCCCATCAGGAATGGCATGGAAGGCGCTCCGCCCAACAGGGTACTTTTCCCGGACTCCCAGCGTGGATTGCCACAAAGCGAGGTCACCATTGCGGAGCAACTCAAAAAAGCGGGATATGCTACAGCCTGCGTCGGCAAATGGCACCTTGGGCATAAAGAGGAATACCTCCCGACGAGCCACGGCTTCGATTACTACTACGGCATCCCGTATTCCAATGACATGGACAATGTTGCACTGGCAAATATCAAAAATTACCAGGATTACTGGGATTTCTGGAGCAGCGCCCCCGAAAGGAAAGACATCAATACCTTCAACGTGCCGATTATGCGCAATACGGAAGTCATCGAGCGCCCGGCTGACCAACATACTATTACCAAAAGATATACGGAGGAGTCCATCAGGTTTATGAAAGAAAACAAGAACAAACCCTTCTTCGTGTACCTGGCCTACAACCTGCCGCACGTGCCGCTGTTCGCTTCCAAAGAATTCGAAGGAAAAAGCAAGCGTGGCCTGTACGGCGACACGGTCGAGGAGATTGACTGGAGCGCCGGGCAAATTATGGATTGGCTGAAAGCGGAAGGACTGGCCGAAAACACCATCGTCGTCTTCACCTCCGACAACGGTCCGTGGCTACCCATGGGTTTGGAAGGCGGCAGCGCAGGTTTACTGAGAGACGGCAAAGGAACGACCTGGGAAGGCGGCATGCGGGAACCCTGCATTTTCTGGTCGCCAGGAAATATCAAACCTGCCATCATCTCAGGCATCGGTACCACCATGGACTTGTTCACCACTTTCAGCCAACTGGCAGGCGTTCCGGTACCTACGGACCGAATCGTGGACGGCGTGGACCTCAGCCCGGTATTGTTCAAAGGGCAGGAAAGCCCCCGCCAGGATATGTTTTACTACCGAGGAATGGAGCTTTACGCTGTCCGGGTAGGCTCCTACAAGGCTCATTTGATTACAGAATCCGGCTACAGTCAGCCGGATAAAACGGTACACAATCCGCCCCTGCTTTACAATCTGGACGAAGACCCTTCCGAGCAGTATGAAATTTCTGCCAAGCATCCAGAAATCATTGAGCAAATCATGCAGGTGGTGAAAGAGCACAAGGCCAAATTGGTGGTAGGGGAAGACCAGCTAAAGTACCGTGAACCGAGGAAGTAAAACGGAGCTTCCCATTGATAGAAATTTAGTGAGAGTATAGTTTCATACATTATCTTCAAGGCAATGCGGGAGGGCATGTCATGTGCCCATCCCTGCCTGTTTTCCATTTTATTTTCCTGTTTTTGTCAAAAATTAAAGCCAGGATGAAATCCTATTTACTTCTTTTTTGGGCGATAATTACCGGGCTGTCCTGCTCTGTACAGCGTGGAAACGTAGCGGAAAAATCAGTGCCGGCCTTGAACCCGTCGCTCGATTCCCGCCCGAACATCCTCTGGCTGGTGGCGGAAGATTTAAGTCCGTACCTACCCATGTTTGGCGACTCTACGGTCGAAACGCCCAACCTGAGCTGGCTGGCATCGGAAGGGGTTTGCTACGATAATTTTTTCTCTCCCGCCCCTGTCTGCGCCCCGGCGAGGGCCGCTATTGCGACCGGTATGTACCCCAACCGCATCGGAGCCGACCACATGCGGACAGGCCCGTGGTTTATGGGCAAACCCACCCCGCAGATGTTGGCGATGGCGAGTGAAAATTCGCCCGAAGGTCTGATAGCTTATGAGGCCGTTCCTCCGCCGGATGTCAGAATGATGAGCGAATACCTGCGCATGGCCGGGTATTATTGCACCAACAATGCGAAGGAAGATTACCAGTTTTTAAAGACAGAAACGGCCTGGGATGAGAGCAGCCCGAAGGCGCACTGGCGCAACCGGGCAGAAGGCCAGCCATTTTTTGCCGTTTTCAATTTCATGGTGACCCACGAATCCCAGATTTGGGCAAAAGCCAAGGATTCTTTGTGGATACCCGAAGATATGGAGGTGCCCGTGCCGCCCTACCTTCCCGATACGGAAGTCGGTCTGAAGGACATGCGCCGGATGTACTCAAACATCAAGGAAATGGACTTTCAGGTGGGCAAAATTTTACAGCAACTCAAAGACGACGGGCTGCTGGAAAACACCGTCATTTTCTGGTACTCCGACCATGGCGGGCCGCTGCCCCGGCAGAAAAGGCTGCTCTACGACTCCGGGTTGAAAGTGCCGATGATTATCCGTTTTCCTGAAAAGCAACTGGCCGGTCAAAGAGACGGACGTCTGATTAGTTTCATTGATTTGGCGCCAACGGTCATGTCCCTGTCAGGCATCGAACCGAAAGCGCATTTTGACGGGCAGGCATTTTTGGGAAAATACATGAGCAACAAGGAAAGGCAATACATCTTCGCCTGTGCCGACCGCTTCGGCCCTACCACCGATAACAACCGGGCCGCCCGTGACAAGCGGTTTAAATACATCAAATATTACCACCCGGAAAAGCCCATGTTTTTGTACGTGCCCTACCGTGACCAGATGGCCATCATGCAGGAACTCTACCGGCTGCAGGATGAAAACAAGCTGACGGAAGCGCAGGCACAATGGTTCAGGCCAACGAAGCCGGCAGAGGAACTCTTCGACACGCAGGCCGACCCGCATGAACTCCGCAACCTGGCCAACGACCCCGCTTATGCCAAAAAATTAAAGGAACTGCGGGAAGCCTGCCTCGATTGGGTCAAGGCCATTGATGATAAAAATTTGAAACCGGAAGAAGATTTAATCCGGGAGTTTTGGCCAAATATGGAACAGCCCGCCACGCAGCCGCCCGTCGTTCATTTTACCAAAAATGAAATAAGCATCAGCTGTGCAACGCCGGGCGCATCTATCGGATACCAGGTTTTGGAGCCGGGGCAGGAAGCGCCTTCGAACAGATGGATGGTGTACGATAAGCCTTTCAAAACAACGGGAAAAAAGGAAATTTTAGTCATTGCGCACCGCATTGGTTATAGTCCGAGCGAACAAGTCAGGCAATTGATTCCATAGATTTATATTGGCGCTTAAAACAAGAAACAATGAGGTTACAGTTTTTGACAAATATCATCGTATGGACTTGCACGTTGCTCTGCGCCTGCAATGGAGGAAGCCCGGATGTTTCAAAAAATGAAAACGGACAGGCGGCATCTTTGCAAAAAGAAAACGGCATGTTGCTCATCCCCACCGGTATCCTTCACATGGGCGGCGACAACAAACAGGCCGACCCCAACGAATTCCCCAAACACGAGGTGCAGGTCAGCGCCTTCTGGATGGATGAAACGGAAGTGACCAATGCCCAATTCGCAGAATTTGTGAAAGCGACGGGCTACGTGACTGTGGCCGAGCGCCCCGTTGATTGGGAGGAGATGAAAAAAGAACTGCCTCCCGGCACGCCCAAACCACCGGACAGCCTGCTCCAGCCGGGCGCACTGGTTTTTCATAAAACAGAGCAACCCGTATCCCTCAACGACCCCAGCCAGTGGTGGAGTTGGACCATCGGGGCCAACTGGCGGCACCCCGAAGGCCCCGGCAGCAGCATCGAAGGAAAAGAGAACCACCCCGTCGTGCAGATTGCCTGGGAAGATGCGGCGGTTTACGCCAAATGGGCGGGCAAACGACTGCCTACCGAGGCCGAATGGGAATGGGCCGCACGGGGCGGAAACAAGGACATGATTTATCCCTGGGGCAACGAAAATGTGAACGAAGGAGAGCCGAAAGCTAACTTTTGGCAGGGTTTGTTTCCATATAAAAACACCTTGCAGGACGGCCATTTGACGACCGCCCCCGTCAAATCGTATCCGCCGAACGGCTATGGACTGTACGACATGGCGGGCAATGTCTGGGAGTGGTGCAGCGACTGGTTCGATTTCGGTTTTTATCAAAAAAACGAGGCCAGCGGCGAAGACGTTGCAGGGCCGGAACGGGCTTTCAACCCCGCTATGCCCTACCAGCAGGAGAAGGTTATCCGGGGTGGCTCTTTCCTTTGTAGCGAGGAGTATTGTTCGGGCTACCGCAATTCCCGGCGCATGGGTTCCACGGTGGACACGGGGCTGAATCATACCGGCTTTCGATGTGTGAAGGATGCGGAGTGAGGGCCGGTTAGACCTGTTAGCACTTCAAGTGCTAACAGGTCTTGGCCTCAGGTAATTATTTACACTTTTCAAACTGAAAAAATCAAAGACATGAAGTACAGCAAACCTTTTCCCGGGATGGTAACATCCTTCCTGGCCATGTTCATTTTGTTTGCCTGTGGCAATAATGGGAAGAATTCCGTGACGGAAAAATCAACCCGGCCCAACATCATCTACATCATGGCGGATGATTTGACCACGCAGGCCATCAGCGCTTACGAAAACGGCATCTTCGACGACATCGCTCCCACGCCCAACATGGACCGGCTTGCGAAGGAGGGGATGCTGTTTCAAAATGTGATGTGTACCAACGCCATCTGCGGCCCCAGCCGGGCGGCTATCCTGACGGGCAATTACAGCCATGTCAACGGGTATTTCAAAAATGAAAGAGGCGGCCAGTTTGACAACACCAACTGGACTTTCCCGCAGGAATTTCAAAAAAACGGCTACCAGACCTCCCTGTTCGGAAAATGGCACCTCGGCACCGAGCCTGTGGGTTTTGACGAATACCGGTTCCATGCCGCCAACGTGCAGCAGGGAAAATACTGGGACCCTGTTTACAACCACAACGGAAAAGAAGTGGAGGAAAAAGGCTACGCCACCAACCTCACCACCGATTTTGCGCTGGACTGGATGGCTAAAAACCGGGACGCCGCCAAGCCGTTTTTGATGCTGCTGCAATACAAAGCGCCTCACCGAGCCTGGGAACCCGACACCATGTATGCGAAACTTTGGGACGATATTGAAATGCCCTATCCCGCCAATTTCAACGACGACTACAAAGGCCGTGAACTGACCGCAGGCGATACGGAAATGACGATGGATTATTTCAACCGGCAGGACATGAAACTCGCTGTGCCGGATGGGCTGGAGGGAGACGAAAGGTTCAAATGGTTGTTTTATGGCATCAGGCCCGGCGAGCTGGTGCAGCCGGCGGGCATGAGCGACGAGGAGGGTAAAAAATGGCGGTACCAGATTTACATCAAAGATTACCTGGCCTGCGTGAAATCGGTGGACGACAATATTGGCCGGGTGATGGATTACCTGGATAAAAACGGCCTGACGGACAACACCATGATCGTGCTGACTTCCGACCAGGGTTTTTACCTCGGCGAGCACGGCTTTTTTGACAAACGATTCATTTACGAGGAGTCCCTGCGGATGCCGTTCATCGTCAGGTATCCGAAGGGTGTCAAGCCCGGCAGCATAAACTCGGACGTCATCGCCAACATCGACTTTGCCCCGACCTTCCTGGAAGTGGCCGGCATTCAGACCAGCCAAAAAACACAGGGCAGGAGTTTTGCTTCCATGCTGGACGGTAAAACGCCGGATGATTGGCGGCAGTCCATGTACTACCACTATTACGAATTCCCTTTCTGGCACCACGTGCAGCCCCACTACGGCATCCGCACGAAGGATTACACACTGGCGCATTTTTACTACAATATTGACCAATGGGAGTTGTACGACCTGAAAAAAGACCCGGCGCAAATGCACAATGTCATAGATGACCCGGCCTATGCAGACGTGGTCGCAGATTTGAAAAAACAACTGAAAGATTTACAAAAACAGTACGGCGACGACCGCACGCTGGATGAATTCCGTGAAATCTCTGACCGGGATTTCGGGCGGATAACGACGAACCATGATATGGTGAAAGATGCCGAGAAATTGTTGCAGGGGAAAGGAGGGAAATGAAAGGTTACACTCCTTTTGACTAACAAGGCATTTTAATAAAAAATGGGATTCTTTGATGGTTGCAGGGATAAACTTTCAGGCTTTTCCTGCTTTGTCAAAAATTGCTGATTATAACGGATTGCGTGGCTTTTGTATGCAGATACGTAATCCGTTTCAAACAGAATTAAGGGGCCGGGAATGGGTGTTGATATATTTTTCAAGGACCTTCCCGGCTCCATCACTTCCGATTATTAAAACCAATTGTCAATGAGATGGGAGGTATGACTGCAACTTCGCCCTACTGTGATGGCCCCGAAATTGTCAATTTCGACAGTTTTTTGTTTACAGATATGATGAATCATTCGCTTCCAGCCTTGATAGCCGGTTGCTTTTCACAAACCCCGTCAATACTCCAAAATAAACTTCGACAGGTTTTGCCCCTGGTCTATGCCCAGTTTTTTTCTTAGCCGGTACCGGGCAATTTCGACGCCTCGGAGGGAGATGCCCATCAGGTTGGCGATTTCCTTGGTATTTAAATTAAGGCGCAAAAAAGCGCAAAGCTTTTGCTCATTGGGCGTAAGGTCCTGATACTCTTCTCTCAAACGATTTAGAAAATCGCCGTGGACCTGGTCAAAGTGAAATTCAAATTGTGTCCAGTCCTCTTGCAGGCGCAGTGTTGAATCAATTTCGTTTACTATTTTTTCTAATGCCTGCTTTGTTTCTGCGCTTTTTCCCTTGCGTCGTACTTCTTTCAGTTCTTCCTTGATGGTTTCCATGAACTCGTTTTTCACCACCAGGTTCATGGTGGAGGCCGCCAGAAGGTTATTGATGTGCTGCAACTCCCTTTTCATATTGTCTTCTTCCAATTGCCGCAGCTTTTGCTCTTTTTGGCCTTCTAACTCAATTAATTCCTGTTGTTTTTTGGCAAGTTCCTGCTGTTTTGCCTCTTCCACTTGCTGCGTTTTTCGTTTGTAATGGCGTTTCTGACGCCTGGAAACGAGCAGCAGGGCCAGAATTCCAAGGATCACGTATAAAAACATGGCCAGCATAGACCTGTGAAACGGGGGTTTCACTTCCAACAGAAGAGGCTGGCTGGTCACGATTTGCCCCAGGTAATTTTTGGTTTGTACGATGAATTCGTATTCGCCTTCCGTGAGGTTAGTGTACTCTTTGGTGGGTGAGTTGGTCCATTCTCCATAGCCCTCATCGAAGCCTTTCAAATAATACCGGAATTGCTGGTTGTTGACTTCGTTGAACTGAAATGCCTCAATGTCAAACTGCAAAACTTTCGCTCTGTGAGAGACCACCAGTTTCCCTAATTTTTCAGGCTTCAACTCAAACGGTTTTTGAGCATACATAATGCTGTCTTCCGTAACACTGAAAACACGTTTGATAACAACAGGCTTCTCGAACGCCATGCGGTTTTCCAGTTCGGGTCTGTATTGGATGAAGCCTTTGTTGGCATTGAAAAAAACGCCATCCCTGGTATTTACTGAAATATTCAGCAGGTCGTTATTGAAAGAATAGCGCAGTTGGAACAAAGAGGAAGGGACAAACGTGTAATTACTGGGACTGATTTGCCTAAAAAAGCCCACTTGGTTTTCGGTATACACGTGAATGTTTTTTTGATTGTCCTGTGCAAGCAGATACACCTCTTGTTCGCCAATGTCCCGTGAAAAAATTGCTGCCGGCTCAATTTTGTCGGTAATCGGGTCTACTTTGTAAACTCCTTTCCGGGTGGCCAGATACAATTCATTGTCAATGGCGCTCAAGATCAACTGGTCATCAACGGGGAAGCCATACTCATCTGATACTTTTTTTACAGTAGAATTGGTAAAATCCGCTGACAAAACCACCTGGTACAGACCCTTGTAAAATTGCCCCACCCAAATCCTTCCTTTTTGGTCTTCCTCAAAAAAACGGCTTGATTCGCCGAAGCCGTCAATTTTCTGAACCGGCTTCAAGTTCAGATTTGCATTCAGCCTGAAAAGAAATAGCCCGGAATAGGTGCCGCCGATGATATATTCAGGGTTCGACCGTAACTGTTTTACCTGCCACAAACCATGCGTCTCGGCAATTCGTTTTGCCACTCCTTTCTCCAGCATAAACAGCCCGGTGTGATGCCCTGCGTAAAGTTTTCCGGCAATCTTTTGCATACCATAGGCAGGCCCTTCAGTGCCGTTCAAAAACACGCTTTGGGTCGCATTTTGCGATAAAAAATAAATCCCGTTGGAGGTGGTATAGTAGGTGCCTTCCTCCCGGTCAAAAGCTTCATATCCGCTACCTTGAATTCCGACCTCCTGGTTGACAATCCGCATCGGGGAATTGATGTCGATGAGCGCAATTCCGTTTTGCATGCCGACCCACAGATTTCCTGCATGGTCTTGAAAGGTACGCAGGCAGACATTGGACAATAAACCGTCGTTCGAAGTAATATTTTCTGTAAAACGGGTTTGCAAATCGTACAGAAACAATCCTGCAGTTTGGGTGGAGATGGCAAGCCGGGTGTCAGAGAGTTGTAACACATGGTTTACGTACTTGCCCTGGAGGGCTTTCATCAGTCTGTCATGTTTTTGAGTAGCCCCAAAAGAGGTGGCCAGCTCAATTTTTCCGGAATTATAGAAAATAAGATACCCTTCATCCTGGGAGATAACTCCGGCAACGGTCTCCTTGCTGGTGGTCAGTGAAAAATTGACGGGTAGGAGCGCTTTACCCTGTATTTCAAAAAGTTTACCCTGACGGCTTTGGGTAAAAAGCTTTCCGCCGGCTTGAAAAGACCGGTAAAAACCATCTTCGCTTTCAATGACTGAAATGGACTGCCCATCGTATACGTAAATGCCTTGAAAAGTGCAGAAATACACATTAGAGTGATAGAGAAAAACATCCCAGACTTCGTCGAAATCCCTTGAAGATGCCGGGATTTTATCAACAAGCGAAACATAATTCCATTCTTCGTTAAAATAGCCGAATGCTCCCTGTGAACCAAAATACAATCGGTTGGTTTGGTCATCAAATGTCAGTGACCTGATTTTTTTGCCTGTTTTGGAGGCGTGCAACTCCCATTCGATCCCATTGTAGGAAAGCACGCCTAAGTTATTTGCCACAAACAGCGTCATGTTTCTGTTTTGGGCAAAATCAATATTCTGAATACCGGCCTTGTAGTCTGAAGGCGTGAAATTGAGGATGGGGTATTTTCCGGAAAATGCCAAAATTTGACGGCCCGGCAAAAAGGCAAACAGCAGACAAATGGCCCAGATTATTTTTCGGCCATAACGGTGGGTGTGAAAGTCTACTAAAAGCATAGATTTATAATAATCAGTGATTTACGCTGGTAAATGTACGACTTTGAAGTAGTGATAAAAATGAATGATGAAATAATTGATGAGGTGTTTAATTTTTCCCTGAAGACCTGCAATCATACATTTGCCTGAAAGCAAGCCCATCTTTTTTGGACAGCAGTTCAGGATTCAGGTACATGAAACGGAAAGGTAAACCCTAATGGCAATTTTTTAAATTTCGAACTAATGGTAAACATGAAAAACATCTGTCAAACGCTTGTCCTTTTTTTATTTGCCACTCCCGCCTTTTCTCAGGCTGACCAGGTGTCAATTGTCAATAATAACGACGGAACAAAGCTCGTCGTCAATGGCAACGATTTCATGATCAACGGCATGAACTGGGACTATTTTCCGATCGGTACCAATTTTACTTACAGCCTCTGGAGGCAGCCGGATGACATTATCAGAGCCGCACTGGACCCTGAAATGTTATTGTTAAAAAACATGGGCGTCAATGCCGTGCGGATGTACACGGGGGTGCCTGCCAAATGGATCAAGTACATCTATGAAAAATACGGCATCTACACAATGCTCAACCACTCTTTCGGCCGCTACGGTCTGACGCTGGGCGGAGCCTGGGTTGCCAACACCGAATACTCCGACCCCCGTGTCCGTGATTTACTCCTTGCCGAAGTGAAAACGATGACGGAAGAGTACAGAAACACGCCCGGCCTGTTGATGTATTTGCTTGGAAACGAAAACAACTACGGTCTTTTCTGGGCTGGAGCTGAAACAGAAGATTTTCCCGACAGCGATGCCGAAAGGGAATTTGTCGGAGAAAAACGTGGCCGGCCGATGTACAATTTGATGAATGAGGCGGCAGTGAACATGAAAAAAATTGACTCTTCTCATCCTGTAGCCATCTGTAATGGAGATTTACTATTTATTGATATCATAGCTGATGAGTGTAAGGATGTTGACATTCTGGGCGTCAACATGTATCGTGGGGTGTCATTCGGAGATGCATTTGCCGTCGTTAAACAAAAGCTGGATAAACCCATCATGTTTACTGAGTTCGGGGCTGATGCATTCAATGCCCTCAACAACGAGGAAGACCAGCTTTCTCAGGCATACTACATGGTCGGCAACTGGAAGGAGATTTATGAAAATGCAGCGGGGCTTGGCAAAGTCGGGAATTCTATCGGCGGTTTTACTTTCCAGTTCAGCGACGGCTGGTGGAAATTTGGCCAAACTAAAAACCTGGATGTCCATGATAACAATGCATCGTGGAGCAACGGAGGATACCAGCGAGATTACAAGGAAGGTGAAAACAACATGAATGAAGAGTGGTTTGGCGTTTGTGCTAAAGGCCCGACCAATGAAAGGGGGCTTTACGAGCTGTATCCACGTGCCGCCTATTATGCCTTGCAGGAAGCCCACAAGTTAAATCCGTATAACAATGGCGTCACGGTTCAATCAATCGAGAATTATTTTTCCAATATTCAATTGATGGATGCGGTACTCAAGGCCAGGGGAGATAAAGCCGCCCTGACTGGTGATCGGGTGAAAAAAGTTCGCATGAGTCAATTAAGGGCTGATCTTTACACCTTCAGCACAGGTGGGGAGCGCATTTCAACACCCGAAGACCCGATTCCCGGCCGTGTAAGTTACCCTGACCAACTTGGCTTCGACCACATGCAATCTTTTTACATTGGCTTCGAAGCAAAACCCTCGGAAAGTTTTCGGGCAAATGTGTCTTTCAACATTCTGGGCAACGTAGCTGAAAACCCCATCAATGAAATTTTTTATGAAAACCGGGGCCGGATCAGAACCGTTCAGTCATTTAATGTAGGTAACAATACCAACAGTGCCATCGTGCTTTCAGATGCAGAGCGCTTGAAGGTATATCGTGCGGATTTTAGCTGGAACACCAAACAGTTCGATCTCACAGGTTTTTACCGTACCGGTCATTACCACTGGGGCTACGAAGGTGATTTCTTTGGTTTGTACCCGGAGGCTAATTATGGGCCTAACATCGATATTTACAACGGTAACGCACCGTTCGGTGTCGAGGTGGAGGGCAAAGAGTTTCTCAGTGGTTTTAAGGTTGCTTTCGGACCTGAACTTTGGTGGGGCGCTAACCCGGCAGTTTTGGTGAAATACGGCCGGAAACTCGGAAAATTCGATGTGACCGGCATCTTTCACGAAGATTTGGACCGGCAGGCGCCTGCGGTCAGTTCTTTCGCTGTCCCTATTCCTCCAACCCGCAGGGCGACGCTGGCTTTTGAAAGAGATTTAGGAAAATTCGCCGTTCAATTCGGCGGTATCTGGTCCAACTCCAACAGGGTAGGGGAGACCTTTCAGGTTGTGGATAAAACACCAGAGGGCAATTACAATGTCTACGAGGCTGAAACCACCATGGACGACACCTGGGGTGGTAAAGTAAAATTGACTTACGCCTCCGGACCGATACAATGGTATGCCCAGGGCGGTGCGTATGGCGTGCTGGCCATGGGCGGCGCTGATTACACCAAAACGTTCACCGGCTGGCGATTGAAAGACAGCGGTAGCGGAAATCAGTACAACTTCCTGACCGGTTTCACCTTTGGAATGGGTAATCTTCAGATTGCCCCGAATTTCTTGTGGCAAAAACCCATCGAAGATCCGATTCCTGGCGATGTCACCGCTCCCGGAAGACCCCGCAATATTCTTGATGACCCGTTTGCCGTAAGAGCCAACAGGGAAACTGTTGCCGGTGAAATTCTTTTCACCTACGATCCAACACCCGGCACCTGGATGTACGAATGGGACAATGACGAGGCCGAAGACGCAGCCTTCGCAATTAGTGCAGGGTTTATCTATCGCCACCTCCCGACTACACAGGATGCAGCTATTGGTATTTTAGGCGATGGACGGACAATTTTTGCATTCCCCGGCGCTCCTCCTGCTCAGGATTTATGGGAAGCTTACGCCCGCATCGTTTCAAAAGTTGATCCGGAACTTGGATTCATCGCTAACCTCTTCGCTGGCACCGTACAGGCAAATGGCAGCGATGCCAGGCTGGTCAAGCGGTTTGGGGGCGATCTGCGGATGGTTTACAAAAAAGTCAAACTCACCTCCATGGTGAAAGTAAACGATTGGGGTCCTTACGACTATCACCGGGACTTCAACCTTACCTTCCCGCTCCAACTCATGGCGGATATTTCCACTAATCTTGGAAGACCAACATGGTATAATTTACCCGCTTCCAGGTTGGGAATTCGTTACACCTGGCGTTCGCTCAACCAATACTCTCCCCGTTATTGTCCAACAACCACGCTTGACGCAAGGGGCAACCCGGTTTGTGATCCAACAGCTGTCGGGTACGACTATGGCCGTGAATGGGAGCTTCAGACTTACTTCCAAATCAATATTAGCAACTAACCAAAAAAGAATGAAACTGATGAAAAAATATAACCAAAATTATTCAGCAATCACAATTCTGATTGTGCTGGCCCTTTTAACTTTTTTCAGTTGCAAAAGAGATATCGATGATTTAAAACCCGCTACATTTCCCACTACGGCGGAAGTATTTATTGACGGTTTTAGCGAAGGGCTGGCCTATGCTGCCTTCGGCGGTTCGAAAGTGACAGCATTCGACGTTGACACAGATGTGAAATACCAGGGCACAGCATCCATGGTATTTGCTGTTCCCGATGCCGGTGACCCTGCGGGCGCTTATGCCGGAGGTGCTTACTACACCACTGTAGGCCGGGATCTCACCGGCTACGATGCCCTGACATTCTGGGCAAAAGCCTCCAAATCGGCAACGCTGGACATTGTCGGCTTCGGCAATGACCTCGAGGAGTCGAAATACCAGGTGACTCTTCAAAACGTGGCACTCAATACCAACTGGAAAAAATACATCATTCCCATTCCTGATCCGTCGAAGCTTACGCAGGAGCGGGGTATGTTCTTTTATTCGGAAGGCCCGGAGAATGGTCTGGGATATACTTTTTGGATTGACGAGATGAAATTTGAAAAACTGGGTACACTCGCGCATCCACGGCCTGCAATTATGGAAGGGCAGGATCAGGTTGTTTCGGCTGAAACTGGCCAGCAATTGCCTGTTACCGGACTGATTGAAACCTTCAATTTGCCAACTGGCGTCGACCAAACCATAGGCGTGGCTCCTGCTTATTTCACCTTTAGTTCTTCCGAAACATCCATTGCCACAGTCAGCAGTTCGGGTATTGTTTCGGTTATTGATGCCGGCTCTTCAGTCATTACGGCCAAATTGGGCGACCTGGATGCAGCAGGTTCGCTGACCATCCAGTCTGCCGGTCAGGCTGTTGGTCCTCAGAGCCCTGCCCCAACCCCCACGGTCAGCCCCGATAGTGTAATTTCATTGTTTAGTAATGCCTATAACAATGTACCGGTGGACACCTGGAATACCCGCTGGCAATTTTCAACAGCAGAAGATTTTGACCTGCAAATTGTCGGGGACGATGTGAAACGTTACCGTGACCTTAATTTCGTCGGTATCGAGTTTTCTTCGCAAACTATCAATGCGACAGCGATGACCCACTTCCACATAGATATCTGGACACCCGACCCCACAGACCCTCCCGCTGCGTTCAAAGTGCTGTTGGTTGATTTTGGGGCGAACGGCACATTCGACGGAGGGGATGATTCCTCGCATGAGCTTTCCTTTACCCGTCCGCTTTTGCAAACAGGGCAATGGGTCAGCATAGACGTTCCACTCGCAAATTTCACAGGTTTGGTAAACAGAGCACATCTGGCTCAGTTGGTGCTTTCCGGCGACTTGCCCAATGTTTACATTGACAATGTTTATTTCTACAACGGCGGAAATGTCGTATCGACCGGCCCAACCACCGCTGCCCCAAATCCTACTCGCAATCCTGCCGATGTCATCTCCATTTTCAGCGATGCCTACACTAACGTAGCCGGAACGGATTTCAACCCTGATTGGGGACAGGCGACGGTTGTTTCCCAGCCTTCCATTCAGGGGAATAAGGTGCTGCTCTATTCGGGGCTAAACTATCAGGGCACCCAGTTTGCCAGTAACCTGAATGTTACTACCATGACCCACCTTCATCTCGACTACTGGACGAGCAATTCTTCGGGCTTGAACGTTTTTCTGATCAGCCCCGGCCCGACGGAAACGCCGGTTGCGCTGAATGTCCCAACTAACGGTTGGGCAAGTATTGATATCCCGTTGTCCAGCTTTTCTCCGGTCGATCTGGCAGATTTGATTCAGTTCAAATTTGATGGCAGCGGAGATATTTACCTCGACAATATTTATTTTTATAAAACAGGCGGCGGCGGTGGTAATACTCCAACTACAGCGGCCCCAACGCCAACGTTTAGTGCTGCGAATGTTATCTCCATATTTAGCGATGCCTACACGAATGTAGCAGGCACCAATCTCAATCCAGGATGGGGACAAGCCACTTTGGTCACGGAGCAAATGATTGCAGGGAACAACACGCTGGTTTACACTGGCCTGAATTATCAGGGCATCGAGTTGGGCAGCAGCCAGAATGTTTCCGGCATGACCCATCTTCACCTCGATTTCTGGACGGCGAATTCTACAGAGCTAAAGGTTTTTATCATCAGTCCGGGTCCCGTTGAGACACCGTATAATTTGACCGTTCCAACCTCAGGTTGGTCGAGTATTGATATTCCGCTTTCGGAATTTGCGCCGGTTGATCTGACAGATGTTTTCCAGTTCAAATTCGAGGGTAACGGCAAGATTTACCTGGACAATATTTTATTTCATAATTAAACCGCTCAGACGGCATCGGCTTTAGCTTTCGCAGACAAACGCCAGCTGAAGCCGATGCTGCTCAAATACTCAAAACCATGAAAGGAAATTATTCAATATTAGCTGTAACTGCTTTGTTTTGCGCAGCTCTCCTAACTGTTTGGGGTTGTCAGGATGATGACAGCGCCATTGTTAAACGCAACTGGCAACTCGTCTGGGAAGACAATTTCGACGGGCCGGCGGGCCAATCTCCAGATGCAGCGAATTGGACTTTTGATATCGGAGTCGGTCCCGGAAATGACGGGTGGGGCAACGCAGAATTGCAATACTACACCGACCGGCCTGAAAATGTCTCCCTCGACGGAGACGGCAATCTCGCTATTATCTCGAGAAGAGAAAGCTATTCAGGGCGGCCTTTCACCTCCGCAAGAATCAAAACACAGGGAATTTTTGAGCAAGCCTACGGCCGTTTTGAAGCCCGTATTAAAATGCCCTGGGGGCCCGGCATCTGGCCGGCATTCTGGCTGCTGGGCGCCAATATCGAAGAAGTGCCCTGGCCGCAGTGCGGTGAAATTGACATCATGGAGTACCGTGGCCAAGAGCCTAACCTGATACATGGCTCCGTGCACGGACCCGGCTATTCCGGCGGTGCGGCAGTCACCAAAAGCTTCGGGTTTACGAATGACCGTTTCGATGTTGACTTTCATCTTTTCGCCATCGAATGGGGCCCTGGTTACATTGACTACTTCGTGGATGATACACTTTATCAGCGGATTACGCCAGATGATGTGTCCGGGGAGTGGGTGTATGACCATCCCTTTTTTATCATCCTGAACGTTGCCGTGGGCGGCAATTACGTGGGCTTCCCAACTGATCAAACCAATTTTCCGCAAACCATGCTGGTGGATTGGGTCAGGGTTTTTCGGGAAACTAATTAAGTTTGTCGTTCAGGCCTTCTCAGTCAGGCGGTGATTTTGAGTTGTCGTATGATTTTACTGAAAGGATGGGTCAGTCGTATTAGCACTTCAAAGGCTAAAACTTCTGACTCATCCGGAGTCAATATTAAACTGTAGATTACTTAGATTTTTTGTAAAAAAATTATTCATGAAAGTAGGAAAACCAACTAATGCTATCGAGCTGAACAAGGTTCAAATTGGTCAAGACCAATATTTTAAAATATCAAACAGTGATGCGCTGCGCCCGTTTTTTATGAGCATCGTCAGCGACTCTGATCACTGGATGTTTATTTCCAGCAACGGCGGGCTGAGTGCAGGCAGAAAAAATGCCGAGTACGCATTGTTCCCCTACTACACCGACGATAAAATAACCGAGTCTGCCGAAATCACAGGCAGCAAGTCTATTTTCCGGATTCAAAAAGGCGACACTTTTCAGTTGTGGGAGCCCTTCTCCGAGCGGTTCGACGGCATGTACAAGGTCACCAGAAATTTGTACAAAAGCATTTACGGCAACAAAGTCCTTTTTGAGGAAGAAAACCATGACCTGCAACTGACCTTCCGCTACGAGTGGAATTCCAGCGACAGGTTCGGCTTTGTGAGAAAATCAACACTCATCAACAAGGGGCCGGAAGCAGTTAGTCTGGCAGTGCTGGATGGTATTCAAAATATCATGCCCTACGGCGTGGCAAGCAGCCTGCAAAACAGCGCCAGCAACCTCGTGGATGCTTACAAACGGAGCGAACTGGACGCAGCGGCAGGGTTAGGCATTTACGCACTCAGCGCCATTATCGTGGACAAGGCTGAGCCCAGCGAAGCGCTGAAAGCTAATACCGTCTGGTCACTTGGACTTGAGCAACCTACTTACCTGGTATCATCTCTGCAGCTCAAGAATTTTAGAAAAGGCTTGCCTGCCCACCAGGAGGAAGATGTCAAAGCTGAAAAAGGAGCCTATTTCGTGGTGACAGAAATGACATTGTCATCCGGTGCTGAAAAGGAATGGATGATGGTTGCCAATGTGAACCAAAACCATGCGGCGATTGCTAAACTTTCAGCCTTGATAAAAAGTGAAAAACAGTTGGCTGACCTCGTCAAGCAGGATGTAGAGGCAGGCACGGAGCGCCTGATCGAACTTAACGCCGCCGCTGATGCGCTGCAACTTACTGCTGACAACCGTAGAGACACCCGCCATTTCGCCAACACCCTATTCAACATTATGCGGGGCGGTATTTTCGACCAGAATTATCAGATAGAAAAGTGGGATTTTACCAACTACCTGTCGAAGGCTAACAAAGCTGTTTTTGAAAAAGGAAAAACTACGATCGAGGGGCTACCGGAAGCGTTTTCACTCTCAACTTTGAAGGATCTGGCACACCAGAGTGAAGATGCGCATTTTACGAGGTTGTGCCTGGAATACATGCCGCTGAAGTTCAGCCGCAGGCACGGAGATCCAAGCCGCCCGTGGAACAGATTTTCCATCAATACCCGCAATGAAACCGACGGCTCGAAAATCCTCGATTACGAGGGGAACTGGCGGGACATCTTCCAGAACTGGGAAGCACTGGCGCATTCCTACCCGGATTTCATCGAGAGCATGATTCATAAATTCCTGAATGCGACCACTTTCGATGGCTACAATCCTTACCGGGTGACCAAGGATGGCTTCGATTGGGAAACCATCGAGCCGGACAACCCCTGGTCGTACATCGGTTACTGGGGCGACCACCAGATTATCTATCTGCTCAAGTTTTTGGAGTTCATGGAAAACCATACTCCCGGTAAGCTGGAAAGCTATTTTGACAAGGAACTGTTCGTTTACGCCAACGTGCCGTACAAAATCAAAAGCTACGAGGACATTCTCAAAAACCCGAAGGACACCATCGAGTTTGACGAAGAACTCGACCACCGGATTCGTGCGGAGCGGGAAAAAATGGGGGCCGATGCAGCCTTGATGCGGGATGAAAACAAGACTATCTACACGGTAACTTTCGTTGAAAAAATACTGGCCACAGTGCTGGCCAAAATGTCTAACTTCATCCCTGAAGGCGGCATTTGGATGAACACCCAGCGCCCTGAATGGAACGATGCCAACAATGCCCTTGTGGGTAACGGCGTGTCGATGGTGACGCTCTGCTATTTGCGGCGCTTCCTTGATTTTTTCAAAAAACTGCTGGCAGATTCGGACATGGAGCGGGTCAATATTTCAAATGAGTTGATTGTTTTTTACAAAAGCGTTGTTCAGACGCTGGAAGACCATCAGAAACTCCTGTCGGGAAGCATCAGTGATAAAGATCGCAAGCTGATTTTGGATAGCCTTGGGCAGGCAGGCAGCGAGTACCGGGAGCATATTTACAAGCAAACTTTCTGGGGTACCAAGCGGACCATTTCCCTCAATAGTTTGATGCGTTTTGTTGACCTTAGTCTTGAGTACTTAGAACATACCATCAAGGCCAACCAAAGGCCTGATAACCTCTACCATGCCTACAACCTGATGACGATTGAAGGGGACGACAAAGTGTCGATTTCTTACCTGAGTGAAATGCTGGAAGGGCAGGTAGCCGTGTTGAGTTCGGGGTATTTGACTTCAAAGGAGGCGCTGGCGGTGCTGGATGGTTTGAAAAACAGCAAGCTGTTCCGGGACGACCAATACAGCTATCTGCTTTACCCGAACAAGGATTTGCCACGTTTCAAAGAAAAAAACAGCATTCCGAAAGAAGCAGTTGAGAAATCTGCTTTGCTGACGCAACTGGTGAAAGACGGCCACCTGGGCATCGTCGAAAAGGACATCCACGGCGTGCATCATTTTAACGGCAACTTCAACAATGCCGGTAGCCTCAGGAATGCGCTGGAGCAACTTTCACAAACAAAATATGCGCCGCTAGTTGAAAAAGAGAAAAAACAGGTATTGCAAGTTTTTGAGGATGTGTTCAATCACAAAGCATTTACCGGGCGGTCGGGCACATTTTACGGTTACGAAGGATTGGGCTCGATCTACTGGCACATGGTGTCCAAGCTGCTGGTGGCTGTGATGGAGGTGTGTGTCAAAGCAGTCGAAGCGGGAGAAAGTGAGGAGGTCATCGGCAGACTGCTGGAACATTTTTATGAAATAAACGAAGGCATTGGCGTACACAAATCGCCATCGCTTTACGGCGCATTCCCCACAGATCCGTATTCCCACACGCCTGCCGGCAAGGGGGCACAGCAACCCGGCATGACGGGGCAGGTGAAGGAGGACATCATCAGCAGATTTGGCGAGCTGGGTGTTTTTGTGGAAAACGGCGAATTTCATTTCAACCCTTGTTTGTTGAGGAAAACCGAATTCCTGCAGGAACCTGCGGTGTTTGAATATGTAGATGTACATGGAGAACATCAAAAGATGTCGCTGGAAAAAGGATCACTTTGCTTCACCTATTGCCAGGTGCCTGTGGTGTACAAACTGGCGCCGGAAAACGGGCTGACCGTCCTGCATAAAAATAATTCATCCACCCAATCCAAGACATTGAATTTGGACCGTAACACCAGCCGGGAAATCTTCGGAAGGACGGGCGAGGTCGTACAGGTTCAGGTTCATATCGAGGAGTCAGAATTGAGATAGCATGAGAACAATTTTATTGAAATCAGTGGCAGCCTTGTTGGCTCTGACACTCAGCTTTTCGTGCGACACGGGGCAACCCGATCAAAATAATTCACAAACTACAAAAGAAGTGACTGCTAAAGAAATTTTAGAAAACCCGGACTACCTGGCCATTTCATACGGTGGCTACCGTGACAAAAGCCGTGACATTCAGCCAACGGTGGCTCAGTTGAAAGAGGATATGAAAATCCTGTACGCCATGAACATCCGGATTTTGCGGACTTACAACACCAAGCTGGCGGAAGCCGCCAATTTGCTGAAAGCGATCCACGAGTTGAAACAGGAAAATCCGGCTTTTGAAATGTACGTCATGCTGGGCGCCTGGATTGATTGTGCAAAAGCATGGACCAATCATCCCAATCACGATGGGGAAGACGCCGAAGCCAACGCCGCCGAGATTCAGCGGGCGATAGACATGGCCAACCAGCACCCTGATATCGTGAAAATCATTGCCGTCGGCAACGAGGCGATGGTGAAATGGGCAGCCAGCTATTTCGTGCAGCCATGGGTGATTTTGAAATATGTCAACCAGTTGCAGGAGTTGAAAAAAACGGGCAAACTGCCCAAAGACCTTTGGATTACCAGCTCCGACAATTTTGCCAGCTGGGGCGGTGGCGGTGCCGAGTACCACGTCGAGGATTTAACCAAACTATTCAAGGCGGTGGACTACGTGTCCATGCACACTTACCCGATGCACGATACGCATTACAACCCGGATTTCTGGGGCAATTTCGAAGGCGAGGAAAACCTGCCGGATTCTGCCAAAATCGCTGCTGCCATGACCAGGGCCAGGGACTATGCCATTTCACAATACCAAAGCGTCGTGGATTACATGCAAAGCCTTGGCGTCGAAAAGCCGGTGCACATCGGTGAAACAGGCTGGGCCAGCTCATCCGACGGACTTTACGGGCCGGAAGGCTCAAAAGCCTGCGATGAATACAAGGAAGGGCTGTACTATCACATGTTGCGAAAATGGACCAGGGAAAACAAAATTGCCTGCTTCTACTTCGAGGCTTTTGATGAAATCTGGAAAGACGCCGCCAATCCCGCCGGTTCGGAAAATCACTTTGGCATTTTCACCATCGACGGCCAGGCCAAATATGCTATTTGGGACCTGGTGGACAAGGGCATCTTCGAAGGATTGACCCGGGACGGGAACACCATCGGAAAAACTTATGGCGGCGACAAGGAAGCAATGATGAAAGATGTTATGCTGCCGCCGATGAAGGGGCAGATGGTGGGGGCGGATTGAGCTATCTGAAATTTAAAATTCAACCAGCGGTTTTGCAACAACCGGGGGGAGGATGGCGAACAGGAATAAAAAATTTCGACATGAAAAATTCAACCACATACGCAATTGCAATATCACTATTCGCTATGCTGAATGCATGTACTTCGCCCGAGCAAAAGTTGGCAGTGGAGGCCTTTGAAACTTCCGCAAGCGGTAACAAACTCCAGCCAATAACGGAGTCCCCAGCTGACACAGCAACCGTAACCATCAAACTGCTGCCGGATCAAAAATTCCAGACTATCACAGGTTTCGGAGGATCGTTCACGGAGGCATCGGCATCGCTGCTGAACAGGTTGAGCAAGGAAAATCGCAACAAGATTCTGGAAGCCTATTTTGGTGAAACAGGCGCCCGGTATTCACTGACCCGCACCCACATGAACTCTTGCGATTTTTCATTAGGGCAGTACTCTTACGCCCCCGTGGAAGGTGATACTGCGCTCGAGAATTTTTCCATTGAGGAGGATCGGGACGACATCATCCCCATGATAAAAGATGCCATGGCCATTTCGAAAGAGGGTTTTAAAATCGTGTCGTCTCCCTGGACAGCGCCACCGTGGATGAAGGATAACAAGAGCTGGGTCGGCGGTAAATTGCTGCCGGAATATTACGATACCTGGGCCTTGTTTTTTTCAAAATACCTGGATGCTTACAAAGCGGAAGGGATCAACATTTGGGGTTTTACGGTGGAAAACGAGCCGCTGGGCAATGGCAACAATTGGGAAAGCATGCACTTCACTCCGGAAGAAATGACGGATTTTGTGCAAAACCACCTGGGACCCAAACTGGAGGCGGACGGTAAAGCGGATGTAAAGATTTTAGGCTATGACCAAAACCGGGAGCATCTGAAGGAATGGGTGGACGTGATGTTCCGGGATGAAACTTCCTCAAAATATTTCGCTGGTACCGCCATCCATTGGTATGCCAGTACTTACGAGGTTTTCCCGGATGAGCTGCAATATGCCCATGACAAAGCCCCCGGCAAGCACCTCATCCAGTCTGAGGCCTGCGTGGATGCCGAAGTACCTCACTGGCAGGACGATGCCTGGTACTGGAGCAAAGAAGCCACCGACTGGGGCTGGGACTGGGCGCCGGAGCAGGACAAACCTCTGCACCCAAAGTACGTTCCCGTCTACCGCTACGCCCGTGACATCATCGGCTGTTTGAACAACTGGGTGGACGGCTGGATCGATTGGAACATGGTACTGGACAAACAGGGAGGTCCCAACTGGTTCAAAAACTGGTGCGTCGCTCCGGTCATCGTTGACCCGGAACAGGACGAGGTTTATCTTACCCCGCTTTATTATACCCTGGCGCATTTCAGCAAATTCATCCGGCCGGGTGCAACGAGGATAGGTTTTGAAAATCCCGACAAAGACCTGATGGTCACTGCTGCTCAAAACCCGGACGGTTCGATTGCGGTGGTAGTTTTTAACCCAACAGAAACAGCGAAAAAAATGACGTTATCACTCGGCGAAAAGTCATCCCATCTAACAATCAGCGACAAGGCACTTCAAACAATTTTAATCAATAAACGAATCACCAACAATGAGTAATGAAAAAGTAGCCACGCACAAAGTTCCTTTCGGGCAAAAGGTTGCCTTTGGATTGGGAATGCTTGCCAATCAAATGTTCCCGGCTGCACTGGGAATTTTTATGGTTGTATTGGTACAAGATTTAGGTTTCCCTGGCTGGATGTGGGGAATCCTGTTTTTTCTCCCAAGGGTTTTTGACTCCATCACCGATCCCATTATGGGATTTATCTCTGACAATACCCGCTCAGTTTGGGGAAGACGACGACAGTATGTCTTCGTCGGAGCCATCATTATGGGAGTTGCTTTTGTAATCATGTGGCAACTGTACAGGGAAAGCGGTGTGGATTACAATTTTATCTACTTTTTGATGTGGTCTTTCGTGTTTTATCTGGGACTTACCATTTTCAGTGTTCCGTATGTGGCCATGGGCTACGAAATGAGCGATGATTTTCACGAACGTACCGACATTATGGCGGTTGCCCAATGGATAGGGCAGTGGGCGTGGGTGATTGCACCCTGGTTTTGGGTGGTTATGTATGACCCTGACTGGTTTGAAAATGCTGATGCTGCAACGAGAAATTTAGCTATTTGGGTTGGTGTGATATGTATGATTCTGGCGATGATTCCTGCCATTTTTATCAAGCAAAAATCTACCAAAGACGACGACAGTCTCATCCCTTTGAGCCTCAAAAATATCGGGGGCGGTCTCAAAGAAATTATCAGCGGCTTCAAGGAAGCTTTCAAAATGGTACCGTTCAGGAAACTATGCATTTCGACGTTCCTGATTTTTAATGCTTTCAATACGGTGGCAGCCTTTTCCTTTTTTATCATTGTTTACCACATGTTCAACGGGGATGCAGGCGCAGCAGGCGTTTGGCCAACGTTGTTTGGCAGCCTTGGTGCTTTGGTGACCACATTTGCAGTGATACCCACCGTGGCCTGGATGTCGAAAAAAATAGGGAAGAAAAATGCTTTTATGCTTTCACAGGGAATATCTCTCGTTGGTTACATAGCGTTTTGGTTCCTTTTCGTGCCGGGCAAACCCTACATGTTCATCTTTGCCCTTCCTTTCTTTTCTTTCGGAATAGGGGGTTTGTTCACCCTGATGATGTCAATGACAGCGGATGTTTGTGATTTGGATGAGTTAAATACCGGCAAAAGACGGGAAGGTATTTTTGGCGCTATTTACTGGTGGATGGTGAAATTCGGTTTTGCCATTGCCGGGTTGTTGAGTGGTGCTATCATGACCCTGGTCGGATTTGCCCCGGATGCCGCTTCTCAGCCGGAGGGTGCAGTAACGGGTCTGAGGCTGTTTTTCTCAGGTGTACCGATTCTTGGGACAGCAATTGCCATGTTGATCATGCGGAATTATGACATCACGGAAGAAAGAGCCAGTGAAATACGTGTAGCAATAGAAAAGAAAAAAGCTGCAAAACAGGCTCAGACAACCAATGCTAAAAATTAAAACGTGGATGGGAAGTCAGGCGGCAAGCGGAAGTTACCCACCTGACTTCTGATTAATCTTTAAAAAATATACTATGTCATTCAGACCAGGAAAATATTTGGCACTATCAGGGGGTGACTATTCAAAAAAATCACCCGCACAACTTCGGGAGCTCTTCCGGCAAACATTGGAAGAAGGAATGCACGGACTCTGCTACAGCGCATATGAAGAGGGACAGAAACCGGGCGATAATTTAACCATGGAACAGGTCAGACGGCGGATGGCGATTATTGCTCCGTATACGAAATGGGTTCGCTCCTTTTCGTGCATTGAAGGCAATGAATTCGTTCCGCTGGCGGCCCGTGAGTTTGGTTTGAAAACGCTTGTGGGTGCCTGGTTGGGCAAGGACAAAGAGCTGAACGAGCAGGAAATTGAAGGCTTGATTTCACTGGCGAAAAACGGTCATGTTGACATTGCCGCAGTGGGCAACGAGGTGATGTACCGAAAAGATTTAACGGAGGACGAACTTTTGGGCTACATGTACCGGGTAAAAGAAGCCTTGCCGGATGTTCCGGTCGGATATGTGGACGCCTACTACGAGTTCAGTCACCGTCCGAAAATCACGGAGGCATGCGATGTCGTTCTGGCCAACTGCTACCCATTTTGGGAATCCTGCCACATAGATTATTCATTGATGTACATGAAGCAGATGTACCAGCAGGCAGTCCAGGCCGCCGATGGTAAAAAAGTGATTATCACGGAAACCGGCTGGCCAAGCCAGGGGCAGGATTATGATGGCGCTGAGCCTTCCGCTGAAAACTTTATGAAATATTTCATCAATGCCCAGTTGTGGTCAAAGGAAGAGGGCATTGAAATGTTCTACTTTTCCTCATTTGACGAGTCGTGGAAAGTTGGTGCCGAAGGTGATGTGGGAGCCTATTGGGGGCTTTGGGACATGCATGAAAATCTTAAGTTTTAACACTGTATACCCAACCAACTATGGTTTGCGGGTCTGAGGACTCGCAAACCTCTCTTATGATAAATTTAGCCTTTCAGGGAAAGCACGGCCCATGAATCAAGAAAAAGTGATCACTTGCCTGCCTCTTTAATCAGAAAAAACATTTCCCGGGCAATTTGACGGCAGCGCTCATCGTAAGCCTGTGTTTCTGTCTCAGTTCCATCAAAATTTTTAGGATCCTCGTAAGGAATAGCGAAACGGCCGTCTGCTCCTGTTACCAGCGGGCAGGCAGCATCCGCTTCCGTGCAAACCATGATGGCGGCAAAGTTGGAGGATGGATTTACAGCGTGGCTGTATTTTTTTGAAAACAGGGTCAGTTTTTCAAATGTGGGACCCATCGACGCTTCATACTTCGGGTTGTCAGTCGCGTCCAGTTTTTTTAGCTCAAAACCGGCTTTTTGCATAGCCGCAACAGCCCGTGGATTGAATGCAGTGGCCTCCGTACCGCCCGAAAAAGTGGCGACCTGGTCAATATTGTAAAAAGCGGCTGCGGCTTTCAGCCAGAGCTGGCCCATATGGCTACGGCGGGAGTTGTGGGTGCAGATGACTGTCAATTGAGCTGTTTCGCCAGCCTGAATTTTCTTCCGGATATAATTGCCAACCTCCCTGAGTTGTGTTTTACGATCATCGGATATCTGATCGAATTCAGCTTCAAGCGTGGCGCAATAGGTCTCAAGTTTTATGTGAAATCCGGGCTGATTCATATTTATAAAAATTGGTGATCAATTTTGAAAAAAAGCGGAATGGAAATGATCTGTACGTTTTTCAGAAGCATTGATTTTTCATCGCAAAAATGCGATAAATTTTGACTCGTTCGCCCTCGTTTTTTCTAAATTTTCCAGAAAACCCATCCTTACTTCAACCAGATCATGAAACTTGACCTATCCGTAAAGGTGCCAGTTGTAGAGGTTTTGGAGAACCGGTCGAATTTGCAGGGGTTTCGAGAATGGGTGGACAGCTGATTTTTTATCAGGTACGCTCATGCTCCTACAGGGATTCTGCCGGCTCAGGTGAACCGGCGTTCAAATTATTTATTCAGGCTTTCGCCTGGCGATACCTGAAAAGATAAGTTCGTCGGAACAAAATGGCCTCTGCATGAGCTTACAGCGATTTTAAATTTATTGTTGTTTAACTGCGTTTATGAAAAAGTTAAACAAAAAACCATTCCTGTGGTTATTATGCCGTCATAAAAACATTGACCAAACAATCCAAAATCATGTTTCAATCAAAAAGCAATTTCAGCCGTAACCTCCTTTTGACCGATGAAGATATAGGCGACGACCACATCATGACCTCTCTGGAAACACCGCTACGTCCCGACGCTTTCGACCTCAGCGACGAGGAAAAGATGGCCAAAATCGAGCATCATTTCCGGGAAATCATGCTCACCATGGGCCTCGACCTGACCGACGACAGTCTGCGGGGGACCCCGAAAAGAGTCGCCAAGATGTACGTTCAGGAGATTTTCAGTGGTCTCAACCCAAAGAATAAGCCCAAAGTGGCTATGTTCGACAACAAATACAACTACTACGAAATGCTCGTTGAAAAGGACATCACGTTCTACTCAAATTGCGAGCATCACTTCGTGCCCATCATCGGGAAGGCGCATGTAGCCTACATTTCAAACGGCAGTGTTATAGGCCTTTCCAAGCTGAATCGCATCGTTCAGTACTATGCCAAGCGTCCGCAAGTACAGGAGCGACTGACCATGCAGATTGCGCAGGAACTCAGCAACACCCTCGGTACGGACGATATAGCTATTGTCATCGATGCACACCACCTTTGCGTATCTTCCCGTGGCGTGCAGGATGTGAACAGCAGCACGATCACGGCTTACTACGGCGGCCAATTCATGAAAGAAGGCCGGAAAAACGAATTCTTGCAGTACCTCAGCCTACCGCCATCGGCACAGGTTTCGGAGGTTTTGCAGACGAGAAAAAAGGATTTGCCTGACTAATTTAAGGTTTCAAAAGTTTTTGAAACTTGAAAGTGTAAAATCAACTGCACGAAGTAAATAGCCCGCCTTTGGATTGCCCTGACATTCGAAGGCGGGCTTTAATGTTAATACGATGAAAAAACTCCAACCCATTTTCCTGCTTATCTTCCTCCTGACAGGCTTCTACCTGCGTGCTCAAACCGGCTCTATCCGGGGCGCCATCACGAACGCCCTGACCAACGAACCGGTCATGTTTGCCAATGTACTCGTACTGAATACGGACAAAGGCACGATCACCGATGAAAACGGCAACTACGAAATCACCGATCTTGCCCCCGGCCTTTACGACGTGCGGGCGAGTTACGTCGGCTTCAAGGATGTTACTTTATTTGAAATTCAGGTGACAACGGCAAGACCGGCGGTCGTGAATTTCAAAATGGAAGAACAAAGCGCTGATTTGCAGGAAGTTGTGGTAAAAGCCTCGCCTTTCAAAAAAACGGAAGAAAGCCCGCTCAGCCTGCGCACCATCGGCGTAGCAGAAATCCAGCGAAACCCCGGCGCCAACCGGGACATCTCGAAAGTGGTGCAGACCCTGCCTGGCGTGACGACCACGGCCAGCTTCCGCAACGACCTCATCATCCGGGGTGGAGCGCCCAACGAAAATCGCTTTTACCTCGACGACGTGGAGGTGCCGAACATCAACCACTTCGCCACGCAGGGCAGCAGCGGCGGACCAGTCGGTCTCATCAACGTGAACTTCATCCGGGAGGTAGATTTTTACTCCGGCGCTTTCCCGGCCAACCGGGGCAACACGCTCAGTTCCGTTTTCAACTTTGACCAAATCGACGGGCGCAGCGACCGCATCGGCGCTACGTTTATGCTCGGCGCTTCGGATGCGGGCCTGACGATGGACGGGCCGATTGGTGAAAAAACGACCTTTCTGTTTTCGGCGAGGCGCTCATACTTGCAGTTCCTTTTCCAGGCGCTGGAGCTGCCGTTTTTGCCGACTTACACGGACTTTCAGGCGAAGGTGAAACACAAGTTTGACCAAAAAAATGAAATCTACTTCATCGGCCTCGGCGCCATCGACCAGTTCAAACTCAATCTCGACGCCAACAAAACCGAAGACCAGCAGTTCATCCTCGACAACCTGCCCGTAGCACCGCAGTGGAACTACACCAACGGCCTCGTTTACAAACACTACGGCAACCAAGGCTACTGGACGTTCGTGCTCAGCCGCAACATGCTGAACAACGAAGCGGAGAAGTATTTTAAAAACGACGACAGCACCGAGGACAACCTCACGCTGCGCTACCGCTCGCAGGAAATCGAGAACAAACTCCGTATCGAAAACACGCTGCGCAAGGGCGATTTCAAGTTCAACTGCGGCGCCGGCTACGAGTTTGTGAAATACAACAACCGCACGTTCAACCGCATCTTCACCAGCGCAGGGGCGCAAACCATTAACTACACCTCCGATTTCAGCATGAGCAAATATGCCCTGTTCGGGCAGGTGAGCCGCAACTACCTCAGCGACCGCCTCGTGCTTTCGCTTGGCTTCCGCATGGACGGCAACTCGTATTCCGATGAAATGGCGAACCCCCTGGAGCAGTTTTCACCCCGCTTCTCGTTCTCTTACTCGTTGACCGATGCCGTGTCGTTCAACTTCAACACCGGGCGCTTTTTCCAACTGCCACCCTACACGATTCTGGGCTACCAGCAGGACGGCGTTTTCATCAACAAACAGAATAACATTGACTTTATCCGTGCCGACCACGTCGTGGCGGGCTTTGCCTGGAACACGGCGGCCAATTCCCGCCTGAGCGTGGAGGGTTATTTTAAAAAATACGCCGACTACCCCTTCCTGCTCCGTGACAGCCTGACGCTTGCCAACCTCGGCGGCGACTTCGGCATCATCGGCAACGAACCGGCCGTGAGCCGCAGCGCCGGACGGACTTACGGCGTCGAGTTTTTGTTCCAACAGCGGCTCTATAAGGGATTTTATGGCATCGCCAGCTATACGCT
Source organism: Bacteroidota bacterium (assembly GCA_030147525.1). GTDB lineage: Bacteria > Bacteroidota > Bacteroidia > Chitinophagales > Saprospiraceae > UBA6168. The sequence continues at coordinate 139,014 of JASBVF010000047.1, forward strand.
GGGCTGGAGTGAGTTTGAGGATAAAAACGGCGAGTTCGTGCCCTCATCGTGGGATGCACGGCATATTGTGAACCTTGCTTTGGGTAAAAAATTCGGCAAAAACTGGGAGGCCGGCGTCAACTGGCGCTTCCAGAGCGGGCTGCCGTTCACGCCGTTTGCTGACCAGTCAGCGCTCGTCAGCAGTTGGGACGTGAACGGCCGGGGCATTCCGAATTACAACCTCCTGAACACCCAGCGCATTGAGGCCAGCAACACCATTGACCTGCGCATTGACAAAAAATGGTTCTTCGAAAAATGGAGCCTGAACGTCTATCTTGACATCGAAAACGTCACCGCCAACGCCGTGCAAATCCCCAACCTCATCCTCGACCGGCCCCGTGACGAGAATGGCACCCCTATGGGCCCCGGCGTCATTGAAAATCCGGAAGCGCCTGCCAGTCAGCAACGTTACAAGCTGAAAACTATCAGCGATGCGCAGGGGACAGCGATTCCGAGCGTGGGGGTCATGGTGGAGATATAAGAGATCTGGACGTTTTTTATCTGCGGGTTTTGGAATGAACATAAATTTCCGTACGCCGGAGTTAGTCCGGAAAGATTTCTAACAATTCCCGGATTACCTGCACCAGTTCTATTTCACCATTCCGAACTGCTTCCATATTTTCAAAATACACCATCCGCCTGTCCTTATAATCACCTTCCAGCAGCGGCGAGCTGATTTCAGCAATTTTAGCATGGTGAAAAATGAGGTGTACCCGGTCTGTCATACGGTGGTTAAAAGTCAGAAAATCCTCCCCGGCATAGTAGCTGGGGGCGTTCCATTTGATGCGTTCGCAAATGGCGGGGTCCGCACCTTTGATGATTTCCCGGAGCGCTTCGATTTCCGCCTTGAGGGGATGTTCGAGTTGCTGCATATATTCGGCGACGAGTTCGGCGTCTGTTTTTTTTAGCTTAGCCATGATTTACCTCAATTGTACATATTTTTTAAAATTATCCAGAATCGCCTGCCACCCTTGCCGCTGCATGTCCACCGGGTTCATCGTCTCCGCTTCGAACGTTTCCATGACGAAAGTTCCGGCGTCCGTTTCAGAAAAAGTAACCTGTACCTGCCTTCCATCGCCCAGTGTGTATTCGACACGCTGTTGTTTTTCAACTTTGTCGTACACGCCCTCGAAGTCGAAGCCGAAGCTGCCGTCCTTAGCCTCCATGCGGTAGTTGAACTTGCCGCCGGGGCGCAGGTCATTCTCCGCACGGGGAGTGTGCCATTCGTCGGAGGCATGGTTCCAGTTAACCACGTGTTCGGGCTGCGTCCAGCAGTTCCAGACTTTCTCGAGCGGCGCTTTGACCGTGGTTTCGACCACGACAACCGTTTTGCCCTCGCCGTCAGCAGCTTGCCGGATTTTTGCGATATCAATTTTTTTCATCGTCATCATGGCGCCGGTGGCCCGCTGCGCCCTTGCGGGGTCGGGATCAGCGAGCAGTTCGGGCAACTCGTCGGGTACGATCTGCCAGCTCACGCCGAAGGGGTCTTTCAGCCAACCGCACTGGTCTTCCCTGCCACCGTTCGCCGTGAGTTTTTTCCAAAAATAGTCCACCTCCTCTTGCCCGGAGCAGTGTACGACGAAGGACAGCGCTTCATTGAAGCCAAAATCTGCACCCGTCGTGTCGTCCATGACCATGAATGTCTGGTCGCCGCCGAGCCGGAACTGGGCGTGTATAACTTTGCCCTCGTGTTGCCCGGCGTCAGCACCATGGTGCATGATACCATCCACTGTTGAGCCTTCGAAAACGGAAGTGTACAGTTTCAGCGCCGCCTCCGCTTTGCCGCTTCGGTCGCCGGTGAACAGTAGCGAGGGCACGAAACGCCGCCCGCCGACGTCAGAGAGTTTGCCCCAGGAAATCTGCCATGACAAGCCGTAGCGGTCCTGTATCCAGCCGTATTTTTCGCTCCACGGGTACTTGTCGAGCGGCATCAGCGCTGAGCCGCCTTCGGAGAGGGCTGCCCAGGCGGCATCCGTTTCCGCCTCCGTTTCCAACGTGACGTAAAACGAAATGGAAGGATTGAATTTGAAATGCGGCCCACCGTTCAGGGCCCTGAACCGCTGCCCGCCAAGGCTAAATTCCACGAGAAAAACCGCCTCGCCCTGACGCCGGACATTTTCGATTTTTGAGTTTTTGAAAATGGAAGTGTAGAATTTGGCAGCCTCTTCGGCCTGGTTGTCAAACCATAGGAAGGGCGTGATCGGATGATTGTTTGCCATAACAGATTGTTTTTATTGGTAAAATATTTTGTTTTAAATTTTGCCCAAAGATAACTAATTTATCATCTTAAAAAACTTTTTGTTTAAAAATTAAACCTTTTTTTTAGCTATTTTTTCCTTCTCTTCTCCAGGTTCTCCTTCACTCTGAACTGTACAATCCGGGCAACCAACTCCAGCGGCACCGGTTCGTTGTGCGGAAACTGCACGGAGCCTTTTCCCTGCTGATATTTCGAAAGTTCTTCTGCAAACTCAGCATGACCGGTCGGTGTGGCGTAAAAGCCGATGTGATTTTTGAATGCTGCAAAATAGACCAGCGGACGACCGTTCAACTTGTAGGCGGGCATGGCATAGGCGATGATCTCCTCCGCTTCCGGGGCATTCGCTTTGATGGTGGCACGGATTTGCTGCAGGGTGGTCTGCATTTCGGGCGGTAAGGCGGCGATGTAAGCGTCGACGGTGGGTGACTTTTCCATGATCAAGTCCTTTATTTTACATGCGCCAAAGGTCGCTTTATTAAGTGTTATATTTTACCGGTAAGCTCCCGGTATTTCAAACTAATCTTTCGGAGCCTGTGTTTTCTGCTTTTTCCCCCGTATTTTTCACCCTCGCAAACGAAACAACCTATGTACGTCAAGCGCAACTACGGCTTCTGGATGACCTTCAACTGGTCGAAAAAACCTTTCTTCATCGGTTTTCTGTATGCTGGCATCGTCACTGCCATTTATTATTTTCTAAAACTCGACTTCGCCCTGCCCTGGCAGCCCATCAGCATCATCGGTATCGCCGTGGCGTTTTACCTCGGTTTTAAAAACAACAGCTCTTACGACCGCACCTGGGAAGCCCGAAAGATCTGGGGCAGCATTGTGAACAACAGCCGCTCGTTCGGAGCAGCGGTCAAGACGTTTGTGCAAGGGGGAAATGCGGAGGCGATTCACAAAGAGCTGATTTACCGCCACATCGCCTGGCTGACGGCCCTGCGCTACCAACTCCGCCTGAGCCGGGAGTGGGAACACACCGAAGACCGGGTGAACGGACTTTACTTCCCCACGGTCTGTGAAGAATACTTCGACCGGATGGACGGGGAAATTGTCAACTACATCCCCGAGGAAGAGTTTCAATACTACAAAACCAAAGTAAATGCCGCCACCCAAATCCTGGCCAAACAATCCGTACGCCTGCAGGAACTGAGAGATCAGAACTACTTCGACGACTTCCGCCACATGGAGTTTCACCAGCTGATCGTTTCGTTTTACGAAGATCAGGGCAAGAGCGAACGCATCAAAAACTTCCCCTTCCCCCGCCAGTACGCTTCGACTGCACTCTGGCTGAGCGTGGTGTTCGCCGTCTTGGTACCCTTTGGCATGCTGGATACTTTTTCAAAATTGGGCGAATGGTGGGTCTGGATCACCGTGCCCATGTCCGCCCTTATCATCTGGATTTTCTTTTTGATGGAAAAAATCGGCGATTATTCGGAAAACCCCTTCGAGGGCAGCTACAACGACGTGCCTATTTCCTCCATCGCAAGAGGCATCGAGATAGATCTTCGGGAGATGATCGACGATACCGGTATCCCGGCAGGAGTAAAGGCGGAAAATGGGTTTTTGATGTAAAATCCGGCATTTTTAGTCATTTTAAAAATTGAATCATGAGCATCAAAACCATTATCACTGGCACCACCGGCATGGTAGGTGAAGGCGTCCTGTACGTAGCGCTCGCCGACCCACGGGTTGAAAAAGTGTTGGTTATCAACCGCCGTCCCTGTGGCGTGCAGCATGAAAAACTGACGGAAATCATCCACAAGGATTTCCACGATTTTTCAGCCATCGAATCGCAGCTTTCCGGCTACAATGCCTGCTATTTCTGCCTGGGCGTTTCGTCCGTCGGTATGAAAGAGAAGCAGTACCGCAATTTGACCTACGACCTCACGATGCACGTCGCCAACACGTTGGTAAAACTCAATCCGGACATGACCTTCTGCTACATCTCAGGCGCAGGCACCGACAGCACGGAGCAGGGTCGTTCCATGTGGGCCAGGGTAAAAGGCAAGACGGAAAACGACCTGGCAAAACTCCCGTTCAAAGCCGTGTACAACTTCCGCCCCGGCTACATCCAGCCAATGCCGGGGATGAAAAATACGTACCGCATCTTACGGTATATCAGTTGGCTTTATCCTTTTTTCAAAACAGTTTTTCCAAAATACGTTATACGGCTGGAGGAAGTCGGGCAGGCCATGCTGAATGCAACGGAAAAAGGGTATGACAAAACCGTGCTGGAGTGCCAGGACATCAGGAAACTGGCTGGCAGTTAAGTTTTTTCGACGGATACTTTAACTTTACTTGCCTGAATTGTTTTATCATAACCCACCTGCATCATGGCCTACAACGAATACCTCGCCGACCGCATCCGCCGCATTTTCAACGAAAAAAGAACCCCGTTCGAAGAGAAAAAAATGATGGGTGGCCTATGCTTCCTTGTGGATGATAAAATGTGTGCCGGGGTGGTGGACGACAAGCTCATGGGGCGCATTGACCACGCCATTTATGAAGAAGCCCTCACCAGAAAAGGCTGCCGGGAAATGGATTTCACCGGGCGCCCGATGAAGGGCTATGTTTTTGTGGAACCGGAGGGTATCGACTCAGATCAAGACCTTGAACATTGGGTGCAGCTTTGCCTCGATTTTAACCCGAAGGCGAAGTCCAGCAAGAAGAAAGCCTGAGCCGGCTTGCGGAGAATAAAAAGGCCGAATGGTGGCGAAACGACTCGGTAAATTACCGATGTCATTCCGGGCTGCTCACCAGCATGACTTCTTTTTCAGCTTTGGAGGGCAACCTGTGGTAAAGTTTTACGAAACGGTGCGCCACGGCTACGATGTCTTTTGTCTCCAGCTTGATACTGAACATCAGCATACTGTTGCGGCGGCCGTAGCCATTTTCTTTGATTCCCTGAATCTGATCGGAAAGCTGGTTTTCAAGCATATTGAAAATGGCTTTCTTTTGCTCTTTCAGGTCTTCTACATTTTCAAAATCGGCTTTTTCCATCTTCATGGCCACATTCGTCAGGTAGGAATCGACTTCCTGCACGATGGAACTGAGACTCTCCGCCTGTTTTTTCTTGACGGGCTTGTGACTGTTTTCAACATGGTTGCGGCAGGTTTCCATGATAAAACCGGTCGACTGCGCTATGTCCTGCTCAAGATCGTAAACCAGCAGGTATAGCCGGCCCGCTCCTGTTTCAGGACCTTCGAGGCGTTTGATGGCCTTGTACATTTTCTTTTTTAAAGTATCAACCCTTTCTCTCAGGGATTCGTAGTCCTTTACAGTCTTCTGAATGAGTTGGCGGTCTTCCTCGAGCAGGCCGGTGATGGCGCCTTTGTAAGTTTTCGTTACATCGTGCAGCAGTTGTGCTACTTTGAGCGATGTATCTTCCACCATAATGGCCGGAGCAATGGAGGTACCTTCCTGCTCGAAAGAGGCGAGTTCCTCTCTCGACTTTTCCCGTTTTTTGTGAAATACGGAAGACCGGAAGACGAGTAGCACTAGCAGGATCGTCAGGATGGCGACGCCCCACATTTCAAAGGTATAGATCACCCATGCACAAATACCGGACGCTGTAAATGCGACAATCGCTGTCATGAACCAACCACCGATCACATTGATAACGCCGGCCACCCGGTACACCGCACTGTCGAGCCCCCAAGCCCGGTCGGCAAGGGATGCGCCCATAGCTACCATGAAGGTTACGTAGGTGGTGGAAAGCGGAAGTTTGAGCGAAGTAGCAAATGCGATGAGAGCACTCGCCACGGTCAGGTTAACAGCCGCACGCACAAGATCGAAAGCAGGCTCGTCTACTGCCTGGGCATCTGCATCTCCATTGGTCTCGAAGCTGCTCTCGACCTTATCCATCCACGATCTTGGTATAACTGTCTGCATGGCACTGCCCACATTGCGCATGGTGCGGACGATGCCTCTGGCCAGCAGGTTGGGCGAAAAGTTTTCCACCCCTTCACTTTGGCGGCTGAGCGCCACCTGGGTTTCGGTAACGGTGCGTGCTTTTTTTGAAAACCACAGCGTCAGAACCATGATGATGCCGGCAATGAGCAGCAGGTAAGTTTCCGTGCGTACGGCCTGGCTCAGTGAGGTCATGCTCAGGGCTTCTGCGGCCTGCCCCGAGGCCGACCATACCTTGAAGCTCTCGAAACCTGCAATGGGTACGCCGATGAAATTCACCAGGTCGTTGCCGGCGAAAGCCATGGCCAGCGAGAATGTTCCGGCCAGCACGATGATGCGAAGGATATTTACTTTAAAAAATGAATACAACAGTTGCATCGTCAGGCTCCAGAACACGAAAGCGGCCAGCAGCAGCATGGACGTGTTGGCGCTCACCCAGTCGATGAATTGTTCCGAAACGAAAGATGCGCCTTTCACTCCTTTAAAAAGAAGGAAGTACGTGATGAGCGTAAGTGCAGCGCCCGACCAGATCCCGCCTACCCATTTCATCCGGCGGGCGTAGTTGAATGTAAAAACGAGCCTCGACAGATATTGTATCAACGCCCCCGCTATGAAGGCAATGACCACCGAGGACAGGATGCCGGTAATGATGGCCAGGGCGCTCGACGTGTTGATGTAATTGGGCAGGTCGGCGAGTCCTTCGCCGTTGAAGGTTATTTTCAAAAGTGCCACAACGACAGCAGCCCCCAGCAGCTCAAACACAATAGAAACGGTGGTCGATGTAGGCAAACCAAACGTATTGAAAGCATCCAGCAGCATGATATCGGTCATCATGACGGCGAGGAAAATGACCATCACCTCCGAGAACTGGAAAAACTGCGGGTTGAAAATGCCTTTGCGGGCTACCTCCATCATGCCGCTGGAAAACGTGGCCCCGATGAAAATACCCAGAGCTGCGATGATCATGATGGTCCTGAAAGTGGCGACCTTTGAGCCGATGGCTGAGTTGAGGAAGTTAACGGCATCATTGCTCACGCCCACGATCAGGTCAGATGCGGCAAGTAAAAAGAGCAGGATTACAATGATTAGATAATATTCGGGCATAGCGTCTGTCGAGTTTAAACAACGTTGGTTTGATCAAAAAACCGTGGATGAAGGTAGGCAATATAAGCTACCTTCATCCCTTTTGCGTCATTTTTGATGCAAGGCACAGGACAGCAAATCAATGAAGATCGAATATCCCGGGCGATCGGATCATTCCAGAGGTAAAAGTTCAACAGCTGCTTTAAGCAGAATTTACCGGAAGGTAAAATTATCGTTAACTTTCATTGCCGGACCGCAGTTTGAGCTCCACCTCATAAGAAGCGCCGTCCCGTTTCACCACCTCGAAATTGCGATGCTTGAACATGCCCAGCATCACCTCGTTCGACGCCAGCGCCTGTACCCGCACGGTTTCCAACCCTGCTGCCGGGCTATGTCGATCATAAAATTCACCATCGTGCTGGCAAGCCCCTGCCGGTGCAAGGAGGCGGCGATAATGATGGCGAACTCGGTACTCTGGTTGCCGAAGTCATTGACGAGGCGCACCACGTCGGCCATCATTTTTTTGCCTTACTCTTCCACTTCGGCTACGATGGTCGGCTCCTGGTCGTAATCGATGTGCGTGAAATGTACCACTAAGCTTGTGGCGTAGTTTCGAAGCGTAACCGAAAAAGTGGAAGTAAATGCTCTCCCTGGATAGCATTTCGAACATCTCGGCCTCCAGCGTTCGTCCATAGGCAGATTGTTCGGCACAACGAACATCTGACAAGTATCAGGTACGGCCAGGGCGGATGATTCTGAACGTGAGGGTGGTGTTAGGGATTCAGGAAATACATTCACGTATGCACAAGATCAAAATGTGTGTCGGATTTTTTCAATGTCGAAGGAAGTCAAAGGGCTTGAAGTGAGATCGATTTATCTTTTTCCAATTAATTTTAAATTGAAAACATAAGTTGTACGGTTGAAACAGCTCTTTGTAAAACATTTGATGTAATGGAGGTCAGATTGGTTTCATAGTAAGCTTTACCAAAAAACCATCCATAGTTTTCATCTCCAGTTTAGCGCCAAGCTTTTCAGCCCGCATTACCATATTCGACAGGCCCATCCCGGTTGTCGGTGTTGATTTTTCATTTTGCGAGCCATTGTCATGAATGCTCAGCTCGAGTTGCCCGCCAAAATTGCCGAAGCGAACAGCTACCTTTGTAGCGTTGCTGTGGCGGGTAACGTTGTTCAGAGCTTCTTTGAAAATAAGGAAAAGATGCTGGCGCATATCGACCGGCAGTTTTTTTTCCAGAGGCAGGTCGCCGAGTTCGAAGTGGCAGGTGATGTCACGGGGCTGGAGCAAATCGGCAGCTTGTTCCCGCATGCGGTCGAGCAGATTTTTCACCTTATCCCGTCGACTGTCGATGCTCCATACGAGGTCCCGCATTTTGGAGACGGCAGAATGGCTGATATCGCTGATGTGGTGCAGGCGGTGCCGGTCATTTTCAGCAACGGAGAACTCAAGCAGTTCGGCCTGCATCGATAGGCCTGAAAGCATGGAGCCGACCTCGTCGTGCAGATCGCTTGCAATGCGGGTGCGTATTTTTTCCATTTCAAGCCTGCGTTCGTATCGGACACGGGAAATACTGAATCCGATCCCACCCACCATCGCCAGCACGACCAGGTAGAAGAGCCAGGTCTGGTAAAAAAACGGCTTAACCCGAATGGGTATGTTCAGCTCGCTGCTGCTCCAGTTTCCCTTGCTGTCGGAACCTTTGACGTGCAGCACATAGTCGCCTGGCGGCAGTTTATTGTAGCGTACGAAGGGGGTGTTGCCTACGTAAGACCAATCTTCTTCCAGCCCTTCCAGCCAAACGTAGAATTGGTTTTTGTCGGGTTTGAAATAATTTGGCAGGGCCCAGCCGAGTTGAAACCAACTATCAGTCGGTGAAATAATAAAACGGTCAATGGTCTGTTTACCAATCACCTGGATCACAGTACTATCTGTCCGGCTGTTGTATTTCGTGAAATTCGTGAGGCAGAGAGGCGGGTTTGGTTCCGTTTGCAAAATAGCTTTCGGGTTAAAATAACTGACTCCATTCATGCCGCCAAACCACATCCCGCCCTGGTCATCTTTGAAAAAAGAAGCGTAATTGAACTCATTGTTCGACAGGCCGTCTTCTTCGTAAAAATTGCGGAACACGCCCTCGGATGCCCGGTAACACGACAGCCCGTTGTAGGTGGCCGCCCAGATATTGCCCTCCTCATCTTCCAGGATGCTGACTACGTTGTTGTCGCTCAGGCCGTCTTTTTGGGTGAAAATCCTGATGTTTAAAGCTGATAACTTTTCAAAAGTTGTCAACTCCTCAGGCAGTTCCAGGCAGTTCAATCCACCGCCAAAAGTACCTGCCCAAAGTTTGCCCGTTTTGTCAGCATGCAGGGCCAGTACGTGGTCTTTACCCAGTGCGGGTTTGGTTTGGGTGGTAAAACGAGCCAGCATTTTTCCCTTTCGGTTAAAGCAAAACAAGCCTTCGGAGGCCGTACCCACCCAGATTAAACCGTAGGCATCTTCCAGTATCACCAAAGGATTGGTGGAAGGCAGGTTATTGGCACCCTCAGCGAAAAAGTTTTTGTAATGTCGGCTTTTTGGATCGTACAGGATCAGTTTTTCCAATTCAGAGCCCAGCAGAATTTTCCCATCCCGAAGCAGGCAAATCGGGTTGCGTCTCACTTTGTTGAAAATGTCATCGAAGGATTCTACTGCGCTGCATTGAAGGTTGTCCAGGCTTATTTTCAGGAGTTGGTCGTTTACCGTCCAGGCTGCATTTTCATTTTTATCAAAAACAATATTCACGGCATAGCTCAGGGTGACTGCAATCGATGAATAATCTTCGATGGAAATCAGCAGGCTGTCTTTTCGTTGACCATTCCCCAGCCGGTGAAGGCCTTTCTGTCCGGTTTCACAAATAGCATAAACCTGCCCTTCGTTGTCAGCAAAGATGCCCCGCATGGCGTTGCCCCATTCGGTGCCGGGCACGGTCAGGTGGTTTTGAAATATATCCCTGCCAATCGGGAAGCGAAGCAGCCCGTTGTCGGTGGCAATCCAGAGCAGGTGGGTGCGGTCTTCGTACAAATGGCGGATGTGGGTGAACTGCAAGCTGCTGTGCAAAGCGGCGCTGAAATCCGTCCATTCTCCCGAAGGACTCCAGCGAAGCAACCCGTCGTACATCGCAAACCAGATATTGCCACGGAAATCTTCCACGTGGCTGTAAACTTTGGTGGACAGGTCGGCGGCGATCACATCGTGTTGGCTTGTTTCGGGGTGGTAGTGCCAGATTTCGTTTTTGCTTTTTGGAAAAACAAACAGCCGGCCCCGGCTGTCCGTGGAAATATTGGTGTAGTAAATCTTGGTACCGAACCAGATGATGCTGTCGGGTTTTACCTCGTGGAGCAACTCGCCGGCAGGGCTGAATTGCCGAAGTCCTTCCGCATTGGTACTCCACCAGATATTACCGGCGGTATCGATCGCCACGTCGTTGAACGGAATGCGGAGGTGCGTCGCCGTGGCCACCTGCCGGAAGCGGTTGTTGCCAAGATATTGCAACAATTGTTGCTCCCGGTCATCATCCGTCACAATCCAGATCGTGCCGTTTGCGCCTTTCCGGAGTGTGAAAACCCCACCTTTCAAACCGGCCGCTGCTGAGAGGTTGGTCGTTTTGAGCGTATTTAAATTCAGTTCGAGCAGCACTTCATCAGCCAACAACCAAAGGCAGGAATCATTGACCAAAAGCATATTTTCATCGGAAATATTATCGCCGGGAAAGGGAAAGTCCGACTGAACATCGCTGCCAAATTTGACGAAACGCCGGCCATCGTAGCGCTCGGCTCCCTGCGTGGTGCCAAACCACATCAACCCCCTGCTATCCTGGGCTATGGCTTTTACGTCTCGAAAGGCGAGGCCGTCTTCCATGGTGATGGCATCGGGTTTTGGCAAGCGCTGCGCTGTCACCAGCAGCGGCAAGAGTAAAAGCAGTAGTAGGTAGCCTGTTTTATTTGTTTGCAAAAGCCCCGAATTTAAAAAGGAAAGGTAACTAGATTTTTAGTTTTCCAAAATTATACACTAACATCAAAATGTGATACCTCCGCCCTCCGGCAAAACTTATCTTTGCCATATGGAAACAATTACCCTTGCAATCGTCGAAGATGACCCCGTAGTCAGGGAAAGCCTTCAAACTTTTTTTGGTGGCAACCCGCAGTTTGAGGTATTGACCGTAGCTTCATCCGTAGAAACATTCCTGCAAAAGCTTGATGCTGAAGCCCAGCCCTTACCCGAAATTTTGTTGCTCGACATTCAGTTGCCCGGCATGTCCGGCATCGAAGGCATTCCAGGCATCCGGGAGCGGTTGCCGGATGCGAACATCATCATGCTCACCACATTTGAAGACAGCGAAAAAATCTTTGCGGCCCTTTGCGCCGGTGCCTGCTCCTACCTGACCAAACAAACCTCGCTTTTGAAGATCCGGGAAGCCGTGCTGAATGTCAGCCGGGGTGGTTCTTACATGTCGCCGTCCATTGCCCGAAAGGTCGTCGAATATTTTTCACCAAAACCTAAAAAACAGGCAAACACAACGCTCACCGACCGTCAGATGGACATCGTCCAGGGTATCGTGGATGGCCTGAGTTACAAGATGATAGCCGCCCGGCTCGATATCTCGATTGACACGGTGCGGTCGCATATCATGCATATCTACAGGGCACTAAATATAAACAGCAAGGGAGAACTCATCAAACGGGTTGTGAATGGTGAGCTTTGAGTAAACATTTGTTATTTCATCTGATTTTTTTCGAAATTGCCCCCGCTTCGGAATATTCCGATTATTTACCGGTCATCGAAAATCAGACTATGAAATATCCGCATTTTTCAAAAAAAAGAATCAGCCCCGTCATTTTTCACCTCATCACTGTGGCGTTTCTCATACTCGGTACGACGTCCTGCGAGTTGAAGCCGGAAACAGGTTTCACGCCTCCTGCCCTGAGATCCCTCCCGGTGCCCTGTCAGTCCGGTGGTGAGCCTAACCTGCACATCACTGCTTCAGGGATACCCCTGCTCTCCTGGGTTGAATTTCTGAACGATACCACGGATGCACTCGTTTTTTCAAAACTTGAAAACGGCGCCTGGTCATCACCTCAAACTATCGCTACCGGCAGCAATTGGTTCGTCAATTGGGCTGACTTTCCCTCCGTCTCAACTTACCGTGACGATGAAAATGCCATGGCTGCCCACTGGCTGCAAATGAGCGCCGAAGGCACCTACGACTACGATGTCCGTATTGCCCAGTCCACCGATGGCGGGAAGACCTGGGCCCCCTCGTTCGTCCCGCACACCGATGGCGTGCAGGCGGAGCATGGTTTCGTCTCGTTGCTGCCACTGCCGGATAGCCGTATGTTTGCCACCTGGCTTGATGGCCGCAACACCGTGGGCAGTGAGCAGGAGGAAGCCGGCGGTCATGACCACGGCCACGGAGGCCCGATGACGCTGCGCTGCGCAGCTTTTGATAAAAACGGCCGGTTGACGGATGATGCTGAACTCGACAACAAAGTCTGCGACTGCTGCCAAACTGCTGCGGTACTGACGGCTTCCGGCCCCGTGGTTGCCTACCGCAACCGCTCCGACGAGGAGAACCGGGATATTTATTTTACCAAAAAAACAGCCGAAGGCTGGACTCCGCCCAAGGCTGTTTTTGCCGACAACTGGCATATCACCGGCTGCCCCGTCAACGGCCCGGCATTGGCTGCTTTAGGTGAAACATTGGCCCTTGCATGGTTTACCGCCGCCGGTGAGGAGCCACAGGTGAAAGTGGCTTTTTCAAAAAATGGCGGTGAAAGCTTCGGTCCTCCCGTACAGGTGGACAACGGAAAACCTGAGGGTCGTGTGGATGTGATTTTTTTAAATGAAACAACTACGCTCGTAGTCTGGCTGGAGCAGGTGGAAGGCGGGGCCGAAATTCGTGCTGCAGAAGTAACGGCAGAGGGGCAGCGTGGAGCTGACTTTTTGATTGCGAGAACCAGCGCTTCCCGTCAGAGTGGTTTCCCAAGGGTGGAAAAAGCCGGCAACCGGATCATCTTCGCATGGACGGAAGTGCCGGAAGGCGGGGAGGGTGGCACTAAAATTCAGTCTGCTTTTTATGAAATCGGTGGGTGAAAAATGAGGTGATTTCTAATGGCTTCCTAAAAAAAGAACGGCAACTGCCCTTCCGGACAGCTGCCGCTTTTTTTTAGCAAATCAAAAACTGGTTTGCCAATAGTTTCCTTAATCCTTGCTGATAATCAGCTTCTTCGAAAAGCGCTCATCACCCGCCTTCACGATGACAAGATACAGGCCGGTGCTGATAGTTTCCAGTCCGATCCTTTCATTCAGGTAACGCACATTGCCGTAATCATGGCGCAGCAGGCGCTGACCCATGTAGTTGTAAATTTCCAGTGTCACCTCCCTGCTTTCGGCCAGTTCGGTCAATTCAAACTTAACCTCCGACCTTGCCGGGTTAGGCGCAAGACTGAACTCGATCATGTTCGGTGATTTCACCTGAACCGCAGGCTTCGAATTGTTGCCACCTCCGGCAGGTATTGCGTCAGCAGCTCCATCGCAGCTGGTCTGTACCGAGCCATTGAGCCAGTAACCGTTCACCCTGATGATGGCATCTTTCAATGCGGTGGCAATGACTCCCGATTGACCGATGGTCAGGTTCAGGCCACCGTTCAGGTAGAGGTTCGTCAATTTCAACAGGCCACCGATGGTGTAATCGAAAGTGTATTCAACGCCATTGGCATCCCAGATCCGGAAAATGCAATTGCCATCCGGGCAGGTTCGGATGTTTGAAATGGTGTGATGCATCTCGATGCAATCCAGCGGAATACTCAGAATGTCGGCCTCTTCCATTCCGTATTTCTGCATGTTGAAACGGATGTTCAGCATGAGGGCAATGGTGTTGGAAGCCAGGAGGTTTTTCATGCCGGATGGTCCGGCAGGATTACAGCCGTCGCAGTTGACCTGATGACAATTCGCCAGTACGCCGGGGTTACCCGAGGCAGGTAAAAGGTCAGCCACACATTGCGCATCCGTCAATGTAAGCGAACGGTCAGCGCCGCCAATCGTCAGTGGGCCGTAGCCACTGAGCAGCGACTCGATGGTTTGCAGGTTGATGCCGTAATTACCGGTGAGTTCGCTCTGCAGCCCCCACACTTCTTCAGGATAAGTGGCCATCGGCTGGCAAACGCCGGAGTAGGTCACGGAGCAAAGTTCCGGGAACTCGTTGCCGCATTGGTCGGCAATGGTGAAATAGAAAGTGCGTCCGAAGGTGTAAACGCCGTCTCCATCTGCATCGGAACACTGCCAGAGGTCAGTCCAGCTGTCGAGGGTTACGACGAGGTCGTTGCCGTTGCAATAGTCGAAGAAATTGCCGGCATCCAGCAACTCGTTTATTTTAGCAGTAAAATCATAATCGTCCGGGCAAGGCACATCACCGACACAGGCCAGGTTATTTTCATCAACGTTTGGACAAGTGCCCTGCGGTGCTTCGTCGTCAATGATGATGTAGGTCGTGGTCCAGGAATGGCTGTGACCTCCGCAGTCCGTGTAGATGTAGGTATAAGTGATTTTACCGGAACAGCCGCCGGGTGCAAGCTCCTTCGTTACAAATGGCCCTGCTGCTGAAATGAGCTGTCCGCAATTGTTGTACAAAACATGCGGAACCGGCTCAACAGCATGCAGTAAGCAACTTACGTAATACGTCACGTCTTCAGGTCCGGTAAAGTCAATCGTGTAAAGGAAATTGAACGTCATGCTCCAGTCATGCGAGTTACCTTCACAGTCGGTGTAGGTCCAGGTGTATGTCCGGGAACCCTCACAACCAAATGCGTTGGTGGTGCTCGCAATTGACGGTCCGGTTGGCGTCAATACTTCGCCGCAGTGGCTTGTGACCACGGGTGGCGTTGGCACGACTACCTCCGAGGGACACTCCAGGGATGTCGAACTGCTTGGAGGTACGGAGAAATCTTCCCGCTCGACGGTGTAGACAAAACTCCAGGTAGCGGAGTTTCCTTCACAATCGGTGTAAGTCCAGGTGTAAGTCCTGGTTCCTTCGCAGGTCAGCGGGTTCGGGCTGTTGACGATGATCGGTCCTGTCGGCGTCAAAGTTTCACCGCAATTACTCTGCACTGCGGGTGGCGTTGGCTGCGTCATCGACGATGGGCAAGCTACCGTTGCAGTGCCATTGGCTGGCACGTTGAATGGTAGACGTTCGACGGTGTAGACAAAACTCCAGGTAGCGGAGTTTCCTTCACAATCGGTGTAAGTCCAGGTGTAAGTCCTGGTTCCTTCGCAGGTCAGCGGGTTCGGGTTGTTGACGATGACGGGTCCTGTCGGCGTCAGTGTTTCACCGCAATTACTCTGCACTGCGGGTGGCGTTGGCTGCGTCATCGACGATGGGCAAGCTACCGTTGCAGTGCCATTGGCAGGTACGGTGAATGGTTCCCGCTCGACGGTGTAGACGAAGCTCCAGGTTGCGGAGTTTCCTTCACAATCGGTGTAAGTCCATGTGTAAGTTCTGGTTCCTTCGCAGGTCAGCGGGTTCGGGTTGTCGACGATGGTCGGACCGGTTGGCGTCAGCGTTTCACCACAATCACTTTGTACCACAGGCGGTGTTGGCTGCGTGGCAGCGGCGAGGCATGCGACTGTTGCTGACCCGTTGGGGGTAGTGATGGAGAAAGGTTCCCGCTCGATGGTGTAGACAAAACTCAAGGTTGCTGAGTTCCCTTCGCAATCTGTGTAGGTCCTGGTGTAAGTCATGGTGCCTTCGCAGGTCAGTGGATCCGGGTTGTCGACGATGACGGGTCCTGCCGGCGTCAATGTTTCACCACAATTACTCTGCACCGCAGGCGGCGTTGGCGTAGTGGCGGCAGCAAGGCAGGCCACGGTTGTACCACCATTGGCAGGTACGGTGAAAGGTTCCCGCTCGATGGTGTAGACAAAACTCCATGTTGCTGAGTTGCCTTCGCAGTCGGCGTAGGTCCAGGTGTAAGTCCTGGTGCCTTCGCAGGTCAGCGGATCCGGGTTGTCGACGATGGTTGGTCCTGTCGGCGTCAATGTTTCACCACAATTACTCTGCACCGCAGGCGGCGTTGGCGTAGTGGCGGCAGCAAGGCAGGCCACGGTTGTACTACCATTGGCAGGTACCGAGAAAGGTTCCCGCTCGATGGTGTAGACAAAACTCCAGGTTTCAACATTGCCAAAGCCATCGTCGTACGTCCAGGTATAGGTCCTGGTTCCTTCGCAGGTTAGCGGGTCCGGGCTGTCCGTAATGACCGGACCGGAAGGCATGATCTGAACACCACAACTTACAACGTTGGGGGGCTCGGGTTGGGTTGCCTGAGCGAGACAAGCCACCGTAGAGGCACCGTCAGCAGGCAGTACAAAAGGACTACCGGAGGGGATATAGCAGATTTCAAGCGACCAGTTGTTAAGTGAACCGCCATCTGCATTGAAAACATCCTGCACTGTAAGCGTCCAGGTACCTTCCATATTCTCTCCGTCAAAAGCCGAGAGTGCTTCAAAGGGCTGATAGTTGCCATTGTCAACCGGTGGACATGGGAAATTCGGGCTGGCTGCCTCATCGTCGAAGTTGATCAGTATGTCGTCTTCTTGGCCACAAGGCCGGTTCATGAGCCGGACCGTTGTACCGGCAGGGCTGATTAGATCGATAATGAGGTCATCGATCCAGGTGTGTGAAATGTCAAGGTTCTTGACGTTCAAATCTGTAATACTCCCGCAAGATGCAATGTCAAGTGTTGAATTAACAGTGGCAACAGTAGTAGGTATAACTACCGGTACATCCGTACTTGCCCAAATATCACACACAACATTTGCGGTCGTAAATGAGAATGTCGTATACATTCCTGTGCCACAGGCATTTACACCTCTCACCCGCCAGTAAAAAGTCGTCAATGCTGCGAGCCCGGTAGTTTGGTAGCTTTCATTGGTCAGTCCCGTTGCGCTAATCACAATATTGTTAAATGCGGGGTCTGTGGCCACCTGAACCTCATAAGTTTCAGCAGAGGACAGCGGGTTCCAGGTGAGGTTAGGGTTGACGACGTCAGTGGCGCCGTCAGCAGGCGTCAGCAAGACCGGCGCAGCAGGTACTCCGCTTTGAATGACTAAATCCGCATCGTCCATTTTTGTTATAACTCCATCCGTACCCGAAACAGTGATCGTGTAAGTACCGGCAGCGGCAGCGCCGGTATTGCCGATGGTCATGGTGCTTGTGCCGGGTGATGAGACAGGATTTGGTAAAAAAGCAACGGTAACTCCGGCAGGTTGGCCGGATGCGCTAAGCGTAACATTTCCGGCAAAGCCATCTCCAATTGTTATATCGTAGACGGCGTCATCCGGTTGGCAAACGGCAATCATTTCCTGTACTACATCAAGAAAACAAGATGGCGGCAGGTCAAATGCCTCTGTACCATCGGTGCGGCTGCCAGAGCTGCCTTGATCGGCACTAAAGCCCAAACCTCTTTTGGCGAATGCCTCCCAGATGAGACATTGATTAGCGCCGCCGTAAAGGGCCATGTCTGCCGCCAGAATGGCATCACGGGCATCTACAAAGCCGGGACTGCAAGGTGTCAGTTTCATCCCCTCAATGATAATGTGCATGGCGATGTTGTTACCGCCGGTTCCATTGTAAAAGTCAGGATCAAAACCATATTGATCGATCAATGCCCAGGTAACTTCCCAAATCATGGCATTCCAGACGGAGCCAGTCCGGTGTACACTGGTCGTGGTTTTGATGGCATCGTAAGTATCAGGGTTGACGGTCATGTCGGTAGTGTAAGGATATACCCTGACACCTGAGCCGTTTGCCGGTTGGCCTAAAAGAAAGGTACCAATACCCCGGCTGTCAGTACCTGCATCACCGGGTTCAATGGTCATCATTAGTCCAATCCAGTCGCTCCAGCCTTCTCCCATTTGCTCGGCATTGCCAAGGCAGCTAACGTTGGCGGGGCCACCTACCAGGCGGTTGGATATGCCGTGGCCATATTCGTGTGCGACTACCCCATTGTCAAGACTCCCATCATGCAGGGTGATGCCGCAATTTGCAATGTACATATTCATCGTTGGTGAACTCCCGTCTGCAGGAGTGCCAAACGTGGCATTACACCAAAGGCTGATCTGCGCTCTGGCATTAACATGGTCATTGCCAACGCCACCGTTGCCGTAGTTGTTTGTTTGGAAGTTTCCGCTTATTTCATCAAAACCATACTGATACCACACATCGTGGCAGAGGTTATTCCAAAAGAAAAGGTTGGTGATCGTCGCTGCCTCCGACTGATCGCCCGCACTCCAGGTGGTATTAATAGGGAAGTCAAACACCAGCGATGCCCCGCCATCCGGGCTGAAGCCTGAGTTGTCGCCGGCCTCGAAAGCATGGACGTTATTTCCTCTGGTAATGGTAAATTCGGGTCCGGCTACGCCATCAGTATCGTGCCAGCCGAATGGAGAGGCTATGGGGTCAGCAGGGTTGGTGACGAGACTTCGGCCACCGAAGTTCGGGCTTTCCACCGGGATAGGGTAGACGTTGTAAGAGCCTGACATTGCAGGGCTTGCAGGTGGAAAAAAGAAGTCTGCATCGGGCGTCTTCTCTGTGGGAAGATGCTCATGGTTGTGTTGGCAGCTTTCCGGGCCTCCGAAATCGCAGGAAAGAATCAGGTTGTATTTATCGAGTAACCTGCCCGTGCGGGCATCAATCCAGGCAAGCCAGTGGTTGGCCTGATTGACTTCGTAAAGTTCAACCTGCCAGGCAAGGCTAACCTGCCCTTTTCCGACGGGCTGGTAGATCAATTGTACCTTGATGTCCTGGCTGGCGATTTTGCCTTTGTCAAAAACAGTTTCCTGCAAAGGCCCATGGGAACTTTTGATTTGTTTAAGTACCCCCTCTGTCGGGAGGTTCAGCGCTTTTGCAGCGGCCAGCACGGCCTGTTCAGGTGTCAGGGAGGGAGACTCGCCTCCCCGCTTTGAACTGACGCCATTGACGAAGGTGCTGCCCGAGGTCAGCAACTTGTCATCCTTTGTGACGTGGACATTCAGGATCGCACCGTTTACCGGAATTTCCCCGATGAACTGCTGAAAATAGACATGCGTGACACCGCTTTTTTTACTGAAAGTTTCCGAAGAAACCCTCATGGTACGGAGGTCATTTTGTGAAAAGCCGGACTTTTCCTGATTGCTCTGAAGCAACTGGCGGGCCAGGTCAGCTTTTGATTTAAGCTGGCCGTAGAGCGGAATTGTCAGTAGTAAAGTCAGGAAAAACAGGCAGCAGGTAAGCACGAAGCTTGCAGGCTTGACAGTTGTTCTCATGGTTGTAAAGTTTTCTCAATAAATTAAGTTATAAAATCTTGCCGCAGTCCACTATTGAAATAAGAGCAGCAGGCGGCAATTGCGTAGCCAATCTGAAAGGGGAGGTTTTCACAGCTTTTTAAAATACGGTTATTGATAAAAAGAATAATGTGTTAGTGTGACCTGCGAGTACTTGTAGTTCAGTAAAATGAAAAGAGGTTTATGATAAAATTTGGGATATGAAAAGAAAATCGATTGGCAATTTAGATAAAATTATGCAATTCAAAATTTTTTTTTTGAAAAAACATTGCAATCATTATAAAATAAGGCGTTTGGTTGTTTTAAGAAAATAATTAATTTGTTAGTGTTGTAATAAAAACAATACTACTCCGAGTGTTGGACAAATGTTGCGGGAATTGTTCCTTCTTCACGTTCTGACAGCCTGGAAGGTGTTCCTGATTTTTAAAACAAAAAGATGAAAAATACACACGGTTGAAGAAGGTGTTCAAGTCGCTTGTGTTCAAGTGATGAAAGCCACGGCCAGGTTGAATTTGCCGAAGTACTTTCAAAATACAAGCAGGGCAAAGGCTCCGTGCAGTTTCCAAACGATGAGCCGGTGCCGCTGGAACTGATTGGAAAGATTGTGAAGCTCCGGGTGGCAGAGAATCTTTCAAAAAGGAAAAAAGGGTAGCACTGGCGGTGAAAATATTTTTCATTTAATGAAACAAATAGTTTCTTTTGATTGATCAAAAGTTTATCTTTGGGTGTACTTTTGAAACAAAATATTTCACCATTTAAAAATCATCCGATATGCCATTTCTAAACGTTTACCTCAACTACAATGGTAACTGCGAAGAAGCTTTCAACCACTACAAATCCGTTTTTGGCGGGGAGTTCGACATGATTTCCCGCTTCAGCGACATGCCGCCCGGCGATGAACCGGTACCTGAAAGCCATGCAAACAAAATCCTTCACGTCTCATTGCCCATCGGCCCATGCACCCTCATGGGCAGCGACTGCCCGCCTTCCTTCCCTAACGGCATACAGGGCAATCTTTTCAATATTTCCATCAATGCGGAAACCAGGGAAGAAGCGGACCGCCTGTTCAACAGTTTGTCGGCGGGCGGTGTCATCACCATGCCGCTGGCGGATACCTTCTGGGGCGCCTATTTCGGGATGTTCACTGACAGGTTTGGGGTACAGTGGATGGTAAATTATGATCATCCGGCTAATGAGAAGGCTTAATTTGTGAGTTTGACAGGTTTTGAGGTGTGACATGAACTCCTCAAAACCTTCGAGCCCATCAAACTCCTCAAACCCTTCAAACACATCAAAAAAAGAAAAAATGGAAAAACTCACCTTCACCATCACCATCTCAGCCCCCCGTGAACGGGTGTGGAAAGCACTCTGGGACGACGCCAACTACCGTCGCTGGACTGCTGTTTTCACCGAAGGCTCCTACGCCGAAAGCGACTGGAAGGAGGGCAGTAAAATCAAATTTCTCTCGCCCGGCGGCAGCGGCATGGTCAGTCGTATCGCCCGGCTGGTACCCAATGAATTCATGTCGTTTGAGCACCTCGGCGAGATAAAAGAAGGGGTCGAAGACCTCTCGGCGGGCTGGTCCGGGCTTTTTGAAAATTACTCTCTCCGGGAAACGGATGGCGGAACGGAACTGACTGCCATCATCGATATGGACGGCGAGTATGCGGATTATTTCAAGGGGATTTTTCCGAAAGCGCTGGCGGTGGTGAAGGAGATAGCGGAGGTTTAAACCGAATTCAATTGACTCGGATTCAAGGTCAAATATTTCAATTAAAAAATAACCATCATGACGAACAATCATCCGGTCACCCCCTTCCTCTGGTTCGATAACCAGGCCGAAGAAGCCGCCAGTTTCTACACCTCCATTTTCAACAACTCAAAAGTTGAAAACGTCCGGCGGCAGGGTGAGGCAGTTTTTCTTGTGGACTTTAGCCTGAACGGGCAGCGCTTAAATGCCCTGAACGGAGGGCCGCATTTTAAATTTAACCCCTCCATCTCTTTTTATGTCACCCTGGAAACGGAGACGGAAACGGATGCCGTTTGGGCTAAACTTTCCGACGGCGGCTCGGCGATGATGCCGCTCGACAAGTATCCCTGGAGCGAAAAGTACGGCTGGGTTCAGGACCGCTACGGCCTGTCGTGGCAGATTTCCTGGGGTAAACTCTCGGATGTAGGCGGCCGGCGTTTCGTGCCTGCGTTGCTCTTCACGGGCGACCGGAGTGGCAAGGCGGAAGCGGCACTGAATCTGTACACTTCGGTTTTCAAAGGCTCGACCGTGGATGGCATCATGCGCTACGGCGACGACGGCGGGGCGTATGCAGGCAAAGTCATGCATGCCCAGTTCCGGCTCGGCGGCGACCAGACTTTCATGGTCATGGACGACACGATGGAGGCAGATTTTGGCTTCAACGAGGCGCTGTCCTTCGTCGTACACTGCCCGGGGCAGGAAGAGGTGAATTATTTTTGGGAAAAACTCACCGCCAACGGCGGCAGGGAAGACCAGTGTGGCTGGCTGAAAGATCCCTTTGGCGTAAGCTGGCAAATCGTGCCGGACGAGTTGCTGAAATTGCTTGCCGACCCGGACCCCGTACGGGCGCAGCGAGCCACCGGCGCCATGATGACGATGAAAAAAATAGACATCGAAAAAATCCGGAAAGCTGCTGACGGTGAGGGTAAAATGGTCCTTGTGGTCGAAACCACGGTCAAGGCTCCGCTCGAAAAAGTCTGGGACTGCTGGACGCAGCCCGAACACGTCGTCAACTGGAACCACGCCTCCGACTCATGGCACTCGCCCCGTGCGGAAAATGACCTGCACCCGGGCGGCAAGTTCAACTACCGCATGGAAGCCAAAGACGGCAGCTTCGGCTTCGATTTCGAGGGCGTATACGACAAAGTGGAACAACACCAGCGCATCGAATACACCCTCGGCGATGGAAGGCAGGTGCAGGTTACATTCTCACCCACAGATGCCGGAACGTTCGTCATGGAAGCCTTCGAAGCGGAGACGATGAACCCCGTGGATATGCAGCGGCAGGGGTGGCAGGTGATTCTGGAGAATTTCAAAAAATATACGGAAGCGAAGTAAAGATTTGAGGGGTGTTTGCATGGTTAGTCAATGAAAAATAAAGCCCCGTGCGGTATTATTTTAGATATTTGTTTTCACACAAGTAGTCAGGTTGCTTGCTTGGCGGATTGCTTTCAAACAAATGTCCATTTTGGGAAAAAAAATTTACCATTTTCTGGGTTGTACACTGCTGTACCTTTTTGCCGGGTGTAACAATCCTGCCAGCCCTCCGCCTGCTACGGATACCGTCTCCCAGCCCTACATCCTGAGCAGCCCCGAAAACCATCAATTGCGAAATTATTTGCAGGTTTTGCCCGATACGAAAACGGGATATACCATCGAGGATATCGTTCGGCCGGAGGTGCAGGACTTGTTTGTGGCATATCCCGAAAAGAGCTTCGAGACCCAGGGTCATCAACGTTACTGGGGAAAGATACAATTGGAAAACCGCTTGCCCGAAGATGAGATGCACAGCGAATGGGTGCTTAATTTTACCAATACTTTCACCTACATCACGCTGTTCAGGCTGGCGGAAAACGGCACCTGGATATCAGAAGTCAACGGTTCTTTTACCCCTGCAGAACAGAAAAATTTCACCCCGACAAGATATGGCACCTTGTTCAAATTGCAGATACCTCCAGGAGAAGTGGTGACACTGTACTTCCGGGGTGAGAGCGAGCGGACTTACCTGCCGCCTTCCTTTTTCACTTATATTCAGCCACTGTCTGTTTTTTACGATAAATTGGTGTACACCAAAACGGGAAATGCCCTCTTCACCGGGTTCCTGCTGATGATGTTGCTCTACAGCCTCATCAAGTTTTTCATCGTCCGGGACCTCAGCTACATTTACTACTCCGGGTACCTGCTGATGGTGGTAGTTTACTCGGCGTACACTACTGATGATATTGAGGATTGGATTGGCAACTTCGTATTTTCAGGTCAGCCAGCCTACTACAATCTGTTCAAAATTTCCATTTACCTGGGACTGATGTGCTGGCTGGCGTTCATCCGCAGTTTTTTGGATCTGGAACGCCTGCTGCCCAAATGGGACCGGTATTTTCGCTACGTGATATGGCTGGGTGTGCCGTCGATGGCAGTTTTTGCTTTTCTGTCATTTCGCTACAATTTCAGCTACGTAATTGATGACCGCATGTCCATGTTTTACATCGTACTGGTCATCATTTCGGGGGTCATGTTCATTTACCCGCTGTGCAGGACCAGGGATCCGAAGGGATACTTCATTGCGGCGGGGATTGCTACCATCACCCTGGGGCTCGTTTTGACATTTATCTCGAGGGTTCAGCTCATTTCTTACACTGTTTTTTACCTTAAAATTTGCACTGCAATTGAAATCCTGATTTTTTCTTTGGGTTTAGCCTATCGGCAAAAAAAGCAGGAAGAGGCGAGGCAAAAAGCCGATTTTGCGCTCAAAGAAAGCCACTTGCTACAGGAAAAAAAACAGGTGGAAGCCGATCGCCTCCAGGAGCTGAACGATTTCAAAAGTCGTTTTTTTACAAATATCACTCATGAGTTCCGCACCCCGCTCACCGTTATTTTGGGTATGGGGGAACAACTTTCAAAGGTTGAAACAGACACCCAGAAAAAGAGCATGCTGGGCTTGATTAATCGAAACGGCGAATCGCTGTTGCGGCTCATCAACCAAATTCTCGACCTGGCGAAGCTGGAGTCCAAAACTTTGACAATCAACTACATCCAGGGAGATGTACTGACTTATTTAAAATACATCGCCGAAAGCCTGCACTCCCTCGCCAATGCCCAAAACGTAATGCTGCGGGTGGAGAGCGACCAGTCCAGCATCGTGATGGACTACGACCCCGAGCGTTTTTTGCAAGTCATCCACAACCTGCTGTCAAATGCCATCAAATTCACGCCATCGGGAGGGAAGGTGATTTTGCGAGCGGACCTCAAGGATAATTTTCTGCTCGTTTCAGTATCTGACTCAGGTCCCGGCATTCCGGCTGACGAACTGCCACGCCTGTTCGAGCGGTTTTTTCAGGCAAAAAACCAGGAACACGCCAAAGCCGGCGGCTCAGGTATCGGGCTTTCACTTGCCAGTGAGTTAGTCTGGGCGATGGGTGGTGAAATATCCGTGGACAGCGAGGTTGGAGTGGGTAGTACATTTTGGGTGAAATTACCTGTGAAGCTTTCACCCCTGACTCCTAAGGGGGAACCTGTAACGCTAAATCCTGCTAAAATTTCTGAAAACAATACCGCAGAACTTCCTGTTTCGGGGGGCAGAGGGAGAATCGAGCTCGACGAGGATAGTCCTCAAATTCTCCTGGTGGAGGACAATCCCGACGTGGTGGAATACCTGACGGCCTGTCTCGAGGGCCAATTCCGGCTCGACTTCGCCTACAACGGCCAGGCCGGTATCGAAAAAGCCCTCGAAACGGTGCCTGATCTTATCGTCAGTGATGTGATGATGCCCATCAAAGACGGCTTCGAGGTGCTGGAAACCCTCAAAGAGGACGAGCGCACCAGTCACATCCCCATCATTTTACTCACCGCCAAAGCAGATGTGCAGAGCCGCCTGGCAGGGCTGCGGCGGGGCGCTGATGCTTACCTGGCAAAACCTTTTAACCAGGAAGAACTGATGGTGACGGTCGAAAACCTGCTCGAACTGCGCCGGAAGCTGCAAGCCAGGTATTCGAAATTGGAAATTGGAAATTTGGAAATTGACAAGGATGCCAATTCCCCACTTCCCCAATTTCCAATTTCCACTCCTCCCGACCCCGAGGATGCCTTCCTGCAAAAAATCCGCTCCATCGTGGAGGCCAACCTGTCCGACACGGACTTTGAAATGCCGCACCTGGAACGGGCCCTCGCCATGAGCCGCAGTCAGATCTACCGCAAAGTGAAAGCCCTGACGGGCAAATCTCCCAGCTTGTTCATCCGTTCCATCCGCCTGCATCACGGCAGGCATTTGCTGCTGACGACCGACCTGACCGTTTCGGAAATTGCTTACGAAGTCGGCTATTCCGCCCTGAATAATTTCTCCGATGCCTTTTTGGAGGAGTTTGGAGAGCGGCCGATGAAGGTGAGGGGGTGAAGTTTTTCACCAGCCGTTTTTCCTGCCATGCAACACATTTTTAGCTCATTATCAAAGAGTTAGGGTGGTGCTATTTCCCAATTTGCAACATAGCAAGTAAAGAAAAAAAACCGCTATGCAACCTGCCTGGTAACCGTTGAACGATGAGAGGTAGCTCCCTCCTGCCGTTCACCCACATCTTTGTACCAATCATTCACGAAGTTGATTTCACCATTTCAAAAAAGCCTTTAAAACGGGCAGATGGTTTTGGTGAAAAACTTCGGAAGAACTTCAAAATCCAAATGAAAACAGCCACCGCACCCGTGCCCCATTTTTAGTCAGGGCACGGGAGAGCGGAGAGAAAACAACCATATTTTATAAAAACCATTAAAAAATGAAAGTCATCACCATTCTTCTTTCAGCATTGGCCCTCGGCCTTTTACCCGCCACCCTCGGTGCGCAAGCCACAACCGTCGGAAAAGCCCACAGCGAATCCGTCAATTATTACGCAGAATTTGCCGATCTCATGCACGGGGAACCGAACGCCAAGCCTGCCCCGGCGGCCACGCCTTCCGCAAACAGGTTTTCAGCTTTCGTCCACTATCGTGAGGAAATGAAGGGTAGGGCTGAGGACTTTCTGGCCTATTATGAAAAAATAGCGGCGCCCGCTGTACCTCCTGCTAATGCAGTGTTTGCCAAATGGTCGGCCGACTGTACGGCTTTCACGCACCGGCCTTCCGAGGATTGCAGTGGCAGGTAGGCAAGCTGTATGATGACCATCCTGATTTACATCGGATACAACCTCTGAAACTGAATTTTCACTTTTTAAAAACTAATTTAAACATGAAATCCAATCTTTTTTTTACCCTGTTGGCGGCCTGCCTTTTGGCCTTCACTGCCTGTCAACCGACCTCCGAATCTCAGCCCGACCTGGCCCAAATCAAGTCGGACCTCCAGAAAATGGAAGACGCCTGGGCTGCCGCCCTGAATGCCAGGGACATTGAGGCACTCATGAGCCTGTACACCCACGATGCGGTGAGCATGCCCGATGGCGAGTCTACGCAAGTAGGCAAGGCAGCCATCCGCCAGAGCCTGGAACGGGAACTGGCTAACAGGCCGGAAGGCATGACCTATTCCTTCCAAACGGTAGATGTGTACGCCAACGGCAGCCAGGTGACCGAAGTAGGCACCTCGACTTACAAGGATGCTGACGGTAAGGTCATCGGCACGGGCAAGTACATGTGCGTTTGGGAAAAACAGGGCGACAAATACCTCTGTGCCCGGGAAATCTACAACGACGATCAGCCACCCGCTCCGGCTGCCAGTAAGAGCATTCATCTCTTCAATTTGCCGGCGGGCATGACGGAAGCAGAATGGTCGGCTGCCCTGAAGGAAATGAACGATGTCATCGCAGGGCTGGGATACCCTGGTGCAGGTTATTTTTTCTATAAAACAGAAAACGCAGACACCAAGGACTACCAATACTATTTCGAGGGAGTTTGGCCCAGCGCCGAGGCTTACACGAAAATACATGAAGACCCGGCTTTTGTGGCGTCGAGTGAAAAACTCGGGCCATTGTATGATAAAATCAAAGCAGTCGAAATCTACCGCCGGGTGAGCCGGGTGCAATAAGTAATATCACATTCATCAAGTCAAGGTGATTTTGCTCCGAAGGAGTCCCTTTGTGAAAAAATCACCTTGATTTAATTAAAAACAATCAATCATGAAAACAGCAGGCATCATCGGCGGCGGCGGGTATATCGGCAGCTACGTCACCCAACAATTTTTGGAAAACGGGTACCGGGTCAAAGTATCGGCTACGGATATTTCCAACAAAGAAAAATATGCGCACTTGTCCAGCCTGACCAATGCGGCGAACATGGAACTCGCCTCCCTGGATGTGCAGAACATCGACCAACTGAAAGCATTTGCCGCAGGCTGCGACATCCTCGTGCATGGCGGCACGCCGTTCCAATTGGACGTGGAAGACCCGCAGCGGGACCTGTTCGACCCGACCATCAAAGGGACGGAGAACTTTCTGCAGGTGGTCAGCGAAACGCCATCAGTCAAAAAGGTGGTGTTCATCGCTTCGGTGGCAGCATACAACACCAATTTCCCATTACCGCCGGAGGGCCTGGCAGATGGGCAGGTATTTTCAGAAAACGACAAACCCTACTTCAGCGAGGAGAACCACCCGTATGCCCAGGCGAAATTCCTCGCCAACGAGGCCGTCAACCGGTTCATCGCCGGCCATCCCGACTTAGGTTTTGAAATCACCACCGTTTCGCCGGTAGGCGTGATGGGCATGGCGATGTCGGCACGGGAAGATTCCACCTCGATGGGCATCCAGTTTCTGTTCAAAAATAAAATCGCCCCCAACCCATTCATCCAGATGTTCTACGACCGGGACGTGAACTGGGCGGTCGTGGACGTAGCAGATGTTGGAGCATCAGTGTACCAGGCAGCTACCCGCCAAAACCTGCATGGCAAGAACTACCTGATTACCAGCGAGAGCTACCGGGTGTCCGACATCTCTTTGATGCTCAACGGGAAAGAACCTGCCGGGCAGCCCTGCACGGTGTACAGCAATGCACTGGCCACCCGGGATTTGGGTGTACATTTCAAGCCGGCCAAAACGCCCCTGCACCAATATGCGGAAGCGATGGAAGGGGCGGCCGCAGGATGAATTGGCAGGCTGTTCTTTCGCAGCTTCATTTACCTTCTATTTTTAAATAATCATTTTTTCAAATGAAAGCAATCATGAAAAATTTCCTTTTTCCAATCGTCCTTCTCTTCACTGCTACATCTTTTGAAATACAAGCTCAATCCGCAGCGGATGAAGCCAGTGCGCAGGCATTTGCCCGCAGTTTCGAAACTGCCTACAATCAGGAAAACCTTGGAGCCATCCGGGGAATGTACACGGAGTATGCCGTCCGTATTGACAAAGAAGGCCGGAAAATGACCGGCAGGGACCAAATCGCCGCCTACTTTGCCGAGCAGTTCAGGGACAACAACGCCACCCTGTTGATCAATCAAATTGAGCTTACGTGGTCGGAGCGTGAAAATGCCTGGGTGACCGGTGGCACTTTCGCAGTTTTTAGCAACACCGGCAAGTTTGAATTTGAAGTCCCGGAAATGGGTGAGTATTCCAACGTGATGACACAAGACAACGGCCAGTGGAAAATCGCCAGGTCCGTGCTGACCCCGTTCGCCCGTGCGTCGTCGGTAAATGGGGACGTCGTAGTGGATAAGTAGGGCTTTTGTCCTGCCGGTGATTTTCCTTTTTTAAAAATTCTAAAAAAATATCCATCATGAAAAATTTGCTTTTTCCAATCATCCTTCTCTTCGCCATTAACTTCGGCAACCTGCAAGCCCAATCGGCCACAGACGAACACGAAATGCAGGAGTTTGCCCGCAATTTTATGAACGCATACAACCAGGGCGACCACGAAGCCATCCGGAAGATGTACCTCGACGATGCCGTGCGCATTGATGCGGAGGGCAAGGAAATCAAAGGCGCTGACAACATCGCCGCCTACTTCGCCGACCAGTTTGTGAAGAACAATGCGATGGTTTTCATCCGGCAACTGGGTGTCAATTGGTCAGACCGGGAGCATGCCTGGGTAGCGAGCGGCACCTACGAGGTGAACGGTAAAACCAATGTGTACGACATTCCCATCCATGTCACCGGCCGTTACGCCAATGCAATGCTGAAAAAAGACGGCCAATGGAAAATCGCAAAATCCATGCTGTTGCCACTGGAGCATGCTGACCCCAAGGTGGCCGCCAACATCAAAATGTACACGGAGACCTGGGATGCCATCATCAACGAGGGCCGGTTCGAACTTTTCAATGCCGATCATTTCACTGAGGACGTGATTATGCACGCTGAACCAGAGAACGTAGTGGGAATTGAGGGCATGGCAGGGTACTATAAAGCGCTGCTTTCTGCTTTTTCCGAAGGCAAGTTTACCATCAACAACATCTTCGGCGAGGGCGACCAACTGGTCAAGCACTGGACGTTCAAGGGCAAGCACACGAGCGACTTTTTTGGCATCCCTGCTACGGGTAACCTGGTCGAATTCAGTGGCAGCACGATTGTCCGCATGAGCCCCGACGGACGGATTGCTGAGGAACAGGACTTTTTCGACAACATGGCGCTGCTGTCGCAACTCGGTGTCGTGTCGGCACCGGGCAACGTGGCAGTCGTGGACGGCCTGTACCAGGCATTTGCCAAAGGCGACATTCCCGGTGCTTTGGGAGCAATGGATGCCAATATCGTCTGGAACGAGGCCGAGGGTTTCCCTTACGCCGATCGCAACCCGTACGAGGGACCTGATGCCGTGCTGAACGGCGTCTTCGCCCGCATTGGAGCGGAGTGGGAGTATTGGAATTTGACCAATATCCAACTGCACGAAATGTCCAACAACATGGTGCTGGCCACCTTGCGCTACGAGGCGAAGCACAAGGCAACCGGGAAGACCATTAACTCGCAAACGGCGCATTTGTGGACGCTGAAAGATGGGAAAATCGTAGCTTTCCAGCAGTTTACGGATACGAAGCAGGCGGCTGATGCAGTGAAGTGACCTGACTTTCGACAAATCATGGTGGTTTTCAAAATCACCATGATTTGAATTTCAATCCATTAATTTATAAAAAATGCTACATCCACTTTTTCGATTTCAGTACCGTCAGTTGTTCCAATTGGCGATGGTTATTACCATACTTTTTTCATTGAACAGCAAGCTTTTGGGCCAAACAGAAAACGACACGCTGCTAATCAGGGAAGCCGTATTGGATTATCTTGAAGGCCTTGAATACAACGATACCTTGAGGGTAGAAAAAGCATTGCATCCTGATTTGGCAAAAAGGGTAATCGGTAAGGATGAAAACAAAAAAGAGAAATTGGACAATATGACTGCAGCAACGCTTTTGTATTATACAAAAACATTCGACTACACGAAATTATACAAGGCGGGTGTCGACCCTAAAGAACCCTTGAAAGTAGAGGTCATATTATTCGACATCTCCCATAATATAGCGACCGTCAAAGCCGTACAGAACAAATTTGCCTTCTTTGATTACATCCATCTTGGGAAAATCAATGGTGAATGGAAAATCGTAAATATTTTATGGGCGTGGACGGATTAGCCTCATTTCAAATAAATACGGTAACAGCGTGTACGCAACCATGGCGTAAACAATTGCCGTGAGGCCTGACTTCGGGTCACGCCGGCCATACACCCAGCCCCGTTTCTCCATAATTTAAAAATCTATTTATCATGAAATATATTCTTCTGGCCGCTGCCATGCTACTGGCGGCCCTGGCCACCCTACAGCCTGAAAACAACCACCTGCCGTTGCCTCATGCCGCCGGTCCTGAACCGGGCATGGAATCCAAGCCCAAAGCCACGGCATCTTCAACAGCGCCCACTACGGCCATGCAGTCCGCCTACCAAACCGAAGAAGCGGACGTTTACCCCCGGTTGGCTGCTTTCCTGATGTATCAATGCGCCATGGAACGGCTTGACCCTGACGGACAATGGATGGAAGGTCCAGGACTGACGCCTGATTCAGATGGCCCAATAAACCCTGACAGATTCCTCCACCAGATTATGTTATTCAAATCACGGTGATTTTTTGAAATCACAGTGATTTACCGAACTCATTTTCATTAAAAAAATACCTCCCCAAGTCATGAAACAATCTATCAAATCTCTCCTAATCCTGGCCGCTGCGGTGTGCTTTGGTGCCGCCCTTTCCGCCCAAACGCAGGTGAAAGGCCACATCCTCGAAGCACAAGGCGAACCCCTGGCCTTTGCCAACATCCTGCTACTCGATGCTGCCGACAGCAGTTTTATTAAAGGCGAAATAACCGACCTGGACGGCACCTTCACGCTGGCAGGTCTTTCAACGGGCAGCTACCGCTGCGAGGTCAGCATGGTGGGGTACGCCAGTCAATCAATTGAATTTCAACTAAAAAAGCAGACGGGCGTGCTGTCGCTCGGCGACATTGTGCTGGACGGAAGCCAGGACCTGGCCGAGGTGGAAGTGACTGCCCGCAAGGCCCTGGTAGAAGTGCGGGCGGACATGCTCGTTTTCAATGTGGCGGCCAGTCCCAGTGCCTCGGGCGTCAACGGGCTCGACTTGCTCCGCAAAGCGCCGGGCGTGAAGGTGGACAAGGACAACAACATCCTGCTGCTTGGCAAGGCGGGTGTGCAAATCCATATCAACGGAAGCCCCTCCCGCTTGTCGGGCAACGACCTGGCAACGCTGTTGCAAAACATGACTTCCGACAACATCGAGGCCATCGAAATTATTTCCAATCCCTCGTCCAAATACGATGCGGAGGGAAATGCGGGCATCATCAACCTGCGGCTGAAAAAGAACCCGGCTCAGGGCTTCAATGGCAGCCTGAACTCCTCTTTCACGCAAGGGGAATATCTGCGGTACAGCAATGGCTTTTCCATGAACTACGGCGGCGAGCGCATCCGGGCTTCGTTTGAACTCAGCCGCTCGGAGGAAGACCACGCCGATTATTTTTTAGATACTAAAAACCAGAACGGCTTCGTGCTGGATCTTGACTCTGATGAAGTCAAACACCGCACCGGCTACAACATGGGCTTTGGACTGGATGTCCAGTTGGCCAGGCGGCACAGCCTCAGCCTCACAGGCCGGGCCATCCGCAACCAGAACGACAATGTGCTGGAGAGTACGACGAGAATTACGCTGCCCGGCTCGACAGAACTGGACCAACTGCTCGTTTCACAAACCTTGCTGAACCAGTCGTTTCGCAATTCCAATTTCAACCTGAACCACAACTGGAGCATTGACAAAACCTCCCGTTTCACCACCGACGTCAGTTTCGGAAAATTCAACACACGTGGGTTTACGCAGCAGCCGAATACTTTTTTTGCAGCGGATGAAACGACGGTGCTCAGCGTTTCCGACAACGAATTTGATGCAGACACCGACATCGACATGTGGTCGGCGAAGGCGGATTATGAAAAAACGTGGGGCCAGTTCACCTTGTCGACGGGCGGGAAATTTGCCCGCATCGCCACCGACAACCGCTTCGCTTTTTTCAACGTCGGCGCCAATGGGCCGGTGCCTGATTTGGACCGGACCAATGATTTTACCTACACGGAACAGGTGGCGGCAGCCTACGCCATCCTCGATGCCAATGTGGGCAAGTTCCTGAAACTCAGCGCCGGACTTCGGGTGGAAAACACTGCCTCCCGTGGCCGTTTGATGAGCATCCAGCAAATTGACGACACGGATGTTTCCCGCAATTACACCAACCTGTTCCCCAACGTGGGCCTGTCGTTCAACGACGGCGAAACGCACTCGCTGAGTCTCAGCGTCGGGCGGCGCATCACCCGCCCCAACTACCAAAACCTCAACCCCTTCGAGAAGCCATTGAGCCAGTTGACGGCCTGGAAGGGCAACCCCTTCCTACGGCCCAATTACATCATGAATTACCAGGCCACGTATGCCTTCCGGCAAAAGCTGACCGTTACCGGGCAGTACAGCGTGACCGAGGACTTTTTTGCCACCATTTTTGAAATTACGGGCGACGACCGCAACGTCATCATCCCCTACAATATGGGACAGGTCAAGCAGTACAGCATTTCGGCCAGCTACCCGTTTGAAGTCACGAAGTTTTGGGAGTTCACTGCCTTCGCTGACGGCGGTCACAACACCTACCGGGGCAACCTCGAAGGCACCGATATCGACCTCACTCAAACCACCTGGTCGGTCAGGGTGCAGAATAATTTCAAATTGCCCTGGGGCATTTTCATGGATTTGACCTGGGAGCGCTGGAGCGACTGGATTTGGCGAGGCAGCATCCGGGTGCGGGGCAATCAACAGGTGAACGTGGGCTTCCGTAAAGATTTTTTGGACAAACGACTGCAAGTGCGCCTCACCGGCTCCGATGTATTCCGCACGACGAGCGACTATTTCTATAACGGCAACTATGGCGGCATCGAGATTGACGGCGTGCGCTCATTCGACAACCAACGCTTTGGAGCAGGCGCCACCTGGAAATTTGGGAACCAAAAAGTAAAGGCGGCAAAACGATCACGGGGAGCGATGGAGGAGGAGCTGCGGCGGCTGAATGGTGGGGACTGACCAGAAACGCAGTTATTTTTCGCAACTTTTAGGTTTCATTAATAGCTTTTGCGAATCAGGGTTTGAAAAGTGAAGCAAAGTAACCGGGTGGTAAGCTGCTGTCCGGTTACACTACAGTTTTTCTATTCGGAGGAACATTTTCACGGATGCTGCGGCATGGAAAGCATTTCCGACTACAGCGTCTGATTGTCGGAAAGTCCGGCCAGCCAATGAGATAATCTTATTTAAAAAGATGGCAGTTGTTCATACCTGAATAACTGCCATTTTCATTTTTTTTCAGTTGCTTGTGAATCCCGGGACTTAGTTAGGCCATTCTCTCGCCATCCTTCATACTTCCCGCCCAGGTGGCAATGGTGTTTTCATCAATTTCATCCGAAAGCCTGAAGGTCTCGTCACGGCTGAGGGTGTAAACAATCGTGTGGACGCCCTCGGGTGCATAGCAAAGGATCAGGTCCGTCAGTACGTTGTAAGCGGCCCGGGTTTTTCCTTTTGTTAAATCCGAATAGCCGGGAGAAGCAAAGGCTGAGCAGTCGATCACTTTGCCCTCGTTGTTGATGTAGCTCTGTCCGGCAATCACCTGGCAGCCTGCCGAGTAGTTGGTGTGACCTTTCCCCGACCAGTGGATGTTGATCGAATTATTGGGAGCACCGTCAATTCCCTTGTCGATGTCAGCCTGGGTCAGGGAGTTGGTGTTGTCCCGGTCCCGGAAAACGAGCACGCCCCGGTTGGCGGGTTTCAAGGCACGGTACACTTGCCTGGCATCGCTGATTTTATGCCAGGCAAATTTGTAAACATGCTGGCCTTCCAGCAAAAAAGGTTCGTCTTTGCGTCTGCCTGCCATGGATTGGCTCGGGTCGGTGGAGCCTCAGAATTTGAACACCATCCCTTTGATGAGAAGGACGAACAGGTCGTCGTTTTCCCTTCGCTGAGCCGAGGCGTCCTGGTTACGGCGGATGCCGATCAGGTGGATGGTCTCAGGCGAAGTATCCCAGTCGCTGATTTTGAGTGTGTCACTTTGCCGGGGGTAGTTGTTCACCAGCTCCAGGATGTGATTGGGTGTTTTTATATAGAAATCTTTTGCTTTTCGCAACAAGGCAATCCATTTGTTGAACTCCTCCGAACCTGCCTGCGAAGAGGACCGGCCCCACTGGCAAACGAAGTCGGGAGTACCCTGTTTTTCCGTCTTCCATT
This sequence comes from Bacteroidota bacterium, assembly GCA_030147525.1. Taxonomy (GTDB): domain Bacteria; phylum Bacteroidota; class Bacteroidia; order Chitinophagales; family Saprospiraceae; genus UBA6168. The sequence continues at coordinate 174,106 of JASBVF010000047.1, forward strand.
TTTCAATAAAAGAGAACGTGTTGGAGCCTGCCACCCCGTCGGGTGTGCCGATGGAATCGCCGCCCTCCACAGTGCGGATGTATTCCTGAAAAAGACGGACCGCTGCTGCCGTTACGTAGCCATAGATGCCGTCAAGGCTGGCTCTTGGCATGAATCCGGCGTCTTTCAGGAATTGCTGCAATTCTTTGACCGGCTGGCCGGCCACCTCCTGGAAGGGCTGCCATTGGCCGTCCCCTTCATCCCGGAAGGAAAGTTTATTTTGCAGGCCCGGAACCATGCTGGCATGGTAAACAGACAGGAATTTTCTTTTGTCGGCAGGCATAGAGCCTTGATCAACTTTACCGAGGCGAAGGGTAGAACTCATTTGGTAGCTGTTTTTAGTTTGTTAAAAAGTAACCCTGCAGATCTTCGTGCATTGTCCTTTAAGCTTTGATGTTTCATTCGGGTAAACTTCCCGGTTTGTACTTTTTTGAAAAACACCCTGTTAATCCGGGCAATCCGTAGCGGTCTGAGTGGTTACGAAAGAAGTCGTTTTCTCAAGGTCAAATTTGGTGAAATTTACGGAAAGTATTCTTTTTTCAGGCAGACGGTTAAAAGTGAGGGGAGCCTGCAAGCTCCGAAGCCCCGAAAGTTTGATTTTTTTCTTATGAATATTGTTCGTTAAATTAGCATCTCCCCTTTTTATGAAATGAAAATTCCTGACCATGTACGATCAAGTAACCACCATCCTGATTTTACTGGCTCCACTTACCATTTTTTCCCAAAAGTTTGAAAAAGCACCTGACGTTGGCAAGCCCGTCCGGCAAATAATCGAATGGTCCGTGCTGTCGGGCAGTGAGCAGGTGTTGGAAAAAAATCAGAAGCACGGCGTGTACAATTTCAGGGAAGATGGCAAGCTTGAATCCTGGCAGACTTTTGACTTCATAAGGCAGGAACAAAAATTCACCTACGACAGTAAGGGGCGATTGATCAAAGTCATTCAATCGGGCAGGGAAGATTGGATAAAAACAACATTTACCTACCAACATGCCCGTACCATCAAGGAGGTCGAGGAATATTTATCTTCGAGGCGAGTCATCTACTTTACTGACAATGACGATCAACTGGTGGAGGAGAAGTACTTTTTGAAAAGTGAAATAACCGGTGGCCACAGATGGATGACCCGCCGCCGTTTTTTCGAATACAATGAAGCTGGAAACCTTATCAACGTTTTGGAATACGTGTATAAAAATGGAAAAAAAGTGGGGGAGGAAGCCGTCACTCATACCTACGACGAAGAGGGCCGCCTGATCAAATCGGAGGATTTAGACATGAATGAGTTACCGGAAAAGGTTACGGAATACACTTACGATGGGTCCGGCCATCTCATGGCAAAGACCATCACCGGCATGGGGCCGGAACCAATCGAGCGCACAGAGTATATCTGGAAAGATGGCCATGTTGCAAAGGAAATTCACAAAGCAGGGAATCGCAGAACCGTGGATATCTACGAAGAAGGTCAGCTTGTCGGCTGTAAAATTTACCTGGATGGCCACAAGGTGAAAACCTTAAAATATCAGTACGTCTTTTGGTGAAATGTGATGAAGGCCTCGCTCTTTGCCCGGACTGTATTTCGGGTTCAAGCAATTCACCAAAGACTTCATTTCACAACCATTGTTCATTGATAACCAATGCTGGAGCTTCTGATTTTTTTTCTAAATTGGCCGGGAATATTCACCTTTATTTTTCACCGGTCATAAAACAAAAACATGAGTTACAACCGTCGTAAATTTATTCAAGCTGCCGGAGCTATCACTGCCGGCGCAATGATCCTGCCGCAGTTTGGCTGCAAAAACAACAACCAAACCGCTGCTGCCGAGACAGGAACTGCCACTGCCGCACCGCCTTCCCTGAGCAACTTTGGCATTCAGCTTTACACCCTTCGGGATGTCATGCCCGAGGATCCGAAAGGCGTCATCAAACAACTCGCCGACTTCGGATACACACAAATTGAAAGCTACGAAGGCGACAAAGGAATGTTCTGGGGCATGAGCAACACGGAATTTAAAAGCTACCTCGACAGCCTGGGCATGAGCATCGTTTCCAGCCATTGCGACATCAATACGGATTTTGAAAAAAAGGCAGCCCAGGCTGCAGAGATCGGCATGAAATACCTGGTTTGCCCCTGGGTTGGTCCGCAAAAAAGCATGGATAACTGGAAAAAAGTGACCGATAAGTTCAACGAATGCGGCGCCATTTGCCAAAAGAACGGCATCCGCTTCGCCTATCACAACCATGAGTACACCTTCGTGGCGTTCTCTGGCATGATTCCTCACAATTTCATCATGGAAAACACCGATCCTGCCCTGGTTGACCACGAAATGGACATTTACTGGGTGGTGACCGGCGGTGCTGATCCGATTGAATTTCTGACGAAATATCCGAACCGTTTCCGCCTCTGCCACGTGAAAGACAGATTGAAAACCGCAGCTTACGATGAGCGGGAGGCTTCCTGCGATCTCGGTACCGGCAGCATCGATTATGCTAAAATCCTGAAAGTAGCCCAGGACAACGGCATGCAATACTACATCGTCGAGCAGGAACGCTACGACAACTCCACCCCGCTCGAAAGTGTAAAAGTGAATGCGGAGTATCTGAAAAACTTACGGTTTGCCTGATAGAAATAAATTCGGGATGCACACAGCATCCCGAATTCGTTTTAGTTGAATTTGATCAGTTTTTTGCAATAAAATCTTCCTTTCAGCAGTTTTTTCTGAAATATTCTTCCTTTTAATCAACATTTTCCCCCGTTTTCTTGATTCATATGGTAGAGGCAGGTAACAGCAGGCCTTTAATTGCAGATAAACCAAAAACACTTTTGACATGAAGATTTTAAAAGCCACCGCCATCATCCTCTTTGCCCTTATTTTTACCTACAGCGTTTCCTGCTACCTGTGGTGCAACTTCACGCCGCAAGGCAAACAAAAGCAGATGGAAAGAAACCAAGGCCCGGCAGCTTCCTATTTTTTGATGGATTAACGGGGGCGATCCCTTCCCCAGGTTTTGCAATTCCCGGATTTAAGTACTTTTGACGATGAGAGGCAAAGGTTGACGTGATTTTTTTAAGAAAGAATTACTGCCAGCTGACGCTTCCCGGTTTTTTTAGTAAAATGATTTGCCATGCTCATTTTAAAATACGCCGTCAAAACACAGGAAACTGAAGAGCTGGAAGAACGCTTGCGCCAATTAACGTTAGCCCATCAGGTAGAATTGGCGCCGGAGGTGAAGGAGCCGGTGCTGGTGGAAGGCAGAATTACTTTTACCGGAAGGCAAAAAATCAACGAACACCTGGACGAATTAGCCCGGGAGCTCTACTTCTGGCAATATTGCAACTGTGCCCCTGTGGATGCCTGAGCAGCCTTGTTTCCTCATTTTATATCCTTTCATCGTACTGCGCTAACTGCCAATGATCTTCGATTTCTTGTTAAAACGAAAAACGTATCCCGGTTTTTACCGGGAGTACCTTTCCTTTTTTGAAAATACCTATTCAAAGAAGATGCCCATCAGTGAAGTGCGATTTGTGGTAGTTGATACCGAAACAACCGGCTTGAATGTGAAAAAAGATAAGATTTTGTCCATCGCTGCCGCTGGTGTACTCAGCTGGCAGCTCGACATGGAAGATACGTTCGACTGTTTTTTACATCAAAAAAAGCACTCGCCTGACAGCGCTAAAATCCACGGCATTTTACAAAAAGAAACACAGGCCGGACTGCCGGAAGCAGAAGCATTGGAGCGCTTTCTTTCATTTTGTAAAAACAGCGTGATCGTCGGCCAACACATCGGCTTCGACGTGGCTATTTTAAACAATGCCCTCAAAGCGAACCGGGCCGGCAAACTGAAAAATAAAACCCTCGATACCGCCCGCATGGCCATCCGGGTGGAGCATCCGTTTCACACCTATCACACCGCCTACAAGCCCGGCGAGTACAGTCTCGATGCGCTCTGCAAACGATTCAACATACCTGATCAGGAGCGGCACACCGCTGCAGGCGATGCCTACATCACGGCTATTTTGTTTTTAAAACTGCTGGCCAGGATTCGCCAGCGGGGCGTAAAAACGCTGGGGGAGCTGATGGATATGATGCCGTGAGGAATTGATTTACGATTCTTCGATGTACGATTTTTGATTTTTGATTTGGCGGGCATGTTGAAATTTCATCCCGGCATACTGTCGTTCCGTCGGTTTTGAAATCGTGGTCATTTCAGAAAAAATTTACATTTGCAAACTGCCGCCTTAGCGAGCAACTAACAACCCCGCCTGACTGACTCAGTCGGGCAGGGATCAACGAACAACGAAATGACTTACGATAATTTTACCATCAAGGCGCAGGACGCCATTCTCAAAGCCCAGCAACTGGCCGCCGGCCTCAGTCAGCAAAATGTGGATACGGCCCACCTGCTCCGTGGCATCCTGGAAACAGACGAACATGTCGCCACTTTTTTACTCGAAAAATCAGAAGTCAGCATTGCCACCCTTAAGCGACAACTCGACAACATCATCCAGCTCGTTCCTAAAGTTTCAGGTACGGAAAAACAATACCTCACACCCGATGCCAACAAAGCGCTGGCCCGTGCGAAAAAACTGCTCCCCGAATTTGGCGACGAGTACATCAGCATCGAGTTGATCCTGCTTGGCATTTTGCAGGGTGAGGACAAAGGCGGTAAGTTGTTGAAAATGCTCGGCGCCACTGAAGAAGCGCTGCGGAAAGCCATCGCCGATCTGCGCAAAGGTGAAAAAGTAACCGACCAGAGCAGCGACGAACAGTTCAACGCACTCTCCAAATTTGCCGTCAACCTCAACGCCATGGCAGAAGAGGGTAAACTCGACCCAATCATCGGACGGGACGACGAAATCCGGCGGGTGCTGCACATCGTCAGCCGCCGGAAGAAAAACAACCCGATTCTCGTCGGTGAGGCCGGGGTAGGGAAGACGGCCATCGTGGAGGGCATCGCCTGGCGTATTGTGAAGCAGGACGTGCCTGAAAATTTGAGAACAAAAAAAATCTACACCCTCGACATTTCCGCTCTCATTGCGGGAGCAAAATACAAGGGCGAATTCGAAGAGCGCCTGAAGGCAGTGATCAAACAGGTGCAGAAATCCAACGGCGAGATAATTTTATTCATTGATGAAATTCACACGCTCGTCGGCGCCGGCGGCGGCAACGGGGCGATGGATGCCGCCAATATTTTAAAACCCGCCCTCGCCCGTGGCGAACTGCGCACCATCGGCGCTACCACCCTCGACGAGTACCAGAAACATTTTGAAAAAGATCAGGCGCTCGTGCGGCGTTTTCAAAAAGTGCTGATCGAGGAACCGAGCGTGGAGGACACTATTTCCATTCTACGGGGTGTGCAGGAGAAGTATGAAGTGTACCATAAAATCGACATCCGGGACGATGCGCTCGTAGCGGCGGCGGAGCTTTCCCACCGATACGTTTCTGACCGTCAACTGCCCGATAAAGCCATCGACCTGATCGATGAGGCTGCCGCCAAACTCCGCCTCGAACTCGACTCAGTGCCCGAAGAGGTGGACGAGTGGGACCGCAAGGTGCGCCAGCTCGAAATTGAGCGGGAGGCCCTGAAACGGGAAGGCAATGATGGAAAGGTACAGGCTATCAACGGCCTCATCGCCAATGCCCGTGAACGCCGGGACAGCGTGCGTGCGGCCTGGAAAAACGAGAAGGAAATCGTCGACACCCTGCAGGCCATCAAAAAGAAAATCGAGGAACTGGAACAGGCTGCCGAAAAAGCCGAGCGCAACGGTGACCTTGAAGCCGTCGCAAAAATCCGCTACGGTGACCTGCCCGAGCAGTTGAATTTATTGAAAGAAGGTGAAACAAAAATGGCCAAATTACCCGAAGAGCATCGTTTCACCAATGATGAGGTAACGGCGGACGACATCGCCGGCATCGTGGCCCGCTGGACAGGCATCCCCGTTGCTAAAATGTTGCAAAGCGAAAAAGACAAACTCCTGCACATGGAGAGCGAACTCCACAAGCGTCTCATCGGGCAGGAGGTGGCCGTGAAGGCCGTGAGCGATGCCGTGCGCCGAAGCCGTGCAGGCCTTCAGGATGAAAACCGGCCGATCGGTTCATTTATCTTTCTTGGACCGACCGGTGTCGGAAAGACGGAGTTGGCCAAGGCGCTGGCCGAAGTGCTTTTCAACGACGAACACGCCATCGTGCGCATCGACATGAGCGAATACCAGGAACGGCACAACGTTAGCCGCCTCGTAGGCGCTCCTCCAGGTTACATTGGCTACGACGAAGGCGGTCAATTGACCGAAGCTGTGCGTCGCAGGCCGTACTCCATTATTTTATTGGATGAAATCGAAAAGGCGCACCCCGATACCTTCAACATCCTGCTACAGGTGCTCGACGAGGGCCGCCTTACCGACAACAAAGGCCGGACGGCTACTTTCAAAAATGCCATCGTCATCATGACCTCCAACATGGCTGCCGAGAAAATTCTCGAAAACTTTGAAGACCTCGAAGCAGTCGGCGACGAACACAGGGCTGACATTATTGCCACCACCAGGGAGGAAGTACTCGACACGCTGAAGGAAAACCTGCGCCCGGAATTTTTGAATCGCATTGACGAAGTAATCGTCTTCCTGCCGCTGACGAGGGATGAAATCAAACAGATTTTGGTGCTTTTGATGAAAAAAGTCGAGAAAATGCTGGGGCGTCAGAACCTTTCGCTGCAAATCACAGATGCGGCGCTCGAACTGCTGGCCGATGCGGGTTACGATCCGCAATTCGGGGCGAGGCCGATGAAACGGGCTTTGCAGGATATTCTGATTGATGAATTATCCAAGCACGTTTTGGCCGGAGATTTTGCTCCCGGCGGAACCGTCTACGTAGATGCGGGCAACGACGAACTGACTTTCAGCAGCGAGCCGGTGAAAGATGCTAAATCAGTCGGCAACTGGCAGTTTGCGACAGATAGCCCGAAGACGGGAGTTGTTGCAAAAGCGGCCTCCAGAAACCGGCGGGGCGGTAAATCCAACCGGGAGAAGCAGGTGGCAGATTTGGAAAAGGCGACAAAAGACGTGGAGCAGGCGGTTACAGAATTGAAAAAAGAAGAGGAAAAGTGATGGGCAACTCCGCAATGGGGCGAATTTATTGAAATTGAGAAATGATTAGAAATTGGAAATTTAATCCACCTTTTTGATTTTCAAGTAGTTAATTAATTTCATTATGTCGGTTAATTTCTCAATTTCAATTAATTCACTCCCTTGCGGAAGGCAGAAGCGCTGCGAAATTTGACAATTGGAAGCAGGGAGCAACATTTTTGAGCTCAGCTTGTATTTACAGGCTGTTTTATCATCTGACTTTAAAAATTAACCACAGCCTCGTTAGGTGCGCCCCTTGCGGTCGCCCTTCCCTCTCTTGTCATAGCTCTTCCCGGAAATGGCAGCCAAATGACCAAAGATTTTATTTATCTGCAGAAGCGCTCACAAGTCTGTTCCTTCTTATTACATTAGCATCAAATGTATACCCGCTTAGGCAAGCTCTCAGGGTAAACCCGGAAACAACACCGGCGACTGAAAATTTCCATTATTAGCATTCCAATCATTTTTAATAAAACTTACAGAGTTATGCGTAAACATTTACTTATCGCTGTTTTATCAATTTTTACAGTGGCACTGATGGCGCAATCACCGTTGCGTCCTCAGCACCTCAAGCTGCAGCAGCAGCCGGCTCCCTACAAACAAAAGGCTTTCACCGGTGCTGAACCTGCTACACATGTCAATCCGAACCTGCCCTTCATCGACCGAACAGAAGTTGAAGTGGAGGTAGGGCAAACATTTTATGACCTTCAGTCCAACAGCAGTACGCCCAGAAGGCTGGCCAGCCACACGGACGGAACCCGGTATGCTACCTGGACCCGAGGCATGGAATCCGCTTCCGGATACCCTGACCGTGGTACAGGTTTGAATATTCTCGACCCCGGAACGGGCGAATGGGGCGACAACCCAAGTGCCAGAATTGAAGACATCAGAACAGGCTGGCCGAACATCGGTATTTTAGCTGATGGATCGCCGGTTGTAGTTGCTCACAGAGCAGGCCCGGAAGCGCTGTATTTTAGTCGTTGGGTCAATAATGACTGGGTACATGCCCAGATTCCATCCTCCGTACCCTCGGGCGTTATCTGGCCTCGGATGGCCATTGGCGGACCGGATGGCAACACGGCTCACGTCATCGGTATTTCCTACCCAACCGGTAACGGAGGCGCTGTTTATGAAGGCGTCGATGGTCATGTACTTTACTATCGTTCACTCGATGGTGGTGTGACCTGGGACAAGCAGGACATCATTCTTCCTGAAATTAACAAGGATTTTTACGCCCGGATGGATGCGGATTCCTACGCTATTGATGCTGACGGCAACACAGTTGTCGTGGCACTTTTTGCAGACCTTGGCGATGTAAAAGTTTCTAAATCAACAGATAATGGTGAAACTTGGACTACCTGGACGGTGAAAGATTTTCCAATCGATCAGTACACCGTTGATCAGGGGTATACAACTGCCGATATTCCTTTTGATCCCGACGCACCGGACACATTGGCCATTCAGTCTTCCGACAATACGGGGGCGGTTTTGATCGACTTTGACGGCACTGCTCACATTTGGTATGGTGAAATGTATTACCTGGACGCAAACCTGACAGACAATAACTTCTCATTCTTCCCAGCCTGGATGGGTTTGCGCTACTGGAACGAAACTTTTGGTGAAGACTCAACGCAGCTGATCATTCCCGGCATCATCGATGCCAATGGTAATGACACGCTCGATATTTCCGGAACAGATGTAATCGCAGCCTACTTTTCATCCATGACTTCCCACCCGACCGCAGGTATGGATGCGAGCGGGAATATTTTTCTGGCTTATTCCGGTGTTACGGAAAATTTTACCAGTTCACTTTCCACACCGACTGCAGGACAGCACTGCCGGCATATTTATCTGACCTACTCCGGCGACCTGGGCAATACGTGGAGTGAACCAATCGATGTAATCCGGGAAGATCTGGTCCTTGAGCCGGACCTTCTTGAGCTTTACGAAACAATGTTTCCTGCCATGGACAAACGAGTGGATACTCAGGTGCACCTGATTTATCAGGCGGATTTTGAGCCGGGGCTTTCAGTTCGTGGCGACTCAGATGCAGCTGCGCTGAACTATATTAATTATCTCGCTGTCGATCTTGAAGAGTTTGGCCTTGTTGGAACAAAGGTGGTTAATCCAGCCGAGTTCGCTTTTGAGGTATCGCCAAACCCGGCTTCCGGCATCGTGAAAATTACTTACGAGTTACCGCAGGCATCTCAAACCAGCATTTTCGTTTACGACATGACGGGCCGTCAGGTGAAAACACTTTCGGCGGGAACACAGGCTGCAGGCAGCCACACTGCACTGATGAGCGTGGGTAACCTTGCCAAGGGGCTCTATCTTGTACGCTTGCAATCAGGTGATAAAATTGCGACGCAAAAAATATTGGTGAATTGATCTGAGCAATATTCAGGTTTAAATTTTTTCAATTAACGGGCAATGCTCAGACGGGGCGTTGCCCGTTTCGTTTTTACGTAAAAATGGAAGTGAGCCATTTCATCCGCTTCACGGAGGGCAAAATAGAAATTTTAGTCTCTCTGACTTTTGCCGCTTTTTATTCTAAAATTAAAGTCCAATTAAAACTTTGAAGTAATAATTTGAGAATCAGGGAGTTAATTGACGGAATTTGGAATGGCGGCGACGGTTGTTTAGATTGGCTTGTTTAGGCATTTTGTTTTTCTTTAACTTTACCCGCAGAAAAAACTACTTCATTGTTAAATTAAAATTGAATTATGATGAAAAAAACGTTTACACATTTAATGTTACTGCTGGTATGCTTTGCATTCAGTGGAACACTCACCGCTCAAATTAACTCGGAGTCTCCGATTCCTGTGGATTTCGTAGTCAACTCACCTGCGGCCATTGCCGGGAAGTATGCTTATTCAACCCAGAATGGTGAATGGGGGCCTACGCTTGATCAAACCGTGACAGGTGATGTGATTTGGGCCCGCACAGCAGCCGGCGATAGCCTCGCTTGCCAGCCACTGGTCAATGATCTTACCGGTAAGATCGCACTCATCCGCCGTGGCGCCTGTACTTTCAGCTTGAAAGTTTACAATGCTCAGCAGGCTGGTGCAGTAGGTGCAATCATCTGCAATCACTACGCAAACGCTACGGATGACGCCAACTCACTCGTTGGTATGGCGCCTGGCGACTCTGCAGCATTGGTGACGATTCCTGCGATCTTCGCTTCAAGAGCTACCTGCGAAACACTTGCAGGACAGATCGACAACGGTACGCCTGTTAACGCTTCCTTCGAAGTGCGGGCTTTCGGAAACCCAAGATCTGCTTACTCTTACCACACGCCACAGTCTGAAATTCTTCCATTAGCAGACATGAGTGTACGGTTTATCAACCTCGAGATGGACACCCTTCCGGTGCTCACTTTGACGGCTGAAATCACTGACCCGAACGGACAGGTAACCACCATCGCTGAAGACGTTACTGACATCCCTGGCCAATCAGTACTTACCTGGATTTTCGATACTCCGTATCTTCCGGATGCAGTGGGAGAATACAATGTGGTATTCTCTAACTCTGTGAATGCAGAGACACTAACCAGCAAGTTCGTTATCACTGACTACATTTATGCGCAGGATAACGACGATGTTCAGGTTAATACGGACGCCGGCTGGATTGCACCTGGTGACCAGACCTTTGCAGACAACCTTTTCCGCTATGATATTGGAAACTTCTACCGCACCGGCGATACACCACAAACGGCTACCCACATGTCATTCATGTTGGCTAACCCTGAAGTGCTGTTCACAAACGATCCGGCAGCTGATGCATTCCAGATCATCCTGTATGATGCAGACCCGGACGGTAACGGTCTCGTTCCCGGTGGCGCTCAGACTTATGATGAATTGAACGAAGCTGGTAGCGGCGCAGCCATCGCAGGCTTCGCAGTTTACACTTTGACTGGCAACGAGCAGCCTTATGATCTGCTTACTGTTGAGTTTGAAGATCCAATTGAACTTGAAGCCAATAAGGTTTATCTGTTGATGGTACAGTACGATGGTATCGCTGCCGCAGTTGGTACACCACCATGGTACGCTTACGGTGGACAGCATGAGGCAGCCGGCAACCTGGGTACAGCTGTGTTTACTTCCCGCCTGTTCACAGGTGGTTGGTCCGGCGGTTACAAAGGTGTGGTTCGCTTACACCTCGATGGCTGGTTGACAGGCACTGAGGAACCATTGGACAATAGCAAGATTGCACTGTCTCCAAACCCTGCTACCGATGTAGTTCGTCTCGATCTCGAACTGGATAAACCAGCCGACGAAGTTACGGTCAGAATCCTCGATATCAATGGCAAACTGGTTCGTACTCAGCAGCTTGACAATGTACACAAAGGTACTTACAGCTTTGACGTAACAGGCTTGTCAACAGGCACTTACTTCATGACAGTTGTGACACCTGAAGGATTCCGCTCGAAGAAATTCCAGGTAATCCGGTAAATAACAGGCAAATTTGCGAGCTGGTCGCATCAGGCCGGCGAGTAGTTGTTTACAAAGAAAAAGACGCTTTTTTCGGTGAAATACCCGGGAAAAGCGTCTTTTTTTTCGTTTTATCAGCTTAGGACAAAAGTGGAAGTTTTTAAACTTTCAACTTGTAACAACCAAATCAGGATTACACCGCACAGGCTATTTTGCTAACTCGCCGTTCGTGCCGTCCGCCTTCGAATTCAGTACTTAAAAAAGTTTCCACCATCCCAATTGCCATGTGCATGCCAACAAAGCGTGCCGGGATAGCGATTACATTGGCGTTATTATGTTGGCGGGCAAGCTCGGCCAGTTCAATTTTCCAGCAAAGTGCTGCCCGAATACCCTGATGCTTGTTAGCCGTCATGGCTACGCCGTTGCCGCTTCCGCAAATAACGATGCCGTAAAGGGCTTTGCCGCTTTCAACAGCATCTGCTACCGGGTGAACAAAATCAGGATAGTCAACCGAGTCGGGGGAGTCGGTGCCAAAGTCGAGGACCTCATAGCCACGTTTTTTCAGTAGCTGAACAATACCTTCTTTAAAAGTAAAACCGGCATGGTCGCAGCCGATTGCAATAGTTTGAGACATGATTTTTGTGAATTAGAAATGGTGAAAGATTTCGGTGAAAATTCAAATTTAAAAGTATTCAAAGTTAGCTATTCCAAATTTCCCAGGCACGTTCGGCCTGGAGATGTAGCATGGGCAGGCCATTTTGGATTTTAGCGCCGTTGGCTGCAGCTTTTTTGAGGAACAACGTTTGTTCAGGATTGTAAACAAGATCAAAGGCAAAATGGGTGGTTGAGCATCCTTCGAAGGGGAGGGGAGGGCAGGACTCGATATCGGGATACATTCCCAAAGGTGTGGTATTGATGAGTAGCGGGTGAGCCTGAATGATTTCTTTGGTAATTTCGGCATAGGTAAGGATTCCTTTCTGCTTCGAACGGGAGACGGACTGCCAGGAGATATTCAATTTTTTTAAAACAAAAATGACTGCTTTTGCTGCGCCGCCTGTACCAAGGACCAATGCTGCCGGCCGATTTGTACCAATGAAATCCCGAAGAGACTGTTCGAACCCGTAAACATCCGTATTGAAGCCTTTCAATTTGCCATTGCTGATTTTAATGGTATTGACGGCGCCGGCTTCTGCTGCCCCCGCATCAGTTTCATCAAGGTAATGCATCACGGTTTGTTTGTGCGGAATGGTCACGTTCAGTCCCTCCAGGTTAGGATGTTCTGCTATTAAATCCGGTAATTGCCTGATTTGCTTTAATGGAAAAAGTTCATACTTACAATGCTCCAACCCTTCCTTTTTGAACTTGGCAGTGAAATATTTTTTTGAAAAAGAATGGGAGAGCGGATATCCGATAAGGCCGAAAAGCCTGAGTTTTTGATACATGTTGAAAACTTTTGACAAAGGTATGATGACCGGAGGTTTTAAATAGCTTTTGATTTCATCTATAAATTAATAACTTTGATCGTTCATTAAATTGATAAGGAAGAGCGGTGGGCAACTGTATTTTCCATCCCAAGACTTCGCCAGAATTCTGTCCTCACCTCTCCCTGGTCTCATCATTCCCTTTAATTTAAAATCACAGGTTCTCTGTGAATGATAGAAGTTGTTGCTTTTGTTCAGCACCTTGCTCAGGGTATTGTCCTGAGGCGGAACTGGATGAAGCAGGCTGCCTGAAAAGGGCTTGAGAATTTCAAGAAAACGTCTTAACCATTTTTAGATTGGAAGCTAAATGAATTGCTATGAGCAAAACACGGATTTTGATCGCTGACGATCATCAAATGTTTCGTACTGGGATAGTCAATCTACTGAAAAAAGAAACTGATTTTGAAATCGCAGGGGAAGCTAAGCAAGGGGATGAGGCCATAAAATTGGCGGCAAACCTGCACCCGGATGTCATTTTGATGGATATCGACCTACCTGTGCTCGACGGGATTGAGGCAAGTGTCAGGATTATTGAAGAATACCCCGAGGCAAAGATTTTAGTACTTACTTCATTTGAGAGTGAAGATTATATTTTACGGATGCTAAAAGCTGGGGCAAAAGGCTACATTTTAAAAGATGCCCCTTTCGATGAATTGGTTCTGGCTATTTTGACGATTTCAAAAGGCAGCAGTTATTTTGCGAAGGAAGTTTCTGCCACACTAATGGCAAGGTTGGAACGATCGTCAGTTGCGACTGTGCCGGAAGATGATACGCTTTGGAAGTGTATTACAACCCGGGAGCTTGAAATTCTTCAATTCGTGGTAGAAGGGCTGACTAATAAAGAGATTGCAAATAAGCTGTTTATCAGCCCCCGGACCGTAGAAACTCACCGTAGAAACCTCATTCAAAAATTAAAAGTCAAAAATACTGCTGGCCTTGTCAGGTATTATCTTGAACATTACAATAATAGCCCTGCATTTCCTCAGACAGGTAAAAGTTCATGAAGAATGGGCAAGATTACCAATCCAATTCACCTGCCCCCTGCCTGATAAGTTCAAATTCTCTTTTTGTGCAGTCCAACAAAGTGGACGGAGTTATTCCTCCATCTCCGCCATCGATGACCAGATCTACCTGATGCTGGAATTTTTCGTGAATGTCGATGGGATCGGTAAAATATTCATCAAAATCTTCCACGTTGTCTTCGTTTTTCAGCGAAGCGCTCAATATAGGCCGTCCCAAGGCTTCCACTATTGCGAGAGCAATATTATTGGCTGGAACCCTGACCCCAACAGTTCGTTTGCGGTTTTTAAAAAGTTTAGGAACTGTATTGCTGGATTTTAAAATGAAGGTGAAAGGGCCTGGCAAGTTTTTTTTCATCAGCCTGAAAAGCTCGTTGTCCAACTGCCATGCGTATTCTGCTACCTGGCTGATATCTTTACAAATCAGTGAAAGCATGGCACGCTGAGGGTCAAGCCTGCGCAACTGACAAACCTTCTCAACTGCCTGATGATTAGTAATGTCGCAGCCGATACCGTACACCGTGTCGGTCGGGTAAATGATGATGCCTCCTGATTGTAAAACTTCTATGACCTGCTTAATTTTTCGGGTTTCCGGGTCGTCTGGATGGATTGTTAAGAGCATATTTTAATAGATTGAGGATGCCGGGTTTAAGTTTGATTCTGAAAATAGAGATTTGAGTTAGTTCCATTATTAGCCAAAACGATGACGAATCAGTCAATCTCAAACTGCCAAGTTATCTTGGCAGCTAAAAAACGAAAAATTATGAAATATTTCATCCTGACTTTTTTGTTGGTACTTACACTTATTGCCTGCGAGTCTGCTGAAAAAGGCAAAAAACAACTTTTTTCAGATATCACATCCCTTGAGCAGGAGATTGGAAATGAAGCCCGCCCTTCTCCCGGGAAACTCGACACATTATCAATCCTGCTTGAAAAGTATGCGACGGCCTATCCTCAGGATTTTGCCTCTGCGGGGTTTCTTTCCCGGGCGGCTGAAATTGCACGTTTAAATGGGCATCCTGATAAGGCGCTGAAGCTTTACGATAAAATCCTGGAAGTTTTTGCTGATTCTCCGTTTGCTGTGAAGGCGCTGTTCATGAAAGGTTTTACGCTGGACAACGACCTGCAAAGATTGGACGATGCAAGATTAGTCTATGAAGAGTTTTTACAAAAATACCCTGAAGATGATTTTGCAGATGATGCTGATTTTTTGCTGAAAAACCTGGGGAAGACGGAAGAGGAGATACTCAGGTCCTTTGAGGCAATACAAAAAGTACAATAAAAAAAAACAGGGTAACAACGTAAAGTTGCACCCTGTATAACCCCAAAAAACCAAATGAAAACAATCTACATATATCTTCGAAGAGATTTTACTCTCTTTTTTCAGCTAATTAATGTTGTAACATCTAATTTGAAAATGTGTTTGCTGAAGGAACCTTTTTTTTTCAAAAAACACATTGAATTAATAATTACATTCTAAAGACTCGAAATCATCTAACAGGTCACACTTTTTTAAAAATTTTTTCAATAAATGTAAAAAGGACATGTTTAATGATGCAACACAAATATAGTTAAATGATTTAACTTACCTAATGTTAATTTAATTTAAACTCAAAAAAGAGCTAATTGAGGGATGAGTTTCAAGAAAACAGGGACGAATGGTTGCAGGTTTTGGAATCTGCTACTGTTGTTCGTTTTTTTTTGCAACTATCAAGTTGAATGAAACTGATCTTATCTTGCGGCAAAATTCTGTATTTTGAGTAAAGTAAAAAAAATATTTGTTTGTTCCAGTTGTGGGGTGACCTCGCCGAAATGGATGGGAAGGTGTAACAGTTGTGGGGAATGGAATACGATCGAGGAAGAGGTTGTAGTCAGGGAAACTGGCCCTGAGGAACGTTCAAGGCTTTGGAAAGGTAGCAGCGGGGCAGCTCGTGAGCCTCAGCCGGTAGCCCTTCCAGATGTAAAGTCAGGAACAACCAAAAGGCTTGTCACACCTGACCTGGAATTGAACCGTGTATTGGGTGGGGGGATTGTCAGCGGATCGCTGGTGCTTATCGGAGGACAGCCGGGTATCGGGAAGTCAACTCTTATGCTGCAACTTGCCTTACAGGTAAAAGCAAAAATTCTTTATGTCAGTGGAGAGGAGAGTGAGGAGCAAATCAAAATGCGGGCGGATAGACTTGGGAACTACCAATCTGATTGTTATTTGCTGACGGAGACTAACTCCGCCAAAATCCTGACACATGCTCAGAGCTTGACTCCGGACTTGGTCATTATTGATTCTATCCAAACGCTTTCGTCACCTCACATTGATAGTACACCCGGCAGCATTTCACAGGTCAGGGAGTGTGCCGGTGAGTTGCAGCGGTTTGCCAAGGAAACCAATATTCCCGTTTTTCTTATCGGTCATATTACAAAAGATGGCAGCATCGCAGGTCCGAAACTGTTGGAGCACATCGTGGATGCAGTTCTTCAGTTTGAAGGTGACCGAAATTATACCTACCGCATTTTACGGACGCTAAAAAATCGCTTTGGCTCTACTGACGAGCTTGGCATCTACGAGATGCAGGCAAATGGCTTGCGGGAGGTTTCCAATCCTTCTGAATTATTGCTTTCTCAAACAGAGGAAGAGCTGAGCGGAAGCACAGTTTCCGCTACGATGGAGGGTATGCGGCCCATGCTGATCGAAACGCAGGCACTGGTAAGTACAGCGGTTTTTGGTACACCGCAACGAACCGCTACCGGATTTGACCTGAGGCGGCTCAGTATGTTGCTGGCTGTGCTGGAAAAGCGGGGCGGGTTCCCGTTTGCCCAGAATGATGTATTTCTAAATATAGCCGGAGGTATTCGTGTTGATGATCCGGCAATTGATCTTGCCATCGTGGCTGCACTGATTTCCTCCCTGCAGGATGTGGCCGTTCCTAATGACATCTGTTTTGCAGGAGAAGTCGGGCTGAGTGGTGAGATACGTTCTGTCAATCGAATTGATCAACGCATTCAGGAGGCTGACCGGCTTGGTTTTAAACAAATTTTTATTTCAAAATACAATACGAAAGGGCTTGAGTCCAAGCGTTATCAGATTGAAATAAAGACCATTGCCAAAATTGAAGAGCTTTACCGGGCTTTGTTTGAGTGAGCTTTTGAAACAGGAAACTCAGGTAGCAGTTCTAAGAGATTCTTCAAATTCGTTAAGCCGGATAACTTTTTCCTTCTTACTTTTGTACTCCCTTTTTTGCCTTTTCTGTACTATTAGAGCGTCAGTCTTGCGTGAGAATTGTTTTTCAACTAACAAAAACTTATGCCCAAACCCACACATTTGCAACTTCCAATATTGTTATTTTTACTTGCCACCTTTCTGACAGGACAAGCACAGAAAAATATTGAAAAAGAAGCGTTACAGGCTTACGAGCAACGCAATTATTCCAATGCCCTTTCATTTGGCGAGGCCCTTCTTTCTTTGGACAGTCAGCGGATCGATGCACTGTTCATTTGCGGAGAATCAGCGATGTATCTCGGATCTTATGAATTGGCTGAAACCTACCTTCGGCAGATTCCTGACAATGCCAAGCGTGGACTTTACGCTGTGACGGACCTGCGTATTGCTACGGTCAAATTGAAGCAGGGCAAGTGCAATGATGCAAGGTACTTTTTTGAAAAATACACAACGACATTTGCCCGCCGGGGAGATTTATTCCTGCGTCAATTTGAAGATGAATTACTGGATTGCGGTATGACCGGCAGTAAAAACCAGCCGGTTGCAGCTATGGATATTCAACGCCTTGGCCCCAACGTAAACACCGCAAGATCAGAGACTTCGCCCATGCGCTATGCGGATAAACTTTATTTCACTACCTCTTCACCAATTGGCAAAAACGGTAAGTACACCGGCAGGATCTATACTGCAGTGAGGGATGAGCCTGCCCAGCCTTTCCAGGGTAATCCAAGAGAAATTAACGTGCATGCAGCTCATACTGCGCTGACTCCTGATGCAAGCAGAGTTTATTATTCGCTTTGCGACGGAGAAAGCATTGAAAGCGTTTCAAACTGTAACATTTGGTATCGGGAAAGAACTTACGAAGGAGGGTGGGGGCCTGTGAAGAAAATGCCTTCTCACATTAACAAGCCCGGATTTAATACGTATCAGCCAGCCATAGGTTTTGATAAAAACCTGAAGAAAGAGGTGCTGTTTTTTGTATCTGACAGAAGTGGTGGCGCTGGTAAACTCGACATCTGGTATTGTACCCTGGAGCGGGACGGTTCATTTGGAGAGCCTGTTAATTTTCCTTCCAATACTGCGTTTGATGACGTGACGCCTTACTTTGACAATTCTACTCAAACCTTATTTTTTAGTTCCAATACTCCTGCCGGTTCGGGTGGTTTTGATATTTACCGGTCAGAGAAAGCGGCGACTGGCGAGTGGACAAAACCTCAAAACTTGGGTCTTTCCATCAATTCCGTCTTCGATGATTTGTTCTTCACATTTCACACAGGATCGCACCTGGCCTATTTCGCTTCCGACCGGCCCAGTGAAAACTGTGCCGACCCGGCAACTTCCTGCAGGAATTTCGACATCTACAAAGCCCGGATTCTTGCCAGTCTAGATGTATCGGTCTACGATGCCGCAGATAGTACCAACCTCTATGGTACCACCATCGAACTGATGGATTTAATTACCGGAAATATTGAAACCACTTACCTGAAAATCAACGGAAATAAAGTCAATATACCGTTGGACCTCGGCAGGTCTTACAGGCTCATAGTCAGCCGGCTTGGTTTTTTTCCATTTTTTGCCGACATCAACACCAGCAGAATCAACCACCCCGCATCGCTGGAAGAGCAGGTTTATCTGAAAGCAATGAACCCCAAAGCGGATAACATAAATATGGATTATGGCACAGGTGGCGGCTCGGACCCTGATAAGTGAAAGGTGCCGCAATTCAGGTAATTTTAAATCTACCCTCAAATGAGCCTTGAAAAAAAAGCAAGTATTCTTCTCGTCGATGATGAACCCAACATTCTCGTCCCACTTGAGTTTTTGGTAAAACAACAAGGCTACCAGGCAGAAAAAGCCACCAGCGGTCAGGAAGCTTTGGATAAAATGTCCGTGTGCCTCCCTGACCTTGTCATACTCGATGTGATGATGCCCGGCATGGATGGATTTGAGGTTGCCCGTCGCATCCGGCAGGATGAACGCTTTGAAAATACCCGCATTATTTTCCTAACCGCCAAAGGCTCGCAGTCAGACCGGCAAAGTGGTTATTCCATTGGAGGTGAAGTCTACCTGGTCAAACCTTTTGACAATAATGAATTGATCGATATCGTCAACGAATTACTTGCTTTTGGGTAATAAAACCAAGGGTAGTTTTCGATGCGAATGTTCAGCAAAAACTGATGGAAGTACTTACTTTTTCAGAAATATTAAAATAGATAGATATGCCGATGCAAACCAGGTTCGACTTTTCCTTCCTCGAAAAAAGCACGGAAGTGCTGCGAGCCATTGCTCACCCCGTTCGCCTCGGCGTCATTGATTTATTGGCACAACACGACCAACTCTCTGTTACAGAGATTTACGAAGCCCTGCAAATTGAGCAGGCTGTTGCTTCTCACCATCTCCGCATCATGAAGGACAGGGGCGTCGTAGAAGTGACCCGGGATGGCAAAAACTCCCTTTATTCACTGACCGATCCCGATTATTTTCAGGTCGTGGAGACTCTGCAAAAAGTTCTTTGATAAAAATTGCGGATAAATTTTGATGTATATAGATATCTATATAAATTAGCATTAAAATGCGCATCTCTCCCTGGACGTGCCGGGCTAAAGAATTGCCCCAGCCCGGTTTTGACAAAAAAGGGAAAGCAAACAGATGCAGGAGCAATTTTTTTTAGCTGAAAAAATTCAAGAATCTAATTATTTAATCCCTTCGGCGTCTGCATTCCCTGCCAAACTACAGCGCCATGCGAAAAGCACCAATTCAATCCATCATTTTTGGACTGTTGACTTTAGCCGGTTTTTTGTTAGCCCAAGGCCTTCATGCACAGGAAAAACAAGAAACTAACCATGCCTACAAACCTCTCACCATCAAACTCGACGACGACGGAGCCAAGTACGTACGCTTTATCCTCTGGCATCAGATGTGGTTGGAGTCCAATAACTTAAGTGACGAAGGTTTAAAGAAAAATATCAACTTCAGCATCCGGCGCTCCCGCTTTCTGGCATATGCACAGATTTCGCCCCGTTTCCTCATTCTTACCCATTGGGGGTTGAACAACCTCAATGCTTCCAACCTTTCCAAACTTGGTAACGACAGCGATGCCCCACAGCTTTTTCTGCATGATGCATGGACAGAATTCAAGGTAAGCGATCAACTTTTTATCGGTGGTGGATTGCATTACTGGAATGGGCTTACCCGACTGGGCAGCCAAAGTACACTTAATTTTATGACACTTGACCAGTCACGTCCCTTTGTACACTGGCATTCGTTGGGCTATACCGACCAGTTTGCCCGGCACCTTGGGGTTTATGCCAAAGGACAGGTTGGCAATTTCGAATATCGTCTTGCCTGGAACCAGGCCGGGAAAAACGGCTTCGAGGCCAATACAGCAGGTGATGAGCAACGATTGATCTACAATGGTGTGAACATTCCCGATAAATCCGGAAACGAAGTAGGACAACACCTCGTGCAGGGCTATGCCTGCTACAATCTCTGGGACAAAGAATCGAATAAACTGCCGTACTACGTTGGTTCCTATCTTGGCACCAAGAAAGTCCTGAACATCGGCGCCGGCTTTTTCTCGCACCCTGACGGAGCGTACGACGGTTCGAAAGGCGAACATGTTGATGTTCAGCATTTTGCAACTGATATTTTCCTCGACATGCCGGTGGGTCAATCAGGCAGCGTAACAGCATATGCTTCCTACATTCATTTTAACTATGGAGATGACTGGGTCGGCAAATGGGCTGGCACAGGGTCTAACTTTTACCTCCATGCCGGTTATTATTTTAAACCGCTGAAACTGATGCCCTACGTATCCTTCAATTCCGGCCGCTACAATGGGAATGCGGAACTCAATCGTCAAAGCACCGATGCCCTCAACATCGGAGTAAATTATTTCATCAATGGCCACAATGCCAAGCTCACCCTCGAGTATCATGGTATCCGGCCGGCCGCCAACAGGAATGCACAAGGCAGCTACTCAGGCGATGTCAGTCAGTTCAGGTTGCAGGCCGCTATTTTTTTATGAAACAACCTGAAGTCAGGATTTTGTGAAAATAGAATTCAGCGTATTACCTTCGGCGCTGCAGGTGAAGTATTGTAATTTCATTTCAAAACTATTCACAATGTCCAACAAAAATTTACGAAACTACTGGAAGGAAAATCTGCGCTATCTGGCTATTCTGCTCTCCATCTGGTTTCTTGTTTCCTATGGTTTTGGCATCCTTCTTCACGATGCGCTCGACAACATTCGCATCGGCGGTTTCAAGCTGGGTTTTTGGTTTGCCCAAAATGGTTCAATCTATGTTTTTGTCATCCTCATTTTCGTTTACGTCCGCCTGATGAACCGGCTCGACGAGAAGTACGGCGTACATGAGGGGAAGTAGACAGAAGGATTGCTTGATGGTTGGATTGTTTCACCTAAACACCCAGCCATCCAACCATTCAGCCAACCAACAATCAAACCATCCAACAATCAAACCATCCAAAATATGTCAGTTCAAACCTGGACATTCATCCTCGTAGGTATTTCATTTGCCATTTATATCGGTATCGCTATTTGGTCGAGGGCCGGTTCCACAAAAGAATTTTATGTAGCAGGCGGCGGAGTGCCCCCCATTCTCAACGGTATGGCCACCGCAGCGGACTGGATGTCGGCAGCGTCGTTTATTTCCATGGCCGGCATCATTTCTTTTGCCGGTTACGACGGTTCGGTCTACCTGATGGGCTGGACCGGAGGCTACGTCCTGCTGGCGCTGCTTCTTGCGCCATATCTGCGGAAATTTGGCAAATTCACGGTTCCTGATTTCATCGGCACCCGGTACTATTCGCAGACAGCTCGCATTGTAGCAGTTATCTGCGCACTTTTCGTTTCCTTCACCTACATTTCCGGTCAAATGCGGGGTGTGGGCATTGTCTTCGCCCGGTTTCTGGAAGTGCCAATCAATACGGGCGTTTTGATTGGCATGAGTATCGTATTCATCTACGCCGTATTGGGTGGGATGAAAGGAATCACCTACACGCAAGTGGCGCAATATTGCGTGCTGATTTTTGCGTTTATGGTGCCGGCCATATTCATCTCATTTCAAATGACCGGCAATCCGGTGCCACAATTCGGGTTCGGAGAAGTGCTCGACAAACTCGACGGACTGAGCGAAGAACTGGGGTTTGCAGCCTATACGAGTGGCTCCAAGCCACTGATCGATATTTTCTGCATCACGGCAGCTTTGATGATCGGGACGGCAGGGTTGCCGCACGTGATCGTGCGTTTTTTCACCGTGCCTAAAGTGCGGGATGCCCGCTCTTCGGCGGGGTGGGCGCTGCTTTTCATCGCTATTCTTTACACGACAGCACCGGCCATCGGCGTATTCGTTCGGACGAACTTGCTTGAAACGGTACCAAACATGCCTTACTCAGAAGCTCCGAAGTGGTTTAAAAAATGGGAAACTGCCGACCTGATTCATTTCGAAGATAAAAATGGCGATGGCCGCATCCAGTATTACAATGACAAAAACAAGTCGGAAGCTTTCGCTGCAACGGTGGCAGCAAACAATCTGAAGGGCAACGAACTGGATATCGATAAGGACATCATGGTGCTCGCCAACCCCGAAATTGCCGGATTACCGAACTGGGTCATCGCTCTTGTGGCGGCAGGTGGCTTGGCAGCTGCACTCTCTACAGCGGCCGGGTTACTGTTGGTTATTTCATCTTCCATTTCACATGATTTACTGAAGAATGCGATCAAACCGGACATTTCAGAAAAATCGGAATTACTGGCTGCCCGCATCGCTGCTGCCGTGGCGGTAGGGCTGGCAGGCTTGATCGGGATTTATCCGCCAGACTTCGTGGCGGCCATCGTGGCATTTGCTTTTGGCCTGGCTGCTTCCTCTTTTTTCCCGGCCATTATTCTTGGTATTTTTGATAAACGAACGAACAGCGCCGGAGCCATCTCTGGCATGGTCGTAGGTCTGGCTTTTACCGCTATTTATATCATCGGGTTCAAATTTATGGACTGGGATCCGAAGTATTACCTGTTCAATATTTCTCCGGAAGGCATCGGTACGATCGGCATGCTCCTCAACATGGCCGTGACGGTCGCTGTCTCCCGTATGACGCCTGCACCACCAGAGCGTATTCAACATCTGGTGGAAGATATCCGTATCCCGAAAGGGGCTGGAGCAGCACTTGAGAAGTAAGGCAGGCAGCCTTTCGGAGAGGAGCCCTGGTAGTGTATGATTAGCACTTCCAGGGCTTTTTATTTGACCATCCTCCCGCCAGATTCCCGTCTGCTTTACCCTCAAAAAAAGATGAAATCATAATGTGTTGAAATTCTTCCGATTCGATTTTGAAAAGTCGAAGAGTCCCTGAAATTCTGCCGGGGATTGATGAGGTTCAAGTGTTAATACTTAATTTTTTTTATCAAATGTTGGCAACTGGCTCAAAATTTGTCCTATCACCACCACATTCCTTGAACATTCCCATGTCATACCATTTGCAGACAAGATTCCCCTCCTGAGATACCTGGCTGAATTCTGCAAAAACTCAGCGGAGAGAGGTTTAGGTAAAATCTATCGAATACTCAAAATTAGGGAACATGACCACACACAACATCCTACTTACTGTACTACTCTGTGCATTTACGAATGCCTACGGCCAGTATGCCGATTCCTACGAGAGAAATGCCCTATCTGCTTATTATTCAAAAGATTATAAAACGGCCTTGCTTTACAGTGAAAAAGTGCTTGAGGTAGACCAGCAAAACCTCACCTCGCTTTTCGTTGCAGGCGAATCCGCAAGAATGATTCAGGATTTTGAGAAGTCTGAATTTTACTTCGAAAAAATTCCGGACCAGAGCAAAGCCGGGTACTACGCCATCACGGATTTCCGCCTGGCCGGTGTGAAGGAAGTTCTCGGGAAAAAGGAGGATGCGGAACGCTGCTACCGAAAGTATCTTGAAACCAGGGATGCCGACAATGATCTGTTTGCACTTTTAGCTCAGGAAGCTTTGGAAATGCTGGAAAAGGGTGTCATTGTTGACCGGCGCAAGGCGGATTACCTTTCCATTTCAAGGCTGCCTGAAAATATTAATTCCGAACTCCTGGAAATTGCGCCGCTGCGTTATGCTGACAAGATTTACTTCACCTCTGTTTACAAGGAAAATGAAAAAGCCAAGCCAGTGCGCAGGCTTTATGAATCTTTACTGGATGGGCGGCCCAGGCTCGTAGATGCGAACCCCAGAAATGACAAACTTAATGCGACCTACATGTCACTCATGCCCGATGCCAGCCAGATGTACTATGCCATTTGTCATGATCAGGATTACCTCCAGATGGAAAAATGCGAAATCTGGACCCGTGAAAGAACGTACGAAGGTGACTGGGGGCCGCCCAGAAAGTTGCCGTCATACATCAACCTGAAAGGCTACACTGCTACCCAACCTACTGTTGGCTGGGACAAGTTTCTAAAGAAATATGTTCTGTTTTTCACCACCAACCGCCCGGGAGGTAAGGGTAAAATGGATATCTGGTGCACCGTTATCGATCGTGACGGCACGTTTGGCGAACCATTTCCATTACCTGTAAACTCGGCTGAAGATGATCTCTCACCGTTTTTCCATCAGGCTTCACAAACGCTGTTTTTTAGCTCGGACGGTCTTCCGGGATATGGCAACTTTGATATCTACCGGACCAACAGAAGCCCGAAAGGGGAATGGCAGGCGCCCGAAAACCTTGGGGAAATGCTCAATAGCTACCACGACGACCTGAGCTATACTTTTCACTCGAAGACTCACAGTGCTTACTTCGTGTCTAACCGGCCTGCCTCACGCTGCGATGAGAAAAAACACGCCAGAGACTGTCTCGATATTTACGAGGCAAGAGTATTCGTTGAGTTGCGATTAAAAACGCTAAACGCTCGCAGTAAAACTGCCGTGAGATCTCCGCAGGTCGAATTGAAGGAAGTTTTCAGCGATGGGCCTGAAGGCTCGTTCGCAGCACCGGCCGGCAAAAACGAAATTTCTCTGAAGCTGGAAACGGGCAAGCTTTATCGCCTCAACATCATTGTGGATGGGTATGCCCCCAAAACAATAGACATTGACACCCAGCAAATCAGCTATTTCACTACACTGGAGCAGGAAGTTTACCTCGAAGGAATAATTGATCCCTGACTTTTTCGGTGCGTTAAGATTTTATGTATTGATTTACAATTTTTTATAACCGGAAAGTATTTTTCTTTTCCGGTCAGAAAGGTGTGCAACGCTTGTAATGGGTTGAATTTCTATCGATTACATGCTTTGTGCGCCTTTTTTCTTTTGTAAATTTCCCGGAGTCCTCGCCTGCAGGCTGAATTGTTTCACCTTTTTTACGGCCTCTTCTATTGGCGCATCCACTGCGCCGGTTTTTCCAGATTTCATCGTATTTTTTTCAATGAAAACGGAATTCTGCTCCGCAAAACGGCGGCATGAGCGGCAGGTAATTTTTTTGTTCAATGAAATTTAATGGGCACTGCATCGGCGGTATTTCATCAAAAAGCCAATTCACCTTACGATTTTGGAGGAAAGGGTCACGCCCGAAGGTTAAAAATTAACATATTAAATTCGGTGTCCTAAACGATAGAAAATCAGTTGATTAAGCCAGTCACAACATGCCTTGGGCATGTGCGGTGACGTATATCTCTTGCGTTGCAAATTATTTCAGCCTACTTTTGTGACACGAAAAAACAGACAATTCTTACAATTTTCCTTTCTCCACTCTCATTTTTCGACCTCCCATTGTTACAAAATTCCCGCAAACGCAAATTGACAGCATAGCTCCGCTCGCTGCTTTGGCCATTTCTACCTCCAATGTTCAACCGGCAAAAGGAAGCTTACTTTTTTGACGTAGACAAATTCTTACAATTTACAACCAAAACTTACTTGACATGACCTTCAAAGTCTTGACCATCATCGTATTGTCATGCCTGTGCATGAACCTAAACGGTCAGCAGGCCGTTTTTACCAACTACTCCGCCCCCAACACTGCAACGCTTAAAGTTCAGCGATTCGAAACCGGTATCAACTCCACCTCTGCCGATTTCGCTCCCGCCCGCTACGGCGACCGCATTTATTTCACTTCTATTTTTAGTTTTAAAGAGAAAAAAGAGGTTACTCACGTCAGCCGAATTTTTTCCTTCACGCCCGGTGAGCAGCCAAAACTGGAGATGGAGCTAAACTCCAAAAAATCGGGCGTTCACATCGCCAATGTGGCCCTCATGCCCGATGCCAGCCGCATGTACTACACCCTTTGCAAGGACGACCGGCAGGAGGACTACGAACTTTGGTACCGTGACAAGGAATATGAAGGAAACTGGAGTGTGGCGAAAAAACTGCCCGAACCTGTCAATATGCGGGGGTACAACACGACGCAACCCACTATCGGGTGGGATCTTTCCATGAAAAAATTTGTCCTGTACTTCGTCTCTGATCGTCCAGGAGGTGCAGGTAAATTGGACATCTGGGCCAGCCCCATCACTTGGGATGGTAAGTTCGAAACGCCTTTTCCACTTGCTATCAACTCACCGGAGGACGATGTGACGCCGTTTTTCCACAGGGCTTCCCAAACTTTGTATTTCAGCTCAAATGGCCACAAAGGTATCGGCCGCTTCGATATTTACCACTCGGCCAAAAGCGCTGATGGAAAATGGTCAGTACCAACCAACCTGGGCAGGCCATTCAATACTGCCTACGACGATCTCTATTTCACGTTGCATGAGGCGTCGCAAACGGCTTACTTCTCCTCCGACCGTCCCGGCTCCATCTCCAATGGCGCCATCGATGGCTGGGAGTGCTATGATCTGTACAAAGTTGAGTTGGGAAGGAAAGTTGAAGATCGGGCAATGGCCATACAGGACTGAGACCGGGGAAATGGTGATAGGTTTAAGCGTTTAAGACCTGCCGAAAGGCTGACTTAAACGCTTAAACCCATCCACATTCAACCTACAAATTCGGTTGCGGCGTCGTGCGCAGGTAAGGCTTGATCCGCTTGTGTCCCTTCGGGAATTTGGCAGGAATGTCCTCATCGGGAATGGATGGCACGATTACCACATCCTGGCCTTGCTCCCAATCCGCCGGAGTGGCTACACTGTGGTAAGCCGTCAGTTGGAGGCTGTCGATCACCCGCAGAATTTCAAGGAAATTCCGGCCGGTGGAGGCCGGATAGGTCAGCGTCAGCTTGATTTTCTTGTCCGGGCCGATGATAAAAACAGAACGGACCGTTGCCTTTTCGGAGGCATTCGGATGGATCATGTCGTAGAGCGAAGCCACCTTGCGGTCTTCATCAGCGATGATCGGGAAATTCATGGAGACATTTTGGGTTTCCTCGATGTCTTTGATCCACAAATTATGCGAGTCAAGCGGATCAACGCTGAGCGCCAGCACTTTTACGTTTCGCTTTTCAAATTCATTTTTCAGCGAAGCCGTGCGCCCCAGTTCGGTGGTGCAGACCGGCGTAAAATCAGCCGGATGAGAGAACAGCAGACCCCAGCTGTCGCCGAGCCATTGGTGGAAATTAATGGTACCTTCCGTGGTTTGAGCAGTGAAGTCGGGAGCGATGTCCCCAAGTCTGAGAGTTGCCATGAGTCATTCGATTTTTAATTAAAAAATATGGTGGTAAAATGATTAAAACAAAAAAGCCTTTCCGCAGCGGAAAGGCTTTTTTGTTGATTTTCAACAAATTATGCCATGAGCACTACATGGCTGAAGCGCCTTTCCGTAAGGGATCGGTACAACAACAGCAACAACATGTAGTATTTTGTATTTCTAAAATCATGATTGGGTTTGTTGAAACAATTCTAAGGACACTTTGAAAAAGAATTAGTTCAAATCGTCCTCCTGAAAATTGGTATTTTAATTTAACCATCCGATTTCAACCTGCCTGCAATGTGAAGATCGGCCCAGGCAGTTCAATGATAAAAGATCAAATCCTGCTTCAAATATTGTGCAGAATTCAGCAAATTCGTTGCGCAAATCATCATTGAGCACCGCCTTGCCGGTTTTTATTTGCATTCCTTTTATCTTCAGCCCCAAATTCAAGCATTAATGACAAAAACACCTACACCCTGTTTGCGCCACGGAGCGTGCCTCCTTGTCTTTTTTTTCCTTGCTTCAGCTTTCGTAAAATCTCAGTCGTTCGTCACCAATGGCAGTGCGTCGAACTCCGGTGGTGGCTGCTATCAGCTCACTCCCGATCAACCAGGTCAGGCCGGAACCATCTTCTCCGCCAGTCCGATTGACCTGAATCAACCTTTCAATCTTTCGGCCAGGTATAACTTTGGCTGCAAAGATGTCAACGGAGCTGACGGTATCGTTTTCATTTTCGCCACCTCCAACACTGCGCTCGGAACAGGTGGAGGAGCGCTTGGTTACCAGGGAATCACGCCCTCCATTGCCATTGAAGTGGATGATTATCAGAATGGTAACTTCGGCGACCCGGCCGAAGATCACATGGCTGTGATTTCTATGGGCAGCGTAGATCACAATGCGGCAACTGGTTTGGTGGGGCCGGTTACCATTCCCAATGTGGAAGATTGCAACGATCATTGTTTTTCAGTCAGTTGGAATCCTCAATCGCAAACCCTCTCGGCAATCCTTGACGGAAATTTTATTTCCTATTCCGGCGACATCATCGGCAATATTTTTGGCGGAAACTCAAGTGTTTACTATGGTTTTTCCTCCGGTACGGGCTCTCTTTCCAATCCGCATGTCGTTTGCGTTGGCCCTCCTCAACTCGTTCCTATGAACGACGTCAGCATTTGCCCCGGTGAGAGCATTCAGCTCCAGGCCGATCCAAACGGAGATTCCTGGTTTTGGTCGCCTGACCCAAGTCTGAGCTCTTTCACCGTTTCTGACCCGACTGCAACCCCGCTGGCCACGACGACTTACAATGTGACCATCACCTACTCCTGCGGCAGTACCCTCACCGACGATGTTATTGTCAACGTCATTCCGCCGCCCGTAGCGACGGCCAGCAACAACGGCCCGGTCTGTGTCGGTGAAACGCTGCAACTCAGCGCCACCGGCGGGGTAAGCTATTCCTGGTCAGGGCCGCTGTTTTACAGTTCCAGCGAGCAAAACCCAAGCATCCCGAACATAGACCTGATCAACGCAGGTACCTACACCGTCACCGTCACCGATGCTAACGGCTGCACGAATACTGCATCGACGAATGTCGTCGTTCATCAGCCGCCAGTGGTGGCGATCGTGCCGCCGCCTTTGCCATTTTGTGAAGATGCACCTGTTCAGACCTTGCAGGCCATACCGTCAGGAGGGACCTGGGGTGGCGTTGCTAATCAACAGGGACAAATTAACCCGGCCGCACTCGGACCGGGCCTTCATCAGGTGACCTACATCGCCATCGACCCGAATGGGTGCATTGGCACGGACGATATTTTCATTGAAGTCGCAGCCTTGCCCGATGTGCAAATTTTGCCTGCCGGTCCGTTTTGCGATACCGATCCGGTGCAAACCTTGCAGGGAACCCCCGGCAATGGCATCTGGGGCGGCGCTGCCAATCCGCTCGGAGAAGTAAATCCCGGCGCACTTGGCCCCGGTTCGCACATGGTCACTTACCAGGTTATCGACGGTTTGGGTTGCGAAGCGACAGATACTTTCAACGTGGTGGTGCTGGCCGGCACAACTGTCACGATCTCGCCTGCCGGCCCGTTTTGCCCCTCTGCCGGCCCGCAAACGCTGACAGCTACGCCCCCCGGCGGGGTTTGGGGTGGCGCTGCCAATGCCCAGGGGCAGGTAAATCCTGCCGCAATCGGTCCGGGCGTACACCAGGTGACTTACTCCTACTCCGGGCCCGGCGTGTGCGCCGGTTCAGCGACAGCGACAGTCACGGTGCTTTGCCAGCCTTTTGCCAGCATCAGCGGCAATGAAATCATTTGCGAGGGTGAAACAGCGACGCTCACCGGCCTCTGCGGCGGTACGGGCGTCAACGGCGTTTCGTGTTTCAATGGCCCCTACACCATCACTTATGACATCAATGGCAATGCACAGGCGCCCATCACGGTGTCTTCCAGCCCGTTTTCACTTCCGGCAGGCATCCCCGGCGTGTACACCATCGTGGATGTGACCAGCGGTAACGGTTGCACGAACACAGGCACGGGGTCCGCTGAAGTCACAGTAGCCGGAGCGCCAGAGGTGCAGAACCTGGACATTGCCTGCGACTCGACAAATACCAGCTACATCGTTACGTTTGAAATCACAGGCGGCGACCCGGGTAGCTACAGTGTGACCGGCAGCCCCGGCAATTTGACAACCACCGCCCCTTACATTTTCACCAGCCAGCCGGTCTTGAGCGGTTCTGCCTATTCTTTCGTGGTGAATGATGCCAACGACTGCGATCCTACGACGCTTTCCGGCAATTTTTCCTGCCAGTGCGAAACGGAGGCTGGAACGATGAACCTAACGCCCATCACGGTTTGTCTGGGTGAAACAATTACCGCCACCCACAACGGTAACGAGGTGCTCGATGGCAACGACCTGCTCTTTTTTGTGCTGCACAGCAGCAATGGCAACTCCCTCGGTGCCGTTTTCGCCACCAACTCAACACCCCAGTTCAGCCTCGTGCCGCCGATGATGTCGGGTGTAACCTATTACATTTCCGCTGTGGCAGGCAACGACGACGGGAATGGAGGGGTGGATTTGATGGACCCCTGCCTTTCGGTTTCCTTTGGCACCCCGGTAATCTTCCGGGCACTGCCAACTGCGAGCATTGGCAGTGATGTGGAAATCTGTGCCGGTGAAACGGCCACGCTGACTTTCGCCCTGACGGGAAATGCCCCGTTCGATGTGACCTACTCGGACGGCAGCCAGAATTTCACCCTGAATAATATTTTCAATGGCCACACCATCCAGGTCAGTCCGGCGATGTCCACGACGTACAGCCTCGTCTCAGTAGATGACAACTCGAACCCGGTCTGCTCGACCCAGGGCGGAAACAACGCCACCGTCACCGTTTGGGAACCGGCAACAGTGAATCAGGTCATGGAAATCTGCGAAGGTGAAAGCGTGCAGTTGGGTGGCGCTCCGCAAACAGCCAGCGGTACCTACACGGACACGCTCGCCACCGTTCACGGTTGCGACAGCGTCATCGTCACCGCCCTCACGGTGCATCCGCTGGATACTGTGTTTTTAAATGAAACCAGCTGCAACCCGGCTCAGGTGGGCGTTTTTACCCAAAATTTAACCAATCAAAACGGCTGCGACAGCACCGTCATCACGACGGTTGTTTTTTCACAAACAGACACCACGCTGCTCGCCTCGACCACCTGCGATCCGATGCTGGCCGGTGTTTTTACCAATAATTTCGTCACGCCGGAGGGTTGCGACAGCATCGTGATCGAAACGGTGACGCTGCTGCCCAGCGACACGACCTACCTCTCGGATACGAACTGCGACCCCGCTCAGACGGGTGTTTTCACCCAAATTCTGACCAACCAATTTGGCTGCGACAGCACCATCATCACGACGGTTGTTTTTTCGCAAACTGATACCACGCTGCTCACCTCGGCCACCTGTGACCCGATGCTGGCCGGCGTTTTCACCAGCAATTTCGTCACGCCGGAAGGTTGCGACAGCATCGTGATCGAAACGGTGACCCTGCTGCCCAGTGACACGACTTACCTTTCCGGCACGAATTGCGACCCTGCCCAGACGGGCGTTTTTACCCAAAATCTGTTCAATCAATTCGGTTGCGACAGCCTCGTCATCACCACCGTTACCTTCTCGGAGGCAGATACGACGCTGCTTGCTTCGACGACTTGCGACCCGGCGCTGGCGGGAATTTTTACTCAAAACCTGTCCAATCAAAGCGGTTGCGACAGCCTCGTCATTGAAACGGTGACCCTGCTGCCCAGCGATACGACCTACCTCGCTTCGACCACTTGTGAACCGGCTTCGGCGGGCGTTTTTACTCAAAATTTAACCAACCAAAACGGCTGCGACAGCCTCGTCATCGAAACAGTGACGCTGCTCACGCCGGACGAGTGTGGTCTGGAAATTACCCTCACGGGCGACACGATCTCCTGCTCCACTTCGGCGGGCAGCATTGCGTTGGAAATTACGCAGGGACAGGCGCCGTTCACCTATGCCTGGCAGTCAGCTTCGGGTGCGAACGGCAGCGGCTCGACGGACGATTTTCTCACACAAATCCAAGGTCTGCCGGGCGGCAGCTATTCCGTAACGGTGACCTCTGCCAACGGGCTGACGGCTTCGGCCCAGGCTTCGCTCGTGCAGATGACCCCGCCGGTGCTCGATCTTGATCTGGTCACGGATTTTGGCGGCTACGGGGTGAGTTGCCATGGCGCAGCAGATGGAAGTATTGCTGCTTCGGCTACGGGCGGCACCATGCCGTACACCTATTTTTGGTCAAACAACGGGCAGGGGCAGGGGCAGGATAATTTGCCGGCAGGCAGCTACTCGGTTACGGTAAGCGGACCGTATTCCTGCACGGCGGAGGCTGAGATTTTACTGCCGGAGCCGCCGCCGCTGGCGCTGACTTTCGCCGTGAGCGACCTGGATTGTTTTGGTGAAAACGACGGGGCGGTGGTAGCAGAGCCTTCCGGCGGGGTAACGCCCTACCAGTTTTCGCTCAATGGCGGAGCGTGGCAGAACGCTGCGGTTTTCACCGGGCTGTCGGCGGGTACGTACGAGATCACGGCGCAGGATGCCAATGGTTGCGAAGCTTCGGAAATCCTCTGGATCAACGCACCCATTCCGGTGAGCGTGGAGCTTGGCGATGCCCAGGAAATTGATTTCGGTGAAACCACCACACTCACCGCCCTCGTCAATCTTCCATTCGATTCGCTGGCTTCTGTCATCTGGTCGCCGATGGACAGTTCGGAGTGCCCCGGCTGCCTGACACAGCCCGTTGCGCCGGTTATCACCACCACCTACACGGTGAGCATCACGGCCGAAAATGGTTGCGAAGCTACAGATCAGACGACGGTGTTCGTGGACCGGCGCAAGCAGGTGTACGTTCCCAGTGCATTTTCACCCAATGATGACGGGCTGAACGATGTGTTTCTGGTTTTTGCGAAGCCAAACACAGTGGCGAGGGTGAAATCCTTCCTTGTTTTTTCACGGTGGGGCGAGACGATTTTTCAGTACTACAATTTTCCGCCGAACGACCCGGCTTACGGCTGGGACGGCAGGCACCGGGGCGAAGAGATGAACCCGGCGGTGTTCGTCTGGTTTGCCGAAGTGGAATTCCTCGACGGGCAAACGCTTTTGTTTGAGGGAGATGTGACG
The DNA here is from genome assembly GCA_030147525.1 of Bacteroidota bacterium. GTDB lineage: Bacteria > Bacteroidota > Bacteroidia > Chitinophagales > Saprospiraceae > UBA6168. Next base: position 207,691 of record JASBVF010000047.1, read on the forward strand.
CTGGTGCGGTAGGCTGGAAATTGGGAAATTGGAAATTCCGGCACCCTATACCAATGCCTGATAATTTCCAATTTCCCAATTTCAATTAATTTCTTTCAAAACGCTTCCCCGCCGTCCGTACGATCAACTACAATCGTAGCCCGGTAAGCATTCACCGGAACGGGCCTTGCCCCTAACGGATGGGGCGCTACATTGAGCAGTTTTACATTCCGGTTGAAAACGTTCAGGTCGTTGGGTGGATCCGGGAGGTAGTTGGGAGTGGCCAGCCGGCCGGTCAGGTACTCGTCGTATTTTTCAAAGGAAAAAGCAAGTACTGCTCTGCCTTCCCAAACACACTGGTAGCCGGTAGGGCAGCGGCTGTCTTCGGTCACTTCCTGGAGGGTGATGGTGATTCTATCGGGAAAAATCAGGGCGGATTCGTTGATTTTCAGGGTGACGGGCTGGCCGAGGTAAACCTGTTTGACGGACGGGGTAAGGCTCAATTTCTCACCAAAGCTTTGTGCGCTTATCTCATCGTTGGGCATTGAAAGATCGAGCACGCCATTGTCTTGCTGGCATGCTGTGAGAAGCATGAATGTCAGGGCGGTTAATAAGATCCGGTTCTTCATGGCGATTGTTTTTGAGTAAACAATGGTCCGGGCGGGTGTCGCCCGGAGTACGCCACTATGTTCCGGATATTTCAATCAAACATCAATGAGGAAAGTCACGGAGCCTGACACGGTTTCGGTGAGTAATGTCATGTTCAGGCCGGGAAGGGTGGGGGAGTGCTGGTTTTATTAAATTTAGAAATTGATAGAAATTTTGAAATTAAGTACCTGCCTGAAAATCAAGGCGGTAGATAAAATTTCCAATTTCTCTCAATTTCTAAATTTCAATAAAACGAAGAAAATTAGCCTGTTCTACCTTTCGATTTTTGTATAAATCTTGTCGAAGCCATCAGGGCCTAAAATTCTGTAGTGGAGGTTTTTTTGGTCGACACGGCGGATGTTGTTGCAGAGGGTTTTACCATCTTTTTGTTCGATGAAACACCATCCCGTGCCACCTTCGCACTCGGTGCTTTTGCATCTTGTGTCAATTTCGAAAGTTGATTCGTTCAGCAAGTTACCTGACCTGAAATACTTGATTGTGTTGCCGGTGATTTCGATGGTGAAATCGGGAGTAGCAGTTTCCCGCCAGCCGCCTTGCAAAATTTTGGAGTATTGCTCCTTCTCTGCAGCGAGGAAGCTGGAAGGCACCTGGCCGGCCTCACTGTCAGCACCGGCGACGTCAGCAGGTACGGCCTCTGCATTTTCCATAGTTTTGCCTGTTTCCGTCTGAGCGGCGCCGGTTTTGGCAGTATCTTGTTGCTTTTCATTGCCGCAGGCAACGAAAGAGAAACTGAAAATTACAAGGGCTAAAAACCCGAAAAGTTGGATGTTTTTCATTACAGATAATTTTTTTTAAAATTGGTGCGAAAATAAAGGGCTTCTGCTTTTCTGAAAAATATTTTTAAACATCGCTGCACCTTCCCATCTTTTCATCAAATTTGACCTGCAAAAATTCACCCTTCAATTCATTGAAAATGAAACGATTCAGCCTGCTGTTGCTGCTTGCTTCCTTATTTTTTTACCTCCCGCTGAAAGGCCAATCCGGGAAGCCTCAGGAAGTCCTCACGGGCGTGTACCTGATGAACGTGTACGACCTCAACCTCGACGAGCACAGCTTTTTCGCCGATTTTTACATTTGGTTCAAATGGCGGGGCGACATCGACCCGACGGAGATCGAGTTCGTCAACATGGTCGAAAAATGGGGCATGACGATGGAGCCGTTTGAGGACACGATCCTGACCTTGTCCGACGGCTGGAACTACCAGGGCTACCGGGTGGAGGGGCGGTTTTTCCATCCCTTCCTGCTGGAGCGGTTTCCGCTCGACAAACACACCCTCGAAATCCACATCGAAAACCCGGACTACCCGACGGAAGCCCTCCGTTACGTGCCTGACACGACCTCGCCGCCCATCCACATCCGGCCCGACCTGATGCTGGCCGGCTGGGACATTCTCGGCTCGGGGCTGACGCCGATGGTGCATTCCTACGGCACCGATTTCGGCAACCCCGACGACCGGGCCAGCACGTTTTCCGATCTGGTTTTCACCTTTCGGCTCACCCGGCCACTGAGTTATTTTGTATTGAAACTACTGCTCCCGCTCACCATCGTCATCCTGGCGGCACTGGGTGCCTTGCTGTTTTTCCCCAGCTACGTCGACGCACGCATCAGCCTGCCGGTGGGTAGCCTGCTGACGGCGGTTTTCCTGCAACAGAGCTACTCCGACGCACTGCCCGACGTGGGTTACATGGTGCTGATGGATAAAATTTACCTGCTGGCCTACCTGCTCATCGCCACCATCATACTTCGCCTCATCCTGACCGGCAACCGGCTGCGGGAGGTGAAAAAAAAGCAGATGGATTTCAACCAACTCAAACGGCGGGAGCGGTGGATGGCAGGCGGTTTTCTCATGGCTTACCTGCTGGGAGTGCTGTTGCTGGTGTGGCTGGCGTGATGGTTTTTACTTCAAAACGGCGCCGTTCCGCAGCCAGATGGCTTTGTTGTAACTTTTTATGGATTGAAAATTAAATGGGGCGGAGGCTATCATAAACCCAAGGCTGCCAAACATTATTCCGCCTCTCACTTCATTGCTGGCGGAATTGAGCGCCGTGGCGGTCATGTAACCTCCCAATCCGGCAGCAAGGAAGGCTAAGCCCAGATTGCGTTTTTTTTCATACCGCTTAAACTCGATGACCGCTTCCGGGCTGACGGTCATTTCTTTTCTCAGGTTTTTTGAAAATAAGCCGAGGGGGTATTTTTCTCCGTTTTTAATGTACATGCTGTTGGAGAGATAGATGGTTTCTTTTTCGTATTGTTCAATGGCAGATTGCGCCGAAACAATAGGGCAAACCACTACGGCAAGGAGGATTAGAAAGATGCTTTTTTTCATTTTCATTTTTTTTAAAGATAAGCGTATTGAAAGTTGATAAGAATTGCAGGAATACACACTGTAAATCAAAGCTGTATCAGGCATTGTTTCAAAAAGTCTGACGAATTCTTTTCGGAGGTAACGAAAATTCATTTGTTACCATGTGAAGTCAAAAAGTTCTTAACAAATATCAATAAGTTACCATGGGTATTCGATTCGGAGGCAACGAATATTAAAAAGTTTCCATGCGAAGTCTCTTCGGAGGCATTAAAAGTAAAAGAATGGCAGCAATTAGCTTTTTCGTGCAAAAGCCTGTTTTCATAACAGATGGAAATCATGTTATTTTTGGCCCTAAAATCCGACCGATGAAATATCCGTTTTTCAAGAGCTTTCTCGTTTTACTTTTTTTCACCACCCAACTCTCTCGCCCCGACGCCCAAACGGTCATCGACTGGAACCTGCTGGCCGATGTCAAGTTCAACCAAAAATACGCTGACGAACTGGGCATCACTTACGACGAGGCTGTTTTTGGAAAATGGGTCATGCCCTTCGACGGAAAGGAAGTTCGAATCACCGGTTTCATGATCCCGTTGGATGGGATGGGCTTTTCCTGGGTTTTATCCCGCAACCCCAATTCGAGTTGCTTTTTCTGCGGCGGCGCCGGCCCGGAAACCGTCATCGAACTGCGACTGAAACCCTCCGCCATTAAAAAATATAAACTGGACGAACGCCGCACCTTTAAAGGCATCCTGAAACTGAACCGTGAAAACATGGATCACCTGACCTACATGCTGATGGAAGCGGAACCGGTAGGCGAGTAGGCCAATAGGCCGGTAGGCGAGTAGTTTCAACGCTTGCTTACCGGCCTACTGGCCTACCTGCCTACTCGCCTACTGAACTTAAATATCAACTTTACATGCGTTTTTTCCTCACACTTTCGATCACCTTACTGTTTGTTTTTCAACAGTTTACAACCAACGCCCAGCAGGAATGGCGGGTTGCCCGCACTCCGCTGACTACGCCCTGGACGGCAGATGTTTCTCCTGAAAATGCATTGCCTGAATACCCCCGCCCACAGATGGTTCGCCAGGATTGGCTCAACCTGAACGGCCTTTGGGATTTCACCATGTTCAACCAGGAAACGGACAAAGTGGTCAAACAAGCTCCAATTCTGGTACCTTACCCCGTCGAGTCGGCGCTGTCCGGCATTGGCTGGAAAGTGGAGCCGAAACACCTGCTCGCTTACCGCCGGAAGGTAGCGATACCTGAAAAATGGAAAGGACAGCGGATTCTGCTGCACTTCGGAGCGGTGGACTGGGAAACGGAGGTATTTATCAACGGTAAAAGCGTGGGCAAACACCGGGGTGGCTACGACAGTTTTTCCTTCGACATCACGGACCACGTAACCTGGACCGGCGAGCAGGACATTCTGGTGCAGGTCACCGATCCGACCGATCAGGGCGAGCAGCCCATCGGCAAGCAACGCCTCGAGCCGGGTGGCATCTGGTACACTGCCACAAGCGGCATCTGGCAAACAGTCTGGCTGGAACCGGTGCCCAAAACCTACATCCGCAGTTTTGAAATTTTTCCCGACATTGACCGGAACAGGGTGCTCGTAAAAGTGGAAACCGCCGGCGATGATAAAAACAAAGTCCGGGTCACCGCCCGAACGCTGGAAAACGGAAAGCGTATCTCCGAAGGATCCGGTAAATCCGGCACGCCGCTGCTCCTTGGCCTCAACGATGTTCACCTCTGGACACCCGAAGACCCCTACCTCTACGATCTGGAAATCGACCTCGGCCCCGGTGGCGACAAGGTGAAAGTTTATTTTGCCATGCGTAAAATATCCCTCGGCAAAGACAATCAGGGCATCACACGGCTCATGCTCAACAATGAATTTGTGTTCCAGCTCGGGCCGCTCGATCAGGGCTTTTTCCCTGACGGGCTTTACACCCCGCCCACGGAAGCGGCCATGATTTACGATCTTGAGTTGCTCAAATCGCTGGGTTTCAATATGATACGGAAACACGTGAAGGTAGAGCCGGAACGCTGGTACTACCTCTGCGATAAAATGGGCTTTCTCGTCTGGCAGGACATGCCGAGCGCCCGAAATGAGTCGCAGGCCGCACAGTTTCAATTCATGACTGAGTTGCAGGCAATGGTTACAAATCTGATCAACCACCCCTGCATCGTGATGTGGGTGCCGTTCAACGAAGGCTGGGGGCAGTTTGACACGGAAAAAATCGTGGCACGCATCCGCCAGTGGGACGACAGCCGCCTCGTAAACAATGCCTCCGGCTGGACGGACATGGGGGCAGGCGATGTCATCGACATCCACTACTACCCCGGCCCGAGCAGCCCAAAACCGGAGCAAAACCGGGCCGCCGTGCTTGGTGAGTTTGGTGGTCTCGGCTTGAACGTGCAAGGGCATCAGTGGACAACCGAAGGCTGGGGTTACGAGCTGAAAACCTCGCCGGAAGAGTTGCTGGAAAAATACGAAGACCTCTATCGCCGGCTGTTGCCGCTCATCGAAACGGAGGGCCTCAGCGCTGCCGTTTACACCCAAACCTCTGACATTGAAACGGAGAATAACGGTCTGGTAACTTACGACCGGAAAATTGTAAAAATGGATCCCTCGCTGGTAGCGCTGGCTCATCAGGGGAAAATTCCTCCGAAGCCCGTCAATCCGGCTCGGATTTTTACCAAAAAAACAACAATACCGCTTACGGGTACCGCAGCAGGAGCAACCATCGAGTACGCTATCGAAAACAAAAAGCCGGGCCTGAACTGGATGGAATACAAGGAACCTGTAGAGTTGAAAAAATCATCGACCATCGTGACACGTGCAACCTGGCCCGACAGTGTGCGGAGCCATACGCAGCGTTACACTTTTACAAAAGTTAAAGCAATGAAACCCAAGGCGCCGAAAAACCTGACGCCGGGAGTCACGGTCAAAATTTACGAAGGCTCATGGGACAAACTGCCGGATTTCAAGATGCTGCAACCGGTTGAGCAACTGACCGTCAGTAAGTTAGGTTTGAGTGAAATTAAGCGGCAGGAAAACTTCGGAGCCGTGTTCGAAGCCTACTTTGAAGCACCGGAAACAGGCGTTTACACTTTCCACCTTCGCTCCGACGACGGCTCCCGGCTGAGCATCGGCAGCAAGTTGTTGATCGAAAATGATGGGATTCACGGCATGAAAGAAGTGGCGGGCAGTGCAGCTTTGAAACAAGGCGGACATGCGCTGCGACTGGAATTTTTTCAAAAACTGGGCGGTGTCGGGCTTGAGTTTTGGGTGGAAAACGAGCGGGGCGAGCGATTGGAGGCAGTGATTTTGCATTGATTTTTTTGAGGCGAATGCAACCCTTTCGCCCACTTGGCTACCTGAGGGGAATTAAACGATCAGCGATTTCGCACGTCTGACCAGTGCGGACCCTGCCTGTTTATTACAGTCATAAAAATTCCATCATGAAAAAATCCTGTATCCCCCTCATTTCATGCTTGATGCTCATGCTTTCGCTCTCCATTTTTTTGGTTAAAACGGAAGCGCAAAACCTGCCTGAACAAATCCATTTCTCTGACGATAACCGGCGGCTTATCACCGGTGGCCTGCCCGTGGAAGGTTTTTACGACGAGTCGGTGGTGAACACCATCGAGCTATGGTTTGATCAGCCAAACTACTGGACGTTGCTGACCGGAAATTACGCCAGCGGTGCAGACATTCCTGCGTTGATCATCATCAATGGCGATACGCTGGAAAGCCCGGCGGGTGTGCATTTTAAAGGGCAAACTTCCTATCTGCAGTTGCCTGCCAACACGCAAAAAATGTCCTTCTCCATCTCGCTGGATTTTGTGGACAGCAATCAGGATTACGAAGGTTACGAAGCACTCAACCTTAACAACTGCTTCGACGACCCTTCATTTATGCGGGAAGTGGTGTACTACCACCAGGGGCGCAGGCACATTCCGATTGCCAAGGCGAATTTTTCACACCTATATATTAACGGTGAAAACTGGGGCCTCTACCCAAGTATTCAGCAGCTCAACGGCGACTTTTTTAAAGAATGGTTTCTCAGCAACGACGGCACTCGCTGGCGGGCATTGAAAACGGTTGGCGGCGGCCCCGGTGGTGGCGGCCCCGGAACGGGCGGTCCATTTGGTACCGGCTATTCCTCCCTCAACTGGCTCGGTACTTCTGATACGACTGAATACAAAAAATATTACACCCTGAAAAAAGCCAAAAAAGCCAACCCCTGGGATGATCTCGTCAACGTTTGCGATGTGCTGAACAACACACCGCTGAGCAGTCTGGAAACTGCCCTTCAGCCTGTACTCGATGTTGACCGGACATTGTGGATGCTGGCCACGGAGATCATTTTTGCAGATGACGATAGTTACGTCCACAAAGGCGGCATGGACTACTATCTTTACTGGGAGCCTGAAACCGGCCGCATGACAACGCAGGAGGTGGATGGCAATACTTGCATGAAATTGAATTTTGCTGTCTGGAGCCCGTTTTATCATGAAACGGATGCACGCTTTGCCCTGCTCAACCGCCTGCTGGGCGTGCCGGAATTGCGGCAACGCTACCTTGCCCACATGCGCACGATCATTGAGCAGTCATTGGTACAGGAGGAAGTGGATGCTCTCATCGAGCAGTATTTTTCGCTGGTGGACGGCATCGTGCAGGCTGATCCGAAAAAACTGTACAGCTACAACGAATTTCTTTCCGAAAAAGAAACTCTCAAAAACTTCGTCATGCAGCGCCGGAATTTTCTTTTAAACAATGCTGCGGTAAATGTGCAGGGGCCGGCCATTTCGGATGCTGTTTTCTCCGTTGACGGCATTCCCTTCGCTGCTCCGGATGCCGGGCAGGAGGTGTCAGTGACGGCGACGGTGAACAGTGCTCTCGGAATTTCAAAAGTAAACCTGTACTACGCCCCCGGATTTGTGGGTGGTTTTGAAAAAACGCAGATGTACGACGATGGCAACCACGGCGACGGTGCGGCGGGCGACGGCGTGTTTGGCGGAACGATTCCCGGTTTCAGGAACGGCAGCTACGTCCGTTTTTACATCGAGGCAGCGGCCAACAATGCTGCAAAGACAGTTACCTACCATCCTGCCGGAGCGGAGCACGATGTGTTCATTTATCAGGTCAATATTTCCAGTTACATCCCCAGCGAAGTGGTCATCAATGAAATAATGGCGTCCAACGATCAGGCAGTGGCGGATCAGAACGGCGAGTTTGACGACTGGATCGAGCTGTTCAATAACTCCCAATTCACCGTTGACCTTAGCGGCTGGCACCTGACGGATGACATCAATAATCTGACGAAATGGACCTTCCCGCAGGGATCAACCATCGGCGGCGAAAGTTACCTCATCGTCTGGGCGGATGAAGATGGAAGCCAGGCTGGCCTGCACGCCAATTTCAAACTCGCCGCCGGCGGCGAACAGTTGTACCTCGTCGACCCCGAACTAAACATCGGACAGGAGGTCATTTTCGGTCAGCAGGAAACGGACATGGGCTATGCCCGCATTCCCAACGGAACCGGCGATTTTGTTGTCAAAAATCCAACTTTCAACGGCCACAACGAAGGCATCACTGCTGCGGGCGAGGTTCAGGGACATGCTTCCGGCTTCACCCTTTTCCCTAATCCGGTGAGTGGCCGGGTGACCGTACGGCCGGATTTTCAATTGCCTGAAATGCTGGCGGTGGTGAATGCGCTGGGTCAGGTATTTTATCAAAATGAAATTTTGGGTGAAACGCAGATAAATGTAAGCGATTGGGAGTCAGGGATTTATTTTGTTAAATTGGGTGACGAGGTGAAGAAACTAATCGTGAGCGGCATTAGAAATTAAACGCATCCCATGCAACCCTTTTGCTCATTTCTCCACCTACGGCATAAACTGACCAAAATTAAATGACGGAGCACCAGCAAGACATCCTGAAAGCGTGCAAGAAAGGAGACCGGCTCGCTCAGCGGAAGCTTTACGAACATTTCAAAAGTAAAATGTACGTCGTATGCCTGCGCTATGCGAACAACCGGCAGGACGCCGAGGATATTTTGCAGGAGGGTTTCATCAAGGTGTTCAGGGATTTGCATCAATACCGGGGAGCGGGCAGCTTCGAAGGCTGGGTCAGGAAAGTAATCCTGCGGACTGCACTCCAGTATTTGCGGCAGCAAAAAAATTTCCTCCCCACAACTGACCTTGACGGACAAGCTTACAAACTGGGCGAAGAAGACGTGATTTTCGAAGAGGAAAATGAAATGGCGAAAATACTGCTCAAACTCATGCACCAAATGCCGCCGGGCTTTCGAGCCGTCCTCAACCTCTACGTGCTGGAGGGTTACACGCACCCGATGATTGCCGAGGAATTGGGGATTTCGGTAGGAACCTCAAAATCGCAACTGAACCGTGCCAAAGCTTTTTTGAAAAATTTGCTGGAAAAAAATCTGGCAGGCTAAAACTGAACCGCCTAAACCATTCGATATGGATGATAAATTACCTAACGACAAGCTGGAGGATTTTCTGAAAAAATCCTTCGAGGACTACACCGAAAGTCCACCGGACGACTTGTGGGATAAAATTGAGGGAGGCCTTGGAGCTGCCCCGGTGGTGAAGCCATTCTTCTTTCGGGGTTGGTGGATAGCGGCAGCGGCGGCTGTTGTGGTAGGTATTTTCGTGGCGCAGCATTTTTATTTTGAAAACAAAATCGAGCGCCTGACGAAGGAGTTGAAGCAAAACAAGGTAGAACTTCAAGAGTCGGAAACGGAAAAGCCGACCGGTAACAATTTTCAAACTCAAAACTTGGAAAATGAGTCTGACACGCCACGGGAAAGCATCCCGCAGGCATCTTCCGGTCCTGCGCTGAAGCCATCCGGCGGCCAGGAGTTTTTTGATAAAAAACTACCTGCCACGGCGGGGAAATCAACGGTAAGCAACGGCAATTTTTCAACTAAAAAAACAAATAAGCAAACTGAAATCGCCAGTGAAAATATTGACAATGAAGTAGTTAGTTCCCTGAAATCTAATGAAGCAAGCCCCTCCACCCGTCAAATGGAAACAGTGGTAACTGATGTACCGAATTTGGTTTCTAACCCTGTTTCTTCCGAGACACTTACACTCGCAGCGCCTTCACTGTTGGAAGTGCTCAACGCTAAAGTGCAAACGGAACAAATCACAACCCCAAAACCAAACTTATACCCTGCGCCGACGGACCCGCTTCGCCAAACCCGCCTGACGACAGGCGTTCGGGTGATGCCGATGGCCACCTGGGAGCGGATCAATGAGGTGAGGCCTGCAATGTTCCCCAACCGGCCCGGACGTCCGGAGAAGTTTTTCAACAATCAGCAACAGGTATCCGGCCAAGTACTGGCCGCCGGTGCTACGCTGGAATACGAATTGGATGACCGGCTGAGCCTGGTGAGCGGTTTGGACTATTTCCGGACGGAAACTACCTCCCGGCATCGCTCGGAGTTCATGTTCAAGGAGCGGAAAATGCCAATGCCCGGCAACCCCGCCAACCGGCATGACTTCAATTACAACCTCAACACCTCCTCCGGGCTGGTGGAAGTGGATGTTAGAGTGGAAGCGACTAACCCCAGCCTGCCTGTTCCGGACAATGAAATTTTGGCGTTCGAGGTTAAAACAGATAAAACTATGACAAGCCTTAGCGTTCCGCTGGCGCTGAAATACAGCATCGGCAGGGGCCGGCTTCACGGATACCTCAAAGGCGGGATTGCCGCCAACTTTCTGCTGAACCAATCTTTCAACATTTCAGAAATTCGGTCGCTGAACAACCGCTTCAGGGTCAGTCCTGTGCGACCCATGCGAGGCCAGCCACAAAACCTGCGCACGGTTTCAATGAGCTATCTCGCAGCGGCAGGCGTGGAATACGACCTGACCCGTTCGCTGAGCGTGAATCTGGAGCCAACCTTCATGGGCAGCCTGAGCAGCCAGCACTCGGCGAATTTTATCCGCTCCAATAATTACATGGCGGGGGTGAGCGCCGGATTGAGTTATGTTTTTTAAAAAAAAGTAAAAAAACATGCAACCATTCAGGCCCATTTGCCACCTAAGTCAGTGTTAAATTGCTTGTTTGGTTTGGGTGAAAACCAATGCACAGATCAAGCGAAAGCAATTCAAAAATCATTCATCTTTTCTAACCACAAAATCTCTTTTAAATTATGAAAAAGCTATTTTTCGGGATGCTCCTGGCGAGCGTCATGGGGATGTTTTTTGCCTGTCAAAAAGACAGCCTCTCCACAACAGACGATCTGATTAACACCATTTCAAACTCCCAAAACAAGCAACTGGTGATGAATGGCGAGCTGCCTTCCGGCATTTCCACCTACGTGGCGCAGGGCTACAGCCCCGTAAGCATCGAAGCTGCCTGGCACGTGGAAAAATCCGGTTATGAAGTAGCGCTTGAGGATGGTCAGGTGCTCTACTTCAACGAGCGCAACCACTTTCTTGGCAAAGATGATGGCACCCGCCACCGTCACGGGCGCCTGCGTTGCCTGAGAGGTGAAGAGGCATCCGTCGCTGATTTGCCCGAGGCAGCGACGGAACACATCACGGAGAACTTTCCGAACGAAACCATTGAATTGGTGAAAACAAAGCCTGGCGGTGCATTCGCCGTCAAACTTTCCAATGGCGACATCCTGATGTTCGATGCTGAAGGCGTGTTCATCCGTGAGTGCGGCGAAATGGCTGGTCCCGGCGGTCCCGGCGGTCCTGGTGGCCCTGGCGGCCCTGGCGGCGGTCACCCCTGCGGCTGCATGCACGGCGATACGGTCACCGTTGATGATCTGCCTGAGGAGGCAACAGGGTTCATTGAAACGGAATATCCGGATGAAACCATCGCCTTCGTGGTACTCAAAGCAAGCGGCAAGTTCGCAGTTGAGTTGGGCGACGGCACGGTACTGCTATTCGATGCAGATGGTATTTTTATCAAAGAATGCGGCGTGGCTGAACCTGGTCTCGGCGGTTACGGTCCCTGGAGCCATCACGGTCACGGACCTCATGGCGGTGGCGGAATGGGTCCTGGCGGAGGTGGCATGGGGCCTGGTGGAGGCGGTCCTGGTGGAGGAATTAGTGGGACGCAGGTAACGCTTGACGAGCTCCCACAGGCTGCTCAGGACTACCTTGCTGCTAATTACCCAGATGCTTCTATCGAAAAAGCTGTTCAAAAACCGAATGGATTTTACTTCGTGAAATTGTCCAATGGTGAAAAACTATTGTTTGACGGCGATGGAAACATCCTTTTCGACAGTGGCAATTAGTCAACTTTTATATAGGGTTTTAAGTAGGAGCGTTTGCCGGGAGTGTACCGGCAGGCGCTTTTTTCGTTGATAAAATGGTCGGGTTGGTGGGTCTCAAGTGCTATTTTAAAACAGGAAAAAAAACTGATAGAGGAAAAAATCGGATTGGTTGATTAAACTTCTGAGCTGCTTTGGATTCATACACCTTTGTAACATCAAAACGAAAGGAAAAGCATTTTTCAAACCCATAAATTCATTCAACATGAAATCTAAAGCAAGAATCATTCTCACCGGATTAACCATGATGGCCTTCGTTTTTACCCTCCAGGCACAGCGGGGCGAAGGACCCCGACCCACACCTGAACAAATGGCTGAAAAGCAAACTGAAATGATGACCGAGAAGCTTGCCCTCACGCCGGAGCAGGCCAGTAAAATCAAGGATATCAATCAGAAATATGCAGAAAAGCAAAAGATGCAGCGGGATGGAATGAAAGGAGAACGTGAAAAGAACCGCACTGCCATGCAGCAGCTTCAGGACGAACGCAAGAAGGAGGTCAATGCCGTTTTAAACAAAGATCAGCAAGCCAAATTTGAGCAAATGCAGTCCGAAAGAGGCCAGGGTCGGCCCGGAAAAATGGGACATGGGAAAGGTGCCCATGGCGAAAGGTCCGGCCACGCTCCCGATCCGGAAAAACGGGCTGACCGCATGACGCAGCACATGACCGAGAAGCTTGCCCTCTCCACTGATCAGGCGGAAAAAGTAAAGGCCATCAACCTCGATTTTGCGAAGCAACAACAAACGCTCCATGCCGAGGCGCCTGAAGGCGAGCGGCCGGAAGCGAAAGCAGTAGAAAAATTGCGGAAGCAACACCAGGCCCAACTTAAAAAAGTGTTGACCAAAGAACAGTACAGCCAGTGGGAGGAAATGGCGAAGGAACGTAAGCAAGGCCGCAACGGCAAGGATAAACCACGGCCAGGAACGAAGGGCATGTAAGCACAGTCAGGGTTGGATGGTTGGCTCGCTGACAACCATCCAACTACTCAACATTTTTCTTTTGTTGAGTATTCCTTCGTTTTCATTGATTAAAATTAGCAGCTATTTAAAATTCCATCAGTTTTGACGGATCAAACTTCATCAAAAATCCATTTAACATGAAAATCACCTTTCGAATTTTAGCACTCACAACGCTTTTTTTTATCGGCTTCGCCAATGTCAACGCTCAGCGTGGCAACTGGGATTCCTCACCCGAAGAAAGAGCTGAAAAACAAACGACAACGATGACGGAAAAACTCTCGCTTTCCGCAAAACAGGCCGAAAAAGTGAAAGAAATTAACCTGAAATATGCCAACAAAATGAAGGAGGCCCGTGCCGCCAACACCGATGGCGATTGGTCAGCCATGCGTGAAACCATGGGTAAGCTTCGCCAGGAGCAGGACGCTGAATTGAAAACTGTACTGACGAAGGAACAGGCTGAAACCTGGACTAAATTTCAGGAAGAACAGCGCAGCCAGCGAGGACCACGGGACGGCAAAGGCAAAAAAGGCGAACCGAAGGATAAGAAAAGTTAAATCCTAATCGGTTGAATTCAATTCTCAGCAGCCGGATGGTGGATAGACGGACCGCCTTCCGGCTGTTGTGTAAAATATTTTAAACAATCAATTTGATCTACGAGTGAAAACCCTCAGCCATTAAATTCTTATGAAAAACCTTCTACTTGTTATTTCCATGCTGTTCGCAATGAGCGCTACAGCCCAAAATTTCTCGATCAAAGGCAAAGCTACCGATGAAAGCGGGGGGGCTTTGCCTGGCGCTCACATTGCCTTGCAGTATCCCTGGGGCGAAGATGCCAGGCTGTCAGCTACGGAACCTGACGGAAGTTTTATTCTGCCAAATGTTGAGCAGGGTGGTTACAAACTCAAAATTTCATACCTCGGGTACGAAGATTTAATCAGGGAGGTGACCATTTCCACGGAGTCTATTGACCTTGGAACGTTGAAACTGGAACCCGGATCGACGCAACTGGCAGAGGTACAGGTGAAGGAGCGCATCGCCATGGCGAAACAGGACGGAGACACAACCTCTTTCAATGCTGACGCTTTCAAGGTGATGAAAGATGCGAGTGCAGAGGATTTGGTGGGAAAAATGCCGACAGTCACCGTCCAGGGGGGTAAAGTACAGGCTCAGGGTGAGGATGTAAAGCAGGTGCTCGTGGACGGCAAGCCTTTTTTCGGCAGTGACCCGACCGCAGCCTTGAAAAACCTGCCTGCAGAGGTGATTGAAAAAATTCAAATTTACGACCAGGCCAGCGACCAGTCACAATTCACCGGCTTCGACGACGGGAACGCTTCCAAGACGATAAATATCATCACACGGTCCAATATGCAGGCTGGCCAGTTTGGTAAAATTTACGGAGGTTATGGGTATGATAACAAATGGCAGGGCGGAGGAAACATCAATTACTTCAATGGCGACCGGCGAATTTCGCTGATTGGAATGACGAATAATGTCAACATTCAGAATTTCTCCACGGACGACCTGCTGGGGGTTGTTGGAAGTAGTGGTGGCCGGCGAGGCGGCGGCGGTCGGGGCGGCGGAGGACGAGGTGGCTGGGGTGGTGGCGGCTCCATTCGTGACTTTTTGGTCAATCCGTCGGGTGGAATTGCAACAACTCACGCCATCGGCCTCAACTATTCTGATAAATGGGGTAAAAAGCTGGAGGTGACCGGAAGTTATTTTTTTAATAAAAGCAAAAGTGATGCAGAGGAGATTTTGACGCAGCAATTTGTGGACTCGGAAGGTTTGGGGCAGGTGTATGATGAAACGACTTTTTCCACCAGCAACAATACCAACCATCGGACTAATTTCCGTTTTGAATATGAAATTGACTCGTCCAACTCCATCATCATGCGCCCCAGCCTGAGTTGGCAAATCAATGATGGCAACTCCGCAACTGCCGGTCTTACCAATTTAAACAACACCCTGCTCAACGAAACCAACAACCTTTATCGCTCGGACCTGGAGGGACTGAATTTTAGTAATAATTTGCTTTGGCGGCACAAGTTTGCGAAGCGGGGCCGGACATTTTCGGTCAATATTTCATCAGGCTACTCGCCCAAAAAGGGAGGAAGCGAGCTTCAGTCGACGAGTGCGTTTTTCAGGCAACCCAGTTCTTTTGATACGTTGGATCAGCAATCAAATCTTGATGTGAATAGCTGGAACGCCTCTACCAACTTCAACTACACCGAACCGGTAGGTGAAAATGGCCAGCTGATGTTAGAGTACCGGGCAAGCTATCAGCAGGAGGAGTCAGACAAAAAAGCTTACGACTTTTCAGAAGCCACGCAAGGGTATGATGATCTGAACGAGCCGCTGAGCAATGTTTTTTCAAACGACTACTTCACCCATCGTCCAGGGTTGGGCTACAGCTATCGCAAGGGCCGGAACCTTATGGTCATGGCACGGGCCTCTTACCAATATGCGACCTTGATGAACGATCAGACTTTCCCGCAGACGCTCGAAACGGAGCAAACTTTCTCTAACCTGCTTCCGTTTGCCATGCTGCGGTGGGATATCAACGGGCGGCAGAAAAACATGCGGGTGTTTTATCGCACGAACACGGACCTCCCTTCCATTGAGCAGCTGCAAAATGTGGTTGACAACAGCAATCCACTTCAGCTCCGGGTGGGTAACCCTAACCTGAAGCAAGCCTATTCGCACAGTCTTTTCCTGCGTTACCAGGCAACAAACACGGAGAAGTCCACGGTGTTTTTTGCCATGCTTGGAGGAAGTTTGACGAATAATTATATCGCAAACGGCACCTACCTTGCCAACAGTGGTCATCCTATTTTCGATGAGTTGGAAGTGCAGCGAGGCGCCCAGGTCACACAACCCGTCAATTTGGACGGTTACCGAAGTCTTCGTTCTTATCTCACTTACGGCGTTCCGGTGAAGCCCATCAAGTCTAATTTGAACATGGACCTGAGCTGGAATTTTTCACGTACACCCGGCTTGTTGAATGATGAACAGAATTTTGCCAACACGCACACATTTGGAACCGGCCTTACGTTGAGTAGCAATATCAGCGACAAGCTGGATTTTACCATCGCCGGGCGGCCAAGTTACAGCCGTGTGAATAATTCATTACAAACGAACAGCAACACGGAATATCTGAATCTGAATTCTTCCGTGCGTTTTAACTGGATGATTATCGAGGGTTTCGTACTTCGCACCGACCTGGCGAACCAGTTATACACGGGACTTTCCGATAGTTTTAATCAAAACTACTGGCTTTGGAATGTTGGCATTGGCAAGAAGTTATTTAAAAACGAGCGGGGCGAGCTTACGTTCTCTGTCAATGATTTGTTGAATCAGAACCGGAATATTAGCAGGACGGTAACTGAAACTTACATTCAGGATAGTTGGACGAATGCACTGACCCGCTACCTGATGCTTACATTTACCTACAACCTGCGCCATTTCGGAAGTCAGCCTTCCGGTCAGAATGAAGAACGACGATGGGATGGCAGGCCACCTTTTGGAAGGGACTAAAAAAAGCCCCTGCGATAAATCAAGTCGCAGGGGCTTTTTTCATTTTTAAAAAAGATCAATGATTCAACTCTGACAAGATAATACCAACAGTGACCTGATGGTTAATGTTAGCACGGCGGTTGTCATTTTCCTGCCAGGACATTTTACCGGTGGTGCAACGGACATTTATAATGTTTCCGTAACGCATTCCGACTTCAAATCTCCGGCTGTTGTAACGGTAGGGTAAAGCACAGCGCACTACATCGCCCTCGGCTACGGTAGCAATGCTGTAGATTACCAACTGTCCGGTTGTCATAGCGAAACCAGCGCCTGCCTGTGGGCCAAAGCCTGTCGCAAAACCTTTGTTGAAGGATGTAAATGGTGGGCGGTAATCCCTGTGAGCAGGAGCATAGGTGCCGAACTCCATACCGAGGCTTGTGATAAGCCGGAAGGAAGTGTTGCCCCATGCACCAATGCGTGGAGTAGCCATCATCGCAAAGTCACCATAAAACATTAATGGATTGAAACCACCTTTGTCACCTTCCTCACGGGCGCCGGATGCGTCGCTTGCGGAGGCTAATGTTCTCTCTCCACCATTCCAGCTTGCCATGACATGCCAGCGGGCTTCAATAGGAAGGATGGGGGTAGGGTAGTTGCACTGATCAGCTTCTTTGTCGAACCTTGGTACGGAGCCTATCCTGATGACCTTTGCATCAGCAGAGTATTCCTCTCCCCAGTATTTATAATCGGCATTCTGGACTCCAAAAGCCAATTCAAGGTCAGGGAAAGAGATCGGGTCAAATAGCTTGTCGAGCAAGTTGGCAAAGTTGTTCGGGTTGCTGGGGAATGTAGAGCCCATTACCATCCCCAGGGTGTCTTGCAATATATCGTAATGCTCATCTGTCAGGTTGTCAAAATCAATGATAATAACATTCCAGTTAGCTGAATCAAACCTGAGGCTGTCCTGGTATTGACCGTACAGACCGCCTAACGAATCGAAATTAGAACCGAAAATGTCCTGGATTTCGTCAAGTTCCCCTAACAATGTGTCTGCGTCAGAGCCGGCCAACCCGAATCCCGGGAGCCTGTCTAACAAGGTGTCCAAGCCTGCATCCAGCCCAAAAAGGTAGGTGGAGTCCAATACTCCTCCCGGTAATGGGTTGTTAAGCAGGTCGTAGTGCTCATTAAGTAATTCGTTGCCGTCAACTTGATTTACGTTCCAGGTTGTATCGAGGATTCCAAGGTTGTTGAAAAACTGGTTGTAAACAGTGTTGTCCGTCTGGTTGAGCAGATCAGCGAACAAATCCCACTGGGCATTGGCCTTCTGGCTGACTAGCGTTAATCCGAAAACAGTGATAATAAGTAAAGGTAACTTATTCATTTGGAAAAAAATTAAAGGTTATGAAATAATAGGTTGTAGCTAATTGTTAGTACAGCATTTGTTTTTTTTTTGAAAACGGATCGGAAGACACAAATGGCAAAGCCATTTGTTTTTATCGATCAGGAAAAACTAGCAAGGAAAGAGTACTTGCAATGTTGATTGCAAACGATTTAAAAAATAAATCAGGTTCTGAGATGCTTAACGGAGCAGTTTAAGAGCAGAGTTTTGTTCAGTTTGGATTAGGTGTAAAACTGAATATGTGTCAGTTTTTAATTAACTGATAAAATTAAGGTACTTCCATTCATTCAAATGGACCGTATGAGCTAAGGCGTAAATTTACAGGTTTACATTGTTAATGCAAAATAAAATTAGTTATTATTTCTAATACAAACTACACATTAGACTATCATAGATAAAACATTTCTTTTTAGTTTGTAGATCTACAACTTTTTACAAGTGCTAAAATCCTCAAGATCTTTCGGTCGTATCTTTGAGGAAAAATTTATGACTACCAGTGGTTTTCAGACTGTGTTTTGACAGCGCGTAAATAATCCTTAGAGTAGATTGAAATGCTATTTAATTGGACAAAATATGCTGTTCGGCTTAAGTGAAATGAGGGGAATTTAAACGTAAAATAAGCTTGTTATGGCTGTTGACGCATAAAATCAAGCTTCCATTTTATTATGCGTGGTTAGCGAAAGAATAAAGCCTAATCTCGCTTTCTCGGCGCTGGGCAGGATGAGAATGCCGGAAGAATAGAAATCTGTTGAGTGAAAGAAAAGAGCGGAGAGGGAGGGATTCGAACCCCCGGTACCTTTCGGTACGACGGTTTTCAAGACCGTTGCAATAAACCAGGCTCTGCCACCTCTCCGTATCAAATATCGCTCTGACTTTTTCAAAGCGGCTGCAAAGGTAAAATCCTTTGTGAAAAAAGGAAATAGTTCGGCAAAATTTAAAACTCAAATTTTAAGTATTTCGTTTCGGGAGGGTGCAAATGACGAAATCGGTAGTGTCACACAGAGTTTTGCGCCCTTCCCCTGCTCGCTTTCCACCCGGATTTTACCGCCGTGCAGTTCCACGATTTCTTTCGAAATAGCAAGCCCGAGGCCGCTTCCCTGCGGCTTTCCGGTTTTTGAATCGCTTAGTTGTGTGAATTTTTGAAAAATCAGCGAATGGTCTTTTGGCGCAATGCCAATGCCGTTATCTCTGACAGACAGGATTGCTTGCTCATTTTCCTTTTTTAATAAAACTTCAATCTTACCATTTTCTGCCGGGCAAAATTTTATCGCATTTGAAACGAGGTTAACGACCACCTGCGTCAGCTGGTCCGGGACGCCGTTGACAATCAATTCATGGTCGGGTAGCTGGAGCGTGAAATCAATGTTTTTTTCTTTCATCAACTGCTGTAGACCTGCGCAGGCGGAACGTGTGACGAGTGGCAGGCTGATGTTCTTGAATTCCCAGCTGTTGCTTTGCGAGCGCAGTTTCGAAAGATCAAGTACTTCGTTGATCAGTCTGGTAATCCGTTCGCTTTCACTTACGACGATGCC
Source organism: Bacteroidota bacterium (assembly GCA_030147525.1). Taxonomy (GTDB): domain Bacteria; phylum Bacteroidota; class Bacteroidia; order Chitinophagales; family Saprospiraceae; genus UBA6168. The sequence continues at coordinate 227,372 of JASBVF010000047.1, forward strand.
AAGAAACTCTTCACGCTGTGGTTCCGGGAGGTCAGTATTGTCCTGTAAAATTTTCGACAGTGATTTGATGGAGGTCAAAGGTGTTCGAAGCTCGTGGGTGACGGTGGTGATGAAATTTTCCTTGAGCCGGTCAAGTTCCTTGAGTTGGTCATTGGCTTGTTGAAGTTGGAGGGTGGTGCGTTCGAGTTCTGCGGATTTTTCCTCCAATGCCCTGCCGTAGCGTATTGCTTCCTGGGTTTGGTCCAAAATTTCCAGCATTTCTTCGAGGCTGATGGGATCTTCTTTTACCACCGAGTTGATAATCACTTTGGCTGAGGCGGCACCGAGTGCACCTGCGAGATGTGTTTCAGCATAATTCACCAACCCGGCAGCAGCAAAAGGCTCTCCGGCAAGGCTGATGCCGCTTGCTTTTTCATATTTTTTCAATAAAACTGCCGCCCGCTCTTTGCCCAGAAACCGGTTCATCAGTGTAAGGATGTCGTGCATTTTAGCTTCCCTTCGACGCAAGTCAAATTCACTACTGCTTGACTGGTATTTGTGAATGTCCACAAACAAGTCAGCCTGCGTCACCTCCAGTGTGCTTTGACGGGTTTTTAAGGATACAATCACGAAAACAAGCGTATTGAAAAATAAACTCCAGAACGCTCCGTGAGCGACAGGCGCCATTTCACCGAAACCAAAAAGTGCGTAGGGTTTGAGCATGGCAATGCCGAAAAGTCCGTCTTCTGTGATGTGCTGAGGTAAAACGCCGGCCTCTGCCAGCGTGGGTAGTGGCAGGCAGAAAAACCAAATGGCGAATCCCGTCAGCATTCCTGCCATCGCACCGACTCTGTTGCCTTGTTTCCAGTACAGGGCGCCGATTGTAGCGGGCACCAGCTGCGCCACGCCGGCAAAAGAAATCAGTCCGATAGATACCAGTGCATAGCCTGAGCCGACAGATTCGAAATAAACATACGCCAGCAATAACACCAGTAATATGAGCACCCGGCGAACGCCGAGTAGTCGCTTCGTGAGGTCTTTCACATTGGGACCGGTGATCGATTTTGATTTTAAAAGGAGGGGAAGCACCAGGTTATTGCTCAGCATGATGCTCAGGGCAATGGTGGATACGATGACCATGCCAGTTGCAGCAGAGAATCCGCCAAGAGCAACGAGTAACGCCAACAAATTTTCACCGTGAATCAGCGGTAAGTCCAGCACGAAAGTATCCGGATCAACATTGCCATCGGTGAAATGAAGCAGCCCGCCAACTGCCACCGGCAATACAAAAATATTGATAATCAGCAGGTACAACGGAAAGACCCAGGCTGCCTGTTTTGTGAAATCGGGATTGGTATTTTCGACGACGGCAATGTGAAATTGCCGGGGCAACATAAACACAGCAAACATGGATAAAAGCATGGACCAAAACCAGTCCCATGCATCAAACCCCGACTCCTCTAATGTTAGGATGCGTGCAATTTCCGGTTGCTTCATGCCTTTTGAAAACAGGTCGCCAAAACCGTTGAAGGCGCCATACACGACAAAAATACCGACGGCAAGAAACGCCACGAGTTTTATGATACTTTCAAATGCAATAGCGGCAACGAGCCCCTCATGACGCTCGTTGGGGTCAAGGTGGCGGGTGCCGAAAAGAATGGTGAAAACGGCCAGGGCAAGTGCAATGAAAAATGCACTGTCGAGGTAAAATGGCGCTTGCCCGCTCAGGTTGCCGGCAGTGGGGTCATTTTGAGTTAAAATTTCGAAACTGATTGCCACCGCTTTCAGCTGAATGGAAATGTAAGGAATGGCAGCAAAAACAGCAATCAGCGTAGCGATGACGCCAAGTGCTGCGCTTTTTCCATAGCGGGAGGAAATAAAATCAGCGATGGAAGTGATGCGCAATGACTTGCTGATGAGAATGATTTTACGAAGGATAATAACAAACAACGGAGATACGGCCACCGGCCCGAGGTAGACGTGGAGGAATCCGATGCCGGTGGTGGCTGCCCGGCCCACACTGCCAAAAAACGTCCAGGCAGTACAAAAAACTGCCAGGGAAAGTGCGTAGATGTATGGATTATTGACAATACTGCGGCCCTTTGCCTCTTGCCGTTCGGCGAAGTAAGCTACCCAGAAAAGCAGGCCCAGGTAAGCGATGGAAGTGAGGATGACAACGGTGGCGCTCACGTTGAAACGCTGGGTTTTAAAGTTATCTTTCTTGCAATGTCTTGAAAATCAGTATGATCAGCGCAATCCAGGTGATAAAAAAATAGGCGTAAATCGCCGGGATACCCAACAGCAGATTTCCTTTTTCAAAAACCTGGACGAGCGGATAATTGAATGTCAGCAAAGCCAGGGCGAAAATTCCGAACAATCTGGCGCTCCGGTTAGCGGGTGTAAGATGCTGGCGGTTAGGCATGTTGACCTGTTTTGCTTTGCAGGACAAGGTAGGGAATTTTCACCATCGCAGTCATCAGGGCTGCTTTTCCACTTCCTCCAGATAGGGTATTGTTCTTAAAATATGCTCGGCAGCCTCCACCCGGGCAGTGGTTTTTCGGTCTGCGTTAATGATTACCCAGGGAGCATGTGGGGTATTGGTTCGTTCAAACATCTTGCGTTTATACTGGGTGTAGACATCCCAAAGCTCCTGTGCCCGTTCGTCGACGGGTGACATTTTCCATCTTTTGAGCGGACTTCTTTTGATATCCCTGAACCGGCGGGCCTGCTCTTCCTTTGAAATGGAGAAATAAAACTTTAGCAGGTACGTCCCGGATTCGATGATCATTTTTTCAAAATCATTCACCTGTCCCATAAAAATTTCATATTCCTGATGGGTGCAAAATCCATTCACAGGCTCAACGATGGCCCGGTTGTACCAGCTCCGGTCGAAAAAAACCATTTCACCTGGCTTGGGCAGGCGTTGCACGTACCGCTGAAAATACCACTGCCCCTGCTCCTCGATCAGAGGTTTGGGTAACGCCACAATCCGGTAGTGGCGTGGGTTGATGTGGGCAGTCATCCGGCGGATGGCGCCACCTTTCCCGGCTGCGTCCCTGCCTTCAAAAATGACAACGACTTTGCGGTTACCCTCAATTACCCAGTTTTGGAGTTTGATCAATTCTGCCTGCAATTCCCTTATGCGCAGTTCATATTTGGTGTAACGCAGCGCCTTTTCTACGTTGACTTTTTTATCGTAAAGCAAATGTTTCAACCCGATTTTGGAGTTGAGTATGGCGATGTCCTCAGCCGATAATTCCAGTTTCTTTTTCATGTTTTTTTGCGTTGAAAATTGGGTCAAATATCAATCTGCTCTACCTGCCTGTAGTACCGGATAATAACATTCGGGTCAGGTAACATCACAGCTTTCGACCGGCCTTTGCCGGGGTAGTCAAAGCAGGAAAGAACATAACGCATGCTTTCCAGCCTTGCAGTGCGTTTATCGTTGGTTTTCACAATAATCCAGGGGCAAAAATTGGTGTGCGACTTGGAGAACATTTGTTCCTTAAAATAGGTGTAGCGGTCCCAGAGTTCCTGCCCTTTCATGTCCACAGGGCTGAATTTCCAGCGTTTGAGCGGGTTTCTGAGGCGGGATTCGAAGCGCCGCTGCTGTTCTTCTTTTGAAATGGAAAACCAGAATTTGATCACCTTGATACCATCTTCATAGAGCATGTGCTCAAAGTCGGGCACTTGCGCCATGAAGTGTGCATATTGTTGTTTTGTGCAAAAGCCCATGACCGGCTCAACGACGGCCCGGTTGTACCAGCTGCGGTCGAAGAAAACAATCTCGCCGGGGTTGGGTAATTCTTTAATGTAACGGCGAAAATACCACTGGCCCATTTCCACTTCAGTCGGTTTGGTGAGTGCAACAACCCGCATGGAACGTGGATTCAGATGTTCCCGGAATCGTTTGATGGATCCGCCTTTGCCCGAAGCATCCCGCCCCTCAAAAATGACGGCGACCCGCATTTTTTTCCTGGCAATCCACTGTTGTAGTGTTACGAGTTCAGTCTGTAGCGTGCGAAGCTCTTCCTCGTACCGGGCGTTGCGCAGGTGTTTTTTTAGGTTGATATTTTTTTCGTTGGCAATTTGGAGGAATTCGCTCCGCTTGGTAATTTTTTGAAAATCTTCCAGTGAGAACATGATCTGCCAGGATTTTTTTTTGAAAAAAAGAAGCCTGAACCGGTAGTTCAGGCTAAGAAGTCTTCCTGAAAGGTCAAAAGTAACCAATCAGTATCTGGAAAGCAACGGTGCCGGTCAAAACTTCTGTGGCTTGATTCGTTGCTGACTTTTTTCATTTTTAATTAAAACGGCAGATCTTCGTTCATCTGCGCAGGTTCATCAGTTTCGGATGGGAATCCGGTATCGTCAGCAGCAGGCGGAGCTACCGGCGATGCGGATGCGGATGGTTTTTCCAGCCTCCAGGCGTTCAGGTTGGTGAAATATTTACCCTGCCACTCACGGCCTCTCAGGTCAAAATGGACTTTAACCGGGCCGCCTTCGTCGTAGTCGTCCAGCAGGGCACAGCGGTCTTGTGTAAGTTGAAATTTGATGTACTGCGGGTAATTTCCGTCCTGTATTTCAATAACAAATTCACGGGCCTGGAAGGATTGGGTTTTGTTCTCGGTGTCGTACTTTCTCAGGAGCTTCCCCTCGATTTCAAAGCTAGGCATTTCTTAAAATATTTGATGATTAATAGGTTTGATGATTGAATTGCTGGGCTGCCAACAGGCCGGAAGGAGGTGTACGAAAACAACATTCGGGCGGTGCTGCAAACCAATAATTCAGAAAAAAGAAGAACGGAGAATGCTGGCATTCTCCGTCTTTTTTTCACCTTCAAAAGTAGTGAAAGTTTATTGATTGCGGCTGATGAGAAAGATTTTTCTAATAAATGATAGCTTCTTCACCGATCATGAGTTTGTAAATGTCAGTGGCACTGGTGCAAAGAATCGCTTTTTTACCACGCATCGCAATTGGTGCTTTTAGTATAGCCGGGTTGAACTTTATAACATTCACCCAGTCTTCTTCATTGAATTCACGGCCTCTGATGTTGGCCTGGTAATAAGGGTGTGCTTTGTTCATCAAATCCTTCGGGTGCAGATCGAGTGACTTGATAATCTGCTGCCAACTTGTTCCGGTCGATGGGGCTTTCTCGAAAGAGTACGTTCTTACGTGGGGCACCAGGCTCTGGGCATGGGCAACCGTTTTTCTATCATTGCTCGACTCCGGGTTGAAGTAGATCAAAATTTCTCGATGATGTGTCTTCATTGAAATGATTATTTAAGTGAAAGATATGTGAACAGGATCAAAATTAAGTTAATTCTATCGACTTATCAATTAATTTCATTAAATTATTCTTAAAACACGATTAAAGTTAAAATTGTTGTTTGTAATTCGATGTGAGTACATGCATTTATTCTGTTATGAAAAAGGTGGTATGGTAAGGTTCAGATCAGGTTTTTTAGATATTTGCACTACTAAAATCTAAGTGTTGCATGATAAATTTTACAAAGCATTCCCTCCAGAAACTGGAAGTCATTTTTCAGGAAATCGGCTACATCATTCGCTATGAAAAGGGAAATTTTAACGCAGGTTACTGCATTGTGGAGAATCGCAACATTGTGATTATCAACAAATTTTTTGACACAGAGGCCCGCATCAATGTCCTTCTTGACATTATTCAAAATGTTGAATTCGATTCGGGGATTTTGTCAGAAAAATCTGCCAAATTTTATGATAGAATTTTGAAAGAGCTTCCCGAAGATGAAGAGGAGGAGGAGGTTGACGAGGCTTGAGTTTCTGTAAAAGCGTCAGAAAAACCTTACGGGAATGCTGTTTTCGACCTCATAAAAATCATACCCTGCGCTCAGCCAATGACTGATAGGCAGTGAGATAGCGCTTTCCACCTGGTTGTTTTGCTGAATGGCATAACTCAGCCGGAAATTACCGAAAATATAGGTGGCGGAGACGCCAAAACGGCTTTGTTTGAAACCTTGCTCAGGTTTGGTGTATCCGGCGAGCAGGCCAAGTACATAGGTGTCTTCAACAATTACACTGGCATGCAAGTCAGTAGACCAGCTTTGGTAAACATCGGCATGCTGCCGGTCCGGCAATTCGTAAATATTTGCGTATCGGAACAGGGCTGTAGGTTTTAGTTTCAGGTCTTCCGTAAGGCGGATGATTCCTCCGGTGTGCAGATTGAAGGGGTTTTCCCGGCGCAGAGCATTCCCGGGCAGGTTTTCATCGAGGAAAAAAGATTTCTCAAAAAAGTTGAGCACGGAGATTCCCGTGAAAAAATGATCCAAATGGTAGTAAATGCCGAAGCTGCCGTCGAGAGTCATGAACCCGGAATTGACGGTGCTGATCACATTTTCATCAATATCGAAGTAATTGACCCCCAACGCTCCGCCGAATGAGAGGCTTCCCCCGGGTAATTCAATGACACGGGAATAGGCAGGCCGCAGGTTGATTTCACCATAAAAATACTGCTGATAAAATTGCAAAACGCCGCCCCAGCCGGCCTGTCCGAGTTTGCTTTTTCTTTCTGAACGGCCGTGAACGCTCACTTGCGCTGCCCTTGACAGTTGGGAGGAAGAGGCGGTATTCCCGAAGTAAGTGGCTTCGAAACCTGGAACTTCGAGCCGTCCTGCATAGGCCGGATTCAACGGCAGAGCATTGAACTGGTATTGGAGCAGCGAGGAGCGCAAATCCTGAGAAAATGCGGCCGCTGCAAGAAAAATTTGAAAAATGACGAGCAGGTATTTCATGAGCCGGAGGTGTTTCGGTTTGCAAACATAAAAGGGTTGAGGGTAAAAAGATGTTAAAAAGCCGTATCCTGATTCAAAATGGCAGATAGCTTAACAACGATCCAGGCTCAGGGGACAATGCATGAAGTTTTTTTCATCACTTCCAACAGCTTTCTTACATTGCAGGCTGTGATATGATTGTTTTTCAACTGCAAATCAAACGGAAACTTTTTCTTCGGCAACTGCTCGCTTCAGTTGCTTTGTTACTTCATTTCCTCCTCCTTGCCCAACCTCAGATCGAAAGCTCCCGGTTACTTTCCTATCCGGAAGGGCTTTCTGACCGTGTAGTTCGGGATATTACCCAGGATTCACGGGGTTTTCTCTGGATTGCAACAGAAAACGGACTGAATCGCTATGACGGCTACCGTTTCCAGGTTTTTGACAGCAACATTGGCAGCAACTTCAGAATTGAGGAAAATCGTTTGCTGAAAGTTCGGCAGGTGAAGAATGGGAAACTGGCGATATTGAATAACAGGGATCAGCCTTTTTTTGAATTGATTGATATCCATTCTTTTGAAAATCAGATTGTCAGGCTTGATGGGGAGGTGGGGATTTATGGTGAAGTAAAAGCCATTTATCCGGTTGAATTGGGCGAAATATTCGTGCTTTCTGCGGATTCTAGTGCATTTCATTTTTTTAGAATGAAGCGAAACGGGACGTTTGAAAGTACCGGCAGCGTCACCTGGCCTGGCTTTAGGATGCCGGAAGATGTGGATTTTATTGTCGGAAATAATGGCAACTTCTGGATAAGCGACCCGGCGAACGGCCTGACAGAAGTGACGGGTGGTGGAGGGCTTACCCGTCGATTTGATATGAAATATATCAGTGCAGTCAGCGATTCTTCAGCTGTGCCATACCCGGTTTCCGTTTTGCATGAGGACAAACTTGGCAAACTGTGGGTTTCCTTTCCGTTTCGCCAGGGAATATTCACCCTTTCGCCGGGCAAAGATAACCTGAGCCGCCCTGAGGGGTTACCGAATGAAGAAGTTTACAGCGGTGTGTGGGAGGACAAAAAGGGCCAATTGCTGATCGGTACGTTCAAATCATTCGGGAGGTTACAAAACCTGTATCTAAGAGAGCAAAATGGGCAAGTAACTGATTATCAGCCAATTTTAGATGTTGATGAAAAGCTGACGGTGGTTTACGGACAAGATTTTAAGCTGCGGCTTTTTGCTGGAACGTACATCGGTTTTAACAAAATAAACCTGGTGCAGCGCCCCATTCGATGGGTTTTGGCTGACCGCCAATTGGGGGACAGTGACTGGGATAACGGCATCAGTATTCGCAACATCACCGGTGACGGCAACGGGAATATTTATATTGCAAGAGAGTTGAAAGCCTGGTACCGGCTCCGGCTTCCGTCCTTCGAGGTGGATACGATCATCCCGAAAAACGATGCAGGTGTGCCGGTCCGGCTATGGTGCTGCAGCAATTTGGTGTACGAAAAGTCCGGATACCTTTGGGGCGGAAGTTGTGCATCGGACTTGTCCGGTTTGTTGCATCGTTATGAAATCAAGACCGGGAAAACAAAAACTTACGAAACATCCCAAAAGGTCATTCGTCACATGGTCGCCTCCCGTAATGGAGGATTGTGGCTATTATGTGGTGTTGAGGGAGGTGATGGAAGTCTGCTTTATTTTGACCCTAAAACGGAGCAATTCAAAACCTACTTCAACGCTGACGGCAGCAATCCATTGGATCACCTGTATCCGGCTTACCTGCTGGAAAGCCGGAGCGGAGCGCTTTGGATCGGAACGGAAGAAGGTTTGGTTTTCATTGACCTCGCTAAAAAGGAATCTGATATCATCAGGCGGGGTGAAAACAGCCTGACAAACGACAACATTCTCGTGATTCACGAATCGGAAGACGGGCGTCTTTGGCTGGGTACTTATGGCGGCCTGAATATATTCGATCCGGAGACGGGCGAGACGGAAGGTTACAGCCTTGCAGATGGGCTTTGCAATAACATCGTTTGTGGCATTCTTCCGGATGGCAAGGGTTATTTCTGGCTGAGTACTTACTCAGGACTTTCGTTTTTTGACCCGGATCAAAAGCTTTTCAGTAATTTTTTCAAAGATAAAGGCCTGACATTCAATGAATTCAACAGGCATGCTTTTTATCGGGATAACCAGGGCTATTTTTATTTCGGGACGCTGAACGGGCTGAATGTTTTCAGAGAGGAAGACCTGCGAAAAGACGACACCCCTAACTTTCCCATTCAACTGACTAAAATTGTTAAAACCTCAGTATCAGGCTCTGTTGTCACGCTGGAACGTGATTTGTCGGCAGTGAAGGAAATAGAATTATCACCGGCAGAGATGCGGATACGGCTGGAGTTTATGCTGCCTAAATTTGGCTACGCGGGCAGGAATAATTATGCAGTGTGGTTGGAGGGAGTAGATCAGAACTGGCGGTTTTTAGGGGCGCAAAACTTTGTTGAAATAAATCGATTGCCCGCAGGACGTTATTTATTGCGAATAAAAGCAGTTGAAGCAAAAAGTTTCTGGGGCGAGCAGGAACTGAGAGTGACCATTGTAGTTAAGCAGGTTTTCTATCAAACCACCTGGTTTCAGGTTTCGCTGCCGTTATTCATCGTGACGATGAGTTATTTTTTATCAAGGTTTGTGATTAAACGCATTCGCAAACGAGAGAAAGAGCGGACGTTGATCAACAAGAAGTTCGCAGAGTTGGAATTGCAGGCACTGCAGTCACAAATGAATCCGCATTTTGTCTTTAATTCACTTGGCGCAATTCAGTATTTTATTCAAAACAACAGACCCGAAGTAGCGGACGAATACCTGACCAAATTTGCGAAATTGATACGATTATTCCTGGAGTCCTCGAAAATCAAATACATTACTCTAGCAGAGGAAATAAAATTACTTTCTTTGTACATCGAACTGGAGCTAATGCGATTTGAAGATAAATTTCACGCTGAGATTCAGGTAGATGATGAGATTGACGTCCATTCCTGTGAAATTCCATCGGTGTTAATTCAACCATTTGTTGAAAATGCCATCAATCATGGCCTTTTTCATAAAAATTCCAAAGGCAAATTATTGGTCCGTTTCTCTGATGAGGAAGACGGCGCCGTAACTTGCATCGTTGAAGACAATGGCATAGGCAGGCGCAGGGCTCAAACACTAAAAGAAAACTCAAGTCGTCACCGGCACAAATCAATTGGGACGCAGCTGGTGAGAGAGCGCCTCGAAGTGCTTAAACAAATGGATGCGCTGAATATTCAATTTGAGATAGAAGATGTTGATGATCCTGAAACCGGGCAAACAGGAACCCGGGTGATTATTAAAGTTCCGTACCTCGATTGAGCGGCGGTAATATTTTTTGAAACTGCTCTTACAAAAAATTAAGCCTTAAAAATCCGGAGTGAAAACCCTCTTGAAAGCTAAAATCCTGAAGGCCAGCTACTTACAGAATTTAGTGGCTGGGGTCTCTTTAGGTGAAAACCGTTTGGACGATCGGTATGAAACCGGTTTGGCGTGATTAATAAAAAGAGATGAAATGACTGTAAGTGCAGTGTTGATTGATGACGAAGACAAGGCTTTACAAGTTTTGAAACAAAAGCTCGCCACCTACTGTCCTCAAATTGAGGTCAAAGGAGTAGCTTCTTCCTCGGCTGAAGGATATGAACTCATCAATAGTCTTAAACCACAACTCGTATTTCTGGATGTAGCCATGCCTGAAGAGAGCGGGTTTGACTTGCTGAAACGCCTCCCCCAACTTGATTTCGAAATAATTTTTGTAACCGGTTTCAATAATTATGCGCTTGACGCTATTCGTTTCAGCGCCATCGGTTACATTCTTAAACCTGTTGAGAATGAGGATCTGATCGCAGTTGTTCAGAAAGCAGTGCAACGCATTACAGAAAAGCTGGACTCGGAACGCAACCGGCGCCTCCTGGAAAACCTGTTGAACCCGGGCCACGTTCGCAACCGGATCGGCATTCCTACAGAGGCAGGCTTGGAGTTCGTTCCGACAGATGAGATTGTTCGTTGCGAAGGTTTTCAAAAGTACACCAAGGTGCACATACTGGGCAGAAAAGAAACACTTAGTTCCTACAACATTGGCGAATTCAGAAAGCTGTTGGAGAATTACGGCTTTTTTGCCATTCACAAATCACACCTTATTAATATGCTCCACATCAAGCGGTACGATAAAGAAGGAACCGTTTTTATGGTAGATGGCTCTCCCGTTCCGGTTTCCAGACGCAAAAAGCACGAGTTTTTGGAATTGCTTACCCGATTGTGAAATAAATATCTTCCGAATTCGGAAAGCAGGTTGCCGGGAAATTACCTTTTATTACCGTTGATGCTTAGTTACAACCCGTTACTCCGATGGCTGTAGTCATAGCGTTCAATTTACCTTTACTTTGTGGCACCTGATGAAAATTACTTGGGATAATTAATATCTAAGATGCTATCTGTTTTTCCTCAAGAAACCAAATCAGTCATTTTAAGCGTCGGATAACCAAATGGATTTTTAGCAAAGAATGCCGGGATCTTTTCCCGGCATTCTTTTTTTTATTTGTTTAAACTATTTAAACAAAGTCTAAATAGCACCTACATTCAAGTTTGCCTTTGCCTTGTCTTTCCTAAAATCAAACCTTTTATAACTTTGCGGCGCTCATTGAAATGGTTTTGATGAAAAGAACGCCGTAAGTGGTGAATTCTACTTGCCGTTACTTTAAAATCATTGAAAACGAGTTATTTAACTATTGACCATTTTTCTTCATCTAATAGATTTTAAGAATGAGAAAGGGTTCTACGAGGCTCCTCCTTATAACTTCCTTCCTGTTTCTTCAGCAATTAGCGCATGCGCAATCAGTCGAAGGCAGCGGTTCCGGCACTTTAACTCTGACGCTTTTAGCGATCGTGGTCTTAATTGCCTTTTTTGTCATCATTCAGGTTTCGGACAATTTGCTTCGGATAGAAGCTAAAAAGACCGGCGTGGAAGGTGCAGAAACAAATTTATCCATCTTCCCAGGAGTGGGTGAGCTTTTCAAAACGAAGGCTCCATCCTATGCCGATGGTGCTGTCATCACCTTAAGTAAAGGTTTTGACATCAAACTTGAAGGGGCTGCTACAGGCCCGGTTGATGAAAGCGTGAAAGCCAACACGTTCGCAATGCAGCCGCCAAACTTCAGGGGCGTTTCACCGATTCCTAAAGTAGTGGTAGAAGTCGGAGATACGGTGAAAGCCGGAGATCATCTGTTTTTCGATAAAAAAAATACAGACGTCAAATATGTTGCACCTGTAAGCGGTGAAGTCATTGCTGTCAACAGGGGCGAACGCCGTGCTATCACAGAAGTGGTGATTTTGGCGGATAAAAATCAGCAATTCCGTGAACTTTCTGCTTTCGATCTTGAAAAGGGCAGCCGGGAGGAATTGGTTAACTTTCTGCTCGATTCAGGTGGGTGGTCTTTGCTGCGTCAACGTCCTTACGACATTGTAGCGAACCACACGGAAGTTCCTGATAATATTTTTATCTCAACGTTTGATACTGCCCCACTTGCGCCTAACCAGGATGTAGTGGTGGAAGGCAAGGGTGAGGCATTCCAGAAAGGGCTCGATGTTTTGAACAAGTTGACAAGTGGAAAAGTGTTTCTTGGCTTGAATGCAAACGGCGAGAAAGCACCTTCGGCTATTTTCACGCAAGCCCAGGGAGTAGAGAAACGGTGGTTTCAGGGTAAGCACCCATCCGGTAACGTGGGAATTCAAATTCATCACACCGCACCGCTTACGCCAAAGTCATGTGTCTGGACGCTGGGCGTGCAGGAGGTTATCACTCTTGGTGCCTTGTTCACAGAGCGCCGCTTTAATGCTGAGCGTGTTGTCGCACTGACCGGTGCAGAGTTGAATGCACCCAAGTACGTTCGTACTTACATCGGAGCCAACATCGGCGACCTTCTGAAAGATAATCTCACAGATAACCATATCCGGGTTGTTTCTGGCGATGTGCTGAGCGGACAAACAAAATCAAGTGACGGTTATCTGAATTTTTACGATGATCAGATCACCGAACTGAAGGAAGGCGATTATTATGACATCTTCGGATGGCTGTTGCCGGATCTTTCATCTCCAAGTGCTTCGAAAGCGCTGCCAACCTGGATTTTCCCGGATACAACCTTCAAAGCCGATACGAATACTAAAGGTGAAAAGCGTGCTTTCGTCGTGACAGGCCAGTATGAGGAAGTGTTACCGATGGATTTGTATCCGCAGCATTTAATGAAGGCTATCTTGACTAACGATTATGAAAAAATGGAAGGTCTGGGCATTCATGAATTGGTAGAAGAAGATATTGCAATTTGTGAATTTACATGCACTTCCAAACAGCCCCTTCAGCAGATTCTGCGCAAAGGACTGGACATGATGCATGAACAAGGTTAATTTTTAATTGCTTGTATTATTTCAACAATTAATTTATCTGACAATTCAACGAATAACGATAAATGAATAATTTAGTAGAAAAAGTAAAAAAATTTGAACCGCCAAAGGAGAAGAAGTTTCTTCACACGCTGTTCGATGGATTCTTCACTTTTCTCTTTACACCGAATACGGTAACCAAGGGCCCGGGGGTTCACGTTCGTGACAGAATGGACCTCAAGCGTACCATGGTAATGGTGGTGATCGCACTTCAGCTGTGCTATCTCTTCGGTACTTATAATATTGGCCATCAGCACTTTGTGGCTTTGGGGCAACATACTGCTTTCCTTGAAGCAGTTCACCTCAAAATCGTATATGGTCTGATTCAGATCCTTCCAATTTTCGTCGTGACACACGTAGTGGGACTCGGTATTGAGTTCTTTTATGCTGCGAAAAAAGGTCATCCGATCGAGGAAGGCTTTTTGGTGTCCGGAGCGCTCATTCCTCTCATCATGCCGCCGGATATTCCACTCTGGATTCTGACGCTGGCGATTGCATTTGCAGTGATTCTTGGAAAAGAAGCATTCGGAGGAACAGGCATGAACGTGGTCAACATTGCGCTGTTGGCTCGTGTGTTCGTTTTCTTTGCTTATCCTACCACCATTTCCGGTGATCAGTGCTGGGTTTCCGGCATTGAGTATTCCGGTGCGCAGGCAGTCGGCGAAATGTATGGATGGGCACATCATGCCTTTGACTGGCTCTTCAATGGATTAGGTATGTCGACCTTTGGAGAAGGGGGAAGGGCCGTTGCTGACGGCTTCACCGGGGCAACACCTTTGGCACTGGCGACCCAGGGCTGGGAAAATGTGACAGCCCATTATTCGCCTATGCAGATGTTCTGGGGAGCAATTCCTGGTTCCATTGGTGAAACAAGTAAGCCTCTCATCATCATCGGTGCGTTGATGCTTGCAATCACAGGAGTGGCAAGTTGGAGAATCATGGTTTCGTGCCTGTTTGGAGCCGCTTTCATGGCTATCGTTTTCAACCTTTGGGGCTTCGACAGCTACATGGATATTCCATGGTATTTCCATTTTTACATAGGTAGCTTCTGGTTTGCAATGGCTTTCATGGCTACTGATCCGGTGACGGCATCAAGTACAAACACCGGAAAGTGGATTTATGGCTTTGGTATTGGGGCGTTAGGTATCATCATCCGTGTGATGAACCTTGCCTATCCTGAGGGTTGGATGCTTGCAATTTTGTTCATGAACGTTTTTGCGCCGCTGATTGATCACTATGTGCTGCAAGCCAATATCAATCGCAGGATGAAGCGTGTTAAGCAAGTTGCTGGTTAGTAACTTTTAATCTGGGTAAAGAAAAACTATTTCGATTCCTGGTTTTAATTTAAAACAAATGCACAGTAATAAATATATCACGGTTTACACAGTCGCTATGACGCTCATCGTTTCGGTAGTGCTGGCGATAATTGTCACTGGTCTCCGTCCCGCACACGAAGCAAATGAAGCTGTATTCAAAAAGCGGGATATCCTGAGTGCTATCAAGAACGAACTACCAGTCGACCTCGAAAGTATTTCTGATCAGGAGGTTCTCTCGCTTTTTAACGAGCGCATCGAGCAGGTAACGCTGGATGCCAACGGCCAGCCTGTTGAGGGAGTAAAAGCCGAGACCATCGACATGGCGAAGGAGGAAAAAAAGCCGGAGGCTGAGCGCCTTTACCCTATGTATATTTACAAAGGTGAAAAATCCACTTTTTACCTTGTTTCCGTAAGAGGTAACGGTCTTTGGGATAAAATATGGGGCACCATCGCTCTTCAGGATGACTTTAACACTATCGCCGGTGTTTCATTCGATCACGTAACGGAAACAGCGGGTCTCGGGGCTGAGATCAAAGACAGCCCTGCGTTCAAGCAGCAGTTCGTAGGCAAAAAGATCTACAATGACGAGAACGAATTTGTGTCGGTTGCTGTGGTTAAAGGAGGCATCAAGAAGCCTGAACACCAGGTGGATGCCATTGCCGGTGCTACAATCACGAGCAACGGTGTAACCGAAATGATGGAAAACGGGCTGGAAGTATACCTGCCTTATTTTGAAAGTAAAAAAAATAAATAAGCGAAGAGGGCAAGTTCCAAGACTGGCCCGAAATTGCTGAACTGTAAATTCTTCAATCTAAAGATATGGCTGAAGTTGAAACTAAAGTAGCTCAGGAAAAAGAACCCTTGTTTGGGAAAAAGGAGCGTCAATTAATCATTGACCCGCTAAACGACAATAACCCGATTACTGTACAGGTACTTGGGATTTGCTCGGCCCTTGCAGTGACCACGCTGGTTAAACCGGCGATCATCATGGCCCTTTCTGCAACTTTCGTAATCGCATTTGCCAACCTGACCATATCGCTGTTGCGTAAAGGTATTCCAAAGCAGATTCGTATGATCGTTCAGCTGGTCGTAATTGCCTTTCTGGTAACAGTAGTTGAACAAGTGCTGAAAGCCGCCAACTATCCTATCTGGAAGCAGCTGTCTGTTTACATCGGTTTGATCATCACCAACTGTATCGTCATGGGAAGGCTCGAAGCTTTCGCAATGGCTAACAAGCCCTGGAGGTCATTTCTGGACGGCCTCGGTAACGGTGCAGGCTACGGCATTATCCTCATCATAGTGGCCGCAGCCAGAGAGCTTTTCGGAAAAGGTAGTCTGATGGGCTTCAACATTATCGGAAACTCATCACAATACCTGATCGATACCACAACGAATTCATTTTTCTCCTGGTACATGCCTAACAACGTGATGGTACTTCCGGCGGCGGCGTTGTTCGTCATCGGGGTTATCATTTGGGTGCAGCGTGCCCGTAATCAAAAACTCATTGATGTCAGCTAACAGGGTTTGGTTGTTTGCTTAAATCCGGGTTTTTCATCTTTCAATTTTTAATAA
The DNA here is from genome assembly GCA_030147525.1 of Bacteroidota bacterium. Classification (GTDB taxonomy): domain Bacteria; phylum Bacteroidota; class Bacteroidia; order Chitinophagales; family Saprospiraceae; genus UBA6168. Next base: position 243,485 of record JASBVF010000047.1, read on the forward strand.
AATGGGCGATTTACTAAATATATTTCTCAAGTCTGTTTTCATCGAAAACATGGTACTGGCCTATTTCCTGGGCATGTGCTCTTTTCTTGCGGTTTCCAAATCAGTAAAAACGGCAGTCGGTTTGGGTGCAGCTGTTATTTTTGTACTCACGTTGACCGTTCCGATTAACTGGGTAATCAACGAGATGGTACTGGGTCCAAACGGGATTTTCAAAACCGATCTTACGTTTTTGCGTTTTATACTTTTCATTGCGACAATTGCTGCTTCTGTTCAATTGGTGGAAATGGTGGTAGAAAAATTTTCGCCGGCGCTTTACAGTGCTTTGGGTATTTTCCTTCCGCTGATCACGGTTAACTGCGCAATTCTCGGTGGCGCTTTGTTTATGGTCGCTCGGGAATACGACTTCGCAGAAGCTACGACTTTCGGCTTCGGATCGGGTGTGGGTTTTTTCATTGCGATCGTGGTGATGGCGGCAATCCGGGAGAAAATCAGATACAGTGCAGTACCAGCGCCTCTGCGTGGCCTCGGTATCGCTTTCATTCTGACAGGCCTGATGGGAATGGCTTTTATGAGCCTGATGGGTATCAACCCTGCTAATTACATGAATTAAACAGTCATTGGCATTTAGCATTTGACATTTAACTGCTGACAGCGTTTTTTGCCAAAATCTAAGCGCCGATAACCAATAGTATAAACACAATGATTCTTCTATTCGACGTAATGTTTGTGGTTTGGGGAGCAGTCGCATTTACGGCCGTTATCCTCCTGCTCACATTTGGATTGATTGCTGCGCAATCAAAACTTGTACCTCAGGGAGACGTAAAAATTATCATCAACGGTGATGAAGAAAAGCCCCTCATTGTGAAACCGGGCAGTTCCTTGCTTTCTGCGCTCTCTAATGTAAATGTGTTTCTTCCTTCTGCCTGCGGTGGCGGGGGAACTTGCGCCATGTGCCGCTGTAAAGTGGATGAAGGTGGCGGCGACGTCCTGCCGACTGAACTTAACCACCTGAGCCGCAAAGAAGTAGCCGAGCACGAGCGCCTCGCCTGCCAGGTGAAAGTTCGTTCCGACATGCGCATCCGTGTACCGGAAGAAATTTTCGGTATCAAGAAGTGGGAATGCGAAGTGGTTTCAAATTACAACGTGGCCACTTTTATCAAAGAATTTGTAGTGAAATTACCGGCCGGTGAAAACCTCGATTTCGAATCCGGTGGATATGTACAAATCGACGTACCTGTGATTGAGTGTGATTTCAAGGATATCGATATCACCGCTCACCCTCGTATGACAGATAAAAAACCGGACGAGTACAAGCCGGAATGGGATAAGTTCCAGATGTGGGGACTCAAAATGAAAAATGACGAGCCACAGTTCCGTGCCTACTCTATGGCCAATCACCCTGCGGAAGGTAATATCGTGATGCTTAACATCCGTATTGCTACGCCACCATGGGACAGGGCTGCTAAGACCTGGATGGCAGTTAATCCCGGTGTTTGTTCCAGCTATGTTTTCACCCGTAAACCGGGTGACAAGGTGACAATTTCCGGTCCTTACGGTGAGTTTTTCATCAAGCCTACCAAGCGTGAAATGGTTTACATCGGTGGTGGCGCCGGTATGGCTCCGCTGCGTTCACACATTTTCCACTTGTTCCACACGCAGAAGACCAAAGACCGGAAGGTTAGCTACTGGTATGGTGGCCGTTCTTCCCGTGAATTGTTTTACACTGAAGATTTCAGGGATATTGAAAAAGATTACGATAACTTCTCCTACCACATTGCGCTTTCTGAGCCAATGCCTGAGGATAACTGGAATGGTCCTGTTGGTTTCATCCACCAGGTGGTTTACGAAAACTATCTGAAAGACCACCCGGAACCAGAGGAGATCGAATACTACCTCTGCGGACCGCCACTCATGTTGGCAGCCGTTCAGAAAATGCTCAGCGACCTCGGTGTGCCGGAGGAAAATATTGCCTTCGACGACTTCGGTAGTTGATCAGATTTTTATCAAAAAACAAAAGCCTGGTTGGATATTCCAGCCGGGCTTTTGCTTTTGGAGCCTATTTAGCTTGTCATCGATTAAAATTCGATTAAGAATGAAGCCACGTTAGATCGGCGCTTGTTCCGGATAGGTATTAAAATCATCTTTGAAGCGGTTTTGCGGGTTCGGAAACAATGAACCGAAATACAAAACCAAGAATGGGGAGGCACTCCATCTGTTCTGTTGAATTCATTGATGCTGAATGAAAATCTATCTGATCCTTTCCGCTTTGTTTTTTATCGCCCAGCCCGCTCAAGCGCAAGCCCAACTCCGGTCTTTGTACGTTTTAACCGCCCAAACTGACATCATCAGGCATTCTTCCCGTTTCAATTCCATCGGGGATTTACAGACTGGCAATTCGGTGGTCATGGGCATGTACTTCCGAAACAGAACCAATCAACCAGTACGGCAGATTTTTACGGGGGTGAATGCAACTTATTATCGCTCAGGGAGTAAGGTGATCGGTAACGGTTGGGCTGCTCAAGGGAGCCTTAATTTTCCGGTTCTTGGGTGGCGGCAGTTTTCCGGTCTTTGCTCTGCAGGACTTGGTGGTATTTTCATGGAAAAACACTTCCATCCGGTGAGCAATACCGCCAATCAGATTATCGGAAGTGCTTTCAATGCTTTTGCAGCTTTGCAATTACAAGCCGAATATCGCTTTCTCCCCCGGTGGGCTCTCACAATGAACGGCGGCCTGACCCACATTTCCAACGGGGCCTTTCAACTGCCTAACATTGGCATCAATACCATTCAAAGTGGCCTTGGACTAAACTTTACACCCGCCAGGCTACCTACGGCAGAAACCATAGGCTATTCGGCAAGGCAAAACCCCAATGAAGTGGCTCAGCCTCAGTCCCGCCGGTTTTCAAACAGCTTAAAAGTTGGTACGGGAAGTTTTCAGAAAAAAGGATTCAACGGGCAGCAGTTCTGGATGGTGAATGCCGGGGTATTCCAGCACTTTGAAGCATTGAAAAATTTTACGCTCTCGGTTGGCCCCTCAGTTGAGTACACAAATTACCTGACCAGCCTTCGTGAAAGGCATCCAAATGCTCTGGTAAAAAACAACTACCGGGTCAGTGTCGAGACTGGTATGGATTGGTTTTTTGAGCACCTTTTTTTGAAAGGGGGAGCCGGATACTACCTGTACAAGCCGGATCTCGCCGTTTCGAAAGAGCATTTTTACTACCGGTTGGCTGCTAATTATTGTTTTAAAAATACGGCTGACCTTCCACGTAAAACGCCGTTCTTAGGGGTAGGCCTCAAGGCTTACAAAAACGTTGCTCAGCATCCTGAACTTACCGGCGGATACCTGTTTTGAGCCTCATTTTTTATACTTCACCTCACCCCCCACAAAAGTCATTACCACCTCCGTTTTTAATATTTCGTCATCCGTGCAATTGATCAGGTCATTGGTCAACACGACGATATCCGCAACCTTGCCCGGTTTGAGCGAGCCTTTCCACGTTTCTTCGAAACCCGAAAACGCACATGCAAGCGTGTAACTGTGGATGGCTTGCTCCCGGGTCATTTTTTGCTCCGGGAACAGCTCCATACCCGTATTGCCGGGCTGATGCCGTTTACGGGTTACGCTGGCATAAAAACTTTCGATCGGCGATACATCCTCCACCGGCACATCGGTGCCGTTCGTGACGATGGCGCCTGCCTGGAGGAGGCTTTGCCAGGGGTAGGCGCCGGTGCGGGCACGCTCTTCACCCAGGCGTTTCACCACGAAGGGTGCGTCGCTGGTGCAATGGATGGCCTGCATGGACGCAATGACGCCAAGCTCTGCAAAACGGGGAATATCCTGAGGATCAATGTGTTGGGCATGTTCGCTGCGCCAGCGAAGGTCTTTCAGGTTTTTACCTTCGTCGGCTGTGAGTTCTTCCATCAGGTTTAAAAGCTCCCGGTTCGCCCGGTCGCCGATGGTGTGGACGCAGAGCTGCATGTCATGGTCACGTGCCAGGGCTGCGATGGTCTTTACCTCTTCGATGGAGGTGGTGTTTTGACCTGTGAAATCGGGTTTGTCGTTGTAGTCGCTGAGCAGCCAGGCGCCGTAGGAACCAAGCGCTCCGTCAAGTTCAGTTTTAATGGCACGGCAGGTGAAAAAGCGATTGCCAGCGTCGATGATCGGGAAGCCGCCCAAGTTGCCTTTCATGCGCTCGGAGGAATGCCGCAACATGGCCCAAAGCCGGAGGTTGAGTTTACCTTCCTCCGCCATTTTCTTGTAACGGGCGATTTCATCATAACTCGATCCGGCATCCTGAAAGGAGGTGACGCCCTGCCTCAGGCACTCCTGCTGTGCCAGTTCAATGCCTTGGTACCAGCGTTCCAGCTGTGCTTCCGGTGAGAGGGTGGCGAGATATTCCTCATGAACTTTGGCGATAGCCGACATGGCCCGCTCTTCAAATACGCCGATGGCTTCGCCGGATGGACTGCGAACGATGTGTCCGCCGGAAGGGTCGGGAGTTTCTTTGGAGATACCGGCAGCGTCCATGGCCGCTTTGTTGGCCATGAGTGCATGGCCGCTGGCGTGCCGGAGCATGACCGGGTTGTCGGGCGATACCTCGCTCAGGTCATCGTGGTAGGGGTAGCCCTGCACGTGGCGTTGCAGTGCTTCGTCCCATTTTTCCTGGTGCCAGCCCCGGCCGATGATCCACTCGCCGGGCTTGGCGGTTTTGGCTGCTTCGGCAACGGCCTGCACGATTTCATTCCAGTTTTTTGATTTTAAAAAATTCAAATCGATCAGGCTGTAGCCCATGCCGGAAAAGTGACCATGGCCTTCGATGAAGCCAGGCATGGTGAACTGGCCCTGCAAATCAATGACTTGCGTTTTATCACCTTTTAATTTTTCGATTTCTTCATTGGTTCCTACCTGCAAAATCAGCCCGTCTTTGATGGCAAGGGCCTGGGCTTGCGGCATTTTTTCATCTACCGTATAAATATTGCCGTTGAGCAGGATGGTATCCGGTGCGGGTTGATTTTGCTGACAGGAGAAGAACAGCAGGCTTAGGAAGAGCAAGGTTAGTAGTCGCATGGCGTCATGTTTTGTTTGGTGGCAAACCTAATCATTTGGGTAGAAAATACCTACCTCGACGGCACTGGCAACCTAGATTATTCGTCTCTGGCATAATGCTTGCCCTTGTTAGGTTCTATCCTCTGCACTTTCCCTCCAGTTTTAGAAACAAGCATAACAAAAACTATTGAACATGAACCGGATTCTACTCGTGTCCTGCCTTTGCTGGCTTTCAGCTTCCAGCGTGTTTTCTCAGATTTTCATGAAGATTGAACCTTTGCCTGGCGGCGATTCCTGGGGTGTTTTTTTGAAAGCCTGCAGCGATCTGGAACCTTCCAACAATACGATTACCGGGTCGGGCCAAGTGACCATTCATTTTGACAAAGGACTAAGTTTCACCAATTTCACTTCACATGCCGGTACCTGGCAGGTGAACGCCACCGTCACCGCACCGAATGAGGCGCCCGGGAAAGTGTACGTTTCGGTCGGCTTCATCACCGACAATCCCAAAATTATCTATCATCCCGATTATGAAACTTTGCTATTTAGTTTCAAACTCACCGGTGCCGGACAGGCCCAGCCGAAATTGCTGGAAAACGGGGTGGATCCTTTTGACCAGTTACCTAACTCATTGAATACCAATCCGGGCAACGAACTAAGTGCCATCGATTTTGGCGTCTCGCCTACAGGATTTTACTACTTCTCCGGTATTTACGGCGACGAACAGGTTGAGTGCGCTCCAACCGTACCCCAGGATACTACAGTATCCAATCCGCAGGATTCAACGGTCGTAACACCGCCTGATTCGACCGGACAAACAGGCACAACGACCAATATTTTTGACCTGGAACAATCAGCGTCGATTTTTAAAGTTTCGCCCAACCCGGCTTATGATTGGGTGTCGGTCATTTTTCTGGAAACTGAAAAGCATGGGGGGCTGATCCGGCTCTGGAGCTCAAACGGTTCTGAGATGGGAACTTTGTCCCGTGGCCGAAATGAAATACTTCGACTCAATCTGGAAGGGCTTCCCGCAGGTTTATATTTTATTACTTATGAATTGGATGGCAAACTGGTACAGCGGGAACGGCTCGTCAAGCAGTGATTTTTTTGAAAAAAATACGAAAGGGGCGCCCGGTCAAAGCTGACCGGGCGCCCCTTTCGCATGTAAAATCCATTTACTCGATAATTATTTTACGAATAAAAAAACGCTCATCGTTGATAAACCGGATGAAGTAAACGCCAGGAGTCAGGGCCGAAGTTTCAATTTTAATTGATTGATTTTCAACTACTTCGTTTGTGAATACATCCCTTCCGGCGACGTCGGAGATGGTCAGCAGCCCCTTCGGCGTGCCGGCGTTTTTTATCAAAACAAAAATTTCCTTGCCTGCCGGATTTGGGTAGACGAACAGCTCTGAGGTTTGATTTTCAACATGGGCCGGCGTTACGCCTACCGTGATCGCCGCCCTGCCGGATATGCACTCGAAGCTTTCCTTCTGAATTTTCCAGTCGTAGAAATAGTAGTAGTAGCTATTACCAAAAAACGAGGTCGTCATTTCACCCACATCGCCGATGGGGTAGGGGTAGCTCACCCCGCCGTTATTCCGGAATAAATTATTCTCCGGGCAACGCAGTGAAAAACCGGAGCCCGCAGGCACTTCAAAGTTTAGTTCAACTTCAGACTGCCCGTGGCCGAGATCGATCTGTGCCTCCGCCAGTATTTCATCATCTTCATCCACCAGTTGTATCGTGCGCTGACCAGTTGGCGCCTCGTTTGGCACATAAACGGTGACGGACAGGAGTGTGAACGGCTCCCAAACATTGAAAAAGGTAAACGCCCCTTGCGTCGGAATACCCCCGCTGCCGCTATTGTCGGGCTTTCCGCCAGTCTGAATTTCGCCGGGGTAAAAATGATGCGACTCGACAAAGTAGGTTTCGGTCTGACTCAAAGGCGGCGTCTGGAATTCCGGGCCTGAGGCGAGTAAGTTGCCGCCGGCAGCCTGGTCGTACCACTGCATATTTTCACCGGAGGCAGTCAGCAGCACGGAGTCGTTTTGTGAAATGATAATGTCCGTGACGGTCGGCATTGGCGCAGGCAATACCTCAACTTCGATCGGGGCAGAGGTCAGGGTGCCGGCCGAACATTTGGCGTCCACCGACACGGTGTAGTTCCCCGATTGGCTGACGGTGATGCTCTGGGTTTGCATACCGTTTGACCATTGATAATTTTCGCCTGTGCTGGAAGTCAGCGTAACGGACCCGCCCTGGCAAAAAATCAGCTTGCCGGAGGCTGCGATTTGCGGCTCCGTGTCCTGAAAATAGCCGACCGTGACGGAGTTCGAGTAGGAAACACAGCCCGCCGAATCAGCGAGGATGGCGCTGAAGTTTCCCGGTTCGAAAACAGCAATGGACTGAGCGGTGTCGCCATTTGACCAGACATAGCTGAACCCCGCCGGCGCCGTCAAAACAACGGAATCGCCGGGGCAGATGGTCGTTTCGCCGGTTACGGTCAGTTCGGTATCCGGGAGCAGGCACGCTGCTTCCGGGATGTTGATGGTTGTGTTAATCGCCGGGTTTTTGACGGTTGTCAGGGTGCCGGAAGGCCATTTCACGACAACCGAATCGATGGAAGTGGCCTGCCCGATGCCGAAATGAGTGGTCAGCGAACTCATCGGGCTGAAGCTTTGCCCGGAACGAACCTCCCGGACCTGCATGCCCCAGGCGCCGTAAATTTCCACTCTCGCCCCGATGCCGTTTCGATTGCTTTCGGTGCCGAGTGTGTTGATTTTCAGCCAGTTGTTGCTGTTTCCGTCGTTGATCCAGAGTTGGTTGCCTTTGATGACGTCGAGGAAGCCGTCGTTGTTGAAATCGCCGATTCCGCCGGGCGTCACCGGCGCATTTTGTCCGATAAAAGTGAGGTTCCCTTTTCCAAGCAGGAGTACATCGTCCAGCTCGGAAAAAATATCCATGTAGCCGTCGTTGTTGAAATCGCCGGAGGCATTTTCCCAGGCGCCGAGGTCAAAAGCATTGATGCCCGAACCTGCGATCACGTTGGTGAAAGTGCCGTCGCCGTTGTTGCGAAGCAGCCGGTTTTGAAAATCGTGGTTCACAATGAAAGCGTCAAAATCCCCGTCATTGTCAAAGTCTTCGAAGACCGTACTCCACGACTGGGCATTGTCATTCATGCCGGATTCGGCGCCCACTTCGCTGAAGGTGCCGTCGCCGTTGTTACGGTAGAGAAGGTTGGTCCGGGAAGGGTCACCGGGAGGTGCGCCGCCCAGGCATTTGGTGATGTAGAGGTCAATGTCTCCGTCGTTGTCGTAGTCAGTCCAGATGGCGGCATAATTTCCGGGTAGGGGCGAAGTCTCGACGAGCGTTTGATCGAGGCTGAGTTGCCCCGTTCCGTCGTTGCGGAAAGGTTGCGACTGGCCGAGATCATTGCAGACGAAAGCGTCGAGGTGGCCGTCATTGTCGATGTCGGCGAAGGTGGAACGCTGGCTGAAAATAGGTTCAGGAGCGACCTTTTCAGTGTAGGCAGATCCGTCGGCGTTGGCGAGCAGGAAGGAAACCTTGCTACCTCCTCCGAACAGCAGGTCATTGAAACCGTTGTTGTCGAGGTCGCCGGCGCAGATGCTCCAGCTGGGTTGATTTTGAAAACCATAGGGGAAAACCGTTTGCTGAAACGAGCCGTCGGGCTGCTGAAAATCGATGATTAGCGCCGAACTCGAAACCCGGACGACATCGTCGAGGAAGTCGCCGTTCATGTCCACCGCACAATTGCTGTAAGCAAAACCGATGACCGGATTGAGCAGGTTGCTCTGGTTGGTGAAAGTTACGGGCTGTTGCGCCAGCAGGGCGCCGGTAAAAAAATGGGCGATGAGTAGCGCAGCCTGCGCAAGATTTGGTTTCATAAAATGGATTTTGACAACACAGCACCGGGGTAAAGGAAAAATTTACTGCACGACTACTTTTTCCACCTGTACCCGTCCGTTTTTACCTTCAAATTTTATCAAAAACAATCCTTTCTGAGGCAGCCTCAACTCGTAATTGCCTGATTTTGAGCTTAGAGAATTGAGGAGCTGCCCGTTTAAGCTGAAAATTTTCACGTCGTGCAGCAGCGATGATTTCACAAAAATCAATCCATCGGAAGAAGGGGTAGGGTAGAGTTGGACGAAATTTTGGAATGGCTTCCGTTCCTTCGCTGCAACCGGCGGAGCGAAATAATCAGACGTTTCCCGCACCAGCACCGGCGTGCGGTCGGCGGCGTCGAACATGGTGCGGAAGGCATCAATTTCGGGGGTGCTTTCCGCAAACATCTCCTGCATCCATTTGGGCGGAGTGCTTTGGTAAAACACTTTGGCGCTCACAAAAACTGCTTCCGAACTGCTCACCGGCACGTGGTAAAAAATCTGGTCGCTACCGCTGCCCTCCATGCCGTTTTCCCGGTTGAAATCCTCATCCAAAAGTGCCGCTCCTGCGATCAGCGTCGTGTCGTAGGTTGCATGGTTTTTAGTGAAACCAAGGGGCGGCAGGCGGTTGTCCTTGAGGGCGTGGTCGGCCCGAACGAGGGCGGTGGTAACGTTGCCGTTTACATCGCCGAGCACGAGTTCGTAGATCTGCACCTGTTCCTCGGAGTTGATGATCTGGTAGTGCGGCTCGTAGGTCAGGTTGTGGCCGGTGACTTCGAAATTTTCATCTGTTTTACCTGAAATGAAAAGTGTATCCCCTGCCTCGTTTTGCACCAAAAACTCAATGAAAGCCCGGCGGGCCGGATAGCCGGAGGGGAATTTGTGCCCGGCCCGGTTCGTCAGTTTCAGTGAAAAGCGAGCGGTGTCGCTCTCACGGCTTTCCAGTTTTAAATTCAGCTCCAGTGTGCGGTTTTGGAGCATATTCACGGTCTTGGCGATGACGTCGTCGAACTGACCGGGGGAAGCTTTCAGCCCCAGCGATTCGATGTTGTCCCGCAGCAGTTTCAGCATCGTGACGTTGCCGCCCACGAATTCGTGGAGATAAAACGGGTTCCTCGGCTCCGTCTGTGCCCCGGTCACGAGATAGACCGGAAACTTGTCGAGGCTGGGCATGTGGCAGCCCTGGCAGGAGATGGAATCGTTGAAAGCAGAGTTTAGCCACTCGTGGTAGGTGGCCTGTTCTACGAACTTATTCCCGGTGAAATTCCCTTCAAAATCAAGGGTTTCCGTGATGAGGGTATGACAGCCGGCACACTGCGCTCCTTCGCCGGAGCGTGTGCTGAATTTCGGTTTGTAGCCTGTTTCCGTCAGCATCGGGCTGACGAGCGGGGTGGGGTAGGGGCCGTAAGCAACTTTGAACGTATCGTATTTTACTTCTCCTGAAAAATGAAGGCCGAGGCTTTCCTGGTTTTGCATGTGGCAGCCGAGGCAGGAGACGCCGTCCTGGCCCAGTTCATCGCTCATCAGGTCGGCCATGAGGTAATGTGCTGCGCCGAGGTGTTTGGCGTTGAAATGCCCCATGGGAGCGTGGCAGGAGGTGCATTTATCTTCAATTTCATTTTTGTGTTGAGGGTAGAGCAACACTTCGTGGCTCACCTTGGCTCGCCAGAATGGGTCACGGGCTGAGTTGCCCATCATCGTTGCCCGCCAGTCGTCTACCACGTTTACGTCATTGCCGGAGGCATCCACACTGGCCACGCCGAGGGTGTCGAAGCCGTGGCATTTCTGACAAACGCCGCTGCCCGCAAAGATGGCATTGTAGCTGATGGGCAGCGAGGTGTCCATGACCATGGTGGCGAACATGGCCATTTCCTGTTCGGTGTGGAAGCGTTTGATTTCCTCCGCTTTTTCGACGGTGAGGGTTGACAGCAGAAAGGGAAGCGTGAAAAGCGGGATGCAAACGAGTAGCGTACGGTAGTTTTTCATGAAAATAACTTTGATACGGGGGTAAAGTTATTCGAAAATCTTGCTGTGTTGGAGAAGGTGGCCAGATTGAAATTGACAGTTGGGTTTCAAAACGGGTGTTTTGAGTACCCTTCGTTCGATTCGGAGTTGGTTTGTAACAATTGAATTTTCTGAGCCTGCTCAGGATTGAACATTTTCCTGTATTTTTGAAGGCGTAAACAACATGCTTTGTTGAAGGTTGCGAACAACAAAAAATTAAAATCATGGTTGCTATACAAAATGATATTTATGCTGATTTTGCGGATTTCATCGCTGGCCTTTCACCTGAAAAGCTATTGACCTATTACGCCCCTGCTAAAATGCAGCGCCGAGTCGAAACGCTTGTAGAAAGAAAAAAACAAGGAACCATTACCGAGGCAGAAGGGCTGGAACTTGAAAAATATTTTCTCTTCGAACACATTGTAAGGTTGGCTAAGGCAAAAGCATTAAAAATGGTTAGCAATAAAAAAACGGAATGACACGACAGATTTCCGCAACTCTCCGCCAAAAGGTAGCCGAACGGGCAAATTATTGCTGCGAATATTGCCGGCTGCCGGAAGTATCAGTTTTATTGAAATTTCAGATTGAACACATTATTAGTCTTCAGCATGGAGGTAAAACAATTTTGTCTAATCTCGCCTATGCCTGCCCTATCTGCAACTCAAAAAAAGGCCCAAACGTAGGTACTGTTCTGGAAGACGAAGAGACCTTTACTCCTTTTTTTCATCCAAGAAAACACCAGTGGGCAGATCATTTTGAAATTCGTGAAGGGGTGATTTTCCCAAGAACGAACGTCGGAGAAGGAACGATCAAAGTCTTGGGATTTAATGACATGGAGCGTGTGCTGGAAAGAATCGATTTGATCAAGGCAGGACTTTATCCATAGTTAAGTCGAAATTAGCAAAGACTTAGTGGTAGTCAAAAAACTTGAAATGATATATGAATGGACTTGAGCAGAAAAAGAATTTCAAAAAAATAAAAATCCAGATAACTGATGCTGAAATATTGTACGCAATATCAGAAAAAGGTAATTCAAACGAAGTATCGATACCTTTCGAAGAAATTCATAAAACCAAACTAACTCAACACGTAGCTAAGCAGCCTTGGTTAATTGCGGGCAGTGCATTGATTTTGTCGGCAATGTTATTCTTATTAGTTCCTGAAAAATCAAGTTTTCAGACTGAAACCAAACTTCTAATGATAATCATGGGGGTTGTATGCTTCTCCATTTACTATTTAACCAAAGAAAAATATTGGAAGTTGCAAGTCGCCTCTGACAGCTATCTATACATTCACAAAGAAATTCCGAATCACAATACTGTTGATAAATTCATTGACACTTTGTTTCTTTCAAGGGATTCTTATTTGCATAAAGAATACGGTAATATCAATCCTAATTTGCCTTATGAATCACAATTGAATAATTTCAAATTCCTCAAAAAGTTGAAGGTATGGGATGAAAATGAATTTCAACTGAAAGTTGAAGAATTGGATAAAACTTTTAACAGGCAAACCCACATAAAAGGATTCAATACAAGCCAGGATAACTAAAGTCATAGACAAAATATACGCTGCATCATGTCAGCGATTTATTTTGTAACAGTTTAAACTCACAACCCTCCCTTTTTCACATAAAACAACTCAAGCGCCACCTGGAAGTCAGCTTTTTGCAAATCGGGGATGATGACTTCTTTCACTGTGTCCGTTACCGGGTAGATCATCTGGTAAGCGCCTTTTTTTCCAGCCTGAATGGGCATGTCGAAGCCGGGCACGTCAGCAACCCACTGGTATTTTACTTTTAAATCCTTGCCAACCTGGTCGAGGCTGTAGGCCAGTTTCGGGATGCCGGGATAGTAGAGGTACTGCTCGAAGAATTTGGTGAAATCCTTTTTCAGATACGAATTGGTGAAGTCGATAAAATCCTGCGTCTCGCAGGTGGTGTACTTGAATTTTTCATAAAAACCCCGCAGCAGGCCAAAGAACTGCTCGTCGTCGTTGATGGCGTGGCGCAGTGTGTGAATCATCCAGGAGCCCTTGAAGTAGTGGTCGCTGCCCCGCCAGTTGTTCCAGTTGACATTCCGGGGACCGACCATGGGTTCCAGGTTTCGGATGAAGGAACGCTGGCTTTCCATGTAACGTATGGCGTCGGCGTAGCTGTATCTGCACTCAACATAGAGCGCCTCCATGTAGGTGGTGAAAGACTCATGGATCCACATGTCGCAGTGGTCTTTGGTGCTGATGGCATTGCCGAACCACTCGTGGCCGCTTTCATGAATGATGATGTAGTCCCAGTCCATATCCCGTGGTATCATACCACCGAGATAGCCTCGGTTGTAATTGTTGCCGTAGGCGATACCGCTCTGGTGTTCCATGCCCAGGTAGGGCGTTTCGACGAGCGCATAGCCGTCATTCCAGAAAGGATATTTTCCAAAATATTTTTCATAGCAGGTGAGCATGGGCTTCACCTGTTCGAAGTGTTTTTTGGCCTTCTCGAGCCGGTAATCCAGCACGTAGTAATCGAGGGCGAGCGAGTCGCCGTCAGCGGCCACCCAGTAGTCGCTGAAGTGTACGTAATTGCCAATGTTGACGGAAACGTTGTAGTTATTGATGGGGTAGGAGACGAACCAGTAGAACTGGGTGTAACCATTGTCCAGGCGGTTTGTTTTCCGGAGGTTGCCGTTGGAGACGGCCACGAGGCCGGTCGGTACGGTGACTTTGATGGCCATGGAGTCCGGTTCGTCGGAGAGGTGATCTTTGCAGGGCCACCAGAGGCTGGCTCCGTCGCCTTCGCAGGCCACGCCGACCCAGGTGTTACCTTTCTGGTCTTTTGACCAAACGAAACCGCCGTCCCAGGGGGCATTCCTCGCAGAGGTCGGGAAGCCTTCGTAGTACACCCGGATGGTGGCGCTTGACCCTGCGGGCAACGGCAGCGGCAGGTGAACATTCACCGCATCGAAAACCCGGTGAAACGTGAGCGGCTGATCGTAAAACGTGATCTGGCTGATCTGCATGTTGCGGTACAGGTCGATCTGCATGACCGAGAACTCCGTTTCAACGTCGAAAAAGATATCGACGTAGCCTTTGATAAATTTTTTACCTGTATCCACCGCCAGGTTGAGGTCATAAAAAGTGACGTCGTAGCAGGAGCGTTCGGGGCTGAGCGCACCCCGCAGGGTGTCGGCCTTTGTGAAGGTATAATCTTTGTAAAAATCTCTCTGTGCAGCAACGGAAAGACTCAGCAACAACATGGCCAGGCCTAAGCTTAGCGTTTTAATCATTGTAAAATACTGGTTAACGATCATTTAAAAAGAGGTATAAAAATTTGTCTAAATTTGTCCCGATTGTATGAAGCGGAAAATTAGCTGATTTGTTTGATTGTTTGATTGTTTGTCGTCCAATAGCTCATTCAGGTCCACAAACACTCCAACGCTCAGGCCCACAAATCCTCCATCGAAATGAATATTGACGTAGGCAAAGCTATAAAGGAACTTTTGTTTGAACACGCTGCCGTAATCGTGCCGGGTTTAGGCGGATTCACTTCGGCGCCCAGCCCTTCCACGGTTGACTATGTGCAGGGCGTGGTGTTGCCCCCCTCGAAAAAGCTGGAGTTCAACCCTAACCTGGTTATCAACGACGGGGTGCTTGTCAATCATATTCAACAAGCCAACACGGTGACCTCTCAGGAGGCCGGCGAATTGGTTTCCCGGTACGTCGAGGAAGTGAGCCAGGCATTGGAAAGACGGGAAATCGTTGAAATTGCACAAGTCGGAAGGCTGTACAAGGATTACGAACACAAGATACGCTTCATGCCGGAGGGCGAAAATTTCAACGCCGATTCGTTCGGGCTGCCCTCTGTTCATTTTTCACCATTGGTAAAAGAGCGCCCTGCGGCAGCCGCTGCGGCCACTGCCGTAGTCACCCAGCCGCCGCCCGTTGCGGGCAATACTTCACATTCAACGGCCACCGGTTCAGGCACGTTAGCTTCCTCCGGCGGCTTTGCCGGGGGCAGCAGTAGCTGGGTACAGCGGATGTTGCCCTGGATCGTACTGTTGGCAGCTGTTCTGCTGGCCGTCAGCATTTACTTTATATTTGGAGGTACGGACAAAAAGGAAGAACCCATTGCAAAAGAGCGCCTGAACGTGAAACCACAGGCATCTACGGATATTGCCGGATCGGAGTCTTCAACGGCCGGATCTGAGCAGGAAACCCAGCCTGAAAATGCACCCGAAAAAGCAACTACTCCAACGCCTCCGCCTGCAAAAACGGAAGCATCAACCACCCGCCCGAACGAAGTGCCCCCGGCTGCTTCCGGCCTCCGGCAAACTTTTATTGTCGTACACAGTTTCGGGGTGAGAGGTAATGCCACCAAGTTTGCTCAAAAACTTTCCGAGGCAGGCTACGCTTCTGAAACACAGAAGATTGGCCCTCTTTACCGGGTCGGAGTCGTTTTTGCCCATAAAAATGATGCGGAAGTGGAAGCGATGAAAAATGAACTGGGTAAAAAATTCGACGCCAAGCCCAAGACGGAGAAGGAACTCGACGAGCAGGAGGGGCGGTAGCAGATTCCTTCCAAAAGGGTGTAAATTTAATTCACACCCTTTTGGAAGGAATGAACAAGCCATATTTCCAGTTTTTGCTAAAAGACAATTGATAAAACCTCAAATCAGGGTTCATGTACAATCCTGAACCCACGTTTTTGGTATGAAAAAAATCGGCCTACTCTCCGACACCCACAGTTTTCTGGATGAAAAAATCTTCACTTACTTCGAGGCCTGCGATGAGATCTGGCATGCCGGCGACATCGGCGCTGCGGAGGTGGCCGACCGCCTTGAAAATTTCAAACCCTTCCGTGCCGTTTACGGCAACATCGACGATCCGGCCATGCGGCGGCGCTTCCCCCTCGACCTGCGCTTCGACTGCGAGGGCCTCGATGTTTTCATCACCCACATCGGCGGCTACCCCGGCAAGTACACAGCACGGGTCCGTGCTATTTTAAAAGCAAATCCGCCCGGCCTCTACATCTGCGGCCATTCCCACATCCTGAAAGTGATGCCCGACAAGCAACTCGGCCTGCTGCACATCAACCCCGGCGCCTGCGGCAACGAAGGGTTTCATTCCGTTAAAACTTTAATCCGGTTTGACGTGGCGGAAGGTAAAATTTCCAACCTGGAAGTGATTGAATTAGGGCGGAGGGGGAGGATTTAAACCTAAAGCAGGCAAGTTTGCGAGTAGGCAAGTAGGCAAAAAGGCTGATTTTCAATTGTTTAATACCGGACTTTCTCGCAAATCACTTGTCTTCGAGTATCATAAAATCAGTGCAGCGATCGGGGCGTTAGCTCCCGTTTTCAATAAAAAAAGCCTCCTTTCACCCGGAAAGCAGACCTTGTTTTTTGTTGTGCGGCGCCGATGACGGAGGACTACCAGGTCATTTCATCATCTACTTTTTCATCCTCATTCTCGTCAACTTCATTCGAGTCATCATCGTAGTTGCCATCTTCGTTTTGTGCTTCCCACTCATCGTGGCGGCGGTCAAATTCCTCGTAATCGTAGTCGGGCATCAGTTCTGTTTTGATGTAGTCAATGGCGTCTTCCAGGCCGTTGAGGAAGCGGTTGAAATCTTCCTTGTAGAGAAAAATTTTATGGCGTTCGTAACCCGGACCATTGAACCGCTTCGTGCTCTCCGTCAGCGTGATGTAGAAATCATCCCCTTTTGTTCTGCGTACATCGAAAAAGTAGGTTCTGCGCTTACCGGCTTTGACTTTTGTCGAGTACACGCTCTCGAATCGTCTGTCGTTTTCCACTGGTTGAAAAAATTTAGTTAAACAATCTGCTTGAGTCGCTTACCAAACGCTGGTAAACAACACTAAACACCGACAAATGTAGCGAAATGGTTGAAATAACAAAACTTTGGTGGGGCGACTGATTATTTGCTGAAAACACTTTGAATGGAGGCTCCCGGAATTCTGAAGGAACCTATTTTTGTGGTAAAATGGAAATTTGAAAGGATTTTGACGGGTTACTCCTGGTATTATCCATGCATGCTCACAGACAATTGGTTTGTCAAAATATTCGTTTTTAAGCAATTAAAAATCAGCCTTTTTACTCGAAAACTTTAGTGGTACATTCTCGTCAACCACTTGACAAAACCCGCCAAAGCATATCCCCCGTTTGTTGGATTTTTGATCCCCGTATTAGGCATTTCAAAATGTTCGGATTATTTTGCTTGCTCTACAAGCAATGGCCGGCATTGCGCAAATTGTTTTCTCATGGGCATATTTGTCAACCAACTATTTGTTGCCTCTGAGCCTCCGAGGCTGTCTCATAAGTCGCATTTTGAAAAATCGCACCAAATTTTATTTGAACGCAGAGACACAAAGACGCAGAGAAGCAAATCATCCTCTGCGTCTTAGTATCTCTGCGTTCATTAATTTTGTTGGGTGTTTACAGATATTACTCCTGAGATAGCCTCTACTCAGGGAAAAAGGCCACTTGCAAAAGCTCAACCCAACCATGCACGACCTATCTCTGTTTTTCGGGAAAACTTGACGGTTCGTAGTATAATTTATACCCGATGAAAAGTGGTTTGCGAATTTATCTGATTTCAAACAACTGAAAATCAGTCTTTTTGCCTACCGGCCTACTTGCAAACTCGCCTACGCTGGGTATACAACTGCGGTATAAGCCCCGGCTCACAGCATTTTCAAAATTTTTTGCGCAAAAGCCTGCTGTCTTTTCTCCAGTTTATCGAAAAACAATTCCCGGAACCGTCCGTTTTGCCCGTCCAGCGGTACGGATTGACTGGTCAGCCTGTCGAAAACCTGACGGATGTGCTCCACCACTTTCGGGTCGTAAGTTTTGATGAAATTCGGATTGTCGAGTACGGAATAAACCAGCACTCCCGCACTGGTTTTCACCAGGAAAAAAATATTGTTTTTCATCGTTTCATTATACAGCAGATGCCAGTGCGGCGTTTGACCGGAAGGGGCGCCGCCGGGTGGGTACCGTTTACCCTGAAGCGACATTTCCTTCAGGTGTACAACCAACGCTGCCGATACTTCGCAAAGCCGGTTGATGTCCTCTTTTTTTTCATAAAGCCGGTATTGTGCCACGTGAATCAATTGTTGAAAAAAGTTGTCCAGTACGTATTCGTTCCAAATCTCGGTGACAGGAAGTTGCTCGAAATGATGCGCCTGGCGCTTGGTCAGGTTTAAAAAATCCTCTTTTTCAGGCATGTCGAGGTTAAACCGGCGGTTGCTCCATGCGGGGTTGTTCCACACCAACCGCTCCCAGGTGAATACCTGAAACTGGGTCAGTTCCTCGAAATGATAAATGTAGAAATCGGGTAGTCCAATGGTCACATGCCAGACTTCTGCGGCGGGGTCTTGCCGGAGCGACGCAAGGTCATTTTCGAGGAAGCGCAGGTATTCCATTACACTGGTAGGGCTGGCGATGCCTGAAAATTCGGCAGCGAACGTATGTTTTTCAGGGTAAAATAACTGCTGAAGCGGAAGTTGAAAATATTGCGACAGGCGCCCCAATTCATCCAAAGTAAGCGCCGTGGCACCGGTGATGCGCTTGTAAACAGCATTTTTACTGAGTTGAAGGATCGGGGCGAGTACATCGGCGAGGTTCTGGCCGGCAGGGGCTTGCCTGCGAATGGTTTCGATGATGGCGTGCTGGATGTCGTGGGTTTTCATTGCTAAATTAATTGGGTTTTCCAACAGTTTGGGCGCATCAATTTTTTCTGATTTAGAAAAAAGAAAAATTCGTTTGGCGAAATTAGAAAAAAACAGTGGTTAGAAAGTATTGTATGGGATAGGTGGTTCGGGGAACTTTGTCTTATTCTTTGAAGGAGTTTATATCTCTTTTCATCTAATTACCAGACAGTTAACTTAAACTCAGATGGATTATGAAAAAACATTTGGTTCTTTTTGGTGTGGCGCTTACTTTGTTGTGTACTACTGCCTCTGCTCAACTCGAATTGGGTTTCAGCGCCGGTCTTAACCTTAATAGCATGCAATATATTTATTCCTCCCAGTCAGGAACTTACCAGGCTGGTTTTAGAGCTGGGTTACCGGTCAGATGGAAAATCAATGATCATCTGAAACTTAAAAGCGGTTTTTTCTTAAACAAAAAAGAAAGCCAGATTAATAACTTCGAATTCGGAGCGGAAATCATTACCCGGCATTACAGGCTCTACTCCTGGGAAATTGATTGGCAAATCGAATATTATGTAACATTGAAAAACTGGGAACTCTCGGTTTATGCTGGCGGGACGACTGCATACAATATTTCAGCAAGATATTTTGATGGACAGTGGACGTATAAAGGACTTGATTTTCAGCCAATTAGCTTCAGAGAACAAAGTCTGGATGCAGTTGGAGGGATTACTTTTCTTAGAAATATCAGCACGGTAACTAAAATAGGGGCAGACCTTACAATCCCCAAAATGGGTATCGTACCAGCCGGTAGAAGTGGGCGAAGCATTTTTCATGGATATGGAATCAATTTGATACTCTCTATCTCTGTGATGTGAAACACTCCGGGATCGAGTCGTAACGCTTCCGGATCGAGTCGATTCACATCAAGACCCGATTGAACAAAGCGAAGTAGACCACTTATAAATTTGTGAATACAACTATAATGACCAATTGAAAATCAATCTCCGCAAACACCCAAACACACATTCACACTAGCACCCAAACCCGGCAGCGAATGCGGGCCTCACACCTCCTCCTCCAGCCGCTGCTTCTCAAACTGCTCGAAATAATAGCCTTTTTGTGCCAACAATTGCTCGTGCGTACCCTCTTCGGCAATGCGGCCGTCTTCCAGTACGATGATTTTATCGAATTCCAGCAACGAATAAATGCGGTGGGTGATGATGATGGCTGTTTTATCGGCAATGGTGTCCCGAAGGTAGTTCAGGATTTGCTTTTCAGTGTTGGTATCCACGGCGCTCAGGCAGTCGTCGAGCATCACGATGTCGGGCTGTTTGATGAGTGCCCTTGCGATGGACACCCGCTGCTTCTGTCCGCCGGAAAGCGTGACGCCTCGCTCACCGACGAGCGTTTCGTAGGCGTGCGGCAGTTCAGCGATTTCATTATGGATGGCAGCGTAGGCCGTGAATTGTTCGACCTGCTCCTGTGTCGCTTCCGGTTTTCCGAAACGGACATTGTTGGAAACCGAGTCGGAAAATAGAAATACATCCTGCGGAACATAGCCGATACGCCGGCGCAGATGGAAGAGATCATGCTCCCGCAAGTCCTTTCCGTCAACGAGAATGCGGCCTTCCGTAACGTCGTACATCCGCACCAGCAGGTCAGCCAGTGTGGATTTACCGCTGCCGGTGCGGCCAATGATGGCCATTTTTTCCCCCGGCATCAAGTCGAAGCTGACACCGTCGAGCGCTCGTATGCCGGTGTCAGGATACACAAAACCTACATTTTCGAACGTGACACGACCCTGAAAGGGGTGAGGGATGAGGGATGAGGGATGAGGAGTGGCAGGGTTGGTGATAACTGATTTTGTGTCCAGAAATTCGTTGATCCGTTTTTGCGAAGCAGAAGCCTGCTGAATGAGGGAGCTGATCCAGCCCAGCGAAGTTACCGGCCACGTTAGCATGTTGACGTAGATGATGAACTCGGCGATGTTGCCCGTTGTGACGTTGCCCTTAGCTACCTGAATGCCGCCTACGTAGACCGTTATGACAGTACTAAGACCGATGAGCAGCAACATGGTGGGGTGAAACATGGCGTCCACACGGGCAAGTTTGAGCGACTTGTCCATGTAAACCTGGCTTTCTTCGCTGAAATATGCGGCCATTGGCTTTTCCTGCACGTATGATTTCACAACCCGGATACCGGAAAAAACCTCCTGTGTGATGCTGGTCAGCTTGGAGAGTTGCACCTGAATTTTCCCGCTGTATTTGTGGATCAGGCTGCTGACGTAGTAAATTGAAATGGAAAGCACCGGCAGCGGCGCCAGCGAATACAGCGTAAGTTCCCAGCTTACCTGCAGCATGGAATAGATGACCAGGGTAAAAAGCGAAAAAAGATTGATGCCGTAGAGAATGGCCGGGCCGAGGTACATCCGCACTTTTGAAACATCCTCAACAATGCGGGCCATCAGGTCGCCGGTTTTATTTTTTTTGTAAAATGCCAGGTGCAGATCTTCGTAATGGGCAAATATTTCCTTGCGCAAATCGTATTCGATGAGCCGGGACATGACGATGATGGTCTGCCTTACCAGAAAAAGAAAGGACCCCATCAGCAAGGCCAGCACCAGCACGACGATGCCGAAATACATGAGCGTTTTACCAAAATGACCAAATACAAGTGATTGATTGTCAAACCCTTCATAGAGTTGGTAAAGTGCAATGTTTTCAATGACCATGTCCAGCGCCTGCCGGATCATCTGTGGCTGAAGCGCCTGAAAATAGTTGGAGATGAAAATAAAAAGTATCCCCAGCAGGAAGCGCTTGCGGTATTTAAGGAAATACTTGTTGAGGTAAAGAAGGTGCTGCATGGACTATTTTAACTGGCTGTTGAATGTTAAGATGAAGGCTGATTGGGATGATTGTCGACTGTTTTGTTACTTCGAGCCAACGGCCCGCAGCCAATAACTAACAGCTAAAAACCAATTTCGTTTGGGCGGGCGAAATTAGCGAAATATCTTTGCCCCGCTTAATCCGGTGAATTAGTGAATTGGTTTTTAGTAAATTGGTACAGCCCATCCTCTAATTCACTAATTTACCAATTCACTAATTTACCAATTTGACATGCATCGTGAAATCCACCACTGGTACAGCCCGTCTTTGAACAAACACATGGAAGTAGGCATTTGGGGCCATTACGGTTTTGCCCTGCTCATGCTTCCGACGGCTGGCGCCGATTACCTTGAATACGAACGTTTTCAGATGATGGACGTACTGGCGGGGCCCATCAATGCCGGCAAGGTCAAGGTTTTTTCCATCAACAGCATCAACTCTGAAAGCTGGCTGAACCGGAACATGCACCCCCGGCACAAAGCCATCCGCCACACGCAGTTCAACAATTACGTGTACAATGAGGTGATTCCTTTCATCAGAAGCAAAACCAGCAACAACACGATGATCATCACGACGGGTGCATCATTGGGAGCGCTGCATTCCGCAAACCTGTATTTCAAACGCCCGGACCTGATCGACGGCGTGATTGCCATGAGCGGGGTGTATGATCTGCAAACCTACACGGACGGCTACTACGATGAGGATGTTTATTTTAATTCGCCGGTGGCTTACCTGCCTAATTTGAATGATGATTATTTCCTCGGGCATTTGCGCAGCAAGCACCACTGCCATATTTTGGCAGGTTCCGGCGCCTATGAAAGCCCCGAAGCTTCCCGCACGTTGTCGGGCATCCTGAGCGCCAAGGGTATTCCTCACGAACTCGATATCTGGGGCCCCGACATGCGCCACGACTGGCCGACCTGGCGGGCGATGTTGCCGTACTACATCGATAGCAGGTTTTAATTTTGAAAGTTTGAAAGGGGAGGTGCCTTGCCGAAATGGCGCAGGGCACCTCCCTGATATGACCTTTTGCAGGTCAGGCAGGCAGGGTTGTTTGAGGATTGATTTTTCGCAAAGCGAAACTGGTTGATGAGGGTCTGTCTGTCAAGTTTTTTTAAAAAAATTCTCCCGCTGTTTCCTCCGCTGGAGAAGCGTACGCTCTAAGTGAGCCGAAAATTCCTGTCCAAAGCTCAATGACTCATTTTACTCAATAACTTACTTAACCAAATCATGCAAAACCGAATTATTACCCTCGACGAATTCATCATCCATCGTCAAAAAGAACACCCGGTTGCCACCGGAGAACTCACCGGCTTGCTGAGAGACATCGGCGTAGCCGCCAAAATCGTCAACCGGGAGGTCAACAAGGCCGGCCTGCTCAACATCCTTGGCGCCGTTGGTTCTGAAAACCTGCATGGCGACACCGTCCAGAAGCTGGATCTCTACGCCAACGAAAAGCTCATCGAATGTCTTCGCAACAGCGGTGAGTGCGCCGGTATCGCTTCCGAGGAAAACGAGGAGTTCATCCCCATTCCATCTGTCGCCGGAAAGGACAGCAAGTACGTCGTCGTCATGGATCCGCTCGACGGCTCGTCCAACATTGACGTGAATGTTTCCGTCGGAACAATTTTTGGGATTTACCGCCGTATCAGTGACCCAAACAAGGTGGTGACCAAGGAGGACTTTCTGCAAAAAGGAACCGACCTCGTAGCTGCCGGCTACGTACTCTACGGCACCTCGACCATCCTCGTTTATACCACCGGCAAAGGCGTCAACGGCTTTACACTGGACCCGACCATCGGCGAGTTTTGTCTGTCTCATCAAAATATTCAGATTCCGAAGCGGGGTAATTTTTACTCCGTCAACCAGGGTTACTACCTGAAATTTGATGTTGAAATGCGCCGCTACATCGACCATTGCTCCGATGAAAACTATGGCCTGCGCTACATCGGCTCCATGGTGTCGGACATTCACCGGATCCTGTTTCAGGGCGGTATTTTTCTTTACCCCAACACCCGCAAGTATCCGCACGGCAAACTGCGGCTGTTGTACGAATGCAACCCGCTGGGCTTCATCGTGGAGCAGGCCGGGGGAAAAGCCATCAGTTGCTACCTGGAACGCATCCTCGAAATTGAACCAAAAGACCTGCACCAACGGGTAACGGTCGCTCTCGGTTCGCCTGAAATGGTGGACGAGATGAAGGCATTTGTGGAAAAATACAGCACGATCCCAGGTTAAAAGTTCGTCAGTTGGGCAGTTGCCGGAAGAGCCGGGGAAGTCCGGTGAGCATAAAAATGCAATCAACCCTGTCGGCCATCTGCCAAGTGCCCAACTGACCGACTGACGAATTAAAAAAAATCCGCCTCAGTTTACTGTCAAAAGCCAGCTGCCTGCTACCTTTGCCGCCATGAGCAACGGACGAGTCATATTATCACAAGAACGGTTCGCACTAACCATCGATCGTCTGTGCCATCAATTGATCGAAAATCACGATTCCTTCGAAAATACCTGCCTCATCGGAATCCAGCAAGGCGGTACGCCCCTGCTGGGCAGAATTCACGAGCGGCTGTTCTCCATCACCGGCATTCCAGACATCCAAAACGGCAAACTTGACATTACCTTTTACCGGGATGACTTCCGCCATCGAGCCAAACCACTGCGTGCCAGTGCGACGGAAATGGATTTCCTGGTTGAAGATAAAAACGTGGTGCTCATGGACGATGTGCTCTACACCGGCCGTTCCGTGCAGGCTGCACTGACAGCCCTGCAGCACTACGGGCGCCCGAAACGGGTGGAATTACTTACATTGGTAGACCGCCGGTTTAACCGTGACCTGCCTATCAAAGCCGACTACATCGGCCTGCGGGTGGATGCATTGGATGAAGCATACGTTCGGGTCGAATGGCGGGAAGCCGAGGGCGAAGATCAGGTACTTTTGTTTCCGCAACGAGAGGGGTTGCGTGTTTGAGGAAAGAGGGGGCTTGAGCTTCAAACCTGTTCATTTCCTTAAAAACTCAATCGCTCCTATGCTCAAACACTTCAAACAGAATGTCAGCACAACTCAGTACGAAACATTTACTCGGGATAAAATACCTCACCGAAGAAGACATTCAACTCATTTTTGAAACGGCAGACGAGTTCAAGGAGGTGATTAACCGCCCTATCAAAAAAGTACCTTCCCTGCGGGATATCACTGTGGCCAATATGTTTTTTGAAAACTCCACCCGCACCCGCATCTCCTTTGAATTGGCTGAAAAGCGACTTTCAGCCGACACACTTAACTTTTCTGCATCCGCCTCTTCTGTCTCCAAAGGCGAAACACTGCTCGACACCGTCAACAATGTGCTCTCCATGAAAGTGGACATGATCGTCATGCGCCACCCCGCTCCGGGAGCCCCCCAATTTCTCGCCCGAAACATCAGCGCCAACATCATCAATGCCGGCGACGGCACGCACGAACACCCCACACAGGCTCTCCTCGACGCATACTCCATCCGTGAACAACTGGGGGATCTTGCCGGGAAAAAAGTGGCAATTTTTGGCGATATCACCCACTCAAGGGTGGCGCTCAGCAACATTTTTTGTTTGCAAAAAATGGGCGCCGAAGTGAAAGTCTGCGGTCCTCCGACCCTCATTCCCAAGTACCTGCCCCGGCTCGGCGTAGGCGTGGAACACGACGTCCGCAAAACGCTGGAATGGTGCGAGGTGGCCAACGTTCTGCGCATTCAGCTGGAGCGGCAGGATATCAAATACTTCCCCTCGCTGCGGGAGTACGCCCAATATTTTGGAATCAATCGGGCCCTGCTCGATAGTCTCGATAAAAAGGTAATCATCATGCACCCGGGGCCCATCAATCGTGGCGTTGAACTAACCAGCGACGTGGCAGACTCCGAACACTCCATCATTTTACAGCAGGTCGAAAACGGCGTTGCGGTGAGGATGGCCGTTCTTTATTTACTGGCAGCCAGAAAGTAGGTGCAGAAAATAAGGATTAGGTAGTGCGTATATTTGACGCTAAGCAGGCTGAATTGGCTGCTTTTGGGTCCATTCGCAGACCTTTTCCGGCAAAGGTGTAAAATTTGGTAAGCCGGGTAAAACCATTATCTTGGAGTAAAATTTCACAAAAATGAAGAAAATCGTTTCCAAATTGTTGGTAATGGCCTTTGTTTGTTTGGCGGGAGGAGTGTATTCGCAAAACTGCGATGCCCAGATTGCTGAAGATAAGGTCATCGGAGGTACCCACCTGTTGCGTACGCATCCCCAGACCATCGTGGTGCGGGGAACCTACACCTACAGTATCGATTTCAGGAACGAAAGTTCTGGCATTGTAGCCAGGGTTTACTCCAAGGCTGGCGAAAACTTCAATCAGAATGACGAACTCGTTTTTGTTGATGTGAATAACATTCGCCGCAGCTATCGTTTCATTGAAATGGGTGAAATGGTGAAAGAAGGCGGAACTCCCATCCATCAAAATACCCTGGATCTCGACGTGGCAGCCATCGAGTGGTTTGCCAGCAATCAAATGAGTGTCATATACATTAAAAATAATGTAAGAAGCCAAATGCTCAAGTTTACGGTTAACTCAAACCGGCAGGCAGATTTTCAGCAGGCTGCAGTCTGCTTTTGGCGCAGACTGAACAAGGACCTGATCAACGATAGCCCATTGGCTGGAAATGAAAGGCCAAGCGGCGACGGGGATGGCCCTGTCAGCAAAACAGCTCCCAGCAATACCTCGCCTAAAGGCGGTGACAGTGGAAAACGGGTGACAGACGTTAGCTTGCTGAATGATGAGGAGTTAAAAGATTTATACGATCAGCTACGTCAAACCAAAGAAAGAGTACGCAGGGAGATTGCTCTTGAAAATGAACGGCTTGACAAATATAAAGCACAAATACAGGAAGAAATAGCCAGTGCCAGAGCGCAGGCGCAGGATGAAAAAACGAAGTTTGCCCAGGAAGTGCTGGAAGCCCGAAAACGTTCGCAGGAGGAAATTATCAACGCAAGGCAGGAAAGCGCAGCCATCGTCATGGAAGCCAGAGAGAGGGCCACCGGCGAGATAGAAAAAATCAACCTTTCAGTTGTGGAGGCCCGGCAGCGTGCAGCCGAGGAGATTCAGAAAACAAAACTGGAAGCTGCTCAGCAGGTTATGGCCGCCCGTGAGCAGGCCGCAGCAGAAATTCAGCGGGTAAAAGAAAGTATGGAACTGGCCAAGGTGCAGTATGCCGATGAAATTGCCAGTGCCCGAGAAAACTCTGCCGCCGAACTGAAGCGCATCCGGGAAGAAAGCGCAAGGGCCGTGGAGGAGGCGAGGAGCAAAGCAAAAGTAGAGCGGGAGCGTACCACCGATGAGGTTGTCGGGTCTAAAAGAACAGCCGCTGAACAAATACTGAAAGCACAGGAAGAGGCTGCTGCCGAAATCGCCAGAAGCCGGGAGGCCGTTGTTTTAGAAAAAGAAAAACTTGCTTTCGAAATTGCGGAAGCACGCCGCAAGGCCGCTGAAGAAAAAGCTACACTTCAGGAGCGCAACGCCTCAGAGATCGGTGAAATTCAGGAAAATGTAGCTCGCATCAAAGAAGCGGCAGCATTGGAAGTGTCGGCAGCTAAAAAGCGGGCAGCCGAAGAAATTCAGCAAGCGCAGCAGCAGGTAGCTGAGGAAAAAACCAGGGCAAACGCAGAAATTACCAAAACAAAAATTGAGGCCGCAGCTGAAATCGCAGCTTCGAAAGAAGTGGCTGAAAAAGAGAAAATCAAGTCTGCGGAAGAAGTGAAGGCCGCCCAGGAAGCAGCTGCCCGGCGAATCCAGGAAATCAATCAGCAGGAAGGCGAACAAGTGGCAGCTGCCCGTTCGAAAGCTGAGGCTGAGAAACAAAAAATAGCCGAGGAAATCGCCGCAGCCCGAAAGAAAGCGCAGGAAGAATTGGTCCGCATTCAGCAAGAATTGGCGAAAGCGATGGAGGAGGCAAAAACCAGCGAAGAAAAAATAAAGAAGCAAACAGCCGAAGAGGTTGGGCTCGCCAAACAACGGGCAGCTGAGGAAATTCAGAAGGCTCAGCAAATGGCTGCACAGCAAGTGCAAGGCGCCATTTCAAAATCGGAAGAGGCCAAACAGCAATATGCCTCGGATGTAGCCGGAGCCCAGCAAACTGCTGAGGCGAGGATCAAGCAAATTCAGGAAGAAGCCGCAAAGTCTGTCGCTGAGGCTCGTGAGCGGGAAAAACAGGCCAAGCAACTCACAGCAGGCGAGGTTGCTTCTTCAAAAGATAAAGCTGCCGCCGAAATCGCCGCCGCACAGGAACAGGCTGCCCGTGAAATCGCTGCTGCCAAGGAACAGGCCGCCCGGGCAGCTCAGCAGTCAGCTAATGAAGTAGCTGAAACCAAGCGAAATGCTGCCGAAAATATTTCAAAAATAAAACAGGAAGAGGCCGAGCAGGTGCGGGTTGCCCGTGAAAATGCGGCAACAGAAAAGCAGAAACTGGCATCGGAAGTTGCCACCGCCCGTGACAAAGCGGCTCGTGAAATCGCTGCTGCCCGTGAACAAACAGCCTCTGAAATAAAAATCGCAAGGGAGGAAGCTGCACGGCAAAAGGAAACTTCGGCATTAGAAGTGCTGAACGCCCGGAAAGATGCTGCCGAGAAAATTGCGACCGCCAAAGAAACAGCTGCCAAGGAGGTGGCAGCTACCCAAAAACAGGCTCAGGAGGCCATCTCTCAGGCTCAGCAGGATAGACAGGCCCGGCTCGACCAGCTTGCCTTGGAGGTGTCTCAGGCTGAGGCTGCATCTCAAAAACAAATAGCTCAGGCTCAGCAGCAAGCCAATGCACTTGTTCAGCAGTATTCCAAACAGGTAGCAGAAGCTGAAGCCCAGTCCCGTAACGATATTGCTGCCGCTCGTGAGCAATCTCAGCGTGAAATAAACAAAGTGCAAAAGGAAACTGCCGATAAAAAAGCCCAGTACAACAACGAAGCAGAAGACGCACGCCGTCAGTCGCTTGATGAAATCAACAAAGCCAAAAAAGACGCTGCCGATGCCATTTACGAAGCAAAGCAACAAGCTACGGCACAGTTGACCAAAGTGAAGGAAGATGTGGCAGCGCAAATTGCCGCCGAACGCCAGCGTCAGGAAGAAGAGCGCCTGAAAACCGCTGAATTAACTTCCAAACGAAAAGAACTGGAAGACCTGATAAAAAAGCTGGAGGCCGAGGCTGCCAAGAAAAAGAACGGGTCGAACTGATTTTTTTGGATTTACGATTGAGCTGCCGGACCAATCGTAAATCCAAAACCTTAAGTCGTTTTCGCCGTCCGTACGATTCTGGCCAGTATGCCCGGGAAAAACCGCTTCAGGTAAACTGCCAAAAGCTCAAAACCGCCAAAATTTACCTCTCGCTTTTCATTTCTTACCGCTTTCACGATTTTTTTAGCCAGAGCCTCCGGGGTCATACCTTTGCCGGTGGCTTCGTCCATGGTGCCTTGCTTTGAGCCGTCGCTGGTCAGTGCATTTTTACTGATGTTGGTGCGGATGAATCCGGGGCAAACGATGGTAACCTTCAAATTTTCCCGCCAGCATTCTGCCCGCAGCGTGTCGAAGAAGCCATGCAGGCCATGCTTGGCGGCGGCGTAACCGGAGCGCATCGGGGCGCCAAACTTGCCCATCAGGCTGCTGATGACGACAAAGTGGCCGCTTTTTTTAGCTAAAAAATGTGGCAGGACTGCCTTGCTGAGTGCGATGGTGCCAAGCAGATTCACATCCACCATTTTTTTATCTACCTCGAAAATAGTGTCCTTCGCCAATGCTCGCTGCGAAATGCCTCCATTGTTGACTAGCAGGTCCAGTTGGCCGACTTTAGCCAAAACCTGCTCTGCAATGCCTGGAAGCGAATCGTGATCGCCCAGATCGAGCGGTTGAACAAGGGCCTCGGTGGGGCATGCGGCAGCCACCCGCTTCAGTTCCGCTTCGTTTCTGGCTGAAAGTACCAGCTTTGCACCTTGCCTGGCAAATTCATAAGCCAGCGCCTCCCCAATGCCGGAAGATGCGCCGGTGATCCAGACAGTTTTGTTTTGTAAGTTTTTCATATTGTAAAAATTGAGAAATCCAGCATGATCCGG
Source organism: Bacteroidota bacterium (assembly GCA_030147525.1). Taxonomy (GTDB): domain Bacteria; phylum Bacteroidota; class Bacteroidia; order Chitinophagales; family Saprospiraceae; genus UBA6168. Next base: position 273,093 of record JASBVF010000047.1, read on the forward strand.
ACGGGCAAAGATTGTTCAATTTTCAGGCAGGAAGTAATCATCCTGCTGCATTTTTAAATTTTTCGGAGGAAAAACGGGCGGGAGGTTTATGAAAACCCCGGCTAATAGCGATTGGCCGGTGATCCGGGGAGAGCAATAAAAAAGGGTTTGCCGGACCGTAGCCCAACAAACCCTGGAATTTTAACTACCCTATGCACCTCGTTTGGCACATGGGCAGCCCACACACTATGAGAACACCCAATATATTTTTAGCCATCAGGGAAAAGCGAGGCGCCGGGACATTTTGAAGATGAATCTTGTTTATCTGAAATTCTTATCCGGTCTTCGGGAATATTCGATAAACTTCCATTCATAAGCGAAGCCTTTACCAGTTGTTTTCTATGCCCGTCTGCCTCGCAGGGGGTTTTTCCCTGATGTCAATGCTTTCACAATTTAACAAGCTGCCTGCTTTCAGGCTGCTTTGGTAGTATAAGCCGGGAGGTACGGAGGTGAAACGAGGTGACACCTCAACACCGATTCAAATACCTCAAAATCCTTTTCAAAATGGGTTCACTGCTTGGGCAGCAAACCCTGTAACAGAAAATAACTACTTATAACCGCTCCAATTCCTTTGGTTCGTGAGGGTTTTTCAGCGTAAAAACAGGAGGTCAAGACAATCAGTCAGGAACCTGAGACCAATGTTATAAGCTTGTTGGTAAAATGGAGCAAAGTGCAAAATTCGCTGGGTTGTTTTTGTTTTGTCAGCTGGCTTTTTGAGGTTTTCCGCAGATGGAATAATCAACAGAGAAACTTTCAATCAGCCAACGGCCTGAGGGGGAATTTTTCAAGCCGCCTTTGTAGTCCCATGCTATGTTTGTTCAAGCTTTCCAATCGTAGAAGCGGAATTTTACCATTGCTCCATTTACCTTTTTGATTCGTCCTTTGACTAAATCATTTTTGATGATACAAAAGTACAGGGCGGTGCAGGGCTGTACAATCCAGTTTTTCGGGAAGTTGAGGTTTCTACCGGCGAAACGGTGAATTTGGCGGATGAAAGAAAGTTTATGATTTATTAAATATTTTTATCATAAAATAATTAATTTCAGCTGTTTAAAGAATTAATATTTTCTAAAATAAAAAGTGGCGTGGTGAAAAATCAGCGTGTTTTACTCTGTTTAAATGAAGTTTCTAAACGTTAGATTTTTTTTTAATTTTTATTGAAAACGTGAATCTAAGTCGTTTTTAACCCATGAAAACAGTCAACGGAAGCACGTTTTTATGAACAAACAAACGCCATGCGAAGCAAAGAAGACCTGTTTCAACTCATCCAGTCCATGTCCAAATCGGAAAAGCGCTACTTCGTGCTGGATGCCAAAAAGAGCGGCCGTTCAGCCAGTCGCTATCTTTCCCTGTTCGATGCCATGAACAGCATGGAGGACTACGACGAGGAACCGCTCAAGGAGTTGTTCCCCAAAAATCTATCCTCTGACAAAGCCTACCTCTACGAAGCCATACTTCGCAGCATGCGGGACTACCGCTCTAAGGGTTCGAAAGCAGCGCAGGTGAAGGAAAGGCTGATGGATTCCCGGTATCTGTATGAGCGTGGTCTTTACGAGCAGTCAACAGGACGGATTATGGAGGCGAAGGCGATGGCTTCGGAGCTGCAGGATCAGTTTACCCTACTGGAAATTAACAAGGAGGAGCAGATTTCACTTTTCGACCGGCGGGCAAAAGTGCAGCTGGAGCATATCGAAAAGCTGAACCAGGAACGCAAACAAACCCTGAAGGCTATTCACGAGGAACTGACTTATCTTGACCTGTATTACCGGCTGTTGCTGGAGGTGTTCCAGGAGTTTAATCTGAAAGACCTCCATAGCATTGAGGCGCTGAAGCAACGACTACCCGTCGAACTGCTGGAAGAGCGCAACAGGCCCACATCGCCCCAGGCTGTCCGCCGTTTTTACCAGTGCAATGCCACTTATTATAACCTGCTGGGGGAAACCGTGAAGGTGTTTCACAATTTTCTGAACATCGTAAAATGGTGGGAAGAGTATCCGGCGCTGAAGGAGGAAGAGTTTCACCGCTACATCATCGATATTTCAAACCTCGTAAACACGGGTTACGAAAACAAGGAGTTTCATCCGATTGCGCAAGAATGGCTCGACCGGCTCAAACGGGAAAAGTCGAGCGGGAGCCACCACAATCAGCGTATTATTTTCTTCAAACTTTCAATTTCAAATCTGCTGCACCTGCTCAATCAGAATGATTTTGAAAACGCCCGGAAAATGCTGCCCGAGATCATCGAAGGTGTCAACAAATTCGGGTCAAGGAAATCCATCGTTCTTACCGGCAACATTTCCATCGTTTATTTTCTGGTGGAGGATTATGAAAACTGCATCTACTGGGCTGACCACATCATAAAAAATCTGAAAAACAGTGGACGGGAAGACATCCAGCGCATCGTCAGGTTGTACAAGCTGATTTCACATTTCGAATTGGATGATGTTGAACAGGTGGAACTGGAAGTGCGTGCGACCCAACGCTATTTCAAGTCGCACGGACTACCAAAAGACCGATTCGAAAACGTTTTGCTGAATGAGCATTTTCGTAAAATCTTCAATGCTCCGCTGAATGAGGTGAAACCCGCACTGGCTGAACTCAAGACTTTCCTGGAAGGAATAAGAGACCAACCGGATACCGAGAACCCGCTTGGACTGGACGAGCTTCTGATCTATGTTGAACGAAAACTATAACCTGGACTGCTCAATGCTCGCATTTGCAGGCACATGATAGAACCGGATGAATTTGGCCCCGCCGATTCCGCCAACAGGAGATTCGAGCCTGGCCAGAATCACTTTGGTGGAAGCAAGCCCAATGGTAGGGTCGTCTTTCATTTTCACGGCAAAGGTGGTAACTTTCTCCTTGTTTACTTCCATCGGTGCAGTCAGGCTGACGTCAATGTCCCGAATACCAATGATGAAAACTGCATTGTTGACATCATTATAAGTGATGCAAAGCTGATTTTTGGCGGCATCGGCCACGTCGAACTCGTAGAAGGGTTTCAGGTTGCGTAATGCCAGATTGATGTACTTGTCAAGCTCCGCAGGCACTTCCGTAGCGCAGACATCCGTACCTAAAACGGAGAGCAAAACGCCACGCTTACCGATAGCGAGCCGCTGGTCGTCTTGTTGGGTGTCCACTAAAATCACGGATTTAAGGTCAGAAGTGACAAGAATAGAATTTCTCATAGTAATAGAAGTTTGGTTGACGTTGTTGAAGTTTTCTCTTTTGCTGAAAGCTACTACAAAGAAACGTTATTTTTCCCATAAAATCAGGCGGCACAGCCATTTTGAAACAATAGATTGCCGTAAAATTCTGCCTGAAAATGGTCTTGCCGCCGCCTTCATGTTATCTTGCCAGCGCATTTCCGGCAACAAACCCCGCTGGTGTGCGTTTTTTCTTTTGTAAAAAATCCAATGACAATGAAGCATTTCGCCAACCTACTGTTACTCGCCATTTTCGCTCTCAGCGGATGCACCTACACGCAAAAAGTCAAAGATGGCAAATTCGCCGTCGACCGCAAGCAATACGCCGTCGCTACCGACCTCCTGCAAAAGGAATACAAAAAGTCTAAAAGCCGGGTCGAAAAAGGCAAAATTGCCTTCCTGCTGGGCGAAAGCTATCGCAACCTGAACAAACCTGCGAGTGCCTCCACCTGGTACAAATCAGCCTACGACAATGGTTATGGTGTGGATGCCCTGCGGGAATACTCCTACACCCTGAAAGCCATGCAGCAGTACGAGGATGCCATGAAGTCCTTCAAAGAACTGGGCATCGAGATCGGCAGCCCTTACGAATACCGGCGGGAAATAGCAGCCTGTCAGGTTGCGTTGGGCTGGCAGCAGGAAAAGTCCAAAGCCTACACCGTCACCCCCGGTGAGTTCAATAGTGTCAATGCCGAGTATGCCCCGGCACCATACAAAAATGGCCAATGGGTGTTCACCTCTGACCGTAAAGCGGCTACCGGCGACGATACTTACAACTGGACCGGCAACAGCTTCTCCGATTTGTTTTTGGTCAACCCTCAAACCGGTGATGTGCAGTTGTTTGACACACAAATCAACACGGAGGACAACGAAGGGACGGCCGTTTTTAACCGTGATTACACCGAAATGTATTTCACCCGCTGTTACGGTGGAAAAAAAGAGGACAACTATTGCAAATTGCTGATGAGCAAATGGGACGGTAATCAATGGGCCGTGCCGGCTGTGCTCGCATTTGTCCAGGATGGTATCAACTACGGCCATCCCGCACTTTCTGCCGATGGCAAAACGCTTTACTTTTCCTGTAATTCCAAAGACGGCTGGGGCGGCTACGATATCTGGACGAGTGAACGGACGCCCAATGGTTGGGATGAACCCAAACTGATGGGGCGCAGCGTGAATACCATCGGAAACGAGAAATTTCCTACACTGGACGGCGACACGCTTTACTTCTCTTCCGACTTTCATACCGGCATGGGTGGACTCGATATTTTTAAAACCTGGAAAATGCCGAATGGCGCCTGGGTACCGGTGCAAAACCTTAAGCCTCCCATCAACTCCGGCTCCGATGATTTCGGGCTGGTCATCGACCGGAGCGCAAAGCTTTCCGGTGATGTGCTACAGGCTGGTTTTTTCACCTCAAACCGTCCTGAAGGCAGTGGCGGGGATGATATTTTCCGTTTTGAAAAACGTATTCCGCCGCCCGAACCGGTAACGCCGGAGCCTGTTGTTGTGGAATACAAATTACTACTGGAAGGCTACGTGCTGGAGAAAATTTATGCAGTAGCTGGAAATCCGGACAGCAAAATCCTCGGCCGTAAACCGCTCGCCGGCGCCACTGTTCAGGTCAGGTTTGGCAAGGAAACGAAAACCTTCACGGTAGGGGAGGATGGCAATTTCAGCATGGAACTGGCTGAAAACACTGACTACCAGTTCATCGCTTCCAAAGACGGATTCCTCACCGGCGAGAATTTCTTTTCCACCAAAGGCATTGGAAAAGACCCAAACAATCCGGTTCAAACCTATGAAGTAGAAATCGTGCTCGACCGCATTTTTATCAATAAGGAAATCGTACTGCAGGATATTTACTACGACTTCGATAAATGGGATATCCGGGCCGATGCTCGCCCAACATTAGACAAACTGGCCCGAGACATGGAGCTGAACCCGAAAATTCGCATTCAGCTTTCCTCGCACACCGACTGCCGTGGCAACGATCGCTACAATGAAGACCTTAGCCAGAAGCGGGCGCAATCCGCTGTGGACTATCTGGTGTCGAAAGGCATTGAAAGAGACCGGCTGGTGGCAAAAGGTTACGGCGAAAGCGTTCCGAAGGACGACTGCCTTTGCAACCGTTGCACGGAGGAAGAGCACCAGTTGAACCGCAGAACTGCGTTCACTATTCTTGAAAATCTTTAGGGCTTCATCAGACTGGAAAACCTCTTAAAAACGGGCGTGTAACAGCGAATTCACTGCTGCACGCCCGTTTTTTTTGGTAAAAAGGCAGAAAAAGCTAAAACTTTGAAACAGAAGTTTTTGAAGGCCCGTATTCTTTTCAAAGAAATGATTTTCTAAAAAATGATCTAACTTCCAAATTACACATCGATTTTTTTTGAAAAACATCAAATGCAAAGATTGGCATTTCTCGTAACAGCCTGAACTTCAAGGGCTAAGGTTTGAAAGTTGGTTGAAATGACTTAACTTTGCAGCGCAAAATCGAAAAAAACAAGCCGCTGTGAAAAAAAAATACAAGCTGTAAACATTTTTGAGCATCACTACCTAACAAAGAAACAGCGCCCTGACCTTACCGACCAGATTATCTGTAAAGATTACCATTTCTAAATAATACCATTTACTACTACCACTTTTGTTAAACCGTTTAATCCATCAACAATGTTGAAAAAATCTTATTCGAAAGCAAAGCCTGTTTGCAAAGTCACTTTTTCTCTTCCCGTAGAAGCTGCCAAAGGCGGCAAAGAAGTTCGCATCCTTGGCGACTTCAATGACTGGAGCTGGGAAAAAGGTTACAAGATGAAAGCCGGCAAAGCTGAATTCACCACTGAAGTTGAACTCGCTTCTGGCAAAGAGTATCAATTCCGTTACCTCATCGACAATCACATCTGGGAAAACGACTGGAAAGCTGACAACTACGTTCCGACTTCTACCGGCGTTTACAACTCTGTATTGTCTTTGATCGAAGAAAAAGTTGCTGCAAAAGCAGAAACTAAAACTACTGCCAAAGCTGCACCGAAGAAAGCCGCTGCACCAAAGAAAGCTGCCGCTCCTAAAAAGGCTGCTGCTCCTAAAGCTGCTGCTGCAAAAGCTGCCACTGACAAAGCTGCTCCTGCTGCCAAGTCAGAAGCAAAGCCAGCTGCCAAGAAAACAGCTGCTCCTAAAGCTGCTAAAAAGTCCGGTGCTGACGATCTTACCAAAATCGAAGGTGTAGGTCCGAAAATCGCTGAACTGCTGACCAAAGGCGGTATCGCTACTTTCGCTGACCTCGCCAGCGCAAAAATTGACAAGCTGAAAGGCATCCTCGAAGCTGCCGGCAAGCGTTACCAGATGCACGATCCTTCAACCTGGGCTCAGCAGGCTGCTCTCGCTGCCAAAGCTGATTGGGCGAAGCTCGAAAAGCTCCAGGGCGAACTGAAAGGTGGCAAGCGCTAAATAGCGTAAGGCATCCCAACAAGTTTTCTCGAAACTTTTTATACGTGTTGACGGCACTCCTTTGGGGTGCCGTTTTCCTTTTCTACCTTTGGGAAAACGAATGACATGACAAAACAGCTTTACTCTCTTCTTCTCTTGCTTCTTACCCTCTCCGCCTGCAGCATTTCTACCAAAGGCAAAGACGGTAAAAACGGCTCCACCTCCCTTTTCAACGGCAAAGACCTCACCGGCTGGATCGAGTACGGCCGGGAAAAATGGTACGTCGAAGACGGCAACCTCGTTTGCGAAAGCGGACCCTACAAGGAGTACGGTTACCTCGGCACCGAAAAAACATTCAAAGACTTCGACCTCACCTTGGAATTCAAACAGGAAGCCAACGGCAACAGCGGCGTCTTCTTCCGTTGCAGTTTCGACGGGGTGAAAGTCAGCGGCTGGCAGGCCGAAGTGGCTCCCAAAGGCTCCCACACCGGCGGCATCTACGAAAGCTACGGCCGGGGCTGGCTCATCAAACCCACCGCCGCCCTCGACCATGTTTTAAAGGAAAATGAATGGAACACCATGCGCATCCGCTGCGTGGGTGATGAAGTGACCACCTGGCTGAACGACATCCGGATGATTACCCTGAAAGACGAGAAGATAGGCCAGGCCGAAGGCCAAATCGCCCTGCAAATTCACGACGGCGGAGGCATCAAGGTGCGCTGGCGTAATATCCGGGTGACTAAGATTTAAGCATATCCTGAAAGGGTTTAGAAATAACATCGCTGTCAACTGACCTGAACAGAATGGACTGAAATTGCCATGATTTTTGATCATTTAAATTAGGCTAACCTTTCAGCAGAACCCGTAGGCACACCTTTGTCAAACTCTGCGCATTCACTACTCAACCGGCCTTTGTGACCAAAGCCTCCAAATCGAATGCCCATGAATCGCAAACATCTGCCTTTCTGGAAACGCATGCTTTTTCATATGATTGGCATTGCATCGATGCTGCTGGTTGTCAGCTTGCTGGGAGAGGCGGGCGTCCGGGCTTTTGTTTTTTTTCGCAATAAAAACTATCCCACGCTGACAACCACTGCCGACAGGGAACTTGGCAGCCGGGTCCGTGAGAGCTTTCATTGGCAGGGCGTCGTCACGGATGCAGCGGGGGAAACCTATCCGCTCCTGCTCAGCACAGATGAGCGAGGATTCCGGCACTTTGGCGATACCTCGACGACGAAGAAGAAAGTGCTTTTCGCTGGCGACTCCTTTACCCAGGCCATTGAAGTGTCAGATGACCGTACGTACTTTTCTTTGTTGGCCGGTGGTCTTGACTTTGAAGCGTTTGCCTACGGATGCCGTGGGTACAGCACCTTGCAGGAGTGGATGATTGTTGAAAAATACCTCCCCGTGATCAGGCCGGATGTCGTCGTCCTGCAGTTTTGCTCCAATGATTTTATCAACAACCACTTCGAGCTCGAACGTCACAGCCTGCTCAATAACAACCGGCGCAGGCGGCCCTACCTCAGCCCGGAGAATGAAGTTTTTTATGGTGTGCCCGCCCGATGGGGATGGAACTGGCTGGACGAACGGACCATGTTCTTCGAGCTGATCTTCACCCGTATGGAAAGGATTTTTGACCGCTCCGTTTTACCGGAAAACCAGTCTGAATTCCGCATCGAGCGAGAGGGAATGGCCTACGCACCCTTCGCAGAATCCATCGAAGTGACGAAACGCCTGCTCACGAAATTCAGGGACGAACTGCCGCCCGGCACGAAGCTGCTCGTTTTTACCGTGGACAATTACCAGCCTTTTTACGATACCATCTGCGAAATATGTTACGAGGAGAACATCCCTTTTGCCGGCTACATTCCGCAGCGGCTCGACTCTCTCACCCGCCAGGGGCACACTTCTCATTCGCTGGATGGGGCGCATTGGAATGAACTGGGGCATGCGGTGGCGGCGGATGTTTTGGCTTGTGAGCTACGGGATGTGTTCGAAGGTGGAGGAGTTGTGAAATGACAGTGGCCGGGAGAGCGCAATCTCTCGAAAGAACAAAGCGTTCCACCGTGATTTAGGTCTCGTTTCCGGCATTACCGGGTGTTTTTTGCCTTGCAAAATATTGCCAGAAGAGAGTCTGCTGGCGTGTCAAAAAAAAGATGCCAGCACATGATAGATACTGGCATCTTCTAAATTTTTACAATCTCAGTATTCTTACCCCAACACCGCACTACCCATCGCAAACGGCTGATCGTACACCCGCTTGCCGGTGGCTTTGTACAGCGCATTGGCCAGCGCCCCGATCACCGGGGGCAGCGAAGGCTCGCCGAGGCCCGTCGGGTCAATATCACTTTCCACAAAGTGCGTCTCAATCTCCGCAGGCGCCTCATTGATGCGGATCAGGCGATATTTGTCGAAGTTGCTTTGTTCCGGTTTGCCCTCCTTGAAAGTCATGGCGCTGTACATCGCATGGCCGATACCGTCCACGATGCCGCCTTCAATCTGGTTAATAGCACCCTCGGGATTGACAACGATGCCGCAGTCCACAGCGCACCAAACCTTTTTGACCCTCGGGCTGCCGCCATCCGTGGCCACGTCCACCACCTGAGCGACGTAAGAGTTGTGGCAGAAATAGGCGGAAACGCCACGGCCCACGCCCGGCATATCCTTGCCCCAGCCGGCTTTCTCTTTCACCAATTTTAAAACACCGGCGTAGCGTTCAGCGTCGTAGTCGTTGTCCTTACCGACAGGGTTCTTGATGGCCCGGTCGAAGAGTTCGAGGCGGAAGTCGATGGGGTCTTTCCCGGCCGCTTCGGCCACTTCGTCGAGGAAGGCCTGCTCGGCCCCGGCGATGAAGTTCGACCTCGGCGCCCGCCAGGCCCCGGTGGAAATGTTGGAGTCGAGGGAGTGCTCCTCGGCAAGGTAGTTGTCCACTGCGCCGGCCGGGAATCGGTTGGCGAAGATGGGACTGCCATGCGTGCCGGCTCCCCTGACGTGGAAGGCGATGAGGTTGTTGTTTTCATCCAAAGCCGCCCGGTAGAGCACCTTGTAGCCGGGGCGGTAAGTGCCCTGCGTCATGTCGTCGTCACGGGTGTAAACCAGTTTGACGGGGGCTTTTACTTTTTGTGAAATAACAGCCGCCTCCACGCCGAAGTGCCCGTACAATCTGCGGCCAAAACCGCCGCCCATGCGGGTCATGTCGATGTGAATCTTCTCCAGCGGCAGGCCCGTTACGGCAGAGATTGTTTTTTCCAAAAACTCCGGCGTCTGGATAGGACCGACGAGTTCGGCTTTTTCGTCCGTCACGTGGGCGAAGAAGTTCATCGGCTCCATCGTGTTGTGAGCGAGGAAAGGGGCGCTGTAGGTGCGCTCGATAACCTTGGCAGCATTTTTAAAAGCGGCCTCCGGGTCGCCGTCTTTTCGGGCGGGTTCGGCGGGCGCTTTGGCTATCAATTCGTCGAGTTTGGCGGCGTGGCCGGCGGTGCTTTCGGCGTCGCCGGTTCTTTCCCACTCGATTCTCAGCGCTTTCTTGGCTTTCATGGCCTGCCAGGTCGATTCAGCCACCACGACGACGAGTTCGGGGAAGGCGTTGGTATCGGACCACTGTTTTTCAATGCCTTCCGGCAATGAGTTGATGGTGAAAACATCCTTGACGCCGGACATGGCACGGGCGGCGGAGTCGTCCACCGATTTTACCTTCATACCAAATGCCGGCGGATGCTCGATCATGGCGATCAGCATTCCCTCCCGCTGAATGTCGAGGCCGAAGAGCGGCTGGCCGGTGTAGAGCTTCTTGCCGTCCACGTTTTTCCGGGGCGTGCCGATGATCCTGAAATCCTTTACGTCTTTCAGTTCCACCTCCTCCGGCACGGGGATGCCGGCGGCAGCGGATGCCACTTCGCCGTAGCCGGCCGTCTTTCCGCTGTTTTTATGTGAAATAACGCCCGCCTCGGTGGTCAGTTCCTCCACGGGGACGCCCCACTGTTTAGCTGCTGCTTCCATGAGCATGCGGCGAGCCGTGGCGCCGGCCATGCGCAAGCCCTGCCACCCCTGGCGGATGGACTGGCTGCCGCCGGCAAGCTGGCGGGTGAAAATGTCGGTATTGAGCGGCGCCTGCTCGACGATGACCTTTTTCCAGTCCACGTCGAGTTCTTCGGCCACGATCATCGGCATGGCGGTCTTCACGTTCTGCCCGATTTCGGGGTTGGGCGACATGATGGTGACCACGCCGTTTTCGCCGATCTTCAGAAAGCCGTTGATGTCGAACCACTCCTTAGGCATGGCGAGTACTTCCTCTGCCGAAGGCTTGCAGGATGCCAGCCAGCTGAACCCGAGTACCATGCCGCCCCCGGCGAGGGCTGTGGATTTAAGAAAGGAGCGCCGGTTATAGGTTGTTTTTACTAAAGTCATGATGAATGATTGAATGATTGAATGACTGAATGAGAGAATAACAGGAATGAAAGAATGACTGATGGACAGAATGAGAGAATGGCTGTGCGGAGTATTCACTCATTCTGTCATTCACTCCTTCACTCATTATCCTGCAGCAGCCGTTTTGATCGCCGCCTTGATGCGGACGTAGGTGCCACAGCGGCAGATGTTACCCGCCATAGCCCCTTCGATTTCTTCGTCGCTGGGATTAGGGCTGTTTTTCAGCAGGGCGGCGGCGTTCATAATCTGGCCAGCCTGGCAGTAGCCGCACTGGGCGACGTCGTGTTCGATCCAGGCTTTCTGCACGGGGTGGTCGCCGTTTTCGGAGAGACCTTCGATGGTGGTGACGGCCTGTTCGCCGACCTGCGAAATGGGCAGCATGCAAGAGCGCATGGCTACGCCGTTGAGGTGGACCGTGCAGGCGCCGCATTGGTTGATGCCGCAGCCGTACTTGGTACCGACGAGGTTGACGTGGTCCCGCAGCACCCAGAGCAGGGGCGTATCGGCATCGACGTCCACCTGTTGTTTTTTACCGTTGATGTTGAGATTGAAGGTTGCCATAATATTCTTGGTTGAAGTGAAAAGAGTATGATTGTTTGGAGACAAACGAGTAAAAGAAAGGTTTATTCGGATGAGCTTCGCAGCAAATATAATATTAATTTGTGCGATCGAGATACCGTCCGTCACAGATTCAGGTAGTGCTCAGGACAAAAAGGCGAGGTTCTGAGATGCATCGGGCCCACGGCCAGGGTTGACTCAAGCGTAGATGTCCGAAAGGGAAAGGCTGACGCCAAGCGCATCGAGCGGGACGGCTTCGTTTTTGGAAAGGTAGATATCAGCGGTCCACTCCTTGCCATCTTTGGTGGAGTAACATTCGACGATATCCTTTTCCGTATCCACGATGAGGTAGTGACGAAGGGAAGCAATTTTGCGGTAATCCAGGAATTTATCGGTTTTGTCATGGACTTTGGTGGAAGGGGAAGCAACTTCGACGATGACGGAGGGGTACCTTTTGATGTAAGCATCCTCCAGGTCCCGTTTGTCGCAAGTGACGAAGATATCGGGGTAGGTATATTGTTTTTTGTTCTTGATCTCAACTTTGACGCTTTCCATAAAAACTTTGCAGGAAGTGTTTTTGAGAAGCTGGCGGAGGGCGATGTAAAAGTTGCCGCAAATCGTGTTGTGAGTGTCAGTAGTTCCCGGCATAGGTATGAGTTCACCATCAATGAATTCGTGACGGACATCAGCTGCTTCTTCGAAGGCGATGTAAGCCTCGACGGTCATACGGCGTGTTTTTGATGAGTTGCCATTTTTCATGAAAAAAATCGTTTAGACAAATGTAACGGTTTTCGGTGAAATTGAGAGGTAGACTTTCACCTTGGTTTCACCCCGAATCGCTCCGCTACTGCCTGCCGGTACTGCGCCCCCACCGGTATCTTACGCCCGGCCACCTTCAGCTCCGACGTGTCGAGGTACTCGATCTTCCCCAGCGGCACAATGAACGAGCGATGCACCTGCACGAACGAGTCGGGCAGCGCTGCCAGCGCCTCGGCGATGGTCTGGCGGGCTGGCGAAGGGCGACAATAAGAAGTCATTGTCTTGATACAAAAAAACGGTGAGCAAGGGGCCTGAAATTCCGTCGGCGATGGGGGTGGTGGAGAAGTTGGACGGGAAATAACTGAACTGGCAAGAGTTACAAAAGGTGATCAGGCTAACAAAAAAGGCTAAATCGTTGATTCGCCTGCACGAAGCGCAGATGCGTTGAACGATTTAGCCTTTTTGTCAACTGTTATCGTGAAGTCAGGCAGCCTTCGCCAGCTGGACATTGAGCACCAGCCGCACCTCTTCGCTCACGACGACGCTTCCGGCTTCGGTGATGGCGCCCCACTTGAGCCCGAATTCTTTCCGGTTGATTTTTCCGGAAATCTCGAAACCGGCTTTTGTGTTTCCGTAAGGGTCAACAGCTGTGCCGTTGTATTCTACGTCGAGTTCCACTTCTTTGGTGATGTCACGGATGGTCAGGTTACCCACCAGGCGGTATTCGTCGTCAGACTTTTTGGTGAAAGAAGTTGATTCGAAAGTCAGCTTCGGGAATTGCTCCGCATTGAAAAAGTCATCGGACTTGAGGTGAGCATCCCGTTGCTCGTTATTGGTGTTGATGCTGTTCACGTCAGCGGAGAAGCGGATGTCAGCTCCTTCGAAGTCGTCGCCGTCTGATTCTACGGAACCTTCGAAGCTGTTGAATGCACCCGTGACAGTGGACACCATCATGTGCTTTACTTTGAAATGAATTTCGGAGTGGGCCGTGTCGATGGCCCATGCTGTTCTTACTGCGGTTGTCATTTTTTTGGATTTTAAAATTTTAAAAAATATCACCTTGCCGGATGAGTGCCATCCGGCCGGGTGGGTTAAGTGAAAAATAAACAGAAAATTGGTTGGAGGATTTTACCCGACATTCATCGGTACATCCATCAGCAGGATTTTAGCATCGCTGCTTGCGACGATGCTGATTTTATCCGTATCCCAGATGCCAAAACCATCCCGCTTGCTCAGCGGCTGACCTTCGATGGTTACGTCGCCTTCAAGTATGAAAGCATACACACCATTGCCCTGGCGCTTGAGTTGGTAGGTGGTTTTGTGACCTTTTTCCAGGTTGCCCATGTGGAACCATGCGTCCTGATGAATCCACACGCCGTCGTCGTCAGCATTGGGTGAGAGGATCTGGAACAATTGATTTTTCAAGTCCTTGTTATTCAACGTAATCTGATCGTAGCGGGGCTTCACGCCTTTTTTGTTCGGGAACACCCAAATTTGAAGGAATTTCACCTCCTGGTCTTTGTTTTTATTGTATTCGCTGTGGTAGATACCGGTTCCGGCGCTCATCACCTGCACATCGCCCTGGCGAATGGTTGCAACGTTGCCCATGCTGTCCTTGTGCTCCAGGTCGCCTTCCAGCGGGATGGAGATGATTTCCATGTTGTCGTGGGGGTGTGTTCCGAAGCCACGTCCGGGAGCCACCCGGTCGTCGTTGAGTACCCGAAGTACGCCGAAATGCACCCGTTCCGGGTTGTAATAATTGGCGAAGCTGAAAGAGTGGTGAGAATCGAGCCAGCCGTGGTTGGCATGACCTCTCGTATTGGCTTTGTGCAAAACGGTTTTCATGGTCCTGATTTCTTTATTTGGTAAATGATTAAAACCTACCTGATCGAGCGGGACGTCTGCCATCAGTTTGTCGTAGGTTGATTTTTCGGTTCCGGCGTTTTTGGCTTGCAACCCGGAGCTTCCGGCTGCCACACCCGCTGCGCCGAGCAGCGTTTTTTTGATGAAACTTTTTCTATCCATATTACCGGGCGTTTTTAGTATTTGGTTAGCGATACAAAGATGCAGCAGAAAAAAGCTGGCTGCGATATAAAAAAGTAGCTGAACCATATAAAAATGGCGGAAAAGTGGTTTTGCGGAATTATTTGCTCCGGAAGTCCGAAGGGGATTGTCCGGTTTGTTTTTTAAAAAAGCCGCTGAAATGTAAGGGCTCTTCGAAACCAAGCTGGTAAGCTATCTCTTTGACATTCAGTTCAGTGTGCATGAGGAGTCGCTTGGCTTCGAGCGTGAGGCGATCCTGGATGAGTTCCTTGGCGGTCTTTCCGGTCAGTGATTTGGCGGTGTAACTCAGGTGCTTGGAAGATACAGGAATTTCGGATGCGTAATCACTGACTTTGTGCCATTGATGAAAATGCTCCTCGATCAGCGACTTAAAATTGCGCAGCATACAGACGCCGCTGTTCTCTTCATCAAGTTGGGTGGGGTTGAGGTTGCAGCTGTTGCTGCAATAGATCAGAAAAAGTTGTAGCAGCGAGCCGAGCGCCCGGTTGCGATAGTGTAAATCGAGTGGAAGTACATCTTCCATTTCGCTCATGATGCGGGCGAGTTTTCCGAAAGTTTCCTCATCGACTACGAGTGGCGGGCTTTCGCCAAACTGCCGGAACAGATTGATGTTGGAAATGAAGCTCTCCGGAATGTTGTTTTCAACCAAAAACTCCCTCGAAAAGGTAATGACCCAGCCTTCCGGTTTTTCAGGTGTGTTCACCTGGTGGACTTGCCCGGGGCTGACGAAGTGCACCTGTTTTTCAGCAAAATAGTGGGTCTGGTAATCCACCACGTGTTTGCCGGTGGCTCGTTTCACAAAAAGAATCGTGAAATAATCGTGGCGATGTGGAGCATCCAGCTTTCCGCCGTGCTGTTCGAAGATGTGCTCCATCCGCTGCAGGTTGAAGTCGGTGCGGTGTGGTCGCTGAGCGAGTGGGCGGTATGTGGATGTTGTGTTGATGTTTTGTACTTTTTGGACAATTTAACAAGCAAAACCAGAATCGGTTTTGAGAGATTTACCGTTGTGTTGCCGGTTCAAATTTCCGGTTTTTGCAGAAAATAAAATAACCCTCCCGGCTTTTGACATTGATTTTGTTCAAACAATTCAGACTCTAAAGCTTTAAAAATACCGCCAGTTACCCGGTGTTTGCTGTCGCAGCCCGGGTTCCTGATTTTTATGACCGGTAACACTTGCATCACGTCAACCTCGAAAACCTCCGCTCTGACTCCGGAAAGTCAATTCCCATCACGAAAAGTACGACCCCCCCCATCAGCGCTGCCCAGGCGAATGTGCGCCAGGTCAGGCCGTCCTCCTGGACCGCCACGGGCGAATGGAGCATCGAAATGGCAATGCCTGCCAGTACGGAAACCATTGCAGCCCACTGATAAAGCCGCAGCTTTCCCAGCACCGGCGTCTGAGGTTCGCCCCGGTAAGCTTCCTCCACGAAACGGCCTAAGCCGTTCAGAATGAGGTACGTTGCGAAAATGAGTGACAGCTGGGCGCCATGCAGCCAAAGCGCAACCTGCACCCCACCCACCAGGAAAAGCCAGAGCAGCGAGTAAAGCGGGGTAGGGTGGAGGGCTTTGCCTTTTAAATTTGAAATAAAACAAACCCTGGAACGGGGGTGAAAGTAGCGGATGCCCAGCATGTCGTTGGTCACCGAGCCGTGGCAACAGCCGTTGATGAGGCAGCGCAGCCGCCCGATGCCTTGCACGAACGGCATAAAAACGGCAAAAACGCCGAGCATCATCCACACACTGACGCCCATCAGGTACATCGCCACGCTGCCGAAGAGGATGCCAACCACGCCGCCGTAAAATCCGAACGGGCGTTTCAACTTGTCAGATCCTTCGATGAATTGCGCCCAAAGGCCGGAGCAAACCGTCACGATAAACCCGAAAACGATCATCGGAAAAACATACGCCTCGCCTGCCAGCAGGCCTCCCATCACGGCGCCGAGGAAAGCGCCCGCACCCACATAAAATCCGTGGTTGATGACCCGCACCTTCCCGAAACGCCATTCCTTCCACGAGTTGGCGATGGCCTCCGATACTTCCCGCAGAAACTCCCACAGTGCCGGGTGAAAAAATGCAACGAGAAATGCCACGGCTCCCGTCAGTGCATGGCTCACAGGATCGGAGCTAATGAATACCACGCCCAGGGAGAGCAACACCGCCAGAAGCGGGAACAGCCACTTCAGCGACGGGAAGGCACGGCGGTAAACCTCCTCCGCCAACCAGATCCAAAACCAGGATACGGAAAACGCCGCCTTCACCCAAAATGGCACTTCAACTCCCTCGCCCGGCCAATAGCTCAGTCCAAAGACTGGCATCAGAAACGCCAGGTAAAGTGCCACTGCGCCCCCAGTCAGGCCGTCGAAGAAAAAGTTACGGAGCTGGCGCCGGGTCTCTGCAAAAAGCGGTGCTGCCACCACCCATAAAAAGCCGGCAACGGCAATTGCCAGTTGCAGCGAGGCAGGCGTTTTTGTTTCATAAAAACCAAAAAGCGGATCGTGGGCGCCCTGCGACTCGTGCGCCCATGCGGCAGCGCCCGTCAGCAGCGCCCAGGGCAGCAACAGCAGCAGGTACACCGACCAGCGGTGATACCATGCCGGAGCCTTCTCTTCCGCTGGCGGTATTGAAAAACGAAAACTCCGCACGGCATCGGGGAAGCGCTTGAGCAGGTCGAGCCGTTCGTAACCCCAGACCAGCGCCGCCATGCCCATCACCGCAACCGGGCTGATGAGCCAAAACCCCGCTGCCGAACCGGCGTAAACCGACACGCCGAAGCAGAGCATCCCAAACCCAAGGTAAATCGGGTGGGCAAAAAAGCGGTAAACGCCCCGCTGCACAAACTCCGGCGGCGGGTAGGCGTTCATCGGCAGGCCCTTGCCGAAGTGCCACAATGCCCACATGCCGGAGAGCAGAAAAAATGCGCCGGCAACTGAAAGCGCCGCTCCCCACAGTTCCGACCGGACTGCCGGGAGCGTGACGGCTGGCGCAACAAGTTTTGCCCAAAAAATAAGCAAGGCAGGCAGGAAAACGAGAAAGACGAGGCTGTAAACGACTTTGCCGGGCAAGACGGAGCTTGAGGTTTTCATCGGTATATTTTTGTTTTTAAATGATAAAAAAACATCCCTGCCAGCAGCAGTACGCCGCCGTAAAACGCTGACCATGCCAGCGCTTTTTTAAATGAAAACGCTGAAAAAGCAGCCGTCAGGCTGACCTGCGAGGGGAAGTAGGCCGGCAGGTAACGGATAAATTCTTTGTTTTGAGCACCCTCGTAAAACAGCGGGTTTTGCAGCCACCCGGCGTCGATGTTGGCCAGCAGCACGATGAGCAGGATGCCTTCGAGTTCGCCCTGAATGAGTGCCCCGGCGAGGATGCCGTAGCTGCCGTACACCATGCCCGCCGCAAAGAATCCGAGTATGACGCCCGGCAGGTTTTCAGGGGTGAAAAACAAACACAATCCACCGCCGACGTACAGTGCCAGCAGCAGCACCGCCAGGGCCAGCACTGCCAGCAGGGCCGTAAAAATCTCCCAGGGGCGGTAGCCGCAAAGTACCATGCGACGGTGTACCCCGGCGTTTTTTTGCACGAGATTCAGCCCCATGAACGAGGCAAGAAAACCCACCGCCGCCACCCCGATAAACACGAGCGATTCGTGCTGCTCAGCCACCTCGATGAGGGTGTCTTCCGAAATGGAGGCCAGCTTAAACGGCACGATGCGCTCCGAAGTGGTGTAGTAAACCACCCAATAGAAGACCGTAGGGATCAAAAGCAGCAGCAGTATCGTGATCCGCCGCCGCCCGAGCTGGCGCAGTGTGAGGTCGAAGCCGGTGAGTATGCGCCTGATATTCATGTGAGCATTCCGTTTTTAAGGTCAAAAATTTGGTGAAACTTCGATTGGTCGCTCAGAAAATGCGTCACGACGAGGATGCTCCTGCCCGCCCCGATTTGTGCTTCGGCATAGTCCCAGAAATGCAGGTAAGTCTCCCAATCAAAACCGGCGTAAGGCTCGTCGAGAATGAGCAAATCAGGCTGGTGGAGCAGCGCCAGCGAGAGGTTGAGTTTTTGCCGGGTGCCGCCGCTGAGGTGGGCGACCTGTTTGCGCAGATGGTTTTTAAAACGAAAATGCGTGAGCAGTTCTTCCATGCGGCGTTGCCACTCGCCATCCGGCAGGTTGTAACCGGCAGCGAAGCAGCGGAAATGCTCCAGCACGGTCAGTTGCTCGAAGAGCAAAGCCTCCTGCGGGCAGTAACCCATCTTCGCCGAAAGCGCCACCTCTCCCCGGTCAGGTTTCAGCATGCCGGTAATGATTTTCAGCAGCGTACTCTTTCCCGACCCGTTTTCGCCGACCAGTCCGACCAGGCGCCCCGCCTCAATACTGAGCGAAACATCCCGCAGCACCCGGTTGCGACCGAAGGAGCGGGAGACGTTTTTTACTGTTAAAAAGGGTGGCATGGGTTTAGTTTTGTGCGCCGCTTTTTAACCGATTTATAGCTACAGACCTTGTCATTGTCGAAGACAACCTGCAACGTCATGAGGGCTGCTAAAAGTGCCGTCGTGGCTGCCCTCGTGACGTAGCAGGTTGCCTGCGGCAATGACAAGGTTTCGGGGAAAAAACCGGTTATTTTTTCCACTCATCACCTGTTTAAAGTGAAATAGGTTTTTGCCATTTTATTTGGCTCTCGGAGTGGCCGGGTTATCTACCCGGCGAGGTCTCAAAGGCATCGCCGGGTAGATAACCCGGCCACTCCGGTAGTCGAATGAAATAGAAAATACCTGTTTCACTTCGAAGAGGGAATGAGCGCAAAGTTTTTACCATTTTTACGTGAGCTAAAGCCTGCATCACTACCTCCTGCTTAATTTAACGAAGCCTCATCCAACCCGAACGAGCCTTTCAGGTCAAACTCCTGACTTTTTGCGAAATCCACTTCCTTCGCCGGATTTTCCGGCAGGCTGCCTTCCGGTTGTTCCTTCCTGTTGATCGGAAGAACCGGGCTTTCTTCGAAGGCCAGGATTGCCTGGTACACGCCGGCGCAAATACCATCGTCGTCGATCCGGGGCCTGCTGTCAATCAAGCCACAAAGAATTTCAGCCGCTTCACCCTCGTATTTATTGAGGTAATAGAGTTTCAGTTGCTCGAAGCATTTGTCCCAGAGTCCCTCATTGACGTAGATGATGGACAGGCAATTGTGAATGTCACGGTTCCATTCACGCTCCCACTTTGTTCCGGCGTAGATGGTAAGGCATTTTAAATAAGCCGCCTCCGCACGCTCGATATCATTTTTTTCATTGTAATAATACAGCGCCAGTTCAGACAGCGGAACACCTTCTTTCGGGTATTTTTCCACGAACTCCTCGTAGATCTTCAGCCCTTCATCCACCCTTCCGACGCCGATATAAGCCTTGGCCAGTGGTAGTTTATACATAAGATGCCGTTCGCCTTTAGGGTCTCCTTCTTCCAGGTAAGCAAGCGCCCGTTCGAACTTCCCGATTTTAATATAAAAATCAGCGAATTCCTCTAAATCAAACCTCGACAGTATATTTTCCTTTCGTTGACTATTGACATAACGCCGGATCCAGTAGTCTGCTTTCGCATATTCCCCGGACTCTATGTAGGCTGCTACAAGGTCCTTCCAAAACAGGTACGGCCAGGCCCCTTTGTGTTTCAAAGCTTTTTTAAACCATTTCGCCGCCTCTTCAGGCCTGTTGGCGAACATGCAAAACCTTCCGTACTGCCAGAAAACAACATCGCCTACGTACCACTGGTCTTCCTCTTTCGCATACTTTTCGAGGAGGTAGCTGCCCAGCGTACGTAGTTCTTTCTCCATCAACAGATTGGCGTATTCATGCATAAGACCTTCTTCAGATTGCCAGGGCCTGCCATCGATCACCCAGGCTTCCTCTGCTTGCCGGGCCTCCTCCCTTTGCTGCTCCAACTCTTCCCCGGGTTCCATGTTTTCCCTGTATTCCTGATACCATGATTTGATTTCCATGAGTTTTTTGATTTAATGTGAAAAATATTTGAGCAGGTGGACAGGCAGGCTGATTACCGGTTGTTTAGTCCCGGGTCATTTCACAAACTACTTTAGTTGGAAATACTGCTTACCACTTCCCTGTTTCCGGGGATATTTTCCTGCCTTTTTATTTGAAAACCATTGACGATGAGCCGCCCGCCCGGATGCCGGGCTTGCGTAAAATTGACGATGCAATTTAATACCAGCAGGTGTAAAATGCACGGGGCGGGATGATATTTTTTTTGTTTGACTTTACTACCATTGAGATTCAAAACGACGGTTTCAAACCCGCCTACTCCAACCGAAGCACCGGCAAATCAATCAACGAAGCCTCGCCCTTGTTTCGATAAACCCTGTAAACCGGCACGCCCTCCGCCGGTACCCGGTCGAAGGTATCTTTATCGGTGCCTGCAATTGCGATTCTGATCGAGTGACCCTTTTTAATCAGTACGGACGTGGGCCATAATTTGAAGGTGATTTCCTCGATTTCATTCACCGGCATAGGCGATGCATCGGATTGGTAAAATGAATGATAGGGCACCTGGCCGGACATGGGGTTGGCGGATAATTTTCGATGTTCTAACAGCAGTCCGCCCTCGGTGATATACCGGCTCCTCCCGCCGGGATCGACATCTTCCAGGTAAACGAAGACAGCCCCTTCGGCATGTGTGGAAGACAGCTGCAGGGTGACGGACGGGGTTCCCGTAATTTGCAGGTCTTCCGTCAGCGGCGCCGTTGTGTAGGTCAGCAACAGGGAGTCGGCAGCGTTCCGGTTGTCGAGGTTTAAAATATGCTTACCCATTTGGGTGGTCCAGCGGTTGTTGGTACCTGTTGAGGCGGAATAGTCAACCTCGTAGGCATCCATGCCTTCAGGCTGGTCCGGGGCCGAAAGGTTCAGGCTCTGGTTTTCACCCAAAAAGTATTTGACCCGTGTCTGACCCGCCGGAGGCCAGCGGTCAGAAGTTTTGAAAGCCTCTTCCCCGAAATTGTAATAACGTACGGTTGGCCAGTCCGTGACGCCGTTGGTTTTGCCTTTCAGGTAATGGTCGAAAAAATCCAGTTGCAGCTGTAGTTGCTCAGCGACGGAAGGCACAGGATCGACTGCTTTATCGGCAACCACATACGGACTGGCATGCGACCCGCCTCCATGAGCGGTGGGCATCAGGATGACTTTCTGAGGATTTGAAAAATTATTCAACCGCAGCAAAGCGCCTTCCGCCGTGCCTGCATCCATCCAGCTTGCCAGCACCAGCATGGGTACTTTCGATGCGGAAATCTCTTTTTGCCAATGAATCGGCGAGCATTCTTCGTGCGTGAAATCCCCGAACTTCGAGTCTTTATACCTTGCATTTTTTGCTTTTTCAAATACGTCGGGGTTATCTCGATGTTCGGCAATGGCCTCATGCGGGAAGGTATCCGTGACTCGTCTGACGCTCATCTTCAGCACATCCGTGTTATTATGGTCTAACCAGCCGACCACTTTGCTCCATTCTGCCACGAAGCTGGTCGCAACCATTCCGTAAGGCCTGCCCGGGCTTTCATAAATATCGAAATCCGACCATCCGGGAACGACCGCCTTTACCGCTTCATGGCCGGTGGCGCACAGCAGTTCTGCGGTGGTGCCTGAATAGGAAGTCCCGTAAGCGCCCACGCTGCCGTCCGACCAGGGCTGGCTGACCACCCATTCGACTATATACCAGGCGTCCTGCACCTCTACCGGGGTGTATTCTCCGGGCCGCCTGCCGTAAGAAGCGCCGGAGCCTCTCACATCCACTTTGACCAGGATGTAATCATTGCTCAGGAAAAGGCTGTCCAGGTTCCGCAGCGAAGGAATGGGTTCCCCCGTTTCCGGGTCTTCTACCGACCTCCAGTACCGGGTGAATTCAAACAGGGCCGGTAACTTCCTGCTTTTATCGCCGCCGGGGAAGTACACATCGACGGCCAGCCGGGTCCCGTCCAGCGCCGATACGTAACAGGATTCCGTTGAAGCTCCGAAATCGTTGGCTCTGGTGTGCTGCGCAAGCGCAAGATGATGAGCTGAAATAAAAAGGATTAAAAAAATAAGTTTGGAGTGAGTCATTACTGATTGAAGTTGAATTTTTAACCGGCTTTAAAGTTGCCGCCGCCTGATGGTGCGGTGAGCGCCTGCAACAGCAAAAATACGTTTTTCGCTCATCCTCTCTTTGAGGAATACCCAAAGAAAAGTGGTTTGCGAAAATGGACGACTTTAAACAATTGAAAATCAGTCTGTTTGCCTGATGACCTACCCGCAAACAATTGAACATCAGCAACTTACCTGCGTTTATATAAGAAAGAACGAAACTGTCGCAGCCCCCCGAAAACCCGCCTGATTCACTTAACCACCGGCGACAGCACTCCGTAAAAGCTTATTCAACATGAAAAAATTCACCTTTACTATTTTTATACTACTCCTCACTTCCCTTGCCTGGTCGCAGCACACGACATGGCAGGAGACCCCCGAACGGACTTTCCAAAGCTCCTCCGCCGTTCCTTTCGGTCAAGCCGAAAACCCACCCCTGCTCACCGGAATCGCTGATTTCAAACTGACGGAACGCCCCGCCGGTATACTGATCGAATGGAATTCAACAGAACAGGATGACTTCGCCGCTTTCCAGATCTTCAGAAGCCAATATGGCGAAGCCTGGACACCGGTAGCTTACCTGCCTGCCGAAACCTCTGCCCCGGGATTTGCTGTGGAATATGAATATTTCGACCGCCATCCTCATGAGGGTGAAAACCACTACAGCCTCCGTAAAATATATCCGGACGGCGCCTCTGCCTGGTCCGCCCCCGTTGCAGTCGATTACATCAGCAACAATTCGGACTACCAGTTCAAAGTCTATCCAAACCCGGCCTCCCGTTCCACCGAAATCTTCGTCGCCCTGGAATCGGCTGAAGAACCCGTCATCGTAGATCTGTTGACCCTGAATGGCCGCCGCCTCGATCAATTCTTTCTCTATGAAAACCGCACCGGTGTCAGCATCGGCGGTTTGCCTGCCGGACAGTACGTGCTCAGTTACCGGACGGAGGGTGAAGTACCCGCCACAAAGCGGTTGATCGTGCGTTGATTTGAAACTATATATTTTACCGGCGGGCCCTCGTCACATCCTTCGTCCTGTTGTCCCCTCGTTTACTTGCGTGAATCTTCGACTTTAACGAGGGGACAGCAGACTACCAACCACCCACATCTATCTTCTTTTCATAAAACGGCTCGCTCGCAGAAGTGCCGTATTTAGCAAGTAAACTTGTATCAGCGGGAAAGCTTAAAACTACTGCTCTTTCATCCAATAGTTAAAAGCCAACTCCACATATTTCACCCGTTTCTCATAGTCATTAAAGGACTGCTCGTAGCCGTACTTCAGATTCACCCTTAGTTTTTCACTGATACGGTATTCGGCCATAGGATGAATGGAGTATCCGAAATACTTTACGTCTGACTCATTCGTCAATAACGAATAGCTCCCGATAGCCTCCAATGATAAACTAAATCTTTTAATTTGAACCACCCGGTACCTGCCTCCTATCCCCGCATGAATGGCGTTCAGGCTTACCAATGTGAATGGACCTGCAATTTTATCGCAAAAATGACAGAAGCATAATACCTGTTCATTCAACCTTGAAAAACCAAATTCACCAACCAGGTGTGCGTTGGTAAATATCTTTTTCCCATACCTCAACTTAGCTGAATAATTTTTCCCAGTGGAAGAAGGTAGTAATCCAACATCCTCGATAGCAGGATCACTTAATTCGCTTTGATACCTTGAGTTTACCAAAAAAGAACTTTCAATGAATTTGCCCGACTTTACTCCCAATTCGAAAAAGTCACCGTTATTAAAATCCTGCCCTGAACAGAAGTTCATCAACACAAAATGAACGGCTATTACAACAGCTGTTTTTCTCATGATTTACCTTTTTTTGAAAGACGATTGTTTTCGGGTTGATGGTTTGGTTTAGTTGCAAGGTTTATCCCGGTTTGCGGCGGGAGCGGCAGGAGCGGGATGAGTTTTTAAGGGAAGACATTGGTCAAGCAAGAACCCTAAAATAACAGAAGTCAAAACGTTAATTTCTTCTCTTTCATTAGCTTTTCTCCAATATCTTTTGCTAACTGATTATTACTAAATTGATTACCGTTTATGTCTTCACCCATCCATATCCATCCTTCAACAAATTCTTCTCTCCCTTTTAAAATGCTGTCATTATAAGAATATTTGAAGATAACGACAATGTAAGAATCTTTTAATTTTCTTATATCTAAATTATACTCATTTATGTCATATAAAGAGTTAGCGGGAAACTGTTCATAAAAGATTGGACCTGATGTTTGAAAACCTTCATAATTGAAATTTTTATCAATTTGAAATATATAGCCAAAATATTTAAATTTATTCGCAAATCTCTGTCCGAAGTTGAAAAAAGGACTTGAAAGGGTATAAAGGCTATCTGTTTTCTTAACCCAATTTAAATGCCCATTTATTGAAACAAATGCTTTATTTCGAATGATATCTTGTTCTGTTTGTTTATTTAGATCATCAATCTTCTTAACTAAGACTTCATAATTATCAATGGCTTTCCGGTAATTATCAATAAGTTTAATTGAATTATCATTTATTTTACCAAGAGAGTCTGACATGGCAACAGTAATTCCATATGTATTCTTTAAATCTTCTGTAGCGCTCTCCATACAATCTTTAATTTCTTTTACATTTTTAGAGTTTTCGCTTTCACGATTAAAATTATCAATGCTTTCAAAAATTTGAAATAACAATAAAATCCCCAAAAGGAGCACAGCTACGTTTTCAATTTTCAATTTTTTCAATATGCCTTTTCTCTCATAAATTGGCTTTTTTGAAAATTTTTCAATTAGTGCTATTAAGAAAGTTATAAAGATTATTAAAACTTCTATCAGGTTCATAAGTAATACTTTATTAATGAATCTAAATTTGATTCGTTTTGCTAACTTGTTTTATTCAAAAATTCCCACTGGTCCACCATCTTCTGCTCATACCGCTACCCATTGACCCACCGTCTTTTGCTCCTGCCGGTTTGTAACCGGCAGGAGCAAGGTCATTATTCAATTGAAAGACATAGGGCAACAGGCTGTGCTTCATTCTCCTTTTTCTTTTTTATCATTTCTTACTGATTCAAAAGCTGCAATTATTCTCTCACTGTTTATGGCGTTATTATCAATTAAATTTTCAATAAGTTCAGAGTATATTTTTGTTTGCTTTTGAATTGTATATGAAAGCTCATTGCCCATTTTTTCAATATCCATCAACGACTTATTTTGTATTTGGGAAAATTCCGAAACCATTCCCTTCTGGTTACCGTAAAAATCTTGTAGTGAGATTAATATATTTTCTATTCTACGAATTGCTTCATTAAAATGTTCTATTCGTTTTTCTCTGCTAACATTAACCTCTTCGCTTACTATCTCAGTTTTATTTATCAATTTTTCAATCGATTCCGAGATTCCTTCTAAACTTACTATACCAGAAATCAAATATGTTTTTATATCTTCACCAACTTTAAAAATTGCCGTCTCAATAGTTTTTGAATTTTCTTCATACTCCTTTATTCTACTATTAAAAGCTTCAATTTCTTTTTGGATATTGTTGTATTCCTTAATATCTTTTTCGCCAATCTCTTCAATTAAATTAATCAACGAATTACTTACTTGATTGAAAACCTTATCTCTGTCATCTATACTAATTGCACCTCTATTGAAATCATTTTCGGTTTGAAAATACCTTCGCTTGTTTAATATTAGGTCATTATAAATTGGCGATTTTGTATCAATTTCTCTTTGGATACTAACAATAGCTCTTCCTAAATTTTTAGCAATTAATTCCTTAAATGTCAGTTTTTTATCGTTTGCATCGTTCATATTTTTATTTTTTACTATTAAAAAAACGCAACTGACTTTTCAAGCTATCAAATACCGCTTGCCCACCGTCTTCAGCTACTGAGGTTTGCAACCGGCACTTCTACGCATGTCTTTTGAAAATCAAATCTTTTTTCCAACATCTCAAGCATTGCTTTTAATGCTAAAGAATTGTGTCACCTTGATTGTAGCTCGAAAAAGTGCCAGTTGCAAACTGGCGGGAACGAGATCGTTTTTTAAAGTGAAGATCTTGGGTCAGCTATAAAAAACTTACTTTATTTCTTTAAAGTCTAATTTGGCGACATTATTTATCAATTCGGAAACAGCCAATTCTTGTTTGGAAAAATAAACCCTTCCTGATGATATTCCGATCGCAATACCATAAATATCAATTCGTTCCCTTTTTCTATTTTTATCAATAAAAAATTCAGGCTTGATTGTAGTGAATAACTGACCATTAGGGTACCTAATAGCATAAAAATAAGCTATATAGGAAGAAGAGCCAGAAGCTGAGACTAATCTAACGATTTCAAGTTCGTAAGTTTTAGTAACAGACTTGTTGTTCATAATGAACTCAAAATCAGAGAATGATTTGTTGTTTATATATTGAACTTTTAAACTTTTTTTATTAGGATTAATAGCTGGTATTGCTAAATACTTAGTTATTTTTTGTGAAGGTGTAACAACTAATTCTTCTGGCATGTTAAAGCGATAAGCATTTTTAACCTTTTCAGGAGCTTCAGATAAGTTCTCTTCAAAGTAATTCATTTTTAATGGATATAACTGCTCTTCTCCACTAACAATCTGAAAATCATCTATTTTTACCTTCGCAATTTCTGTTCCTTTGTTTTCAGTAGTAACTTTAAATACACTTAAATATTTGTTGTTTAAGTTGAATGGGTTAAAATAAGCATTGAAATCTTCAGCTTCCGATAGGCTAGAGATTTCAGAACCATCTCTTCCGAATTCGGGCCCAAACCAAATCCGTGTTTTGAGGCTATAACCAATTTCTTCTGGTATTTCCCCTTCATTTACAAATTTAGTTATAACATCAATAGCATTTAGTTTTCCCTGCATCCAATCTCTTTCAGATTTATTCAACTCATTCATCTGATTTTTTTCTTGTTCAATTGCCAAGGTTAACTCTTTTTCATAATTACCATCTCTAGTAGCTGCATCAAATGCTTCACGGTTTAAAAATTTTGCATCTATTGGTTTAATTGTGAGCAAAAGACCTTCTGCTGTTTTCTTTGTTTCCAAATCTGGTTCGAAACCCAAATTATTGTAACTGTGATTTACCGTTTTTGTAATAATCTTAGGAGTACAAGACCATGTGAAAATTGAAAGAATCAATAAATATTTGAATAATCTGAACTTCATGTTTAAAATGTTTAAAGTTTTCTGATTGTAACGGATTGCGTAGCTGAATAAAAAAGCCATTGGAAATGCTTATCTTTTAAGTGCGAACCAAAATCTAAGCACCCAATGGCACTTAAAGATAAGCAAACCCGGACAATTGTCCTGGCTATTTCTGAAAAAGAC